>NZ_KI515763.1:0-2304 GCF_000478135.1 Corynebacterium sp. KPL1818 | reverse complement strand
GGGGGGGGGGGGCATGACTCTCCCCTCCGCCCCTGCCCGCACTACTGACTAGATAAAAGAATAGCCCGGATACTACCGTCTCGAGAAAATTTGGACGAATAGTCGCAACCGATGGGCCTGCAGAGGGCAATACTAGCCACTGCTATTCGGGCTTATAGAATCGATGCTTTCTTCGCTCTTGTAGGCAGCCAGCGCTAAAAGCAAGTGCTTATTTTTGGAAAAGAGATGATGCACGCCACTCGAATATACCTCGGCATAATAACGTCAGCACTAACATGTGTTTTCGCGTTTTCTGCCAACTGCCTTGAGTAGATGAGGACGAGCCGTGTGCCACGAAACCCCATTTTGGCATCACAGCCTGGCAGGCGGCTTATTCGGGTTTGGTGCAGTTGGATGGGACACCGCTGCTCTCTTTATGACAGAGCCACCAAAATGGCGGTTCTGTCACAGCCTCCCACTGTGTAATCTAGTCTTGATTCTGGGAGATGTAATGCAATTTGTGCTTGGTTTTGCCTGTGCAGTAGCGGCAGTATGGAAGCCAGAACTCTAGTTAGATTGGGTATCGGATGTAAGTATCAAATGCTGTGACAACGCTCTAACCTACGGCTTATAAAGCCCTAGCCTTTTTCTTATCATTTAATCTACAAAATAAAAATGATACTTCAAGAAGTAATATTAGACAGAATGTAAGTACGAGCATACTTATAACTTCTTGACCTGGAGAAAAAACGGCACCGATAATTGCGGTACCTACCCACACCAATCTCCTTTTCCCCTTAATGGCACTATATTTAAGTATTCCAAAATAGTTTAAAACTCCAACCATTAAAGGGATCTCGAAAGATGCGCCAAACAGAAGAATGAAATTCCGGACTATATTATAGTAGTCAGAACCATTTATGGCTGCTATTTGAAAATCTCGACCAACGCCAAGTAGGAAATCCAGCCCCTGTTCTAAAACAAAATAGGCCGTAAGCGCCCCCGCGATAAACAATAACGATGATATTGCGGCTATTGTAAGCGCAAAAACTTTTTCTGTTTTATACAATCCTGGGGCTATGAAGGCCCATAGTTGAGATAGCCATAATGGCGAGGAGATAACAATTCCAGCTAGAAGCCCTATCTTGAACCTTAGCATAAACATGTCGAACGGCTTTGTTGCCAACAGTTTACACTCGCCATTTGTAGAAAAGTCTGCCCTTAACTCTGAAGGCAGGGAGCAATAAGGGCCTCTTAAGATTTCCCCTAGAGGTGGAACATGGAAAAAGTTGTTTCCGTACCACCAATAACCAACTATTGATCCTAAAATCACAAATACAAGCGAAAGTATAATTCTTCTACGAAGCTCCGTAAGGTGGCCGACAAGCGTCATCTCTCCCTTATCGGCCTTATTGGTTGTCCCTTTCCGGTTTTTCGCTCGCATAAAACTTATTCGAAGCCTTGATTCTCAGGATCTGAGATTTATTTTTCCCAGTAGTTGAAATACCACTTATCGCCATGCTTGTGGCAGGTAAGGGAGACACCATAGCCCAGGAAACTATACCCGCTTCTTCCGGTCATACATTTCCAGAAGCCATCAATGTCCTTAGAGCGGTACTCTTTCCCCTTTGCGTAGTACGTAATAGATTCACCGGACTTTTGAGCTTCCGGAGTCGCTGCTCCAGCAACGGGGGCCGTGATTACCATCGCAGCAGCAGCAATGGCGGACACAAGTGCTTTCTTAGTCATTTTTCAACTCTCCTTTTTCTTCATCAGATGAAAGTTCACGAACTTCAGATCTAAGAACTCGGGCAGACTTTCCAACAGATCGCGCTAGTTCCGGGAGTTTGTTTGCACCGAAAAGGAGCATAATAATAAATAGTATTATTAATATCTCTGGGGCACCCAAGTTTGGCATATCCTACCGTCCGTTCTCAATGTACGAGGCTTTTCACTACTCACAAGCCTTGATCATACACATGCAGAGGGCCACTGTATAGCGGAAAACACTGCACACTTACAGATTTTATTCTATTTGTTTCCCGCCTGAACTACTCCCACTAGTGGGTAACTGGTTTCCAGTATGACCGATGGGGGAACAATTCACTCCGACACTCCTCTTCGCGCACGGCCAATGCATGCATGCTCACAGGTCCTGTTTTCAACGAAAGGTCATTCCGAGTCGCCAGGAGCACCCAAAAGTTCAGAGCCTACCGTCTCTGACAAGATTCCTTCCGCTCTAAAGTCTAAGCACTCCACTGCTCCTGTAGTTATCTTGAAATCTTCTGTGCAGGAAACTTCAGGAAACTTTCCGCCAGCCCCCCC
>NZ_KI515762.1:0-3368 GCF_000478135.1 Corynebacterium sp. KPL1818 | reverse complement strand
ATGTTCATTGATGTCCCGCCAGGAGATGAGAACGCTATTGAAGCAGCAATCGCTGTCAGCGATTTCATCATTCTTCCAACCCGTTCTGCTGCAGCCGACCTCTCCCGCGTGTGGGAACTGCGCGACGCAGTTAGCGGAACACCGCATGCAGTCCTGCTGACTTTCGCTAGGAAGGGTACCAGCGCTCTTGACGCTGCACGAGAAGCTCTTGATGCAGAACAAATGCCCCACTTTAAAACCGAAATCCCGCTACGTGAGGACATGCACCTAGCCTTCGGCTACTGCCCAGGCCCAGACATGCACGGCTATGAACAGGTCGCAGACGAACTGATGGAGATGATGAAATGAGCACCAGCAAAGAACGCGCCAGGGCCCAGCAAGGCCCGCGAACCTCGTCAAAGAAAACCGCAAAGCCGACCCCGGCAGCGGAGAAGAAAACAGTACGAGGTGCATTCCATCAGCCCACCGGCCGCGACTATGTCAAGAAGATGACCGTCGAAATTGACCGAGAACTTCACTCAGAACTCAAAGTCATCGCCGCGCAAAAGGGCGTGACCATTCGCGAGATTGTCAGCAATTACCTCGAAGAATACGTACGCAACAATAAATAAGGGTTTACAGAAATACAGGTGATGTAAAGCTGCATCCCTGTAAACCCAGCAGTTCTAGATAATCCATTCCCATCGCCGTAACAGTAAATATGCGCACGAGAAAAATGGGGAAGTAGATCTGCACAGACGAAAAGCAGTTACGTATGTCTTGCCATGCGTAACTGCAGATAAAAGGTGAATTCTTCGCGTGTCATGACTGATAAATGACACCAGTGTCATTTAGAGTCGGTGGAAGACAGTTAAAAACGAAGAAAGCCACCGGGCGGCAACCCGATGACTTTCGCTTATCACCCAGCACATCTCTGGGAGAAAGCACGGTCATGAGTTTACAGACTCATGCGCAGAATGCGCACATTAAAACGCCGACCCGTGTCGAGTGCGACCGAGGCGGGCTGGATAACACCCCGGCGTCAGCTAGCGACCGCGATTTGCTCCGCGCACATTTAGGCCGCGAGGTACTCCACGGGTCTATCGGACGTGACTTCTCCAAGGCGTATATCCGTAAACCTGACGGAACAAACTCGCCGCGTATGTATCGCTTCGACACCGAAGCTTTAGGACGATGCGAGTACGTCATGCTCACTAATAAGCAGTACGCTGCCGTCCTAGTCGTCGACGTTGACCAGATAGGAACAGCCGGCGGTGACCCTGCGGACTTAAACCCCTATGTACGTAGCGTGGTGCGTTCACTTGTTTCGCACAACATCGGGCCAGCCTGGGCGGGAATCAACCCGACTAACGGGAAATCCCAGTTCATTTGGCTTATTGACCCCGTCTACGCTGACCGTGGCGGTAAATCAGCGCAGATGAAGCTACTGGCAGCAACCACACGCGTACTAGGTGAGCTTTTAGACCACGACCCTCACTTCTCCCACCGCTTTAGCCGCAACCCGTTCTACACAGGTAAATCGCCTACGGCCTATCGTTGGTACAGGCAGCACAACAGGGTGATGCGTCTTGGAGACTTGGTAAAGCAGGTAAGGGACATGGCAGGACACGACCAGTTCAACCCCGTTCCGCGCCAGCAATTTTCCTCTGGCTGGGAACTTATCAACGCAGTTAAAACCCGTCGCGAGGAAGCCCAAGCATTTAAAGCTCTTGCCCAGGACGTAGATGCTGAAATCGCTGATGGTCTTGACCAATACGATCCGGAGCTTATTGACGGTGTGCGCGTGCTGTGGATTACTCAGGGAAAAGCGGCACGTGACGAAACCGCCTTTAAACACGCGCTTAAGACTGGTCACCGGCTACGCCAACAAGGCCAACGCCTGACTGATGCGGCGATTATTGATGCCTACGAGCACGCCTACAACGTCGCCCACTCCCACGGCGGAGCCGGCCGTGACAGTGAAATGCCGCCCATGCGCGACCGCCAAACCATGGCACGTCGTGTGCGTGGCTACGTCACCCAGTCCAAGAGCAAGGCCTACAGCGGCTCTAGCGCACCAGGAAAAGCCACCAGCAGCGAACGAAAAGCACTATCCACCATGGGCCGCAGAGGCGGACAGAAAGCAGCACAACGCTGGAAAACAGA
The DNA here is from genome assembly GCF_000478135.1 of Corynebacterium sp. KPL1818. Classification (NCBI taxonomy): domain Bacteria; kingdom Bacillati; phylum Actinomycetota; class Actinomycetes; order Mycobacteriales; family Corynebacteriaceae; genus Corynebacterium; species Corynebacterium sp. KPL1818. The sequence continues at coordinate 1,223 of NZ_KI515762.1, read as the reverse complement.
CCCCGAAGGTGAGTACGCACAGACAGAGCGTACGAAGCTCCGCGCCGCAAACGCACTTCGTCAGAGCCGAGGGAAAGGAACCCGCGGACGGGTACTAGCGACAGCGATGGACTTTTTGACTCAGACAGGAAAGCTTCCTTCAGGGCGAACCGTAGGCCAAGAACTAGGCATTACTCGGCAGCAGGCTAATCGCCATTTGAAAGCCCTGCGGGAGGCCGGTCTTATCTAACCAAAAGTGGAACATGCCGTAAGCAATATACGGTTCCCCTGCCGCTAGGCAGTTAGATAGAACTTCGCATGAAGAAAAACCTTTCTCTATTTGCCTAGCTTTGACATCAGCAGCCAGTACCTTCACGGGGAATGTTTATCGCATGTGCCACGACTCCTGCATCCCCGCAGGTGGCTTCTCCCCAGTGTTTCTCATTGTTGGAAGCACTGGGGAGTTTCCTTTTATTAAGTCCCTTTCAAACGTTCTTTGAGACTGGCGGCTAAGCCTAGAAGCTCATCTGGATTATCTGCGGGGCGTTGCTGAGAAAAACTCCTCTGTGCCGCGCGCACAAACTCAGCGAGCATGCCGGCGTCGTGAGCCAGTGGGGAAGTAGCAGGCAATTCTGCCAGTATTGCCTGTAGGTGTTTGGCGGCGTCTAGCGCGTACTCGTAGTCTCCAGCATCCCCGTGGGCTTTGATAAATAAGGCGCACAGGTGCGTGTCCTAGACTTCATGAACAATGTCCGTCACCTTTTCACTCCTAGCCTTCGATCAACAACAAAGCCAAATAGCATTGTCACCGTTAGGCTTTGACGGAAGGCATAGCCACTAGGACACACTAGAACGCAAGTACATACATTGATCGTTACGGAGATTTAACGAGGGGCTAAATCTCTCCGGGTTCATCAAAATCAAAACTAGGAACAGGATCTTTTCCGGTGCGGGTGATTTTGATCGGCCCCGCTGCTGAGTTCAGAACCATATCGCTGCTAATGCCTGGAACTAGGACCGTTCCCGACATGAATACGTAAACGTCCTTGCATCCGGTGTATTCTACCTTTTCGGTTCCGATTTGCTGGACGATGGTGCAGTCTTGATGATGCTCGAGGATTGCGGTTTTCTCGGGTTGGTCAGCTTTTAAGTATTTAGCCATAGATTCAAAGTAACCGATGACCACCGGTCGCGCAGGTTAAAACGTGTGTGCATAGGTAGGGCCTATTGTTGCGCAGGGGGGG
>NZ_KI515761.1:0-4480 GCF_000478135.1 Corynebacterium sp. KPL1818 | reverse complement strand
CCCCCCCCCCCCGAGTGCTCTACTTGCCCCGCTGGCAAGAACACTGCCTGTCCTTGCCCAGAGGATGGGCGGCGTTCGCATTCTCAACCGAGCGTCCTCCGCTCGTGGTTTGGTGCTGCCCCGGAAGTCGCGTGCGCGACTTCCGGGGCCCGTGTGATTGTCACATCCTGACGCTCGCAGTTACCGCTAGCGATTGCCTGACACGACCAGCGCCGTCGAAATGACTGCTCCTCTCCTCGCTCAACTAGAGCGCAAGCGATTTAGTTCATGGTACATTTGCACTAGAAGTGCTTAGGGGTGTTCAGATGCTCACCGTGCTGGTTAGAGGAGGTGGCGTGCGTGCTGACTATCGCGAAGATGGGCGCGCATTCTGTGGCCTATTATCAGTCCACGGTTGATGAGAATCGAGGGCCGGATTCGTACTATTCCGAGGACGGAAAGCAGCCAGCTTCGGTGTGGCTTCGGGGTGAAAAAGTGGCCGAGGTTTCGGCGTTTTTGGGTGCCGAAAACGGCGCTGTTGTGTCGGGAAAAACAGTTGAGGATTGGTTCAATAAGGCGGTTGCCCCGAGTGGTGTAAAGCTTGGAAAAGTTCTCGGGGATAAAGGGGTTCCGGGGTTCGATCTGACGTTTTGTGCGCCGAAATCTGTTTCATTGTTGTGGGGTATGGGTGCTGATTCTTCGGTTCGTAGCATCGTTGATGAAGCCCACCAGGCGGCAGTAAGTCAGGCATTGGATTACTTATCAGAGCATGCCGGCTATACGCGAAAGCAAGACCCTGCTGCGTCAAAGAAGCGTCTGATCATTGAAAAATTGGCGGGTATTTCTGGCGTGAAATATGAACACCGAACTTCACGTGCGGGTGATCCTCACGTCCATTCCCACGTGTTGTTGGCGAATAAGCAGTTGTGCCAGGACGGCAAGGCTCGCACTCTGGATGGGGTTAGTTTGTATCACGAAGCGCGCGCGGCGGGCATGGTTTATCAGGCCACGGTGCGCGAAATTCTGAGTCGAAAACTTGGTGTGGAGTTCGGTGATGTGGTCAATGGGTGCGCGGAAATCGTCGGTCTTGATGACCCAGAATTGCTTGAGTCGTATTCGACTAGGGCGCGTGAGATTGACCAGTGGCAGGCCGATAATGGGCTGGAGACGCGGGCGGCGTATGAGCGCATCGCGCAGAAAATCACCCGCCGCACTAAGGATACCGAGACTCCACTAGACGAGTTAGAAACCGAGTGGGCTAGTGCCGAACATGGCGCAACGGTGCGTGCGTTTGTGGACGGACTGGAGCCAAGAGGTAAAGAGGACTCGCGTGAATTGGGGGAGGATTTCTTGCCGAAACCTGCCCAGATTTTGGCCGAGGTTATCGCAGAACGCTCCACGTTTACTCGTGCCGATGTAGCTGAAAAAGCAGCGGAACTTATCCGCCCTGGCGCAGTTTCTCCGCAGGATATGACTGCCACTGTGGAGCGGCTTGTCGATGCTGCGTTGGGTGAAAAAGGAACGTGGTCGGTGACTCCGGAGAAATCCCGCGAGCTGGATAATACCCAGCGCGAAGGCTCGCAGAAGTACACCACTGTCGAGGTTGTCGACGAGGTTGAACGGGCTGTTGATATGGCTACCGCACGGGTTGAGCGCGGGGTTACTGCTGAGTCGATTCAGCCGGTTGAAGGTGAACTATCACTTGCCCAGGCGGACGCTATGCGCGCGGTTGTCAGCTCTGATTATCTGGCTTCTGTGGTAGTCGCGCCTGCCGGTGCCGGTAAGACGTCTTCACTTAAAGCAGCGCACAAGGCATGGAATCAGGCCGGTAAACACGTCGTGGGTCTAGCGCCGACTGGCAAGGCTGCTGATGTGATGGTGGGCGAGAATGTGGCTGATGAATCCATGACGATTGCCCGCGCATATGTTGGCACAGGCGAGCTGACACCGGAGCAAACAGCGGCGAAGTTGGGGTGGGGACAGGACACCGTCCTAGTCGTAGATGAAGCCGGCATGGTGTCTAACCCGGATACGATTCGCGTGCTGGAGACGGCTAGTGCCGCAGGTTCGCGTGTGGTTTTTGTCGGTGATCCAGAGCAGTATTCGGCGGTTAAGGCACGCTCTGGTCTGCTGGCTACCTTGTCTCATGAGCTTCCTGATGCGGTCGAACTAACCGAGGTGTTTCGCCAGTGTGATGCCGGTGAGCGTGAAGCATCGAAGTGGTTGCGCGGTGGCGAAGAAGCAGACGTTTCCCGTGCCGCCGAGTGGTATATGCGCCATGAGCGCCTGCATGCTGGTTCGGTAACGGCCATGATGGACGATGCTTTGGCTGGGTGGCGCGAGGATACTGCCGCAGGCAAGCAGTCATTGCTGGTTGCTTCCACTCGCGATCAGGTCACCGCGCTTAATGCTGCGGCACAGAAGATTCGCGCCGAGCGCGGCGAGATTAACGCTGAGAACCGATTGTGCTTGTCTGATGGTCTGGAAGCTGGCGTTGGTGATGTAGTCCTGACTCGTCGTAATGACTCGAAGCTGATTACTAGCAGCGGGGATATGGTGCGCAATGGTCAACGCTGGGTTGTTGATTCCATCGGTTATGACGGCTCGATTACCGCCCGTCGATGTGACGATACTTCTGCCACAGTGACGTTAAATAGCGATTACCTGGAAAAACATGTCCAACTCGGTTATGCCGCTACCGGGCATAGTTCCCAAGGTGTGACCGTAGATGTAGCTCGCGTTGTCGCTGGTGTCGGCAACCTGGATAAAGCTAGCGTTTACGTGCCTATGACCCGTGGACGTGAAGGTAACTTCCTCTACATCGCAGAGACTCAACCGGGAGATACCGAGACCGGGCACGGCCAGATACACCAGGTTTCTCGGCGCGAGTCTGCCGAGTACGCCCGCGACCTCTTGGTGTCTGCAGGCGTGCGCGCCCAAGGTGACCGCACACCTCAAGCACTATTTGGACAGGCCAAGCAGGACTGGGAACTGGCCAAACTGGTCAATCACCCTACCCATATAGATACTGATAGTCCTTTTGCTGGCACCGAGATGGGTGCCTACATGCAGGCGTTTGCCGCTAAGCGCGAAGCCCGCTTCGTCGACTTCCATGCTCGCGCTCAAGCCGACAGTACCGATGAGGTGGCACAGCCAGAGCTCGCATCCCCTTGCGAGCAGACGGAACAGGACTTTGGCGATGCCCTGGGGAACCTCGATACCGAGATAGACCGAGTCAGCGCCCAGCTAGAAACGCTGCGCGGTGAGTACGACCAAGCCAACCAGGCGGTTGAGCAGCTCGGGAAGCAATGCGAACAGCAAGAGCAGGTGGTTCGTGAGTCCGCAGAAGAAAAGAACACGAGGGGCTTTTTCGGCAGACTACGCCACGGCAAGGAGGATCAAGCAATCCTCGATGAAGCAATCCGACTGCGCGATAAAGTCGCGCAGCACTACGACCAAGCTGTGGACTATCGCGAGAGCTTTACTACCCCGATTCGCCAGTTGGAGACCGAACTCGACACACTGTCTACCCAACGTCGCGATATGCAAGGCCTGAAGAAGTCTATGGACTTCCTCGACTCGCTCGGCATGAGTGCTACCGCAGATGACGAGATGGCATCCCGCATCTACCAGCAAGCTGCTGCAGATAACGACTACGGCAATGACCAAGACAACTGGCTAGACAACACCCCCAGCGACGACGGTCCAGAGCTTTAGTAAAAGTCCGTCCCCTCCTCGTCGACTCCGAGCCTATGGTAAACAATGTTTACATAGTGGAGAGTTACCGCTGTGGAAAATATCTACACCGCCGCGAAGCAAACTGTAAACATTGTTTACGCAATAAGTGAAAGGACTCCCGGCCATGGTTCAAGGCCCCCACAAGTCAGGACGAGTGGTATCTGTACGGATGCCAGAAGACATCATCGAGCGCTTAGATACTTTGTGTGCCCGTACTGGTCGTAGTCGCGGCTTCTACCTCAAGATGGCAGTTACTGCGATGCTGCCCCAGTTAGAGGAATATCACTGGGAACACGTCGCAGCGGACTTCGAAGATAAGAGCATTGAAAACGAGTTTTACCGCATCATGCTCGCCGGTCTGTCTGTAGAGCATGACAATAAAGAGAACTAAAATGCTCATCTACCAGCACGTTTATAGTTTACGGTAAGCTGTATGTACGTATGCCTGTAGACCTGTAAAGCAGTATTTCCTGAAATCTGTAAACTAGTAGACGCAATGACGCATCCACTTAGGAGAAGCCATGATCATTACCGCCATTAACGCCAAAGGTGGCGTTGGCAAGACCACTACAACGATGTTTCTCGCTACGGTTTTCGCCCACCGAGAAAAGACCGTGACTGTCACAGATTTAGACCGACAGGGCTCAGCTCTGGAATGGTCGGAACGCGCGGAAGACGGAGGCGATCCTTTACCGTTTGAGGTCGAGTTGTCCATTCCCAAGCGCGTCGATAGGCAAGCGGCACTCGTCGGAGACGATGAGTT
>NZ_KI515760.1:466559-524059 GCF_000478135.1 Corynebacterium sp. KPL1818 | reverse complement strand
TTTTTGATAAACAGTCGCTTCCCTCTATTCTCTGCGACCCCACAACACTCCAACCGCACAGGTCTTCACGTCACAGGGCCCCCCTTCTCCCGAAGTTACGGGGGCATTTTGCCGAATTCCTTAACCACAGTTCACCCGAACGCCTTAGTATCTTCAACCTGACCACCTGTGTCGGTTTAGGGTACGGGCCATACACACACTCGCTAGAGGCTTTTCTCGACAGTACAGGATCACCACCATCAACCCTTTTAGGGTCTACGCATCACGCCTCAACCACAAAGTGCGGCGGATTTACCTACCACACGGCCTACACGCTTACACCACCAATCCAATAAGTGGCGCGGCTACCTCACTGCGTCACCCCATCACTTGAACCACACATCAGGCCCCACGACATCAACACCACCAACACTCAAAAAAGTGAACAGGTAGCGTATCCGCAGTGGTTAGTATCCGTGCTTTATCATGGGCGCACATGTACGGGTACCAGAATATCAACTGGTTATCCATCGACTACGCCTGTCGGCCTCGCCTTAGGTCCCGACTCACCCTGGGAAGACGAACTTGACCCAGGAACCCTTAGTCATCCGGCGGTAAGGATTCTCACCTTACAATTCGTTACTCATGCCTGCATTCTCACTCGCACACAGTCCACGCCTCCTCACGGTAACGCTTCCACCCATGCACGACGCTCCCCTACCCAAACAACGTATGTTGCTTGCCGCGGCTTCGGCGGTGTACTTGAGCCCCACTACATTGTCGGCGCAGAACCACTCGACCAGTGAGCTATTACGCACTCTTTCAAGGATGGCTGCTTCTAAGCCAACCTCCTGGCTGTCTTCGCGATCCCACATCCTTTTCCACTTAGTACACCCTTAGGGGCCTTAACCGGCGATCTGGGCTGTTTCCCTCTCGACTATGAAGCTTATCCCCCACAGTCTCACTGCCGCACAACACAATTGATGGCATTCGGAGTTTGGCTGACATTGCTAAGATTGTAGTCCCGCTCAACCAACCAGTCGCTCTACCTCCACCAAGCTAAATGCGACGCTGCACCTAAATGCATTTCGGGGAGAACCAGCTATCACGGAGTTTGATTGGCCTTTCACCCCTACCCACAGCTCATCCCCGCAGTTTTCAACCTACGTGGGTTCGCGCCTCCACAACCTCTTACAGCTGCTTCACACTGGCCATGGGTAGATCACCCCGCTTCGGGTCCAGGACATGCCACTTATCACCCCATTAGGATTCGGTTTCCCTACGGCTACCCCACACGGGTTAACCTCGCGACATGCCGCTGACTCGCAGGCTCATTCTTCAAAAGGCACGCCATCACACACAAACAGGTGCTCTGACGGATTGTAAGCACATGGTTTCAGGAACTATTTCACTCCCCTCCCGGGGTACTTTTCACCATTCCCTCACGGTACTATCCACTATCGGTCACACTGAGTATTTAGGCTTACCGGGTGGTCCCGGCAGATTCACAACAGATTCCACGAGCCCGTTGCTACTCGGGAACCCAACAACCCCCACATCATCATCTTCAGCTACAGGACTCTCACCTACTCCGGTAGATCATTCCAAACCACTTCACCTAACAACAATGCACAGGGCGTGCCACTGGTAGATGACACAAAGCTAGGCCCCACAACACCGCACACACAACCCCTACCAGGTATCACATGCACACGGTTTAGCCTCATCCACGTTCGTTCGCCACTACTAGCAGAATCATTATTATTTTCTCCTCCTACGGGTACTGAGATGTTTCACTTCCCCGCGTAACCCCCACAACAGCTATGAATTCACTGAAGGGTAACCCCACATAACCAGGGCCAGGTTTCCCCATTCGGACATCCTCGGATCAACGCTTTATTGACAACTCCCCGAGGCTTAACGCAGCCTTACACGTCCTTCATCGGCTCAGCATGCCAAGGCATCCACCATGTGCCCTAAATAACGAACACACCAACCACCACACACAAACCACACAACACAAAGGTCACACAATCCGTATGCAGTGGCAACAAGTGAACTTGACAAAATAAACAAAAAGAAAAATCACATCACACACAAGACACCACAAGCACAAAAACAAGTGGCATCATGTGAGATGCTCGCGTCCACTATACAGTTCTCACACAACACCCCAACCAGCAACAAACACCACCACAACAGACGACGCTCATCAACCAGTCAGGCACACACAAAAGGGGATAATGCCCCAGACACCCAACAATGCACCAACGTACAATCAACACTCATTTTCGTATACATGGACACTTTTACGCATGTCACAAAGCACTGTCTCAACACTTAGACCTGCTGATTAAGGTGTATGTCCTACCCGGAATTTCCAAACATCGGTGGCAGCAGAACACTCGCCTACTCAACCACCAACCCACCATCAAACAACAGTGGGCAACCCACAACTGTGGGTCATGGCTGCAACTGCAGCCAAAATAAAAGCTCCTTAGAAAGGAGGTGATCCACCCGCACCTTCCGGTACGGGTACCTTGTTACGACTTCGTCCCAATCGCCGATCCCACCTTCGACGGCTCCCTAACACGTTTAGGCCACCGGCTTCGGGTGTTACCAACTTTCATGACGTGACGGGCGGTGTGTACAAGGCCCGGGAACGTATTCACCGCAGCATTGCTGATCTGCGATTACTAGCGACTCCGACTTCATGGGGTCGAGTTGCAGACCCCAATCCGAACTAAGGCCGGCTTTCAGCGATTCGCTCCACCTCACAGTGTCGCAGCGCGTTGTACCGACCATTGTAGCATGTGTGAAGCCCTGGACATAAGGGGCATGATGATTTGACGTCATCCCCACCTTCCTCCGAGTTAACCCCGGCAGTCTCTCATGAGTCCCCAACCAAATGCTGGCAACATAAGACAAGGGTTGCGCTCGTTGCGGGACTTAACCCAACATCTCACGACACGAGCTGACGACAACCATGCACCACCTGTACACCAACCACAAAGGGAAACTACATCTCTGCAGCGATCTGATGTATGTCAAGCCCAGGTAAGGTTCTTCGCGTTGCATCGAATTAATCCACATGCTCCGCCGCTTGTGCGGGCCCCCGTCAATTCCTTTGAGTTTTAGCCTTGCGGCCGTACTCCCCAGGCGGGGCGCTTAATGCGTTAGCTACGGCACGAAAGTCGTAGAAAGACCCTCACACCTAGCGCCCACCGTTTACGGCATGGACTACCAGGGTATCTAATCCTGTTCGCTACCCATGCTTTCGCTCCTCAGCGTCAGTAACTGCCCAGTAACCTGCCTTCGCCATCGGTGTTCCTCCTGATATCTGCGCATTTCACCGCTACACCAGGAATTCCAGTTACCCCTACAGCACTCAAGTTATGCCCGTATCGCCTGCACGCCCGGAGTTAAGCCCCAGAATTTCACAGACGACGCGACAAACCACCTACGAGCCCTTTACGCCCAGTAATTCCGGACAACGCTCGCACCCTACGTATTACCGCGGCTGCTGGCACGTAGTTAGCCGGTGCTTCTTATCTAGGTACCGTCACAAAAAAGCTTCGTCCCTAGCGAAAGGAGTTTACAACCCGAAGGCCTTCATCCCCCACGCGGCGTCGCTGCATCAGGCTTGCGCCCATTGTGCAATATTCCCCACTGCTGCCTCCCGTAGGAGTCTGGGCCGTATCTCAGTCCCAATGTGGCCGTACACCCTCTCAGGCCGGCTACCCGTCGCCGCCTTGGTAGGCCATTACCCCACCAACAAGCTGATAGGCCGCGAGCTCATCCTACACCGAAAAAACTTTCCAACCACCACACTAAAGATGGCTCCTATCCGGTATTAGACCCAGTTTCCCAAGCTTATCCCGAAGTGCAGGGCAGATCACCCACGTGTTACTCACCCGTTCGCCACTCGAGTACCCTGCAAGCAGGGCCTTTCCGTTCGACTTGCATGTGTTAAGCACGCCGCCAGCGTTCGTCCTGAGCCAGGATCAAACTCTCCACAAAAAGAATTTCAGCAAAACACTGAAAAGGCCGTGAAAAGCCCAAACCTAACCAAAAGAACAAACCACCACAAACCCACAAAAGCAGGCCCATGCTGGCGTCCAAAAATTACTGCAAAGAAAAAATATACTGCCTCCCCAACCCGACGGGGCAAAAAAGGGAGACAAAAAGTTGAACACAATCACATGCCAACCAATCCATCAATGCAGCCGAAACACTAAACAGTATTCAAAAAGATGCGTATTCCAACACCTTACCGGCACACACCAACCAACAAACCACCATTAGGTTCGCCGGCCAACAGACCAATCAACACACAACCATGCACACAAAAATAAAAAATAAGTACATTGGCACACTATTGAGTTCTCAAACAACATCCACACACCACAAGAAGATTAACCAAACGTTAACCTCTCAGCGGCGGCTCGTACCAACTTACCCAACAACCTGAACAAAGTCAAATCCTCGAGCCAAGTCAGTACAAAAAGTCACTCAAAAGTAACCAACCGGCTACCTCTCGGCGACTTCGATAAAGTTACACCCAACCCCGAAAAACACACAAATCCCCAGGTAAAAGCGCAAAACGCGATTACCAAGGGATCAGTTAACAGCTAAGCTGACGCTCCTAGGAAGGATTCACAACCCGTGCTCCGGCGAAACGCTTCTTGCCTTTACGCAACACGAGCCACGAACCATGCAGCAGATCGTTGGAATTCGGCGACCACTCGATGTCCTCGATGCGCTGGTTATTCACGTAAGCGCCGCCCTCGCCCACGGTGCGGCGCGCAGCACCCTTTGATTTTTCCAGTCCCGCCTCAACCAGCAGATCCAGAATCGTTGCCTCTGGGCCGACCTCGGCAATCTCGGTTTCCTGCAATGCGGAAGACAACGTGGCCTCGTCCAAATCCTGCAGCTCTGCCTTACCAAACAACGCCTGGGAAGCCAGCTCCACTGCTTCGGTGGCCTGCTCGCCGTGCACCAGGGTGGTCATCTCCCGTGCCAATACGCGTTGCGCCTCACGCTTGTGGGGTTCCTCCTCTACCTTGCGTGCCAGCTCTGCGATCTCCTCCTGAGTGAGGAAGGTAAACCAACGCAGGTAGTCGATAACCACCGCGTCGCCAGCATTAATGAAGTACTGGTACCAGGAGTACGGGCTGGTCAGCTGTGGATCCAGCCACAGTTTGCCGCCGCCGGTGGACTTGCCAAACTTATTGCCCTCGGCATCTGTCACCAACGGCACCGTCAGGGCGTGGACCTTCGCACCATTCACGCGACGATTCAGATCGACGCCGGAAACGATGTTTCCCCACTGGTCGCCACCGCCAATTTGCAGCACACAGTCGTACTCTTTGTGCAGGTGCACAAAGTCGTTTGCCTGCAGCAGCATGTAGGAAAACTCGGTGTAGGAAATGCCGTCGGATTCCAGGCGGCGCTTGACCGTATCGCGGTCCAGCATGGTATTCAGCGAAAAGTTCTTACCGATATCGCGTAGGTACTCGATGACGTTGATCTGGCTAGTCCAGTCCGCGTTGTTCACCATCACCGCCGGAATTGCGGACTCGCCCGCCTCAGTGAAGTCCACGAAGGCTTCAAGTTGGTCCTTGATTGCCTGCATATTCTCTGCGATCTGCTCTTCCGAGAGCATGGAGCGCTCTCCGACATCCCGCGGGTCACCGATCATTCCCGTCGCGCCACCGGCCAGCGCGATGGGACGGTGGCCGAAGCGTTGGAAGCGCTTCAGCATAATCAGCGGCACGAGGTGGCCAGCGTGCAGCGAGCTTCCCGTCGGGTCAAAACCGCAGTACAAGCTGATCGGACTCTCTGCGGCTTCCTTCAATGCCTCCAGATCTGTGGACTGGTTGATCAGCCCGCGCCATTGCAGTTCGTCGATGATGTTCGTGTTGTTGCTCATACGAAGGTGTTCCCTTTTATTTGTTCTCTGTGGGGTTGTTTTTCTTTGCAGAGCGCGGGGCTCTACTCGTTCGGAGCTAGTGGGCAGTACTCGCCGGGCCAGTCCACGGCTTCGTCGACCAGCATGACCGGAATACCATCCTGTACCGGATAGGCCTTGTTCAGCCTTGGGTTCACCAAATAGTCGCCGTGATCCTCCAGCGGCTGCTTGTCGATGGGGCACACGAGGATCTCTAGGAGCTTCTGATCGATCATGCTGCTTAGTCTAACCCGTACCCCAGACAAGCTATTTAGTGACTCCCTGATGTTGCTTGCCGATGTCCCCTCGGTCAATCGCCTAACCCATAACTTCACCCTCGCGTGGTGTGCGTTACAGTGGAAGGCGCAACCGAACACGGGCGCTCGAGGTATCGAGCTGAGATCGCGCTGTACACCTGCGCGAGTACCGCTAGAACCTGCCTGGTTAGAACCAGCGAAGGAAGAATGAGGAGAGTCAACTATGACGGATACGTCTGCCCAGCACACCCGTACTACCATCCCGAACGACGAGTACGGTGCGGAAATCCACCCGAAGCACAGCTTCGCCCCCATCGAAAAGCAGGTGGAATCCTTCGGCAAGACCTTCACCCTACAGGTGCCGGAGACCGAGGTTCAGCTAGACGATTCCCCGACTGGCCCGAACGCGCCGCAGAAGCTCTACCGCACACGCGGCCCGTGGGCCGAGCCGACCGAGGGGCTAGAGGCTCTGCGCAGCGAGTGGATCGAAGCTCGCGGCGATGTGGAGGCCTACGAGGGCCGGCGCCGCAACCTGTTGGACGACGGTAACCGCGCCCTCAAGCGTGGCGAGGCCAGCGATGAGTGGAAGGGTATAAGCCGCGAGACGCTGCGAGCCAAGGAAGGCAAGCGCGTAACCCAGATGCACTACGCCCGCCAGGGTATTATCACCCCGGAGATGGAATACGTCGCACTGCGCGAGCACTGCGACGTAGAAAAGGTGCGCGAGCAGGTTGCCTCCGGTAAGGCAATCATCCCGAATAACATCAACCACCCGGAGTCAGAGCCGATGATCATCGGCAATGCCTTCAATACGAAGATCAACGCCAATATCGGCAACTCCGCCGTGACCTCCTCGATCCGCGAAGAGGTGGACAAGCTGCGCTGGGCTACCCGCTGGGGCGCAGATACCGTAATGGATCTATCCACGGGCAACGACATTCACACCACCCGCGAGTGGATCATGCGCAACTCTCCGGTGCCGATCGGTACCGTGCCGATCTACCAGGCCCTTGAGAAGGTCGACGGCGTGGCCGAGGACCTGACCTGGGAAATCTTCCGCGATACCGTGATCGAGCAATGCGAGCAGGGCGTGGATTACATGACGATCCACGCCGGCGTGCGCCTGCCCTTCGTCCCGCTGACCACCAAGCGCGTGACCGGCATCGTCTCCCGCGGCGGTTCCATCATGGCCGGCTGGTGCCTGGCGCACCACAAGGAATCCTTCCTGTACGAGAATTTCGACGAGCTGTGCGAGATCTTCGCCAAGTACGACGTCGCGTTCTCGCTTGGCGATGGCCTGCGCCCCGGCTCCATCGCCGATGCCAACGACGCAGCCCAGTTCGCTGAACTGAAGACCATCGGTGAGCTGACCCACCGCGCATGGGAGTACGACGTTCAAGTCATGGTCGAAGGCCCAGGCCACGTGCCGCTCAACATGGTGCAGGTCAACAACGAAAAGGAGCAGGAATGGTGCGGCGGCGCTCCGTTCTACACCCTGGGACCGCTGGTTACCGATATTGCTCCTGGCTACGATCACATCACCTCCGCCATCGGTGCGGCCAATATCGCGATGGGTGGTACCGCAATGCTGTGCTACGTCACCCCGAAGGAACACCTCGGCCTACCGAATAAGGACGACGTGAAGACCGGCGTGATTACCTACAAGGTCTCCGCGCACGCGGCGGACGTCGCCAAGGGCCACCCTGGCGCCCACGAGTGGGACGATGCGATGAGCAAGGCTCGCTTCGAATTCCGTTGGCACGACCAGTTCGCCCTGTCCCTGGACCCGGATACCGCCCAGTCCTACCACGACGAAACCCTGCCCGCGGAGCCGGCGAAGACCGCCCATTTCTGCTCGATGTGCGGACCGAAGTTCTGCTCCATGCGCATCAGCCAGGATATCCGCGACGCATTCGGCGAGAAGATCGACGAGGCGCTGGCCACTGACCGAGAGCAATCGCTAGTCAAGGACCTCGGCTTGCCTGGCTTCGGCCGCCAGAGCGTGGACGAAGAGCACTTCTCTAATGCTGAAGGCGAAGAAGAAATGGCCGAGGAGTTCCGTCGTGCGGGCTCCAAGCTGTATCTGAACCGCAGCGAGGCCAAAGAAGTAGCCGAGGATCTGGAAAAGGAAGCAGCGGGACACAGTGCGCGCTAAGCAACTGGATCTGCGGTGTTACCACGTGACGGGTGTACCGCAGGAGAAGGTCGTGCAGGTTGCCGCAGCGGCAGCAGCCGGTGGCGCGGGCGTGATTCAAGTTCGCAGCAAACCCATTAGCGTGCGCGATCTGACCGCGCTTGCTATCGACGTGGCGGCGGCGGTCGAAGAGGCCAATCCAGCAACGCGGGTGCTTATCGATGACCGAGTCGACGTGGCCGCCGCGCTGATGGGTAACCACAATATCCACGGCGTACACATCGGCCAGGACGACCTGGATCCGCGCCTGGCACGACGAATCCTTGGCGAGGATGCGATCATCGGGTTGACCACCGGCACCCTCGAGCTCGTGCAGGGTGCCAACGAGTACGCCGATGTGATCGACTACATCGGTGCCGGGCCGTTCCGCCCCACGCCCACGAAATCCTCTGGTCGAGCCCCGCTGGGGTTGGAAGGCTATCCCCCGCTCGTCGCGGCTTCGGCCGTTCCGGTGGTGGCGATTGGAGACGTGCAAGCCACCGACGCCGAAGCGCTGGCCAAAACCGGTGTGGCTGGTGTCGCGATTGTGCGCGCCTTCATGGACTCCCACGATTCGTCTGCGCTGGCGACCACGGTTGTCCGAGCTTTCGACCGCGCGAATGCAGCCACAGGTTCACATGCATAATGCCGAGCACGCCATCATTGGCGCGGGAATCATCGGGCTTACCACCGCATTCGAGCTGGTGGATGCGGGTGTCGACCCACAGGAAATCGTGGTGATCGATCCCCACCCCATTAGCGGTGCCACTTTCGTGGCCGGCGGCATGCTGGCTCCGGTGGCGGAGGTGCAATACCGGCAAGAGCCGTTGTACCCGCTGATGGTTGCTTCGGGCGAGATGTTCCCGGATTTGCTAATCAGGTTGAGTGCGAAAACCACCGCACCGACCGGGCATCGCCGTGAATCCACCCTGGTGGTAGGCGCCGACCGCGCCGATGGCGTGCACATCCGCGAGCTGCTGGCGCTACAGCAGAAACACGGCATGGATGCCCACGCACTGCCATTGCGGCAAGCACGAAAGCTAGAGCCTGGGCTCAGCCCCCAACTGGCCGCCGCAGTGGAAATCCCGGGCGATCATCAGATCAACCCGCGCATGTTCAGCGCGTGCCTGCTGGAATACCTGCAGCACGCCGGGGTTCGCTTTCTGTCCACGGCAGCAACGCGCATCGACGGCCAAAATGTGCAGCTTGCCGATGCCCCCATGGTCACTGCCAACATGATCTACCTCTGCAACGGGCTGGGCGCCAAGGACGTGGATGGCTGGTTCGAGGGTGCCAATCCCCTAGCGCTACGGCCGGTGTTGGGTGACATGCTGCGGCTGCGGGTACCAGAGGAGCTAGCGCCAACCACCCGAGTGGTGCGCGCATTCGTGGAGGATCGGCCGGTGTATGTTATTCCCCGCACCGACGGCACCATCGCTATCGGTGCCACCAGCCGCGAAGACAACCGCAAGGGCCCGTCTGTGGACGGTGTGCACACGCTCCTTCGCGATGCCATCCGCGTGGTTCCGGGACTGGAGGACTGCGAGTTCATCGAAGCGATCGTTGGAGCCCGGCCAGGCACCCCCGATGACCTACCTTACCTGGGCAAAGTACGCGACGGGCTAGTGATCTCCACCGGGTACTTCCGCCACGGAATCCTCCTGTCCGCCCTGGGGGCTAAGGTGGGTGCTCAGTTGGGATTGGGCACGTCCCCGGGGATGGACATCTCGGCCTGCGATCCGCTACGCCACGCCCGATAGCCACACAAGAAAGGAATAAGCACCATGGACTACACACTTAATGGCGAGCCCCGCAATAGCGATGGGCCGATCACCGTGGGCGCCATTGTAGAAGCAGAAACTGGCGATGCCTCGCCAAAGGGCGTGGCCGTAGCCATTAATGGCGACGTGATCCCCGCCAGCAACTGGTCTCATGAGGTTACCGACGGCGACCAATTGGATATCCTCATCGCCGTACAGGGCGGTTAGGAATCTCCGATGCTTACTATTGCAAATAAACAATTCGATTCGCATCTAGTAATGGGAACCGGCGGGGCCAGCAGCCAGGACATGCTGGAGCAATCCCTGGTTGCCAGCGGTACGGAGCTCACCACCGTCGCCATGCGTCGGCACAGTGCCACGAGCGCTAGCACCGGTGGGGAATCCATCTTCGAGCTTTTACAACGGTTGAACATTAACGTGCTGCCCAACACTGCCGGGTGCCGCACCGCCCGCGATGCCGTAACAACCGCCAAGCTAGCCCGCGAGGCGCTGGGCACCAATTGGGTGAAGGTAGAAGTGATCGCGGATGATCGCACGCTTCTACCGGACGTGGTGGAGCTCGTGGATGCGTGCGAGATGCTGGTTGCTGAACGATTCGTGGTGCTGGCATACACGAGTGACGATCCGGTCATCGCCAAGCGGCTAGAAGACGTGGGCGTGGATGCGGTGATGCCTTTGGGCTCGCCGATTGGTACGGGTCTAGGCATCCTGAACCCGCACAATATTGAGCTGATCTGTTCGCGCACCCAGGTTCCCGTGCTTCTGGATGCCGGTGTGGGCACGGCCTCCGATGCTGCACTGGCCATGGAGCTGGGCTGCGATGGCGTGCTTTTAGCCAGTGCCATCAACCGCTGCCAGGATCCCCTGGCGATGGCGACTGCAATGAAATACGCCGTGGAAGGCGGCCGGTTGGCCCGCCAAGCTGGGCGCATTCCGAAAAGGCAGCACGCCGTGGCGTCATCATCGTTTGAAGGATTGGCGAGCTGGGAAGACAAGGTCCTGTAATGAGCCAACTGCCCCGCGAAGAGCTGCATAGAGTGGCCCGCCAGACCCTGTTGCCCGGTTTTGGCATCGCCCAGCAGGAAGCGCTGCACGGCACCCACGTATTTGTCATCGGCGCTGGCGGATTGGGATGCCCCCTGATGCAGCAACTGGCTGCCGCCGGTGTGGGCGAGATTTCTGTTATCGACGACGACACGGTGGATCTGACCAATATCCACCGCCAGATCCTATTCGGCGCCCAGGATGTGGGTAGATCCAAGGTGGACGTCGCCGCCGAAAAGCTCGAACAGCTGCAGCCCGGCATCGTGGTGCATGCGATTCGCGACCGCCTTACCGCCGACAACGCCGTGGATTATCTCCGTGGAGTGGACATCCTGGTGGATGGTTCCGATACGTTTGCCACCAAGTTCCTCGCCGCCGATGCTGCGGAGATCACGGGTACCCCGCTGGTATGGGGCTCGGTGCTGCGATTTCGCGGCGACTGCGCAGTGTGGTGGTCTGGACCCGGTGCCGAATCGGGCGTGGGCATGCGGGACCTCTATCCCCTGCAACCCGATCCCGATTCCGTGCCGGATTGCGCCACCGCCGGCGTGCTGGGCGTGACCACAAGCGTGGTCGCGGGCCTGATGTCGACCGAGCTAATCCAGTTCGCCACCGGCATGAACCGCGACCGGGTAGGTCTGTTGAGCATCTACGATGCCCTGACTTCCTCCATCACTCACTTCCGCGTGCCCCACGACCCAGCACGTGAGCTAACCACCCAGCTGCAGCATGACTACGGTGGCGCTGCCTGTGCCGTGCTGGGGACCGAAGATGCCGCCGTGATGTTCGACGAACTGCGCGAGGGCGCCGCGGCAATCGATGTGCGCGAAGCAGGGGAAGCCGCCATTGATGATTTCTTTTTTGACGCCACCGCGAGGCATTGCCACTTACCAACCTCCGTGTGGCAGGAAGATCCAGAGGCAGCGCGCTCCCTGCTCGATTACCTGCAGGGCGCGGGGCTTAGCGACGCCTGGGTGTACTGCGCCTCCGGCAAGCGATCGGCCAGCTTCATCTCGGCCTTCGCTGAGGAAGCCGAACAGCGTAACATTACGTTGCACAACGTTGCAGGTGGCATAAAGAGCCAGCCCGCCACATTCCACGGGATGCCGGAGCACTAGCTAGCGCAAAGCATCCGAATATGACAAAGGGTCCTTGTCTTGCAGGAAGACAAGAACCTCTTGCAACTTCTAGGGATAGTACGTCTCACCTTTGCGAGGAAGAGGGAGAAGTTGAGCCCCTCTGCCCCACCCGTGCCTTAAAGCAGGGACGGGACGTTAGCGACCAAGGAGAACAGATCCTTGGGATCGTCCGGGTTGGCAATGATGTCGATCTCGGACTCCAAGTCGGTGCCCTTGACGGAATCGCGCAGGTAACGCAGCGCGGAGAAGTCATTGATGGCGAATCCGACATCATCGAAAAGCGTGATCTGCTCATCATCGTCGCGGCCGGTGGCCTGACCGGTGAGCACCTGGTAGAACTCCACGACCGGGAAGTCTTCCGGCTTCTGCTGGATTTCGCCCTCGATGCGGGTCTGCTCAGGGAATTCCACGAACACCTTGGACTTGTCCAGGATGGAGCTCTCGAGCTCGGTCTTGCCTGGGCAGTCACCGCCGACTGCGTTGAGGTGTACGCCTGGGGCAACGTGGCGATCAGCAAGAATCTGGTTCTGAGCCTTGTCTGCGGTGCAGGTGGTAATGATATCTGCACCCAACACAGCCTCGTCGACGCTAGAGCAGGCGGTGATATTAAAGCCAAGTGGCTCCAAGTTACGCTTGAACTTTTCCACTGCCTCAGGATCGATATCGTAGATGGTGATGTCTTCGATGCCCATGACGCCACGGAAGCCCAGTGCCTGGAACTCGGACTGCGAGCCAGCACCAATCATCGCCATGCGCTTGGAATCCTTGCGCGCAAGGTGCTTGCCCACCATGGCGGAGGTGGCGGCGGTGCGCAGCGCGGTAAGGAGGGTCATCTCTGCTTCGAAGGTCGGGTAACCATTGTCGACGTCAGCGATAACACCAAATGCGGTAACGGTCTGGTAACCGCGAGCAGGGTTGGACGGGTGACCGTTAACGTACTTGAAGGAGTACTCCTTACCGTTAGAGGTAGGCATCAGCTCGATGACGCCGAACGGGGTGTGGGAGGCAACGCGCGGAATCTTGTCAAAGCGCTCCCATTCGCGGTAGTCAGCCTCGAGGTAATCCACCATTCCAGTAATGATGTTCTCTACGCCTTCGCGCTGAATCCAGCGCGCCATATTTTCGACGTCTACAAACTTAACAGCGTGGTTCATAAGAATTCCTTTCTTAGTTCTTGGAGTGAAGGTCTGTTTGTGGTGCGGCAGGGAAGCTCGAGGTTGGCAGGTGCTTTGCCTT
Organism: Corynebacterium sp. KPL1818; assembly: GCF_000478135.1. NCBI lineage: Bacteria > Bacillati > Actinomycetota > Actinomycetes > Mycobacteriales > Corynebacteriaceae > Corynebacterium > Corynebacterium sp. KPL1818. The sequence continues at coordinate 510,500 of NZ_KI515760.1, read as the reverse complement.
CCTCTCCTCCGCAATAGTGCGGATCCGCTCGCGCCATGCAAACCACATTGCCACAAAGACCGGAATGAGCAGCACGGTCGATGCAAGCGCATAGGTTCCGATCGGATAATCAAAGGCCATCAGGATAATTACCAAGCCAATGAAGATCAGTACCGCCCAGTCTCCGCCTTGACCAAATGGTGAGCGGTACCCAGGACGAGTATAACGCCCACTCTTGGATAGTTGGATAAACCTCAGGTGAGATAGAGCAACCGCAGCCCACGAGGCTAGAGTGCCCAACGCAGCCAGGTTGAGGACGATTTCGAATGCCATCTCAGGCACGACATAGTTGAGGAAGACACCTGCCAAGCCCACAAGGGCTGCCATCACGATGCCACCGTAGGGCACGCCCGACTTGGACATACGGGCACCGAACTTCGGGCCCGAGCCAGAGGTAGACATGTTGTACATAATGCGGCCGGTGGAATACAGGCCAGCATTAAGCGAGGAAATAGCGGCTGTAATAACCACCAGCTGGAAGATTGGAGCGGCCACGCCAACGCCAAGGGACTCAAAGAAGGTCACAAAGGGCGACACTTCTGCCACGTAGTTGGTGTACGGCAGCACTAGGGTCAACAGCAGAACAGAGCCAAAGTAGAAGACCAAAATACGCAGGAGCACGTTGTTTACCGCGCGCGGGATGTGCTTTTCTACGTCCTTGGTTTCACCGGAGGTAGTTCCCACCAGCTCGATGCCGGCATACGCGAAGACAACACCCTGGATGACAATCACGGCAGGTAGCAAGCCATTAGGCAGCCAGCCACCGGTACTAGAAATCAGGCTGAAGCCAGTGGGGTCTCCACTCGGATGACCAAAGATTAGAACACCGATGGCCACGAGCATAAAGATAATCAGAGCGACGATCTTAATCAGTGAGAACCAGTATTCCAGCTCACCGAAGATCTTCACCGAAAGCATGTTGAATACCAAGATGCTGCAGATGACGACGAGGGCAAGCGTCCACTGCGGTACCGAGTCAAGCCATGTTGTGTACTGGCTAAACCACTTGATGTAGATGGCCACCGCAGTACCATCCGCGACCAGAGTCATGGCCCAGTTTCCCCAGTACAGCCAGCCGGTAACAAACGCAGCCTTCTCGCCGTAGAACTCTCGAGCATAGGAGACGAAAGAGCCGGAGCTTGGGCGGTAGACGATGAGCTCGCCAAGGGATCGCAGGATTATGTAGCCGAAGAAACCACAGATGAGGTAAAGCACCGCTAGGAACGGGCCGGCGGTTTGCAGGCGGCTACCAGTACCCAAAAGAAGACCGGTACCAATCGCGGAACCGATGGCAATCATCTGTAGCTGGCGATTGCCCATCCCCTTTTGCAGGCCATGATCTTCCGATGCGAAAACCGCCTTCTCATTCTCGTGCGGCCCAGTACTAGACGGTGGAGAATTTTCAGTCATTTAGAGATCGTCCTTTCATTGGCAGGAATACGTGTACTAGGTCTCATTCCTCGAAAAGACATTAACACAACACTATGTAACCCACGTCACCACTACCCCCAATTTGTTCAACAACACGGTTAGTACCTTGGGAATGGGCCGTTCTCCTACCCCCGTTGGTAAACATAAAAGAACCGCATGGCCGTAGACCATGCGGTAAAAAGAGGATTTCGCCGTTTATCTCAGCGGCTTCTGCACCCACTCGCGCGCCGCGGCGGCATGCTGGCGGACGGTTTCGCGCTGCTCAGCAACGCGGACGCCGGCGGTTCCGCCTTTTGTTGTGCGGGAAGCAACGGCACCGTCGATGGTCAGAACCTTGCGCACCTCTGGGGTCAGTCGCTTGTCGACGCCCTTGAGTTCCTCATCAGTGAGGTCCACCAAGTCCACTCCCCGCTCTTCGGCGATGCGTACGCACGCGCCGGAAGCTTCATGGGCTTCACGGAAGGGCACGCCTTCGCGCACCATCCACTCGGCCAAGTCGGTGGCCAGGGTGAATCCGCGTGGCGCCAACTCGCGCATCCTGTCTTCATTGAAGGACAAGGTGGACACGAGCCCGGTCATCGACGGCAGCAGCAAGTTGAGCTGTGCTACCGAATCCACGATGGGTTCTTTGTCCTCTTGCAGGTCGCGGTTATAAGCCAGCGGCTGTGCCTTCAGCGTGGATAGCAAGCCGGTGAGGTTGCCAATCAGGCGCCCAGTCTTGCCGCGGGTAAGTTCCGGGATATCCGGGTTCTTCTTTTGCGGCATGATGGATGAGCCCGTGGACCATGCGTCGTCCAAGGTGACGTAGCCGTATTCCGGGGTGCACCAGTAGATGATCTCTTCTGCCAGCCTGGACATGTCAACGGCAATCTGTGCCAAGACAAAGGCCGTCTCCGAAGCGAAATCGCGTGAAGCGGTGCCATCCAAGGAGTTTTCAGCGGCTGAATCGAAGCCGAGTTCCGCCGCGATGGCCTCTGGATCAAGCTGCAGGGAGGAACCTGCGAGTGCACCCGAGCCATACGGGGATACGGCTAGCCGCTTATCCAAGTCCTGCAGGCGCTGAATATCGCGCAGCAGTGGTTGGGCGTGGCCCAGCAACTCGTGCGCAAGCAGGATCGGCTGCGCGGCCTGGGAGTGAGTTTTACCCGGCATGATGGCCTTGGGGTGCGCTGCGGCTTGATCCGCTAGGGCATCGACAAGCTCGGAGACCTGCAGGGCCGTATCGCGGATGGCATCGCGCACCCACATGCGAAAGAGCGTGGCGACCTGATCGTTGCGGGAACGTCCCGCGCGCAGGCGGCCGCCTACCTCGGGCCCAACGATGTCGATGAGGCCACGCTCCATGGCGCCGTGCACATCTTCATCGGTGGGCGCTGGGACAAATTCGCCCGAAGCTACCTTCTTCCCGAGCTCGGTGAGCCCGGAAAGCATGGTGTCGAGGTCGGCATCGGAAAGCAGCCCTGCCTTGTGCAGCACCTTGGCGTGCGCCTTCGAGGCGAGTACGTCGTAAGGGGCAAGCACCCAGTCAAAGTGGGTGGAAACCGAAAGGGCGAACATCGCCTCGGAAGGGCCGCCGGAGAAACGGCCGCCCCAGAGCGCGCCTTCGTTAGTCTTGTGTGGTTCCATCGGTGCCTATTTTTCTGCGCTGGTGGGGAAACCACCCTCGCGGTCACGCTGGTTGGAAATCTGGGTGGACAAGCCGTGCAACTGGACAAAGCCCTTTGCAGCGGTCTGGTCGAAGGTATCGCCGGTGTCGTAGGTAGCCAGATCGAAGGAGTACAGCGACTGGCCGGAGCGGCGGCCGGTGACGGTCGCAGTACCTGCGTGCAGGCTCAGGCGGATATCGCCGGTGACGTTCTCCTGGGATTCCTCGATGAAGGCATCCAGGGAACGCTTGAGCGGCGAGTGCCACAGGCCGTCGTAAACCTCCTCGGACCACCGCGCATCCGTCAGGCGCTTGTAGCGTGCCAGCTCGCGCTCCACGGTGACATCCTCCAGCGCCTCGTGAGCCTGGATGAGCACCATGGCACCCGGTGCCTCGTAAACCTCGCGGGACTTAATGCCCACCAACCGGTCCTCCACCATGTCTAGGCGGCCGATGCCCTGGGCGCCGGCGCGGCGGTTGACTTCTTCGATGACCTGCAGCGGGGTCAACTTCTTGCCATCGACGGCAACCGGAACACCCTTCTCAAAGGAAATGATGATCTCATCCGGAGCATTGCCCAGGCCCGGGTCTTCGGTATATGCGTAGAGATCCTTTGTCGGTGGGTTCCACAGATCCTCCAGGAAGCCGGTTTCTACCGCACGGCCCCACAGGTTCTGGTCGATGGAAAATGGCGAGGCCGCCGATTGCTCAATGGGCAGGTTAATCTCTTCGGCAAAATCGATGGCCTTATCGCGGGTCCATGCATAATCACGCGCTGGGGCGACGATCTCTAGCGATGGATCCTGGGCGCGGAAGGACACCTCAAAACGCACCTGGTCATTGCCCTTACCGGTGCAACCGTGAGAAACGTGCGTTCCGCCGTGCTCCTGCGCGGCCTTTACGAGGTGCTTGGTAATAAGCGGGCGGGAAATGGCAGATACCAGCGGGTACTGCTTCATGTACATGCCATTCGCCTTAATGGTGGGCACGCAGTATTGCTCCGCAAACTCATCTTTGGCGTCGATAACGATGGATTCCACCGCACCGCAATCGAGCGCACGCTGGCGTACGGACTCCATATCCTCGCCGCCCTGACCCAAGTCGAGGGAAACGGCAACGACATCGCCGCCGGTCATCTTTGCCAAGTATGGAATGGCTACCGAGGTATCGAGGCCACCGGAATAGGCCAAGACTACGCGTGCAGACATGCTAAGACTCCTTAATTAATTGAAAACAATTCGGTTAGTTAAATAATATACGAGCGGGTGTGAGAATGCCACAATTTATTAAATCCTCTGCGAGGTCAGCGTCTCCGCCAATTCTGCGCCGGTAACTCCCTCGCGCGCCAGCACAAAGATGGTGTCATCACCAGCGATGCACCCCACCACGTCATGCAGACCCACGCGGTCGATAAAGCTGGCGAGGTATTGCGCCGCGCCCGCTGGTGTGCGCAGCATCGCAATATTCATCGAGGAATCGTGGGAGACCACCAATTCATCCAACATGCGCCGCAGCTTCTCGCGCGGACCGCCCACCTGGTCTTCGAATTGCTCCAGCTCGCCGGCGACCATATAGTACGAGCGCCCGCCATCTCGCTTGACCTTTTTTGCTCCCAGCTCATCAAGATCTCGCGAGAGCGTGGCCTGCGTAATGTCGATGCCTTCTGCCAACAAGAGCTCCGATAATTGGACCTGGCTCGTGACGCGATTGCGGTCCAGGATTTCCAAAATCTTTGCCTGCCGGGCAGTACGAGTGCTCGGGGTACTCATGGCTAGCTATTCTCCTTATTGATATCGAGCAACCACACCAGCAATGCCTTTTGGGCATGCAGGCGGTTTTCCGCTTCATCAAATACCCGGGACTGCGGTCCATCGATAACCTCTGCGGTCACCTCGTTTCCACGATAGGCCGGCAGGCAGTGCAAGAAAATCGCGTCCTTCTTTGCCTTTGCCATCACGTCTTTAGAGACCTGATACGGCAAGAACGGGGTGTGCCTGTCCTGCCCATCGTTTTCCTGTCCCATAGATACCCAGGTATCCGTTATTACCACATCAGCGCCGGAAACTTCTTCCACATCATCGGTCACCGTCACATTGCCGCGCTGCCGTGCGCGCTCGACAAATTCGGGACGCGGTTGGAACCCTTCCGGCGACACGATGGAAATATCCATGCCTGCGGTAGCAAAGCCAATCATATAAGAATTGGCCATATTATTATTGCCGTCCCCAAGATAGACCGCCTTGCGGCCTGTAAGGTCACCTAGGTTTTCCCGGCAGGTCAGGAGATCGGCCAGGATTTGGCAGGGATGCAGGTCATCAGAAAGCGCATTGACCAGCGGCGCCGTCGAAGTCTCGGCCATCTGTTCCAGGTTGTCGTGGGCATAAGTGCGCCAGACGATGGCCTCCACGTAGCGGGACAAGACCGCGCCCGTATCCTGATAAGACTCGCCCTTACTCATATGAGTGCCAGAAGAATCAACGGTAATGGCGCTGCCGCCCATGTGCGCGATTCCAGTTTCAAAGGAAAAGCGGGTGCGCGTGGATGTCTTATCAAAAAGGACGGCTACCGTCTTTGGCCCCTCCAATGGGCGCCGCGCGAACGGGTCGGCCTTGAGTTGGACCGCCAAATCGAGGACTTCCTTTTGTTCCTCTGGGCTCAGGTCATCATCGGCTAGAAAATGGCGCAAGTTCATACTAATTCCTCCACAATGGTGCGTAATTTTTCCAGGGCAGCATCAATTTCCTGCTGCGATATGATCAGCGGCGGGGTAAGGCGCAGGACGTTCTCGCTCGGGGCGTTGAGAATAATTCCCTGCGCGAATCCGCGCTTGACGGCCTCGCGAGCAACCGGTGCATTTAATACAACTCCGAGCATGAGACCGCGCCCGCGCACCTCGCTGACCCCGGGAATCTCCTTGACTTGCTGCGCCAAGTACTCGCCTTTGGCGGAGACCTCATTCAAGAACTCCTGATCCAGGGCATCGAGTACAACATTGGCCGCCGCACACGCCACGGGGTTTCCGCCAAAGGTGGTCCCGTGGGAACCTGGCTGGAATAAGTCCTTGGCGCGCCCACGGGTGATGGTGGCGCCGATGGGCAGTCCGGCACCCAACCCCTTGGCCATGGTGATGACATCGGGGGAAATTCCCTCAAACTCGTGGGCAAAGAACTGCCCCGTGCGCCCAGCCCCGGCTTGGACCTCATCGACGATGAGCAAAATGCCGTGCTCATCGCATAACTCAGAAACGGCCCGCATAAAACCGGCAGGAGCAGGAATGACTCCGGTCTCGCCCTGAATGGGCTCGAAGATGATGGCGGCGGTATCCGCGGCGTCTTGCTCCACTAATTGGCGCAGGTAGTCGATATCGCCGTAAGGGTAAAATTCCACGCCACTAGGCAGTGGGCGGAATGCCTTTTGCTTATCAGGCTGCCCAGTCATGGCCAAAGAGCCCATCGTGCGGCCGTGAAAACCATGGTGCGCAGCAAGGATGCGCCGCCTACCGGTCAGCCGCGCGAGCTTGAATGCCGCCTCGTTTGCCTCCGATCCGGAGTTGCAGAAAAATACGCGCGCCTCACTATCGCCCACCCGTTCAATCAGCTTTGCCCCGGCGTCTAGCACGGGTTGGGTGGCAAAAAGATTGGAGGTATGCACAAGGGTGCGGCTTTGCTTGGCAACAGCATCTGCTACCTCCGCATTGCCATAGCCCAAGGAATTCACGGCGATACCGGCCAGCAGGTCAATGTAGGTTTTCCCGTTTTCATCAGTAAGGGTGGCGCCCTCCCCGGACACCAGGCCGAGTGGCGGCTGGCCATAGGTATTAGCCAGCGTTTCTGACCACCGGCCGGTTAATGCTTCTTGCGTGCTCATGCGATATCGTCCTTCCTGAACACTGTGCCTTCGGGATAATCGTGCTTTTCGTAATCATCGGGCAGGACCATCGTTCCAATGCCACCCGGAGTTAAAAGCTCAAGGAGCACAGAATGGCCTATTCGGCCGTCGATGACGTGCGCCGCGGATACCCCGCCCTGCACGGCATTGAGGCAGGATTCCATTTTGGGAATCATGCCGGAGCTCAGGCCGGGAAGCAGCCCGGTAAGCTCATCGCTTTCGATTTTGGAGACTAGCGAATCCTTATTCGGCCAGTCGGTATAAAGGCCTTCCACGTTGGTCAGAATGACCAGGCGCTCTGCTCCCAGCGCGCTCGCTAGCGCACCCGCGGCGCTATCGGCGTTGATGTTATACACCTCGCCATCGGCTCCAGGTGCGATGGTTGAGACCACCGGGATGCGGCCGGCTTCGATGATGTCATTGACGGCTGCCGGATTGACCTCCACGATATCGCCCACCATCCCGATATCGGTTGCCTCTCCTTCTACCTCCACAAACCGCTTGGTAGCGCGGAAAAGCCCAGCGTCTTCGCCACTTGTGCCCACGGCGTAGGGCCCGTGCGAGTTAATGAGGTTCACCAGACCGCGGCCGACTTGGCCAAATAGCACCATGCGCACCACGTCCATGATTTCGGGCGAGGTGACGCGGAAACCGCCCTTAAACTCGCCTTCTATGCCGAGCTTATCCAGCATGGAATTGATCTGCGGTCCGCCGCCGTGGACGACAACGGGCTTTGCTCCAATGGTGCGCAGAAACACCATATCCGCAGCAAAGGCTTCCTTGAGCTCCTCATCCACCATGGCGTTGCCGCCATACTTGACGACGACGATTTTATCGCGGAAGTGCTGCAGCCACGGCAAGGCTTCAGCCAGCACCGTAGCGCGTTCTTGATTATTTAATCCGGGAAACATTTCTCCTCCTAGGAGCTATACGCCGAGTTAATCTCAACGTAGGAGTAGGACAAGTCCGTGGTGCGGACGAACGCTGTACCCTCACCGCCGGTGCCGAGATCCACGCGGACATCAATATCCGCCCCGCTCAAGTCCACATCGCGGGCTCCGGACGCGCCCGTCGAGTGCACGCATACCGGCTGGTCATTGAAGTAGACGGAGATATTGTCTGGGTCCATGTCCGCATCCGCCATGCCGACGGCGGCCAATACCCTGCCCCAGTTGGGATCGGAGCCAAACATGGCGCACTTAAATAAATTGTCCCGACCCAGGGTGCGAGCGGCATTGAGCGCTTGCTCATCAGATCCCGTGCCTTCGACGGTGATCTTGACGCGCTTTGTCACTCCCTCAGCATCGGCTTGGAGCTGATCCGCAATATCCGCGCAGATCTCTAGGATTGCCTGGTCCAACTCTTCTGAGCTGGGCTGCACGCCGGAGGCCCCGGAAGCCATGACAATCACGGTGTCATTGGTAGAGGTCGAACCGTCCACGTCCAACGTATTAAACGTCTGTGCGCAGGCCTTCTCCAGCGAGTTCTGCAGGGTAGCTGCGTCAGCGACGGCATCGGTAGTAATACAGACCAGCATCGTGGCAAGCGATGGCGCCATCATGCCAACGCCCTTGCCCATAGCGCCCACAGACCACCCATCGCCCGTATAACCGGATTCCTTAGGAACGGTATCCGTGGTCATTATCGCAGTGGCGGCGTCATTGCCGTGCTGTGGGGTCGTGCCCACGTGATCGACGACGTCCGCGATGCCCGCAAGTGCATTGTCCATAGGCAACGGCTCACCGATGAGCCCGGTAGAACAGATGGCAATATCCTTCACGGCGATTTCCGTGCCATGGGATACGGCATCGACCATCGCGCGTGCATCGACATCGCCTTGCGCGCCGTTGCACGCATTGGCATTGCCGGAGTTGATGACTACGGCGCGCAGCTGGCCATCCGCTACCGCCTCGCGGGAGACCTTAACTGGGGACGCCACCACGCGATTGCGCGTGAACACTGCCGCGGCGTCCGAGCGCGGGCCTTCATTGATAATCAATGCCAAGTCCGACTTGCCGGAAGGCTTGATTCCGGCCTTTACCGCTCCGGCGCTAAATCCGGCGGGTCCTGTGATTCCTGGTGTAGTCATCATATTCTCCTCTAAGTAATGCGCAGCCCTACGGGGCGACTGCGGCTTGGGGCAATCCCAAAGTTTCTGTCCATCCCAGCGCGAGGTTCATGCATTGCACGGCGGCACCGGCAGTGCCCTTGCATAAATTGTCGAGCGCCGCGGTGATGATGAGGCGGTGGGAATTGTCATCGACGTGGGCTTGGATATGCACCATGTTCGTACCCACCACGTTCTGGGTTTCCGGTTGCTGGCCTTCTGGCAGCACGAGGCAGAAAGGCTCATCTGCATAAAATTCTTCGAATTCGGTGCGCACCTGCTGCTTGCCGATGCCCCCTTTCAGCCCCGCCGTAATCGTCGCCAGAATCCCACGGGGCATGGGTGCAAGCACCGGGGTGAAACTCACGGATACCTCGTCGTGGGAAAATGGTTGCAGGTTCTGCACGATTTCCGGGGTATGCCGGTGAGTGCCACCTGGTTTATAGGCCTTGACGTTACCCATGGTCTCTGCGCCCAATTGCGCGACGGATGCCTTCTTTCCCGCTCCGGAGACGCCGGTAATAGCGATCACAGACAGGGCGGGCTCCACGAACTCGCGGGCAATGGCAGGCAACGCCCCTAAGGTAACGGCCGTGGGGAAACAGCCGGGCACGGCTACCCGGTTCGTACCTGTGAGGTTCGACCTATTGTCTGGCATTTCAGGGATACCGTACGGCCACTGCCCCGCATAGTCCCCGCCGTAGTAGGCTGCCCAATCGCTCTCCTCGCGCAGCCGAAAGTCGGCGGCGCAATCGATGATGGTGACCTCATCGCCTAAGTGCTCCGCAAGCCGCGCCGAGTGTCCATGCGGCAAGCCCAAGAAGACGACGTCGTGTCCGGCTAACTCTTCGGGCGTGGTGTCAGTAATGACGCGATCTGCCAGTTGCGGCAGGTGCGGCATGATTTCTGCGACGCGCTGGCCCACTTGAGAATTACCCGTCAAGGCGCCAATGCGCAGGTCACCGGAGTGATAGGCAGGGTGGGATAGCAGCAGGCGCAGTATCTCGCCGCCGGCGTACCCTGTGGCCCCTGCCACTGCTACTGAAATCGTCATACGAGGAACTATAGCAAGAAATACGTTCCACTGTATGTTATTCAGTTAATTGGGTTACTTTCCCCAGCTCAGAGGACATGAAAGAAATTAATTTTTTGCATGAAAACGCAGAACGGCGAAGACCCAAGACCCGAGTGGTTTATGTTCCACCAAAGTCTGGTTCTTCGCCGTTTAATGCAAAAGGGTGGGCTTCTGGCCCGTCCTATGCTCGCATTTCTGCGCCGAATCGCTCCTTGGCCAATTCGGCGGCCGTCGTGCGGTGCTCGTTGACTTCCTCATCGGTCAAAGTACGGTCCGCAGCGCGGAATTGCAGCTGGAAGGCCAAGGACTTCTTGCCCTCACCCAATTGCTCACCGCGGAAGATATCAAACAGGTCGACCGACTCGATGAGGTCTCCTGCGCCCTCTTCCACCGTGGCGCGCACCTTTTCCGCTGGAATATCTTCATCCACCACCAGCGCGATGTCCTGGTGCAAAGCTGGGAATGCCGACAATACCGGCGCTGGGAAGCGCTCGGTCAGCGGCAGCGCGGTGATATCAAGCTCCATCGCGCACGTGCGCGGTGGCAGGTTGAGGGCTTCGAGCACCTGCGGATGCAATTCACCGGCATAGCCCACGATGTCATCTGTTCCTGCCACCTTGATGGCGGCGCACCGGCCTGGGTGCCATGGCAGGTGGTCCGCGGCTTCAACCTCGATATCCAGGCCAGCGGCGCGGGCCACCAGCCGTGCGGATTCAATCGCGTCCGCGTAGGTGTAATCGCGGCCTTCGCCCCACGGGCCCTCGTGCTCCATCTTGCCGGTTGCAACGGTTGCCACGTGCAAGGGCTGTTCAGGAAGCGTGCGCAGGAGTTCTTCTACCACTTCATCACCAGGACGCTGTGCAACAGACGGCATGGGCGAAGATTCTGCGCGCTTGAAGGCCACCTGCTGCAAGCCATAGAGCGCCAGATCTTTGCGGCCGCGAGCTACGTTGCGGCCCAAAGCCTCAAGCGTTGCGGGAAGCAACGTCGTGGCCAAGATGGCTTTGTCAGATTCCAAGGGATTCTGCACGGCGACGGTGTTGCGGCGGGCATCGTCAGCCGCAAGGCCCCACACATCAAAGGTGTCGTTTGCGATAAACGGCGTGGGCAAAACCTCTGCATAGCCGGCATAAGCCAAACCGTGGCCGATGGCGCGGCGGCGCTTTTGCGCTGGGGTCAAACCGCGACCGCCTGCCGGGGTGGGCAGAACGGTGGGGATATCTTCCAGGCCTTCCAGGCGCAGGACCTCCTCGATGAGGTCAACATCCATGGAAATATCGGTCCGCCACGTCGCGGGCGTGACCTGCAGAACCGAATCCGATCCTTCCTCGACCGTGCAGCCCACTTCTTTAAGGCAAGAGATAACGGTCTCGCGGGAGTATTCGACGCCGGCGTATTCACTCGGCTTTTCCGCACGCAAACGGATGGCCTGTGGCTGAGTTACCTCACCGACGAGGGTGCGACCCTTTTCCACCGTTCCGCCCGCGATGGAGTGCAACAATGCACACGCAATGTCGAGGGCCGCCTCAACGATGGCTGGATCGACGCCGCGCTCAAATCGGCGGGATGCCTCAGAGGAAAGCTTGTGGCGGCGAGAGGTACGGGCGACGGTAATGGGATCCCAGATAGCGGACTCGAAGTAGACATCGGTGGTCTGATCAGAAATCTCTGAGTGCGTGCCGCCCATAACACCGGCCAAAGATTGGATGCCGTTGTCATCGCAGATGACCACGTCCTCACCAGAGAGCTCGCGCGTGACGTGATCGAGGGTCTCAAACTTCTCGCCCTCTTGTGCATTGCGCACCGTGAGATCGCCCGCGATTTCATTGGCATCAAAGGCATGCATCGGGGTGCCCAATAGCAACATGACGTAGTTGGTCACGTCCGTTGCCACATTGACGCTGCGCTGGCCGCACAGCATGAGTTCGCGCTCCATCCAAAATGGGGTGCGTGCCTGCGGATCGATGCCGCTTACCTTGCGCACGCCAAATCGCTGCGCCTTGGTCTCCTCGCGCAGATCGATGTTGATAAGCGAGCCTTCTGCCTCTGGAACCGCAGAGGTATCGATCCCGGCCACCGCTGGATCATCGGCGACGTCCTTAAACTCCAAGTCAAAGGAAGAGGCGATTTCGCGGCTTAAGCCACGCGCAGATAGCGCGTATCCGCGGTCCGGGGTGATGTTGACGTCAAAGTCGGTATCGGACAGTCCGATGACTGGACGGGCATCTTCGCCTACCATGTCCGCGACTTCCTCCCCCAGCACGATGATGCCGTTTGCCTGCGCGCCAAGTCCCAGCTCAGCAGCGGAGCACATCATGCCATTGGAGATGTGATCATAGGTTTCGCGCGCCGCGATTTTGAACCCACCGGGCAGCTCTGCGCCGGGCAGGGAAACTACGACGTAATCGTGCAAGCGGAAGTTACGCGCACCGCAGATAATGCCCTGCAATTCACCGGTGCCATTTGCCTGGCCAACGTTGACCTGGCAGTACCGAATGGGCTTTTTGAACTGCGTGAGCTCTTCGATTTCTACGACCTGGCCGATAACCAACGGGCCAGTGGTCTCAGGGATCGGCTCATATCCTTCGGTTTCAAACCCCACGCGGACGAAACCGGAGTCCATATCGGCAGCGGACACGCTCCAATTCGGATTGGAGGCGCCAAGGATACGGGTAACCCAGTCTTGGGAAATAAGCATGATGTATCTATCCTTTCTGGGTTTTAAGCCTGTACGCCAAAGGGCAGGGTGAAGCGGACATCGCCTTCAACCATGTCGCGCATATCGGTCAGTCCATTGCGGAATTGCAGGGTGCGCTCAAGGCCCATGCCGAACGCGAAGCCCGTGTATTCTTCCGGGTCAACGCCTACCGCGCGCAGCACGTTGGGGTTGACCATTCCGCAACCGCCCCATTCAATCCAGCCGGCGCCGCCCTTTTTATTGGGGAACCAGACATCTACCTCGGCGGAAGGCTCCGTGAACGGGAAGTAATTCACGCGCATGCGCGTCGTGGTTTCGGGTCCGAAGAGCACCTTGGCTAGGTGCTCGAGCGTTCCGCGCAAATGAGCCATGGTCAGGCCCTTATCTACGGCTAGGCCCTCCACTTGGTGGAAGACCGGAGTATGGGTGGCGTCCAGCTCGTCCGTGCGGAAAACGCGCCCTGGGCAGGCGATGTACAGCGGCACATCGCGCTCGAGCATCGTGCGCACCTGCACCGGCGAGGTGTGCGTGCGCAGCACCTGCTTGGAGCCTTCCTTGCCCACGTGGAACGTATCCTGCAGGGTGCGCGCTGGGTGATCCGGCTTGAAGTTCAGGGCATCGAAATTAAAGTACTCGGCCTCAATCTCTGGGCCATCGGCGATTTCCCACCCCATGCCAACGAAAATATCGGCAATGCGCTCCGATAAGGAGGTAATGGGGTGCAGCGCACCCGTTTGCGCCCGGGTCGTAGGAATGGTGACGTCGACGGTTTCGGCCTTGAGCTGGGCCTCGCGGGCCTGCTGCTCCAATTCCTCCTTGACCTGCGCAAAACGCTTTTCCATCTTGCCGCGGGCCATGTTGACGGCCTTGCCGGCGGCTTTGCGTTGATCCTTAGGTATTTGGCCGAGGGATTGGCGGGCTTGCGGGATATACCCGTTATCGCCTAAGTGCTCGCGGCGAGCAGCGGTGAGATCCTCTAGCGTCTCTGCTGCTTCGAAGGCTGCGATAGCCTTATCGGCCGCGGCCCCCAGGGCCTGTTCGGTCAATTCGATCTGCGGTGTATCGGACACGTACTTCGTACCTTCTTCTCGCGCGAAAACTAACGCGTGCAATCTTACTCTGTCACTAGGACACGGACAGCCCCAGGGACCCCTTTTTCATTCGTTACCGCGGAGCAACGCGATTACGGTCTAGTTCTGGTCCTGCGCCTTGGCGGATTCGTACAAGCAGATGCTGGCCGCGGTGGCAAGGTTGAGTGACTCCGCGCGCCCCCGCAGCGGGATGCGTACCCGCATATCGGCCTCTTCAAGCAGCTCGCCCAGCCCGTGGGCTTCATTGCCGAAGAGCCAGGCGGTGGGTTGGGAGAGGTCGGCATCGGCAAGCTCTACTTCCCCATCCGCGGCTGTGGCGACGATTTGCATGCCAGACTTGCGCAGCTGCCCCAATACGTCCTTGATATTTGGATCGCGCGCGACGGGGACGTGGAATAAGGAGCCGGCTGAAGCGCGGGCAACCTTGCTGCCTAGGGGATCCACAGTCTCGCCCGCGAAAATCACGCCATCGGCACCCATCGCATCCGAAGTCCGAATCAACGTCCCCGCGTTTCCGGGCTCAGAGGTAAGAACCGGTACCGAAATCAACTTCGGCTTCCCGTTGAGGATCTTTCCCGCAGACCACAAGACGAAGGAACTGCACAGAGCGAAAATTCCCGTCGTCGTCGCGGTATCGGCCAGGTGCTTGGCGGCCTTGTCCGTAATGGGGTGGACGTAGACATCCATATACCCACAGGCCGTAACGATGTCCGCAAAGCGCTCGGCAGCCTTCTCCGTCACGAATACGTCCGTCGCCGCACCCGTAGACACCGCAGCATCCACCGCATTTTCGCCCTCGATAATGAACTGCTTGGCCTTCTTACGATTAGCAGCCCGGTGCAATTTCGCCGCGTTGACGATGCGCGGAGTGCGTTCAGTAAAGGCGGAGTCAAAGTCTAAATTCATAGGCCCTACCCTACCTTGGGCGCTGAACTGCTCGTTTCACGCCTCAGACATGACAAAGCCCTGCCAGAAATCCGGCAGGGCCATGGCAAAAAATTACTTCTTTAACGGGACTCCGCGTGCGTCCTTGTCGTAATCGCCCACGCCAAGGAGAATCATGAAGAACTCAATGAACACCCAGATTCCTAAAACGGTCCAGAAAAGGAAGCCCAATAGGAACCAGAAGGTAAACCAGCCGAGGATATTCAGCGACAACTGCACGACGCCATAAGTTGTGCGGCCAGTGTAGAAGTTATGCGCGCCGACACTGCCCAAGAAGAAGCACAGAAGCAACGCAGCTACCCAGGACTTTTGGTTACCTGCCGCCGCATATTGTTGCTGAGGATAGCCCTGCTGCGGGTAGCCCTGCTGCGGATAGCCACCAGAGTGGAATTCCTGGGAGTAATACGGCCGATCCTGGCCGGAAAATTGACTCGAATAAGGGTTGCCTTCTGGTTGCTCGCGGTTATATGGGCTCGTCATGGCGCGGAGTTCTCCTTGCAAATGCTGGGTTTATAGCTCCATTAATTTAGCACACACAACGGACAGGTTATTAGCAGGCTTGAGGCAGTGAGATAGCACAGAACCCACCCCTCACCGCGTCGAGCGGTATGGAGTGGGCAATCAGCTATGTAGCTGGAGAGGCTTACGCGGCCTTCGGTGCGTTGACGTCCTCAGGCAGGGCGGCCTTAGCGGTCTCGCACAGTGCGGAGAAAGCCTCGAAGTCGTTGACGGCAAGCTCGGCGAGGATCTTGCGGTCTACCTCGATCTCGGCCAGGCGCAGGCCGTGGATGAGGCGGTTGTAGGTGATGTCGTTCATGCGGGCAGCAGCGTTGATGCGCTGGATCCACAGCTTGCGGAACTCGGACTTACGCGCGCGACGGTCGCGGTAAGCGTAAGTCATAGAGTGCA
Organism: Corynebacterium sp. KPL1818; assembly: GCF_000478135.1. Taxonomy (NCBI): domain Bacteria; kingdom Bacillati; phylum Actinomycetota; class Actinomycetes; order Mycobacteriales; family Corynebacteriaceae; genus Corynebacterium; species Corynebacterium sp. KPL1818. The sequence goes on along the minus strand of NZ_KI515760.1, from coordinate 494,672 downwards.
GCCACTGCTCCTTAGCCTTACGGTACAGGCGGGAACGCTGGCCGCGGTAGCCCTTGGCGGACTTCAGGATCGCGCGACGCTTCTTCTTTGCGTTAACTGAGCGCTTTACTCGTGCCACAGTAATACTTCCTTAAATTCTGGTTGAGATGGTGGATGTGGGTTGATTGGGCGCTATTAAGCGCGACCGAGCAGGCGCTTGACGCGCTTGGTGTCTGCCTGGGAGACGGACTCGGTGCCCTTGAGGCGACGGGTACGCTTGGAAGGCTTGCCCTCCAGCAAGTGGCGGCGGTTTGCCTGCTCGCGGCGCAGCTTGCCGGAACCGGTCACCTTGATGCGCTTTGCGGTGCCCTTGTGGGTCTTCTGCTTCATGAGTATAAGTCCTTAAATCCTACGTGGAATATGGTTTACTTTTTGCCCTTACGAACCGGACCCAAAACCATGGTCATATTGCGACCATCCTGTTTGGGGCGGGACTCAACTACGCCAACCTCGGCGACGTCATCGGCCAACCGCTCCAAAAGCCGGAAACCCAGCTCCGGTCGCGATTGCTCACGGCCGCGGAACATGATGGTCACCTTGACCTTGGATCCCTTTTCCAGGAAGCGAACTACGTTACTCTTCTTGGTCTCATAATCGTGATCGTCGATCTTCGGACGGAACTTCTGTTCCTTCACCACGGTCTGCTGCTGGTTCTTACGAGATTCGCGAGCCTTCTGGGCTTGCTCATACTTGAACTTGCCGTAGTCCATGATTTTGGCAACTGGGGGCTTAGCCTTAGGAGCTACCTCGACCAAATCCAGGTCAGCTTCATAGGCAAGCTTGCGGGCATCGTCGGTACGGACGATACCCACCTGTTCACCACCGGGGCCGACAAGACGGACCTCGGGTACTCGGATACGCTCATTAATGCGAGCTTCAGCGCTGATTGTGGTTCTCCTCGATTTGGGGGTTATGGGTAATGAGTTCACCTACCGTGGACCACAAACGAATCTAACCCGGTCTGTCATAGACAGCCGGGAGATCTCACAGAGCCAGACACGAATGCCTGGTTACCTTTACCGTTATCCAACGAACCTGAAGTTCGCGGCATCGGGTGGGAGAATCTCCGCTTGTGACCCAGGTTCCTAGAAAAGGTACCTTGGGCGGTAGTGGATACGACACTAGCAGCCGCCACTACTTAAGGCAAACCGCAACGAACTAGCCATCCTCACAGGAGGAATCGGGCTCCAGTTTTTCATCCGCGATGGCTTTGTCAATAGCCTTGAGGACATCATCGGCAAGGTCATCGATCGCGGCGGAGCCATTCTCGTAGTCCTCGCCCTCGACGATGACGCTTAGGGCTACCCCTACCCTTTTACCATCCATTTCATGCACGCCGAATTGCCGGAAGGTGTAGTCATCGCTATTTTCATCGAGTCCCCAGCCGCTTTTTGCCCGGGTGCTTGTGTGTTTGGAGAGGCCAACGTTTTGCCATTCCACGATGTCATTTAATACTTCATGGACGTATTCGGCTTCCTTAATGCAGGGCAATTGCGCACCGAAATTTGCCTGCTCCTGCAATGGCCAGGTGGCATACCCGAAAGAACCTTCCTCGATGGAGGCTTTCGAGCCGTGCTCGCGCAAGAGCTTTTCCACCGCCTCTGAGGCCTCGCCTTCCTCCCACTGCACCTGCGACCACAATGCGTAGGCGGCGTCGTTGTCGGATTCCTTGATGGCCAAATCCACCAAGGATGGATCGGCACCGTCCTGCAGCGCCGTAATGGCGATGGGCACTTTGATGGTGGACCATGCTGGGCCTTCGCCCTTGTCTCCCGCGGAGATTTTTTGGTTACCGGCGGCGATGGCCACGCCAACTTTGGCATCGTAGTCCTTGGACACTGCCTCAACTGCGCGGTCTAGATCTTTGGCGATTGCGGCATCGGCATTATCGCTAGCGCTTGCCGATGCCCCATCCCCCGCCGTATCCGGCGCCTGCTCAGGTGACGAGCACGCCGCCACGGCGGCAAGCGATACCGTGGCCAGTATCGCTCCTAATCTCTGCCGTAGGTTCATTCCTCACAGACTAGTCCATGATTTAAAAAGAGGACAATTTTTCACAGAAACTATCGCCCTTATTTTTAAGGCAGCATTTCCTTGAGGTAGCCGCCGGTATAGGAACCTTCCACTTGTGCAACCTTCTCCGGCGTCCCCTGCGCAACCACGGTGCCGCCGCCGGCACCGCCTTCAGGGCCCATATCCACAATCCAGTCCGCTGCCTTGATGACATCGAGGTTGTGCTCAATGATGAGCACGGAATTGCCCTTATCTACCAAGCCTTGAATCACCAGCATCAACCGGCGAATATCTTCAAAGTGCAGACCAGTTGTCGGCTCATCCAAGATATAGATGGTGCGGCCATTGGTGCGCTTTTGCAGCTCCGAGGCAAGCTTCACGCGCTGGGCCTCGCCGCCGGACAACGTGGTGGCGGCTTGGCCGAGGCGGACGTATCCCAAGCCGACATCGACAAGCGTGGCCAAGTAACGGTGGATGGAGGTGATGGGCTCAAAGAAGTCCGCGGCCTCCGAAATGGGCATGTCCAGCACTTCCGCGATGTTTTTGCCCTTGTAGTGGACCTCCAAGGTCTCGCGGTTATAGCGCGCGCCCTCGCAGACCTCACACGGAACATAGACATCCGGCAGAAAGTTCATCTCGATTTTGATGGTGCCATCGCCCTGGCAGGCCTCGCACCGCCCGCCTTTGACGTTGAAGGAAAAACGGCCGGCCTTGTAGCCGCGCACCTTTGCTTCTTGGGTCTCCGCAAAAAGGTTGCGAATCTTATCAAAGACACCGGTATAGGTCGCCGGGTTAGACCGCGGGGTGCGGCCAATCGGGCTCTGATCCACCTGCACCAATTTATCCAGGTGCTCAATGCCCTCCACACGCTTGGCGCGCCCAGGAACCTGACGGGCGCGGTTCAAGTTATTAGCCAGGGTCTTGGCCAGGATCTCATTGACCACGGTGGACTTGCCGGAACCAGACACGCCGGTAATGCACACTAGCACGCCGAGCGGAATCTCGACGTTAATTCCCTTGAGGTTATTTTCTCGTGCGCCGACTACCTTGAGGGTGCGGTCTTTATCGATCTCGCGGCGGTGATCCGGAACGGCCAGGACCTTGGAACCGGATAGGTACTGCCCCGTTAGAGACTCCTTTACCTGCTCCACGCCGGCGGGCTCGCCTTGGTAGACCACTTCGCCGCCGTATTCGCCGGCGCGCGGGCCCACATCCACGAGCCAATCGGACGAGCGAATGGTGTCCTCATCGTGTTCGACCACGATGAGCGTATTGCCGATATCGCGCAGGCGCTGCAAGGTCGAAATCAGGCGGTGATTATCGCGCTGGTGCAAACCGATGGACGGCTCATCCAACACGTACAGCACGCCGGCGAGCCCAGATCCAATCTGCGTGGCCAGGCGGATGCGCTGGGCCTCGCCGCCAGACAGGGTCGAGGCGCCGCGGTCCAGGGTGAGGTAGTTTAGCCCCACGTCCAATAAGAAGCGCAGACGGGCTTGGGTCTCCTTCAACACCGCCCCAGCAATGATTTCCTCGCGGTGTCCTAAGACCAGCGAATCCAAGAATTCCGAGGCATCTTCGATGGACAGGGCGCTCAGCCCCGCGATGGACTGTTCGCCATGGGTGGTCGACGCCAGGCGCACGGCGAGGATTTCCGGCTTCAGGCGCGTTCCCTTACACGTGCTACACGGCACCCGGCGGGTGTATTGCAGCAGCCGATCCTTTTGGGACTGCGAATCCGTCGTATCCAATTTGCGGTGCAGGAATCCGACGGCACCCTCAAAGGGCGCGGTCCAATTGCGCTGGCGGCCATAGCGGTTCTTATAGCGCACCCGCACCTCGGTTTCGGTGCCGTAAATCAACGCATCGCGCTGCTCCTTGGTCAGCTCGCTGACAGGGGTCTGCGGGTCAAAGCCCAGGGCCTTGCCTAAACCTTCCACGAGTTTGACGAAGTACCGGGAGTTCGGGCTGGAATGCCACGGCTGCACGGCATCAACGGCCGGGGCATCCGGATCCGGGATGAGCAGGTCTACATCCACTTCGAGCTTGGTGCCCAAGCCATCGCAGACCGGGCAGGAGCCAAAGGGCGCGTTAAAGGAAAACGCGCGCGGCTCGTATTCCTCAATGGTAAGAGTGTGGCCATTGGGGCAGGCCGCCTTCTCGGAATAGGTATGCGTGAGTTCTTCTTTATCGACGAATTCGATGGTGACGAGGCCATCGGCAAGCCGCAAAGCCGTTTCCACGGAATCGGTGAGGCGCTGCTTCTGCGATGCCTTGACCTGCAGCCGGTCCACCACCACCTCGATGGTGTGCTTAACCTGCTTCTTCAGCTTCGGCGGATCGCTTAATTGGTGGGTCTCACCATCCACGCGCACGCGGGAGTAGCCCTGCGCCGAAAGGTCCTGGAAGAGGTCAACAAACTCACCCTTGCGCTTCCGCGCCACCGGGGCAAGCACCTGGAACTTCAGCTTTTCTTCCTGCTCCAGGACGGCATCAACAATCTGCTGCGGTGTCTGGCGCTCGATGACGGCATCGCACTTGGGGCAGTGCGGGGTGCCGGCACGCGAGAAGAGCAAGCGGAGGTAATCGTAAATCTCCGTAATCGTGCCCACGGTAGAGCGCGGGTTGTGGTTGGTGGATTTCTGATCGATGGATACCGCCGGCGACAGGCCGCCGATGTATTCCACATTGGGTTTATCCATCTGGCCCAAAAACATCCGGGCATAAGAGCTCAACGATTCCACGTAGCGGCGTTGGCCCTCTGCGAAGATGGTATCGAAGGCCAGCGAGGACTTACCAGAGCCCGAAAGCCCAGTAAAAACCACCATTTTATCGCGCGGAATATCGATATCCACGCCCTTGAGATTGTGTTCCCGTGCGCCTCGCACAATCAATCGTTCTGCCACTGCGCTCCAGCCTCCACATCATAGATTTTAATCTCCCCTTGAATGTACCCGTAGGCTGGGACGTATGACTAACGAGCTACATCTTCACCAGATCTCCGTTTCGGAGATGGACAATAACTGCTACCTGCTCACCGCCGGCGACCAAGGCTTGCTTGTCGATGCCGCCGATAACGCCCCCGCCATCCTCGACATGGCCCGCGAGGCAGGCGTTGACATCACCGCCGTTCTCACCACGCACCGCCACTGGGATCACGTGCGGGCGCTCGGCGAGGTCCTGCAGGCCACCAACGCAAAGCACTACGCCTCCTTCATTGATTCGCCGGCCATTCCAGAAGACGTAGACGTTGAGCTGCGCGAGGGCGATTCCATCGAGTTTGCCGGAATGAAATTGCCCATCATCATCCTGCGCGGCCATACCCCCGGCGGCGTGGCACTCGTGGCCACCGTTGACGGCGTCACCAACCTGTTTGTGGGAGACTCCGTTTTCCCCGGTGGATTGGGTCGAACGACCTCTGAGGGCGACTTTGTGCGGCTATATAAGGACGTCACCAAGCGCGTCTTCGAGGAGTTCCCAGATAACGCCATCATTCGCCCGGGGCATGGCAAGCCCACCACCTTGGGGGAAGAACGCCCCAAGTTGGGTGATTGGTGGGAGCGCCGGTGGTGATCTAGGCGGCTATTTCAGCGTATAATGGTCAATCACACGATTGGTCTAGAACAACGAGCTAAGGAGCTTAAAGGACTATGATTCGCAAGTTTGCCCGCCCCATGCTGGCATCGGTATTTGTATGGGAAGGTGTAGACGACCTGCGCAATGCCTCGGAGCACACCAAGGAAACCGAAGGCTTCCTCAAGACCCTGCGCAAGTTCGTCCCCTCCGGTTACAAGAACCTCATTCCCAATGATCCGGAGCTAGCTACCCGCGCCCTTGGCGGCGCAAAGATCGGTGCAGGTACCACCTTGGCTCTGGGCAAGGCACCGCGCACCTCCGCAGCCGTGCTGGCTGCCGCTACCGTGCCCAACTTGGTGGGCAAGAATAACTTCTGGGCCGCAGATAATAAGAAGGAAAAAGAAGACCGTCGCAACGGCTTCATTACCAATACCGCCCTGCTCGGCGCGCTGTTTATCACCACCCAGGACACCGAGGGCAAGCCGTCCCTGCGCTGGCGCGCACAGAAGGCCGGTGAGCGCACCAATAAGAAGATTCAGCAGGCGCTGCCCACCAAGTCTGAGTCTCAGGAAAAGCGCGAGGAGCTTTCCGCTCGCGCCAGCGAGCTGTCCAATAAGGCCGGCGACTGGTTCAATGAGACCTCCCAGAAGGCTCAAGCCTATGTGGATGACAACAAGGATGACTGGCAGTCCACCGGTCGCGGCCTCCTAGATACCGCCAAGTCCTATGTCGATGACGCCAAGGACTACGTCGATGACAACAAGGACGACTGGCAGGATTCCGGCCGCGATTTCTTGGACAACGCGAAGTCCTTCATCGAGGACTCCGTCGATAGCGCCAAGTCCTACGTTGATGACAACAAGAAGGACTGGCTGAAGTCCGCTGAGTCCAACGCCAAGACCGCCCGCAAGGGTGCCGTCAAGGCCGCGAACAAGGCACAAAAGCGCGCCGATGACGCCGCATCGAAGCTCGACAAGGCAGATTCCAAGCGCGCTGCTAAGAAGGCTTCCAAGCAGGCAGACAAGCTGCAAAAGAAGGCTAATAAGAAGATCGACGCCGCTATCAAGAAGATTGAAAAGCGCGCTAAGTAATTCGCCTTAACCCTCGCACACGGCCCAGCCCTACGCTGGGCCGTTGTTCTTTGTCACGGCAAGGTCTAAACTCGAACCTCCCCTAGGCGGCACGCGGTTGCGTGCCCACCCAAATTTTCGTGTTTCATTCTGAGGAGTTTCGTGAACTCTGCACCGAAGAATTCTCCAGCAACTCATTCTCCCGCTACTGCATCTTCATCCAACAACGCGGATAACGCTGGAATTTCTGCCATCAAAGCCGAGCAGAACTATGTCGATGGCCTTTTTGACCGCCTCGATGACGAGGTGGCCGCGGCAAACGCACGCTTGAACGAGGTCCAGGCCGAGGTCGACCCGGCGACCCCCGATGCCGATGCCCTCGTGCGCCGCGAAACGGAATACCACGGCCTCCAGGCCAAGTTGGATCGCCTCAACGTCGCGCAGATGGGGCTCGTCTTCGGCCGCATCGATATCAATGCCCCCGGCGATAACCCAACTGATGAGGGACTAGACCGCCGCTATATCGGCCGCATGGGTTTGGATGCACGCGAAGAAAACTACCGCACCCTCCTGCTGGATTGGCGCGCGCCCATGGCCCGCCCCTTTTACCTCGCTACCACGGCCCAACCCGAGGGAGTGCATACGCGCCGCCAGATCCGCATGACCGGACGCACGATCACTGATGTCAATGACGAGGCATTGGACGGCCCTGGTGTGCGCGAGGAAGAGGCAGGCGTGGCAAGCGAATCCGCCCTGTACTTTGCCATGCAACGCGCCCGCACGGGACACATGACGTCCATCGTGGAGACAATCCAGCGCGAGCAGGACGAAATCATCCGGGATAATACCCGCGGCGTCATGGTCGTCGAAGGCGGCCCCGGCACCGGTAAGACCGCCGTAGCGCTGCACCGCGTTGCCTACCTGCTCTATACCCACCGCGAGCAGCTATCTTCCACCGGTGTACTCATCGTTGGGCCCAATACCAACTTTTTGGACTATATTTCCCGCGTGCTGCCCGAGCTCGGTGAAACCGGTGTCGTGCTCTCCACCATCGGTGGGCTATTCCCTGGCATTACTCCCACCCATACCGAGGGGCTTGTGGGCCGCGAAATTAAGGGCAGCGAAGCCATGGCAGAAATCCTGAGCGCCGCCGTCAAGGATTATCAGCAGGTGCCAAGTGAGCCCCAGGACATCACGGTGGAGGGCCTGACCCTGACCATCACGCCCTCCATGGTGAAGAGGGCGCGCACCCGCGCCCGCCGCTCACGCAAGCCGCATAATCAGGCGCGCGAGGCGTTCATCGAGCACTTCGTGGAGGATCTGGCCCAGGAGATGGCCACCAAGGTGGGCACGGATCCCCTGGGCGGGGAAAACCTCCTAAGCCGCGCGGATGTGGATCAATTTCACGACGATCTTGCCATTGATGAGTCCGTGGTGGGCTGCATCGATGGTTTTTGGCCCGAACTCGATCCCTCTGAGGTACTCGCCGCGTTATTGTCTTCCCGCGAACGCATTGCCTCGGCTGCCCGCGGCTACGACGAGGAAACCCAGGCCGCCTTATACCGGCCCGACGGTTATGCCTGGACCGATTCCGATGCTGCCCTTTTAGATGAGTTGGCCGTCCTCATCGGGCTGCCCAATCCCGAGGAGAAGAAGGCGGCCAAGGATGCCGAGTGGCGCGAACAGATCGCGGATGCAGAAGATGCGCTGGATATTCTTTCCTCCTCCGAATCCACCGATAACGACGATGACATGTTTGAAGCGGAGATTCTTTCGGCGCACGACGTCATCGACGCGGAGACCCTAGCGCAGCGCCAGGAGGTACGGGATACGCGCACCACCGCGCAGCGCGCCCGGGAGGATCACACGTGGGCCTTTGGCCATATCATCGTGGACGAGGCGCAGGAACTTACCCCGATGGAATGGCGGATGCTCTTCCGCCGCTGCCCGTCGCGGTGGATGACGTTGGTTGGCGATACCTCGCAGACGGGCTCCCCTGCCGGCGTGGATGACTGGGGCGAGGCCTTGGAGCCGTTCATCGCCCAGCGCTTCCGCCACCACCTCCTTACCGTCAACTACCGCACACCTGAGCCCATTACCGAGCTTGCTAATGGCCTGTTGGCCTCCATCGATCCGGACGCCACCCCGGCCATTGCCATTCGCGATGGCGAGCCGGTGCGCCGGCTTGCCGATGCCACCTTCACCCCCGGCGTGACCACCGAGGACGATGGCCGCCTGACCGCGGTCATTGACGCCACGAACGCCGAAGCAGTCAAGGGCCTCGAGTTCGACCACGTTATCGTGCTTAACCCGCGCGAGATTGTCGATGCCTCCCCGCAGGGGCTGCAGAACCTGTACGTCTGCATCACCCGGGCCACGCAAACGCTGACCCTAGTGGGAGATACGTCCGGCGTGCTTTAGCCCGCTGGGATCACAAAACCCACCGCGCGGCTCCAGTGAAGGACTCGCTGCGGTGGGTAAGGCGAAAGCCGGTCAGGCGAAGGCCTAGATTAATTAACGGTGTGAACAATCATGACGTCACAATCGGACTGACGCGCCACATCCGCTGGCACCGAGCCGAGCAGACGACCGGTCAGGGAATTAATGCCGCGGTTACCAACGATGAGCAGGTCTGCATCATTGTCATTGACAATGGACATCAGGGCTTGCACCGGCGTGCCAGGGCGGACGGCGGTTTCTACCTTGGAAACCCCGTGCTTTTCCGCTTCTTCCTTGCCTGCCTGCAGGTTGGCTTCGGCTTTCTCATCACCAAGAATAGTGACGGAATCCTGACGCAAGGTCTTCGAAGCCTGCTCTTGATTCTCGTAGTAAGCACAACCGATGATCAGCGTGGCATCGAATGCAGCGGCAATCTTGGCTGCTCGCTCCACGGCGAGGAGGGAGGACTTGGAACCGTCAGTACCGACAACAATCGTGCTGTAGTCGCTCATGATGACCTTTCTTTGTGGGTGTGTACCCTAACTATTCTAGTGTGCCAACTTGGCGTTACTGCAAGTCTAACAATGAAAAGTGATTAACGTTTTTCACTCGTGTTAACCACCACGACATCCACCTTGGATTTATGGGTAAGTTCCGTCGGCACCGAGCCAAAAACGCGCCCGCGCACGGAATTAACGCCGCGATTGCCCACGACCAAGAGCTCAACGTCGTATTTCTCCGTGACCTCGATTAAGGCGTTGACGGGGTCACCGGGGGTGGTGACCACTTCAATGTTTTCCGCACCTTCGGACTCGGCAATCCGCTGCGCGTTCGTGAGGTAGGTATCGGCCATTTCCTCGCTGACCACCGGTAGCCTGGAGCCCTCACCGCTGGGGGCGCCGAGCATGGAGCCAGAATGGTTATAGGCTGCGGAGACGATGATGAGCTTGGCATCGTATGCCCGCGCCATGGATGCAGCCGAGCGCACGGCGCGCAGGGAAGTTTCGGAGCCATCGGTACCGACGGCGATGGTGTGATACGTAAGCATGATTCTCCTTGCTGGTGAATTACTAGGTCGGCACATTGAACCGGCTGATTAAGTCGCCCCCAGTATAGTCAGGACGCCGAACCAATAAGCCTATGGTTGCAGTAGTGCGCACTTTTAGGGGGAGCCTGTTACTGAGACACTGCGAGCGGCGTTAAATTCCGGCTTCCTTTAGGCCGCGCAGCTCCTTCTTCAAATCAGCAATCTCATCGCGCAGCCGGCCGGCTAGCTCGAATTTCAACTCGCGTGCGGCAGCGCCCATCTGTGCCTGCAGGTCATTAATGAGAGCCTCAACCTCATCGGTGGCCATGCTGGAGACATCGCGCTTTTCCACCACCGCTGCAGGATCCGACTCAGCGGCCTCTTCCCCATTATTCTCATAGACCTGATCCAAGATATCCGCGATCTTCTTGCGCAGGGGCTGCGGATCCACGCCGTGTTCCTTGTTATAGGCAATCTGCTTCTCGCGGCGGCGCTCCGTTTCATCGATGGCTTCTTGCATCGAGTCGGTGATTTTATCCGCGTACATGATGACCTCGCCCGATACGTTACGGGCAGCGCGGCCAATGGTCTGGATGAGCGATGTTGTCGAGCGCAAGAAGCCTTCCTTATCCGCATCGAGGATCGCCACGAGCGAGACCTCGGGCAAGTCCAAGCCCTCGCGCAAGAGGTTGATGCCCACGAGCACGTCGAATTCGCCCTGGCGCAATTGGCGCAGCAACTCCACGCGCTGCAGCGTATCGATATCCGAGTGCAGGTAGCGGACCTTAATCCCCTGCTCCAAGAGGTAATCCGTCAGGTCTTCTGCCATGCGCTTGGTCAAGGTGGTGACCAGAACGCGCTCCTTAGAGGCAATGCGGCCGCGGACCTCATCAATGAGGTCATCGATCTGGCCCTTGGTCGGTTTCACCGTGACCTTAGGATCGACCAGGCCAGTCGGGCGAATGACCTGCTCGACAAACTCGCCGCCAGAGGAGGTCATTTCGAAATCGCCAGGGGTAGCGGACATATAAACGGTTTGACCAACGCGCTCTTCAAATTCGTCAAAGGTCAGTGGCCGGTTATCCACCGCGGAGGGAAGGCGGAAGCCAAACTCCACCAGGTTTCGCTTGCGCGACATATCGCCTTCGTACATGCCGCCGATCTGTGGCACGGTCACGTGGGACTCATCGATGATGGTAAGAAAGTCCTCCGGGAAATAATCCAAGAGCGTAGCTGGCGCGGACCCAGCCGGGCGGCCATCCACGTGACGGGAGTAGTTCTCAATGCCGGAACAGAATCCCACCTGCTCGATCATCTCTAGGTCATATTCCGTGCGCATGCGCAGCCGTTGCGCTTCTAGGAGCTTGCCGCGGTTTTCTAGATCCTCGAGGCGCTCAGCCAACTCTTCCTTGATATCGGCCACGGCCTTTTCCATGCGCTCTGGGCCGGCCACGTAGTGCGTGGCGGGGAAAATGCGCACTTCATCGACCTGCTCGATAACATCACCTGTCACTGGGTGGATATAGTACAGCGAATCAATATCATCGCCGAAGAACTCGATGCGCACCGCGCGTTCCTCATATGCCGGAATGATATCGACCGTATCACCCTTGACGCGGAAGGTACCGCGGGTAAAGCCCACATCGTTGCGCTCATATTGGATATCTACTAACAGCCTTAAGAAACGGTCCCTATCGAGCTCCTCGTCGACGGCGATAATCACCGAGCGATCCAAATAGGATTGCGGGGTACCCAAGCCGTAGATACACGAGACCGAGGAGACCACCACAACATCGCGCCGCGAGAGCAGCCCAGAGGTGGCCGAGTGGCGCAGGCGCTCGACGTCCTCATTAATGGAGGAGTCTTTTTCGATATAGGTATCGGTCTGCGCGATATAGGCTTCTGGCTGATAGTAATCGTAATAGGAGACGAAGTATTCCACCGCGTTATTGGGCAATAATTGGCGCAGCTCATTGGCCAGCTGTGCGGCCAAGGTTTTATTGGGCGCCATGACGAGCGTGGGTCGCTGCTGCTTTTCAATCAGCCACGCGGCCGTCGCGGATTTACCAGTACCGGTTGCGCCCATGAGCACAACGTCGCGCTCGTCGCGGTTGAGGCGCTCATCAAGTTCCTTGATGGCCGCAGGCTGGTCACCTGCGGGTTCATAATCAGAAATGACCTGAAACTTGCCGGGGGTACGTTCTACCTCGCCGACGACGCGGTGTTCAGAATTTGGAATAAGGGGATGTTCAGCAGCAAAAGCCATGCCCGCTATTCTACTGCTTATACGCTGCTGCTAGCCATTTCATGGGAGCGCGGCTTGGGCGGTGTGCAGCCACTGGTCCAGCTCCCCTGTCGGTTCCCAGAGCGCGTAGACCGACGAGGAATCAGAGCACATCGCTTGATTGATGCGCCGGCGCAGCCACGCCTTAGATTGCGGCGTGTACAGGGACGCTAGATCCGTCGGGGCTACGCCGTCTGGCAGGCCATCGGCAGGCAGCTTCGTCAGCGCCCCTAATGCGATGACCGCTTCGGCTTCATCGGAATCGAGCACTCCAGTGCCGCACGAGCGTGAAAGTGCCGGAGATCAAAAGAACCATTCCGCAGGCTATCGAGTACGTCTCGCGCCGCGTGATTATCGAATGGTCCAGTGCCCCAAGTTCCCACGCTCAAATAGTGTAGGGACCAAAAGTAAACGTTAATAGGAAAAGACGTTAACGCTACTTACCAAAAAGGTTAAGGTTAAGAAGACGCCGCCTCAATCTCATCGCAGACCGCCGCTGCGCGCTCGGCCAGTTGTTCCTGCGTGCCGTTATTATCTATGACATGGCTTGCTGCCGCGAGCCGCTTGTCATCAGAAATCTGGGCGTTAATCCTTTTGCGCGCGTCTGCTTCATCGAGTCCGCGGAACTCCACGAGACGACGCACCCTCTCTTCTGGATCCACGTCAACGACGATGACAAAATCCATATCCCCGTCGAGCCCATTATCCACCAGCAGCGGCATATCATAAACCGTAAAATCAACGCCCTCTTCGCGCGCAGCAGCAAATTGTCGCTGGGTCTCTTTTTGGATACGCGGGTGTGTAATCGAATTCAGGAGCTCGGTGTGCTCCTTATCCACGAACGCACGGCGGGCTAGTTCCTTACGGTCGAGACTGCCATCTTCCTGCAGGATGTCCTGGCCAAATTTCTCTGCTAGCTCGGCTAACGCCGGTTGGCCAGGCTTGACGATGTCCCTCGCTATGCGATCTGCGTCCACCACCCGCCAGCCGCGCTGAGCGCACAGCTTCGCTACCGTAGATTTCCCGCTGCCGATTCCCCCGGTTAATCCGATTAGCTTCATAAGATACCAGGGTACGCGAAAAGGAGCCCGGCACGACTGCCTGGGCTCCTTGCTGCGGAATTTAAGAGTGCCTTTAGGACTCGAGTTCTTCTTCCAGCTTTGGATGAACCTGCAAGAGTTCATCGCTTGGGGTGACAGCGCCGGTAGCGCCGCTCACGGAACCAAATTTCTTGGCGTTGGTAACAACGACCGGGGTAATCAGGTTGTAGTCCTTGGACTTAATGAAGTCTGCGTCAAAGCTGATGAGCTTATCGCCAGCGGAAACGCGCTGCTTCTTTTCCACGTGGACATCAAATCCCTCGCCGCCCAGTTCCACGGTGTCTAGGCCAACATGGATGAGCAGCTGTACGCCGTTATCCAGGTTCAGACCGATCGCGTGGCCGGACTTTTGGACGGTGAGCACGGTGCCATCGGCAGGCGCGTAGACGGTATTGCCGGTTGGCTTCACGGCAGCGCCCGGCCCAAGCTTGGCGCCAGCGAAGATGGGATCCGGTACCTCGGACAGGTCCACTGCCTCGCCCTCCAAAGGAGAGTCCAGCTTCATGATTGCCTGTTCTGCTTCCTTGGTGGCGATTCCGGTGGCAGCAGCAACCCCTGCAGCCTGTGCATTCTCGGAACCGTCCGACTCATCATCGGATCCTCCGATGATGCGGGACTCGGAGCGGCTAGCAACCTCTTCCACGGTCTCGTTATTTTCGCGGGCGATGCGCTCGAGGTCGGCCTGCTTTTCCTCTGCGGTGCGGTAACCAAACAGCAGCGTGAGGGAGAAGGAGGTGAAGAATGCCACGGCGATGCCGATGACGTAGCCCACGTGCGGGATCATGGCTGGGGTGGTCAAGATGGAGGTGAAGACGAAGGCGTTAGCGCGGACATCGAAAAGCCCCATCACTGCGCCACCGATGGCACAACCCGGCAGCAGGCGGTAGTAGGTGCGGCGGAAGCGGAGCAAGATGCCGTAGAGGGACGGCTCCGAAATACCGCCGAGCATGCCGGCTGCGAATGCACCGACGGAAACCTGGCGCATGGAGTTGTTCTTCTCCTTCATGGAGATGACCATTACGGCGCCGGTGACGCCGAAGCAGGCAAAGTTCCACGCACCCATCGGGCCTTGGATGAAGTCGTAGCCGTAGGTCGTGATGTTTTGAATCATGATCACATTGAGCGGCCAGTGCAGGCCCATGGGCACCAGGAATGGGTACAGCAGCGGAATGACAATGGCCAAGATGAACGGCGAGAAGTCATTGATCTGGAACAGTACCCAGGAGATGCCGTTGCCCACACCGATGCCGAATGGGCCGAGCAGGAAGGCCGTGGCCGGAATCATGATAAGCAGCGAGAAGAACGGCACGAAGACCATGTGTACGGCGCTCGGGATGATCTTCTTCAAGCCCTTTTCCACCCAGAACAGGCCGATGGCGGCCAAAATCGGCGGGAATACCTGGGAGCCGTAAGAGTTAATCACCAGCGGCAGGCCGAAGACGTTGACGGTATCGCCCTGTTCACCCAGGGACATGAATTCCGGCGTGAGCAAAGCGGCCGGAATGGCGGCCGAGACCCACATATTCGCGCCCAACTTCTGCGCGGCGGTGGCACCCACCATCACCGGCAGGAAGTAGAAGACCGACTGGAACATCGCGTGGGCCAAGCGGTAGCCCTCAGGCTGTTCTTCCAACGGCGCGCGAAAGTCTTGAATGCCAATGGTATCCGCCAGCACCAGCAGCGTGATGATGAGGGAGGCACCAAGCAGCGCCCACAGAATCGGGCGGAAGGTATCAGAGAGGAACTCGAAGCAGTAGTCGATCCAATCGTACTTACCGCGCACACCGTCGTAGTTCTTCTTAGATGAGGAGGCCTCCTCATCCGGCGGATTGACCCCAGGGTCCTTGATGATTTCGCCGTAGTAGCTGGCCACGCCGCCACCCATGACTACCTGGTAGCCATGGGTACCCTGCGTGACGGAACCGAGAACGGCCGTATCGCTTTCCAGCTTTTCCTGATCTACTTTCCCCACATCAGCGAGTTGAAAACGCAGGCGCGTCGCACAGTGCGTCAGCGACGTGATGTTATCGGCGCCGCCCAAGCTATCGATGATGTGTGTGGAAGTGTCCTTCACAGATGCCACTTCATACTCCTTGCATAAAGACAAAACAATAGTCAGTACTCAACTGGCTATTACGTCACACTTGGATTATAAGTGAGAGGCAACACAAACAAAAGCCCAATTTAGTGGTCTTAAGTGGGGATAGTTGTCTTTTTTGCTCACGAAATCACTTTGCCGCAGGTCAAGAACCCGCAAACGAAAAATAACGGGCAATCGTTTGCATATACTGTCATAAAACTCACAAAGCCGCGTCCTGTCTCCCCAAAGGAGAAGGACGCGGCTAGTGCAGCTGCGTGGAGTTAGGGACTATCTCACCCTAAGCTCCAAAGGCGTCTTAGTTGCCGGCGAGCTTGTCGCGCAGTGCGGCGAGCTGCTCGTCAGAAGCCAAGGATCCGCCGGACTCTGCCTGAGTCTCCGATGCCGGAGCTGCATCGGTGGAGTCAGAAGAGTAGTTGGAGGATGCTTCAGCGGACTCTGCAGCCTCTGCGGCTGCAGCGCGGTTGCGCTCGATCTGAGCGGTGTGCAGGTTGAAGCGGCGCTCGGACTCTGCGTAGCGTGCCTCCCAAGCCTGACGCTGCTCGTCGAAGCCTTCCTTCCACTCGTTGGTGTCCGGGTCGAAGCCTTCTGGGAACACGTAGTTGCCCTGCTCGTCGTAGGAGTCAGCCATGCCGTACTTGGACGGATCGAACTCTTCGGAGTAGTCCTCGTCAGCCTGCTTGACGGACAAGGAGATACGACGACGCTCGAGGTCGATGTCGATGACCTTGACCATAACTTCCTGGCCAACGGTGACAACCTGGTCCGGAACCTCGACGTGGCGCTGAGCCAGCTCGGAGATGTGAACCAGGCCCTCGATGCCTTCCTCGACGCGAACGAACGCACCGAACGGAACCAGCTTGGTGACCTTGCCCGGCACGATCTGGCCCACAGCGTGGGTGCGGGCGAAGACGCGCCATGGGTCTTCCTGGGTTGCCTTCAGGGACAGGGAAACACGCTCGCGGTCCAGATCAACGTCCAGAACCTCAACGGTTACCTCGTCACCAACGGTGACAACCTCAGATGGGTGGTCGATGTGCTTCCAGGAAAGCTCGGACACGTGAACCAGGCCGTCGACGCCGCCAAGATCGACGAAGGCGCCGAAGTTGACGATGGAAGAGACAACGCCCTTGCGGACCTGACCCTTCTGCAGCTGGTGCAGGAACTCGGAACGGACCTCAGACTGGGTCTGCTCCAGGTATGCACGGCGGGACAGAACAACGTTGTTGCGCTGCTTGTCCAGCTCGATGATCTTAGCTTCCAGCTCCTGGCCAATGTAGGGCTCCAGGTCGCGGACGCGACGCATCTCAACGAGGGAAGCAGGCAGGAAGCCGCGCAGGCCGATGTCCAGGATGAGGCCGCCCTTGACGACCTCGATGACGGTACCGGTAACCGGCTCTTCCTTGGCCTGCAGCTCCTCGATGGCGCCCCAAGCGCGCTCGTACTGTGCGCGCTTCTTGGACAGGATCAGGCGGCCTTCCTTGTCCTCCTTGGTCAGGACAAGCGCGTCAACCTCATCGCCAACCTCGACAACTTCGTCGGGATTGACGTCGTGCTTGATGGACAGCTCGCGGGAAGGGATAACGCCTTCGGTCTTGTATCCGATGTCCAGCAGTACCTCGTCGTGGTCAACCTTGACGACGGTACCCCCGACAATGTCACCATCGTTGAAGTACTTGATGGTGGCGTCTACAGCTGCGAGGAAGTCCTCTGCGGTTCCGATATCGTTGATCGCAACCTGAGGGGTAGTAGAAGATGGCATATTGTAAAAATGCTCCGAATAAATGTAGGAAATCGTTCGTGGACAACTGCGTGTCTCTCGAATTAAAAGCCCATCTGCGCTGCACAAATACAGGAGATAGAGGCCACATTCGATCCCGCCGCGTGATTGCCCCAAGCTTTCCTACAATAGCCTGCAACAACCCGTGGCATAGACATGCTTGTAAAAGCCTACATCTGTCCAGCTTATACGGCAAATATTGGACGCCAACCAGAAAGGTAACCCACCCCAGTGACTTCGCCTTCTCACGCCAATCAATCCCACTGGGACGGTGATGCGGCCAACTACCATGCCGAGCACCCCGAGTACCTTTCCTCTTTTTATTGGTGCCCAGAGATGCTGCACGAGGCCGATGCGCAGCTGCTTGGCGATGTCTCCTCTGCCGCCGTCCTCGAAATCGGCTGCGGGTCTGCCGCCTGCACCCAGTGGCTCAGCACCCGCGCCCGCTTTGCCACCGGCTGCGATATTTCCCGCGGAATGCTCGCCCACGCAGATCCCGGGTTGGCGCTCATCCAAGCCGATGCGCTGGCACTGCCCTACGCCACCGACTCCTTTGACGTGGCATTCTCTGCATTCGGTGCATTCCCCTTCCTCGCCGATCTCGATGCCGCGCTCGCGGAAGTTGCCCGCGTTGTGCGCCCAGGCGGGCGCTTCGTATTCTCCGTGACCCACCCAATGCGCTGGATCTTCCCCGATGATCCCACTAGCCTCACCGCTGAGATAAGTTACTTCGACCGCGCTTATCTGGAACACGATTCCGCCGGGACACTAACCTATGCCGAATTTCACCGCACCATCAGCGATTGGTTCCGCGCGCTCCAAGGTCGCGGACCATTTCTGATCGAGGACATCATCGAACCGGAATGGCCCGAAGGCTTAGATACCACCTGGGGTCAGTGGTCTAGGCAGCGCGGGGAAATTTTCCCTGGCAGCATGATTTTCATCTGCCGCGCCTACAGCTAACGTGGAGAACATGATTGCCGAAAGACTGGGAGTTTTCCTGCGCCGCGCCGTGGCTTGGTGGATCGACGCCTTTCTCGTGGCCGCCATCGTCACCGTGGTGCGGTGGGTGATTAATGCTCTTGCCGATGCCCCCTTATCCGGCCGCCCCGAAGAGATCTACGAGGCGGTCGCTCTCGCCGTGGTCTTCTATATCTACCGCGTGTGGGTGGAAACGAAAAAGTCTACATCCCTGGGCAAATGGTCGATGCAGCTCGAAATCATCCCGGCCCGCTCGCCGTTTGTCACTGCGTGTCTGCGCAATTCGTGGCTGCTGCTCACGCCCCTGACGCTTACCGGCTGGAACATCGACGGCATTATCCTTGCGATTCTAGGCCTTTCTGTTTTAGCCATCGGCCAAACGCCCTTTGACCTCTTGGCCGGCTGCCTAGTGGAAAAGCGACCTCAGGAGGATTCCACAGCGATGCGCGGCCAGAGGTAGTACACCACGGCAGCAATAGTAATGAGCGCAAATACCCACGAATACGGGAAGGCCACGGCAATGACAGTTACCGCGATCATTACACCGGCCGCCTGTATTCGGTAGCGCCACGGGTTCTCGCCTTCTCTGGCGGCGTTGCCAGCAGAAAGGAAAAACCCAAAAGTTATAACCGCATAGAAAATGAAGTAAGATTTATCGCTGCTTACTGCTTCTTTTAAGCCGCTCTCAGCAATTTGTCCTGCCGGGTATGCGACCATGACTGCCCACGCAGTCTCAAAAAAGCGCAAGACGTAGGGATGGGACTTCCAGGTAATACGTTTTCCGAGAAACTCCATGAAACTACTTTAAAATCCGATTCTGCTTCACGCACTTCTCAGCAGTCTTTCCACTGCCGTTCCACGCGGCGTGCCGCGTAGGCGGGAATACCCCAGTCTTCAATCCCCTGTTTATTCCACATGCCGCGCACTTGGCCGTCAATAACGATGGCGCGGCGGAAAATGCCCTGGTTCCCGGGAACGAGCGCGTGGTGCATATCCGCTGACATGGCAAAAAGTCGATCTTGGTAGCCCAAAATGTATTCATCAAAGGCGCCCAGAAGCAGCACCGATTTCTTCTTGTGCACCTCTGGCAGCTCCAGGACTTCTGCGGAGACCAGGTCCTCATCTTCCCTACCCATCCGGACAAGGTCATCCGGCAACTGTTCAGCTGCGGGACGAATGAGCTTTTGGGGTAGCTTAGACCACCACGCAAAGTCCTGCAGTGTCGCTGGTCCGTGGGTGCGAAAATAGCGCGTCATCAATTCCGTCGTGGCGGCCACCGAGTCGCCATTAAAAAGGGCCTCCAAGCCGTCTAGCTCGACCGGAGTAATGAGCTGTTCTTCGCCCAAATAACACGCGTGCCCGCTTTCCATGGCGATGCGTACCACGTGCCAGAAAGGCAGCTCGGGCAAGGCTTCAGCGGCGCGGACTCTTAATTCTGCGCGCGTTATTGGGGCATCGATAAGCTGCAGCACGGCTTCTCGCACCGTGTCATCGCCCTTCCGGGGTTTCGCACACAGCTCGGTTATCCAGCCCATATCCTTGACTGAGGCGGCGAACAACGTATTGCGCATGGCATAGCTGCGCACGATCTCGGACTTATCCGATTCATCCGGTGCCCGCAGCGCCAAGGACCGGCGCACCGAGTGCAGGTCCTGGCCCTGCATGACGCCAAAGGCCTGGACAGCTTCCGCGGCGGTGTGCCAGCGCTGGGCCGTCAGCCCCTGGGCAGCCAAGCGTATGCGGGCGCGCTCGCGCCGGTTAAGCACCACCATGGAACTAATGGGCCGCGGAGTCCCAATCCGTGCCGGCGCCGGCAGAGACTTCGAGTGGCACGTTCAACTCGATAGCAGAATCCATCTCGCGCTCGAGAATCTCGCGGACCTGATCCGCCTCGCCGGGGGCGACCTCCACCACCAGTTCATCGTGTACCTGGAGCAATACACGGGATTTCATGTCTCCCAATGCACGATCCACGCGAATCATCGCGACCTTGATGATATCCGCGGCCGTTCCCTGGATCGGGGCATTCAGCGCAGCGCGCTCCGCGTTTTCACGGGCCAGACGGTTATCGGAGTTAAGCTCTGGCAGGTAGCGGCGGCGGCCAAAGAGCGTGGCCGTATAACCATCCTTGCGGGCTTGCTCCACGACATCATCCAGGTATTTCTTCACACCGCCAAAACGCTCGAAGTAGCTTTCCATGATGGACTTGGCTTCGCCCGCCGGGATTCCCAGCTGCTGCGATAGCCCAAATGCGGACAAACCGTAGACCAAGCCATAAGACATGGCCTTTACCCGGCGGCGCAGCTCAGGGGTCACCTGGTCAACGGGCACATCGAAGACCCTAGAACCAACGAAATTGTGCAGGTCCTCGCCGGCCTTGTAGGCCTCAATCAACCCGGGATCGGCAGAGAGGTGCGCCATCACGCGCATTTCAATCTGCGAGTAGTCCGCGGTCATTAGCTGCTCAAATCCCTCTCCCACGATAAACGCCGAGCGAATTTGGCGGCCGGCCTCCGTGCGCACCGGAATGTTTTGCAGGTTGGGCTCCGTCGAAGACAAACGCCCCGTCGAAGTCACCGTCTGGTTAAAAGTGGTGTGGATGCGGCCATCCGGCTGAACGGTCTTGATGAGGCCCTCCAGCGTGGTCTTCATCTTCTGATACTCGCGGTGGGCCAAGAGGTGATCCAAGAACGGGTGCGGGTGCTTGATGGCCAGCTGCTCGATTTCCTTCGCGGCCGTGGAGTATCCCGTCTTCGTCTTTTTCGTCTTGGGCATATCGAAGGTCTCAAAAAGTACGTTTTGCAGCTGCTTAGGCGAATTCAAGTTGAGCTTGTCATCGCCGGCAAGCTCCCGCGCGGAGCGTTCCTGTTCCGCGACCTGCTCCACAAAAGCATCCTTTTGGGTTTCCAAAATGTCTACATCGACCGCAATGCCCGTAGCCTCCATGCGCGCCAGGATGGTCACCAGCGGCAGTTCCAAGTCGGTGTACAACTCGAAAGAGTCGATGTCTTGCAGTTCCGTAGTAAGTTTTTCCGCCAACTCCATGATTGCCGCTGCCTGATCTACCAGAGAGGAGTTATCCAGCAGTGACATCTGCTCCGTGGCGGCGCCGAGCGACTTTTGAAGGTGGCGCTGGTAGACATCGGAAAGCTCGTAGGTACGTTGGCCCGGGCGCAGGATATAGGCAGCCAAGGCTGTATCGTGCGCAAGCCCGTTAAGCTCAATTCCGCGCCCTGCCAACATGTGAAACGCGGCCTTTGCGGCGTGGAAATACTTAGGGGCCGACGATTCTAGCCATTGGACCAAGGCCTTTTCCTCATCGGCGGAAAGTTCCCCGAGTTCTACCTGCAGGCCGTGGTGCTCACGGTCCACAAAAGCGATGGCAGAGGCATCGCCTTGGCCCGGGGTACCCTCACCTTGCACATACACGGCTACGTGCTCGCGGTCAGGTAGCCACTCGCTCAGGGAGGCATCATCGATGGTGAGCTCGACGTCTGGGGCGTCCGCGGATTGCTCAGCAGCCTCTGCGCCATCATTAGGGATGGCGGATAGGACACGATCGCGCAGGTTGGTGCCAAACTCTAGCTCATCAAACTTCGCGGCAACATCGGCGACCTTGGCTTCCCTAAAGGCCAGATCATCCGGGCCGACGTCTAAGTCCATATCTGTAATCATCTGGGTGAGCTTCCGGTTCATCTGCACCTGCTCGATGCGTTCGCGGAAGTTATTTCCCACCACGCCATTGATCTCTTCGGCGTGCTCTACCAAGGAAGCCAAGTCTCCGTACTTGACTATCCACTTGGTGGCGGTCTTTTCTCCCACCTTGGGGATACCGGGAAGGTTATCGGATGGATCACCGCGCAGAGCAGCAAAGTCGGGATACTGCGCGGGGGTAAGCCCATATTTATCCTCGACGGCCTCCGGGGTAAACCGGTGCAGCGTGGATACTCCCTTCATGGGATAGAGCACCGTGGTCGAATCCGTAACCAGCTGCAGGTAATCGCGGTCACCAGTGACAATCAGCGTCTCGTAGTCCTGTGCCTGAGTGGCAAGGGTGGCCAAAATATCGTCGGCCTCGTAATTTTCACGCGAGAGCGTCGTAATTCCCAAGGTCTCTAAGGTATCGCGAATGATATCTACTTGGCCCTTAAATTCTTCTGGCGCGGCCTCGCGCTGCGCCTTATAATCCGGAAACATCTCCGTGCGGAAAGTCTTCCGGCCGACGTCAAAGGCAACCGCGATAGCATCCGGCTTTTCCTCAGAGACGATATTGGACAGCATGGATAAAAAGCCATACACGGCGTTGGTGTGCTGGCCGCCGGAGGTAGAAAAGTTTTCCACCGGCAGGGCATAAAAGGCACGAAATGCCATGGAATGGCCGTCAATGAGCAAAAGGCGGGTCTTATTGGAAGTCACCTGCCCCATACTAGGCAACACCGTGGACACGGCGACACCCCACCCAGCTTCACCGTCTTGAGCTGGCTTTTTTACCGGACGGGGACCCCAATTAGGAATTGCGCCAACCCCTGCGCTAGTATTTCCAACAGTCAAAGGCACTCGCTTTTGATTGCCCCTGTAGCCCAATTGGCAGAGGCAACGGATTCAAAACCCGTCCAGTGTGAGTTCGAGTCTCACCAGGGGCACATTGCAACCCCGCTTCCTTCCGGATAAATATCCACGGAGGAAGCGGGGTTTTGCCCGCATATCCGAATTTGTTGAGTTGTGGGGTTCGCGAACTAGACAACATTTAATGTTGGCGCGGTGAGGTTTCCAAGGTTTTCTCTTCTACTTAAACGGAACAGATCCTGGGACACTTCATTTGGCAACACGTCGTCGATGCGTCTACTTGGTACATCAGCTTGCT
Organism: Corynebacterium sp. KPL1818; assembly: GCF_000478135.1. Taxonomy (NCBI): domain Bacteria; kingdom Bacillati; phylum Actinomycetota; class Actinomycetes; order Mycobacteriales; family Corynebacteriaceae; genus Corynebacterium; species Corynebacterium sp. KPL1818. The sequence continues at coordinate 471,401 of NZ_KI515760.1, read as the reverse complement.
CTAGCTTAGCCTCGGCGTGAGCATGGTCGCGGTATTCGGTCCAGTTTAATGGTTACTCTGGCAATGGCTCTGGAACGAATGGAAAGCGATAGAGAGTCCTTAGCAGTTCCAAAATACGCAGAAACTTAAGTGGAAATAGGTTCTTCTGCGGTTACAGTGGTTCCATATCTATAGGCTATGCGAAGTTTCCATAGCCAGAAATGGTGCTCACCCATAAGAACGCTGATACGACGAAAGCCGCAGCGAATGTGAAGGCAAAAGCACGCCATGATCGGTCGCTAAGCCGACCCTTTTTCAACATGTAGACAGACATGGCTAATACACCCAACACCACCAATGAAGGAAGAGGTAGCCCATAGAAGACGAAAGGTATTGGAAGCCATGTGGACAGGACCACTCCGCCGTAAAGGGTTGCGACGCCTACGACAATTCCAAAAAGTATTCCCGGAATGATCGTTCTTTCTTTCACAACAAATTCCTTACCAATCAGTTTATCTTGATCAGACCACCGTTTTTAGCCTGCGCATGACATTCATTGATGGCGCCCGCTCCATCTCCTTCGTGTCGCAATCCAATGTCTCGACCAATGGCATTGTTTGTTTGATCCATGTGCCCAGCTTCAGGAGAACCAGGATGGTCTGTTTCGTGGGCATCGCCAATTTTTCGTGCAAAATCTGCGTTAGCCCGGATCGTTGTCAGCGCCTGCCATACACAATGCCTATCAGCGTCCTGAATGTTATCGTTCGTTACTTTGTTTGGAAACGTTTGCGAGGAAATACGTTCCGCGTCCCTGATTGCTGATTTCGCGCGCTTACAATCATAAGGATTGGTCGCGCAGGCTGCCGCTTCATGCCTACCGATGTTGGTTCCATAATTGTCCCCGGAGTCTCGAAGGCCTGTTTTATCCCCTGCAGAGCCGGATTCATTTAAAACTTGCTGTACGATATGGTCTGGAGTCTCAGCCTTCGGATCAATGTGCTCTTTCTCACGCAGTTCAATCGTCGTCTGAGCGATGCGCTCGTAAGAGTCAGTTTCTGCTGGTGTGGCATGTGCTGGCGATGCTGCCAAACCATTCGCCGTGACGCCAATCGATAGTAGTGCTACTACACCCAAAGCCTTCATAGCCTTCATGTTTAAGCCTTTCTCGAATCTTGATGGACTCGGCTAGTGCACCACACCCAAAGCTCTAATACAACCGATAATCATTATTGTTACGGTACCTTTATGTGATCTTATATATCTGTTCACCTTCCACCATCCCGAACTACCTTGGCGAACATGTCAAGCAAACGCAGACCACGAAAGCTCTAGTTTCAATTCAAAAAACGAAACAACCCCGCTGCAGTGATACAGCGGGGCTAAATACGTAAGGATTCTTACTTCAAGTCTTGATTGAACCCATTAGGAAGCTTTCGCATGATATTGCTGAACTCATCAGCGTCCTTGGAATCATCCTTGATAGGCGAAAGATCGAGCTTGTAGAGTCCCTCGTCACCTTCAACACTGAAGTAGAGGTTGTTTGGATTGTTTGGATCGACCGCCACAGCAGTGACATCAGCTTCGTTATTAGGTAGGCCATTAATGCTGATCATATGAGTGATGTCATTACGCCCTCCGGGGGCCTGCCCCCGGAAAGTAGACACGTCGGAGGGTAGCTATGCTACTTGGCTCAATGTAGCTGAATTAAGTGCTTCGAAGTCATCGGGGGCTTGAAAGTTGCACCAGGAGTGTCGTCTGCGCGTGTTGTAGCGTATGCACCACTGGAAGACTTCCTGGCGGCAGCTGATTGGACTTTCGAAGACTTTCCGATCACGCAGGACTTCACGCTTGAAAGCGGCGTTAAACGATTCTGCTAGGGCGTTATCGGCACTTGTACCCACCGCTCCCATGGATTGGCGCACACCAAGCTGGGCGCAGTGGTCCCTAAATGCCTGCGATGTGTAAACACTGCCGTAATCGGAATGGAAAATTGCCCCTGTAAGGCTTCCGCGGACCTTTCTAGCATGAGACAAAGCTTCGATAACCAGCGATACCCGCATGCGATCCGCGAGTGCATGGCCAACGAGCTTGCGCAAGTAGGCGTCGATGACTGTGGCCAGGTACATATTCTTGCCGCCCTTACACGGCAGGTACGTAATGTCGCCTACGTACACGTGGTTGGGCCTGTCCGCAGTGAATTTGCGGCCTACTAAATCTGGCATGGCTCGGTCGCCAGGCTTACGCCGAGTGGTGATGCATCGACGCTGTTTTGAAAAGCCTTTAAGCCCCATGGATTTCATGATGCGTGCGACCTTCTTGAGATTGATTGGGCGAATGCCCGAATCGTTGTTGAGGCTTGCAGCGATGCGTTTAGCACCATAAAGCCCATGCTCATCATCGAAGATGGTCTTGATTCTTGCGCCAATAAGAGCATCAGCACACATCTTTAACCTGCGCTTTTCGCGGGTATTGAGCCATTTATAGAACGAGGAGCGATTGAGCTTTAACACGTGACACATCCGCTTGACCGAGTACTCGGTTCGGTGGCCATAGACAAACTGGATGAAGTGTCCCAGGTTTTGTTCCGTTTGAGTAGATGGGAAAATCTGGAACATGCCAAGAAAATTTGACCAGGATGCAAAGGACCGCGTGGTCCGTCTCGTGGAAGACCGCATCTTGGCGGAAAACATGTCGATGCAGGCCGCGTGCCAGGCAGTAGCTCCAAAGTTGAGGGTTTCATGGCACACAGCTCGTCAATGGACTTAAGCCTGCTCGCCGTGCAGGAAGCACCCCAGAACCAGTGCCTGAAGATTTGGCTGCCGAAAATGCCAGGCTACGCCGCGAAAATCACCAGCTTCGAGATACCAACGAGTTACTGAAGGCCGCGTCAGCTTTTTCGCGTCGGAACCAGGCCCAAAACGTTAAGAAATGATCCGGTTCATCGATAAATACAGGAATCATTTCTCTGCCGAGTTCATCTGCACTGGCGTTAAAAGAATAACCGGGCTGGTGGGTTCATCACCTCGCGTGGTTATCGCCAGTCCAAAGCCCGTGGGCTAAGTGCTCGTCGCCTTCGTGACGGCTGTTCTAGTTGAACGCATTGGTGCTGTTCATCGGGATAATTACGGTGTCTTAAGCGTGCGGAAAATGTGGCATGCACTTCACCGTGACGGAATCGACATCGGTCGTGAGCAAACCGCCCGGCTGATGCGCCTGGCCGGTGTTTCTGGCAAAGGCACAGGCGGATCACCTATCACAACCCGCAAACCTAACGTGCCAGATCTGCGCCCGGATTTGGTCGAGCGTGAGTTCAAAGCCCAAGGCCTTAAACAGGCTGTGGGTGGCCGACATTACGTATGTGCACACGAAGAAAGGCTTTGTGTACACCGCGTTTGTCACTGACGTTTACTCCCGGCGGATCGTTGGGTGGGCGTTATCAGATTCCATGCGCACCGAGGCATTGCCACTGCAAGCACTCAACCAAGCGATTGTAAGTGCGAGGGAAACAACAGGCCTTATTTACCATTCGGATCACGGCTTATAGTACGTCAGCGTTGTCTACAACGAGCGTCTCGCCCAGCACGGGATTGTCGCTTCCACTGGGACTGTCGGTGACTGAAATGACAATGCTCTAGCTGAAAACGTTAACGGCTCCTACAAGAACGAGCTCATCCATACTCGCAGGTGGAATGACGTTGTCGAAGTGGAAATCGCGACGTTTGAGTGGGTGTCATGGTGGAACGAGGTAAGGCTCCACCAAAGCCTGGGATATCGAACCCCGGCCGAGGTGGAAACCGAATTTTGGAAGAAGAACCCGCAACAGGGAATAATAGAAATCAAGGCAAATGCCTAGGAACAAAAGGGGCACTTCAATCCTAGAAAGCTTCGAGGCTAACAAGCATCGCTACGGCTACCGGCGAGTGTTGCTGGACCTGCGCAACAAGGGCTGGGTGGTCAACCACAAACTCGTCTACAAACTCATGCGCCAGATGGGTCTTCGAGCCAAGATCCGCCAACGCAGACCGTATATTTCCTACGCAGGAACTATAAGCCACATCGCTGACAACAAACTCGACCGCAAATTCACCCCAGACACGCCAAACACCGTCTTTGTCAGCGACGTCACCGAGTTCAGGGTCGCAGGCCGAAAAGTGTATTTGTCACCGGTGATGGACTTGTTCGACCGCTCAATCGTCGCTTACACCGTGGCCACATCGCCGACGGCAGCGTTTACCGCCGATTCTTTGTCCAAGACGATCGCAGCCTGTGCACCGAAGCCTGGGTGGATGATGCACACCGATCAAGGATTCCAGTACCAGCATTCCTCCTAGCGTAACCTGATCGGTGACAACGGTAGTGTTCAGTCGATGTCGCGTAAAGCCAACTGCTACGACAATGCAGTAATGGAGAACTTCTTCGGGCACGTAAAGACCGAGATGTACCACGGGGAAGTCTTCGACACCGTCGAAGACTTCAACCAAGCGATCGACGAGTACATCCAGTGGTGGACCTGACCCCTGTTTGGTGGACACCTGATATCCAGCCCAGTCGGGCTGGAAGAAAGGTAATCTACCACCATGTCCAGGTACTCCGAACAGTTCAAACGCGATGCCGTGGCCCTCTACGAAAACAATGAGGACCTCTCACTGAACTCAGCATCAGCAGAGCTCGGTATCAACCGTGCCTCGCTGCATTCTTGGATCAAGAAGTACGGCACCGGCAAACGTGCCCGCACAAAAAGCATGCGCGACAAGGTCCAAGCAGCGAATGATTCCGAACGGATCCGCCAGTTAGAAAAAGAGAACGCAAAGCTGCGCGAAGAACGTGACATCCTGCGCAAGGCCGCGAAATATTTTGCCGAAG
>NZ_KI515760.1:288289-465959 GCF_000478135.1 Corynebacterium sp. KPL1818 | reverse complement strand
CAGATCTAGTAGGCCGCAGATTCACAGCTGACAGGCCAAACCACGTCTATGTAGGCGACATTACGTACCTGCCGTGTAAGGGCGGCAAGAACATGTACCTGGCCACGGTCATCGACGTCTACTCGCGCAAACTTGTCGGACATGCACTCGCCGATCACATGCGGGTATCACTGGTTATCGAAGCTTTGTCCCATGCCAGGAAAGTCCGCGGAAGCCTTAAAGGGGCAATTTTCCATTCTGATCACGGCAGCGTGTATACCTCACAAGCTTTTAGGAACTATTGCTCGTCGTTGGGTGTGCGCCAGTCTATGGGAGCGGTAGGAACGAGTGCTGATAACGCCCTAGCAGAATCGTTTAACGCCACGCTCAAGCGGGAAATCTTGCGTGACAGGAAAGTCTTTGACAATCCGATCTCCTGCCGCCAAGAAGTCTTCCGGTGGTGCATGCGCTACAACACACGCCGACGGCACTCCTGGTGCAATCTTTCAGCTCCTGACGTCTTTGAAGCCGAGAATTCAGCTACACTGACTAGAGCAGCATAGCTAACCCCCGACGTGTCCACTTTCCGGGGGTCAGGCCCGGTACAACACCGAACGCATCCAACAACGACTCAAGGGCCTGACCCCGATGCAATATCGGAATCAGACCCTTGAACCCCTCACCGCCTAGAATTAAACCAGTCCAACTTTCGGGGGCCAGTTCACCACGCGCCGCGGGGCCTCCTCGACGGTAAAGTCACCGAACTTGGTGGCCACTGTGACCGGATAGGCCGCGGCGTCGCCGTCAGCCGATGCCGACTGCGCCAACGATGCCGACGATGCCGCCACCGAGTTGTCGGCCGCACCGGAATCGGGGTCCGACGAGCATGCGGCCACACCCCAGCCGACATGGGCGAGCGACAGGAATACCGCGGCCGAGCGACGAGTGCGGGAAGTCCGCAGAGACACAAAAGACTGTCGAATTGAGAAAAGTTAGCCTAACCAACATTAGGTGAACCTATCGCAAGCCGACGAACCTCCAGCAAGGAAAGACAATTCACGTATATCGGAGCAATTAGGGTAACCTTACCTACATGACATCGACGACTCTGCCGACACCGGCCGCGGGCACCCCGCGCGCCGCGGGCCACAGCAGACGACTCCTCGGCCTAGCCCTCCTCGTGGCCGCACTCGCCGCCCTTGTCTTCGCCAGCCTGGCACTGGGCGCCAAGGCGACTTCCATCTCAGAGCTCACCCAGGCCTGGCCCACCGCCTGGGAGATCCTGCGCGGGCACACCGACACTGCCCAGGCCGCCGGCACCGTGGGCAGCAGCGTCGCCGAGATCGCCGGAATCCTTGCCACAATGCGCATCCCGCGCACCGTGCTCGCCATCGTCGTCGGAGCTGCGCTCGGACTAGCCGGCACACTCGTTCAAGGCCTGACCCGCAACCCGCTCGCGGACCCTGGACTACTCGGCGTCAATGCGGGCGCCGCACTCTTCGTCGCGGCGGGCATCTTCCTCTTCGGGCTGACGTCCATGCAGTCGCACCTTTTCCTCGCCTTCCTCGGCGCGGGCCTGGCGGCGCTGCTCGTCTTCGGGCTCTCCGCCGGCGGCATCGGTCGCGGCGACACCCTGGGCCTCGTCCTCGCGGGTTCCGCCCTGTCCGCCGTCCTCGCGGCGGCCACGTCGGCCATCGTCTACATCGATCCCAACGCGCTCGACACCCTCCGCTTCTGGCAAGCGGGGTCCGTCACCGGACGCGGCTTCGACATCATCACCCCTGCGCTCGTGCCGCTCGCCATCGGCGCGGTACTAGCGCTGGCGCTGGGCCCGACGCTCAACATCCTCAATCTGGGCGCGGAGGCCGCGCAGGCGCTGGGCACCAACGTTGCCCGCGCCAATATCCTGGGCCTCGTGGCCATCACCCTGCTGGCCGGCGCGGCCACGGCAGCCGCGGGCCCCATCGGCTTCATCGGTCTCGTGGTGCCCCACGTCGCCCGCGGCATCACCGGCCCGGACTACAAGTGGGTCACCCCCTACTCCGCGCTGGCGGGCGCCTGCCTGTTGCTCGGCGCCGACATCGTGGGCCGCCTCATCATGCGCCCCGGCGAGCTCCAGGCGGGCATCGTCATCGCGTTGCTCGGCGGGCCGGCGTTTATCTGGCTCGTCCGGCACCGAACGGTGGTGAGCCTGTAATGAAGTACCTCAGCCTCGGAAAGTTCAGCTTCCTCTACCACCCGCGCACGCAAGCCTGGACCGCGGCCATCGTGGTCGCGAGCGCGCTCGTGTGGGTCATCAGCCTCGGCATCGGCGAGTTCCCCCTTAACCCCGTCGAGGTCATCGGCGTTCTGGCGGGCGGCGGAAACAAGCTCGAGCGCACCGTCGTCATCGACTGGCGCCTGGCCCGCTCGCTCGTGGGTCTAGCCGTCGGCGCCGCGCTGGGGCTCTCCGGCGCCATCACGCAGCGCATCGCCCGCAACGGCCTGGCCAGCCCGGACATCCTGGGCATCAACCAGGGCGCCACCGTGGCGGCCGTGGCCATCATGGTCTTCGGAGGATCTGCCGGGGCCGGCGGCGCGTTCGGTGCCTACGTCGGCATCCCGCTCGCCGCCATGGCCGGCGGTCTCGCCACCGGCGCGGCCATCTGGATGCTGTCCCGGCGCGGCGGGGTGGATATGTTCCGCCTCGTCCTCGTGGGCATCGGCGGCAACGCCTTCCTTCACGCCTTGGTCACGTACATGTTAGCCGCCACAGATCTCAACACCGCGGCCGCGGCCAAGGTGTGGATGGTCGGCTCGCTCAACGGCCGCACCTTCGAGCACCTATGGCCCACCCTGGGCATGCTCGTGGTGTGTGGCCTAGTGCTAGCCCGCATCGCCATCGATCTGCCCGCGCTGGAGCTCGGCGAGGATTCCGCCCAAGCCCTCGGCGCCCCCTTGAAGAAGATCAACGCGGCACTGCTCATCGTCTCAGTTCTACTGGCCGCGGTGACCGTCTCCGCCGTGGGCCCGGTGGGCTTCGTGGCCTTCGTCTCCCCGCAGATCGCCGCGCGCCTGGCGCGGGTCGGGGCGCCGCCCCTGGGGGCATCGGCGGCCATGGGCGCGCTCATCGTGTGCGTGTCCGACCTCATCGCCCGCTGTGCCTTCGGCTGGGAGATCCCGGTGGGCATCATTACCTCGGTCATCGGCGGACCTTTCCTCATCCGGCTGCTCTCTTGGATTCTAGGGGTCGTTGCAACGATGATGGTTACTTTGGTGTGATACTACCGGTTTGTGTCAGGGCGTTGGTCATTACTTCGGCTGGGGTGCGCCAGTTGAGTGCTTTGCGTGGTTTGTGGTTGTGAATGTTGGCGATCATCTCCAGGTCCTCGGCGCTGTAGATGGACAGGTCGCTGTTTTTGGGAAGGTTTCTCCTGAGCCTGCCGTTGGTGTTTTCGTTGCTGCCTCTCTCCCACGGTGATCCTGGATGGCAGAAGTAGATGGGAATGTCAGTGGCCATGGTAAAGGCTTTATGGCCAGCCATTTCACTTCCTTGGTCCCAGGTAATTGATGACCAGAGTGCTTTATCGATTCCAGCGACAGCCTTGTGCAGGGCTGTGAATACTTCTTTGCTGGTGTGCCTGCCTGGCAGGTGGCCAAGGACAACAAATCGGCTGACGCGTTCTACTAACGTGATCACCGCGGATTGGTTATTTTTACCAAGGATGAGGTCGCCTTCCCAGTGGCCTGGCAAAATACGTTCAGTAACCTCTTCTGGCCGGTCGTCGATGAGGATCATGTCGTCAACGAAGCGTTGCTGGGCCGGTGTGGTGGTGCGTGTGTGGCGTTTCTTGCGTTTCTTTCTGCCGGTAGGCAAGTCCAGGCCAAGGTCTTTGAGTCGTCCTTTGGACTGTAGATAAAAGGCGTCATAAATCGTTTCGTGACTAATGCGCATGTCCTTATCCGTGGGGTAGTCGATGGGCAGGCGATTGGAAATCTCCTCCGGTGACCATTGTGCCCGCAATTGTGCGCATACATAGTCCCATAACCTTTTGTTGGCCAGCAGTTTCGGTATTTTCGGTCGCAATCTCCGCGCACAAGCCTTTAACTGGGCGGTTTCTGCACGATACGGGCCTTCAGCGCTGTGGTTTCTGCGTACTTCACGCTGAATTGACGAGGCACTTCGCCCTAAACGGCGCCCGATTTCCCGCAGCGGCACATGCTCACGAAGAAGGTCGGCGATAATTACGCGTTCTTCAAAGCAAATATAGCGATCACTGATGCGTTTATACGGATCCACACCGCCAGGCAAGGCAGGGGCACAAAGCCGTCCAGATTCGATGACGTCATGGCGTTGGCGCAGCGCTTTCATGAGTCTTTTATACGTGGTGGCATCCTCGCCGACAGGTATGAACTCTTTACGTGGCCCTCCGGATTTGATGAGTCCTTTTTCGAAGTCTAAAGACAATCGACGATCAATTCCTATCCCAGCCCCAGCATCACCAACAGGCAAGCTCGCCAACCGAAGGCGTAAGTATTCCACCCTTAACTGTGTTTGGCGGACTTTCCGGGCATACCTCGTTAGCCGGATATGGCACCCAGCTTCTGTAGCAACGGCATACGCAGCGGTGGGATGCATTCCACACGTTTTGGCGGCTTGGTGTACTGAGAGTCCGCCTTGAACTAGTTCTACAAGCTGTAAAGCCTGGCTACCGCGGCGATCAACTCGTTTGGCTTTATGTATGACTGGCACTCCGTGAGCATGGCAAAAATTCAAAGCATGCACGTAATGACAGCCAAGCTCACCAGCAGCCGAGCGAACGCTACGCCCACTGCCAACCATGGCCACCAAGCCACGACGATCCGACTCAGACAACGAATGAAACGGGCCCACAACTCCAGGCACAACAACACCCTCCTAAGGGAAAGTGTTGCAACGACCCTCTGAACTCAAGTCTGGCAGCAAACTCGAACACGAGAGTAGACAACCATGCAACGACGTAACTTCCTCAAGATCACCGCCGGCCTCGGCGTCGCCGCCTTCGCTGCGGCCTGCTCCAAACAGGAGACTGCGCCGAGCGAGCAGGCGGCCACCTCCGCGGCATCATCCAGCGCCGCCGAGCAGCACCAGCGCGTGATCGCGCTCAACACCGGCCAGCTGGACAACCTCCTCATGCTGCGCATTCTCCCGGTGGGCGCGGCTAAGGCCAAGAACCTGGGCGTCGTCCCGGACTACATCCGCAACCGCTTCGGCTCCGACTTCGATCTGGACTCCATCGCGGACTGCGGCCTACGTGCTAACCCGGATCTGGAGACCATCGCCTCCCTGAAGCCCACCCTCATCTGCGCTAACTTGCGTACGGACGAGGCCATCCTGGAGCAGCTCAAGGCCATCGCGCCCGTCGTCACCGGTGAGGGCGGCGGCGAGAACTGGAAGCAGGACCTCCTCACCATCGCCGAGGCCGTGGGCAAGAAGGACTCCGCCGAGACCCTCCTGGCCGAGTACGAGTCCAACGCCAAAGCCTGGGGCGAGGGCTTATCCTCCAAGCCCACCGTCTCCTTCCTGCGTTCCAAGGACGACCAGTTCCAGCTCTACGGGGTCAACTCCATGGCGGGCTCCGTGGCCGCCGATGCCGGCCTGCCCCGCCCCGCCAACCAAAAGCAGATTAAGAAGGCTGGCCAGGACATCTCCGCCGAGCAGCTCTCCGAGGCCGACGCCGACTGGATCTTCTACGGCGTCAACGCCGGCGCTGCCGACCCCTCGCAGGCCGCCACGTGGCAATCTCTCAAGGCAGTGCAGGCCAACCAGGCCGTGTCCGTGGACTACGAGTCCTGGTACATGAACGCGTCCCTGCTCTCGGCCACCATCATCCTCCAGGGTCTGAAGGACAACATCAAGTAATGAACGCTCGACTTTCCGCGCACTCCGTCTCCGTCGGTTATGGCGATACCGTCATCAGCCGCGACGTCACGCTCGACATCCCCGACGGCCAGGTCACCACGCTCATCGGCGCCAACGGCTGCGGCAAGTCGACCCTCCTGCGCGGCCTGTCCCGCTTGCTCCCACTGTCGGAGGGCTCCGTCACCCTCGACGGGAAGAAGCTGGGTGACTACTCCTCCCGGGAGCTAGCCACGCGCTTGTCGCTGCTCCCCCAGTCCCCCATCACCCCTGCCGGCGTCACCGTCGCAGACCTCGTGGCCCGCGGCAGGCACCCGCACCAGTCCTGGCTGCAGCAGTGGTCCGCCTCCCACTCCGCCGCCGTGGACGAGGCCATGGCGCTCACCAATGTCTTTCAGCTGCGCGACCGCCCCGTGGACTCCCTGTCCGGCGGCCAGCGCCAGCGCGTATGGATAGCCATGGTCCTGGCTCAGGACACCGACATCGTCTTCCTCGACGAGCCCACCACCTATCTGGACCTGGCGCACTCCACAGACGTCCTCGAGCTCGTCTCCACGCTCAATAAGGAACAGGGCAAGACCATCGTCATGGTGCTCCACGATCTCAACTTGGCCGCCCGCTACTCGGACAACCTCGTCCTTATGAAAGACGGCTCCGTCACGGCCCTGGGCTCGCCCGAGTCCACCATCACGCCGCAGGCCCTGCGCGACGTTTTCGGCCTGGACTCCCGCGTCATCGAGGACCCCGTCACCGGCGGGCCGCTCATCGTGCCGGAGCGCCCATAAGCCCCGTCGTTCCCTGCGTTTTTCGATCATGGGAAAGGCGGCGGGAGTTCATCATGTTCACGCTTTCAGTCACAGGACGGCTACTGCACACTGTGTGACACATTCTGCGAATCGTTGCTCATTGCTAGCAAAGACTTAACAGACTCGTGACCAGTAATCTCTAGTCCCCGTCGTGCTGTGAAACTATCCTGTGGGCATGAAGAATCTGCGCGTACTCCTGTCCCTCAGCCTGCTGCTACCACTCGCCGCGTGTTCCGCCGGCGAGGAGGACACTGCGGCACCGTCGGCAGTCACGACCACCGTCGTTCACTCGGCCGACGCCCCTGCGGGTGACGATGCCGCCGACGGCACTGTCGGTGCTGGCGGTGCGGACGCCGCCGATACCGCCACGGCCGACAACGTTGCTTCCGGGGCCGCTCCCGGCGCGTCCGGCACCGCACCAGCCCCAGCATCCTCCACTATCCCGCCCTTGCCCGAGGGCGCCTGCGCCACCTCCCAGCTCTCCGCCGAGATCACCAACGAGCAGGGAGCCGCTGGCTCCCGACTCGTCGACATCGTGCTGACCAATACCTCTGGCGAGGAGTGCACCCTCACGGGCTTCCCCGGCGTCTCCGCCGTCACCGGCAACGACGGCACTCAACTAGGCCCCGCCGCGCTGCGTGAGACCGGCACCGAAGCTGCCACCGTGACGCTGGCGCCAGGGGCCCAGGCCCGCGCGGGGCTCAAGATCACCAACGTGGGATTGCTCGACGCGGCGGCCTGCCAACCTCAGGACGCCGATGGCCTGCGGATCTATCCGCCCGAAAACACCGACAGCCTCTATGTCGCAGTACCGGGCCTGCAGGGCTGCGCGGGCGAGGTCGACATCTTGTCTGTCCAGCCCATTACTGAGCTCTCCCCGTAAATCATTTCGATCTCCTAACAATTTCCAGCTGGTGATAGAACTCGGCTTCGCGCTTCGTTAGTCTCGGCCACGAGTTCGCCCCTCGGACGAAGGACATACACCATGACCACTCTCCCTGTCCTCCTGCCCCAACGCACCGCGCGTGCCGCAGTAGCGGTGGCATCAGCAGCCGCGCTCGTTGCGTCCTGCTCCCTCCCCGACACCCGGCGCGAGGCAGCCCCGTCGGAATCCGCAGTAGCACCTGACTCGACCACGGCGACCGAGTCTGCCTCCAACCCAACAGCGACCTCGAGCACTTCCTCACGCGCGACTCGCAGCAGCACCAGCCCAGCTACGTCGAGCAGGGCGGCATCGACACGCAACTGGCCCGTATCCTTGGCCGAAGAAAGCTGCGACCCGAACGCCAGAGTCGCCGACACCGAAGTCGGCGAATTCGTTGACAAAGGCGAAGCACCAACGGCCATCGTTCATTTCCTGTCGACGGGAGGAGCCTGAACGCGGAGCGCCTCTCAAAGACTTCAAGGTCACCCAAGATTCTTTCGATGCGTGCGAGTGAAGCGTCCTCGGTTTAGTTCCTACCTCAGCTAAGGAAGGATTGAACTATGCCTAGAAAGTATTCCGTCGAGTTCAAGGAGAAGGCGATCCATCAGATCATCGAAATGGTCCGCCTGGAGTCCTGCGCACTGCAACGTGCCTACACAGAGGTCGGTGAGCTGCTAGGGGTATCTCACCCTACGTTGCGGGCTTGGTACCGTGACAGCGCTTCAGTACGTGATGACTCTGACGCTTCATGCGGCGAAACGATGGAAGAAGAGCTTGGGGCGTCTGTGCCGCGAAAACCGCGAGCTGAAACGAGCAAACGGGATTCTTAAGACTGCTTCGGCTTTTTCGCAACGGGACTCCACCGGACCTAAGACCAAATGATCTCCTACATCGACGCGTATAAAGATCAGTTTGGGGCCCGGGGACATCTGCCGAGTCCTTAAACAAGCAGATCGTGGATTCATCACCTCACGCGGCTACCGCAAAGCCACCACACGCGTTCCCAGTGCAAGAACCTTAAGCGATAGCCTGCTCATCCCAGAAATACAGCGTGTGCATGCGCAGAACTTCTCGGTCTACGGCATCCGCAAAATGTGGCACGCCATGAACCGTGAAGGCTTTCATATCGGCCGCGACAAGACCGCACGTCTGATGAAACTCGCAGGTGTTTCCGGCCGCCGACGTGGACGAACCCCTGTGACAACGATTAGCCCGAAGGCACCGGATCATCGCCCAGACCTTGTACAGCGAGACTTCCGTGCGCAGGCGCCAGGCAGGTTGTGGGTTGCCGACATTACCTACGTTCGCACCCTGTCAGGATTCGCCTACACCGCATTTGTCGTGGAAGTCTACAGCCGAAAAATTGTTGGTGTCGCTACACGATCGACAATGCGCACCGATGCGAAGCCCATGGAGGCCTTGGAGGATGCGCTAACGACTGCCGGACGAATCCATGGAAACCAGCTGATTCACCATAGCGATCGGGGCAGCCAGTACGTGTCACTGAAGTATTCCAGGTTAAGGGTCAGAAAGTGTGTCTGGGATCGGGGATTTTTACGCCCTGACCTTTAGGTTAGCGTCAGATATACGCTTTGGGAGCGTATATCTGGCCTTGGGGACGTAAATCCACGTTGTGGCTGACTGCCTGTGGTAGTCGGCGGTGGTGTGGTGCCCCAATGCCAAAGAGTCGACCACGCTGCCACTGCGGCGCCGATACCAAACGCAATGGAACAACCGGCCAGCATTCCTCTGGATGGCTGCGTAAGGCCTACGCTACACCCCAAAATAGGCCGTCCGGAATCCCCAGCGCCGCAGTATTTATCCAGCTCCTCGTGCGTATTGCACCTCTCGGACAGCTCAGGCGTAGCCAGCTCAATGAAATGAGGCTAGTGCCACACCACGTCGGGGCGGTGGTTAAACCGGTCTTGATTGGTGGCGTTGCCTAGGTACCACGACCGAGACTGCTCCAACACCATCTACGCCCCGTCAAGGGAGCGTGTCAAGTTGTTTGTGTGTGGGGCTAGGTTTATAGGTAATTGTCGAAGCGGTCGGGGTAGGCCACGGCCATTTGGTTGATGGCTTGTTTCCAGCCGGAAACTCGGGCTCCTTCCATGAGTCTGCCGGCTGTCGCTGAGACTCGTTTCCCCTGCTTCGCCCTCGTGGCAGCTCGTTTGTCTTCGATATTGCAGATCATCAGCCATAGCGTTTTGAGCGCTGAATCATCGTTGGTGAACTGCACCCTGTTGCGGGTAGCTTTACGCAGTTCATTGTTGAATGATTCAATCGAATTCGTCGTATAGATAACCTTTCTGGCCGCTGGTGGGAACTGGAGAAACGGTACGAAACGCTGCCAAGCATCTCGCCAGACCTTGACTGAGCGTGGATACTTTTCTCCCAATTCAGAGGCTTCAAAATCGTCTAAGGCAGCCTGAGCTGTTGTTTCATCCGCGGCGGTGTAAATCTTTTTCAACGCGGCCGATACGCCCCAGCGATCCCCATAGGCTACCCACCGGTTAGCGGCGCGAATCAGGTGCACGATACAGGTTTGCACCATAGAGTTCGGCCAAGTTGCCTCAACTGCTTCAGGCAGGCCTTTAAGCCCGTCACAGCAGACGATAAAGACATCTTTGACCCCACGGTTAGAAAGATTGGCGCATACCTGCGCCCAAAATGAAGCGCCTTCTTCTTTGGCAATCCACAACCCCAAAATATGCTTGATACCGTCGAGATCCACGCCGATAGCCATGTACGCGGACTTATTGACCACCCGGCCACCATCCCGGACTTTAATGCGCAGCGCATCCAGAAAAACCACGGGGTAGAACTCATCTAACTGGCGGTTTTGCCAGACCATGACCTCATCGAGGACAGCATCGGTGACTGCGGAAATCGTCTCATGGGAAATATCAACCCGCATCGCCGTTGCCATATGGTGCTGGATGTCCCTAATTGTCATCCCACCGGCATACAAGCTGACGATCATGTCATCGACATCAGTCAAACGCCTAGAACCTTTAGGAACCATAGTCGGCAAGAATGTACCAGCCCGATCCCTCGGGACATCAACGGTTAATGGCCCATAGTTAGAATCCACGGTCTTTGGATACGACCCGTTGCGGTAATTGTCTGTCCCAGCAGCAGCTTTAGCGCTCCTGTCGCCAGACTCGTAGCCCAAATGGGCATCCATTTCAGCGTTGAGTCCCCTGGTAATCGAGGCCTACAACATGCCGCGAACCAAGTCATTGGCATCCATTGTCGACCTGCCTAGGTCATCAATCAGCTTCGCGATCTCAGGGTTAGCAAGCAGCTTCTTTTCAATCGCATCAATCTTGGCCTTATCAGCCGGATCTCGTCGTGCCACACTAGTCATTCTGATCCATCTCCTCGTGCAGGTTAGGTACCCACACACAAACCATCAGACACTCTCATCATAGTTGTCAATTCGTTGTCACAAACCGGGTCATCGTAAATTATCCCCTGGTCAGACCATTAAATTACGGCAGGCCGCGTGAGTTCGAGTCTCACCAGGGGCACGGTACAACCCCGCTTCCTTCCGGAAAAATATCCACGAAGGAAGCGGGGTTTCGTCATGCCACTTTCTTTCTCTTACCACGGCCTCGATTCAGCGTATATCCTTCCGCGAATTGCATATTTACACAACGCCCGAGAACCATGAATGCTGCAAAATAATACCCTCTTACCTCGAGACTTTAAGCACACGCCCATCTCATATAGGGTAGATAACCGTTAAAGTAATGAAAGATATGCAGGATTAGGCCACCTCGGGCGCAGCGTCGCCGCACGGTTTGGTTCTGAGCAACGAGTTTTTGGCACCCAGAGTGGCCCGTCAACCGCAGTCATGTCTTATACCCAGGTAGATTTTTAATTTATGCACTTTATTTTGAACGCCGTTCGTGGCGCCCTCATCGGTATGGCCGAGCTAGTTCCCGGCATCTCCGGCGGAACCGTCGCCCTCATCGTGGGGATTTATGAGCGCGCCGTCCGCAATGCCAATGACCTCATCTCCGGCAACTTTAAAAAGGTCGAGTGGTCCTTTCTGGGCTCCGTCGCCGTCGGCATGCTCATCGCCGTTTTCGGCTTTTCCACGCTCCTGTCCAACTTCGTCGACAACAACGTCTCTGCCTCCAGCGCGCTCTTTTTAGGCATGGTGGTCATCTCCATCATCGTTCCGCTTTCCATGTTGTCTAAGGCGGAGCGCACCGCCCCCTCCTCCATCATCGCGTTTATCGCTGCTGCCGTCGTGATTTTTATCGTCACGGGCTTTACCTCCGAGCCGCAGGATGACCCGAGCCTTATCGTGGTCTTCTTTGCCGCAGCGATTGCTGTATGCGCGCTAATTCTGCCGGGTATTTCCGGCTCGCTCATCTTGCTGACTATGGGGCTTTACCAGCCGATCATCGGCGCGGTATCGGACCGTGAGTTAGGCACCATGGGCGTCTTTGCACTGGGTGCCCTGTGCGGGCTCGCCGCCTTCATCAAATTGCTCAACTATTTGCTGAGTACCCACCGCGCTCCCACCCTGGCCGCCATGGCGGGCTTCATGCTGGGATCCCTGCGCGCCCTGTGGCCCTGGGGTGCAGACCAGGACGCTTCTTCGGGTGCCATCATCGGATACTTCATTCTCGGTGCCATTATCGTGTCCATCTTCATCTACGTAGACCGCAGGAACGCACAAGCCATCGATGAAAGGACGGCGGAATATTAATGCCCTGGGCGATTAATCATCGACCACTAACGGCCGCCGTGATGGCGTGTGTACTGCCCTTGAGCGCGTGCGTGGTCAACGAGGAGGATTCGACTCCAGAGGGCTGGGAGGAGCCACAGACCAGCGAGGTTCCAGAGATCGCCGCGATGTACCACGACGATGATGGCGTGCTGACAGCGGGAACAAACCCGCCCTATGCACCGTTTCAGCTCAAGGACTCCCACGGAGATCTGCAGGGCGTAGAGCTCGACCTGGCCCGCGCCGTAGCCGGGGTGCTGGGCCTGAAATTCCAGGCCCTGGAGCAAGACTTTTCCATGATCTTGCCGGCGGTACAGTCCGGCCAGATAGACATGGGGGCCTCCGGGTTTACGGATACGGCCGATCGCCGCGATGAGTTCGACTTCGTGGACCACCTCTATGCGGGCATCCAGTGGGCAGAGCTTGTCGATGGCCCCAATAAGGTCGATCCCCAAAACCCTTGCGGTTTGACCGTCGCCGTGCAACGCACCACCGTGTCCGAGACCGACGATGTGCGCCCCAAGCAAGAGGCCTGCGACGGCGATCTCACCGTCTTGTCCTATGACACTGGGGATAACGCCGCGCTCGCCGTCCTGATGGGCCGCGCCGATGCCCTATCCGCAGACTCGCCGGTAACGGCTTGGGCGGTCAATCGCTCCGAGGGAAAGATGCGTGCAGTGGGCGATATGTTCCAGGCCTCTCCTTACGGGTTCGCAGTTCCGAAGGACTCGGACTTGGCTAAGGCCTCGGCTGCGGCCCTCCAGCACCTTATCGATACCGGTGAGTACGCGGAGATCTTGGCCCGCTGGGGAATTGAAGATGGATTAGTAGACCAGGCGATGATTAATGAAAGGCCCATCAATGGTTAACGAGCACAAGGACACAGCCGGCCCTACGGCACAGCAGGAGGCACCCGCCAAGATTGAAGCCCGGCCTCTGCGCCACCCCTGGCGGTGGATCTTTGCCGCTGTGCTGCTGATCCTCGGCCTGTGGTTTATCATTGCCTCCGCGCGCAACGAGGCCTTCGGGTGGGATACGTACTTCCAGTATCTCTTTGACCAGCGCATCGCCATCGCCTCCCTGCACACGATTGCAATCACCATCTTGTCCATGATCATTGGCGTGATAGGCGGCGCCATCCTCGCCGTGATGCGCATGTCGCCCAACCCCATCCTGCGCGCCATTTCCTGGATCTTCCTGTGGATCTTTCGCGGCACCCCGATTTATGTCCAGCTGGTCTTCTGGGGCTTGCTCTCTGCGATCTACCAGTCCATCAACCTGGGCTTTGCAGAGGTCTCCCTGCAAAGCGTGTTGACCAATGCCTTCTTCTTGGCGGTCATGGGCTTGGGACTCAACGAGGCCGCCTATATGGCCGAAATCGTGCGCTCGGGCATTTCCTCGGTGCCAGAAGGCCAAAAGGAAGCCTCCAAAGCCCTCGGCATGTCTTGGTGGATGACCATGCGGCGCACCGTATTGCCGCAGGCGATGCGCATTATCATCCCGCCGACCGGCAATGAGTTCATTTCCCTGCTCAAGACCTCGTCACTGGTGGTGGCCATCCCCTATACCCACGAGATCTTCGGCCGCGCCACAGACATTTCCGCAGCCCTCTTCCAGCCCATTCCGCTCTTGATGGTCGCCGCCTCGTGGTACTTGGTCATTACTTCCCTGCTCATGGTGGGCCAGTACTTCCTCGAGCGCCACTTTGAGCGCGGCGCCACCCGCGAGCTCACCGGGCGCCAGCTGGCCGCGCTTGCCGATGCCGAAGGTACTATCCCCCGCAACGTCTCTGTAATCCAGGAGGGTAAAAACTAATGACTACTCCCATGATCTCCGCCCAGAATGTGCACAAATCTTTCGGGCAATTCGAGGTGCTCAAGGGCATCGATTTAGAGGTCCAACCCGGCGAAGTTGCCTGTCTTTTAGGCCCTTCCGGTTCAGGTAAGTCGACCTTCCTGCGCTGCGTTAACCACCTGGATAAGGCCACGGCGGGCCGCCTTTATGTCGATGGTGAGCTCATTGGTTACCGCGAAAAGAACGGAATCCTCTACGAAATCAGCGAGAAGCAAGCTGCGCAGCAGCGCTCCGATATCGGCATGGTATTCCAGTCTTTTAACCTCTTCCCCCACCGCACGGTGGTAGAAAACATCATTGAAGCACCGATGCAGGTCAAGAAGGTCCCGGAGGATAAGGCCCGGAAGCGTGCCATGGAGCTGTTAGATGAGGTGGGACTTGCGGCGAAGGCCGATAACTACCCGGTCCAGCTGTCCGGCGGCCAGCAGCAGCGCGTTGCCATCGCTCGCGCCGTGGCGATGGATCCAAAGCTCATGCTTTTCGATGAACCTACCTCCGCCCTGGATCCCGAGCTCGTTGGCGAGGTCCTCCGCGTGATGAAGGATCTCGCGGCCCAGGGCATGACCATGCTCGTGGTGACCCACGAGATGGGCTTTGCGCGCGAGGTGGCGGATAAAATTTTCTTCATGGACGGCGGCGTAGTCTTAGAATCCGGTACCCCGGCTGAAGTGCTCGAGAATCCACAGCAGCCACGCACCAAGGAGTTCTTATCCTCGCTGCTTTAGGTAGGCCTCGCGCGGTGCCAGTCGCGCCTTAGCCACCATAGGTGACGATGCCGCGAATCAGCGCACTTAAAGCGCCGAGGCTTGCTACCGATAGCGACAGTGCGCGCGCGATATCCCTGGACACGATATGCGCGATGCGCGAGCCCAGCCAGATACCGATGAACATGCCGGCAATGCCTGCGGGCCAAATGATCCAGGGGAGGCCATCGAATGTCGCGGCGCCGAGCGCGGTCTTGGTAATAACGGAAAAGAGCCCGCCCACCACAAAGATCGGCTGCAGGGTCGCCGTATACATGGCTTGCGGCCATTTGGCCGCCTGAGCGTAGACGGTAATGACCGGGCCGGCCACTCCCGCCAAGGTATTGGTAAATCCACCAAGAATACCCGCGGAAATGGCCGGGCCCTTGCCCTCCATCGGCGGGACGAACCTAGCGCCGTAGGTCACCACCGCCAGGGCGATAAGCAGTGCTGCACCCACCACTATCAATAGCCCTGCGGTATCGATCTTGCTAATCAACGCCGCGGCCGCCAGAGAACCGATAATCATCACGGGCGCGATGAGCCCAAACATTCTCCAACTGACATTGCGGCGAACAGTCACCGTGGTAAGCAGAGCATTGACCGCCGCCAAGACGTTGATCACGAGGATGCCTTCTACTGGGCCCATGACCAGCATCAGAATTGGCCCGCCAATAAGGCCAAGCCCCATGCCAGAGACGCGTTGCAGGGTGGATCCCGCGACAACGACGGCAAAAATAATCAGCGCCAATATCATCGGCGGTATTTTTCCTTCACCGCTTGTACTACCGGATCAGGAAGCATGCCGGTGACCTCACCGCCGAATTGCGCGACCTGCTTGCACAGCGAAGAGCTGATGTAGCCGTACTTTTCATCGGTAAGCAAAAAGACCGTATCGATGCCGGACAAACGCCTGTTCATCTGGGCCATCGGCAGTTCGTATTCATAGTCCAGGGAAGAACGCAGCCCCTTGACCAAAACGTCAACGCCGTGCTGCGAGGTATAGTCCACGAGCAGGCCGGACCAGTAGTCCACGTTAATACGCGCATCCACGCTTTGCCGGATGAGATCCATGCGCTCGTGCACGCTAAATAACCCGGAAGGCTTTTCTGGGTTGCCAGTAACGAGCACCGTAACCTCATCAAACATCTCGCTGGCGCGCTCAAAAATATTCACGTGGCCAAGAGTGATGGGATCAAAAGACCCGGGACACACGGCTGTGGTCATAAAATATCGCTTTCTCTAGTTATCTAAGGTGTCATCGGTTTCGTCGGCATCGTCGGTACCGGGACGGGTATAGACTGCCATATCCATGCGCGCGATGCCGAAGGTACGCTTCTTTAATTTCTGCCCCGTCGGCTCAAAACCTTCGGGCCAGTCGGTCTCGGCTGATTCGACATGGCGTTCAATGACCACCAACGCGCTATCTGTAAGCACTGGCTCTATTGCGGCGATAAGCCCGGCGACATCGTCAAACGCATAGGGCGGATCCGCTAGAACAAGATCAAAGTAACCGCGCGGGGCGCTGGCCAGGTACGTCGATACCTTCCTTTCCTCCACGCGGGCACCGGGGTGTTTCACCACGCCTATGTTGTGCTTGATAATGGCTACCGCCGCAGGGTTCGATTCCACCAACACTGCCTCGTCTGCCCCACGGCTTAATGCCTCGAGCCCCAACGCGCCGGATCCCGCAAACAGGTCAAGCACCGTGGAGCCTGCGAACCCCCAGCGGGCATTCAACGAGGAAAACAGGCCTTCCCTCGCGCGATCGGCGGTCGGGCGGGTTCCCTCTGCTGGAACTTTAATAGTCCGCCCCCGCGCTTCGCCTGCAATAATCCGCGTCATTTACGCTTCTCCAATCTCCATAATTAAGTCTCCGCCAATTACATCGCTAAAATCCGCCACCGCAATGCGAGAAATCGTCCCTGGACCAGGGGACACGACCGGCGATTCCAGCTTCGTTGCCTCAACGGTAGCGAGCTCCTGACCAGTACTAATTTTCTCACCTACATCGACATGGCAGCGAACGATGCCCGCGAAGGGGGCGTAGATTTTCATACCTATAGCCTATCCCCTCTTAGTTTTTCTCCAAGTATTCCTGCTCCCTTTGGCTCAAATTCCGCGTCAGCTCTTCGGCCAACTGTGGATTGCGCTGAACCATGGCATACGCATCCGCGTGAGTGCGCTCAACAATATCTTGGTCATCGGCAAGGTTGAGCAACCGCAGCGTCCGGTGCGTACCAGATTGCACCGCACCCAGAATATCGCCCTCGTGGCGTTGCCGAAGGTCTAATTCCGCAAGGTCAAACCCAGACGAGGTCTGGGCAATCTGGGTAATGCGCCGATACGAGGCCGAGTTATCCTCCGCTTTCGTATGCATCAGGCAAATCGATGCATTGCCGCCGCGGCCTACGCGCCCGCGCAATTGGTGTAGCTGGGAGACGCCGAAATTCTCCGCCTCGCGGATGAGCATGACCGTGGCGTTGGGAACATCGACGCCCACCTCGATGACCGTGGTGGATACCAAGATGTCGATTTCACCCCGGGCAAAAGAGGTCATGACCTCATCCTTATTCGGCATCTTGCCGTGCAAGATATCTACCCGCAGCCCCTTAAACGGGCCGGCGGCAAGCTGTTCCGCCAGCTCAAGCACACCGCCCTCGCCTTCGATGCGCGGGCAGACGATATAAGCCTGGTGACCATGCGCCACTTCCTCGCGAATGCGCTCAAGCGCCCGCGCCACCCAAATGGGCCGCCACTCCGCCACCACTGCGGACTGGATCGGCTTTCTCCCGCCGGGCAGCTCGGCGAGCGTCGATACGGCGAGATCGCCGAAAATCGTCATGGCGATGGTACGCGGGATGGGGGTTGCCGTCATGACCAAGACGTGGGGGCTTATCCCCTCGCGCGTCTTAGAGCGCAGGCTATCGCGTTGCTCTACGCCAAAGCGATGCTGCTCATCCACGATCACCAAGCCCAAATCGAAGAACTCGACCGATTCTTGAATGATGGCATGCGTGCCGATGACGATATTCGCCTCACCCGAGACGATATCCAGGAGCGCTTGGCGCTTCTCGGCGGTCCGCATGGATCCGGTTAAGAGCACAACCTTGACGCCTCCTGGCACGGACGTACCAATGGAGGCCGCGTGCTGGGAGGCCAAGACCTCAGTGGGAGCAAGCAACGCCGCCTGGCTTCCGGCATCGATGGCCTGCAGCATGGCGCAGGTGGCGACCATGGTTTTTCCCGAGCCCACTTCGCCCTGCAACAGACGCATCATGGGTAAGGAACCGGATAAGTCATCGTCGATCTCAGTAATGACCCTGCGCTGGCCTTGCGTGAGTTCAAAGGGAAGATGGGTCAATAACTCTTCGCGGAAACCGCCCAAAATAGCGGGCATCGTCGGCGCCGTGTGCGCATGCGCATCGCGCTGGCGCAGCGCCATGACCAGACCAATGGAAAGCGCCTCGTTGTACTTGAGTCGCTGAACCGCGCGTTGCGGGCCAGCCGCGCCGGGCTCATGGATTTCGCGCACCGCTTGATCCAGGCTGATAATCATCTGCTGGTCCAAAGGCTCCCGGATGGTGGGGGTATGCGCGAGCACGTAGTGGATGGCTCCCATGAGGTACCACGAGGTGATCATTGCCGTGGCGGGATATACCGGTATCCATTCCCGCTCGAGCAATAATTTATCGAGCCGGCCGAATTGGGACAGGTTGCGCAGGGACCCGGTCGCCTTCTGTGGCTTTTTCTTTCCCGCCGCAGGCGCCTGGTAGGCGGCAAGTTCCCCGTCTGGGCGCCCGAAGGCATCGATTTCTACGAAATCCGGCTGTTGTAGCTGGGGCTGCTGGCGGAAATATTTCAATTTTCCGCTCATCATAACCCGCTGCCCGCGGTGGAGCATGCGCAAGACGTACATGGCATTAAAAAACGTGGCGATAATATGACCATCGAGCTGGACGTTGATGATAGTCGTCTTGCCCGTATCGCGGGTCGTTATTCCCGTTACGGTTCCGGTAATGGTGACGATATCGCCCTCGGCGGCATCGCCAAGCCCCACGTCTTTATTATGGCGAATGTAATCGCGCGGATAGTGCGCTAAGAGTTCCCCGCAGGTCTTATATCCCAGCGCCTTGGTGATCTTCGTGGCATCTTTTTTATCCAGTACATCGGTCAAAGGGCGGTCATCCTGCCAGCCAAGCATCGCTATTCCACCCCGATCTCGGTAGGAATATCCGGCACTTGCAAGGCCACTACATCGACGCCGAGCTCTGCCGACAACTCTTCTTGCGAGATGGCAAGCGGGCTAATGACCGTGACCTGTTCCCCGCCGGCGGCCAACAACTGGCGGCACGTCTTAGCGATGGCTGCCGCAGATTCTTCTTCCGGGTGCGCCACCCGCATCGAGTGCGCCGCATCGCGCATGGATTCTACGACCGCGGCGGTATCCGCATTATCCGGTTCATAGACGGAGATGGCGGCCAGCCCCGCCGCAAGGGAAGAAATCTCCACGGTATGCGCTGCAGTTGCGTGTTCTTCTAGCCCGCTGGATAAAACGATGTCCTCGCCCGCCGCATGGATTGTTTCTCCTGGTTGAAGCACCGTCACCCCGGCGGACTGCACCAGCTCGGCTATGGGGCCGGCGGGCACCGCGGCGTAGACGGTGCGCGTATGACCGGCGCCAGTGTCTCCGCGCGAGGCCGAGGTTTCCGGAAGTGCCTCAAGCCGCAGGTTACTGACCGATCCTGCCGCAAAGGCGGTTTCGATGACTGCACCGGCCTGGGTGGAATGGATGTGGATCGAAGCGCTATCGTCGCTTGCTTGCGCGATGACCAAGCTCGTGCCCAAGGGAGCAATCTTCTCCTTCAGTACCGCGCTATCGCCTTCGAAAAAGAAGACCACCTCAAGTTCGGTGACGGCCTCCGGCATGGATTCGGCTGCGTGGCTGGTAGTGCCCTCGATTTCTGCAAGAAGGGCTTCTAAAAGGATGACTAGGCCAGCACCGCCTGCATCCACGACCCCGGCTGCGCGCAGTTCTGGCAGCTGCGAGGGTGTTTCCGCAAGGGCTTTCTGGGCAGCGGAAATCGTCTCCGATACGACGCCGTGAAAACTAGATTCGGGTTGCCGCGCGGTGTGCTCCGCCATTTCTGCCGCACACCGCAATACGGTAATGACCGTGCCTTCCACCGGCTCTGCAATGGCTCGGTCCACGAGCTCTACCGCATGCATAAGCGAAGCCGCAAAGATGGCGCCATCGATGGTGGAATCCACGGTGGCCTCCGCGACCCCGCGCAAGACCTGCGAGAGGACCATTCCGGAATTTCCCCGCGCCCCGCGCACGGCCCCCATCGCAAGCGCGGCCGCAACGTCGCCGCCGCCCTTTTCCACCTCGGCGACGGCGGCTTCCATGGTGTGCGCCATATTCGAGCCGGTATCAGAATCCGGCACCGGAAAAACGTTGAGCGCATTGATTTCGGCGCGCCGATGAGAAAGCTCGCCTACAGCGCGGTGCGCCCAATTGCGCAATCCGTGAGCGTCCAGCGTGCTGGGGTATGACATGCGCAATAGTTTACAAGTCCCACGCGATCTCTCGCGCGCCTTGGTCCCGCAAAAGGGCGTTTGCCCGCGAAAATGGACGGGACCCAAAGAACCCGCGGCTGGCCGAGAGGGGCGACGGGTGTGGGGAGGTAATGCAGGGCACATCGGGAAGGAAGCGCTCGCAGGATTGGGCATCGCGGCCCCATAAAATCGCGACCATCGGGGTGCGGTTGAGGGCGCGGATGGCGGCCTCGGTCACCTCTTCCCAGCCGATGCGCCGGTGCGATCCCGCCTGCCCCGGCGCCACGGTCAGCACCCTGTTCAGAAGCAGTACCCCCTGGTCGGCCCAGGCGCTCAGATCGCCGTCTTCGCGCCCGCGAACGCCCACATCGTCATACAGCTCGCGGTAAATATTGACCAAGGAGCGCGGGGGTTTGACCCCCAGCTTGGTGGAAAAGGCCATCCCCATCGCGTGGCCCGGGGTGGGATAGGGATCTTGGCCAACGATGAGCACGCGGACATCCTCAAGCGGCATCTGCAATGCCCTGCATACGTCTTCAGCCTGTGGCAGGTAATCCTGGCCGTCCAGCGCCTGAGAAATCCGTGGCCACTGGCGCTCCAGCACCGGCGCGAGAACCGGTTCCCACGAGGGATGGTAAGTCGGGTGCATATCTAAAATCCTGCCCACCCTTCTGCATAACGGGGTTGTTTACCATCCACCGTAACGCCGCTGCCGCGCGAGACGGTGCCGATTTCCCGGAAGCCTGAAGGCGCCTGCTTTGCGGTGGTTCCGATCAGGGTATGATCCTCGCCGCCGGCAAGGACCCACTGCCACGGATCGCAATCGAGGACGGCGGCCGCGGCGTGCAGGAGCGGATCGGGCTGGATGGCATCGGCATCCAAATCGATGTGTACCCCAGAGCGCTGCGCCATGGTTCCACAGTCTTGGATGAGACCATCGGAATTATCAGTCATGGCCGTAACCTCAGCGGCGCGGGCGATAACGCCGCGGCCGGGGCTGAGCCAGGGGGCGCATTGGGCATCAATAAGCGGGTACAAATCCGCATGCTCTGCAGGCAGGTCGCGGCCAAAGCGCTGCAGCAAGGACAGCCCCGCCGCGGCGTGGCCAATCTCGCCGTGGGCCACGACCTTCTGGCCCGCGCGCGCCGCATCAAGGGTCAATGCTGCCCGGCTGCCGCCCAAAAAGCCGATGGCGGTGATGTTGATAACCAGCAGGTCCGATTTCGTAATATCCCCGCCCACCAGCTCGGCGTTGTAGAAAGAGCAATGCTCGGCGATGCCCTTAGCCACGCCCCTGACAAAACTCACCGGCGTATCACCCGGTGCGGCGATGGCTAAAAGGGCCGCCACTGGGCGCGCGCCCATGGCCTCGATATCGGCGAAGTTGCGCAGGATGGCCTTCTTACCGATTTCGCGCGGGGTGGACCATTCCCGCAGGAAGTGGCGGCCATCTACCATCAGATCGGTAGAGGCCACCGTGCGCGAATTGGGCGGTGCCGCGAAAAGCACAGCAGCATCATCCCCATTCAAGCTGCTGGGAGCGGCCGCTGTGATTTCTCGAATCACCGCCTGCTCCCCCACGTCTGCGAGAGTCTGACTTAAGTTCACCGGCATCCTTTCGATAAAATGAACCCCTATGACATCCCAATTTAACCGCACCGCGATCTTCATTTCACTTGGGTTGTCCATAGTGATGGTTCTAGCGGTCCTTTTCGGCGCGAAATACGTATTCACAAACACGGCCAAGGCCCCCGTGGCGGTCTCCCCGGTGGATTCGCCAGAGGCCGATTCACAGGCGTGCACGGACTTTGTGCATGCGCTTCCCGATGAAGCCATGGGCCAACCGCGCGCCGATATTGCAGAGCCCGTCCCCGCCGGCGTTGCCGCCTGGGCCGCTAACTCCCAGGAAAAGGTGACGGCGCGCTGCGGTGTTGCCATGCCCTTCCAGTACACCGATTACTCCACGACGCAAGACGTCGATGGTGAGCAGTGGTTCAAGGTCAAGGATGCGACCTCTGGTTCTAACCTCTCTACCTGGTATTCGACCCAGCGCTTCCCCGTCGTGGCGGTCACGACCTTTAATGATGAAAAGCCGCAGGACCTCAACGAGCCCGTTGCCACCCTGGAGAACAAGCCGGCCGAGACCCACCCGGCACCCTTGCGCGATCTTATGGCGGCAAAAAATGACCGCTGTACCGCGGTAGAAAAGGCGCTACCGGATGAGATTGCGGATGGCTACCACCGCCGCGAGGTGGACGATAAGGACACCTACGTGTGGAGCTCTGAGGGGCACGAGGACATCGTCGCGCGCTGTGGTATCGCCCAGCCAGAAAATTACGAGGCGGGCGTGCAGCTCCAGCAGGTCAACGATATTGCCTGGTTTGAGGATACGACCTTGGCCCAAGGCACGACCGCAGGAACCTGGTTTGCGCTCGGCCGCGAGAATTACCTAGCGCTGCACGCCCCGCAGGATTCCGCACAGGCAGCACTGGTGGCGCTCAGCGATATCACCGCGAAGCACGTTCCAGAAAGGTAAAGGAAGCCGCAGACCTACGCGGTGCGGGCCTCTGCGCTGGCGATGAGTACCTCAAGCAGCGTGGGGTAATCCACGCCGGAGGCCGCCAGCACCTGCGGGTACATGGAAATCGGGGTAAATCCCGGCAGGGTATTGACCTCGTTGATGTACAGGCCCTCTTCGGTAACGAAGAAATCCACGCGGGAAAGGCCTGCGCAGTTGAGCGCTTTGAAGGCCCGAATCGCCATATCGCGCAATTGCGCCGTGAGTTCTTCTGGGAAAGGCGCGGGAATTTGGGCCGTGACCACGTTATCTAGGTATTTGGTCTCAAAACCATAAAACCCTTCATCGGAGTCATCGATGCCCTTAAGCAGCGCCGGCACAGAGGCAATAAGCTCGCCATCTGGGTATTGCAGGACGCCGACCTCTACCTCGCGGCCGACGATTTCTGGCTCGACCAAAATCTTGTCATCGTCTTCCAAGGCAATACGCACGGCTTCTGGGAAATCCGCCCAGTCGCTGACCTTGGAGACGCCAATCGAGGAGCCCCCGCGGGCAGGCTTGACGAATACCGGCAGGCCAAGCCGTTCTTTTTCTTCCGCGGTTAATTCCATACGCCCCTGCACGATGACCTCTGGTGCCACCGGCAGGCCCGCTGCGGATAAAATCTTCTTGGTAAATTCCTTGTCCATTCCCACCGAGGACGCCAATACGCCGGGGCCCACATAAGGGATTCCGGAGAGCTCGAAAAGCCCCTGCATAGTGCCGTCTTCACCATAGGGTCCATGGAGAATGGGAAAGATAACGTCAACCTGGGCATACAGCGAACCGTCACTAATCGTGCGGATTTCGCCCTTACGCGTTGGATCCGCAGAAAGCGCCAACTCTGTGCCGCGCTTGACCTCAGGCATGACGCCATCGACGATTTCTAAGCCCTCGGTATCGCCCGGCGTCCACGTGCCCTCGCGCGTAATGCCGATGGGCACCACCTCGAATTTTTCCGGGTCGAGGTGCTTCATAATTGCGCCTGCGGATACGCAGGACACGGAGTGCTCGGTACTGCGGCCACCGTAAAGGACGGCCACGCGGGTCTTTTCAGTCATGGGCGATGATTTTACCTTTCTGCTACTCCGACTTCTTGGAGCGACCCATAAGGGCAATGATCATATCGTCTACAGCCATGCCCTGATGACACACGCCGTAGACGGCTTCCGTAATGGGCATCTCTACCCCAGCCTGCTGGGCTAGGCGGAAGATGGAATCAGAGGAAAACACGCCTTCTGCCACCTGGCCATTGGTGGCCGCCTTCGCTTCTTCTAGGCTGCCACCTTGACCGAGGCGGTAACCGAAGGTCCTGTTGCGCGAGAGCGTGGAGTTACACGTGGCGACCAAATCACCCAAACCCGCCAGGCCGGAAAAGGTAAATGGCTCCGCCCCCAAGGCCGTGCCCAGGCGCGTAATTTCCGCCAGGCCGCGGGTAATCATCGTGGCCATGGTGTTATTGCCCAAGCCCTTGCCCGAGGCCATGCCGCAGGCCAAGGCGATGACGTTTTTGCACGCGCCACCGATCTCCGCGCCGATGACATCGGTATTTGTATAGGGCCGCAAGTAGGGCGCGGCGATGGCCGCCTGCACCGCCTTGGCGCGCTCTTCGTCGGTGCAGGCGATGACCGTGGCCGTAACCTGCCCCGCTGCTACTTCTTTGGCCAGGTTGGGCCCAGATAGAACCGCCACGCGCTGCGGATCCACACCCGCTGCATCCACGATGACTTCGCTCATGCGCTTGAGCGTGCTGGTTTCTACGCCCTTGGAAATGGAGACCAGCGTGGAATCCTCGGGCAATACGGGTGCCCAGCGCTCCACGTTGGCGCGCAGGGACTGCGATGGCACACCGAAGACCACGATATCCGCGCCGGAAAGCACCTCTTCCTCATCGTGCGTGGCGCGCAGTGCCGCCGGAAGGTGGACATCCGGCAGGTAGTCAGGGTTGGTATGCGTTTCATTGATCGCTTCCGCCAACTCGGTCCGGCGCGCCCACAGGGTGACATCGTTTCCTGCGTCCGCAAATACCTTGGCCAAGGTGGTGCCCCAGGAACCGGCACCCATTACCGCTACTTTTACCATGGCTTCCTCCAAACGTTTTTCCTATTAGCTCCACCTTAAGGCATTTATTGCTCTGGGCGTGGCAAGGATGCGGCAGGGATCTCCCCCGTGGAACAATGATGATGAGGTTAACGCCAATTTTTCAGTCACCGAAGAAAGGTACGAAAAGCTATGCCGAGCGCGAAGAAGATGCACGAGACCGATAAAGATAAAAAGTCCGAAAAATTCATTTCCGGCCGGCACCAGGAAATTCCGGTGGATCCTGCCAAGGAGTTTCCCCGCACTACCCTTGCCGCCGGTGCCGTAGTCTGGCGCGGCGACCCCGCGAACCCAGAGATCGCACTCATCCACCGCCCGCATTATGATGATTGGTCCCTGCCCAAGGGAAAGGTGGATCCAGGCGAATCCCTGCCTACCACCGCGGCGCGCGAAATTGAGGAAGAAACCGGCTTCCACGTACGCCTGGGCAAGTTGATTGGCAAGGTCACCTACCCCGTGCAGGGGCGCACCAAGGTGGTCTATTACTGGGCGGCGTTCTACCTCAGCGGCACCTATACC
Source organism: Corynebacterium sp. KPL1818 (assembly GCF_000478135.1). Classification (NCBI taxonomy): domain Bacteria; kingdom Bacillati; phylum Actinomycetota; class Actinomycetes; order Mycobacteriales; family Corynebacteriaceae; genus Corynebacterium; species Corynebacterium sp. KPL1818. The sequence goes on along the minus strand of NZ_KI515760.1, from coordinate 440,295 downwards.
CCCAATGATGAGACCGATGAGCTGCGCTGGGTGCCCATTGACCAAGCACAGCAACTTTTGTCCTATGACGTGGACAACGACGTCGTCTCCAAGGCACAAAAGCGGCTGCAGCTCGCCCCCACAACGCGCGTATTGTATGTTCGCCACGCCCACGCCCACGACCGCAAAAAGTGGGAGGGCGATGACAACCTGCGGCCTTTGGATAAGAAGGGGCGTCGGCAAGCAGAAATGCTCGTGCCCATGCTGGCGGCCTATCATCCCACCGCGATCTATTCCGCTCGCCCGCACCGGTGCCAGCAAACCGCCGCGCCGCTTGCCGACGAACTGGGCAAGGACATCGCCATTAATAAGGACTTTGGCGACGAGGCATGGGAAAAGAACCCGGCGGCCGCCAAGAAGGCTTTCCGCCGCGTAGTTGAAGACGGCGGGGTGCCGGTCATTATCAGCCAGGGACAGACCATCCCCGGCATCATCGAGGATTTGGCGCCGCAATTCCTCAAGAAGCCACAGGAGGAATTGAAGTTTAAAAAGGCCTCGGTGTGGGTCTTGTCCTTCAATAATGGTGAATTAACCGGGGCAGATTATCTTCCTAGCCCCCTGCCGGTGCGCTAGATAGCTCGGGCCGCGCGAGCCCCTAGCCCTTAGCCGCGCATGCCGAGGTTCCGGCGCACGAAGAGGGTGGGGGCCAAGGCCATGAGCCCCGGCAGCACGACGACGCCCACCACGGTTGAGCCCAGCGCCATGTAAAGGATGATGAGAACGATGCCCACCAGGAAGGTGGTGCCGATGTTCCTCTTTGCGATACCCGCGGAAAGCGTGAAGCAGGACCCTAGGCCTAGGTCAGGGCGTGCTGCCTTGACGGCTGGGACCCACCACCAGAAGAACAGGGCGAAAAGCCCGGGGATTATGAGCAAGACAAAGCCGATGCCGATGACCACGCTGGTCACCAGGTAAGCCAGCATGATGCCGCCCATGCCCTTAAAGGTAAAGAAATCTCCGAAAGTTAAGTCCTGGCCGTTGACCTGCTTAGTAGCGGCTTGGTACCAGATGGCGTTTGCCCACAGATAAATAACTAACAGGGCTATTACCCCGAGAATAAGTAACAGCATGCCCAGTACGCCAAGGGAACCGTCTAAGGCTCCCTCGGTCGACGCCTCGATGGAAAGGGATCCGCCACCGGCGGCAAAGACTACGGCGATTACGACGTAAGCGACAAAAAGGACGACCATCTGCACAAGCGGGGCAAAAAGCCACGGCACCCAATTGCGTCCGAAATAGCGGAAGCTATCGCCGATGATGCTGACGGTATCAATGCCGCCTGGGGCGGGCGGCTCGCCGGAGAATCCCGGCTGCCCATTTGAATAGGGCTGCTGGGAATAGGGATTATATCCATCATGGTCGCTTGAACCGGAATAAGGCGAAGTCATACCGCAGACAATAGTGGATAATCCGGTTTCACGGCTACGGTGCTGCCGCTATTCCGGGTGAACCGCCGGCTTAAAGCTGGCGCGGGAGTTCTCGAAGTTCGTGATCGCTTCTTCATTGCGCAGGGTGATGCCGATGTCATCGAGGCCCTCCATCAGGCGCCAGCGCGTATAGTCATCAATATCGAATGAGTAGGTGTTTTCACCAACCTGAACGGTGCGCGCCTCCAGATCGACCGTGACTTGGGTTTCCCCTGCCTCCAACTGCTTCCAAATAAGCTCGATGTCCTCTTGTTCCATCAGCCCCGTAAGCAGACCAGACTTTCCCGAGTTGCCACGGAAGATATCCGCAAAACGCGAGGAGAACACTGCTTTGAAGCCGTATTCGCGCAGGGCCCATACTGCGTGCTCGCGAGAGGAACCGGTGCCAAAGTCGCGCCCTGCAAAGAGAACGGAGCCGTCCTTGAACTGCTCTTGGTTAAGTACGAAGGTGGAATCAGAGCGCCAGTTGGAAAACAGGCCCTCCGCAAAGCCCGTACGCTTGACCGATTTGAGATAGCGCGCGGGAATGATTTGGTCCGTATCCACGTTGGATGCCCGAAGCGGGACTCCGGTGCCGGTATGGGTGATAAATTTCTCCATTATTTCAACCTTTCTCGCGTGCTTATTTCAGGTCAGCCGGGCTGGACAGGTATCCGGTGACGGCGGTAGCGGCAGCAACCTGTGGGGAAACGAGGTGGGTTCTCCCGCCAGGGCCCTGCCGGCCTTCAAAGTTACGATTGGACGTGGATGCAGACCGCTCCCCTGGTTTCAGTTGATCAGGGTTCATGCCCAGACACATGGAGCATCCCGCCGTGCGCCACTCTGCACCGAACTCCTGGAAGATTTGGTCGAGGCCTTCCTTTTCCGCATCGGCTTTAACCACCGCGGAGGAAGGAACCACGATCATGCGCGTATTGGCATCGATGGTGCGGCCCTTGACCACCTCGGCGGCGGCGCGCAGATCCTCGATGCGGGCATTGGTGCACGATCCCACGAAGACGGTATCGATCTTGATATCGCGCAGTGGGGTTCCTGGTTGCAGGTCCATATACTCCAAGGCCTTTTTCACGGTGGCCTTGGAATTGTCATCGCCGCAATCTTCTGGATCCGGCACGGTTTCGCCCAGCGGCAGGCCTTGGCCCGGGTTCGTTCCCCACGTCACAAATGGTGTCAACGCTGATCCGTCGATTTCTACGACGCGATCGAATTCGGCGCCATCGTCAGTAGGCAGCGTCTTCCAGTACTCCACCGCGGCATCCCAGTCGGCGCCCTTAGGAGCGAACTCGCGACCCTTGACGTACTCAAACGTCGTTTCATCGGGCGCAACCATACCGGCACGAGCGCCGGCCTCAATGGACATATTGCAGATGGTCATGCGGGCTTCCATGGACATCTTTCGGATGGCTTCACCGCGGTATTCGATGATGTAGCCTTGGCCGCCACCGGTGCCGATCTTGGCGATGATCGCCAGGATGAGGTCCTTTGCGGAGACGCCTTCCTGCAATTCGCCGGTGACTTCGACGGCCATCGTCTTAAATGGCTTCAAAGATAGCGTCTGGGTAGCCATGACGTGCTCTACCTCTGAGGTGCCGATGCCCATGGCGATGGAGCCGAACGCACCGTGGGTCGAGGTATGCGAATCGCCGCACACAATAGTCATGCCGGGCTGAGTAATGCCCAGTTGTGGGCCAACGGTGTGCACGATTCCTTGCTGCTCATCACCCATCGAGTGCAACCGCACGCCAAATTCTTCGCAGTTCTTGCGCAAGGTAGAAACTTGGGTGCGCGATATCTCATCTTTAATCTCTAAGAGGTTGCCGGATTTAATGCCTTCCGTTGGCACGTTGTGATCCTCGGTTGCCAGGTGCAATTCCGGGTGCCGCATTGTGCGGCCTTGCAGGCGCAGCCCATCGAAGGCCTGCGGACTGGTAACTTCGTGCAAAAGTTGAAAGTCAATATAGATAAGGTCTGGTGCGCCCGCGTCGCCCTGCTGGACAACGTGGTCACGCCATACTTTTTCTGCCAAGGTCAGCTGCTGGTTCATAAACATCACTCCACACTTGAAATCTCATAATTTGGGACGTAGATTTCATTATATGGGAGAGTATAGCGCAGTTTCCGGCATTAAGGTACTAGATCGTGCAATGGCCATCATGATGGCCGCCGCAAACCATCCATCGACCCTTAATGAGTTATGTGAAACCACGGGACTACCTCGGGCAACGACGCACCGACTAGCCACCGCGTTAGAAGCACACCGTATCCTCGTGCGCACCCCTGAAGGAAAGTGGAAGGCAGGTCCAGCACTCCCCGGCAACCGCGATCACATCTTAGAAGTCGCAGGCCCCATCATGGATCAGCTCCTCAACCGCACCGGTGAGTCCATTCAGCTCTATGAGTTCACGGGAACCACCCGCACCTGCATTGCCACTCGCGAACCCAAATCCGGCCTACACAACGTGGTTCCGGTGGGACGACAGCTGCCACTAACCTCTGGTTCTGCAGCACGCATCATCGCCGGCTACGTGGATTTCCCCCTTGACGCCGCGCAATTCAGCACCGCCGAGGTGGAAGCTGCCCGCCGCCAAGGCTATGCAGAATCCATCGAGGAACGCGAAGCTGGCCTAGCTTCCATTTCCGCCCCCGTCTTTGATTCTTCTGGCGTTTTTCGCGCAGCGCTGTCTATCTCAGGCTCCGCTGAGCGCTTCCGCCCCTCGCCCGCCAAGAAATACGCCCACCTTCTTACCTCCGCCGCCCAAGAACTTTCAGAGCTGCTCTAGCTTCCCCAACGCCTAACCAACGCCCTGGACCTCCCACCGGCCCAGGGCATTGTCACGTCTCACCCCTGCATACCCCACCCCATCGTGGCCTATTGAAGAAATATCGAAAATCTCCCGCACGCTATTGAAACCGAACTGAAAACATGATTTAATGAAAACAGAGTGAAAACGAGAAGGTCACTCCCCGACCAAGACACGGAAAGGATTCATGATTATGACTCACACAACCCACACTGAACACGAGCACGCCCACGGCGAAGGCTGCGGCCACGTTGCTTTCCCACACAAGGACCACACCGACTTCGTCCACGATGGCCACATCCACCGCGAGCACGAAGGCCACTGGGACGAATGCGAGACCAACGAGCACGTCGAGGCTGAGCCACACAGCGAGCACACCCACGGCGAAGGCTGCGGCCACGTTGCCGTCCCCCACGGCGACCACGTTGACTACATCCACGACGGCCACCGCCACGCCGCTCACGGCGATCACTACGACGAGCACTAAGCCTCGCCGCCAAGCGCCCCGCAGCGCCCGAGCGCCGCGATAATCCGCCACTTTGATGCACGGATTATCGCGGCGCTTTTCCATGCATTAGCCCAGCGTGAATTAACCTTTTATTAACCCTAGCCGCATTGGTGCGCGAGGCACGGGGGACTGGGAGGTAACCAAGCTATCAATTTCGCGGAATCTGCCTGCTTGACTATTAGTTAACACCGTTTCGGTGCTACGGTCTTTCGAGTGATTACTAGTTGGAAGCTTTTTCTCCAAGACTTCGTCCGCCTGTGGCGGACGCCACAAGTCTGGGTGATTCTCATCGGTTTGATGATTACCCCTGCCTTATATTCTTGGGTCAACGTCTCCGGTTTTTGGGATCCCTATGGCAATACCGAACACCTCAAGGTAGCCGTGGTGAATGAGGACAAGGGTGCCTCGTCAGATCTCACCGGCGATATTGACGTCGGCGGGCAGATGATGGAAAAGCTGCACAACAACGACAAACTCGGCTGGCAGTTTATGGACCGCGGCGAAGCCGAGCACGCGGCGAAATCCGGCGACGTTTTTGCCTCCATCATTGTCCCGGAGGATTTTTCCTCTGACTTTGTCAGTCTCTTCGAAGGCACATACTCTCAGCCCACCTTGGAGTATCAGGTCAATGAGAAGATCAATGCCATTGCCCCCAAGGTCACTGACTCCGGTTCTTCTACCCTCGAAACCACGATTAGCGCCACGTTTAATGAAAACGTCGCGAAATCAGTAGCTACCGAGCTGAGGAATTCCGGCGGCGATCTCAGCGATAAGATCAATAGCACCGCGGGCAATACCGCTAATTCCTTTTCAGAGACCGCCGATACCGTGGCCAATTCCCGCAATTCCCTCACGGATGTCACGGCTACTATCGACGATGCCCGCCCCACCATCGCGCAGGCGCGCAAGTCCCTAGGCTCCGTGCAGACCACGATCGATGACGCGCAGCAGGCCTTAAACCAGGTCACCGCCTTGACCGACGAGGTGCAAAAGGAAGTAACCTCCTTCGCTGACGATGCCACCGCCGCTTATATCCAAGGCACGACTGCGCTTGCCGATGGCACCGCGAACGCCAATGCCAATATCGGTTCTGTCACAGGGAAGTTAAACGGCGCCCTTAACCGCGTCGACGCCGCCACCGACGGCGCACAGGGCATTCTCGGTCAAGCCGATAAGGCCATCGACCAATTGGCCGGTGTCGCTGCCCTGCCGGCCCTTCCCCCAGAGGTATCCCAGCAGATCAACCAGTCGGTCTCTGAGCTGCGCGACCGCAATAACCAAAACCGCGCGGTGCTAGGCGAGCTCGATTCCCTCAATAGCGATACGAATGCCACCCTGGATTCGCTGAATAAGACCTCGGAATTGCTCAATTCCATGGCCGCCCAAGCGCGCGATGATTCCCATGGACTCCACGATGACGTGGCCAACGGCCTGCCTAAGCTCAATTCCGCGCTTTCTAATGTCTCCGCAACCGCCGGACGCCTATCCGCCTCGCTCAACAGCCAGAAGGCGCTGGTTGGGCAAACGGACGGGCTTCTCGGGGGCGTCGACGAGCAGCTGACCCACGCCCAAGAAGTGGTAAAGCGCTTCTCGGTCGACCTGGACCGCGTCGAGGAAGGCCTGCGTTCCGCGCGGACCGATGTCATTGCCTTGAGCAACACGGCCACTAATAACACCGTGCTGAAGTCCGTCAATGGCCTTGATACGGACCACGTATCTTCCTTCCTCTCCTCGCCCGCAGAGATGGAAAGCCACGCAGTCTTCCCCGTTACCCACTACGGCTCCGGCATGTCCTCGCTGTTTATCAACCTCACACTGTGGATCGGTGCCTTCATGCTCCTGATCATTTTCCGCGCCGAGGTTGACCCACAGGGCCGCCGGGATCTGACCATCAACAAGGCGTATTTCGCACGCTTCTTGCTCCTCGGCTTTTTCGCCATTGCCCAGGCGCTAATCGTGTCCATCGGTAACTTGGTCATTGGCGTGGAGCACGTCAGCGCCACCGCCTATGTCCTTACCTCCGTATTCATCAGCCTGTGCTACCTCAGCATTACCTATGGCTTGGTCTCGACATTTGGCCACGTGGGCCGCGGTATCGCGGTGGTCCTCGCCTTCATCCAAATTCCCGGCGCATCGGGCCTGTATCCCATCGAGATGACGCCGGACTTCTTCCGCGCCGTCCACCCCTTCTTGCCCTTTACCTACGGCATCGATGCCATGCGCGAGACCGTGGGCGGGTTCTACGGCACCCATTACATCCGCGATATCGCCGCGCTGACCGGCATGGCGGCTATCGCCTACCTCATGGGCACCTTCTTAAGGCGCGGGTTGTCCAACGTCACCATGCTGGTCAATGACGAGCTGGCCAAGGGCGGGCTCGTCATCAACGAGCAGGTCCACCTCATCGGCAGCCGCTACCGCTTCACTGATCTGTTGTATGCCTCCGCGGACCGCGAGGGGTACCAAAAGAGCTTGGATACCAAGTGGATGACCGCGCGGAAGAATTATTCTCAGTTGATGAAGCTGACCATTGCCATTGGCTTGGCCTTGGTTACTGTGCTCGTTATTTGCTCCCGGTTCATGCCGGATCAAAAGGCGATCATCTTCGGCATTGCCTGCCTCGTGGCGCTGATTGCGGTCGCGACCATTTGTTCGCTGGAATACATGAAGCAAAGCATCGCGCACGATAACCGCCTGGCAGATCTGAGCGATGAGGAAATCCAGCAGCACCTTGAGCATCAACGCCGAAACCCCAATCAGTATCGGTTAGAAGATGTGCAGTCGGATAAACACGCCGAAATATCTTCTACCCCACAATCGCAGGGCGATACTACAGATAAGCCCGCCGACGGCGGCGAAGAATCCGGAAAGGGAGATAAGTCATGAACAACATCCTGACCATTCTCCGCGATGACCTCAAGGCCATCCGTGGCAACGTAATGACCGCCGTCATCATTTTCGGCCTCGCCATTATCCCGCTGCTTTTTACCACCTTTAACGTGCTCGCCAGCTGGGACCCGTTTGCCAATACCAAACAGCTCAAAATCGCCGTCGCCAGTGAGGACGAGGGGCACCAAAGCGACCTAGCTTCGCTCAAACTCAACCTAGGCGATGAGGTCTTATCCCAGCTCAGCCGCAATGACGAGATCAACTGGGTCCTTACCAATAGCGACGATGCCATTGAGGGCACCAAGTCCGGCGAGTACTACGCCGGCATCGTCTTGCCCAAGGACTTTAGCGCCAACCTCCTTACCTTCTATGTGGAAGGCACCGAGCCGAGCAAGCTGAATCTCTACACCAACGAGAAGAAGAACGCGCTGTCGACCACGATTACCCAGCGCAGCGCTACCGGCGTGATCGAAAAGATCGACGAGTCCTTCACCCGCGTCGTATCCAATGTGGGCCTCGGCGTCATTTCCTCATTGGACCAGTACTTGGATGAGGGCGAAACCCAAGCCGCGCTCAATAACGTGCACCACCGCGTCAACACGGTGCAATCGCGCCTCGATGCGGCCTCAGGCACGGTAATGGCGCTAAGTAATCTGGTTGATTCCACCATTCCGCTGACCCGAGCCGCCAATAACATCCTGAATGAGGCGGGAAACCAGGCCTCCAGCACCGCGAATGACAACGGCGAGTCCCCCATCGACATCCTCAAATCCACGCTGGATGAGTCCACTGGTTCTTTGGACGCGTCCCTTGCCGCGACCACGCAGAGCTACGAGGCCCTATCCTTGCAGATTGAGGAATTGCTCAACAACGCCAGCGCCACCTCCGCGCAAACTGCCCAGACCTTCCGCACTGCCGCGGACCGCGTGGGACAGCAAACCGCTGCTTTCCAAGGTGTGAAGGACAGCATCCAAAAAGAAGCCGATAAGGTCAATCTTCCCGCCCCTGTGGCAGCGGGATATAAGGCCGTCATGGGGCAACTCGATGCCAGCATCGCCCAAAGCAATGCGCTGCACGATTCTTTGACCTCCACGGCCAATAACATCGACAACGGCGGAAAGTCCCAAGAGTCCAAGCAACAAACCCAAGCTGCGATTGCCAGCGCCAAGCAGGCCGTACAAAACGCCCGCAACTCCTATAACTCCAACCTCAAACCGCAGTTAGCAGCCTTGGGCGATAGCGTGGGCACGGTGGCCAACGATATCGATGCGGTCAAGCGCGATATCGCGGGCGTCCGCAATACCATCTCCAATGACAACGATGCCCTCGTCCGCGCCCGCGATATGACCGCCGGCCTATCCGGCACCCTGCAGCAGCAGGCGGCCCGCTTTGGTGAGCTCAGCCAAAAGATCGATGAGATCCGCGACGGCGGCGATCTCAGCCAGCTCGCCGATCTCATCGGCGATGATCCAGAGCTACTGGCCTCCCGCATCGCCTCACCGGTCAATGTGGACCGCCAGCCCATCTACGAGGTTGCCGCCTTCGGTGTTGGCATGACGCCGTTCTACCTCACGCTCTCACTGTGGGTCGGCGCCCTACTCGCCTGCGTGCTGGTACACACCAACGCCGAACGCAAGTACTTGAAGAAGAACGAAAACCTCGACAAGAAGGATCACTTCACCAGGAACCAAGTCTTCTTGGGCCGCTTCATCACCTTCGGGCTCATCGGCATCGCCCAATCCACCCTTGTGGTCCTCAGCCTGATTTTCTTCGTGGAGATCGAGCCCGAGCACCCATTCATGATGCTCTTTGCCTCGTGGATAATCACACTGGTGTTTATGTTGATAATCTATTCACTGGTTATCACATTCGATAGCGCGGGCAAGGCCCTCGCGGTGCTGCTCTTGGTTATCCAAGTCTCCGGTTCCGGCGGCGCCTATCCCCTGCCACTGCTTCCAGAATGGTTCCAAAATGTCAGCCCATGGCTGCCGGCCACCTATGGCATCGACGCATTCCGCAGCGCCATCGCCGGCATTTATGAGGCCGATATCCTCCGCGAGCTCGGCATGCTCCTTCTCTTCGCCATCCCGGCGCTTATCCTCGGCCTGTTCTTGCGCCCCGCCATGGATAACTATCACAAGCGCCTCCAGAAGGCGATTAAGAAGACGAAGGTCATGGCCTAGCCACACGCCTACACACAACGCCCAGTGCAGCCTGAGAGGCTCGCTGGGCGTTGTTTTTGCGGTGGCGGACCCATCCCCCTCCCTTGGCGCTCACAGGCAGCTGACCCCGCCCCAGTCCTCGCTGAGTTCGTGAGCGCGAAGGGCGGGCTGCGGCTAAAGCAGGCGCTTTCCGATGCCCCCACCTCGCCCATCGTGCTCTCCCCAAAGCGCGATGTTCAATGGGGCGCAGCGAGAGCCGTTTAAGCTCTCCTGGAGGCGCGAGAAGAAAACGGCAAAAGAAAAAGGCTGCGAGCGTTAAAGCTCGCAGCCAATATATGTACCCCGTACGGGATTTGAACCCGTGTTACCGGCGTGAGAGGCCGGCGTCCTAGGCCGCTAGACGAACGGGGCTCGTTCGCGCGTGGCAGGCAAATCAAAAGCTGTGCTGGCAATTAACTCGCTTGTTGCGGACTCGTTAAACAGTAAACGATGGGTAAACACAATACAAATCAGCAGATAGTGCGGGAATTCGCTCCGGTAAATCCCCCGGTTAAGAGCCGCTGAGTTCCCGATTAATCCGCGAGCGCACATACGAAAAATTCCTCCAACCGCAGTGGCTGGAGGAATTATTTTATTTGTACCCCGTACGGGATTCGAACCCGTGTTACCGGCGTGAGAGGCCGGCGTCCTAGGCCTCTAGACGAACGGGGCATAGAACTAGTGAGCCTGCTTTAAAAGCATTTTCACTGCTGGCCTACCAGGACTCGAACCTAGAATGGCGGTACCAGAAACCGCTGTGTTGCCAATTACACCATAGGCCATTTGCTCACTCGCTTGGAACCGCACCGTTACCGGCTGCGCTCCCTTGCTCGCTGCAACGTGTTATAACTATAATGATCGTTGCCCAATGCTCCAAATCGCCAGCACAACCGGCATTTTTAGGCGTTTTCTTAGAGATAAAATAAAGCGGCGGATGACATCTGTGTAAGTTCGATGTTCATCCGCCGCTTTAGTGGGCTTTCTCCGTCAGGCTTCGGACGGTTCCGGTATTACTCGGCGGCCGGAACGTACGGAGTTGCCTCGCGGGCAGCGCGTAGGCGCGCCAAGGTGGACTCCTTACCCAGAAGCTCCATGGACTCAAAGAGCGGCGGCGACACCTGAGCGCCGGAGATGGCTACACGCAGCGCGCCGTAGGCCTTGCGCGGCTTAAGCTCTAGATCCTCGATGAGCGCCTTGGACAGCGCTGCCTCGATAGCGTCGGTCTTCCACTCCTCTACCGCTTCAAGGGTGTCAATGCCCACCTCAAGCGGCTGGACGGCGTCCTCCTTCAGGTTCTTCTTGGCCGCCTTTTCATCCAGGGTGAGCTCAGCATCGGGGGTGATAAGGAAGCTGAGTAACCCGTAGGCATCGGCAAGTGTCTTAATGCGCGTTTGCACCAGGTCCGCGGCGAAGGCGAATTTCTCGCCGTCATAATCGGCCGGGAAGTCGGTGTATTCCGTTAGGTAGTTGCGCAGACGGAAGGCAAATTCCTCGGGTTCGAGCAGGCGAATGTGATCGGCGTTGATCGCCTCGAGCTTCTTCTGATCAAAGCGCGCAGGGTTGCCCAGAACATCATTGACATCGAAGTTCTCAATTAGCTCGTCCATGCTGAAGATGTCCTGATCCGCAGACAAAGACCAGCCCAACAGCGACAGGTAGTTGAGCATGCCCTCTGGGATGATGCCGTTATCGCGGTGGTTGAAGAGGTTGGACTGTGGGTCGCGCTTGGACAGCTTTTTCTTCCCCTCGCCCATCACGAAGGGAAGGTGTCCAAACTCTGGGGTAAATTCCGCGATGCCAATTTCCTTCAGCACCTCATACATGGCCAGCTGGCGCGGGGTGGACGAGAGCAGGTCCTCACCGCGTAGCACGTGGGTAATCCGCATCAGCGCGTCATCCACTGGGTTGACCAGGGTGTAGAGCGGGGCGCCGTTGGAGCGCGCCACCACATAGTCAGGCTGCGTTTCGGACTTGAAGGACATCTCACCACGTACAAGGTCGGTCCAGGACCAATCCTTGTCCGGCATGCGCAGGCGCCAGACGGGCTTGCGGCCTTCCGCCTCAAAGGCGTCAATCTGTTCCCGAGTAAGGTCACGGTCGTAGTTGTCGTACCCCAGCTTCGGGTCACGGCCTGCAGCCCGGTGGCGCTCTTCTACCTCTTCGGCGGTGGAATATGCGGGGTAGACATGGCCGGCATCGATAAGCTTGTTCAGGACATCCTTGTAAATGTCCATGCGCTGAGACTGCCGGTACGGTTCATGCGGGCCGCCTACATTGACGCCCTCGTCCCAGCCCAATCCGAGCCAGGTCAAGGAATCAATGATGGCCTGGTAGGACTCTTCCGAGTCGCGGGCAGCATCAGTATCTTCGATTCGGAAAATCAACTTTCCGCCGGTGTGGCGGGCATAGGCCCAGTTGAACAGGGCCGTACGCACCATGCCAACGTGCGGGGTGCCAGTGGGAGAAGGGCAAAATCTAACGCGAACTTCAGTCATGGCCACCATCGTAGTGGAGCCGGGGGACACAGTCCGCACCAGCCCAAACCAGCACCTCACTCACATACCTAAAAGTGTGCACCCGCCAACACAAATACACACAAACGGGGGTAGACGATAACGGTATTCATTATAAACCCACAGGTAAACGGGAACCGGTTTCAGTTGATTATCCAGTAATAGGAATCATTTTCTATAGTTTCGGAGTGAACTACTGACAACTGCAGAAAGGTAACGCGCTGGTGGCTTCTCCTCGTATCCGCTTCATGGCCGCGCTCAGCACGATCGCGCTGATTACCCCGGCTACCGCCTACGCCGGTCCAGACGATGGCAAAAAAATCGCGGCCCAAACCCACGTCGACTCCCCCAAGAGCTTTTGGGAAAACGACAACTTCCTGCTGAAATCCGAATTTTCCGGTCAAACCCCGCTTATCGATGACACCGTTGCCTGGGTAGGCAAAGGCTATACCCGCGAAGATGAGGACGGTAAGCGCCACCAGAACTTTATGTATTCCCTGCCGCAAAACGGTACGCAGGACTACATCGGCGACCCAGGCACCCCGTACTACACTGCCCCGTGGCAAGCCTCCGCTAACCAACAGCCCATCTGGATCGGATTCGGTTCAAAGGGGCTTCCCGTGGAAAGTTTCCGCAACAACATCGCCTTCCTCGATCTTTTAAGCGTGGATGGCCCAGGGGACGTGGAGCTTTTTACCAATAAGGACGATAAAGACGGCACCGATCTCAATCGCATGCTGGGTTCGTTCGAGGACTCACCACACTCTGCATTTCTCGAACGTGGTAGCCACACTCACAACTACACGCTCTTTACCAAGCCCGGCCGTTATCGCTTGACCTTTCGCACCACCGCGCGCACGGCGGATGGGCAACTCGTGGCCAGTGAACCGCAGACCACCAGCTACCAAGTGGGTGGTCAAAAGCCAAAGGATGAAAAGACTCCGAGCCTCAAGGAACGTTTCGATAAATCCTCCTCCGGTGATGCCGCCGCTGCTGGCTACAGCCTGAGCATGGACAAAAAGCAGAACCTGGAAAAGGACGGTGACGATAAGCTCACCACCATTTCCTTTGATGCAAAGAATAAGGCATCCGGTACGCTTACGCTGCTTATCGATGGCTACTTCCTCACCGATCTGCCCGTCACCGATGGCCACGCCGAGTGGGATGAGTACATGGGCCCAGAATCGTCCAATATCCAGGCCGTCTTTACCCCAGAAGACGATGCACCGCGCTGGATTTCGCAGCAGGTGAAATTTACCCCCGGCTCTCCCGCCCACACCGATTCTTCCACTACCGAAGAGAAGTGGGAAGAAACCGAGAATCCGCGCCAGCTGGCTCCTACCGAAGAGGTAACGCTGCAAGAAACCGGCTATACGGTGCGGATGCGCAAACAGGGTGAAGAAGGAACCAAAATTATCATCGACATGGATGATAAAAACTTCAGCGGCGTGATGACTGGTGGTCTCTACAAAAACAAGAACGACGAGAAATCCTCTACTTCGGTGGAAGCAGCGATTACCAAGGGCCACGGAGAAGCCACTTTTACCTTCGGTAGGTACTCTGAAAACTACACTGCCAAAGTCAACGTCTTCCCGCACTCAACTGTCAAGGCCGGTCACGGAAGCACGGTGCTGACCGAGTCCTACAAATTCGATGAAAACTACGAAGTAAAAGACGAGCTTTCTACCAGCGCGGACGGGAACACCGCTACTCCAGGCGAAAAGCCTGGGGCCGGCGATTCATCCGCACCCAGCGATTCACCCGCGCCCGGTGATACGCCGGCACCATCTCAACCGCCACAGGACGAGGAAGCTCAGCGCTGCAGCGAAAAGCAGGTACTTGACCGTGGGCACGTCGATATCAAGGCACTGCCTACAGACGATGGTTTCCGTACCGTCCTTCGTGATGACACAGGACAAATTGATAAGAACTCGGTAGACCGCTCGCTAGATGACGTAGTGCTTGGCGTGCACAATAACGCGCTTACTCCTCGCGGCATGCAGCTGGGTGATAAGAAATTCGATTTCCTTGGCAATATCGGTGACCGTTTTTACCACCTGCCACAAACGCAGAACCAAGCCATCATCTGGCCGGGGTATAACACCGAAAAATTGGATTACTCCAAGATGAAAGATGGCACGGTCAATTTGAACCTCAAGCCCACGCACACACCAGAGGGCGCTGAGTGGGGCGCATATATCGATAAGGCCAGGGGTGTCGGATATGACGTCCTTGCCAATTCCGCCGAAGACGACCACACGATCGAGACCACTTTCGCATCGCATAGGCATACCCATTGGGCTTTTACCAAGCCAGGAATCTACACGTTCGAGGCAACCTATACGGCAAGTACCACCGATGGCAAAGAACTTGCATCCGAGCCACAGACGTTGACCTTTGCCATTGGTGATGACGCGGTGAAGTCTTGTTCTACGCATGCGCCTTCCGATGCCCCATCGGAAAAGCCGTCCGAGAAGCCGTCCGACAAGCCTTCGGACTCGGCCAAGCCCTCGAAACCGTCTAAGCCTTCCAAGCCCTCGAAGCCGTCCGAGCCATCTAAGCCGTCAGCTCCTGCGGGCAACTCGTTTAATCCTTGGGCCCTGGTCTTGCCTGCGGTCCTTGGCATCACCTTCAAGGCCTTCTACAACTTCTTCCGCGACAACCAAGATCTCATTCGTGAGCGCTTTGGCTGGCGCATCTAATAACTAATCCGCAGCTAATGGGAACCCCAGCCCAGGCGATTTAAAGGAATATCAACCATGGATACCAACACCACTTCGCGCACCAGAGCCCACAGGCCTGGCAGCCGCATCATCGCGGCGGTGATTACCGCCCTTATCGCGTTTTTCGTTCCGGCCACACCAGCGTTGGCCTTCGAGGACGTCTTTGACTCCGGACATATCGATGCGTTCTACGTCACCGCGCCGGATGGCCAGCTGCACCTATCCATGCAGGAAGATGTCACCGGTTCACACGTCCAGCGCCCCGGCGATGACGTGCTGCTCCAGGTTGTGGAATCGGCATGGTCCGATGCCACAGAGGCCGTTCCCGAGATCGGAGAACCGACCTACTTCCTGCCCCAGACCCAGGACCCGAATATCATCTGGCCAGGCTGGGATACGCAGCCGGCACGCGATGGCGGATTCACCAACATTGACTTCGAGTTCACCAATATCTCCGGGCCGGGCTCGGTCTATGTCTTTGAAACCACTGGGTTTGGCAACGTCGGTGCCGTGACCAATTCCGGTTCGATGGAGCTGACCAGCGGCGAGGTTATTAACCAGCCGAGTCCTGCACACCGCCACGTTAACTGGGCCTTTAGTGAGGCCGGTACCTATGAGATGACCGTTCAGGCCTCCTCCAATGGCCAAACCAGTAACGCGGTGACCTATACCTGGCAGGTGGGCGAAGGCGGAGAGGCAGTCTCCGGTCACCGTTCTGCGGGCGGTTCTGGCGATGCAGATAACTCCGGCAATAACGCTGGACACAGCAATTCCGAGGGTGGCCAAGGCGGCAACGCTGCAAGCGGCGGACAGTCCACGGACCCAGAGTGCCGTCCGGGTATTATCCCGAAGATTAAAGACGATACGGTCTCGCCACCGCAGTGGCGCGATGCCGATGGCGCGACTTTCTACCTCTCCGATAATTCCGGCGTCGAGCTGCCAGAAGATGTTGGACCCGTTTCGGCCGGCCAGGCGTGGATGATCGGTTCTACGCAGGTCGATGGCGTGCCGTGGCTTGGTGCGAATACCCAGAGCCCCTCCATGCGCGAGCACATTCCGGGCGACGTTACCTGGGAACTCGTAGACATGAAGGGCCCTGGTGCCATGATGGTCTACAGCCAGGGTGGCCTGGGCAAGATCGTCGGCGATGAATGGTTCCGCGGTGCCAACGGCGCCGTTGAAGGCAGCTACAATATCGCGCCCAATACCCACGTGCACCCTAACTGGGTCTTCGAAAAGCAGGGCACCTACGACGTCACCATTCGCCAGGTGGCGCAAACCTCCGCCGGCAAGCAGGTGGCAGGCCAAGCAACGCTGCACTTTGTCGTCGGCGGTGGCAGGCCAGAGGGCTCCTTCGATAATGGCCACTTTGACCTGGGTGCGGAAGTGAACCCGGATGGCGGTGACTGTGGTGTTGGCGCCGCAGCCGGCGCGGGCTCTAATGGCTCCGGCGCTGGCCAGGAAGCCGGTTCCGGTGCGAACGCATCCGGTAAGGGCGGCAACGCGGCTCTTGCCAATACTGGGACCCCCACCATGCCGCTTGGAATCGGTGTGCTCGGCCTGGGCATGCTGTTCCTTGGCCTGGGTATTGCACGCCTAGCTGTGGCGAGGGCAAAGAATTAATGCCAGTGTCCCACTACCGTTTCGTACCGCGCGGGCTGCAGGCCGTCGGGGCGCTCTTTAGCGTCTCCCTCCTTGCGGCAGGCTGCACGACATCGGCAGCGGTGGATACCTCGGATCGCTTCAGCGTGGTGGCCACGACGCCCATTTTGGCGGATATGGCACGCCACGTCGCAGGCGAGGATGCTTCGGTCACCGGCCTTATCCCAAGCGGAAAGGACCCGCACACCTTTGAGCCGACGCTGCGCACGGTGCGCAACGTGGCCAATGCGGATCTTGCCTTGAGCAATGGATACCTCTTGGAACCGCAATCCCTGATAGATACCTTGCACGAGTCCACGGATGCGCCCGTGGTAGAGGTCGCTGACTCGGCCTCCACCCGCGGTGCGACCCTCGTACCGCTGGTTGAAGATGTCTCCCTGGATGCCATCTGGTTGGGCCTGCGCATTAGCGGTGCCGAACAGCGCAACTCCGGCGTGGATTTCCGCATGGTCTCTGCCGAAGGGCCAGGCGATGTCGCAGCCTACGTGGTCTCCACCTTCGGCACGCCGGAGGTGCTATTTAATAGCGCCGATGGCATCGACGCCGGCGATGACGCGGTCACCCTCCCGGCCAATGCTCACACGCACGTCTCGTGGGGTTTTTCGGAGCCGGGCATCTATAAGCTGGGCTTTCAGGCAGATGGCACAGAGGTAGAGCACCTCACCGTCGCGGTGGGCGTGAACCCGCCGGCAGATATGGATGTCATTGATTCCGGCCACGTGGATATTGCCGCTGATGTGGCTAAGGGATCTATTGATCTACGCGATCAAGACCAGCATTTTGATCCCGCGCTTACCGCGGTAGCGGTCCCCTCCTCGGTTTTGCAGCCCATTCCGCCGGACCCCGCCTATCGCTTCTTGGGCACGCCCGGTGCGGATACGTACCTGCTCCCCCAGGCTGTATTGGGCAAACATATCCACGGCGAGGTGGATCCGCACCTGTGGCACAACGTGGACAATGCCATTGCCTATGTCGATGTCATCGCTGAAGAAATGGCGAATGCGGATCCGTCT
This sequence comes from Corynebacterium sp. KPL1818, assembly GCF_000478135.1. NCBI lineage: Bacteria > Bacillati > Actinomycetota > Actinomycetes > Mycobacteriales > Corynebacteriaceae > Corynebacterium > Corynebacterium sp. KPL1818. Next base: position 422,519 of record NZ_KI515760.1, on the reverse strand, counting down.
CACGGCGCCGATTACCGCGCCCGTGCCGAGTCTTATATCGCGGAACTGCGCGAGCTTGACGGGTACGTAGACCGCGCAATCTCTTCCATACCGCAGAGCAACCGGCACTTGGTCACCACCCACCACGGCTATGCCTACTTAGAGCAAGGCTATGGCCTGTCGGTGGCTGGGTTCGTGACGCCCAATCCCGCCATTGAGCCTTCGCCACGGGAGGTCATTGCCCTGCGCCGGACGCTGGAGAACCTGCACCTTCCCGCGGTCTTTGTGGAGCCGGTGGAACAAGCCAGCGCCAGCACGCTGAAAGAGGCCGCCACGCAGCAAAACGTGGAGCTGTGCCCCATTTACGGCGACACGCTTGATGATGCCGTGCCTACTTATATCGATCTCATGAAATTCAATGCTGACTCGCTGCAGCGTTGCCTACATCCTTCGAATGGAGATAACCATGCTTAACCTTGCCTCTCGTACCGTTACCCGCGCGGCCACTCGCACGGCAGCCTGCATCGTCACTGCCGGCTTGGCCGTATCCGCAACGCCCGCTTGGGCCGGCGACCTCGCGCAGGTGGTCGGCGCGGATGAGACCGTTGCACCCGAGGGCGAAGAAAAGGTCATCGATGCGGGCCACGTTGATATCGGCACGCTGCTCAATGGCTCTGATGCCGAGCTATTGGCCCGCGATGATGCGGGCGATTCCCCAGTGTGGCGCCACCTTGATGACCTGGTGTTCTCGGTGGGCGATGCGGCCCAGCAAACGCTGCCGGATACCGATGATTTCAGCTTCGTCGGCGCCCAATCCGGCGAGGATGTCTGGGTTGTCCCGCAAACTGAGCAGGTCGGCGTTCCGTGGCTGGGGTGGAATACCCAGGCACCTTCGCTTGTCGATAACGCCGATCGCGGCGTCACCATGGAATTCCTCGGCCACTCCGGACCAGGAGATTTTTCTCTCTTTTTGCAAAACGGCGGCTTTGAAGCACCCCAGCTGCTGTGGTCTACGGCAGAAAAAGGCGAGTCTGAATTCTGGGTAGACCTCAATACGCACACCCACGCCAACTGGACTTTTACGGAGCCGGGCACCCACCAGGTGGGCATCCGGATCAAGGGCGAGACCACAGACGGCGAGGAGTTTAGTACCGACGGCGTGCTGACCTTCGCCGTAGGCGATGGCGCAGACATCCAGGCCGCCCAGGATGCGGAGTGGAACCCAGCAGACGCCACAACCGAGGATTCTTCCCTGCCGGTATGGGTTTATGTTTTGGTCGGCGGCGGAATCATCGTGCTGATCGCCGGTGTTGCCGTGCTCGCGAAATCCCGCAAGCGAGGCGATGGCCATGTCTAAGCCGTGCATTCAGGTATGCGGATTGCAGGTAGCGCTATCTGGCCGCACCGTGATTGAGGACGCCAACCTCGAGGTAGGTACCGGTGAATTCATTGGGCTTCTAGGCCCCAACGGTGCAGGTAAGACCACGCTTATGCGCTCTGTTTTGGGCCTTATCCCCTCCTCCGGCACGTGTACCGTCACCGGCTCTGTGGGCTATGTTCCCCAGCGCCACGAGGTGGAATGGGGCTTTCCCATCAACGTGTACCGCACCGTGCTCAGCGGGCGTACCGGGCTCATCGGGTGGTTCAAGCGCCCGAGGAAAAAGGATCACGCCGCCGCTGCGGAGGCGCTGCGCTTGGTGCATATGGAGGAATTTGCCTCTCGGCCCATCGAGGAGCTTTCCGGCGGCCAGCGCCAGCGCGTACTGATCGCCCGCGCCCTCGCCATCCAGCCACAGGTCTTGCTACTCGATGAACCTTTCACCGGGCTCGACGCCCCGAATACCGAGGCCCTTTTAGAGCTTTTCGCCGAGCTTGCGGAGCAGGGAAAATCCATCGTGATGTCTACCCATAACCTGTCTGAGGCGGCGCACACGTGCAAGCGGCTGGTGCTATTTAATCGCACGGTCATTGCAGACGGTCCCGCCGAGGAGCTTTTGGCCGACAAGGATCCGTGGACCCGCGCATTTGGCGTCAGTGCCTCGTCCCCGTTGCTCGCTGCGATTGGAGTCGCTGCATGATTGATATCTCGTTTATCGATTTCCTGCGGGATTTAACCAATCCCCACCTCGATTTCCTCGCCCGGGCGGTGGGCATTTCGCTCATCGCCGCCATCGTGTGTGGAGTCATCGGTTGTTATGTGGTGCTGCGTGGCATGGCCTTTATTGGCGATGCCGTCTCGCACGCCGTGTTCCCGGGCCTGGCCATCGCCTTTGCGCTGCAGGCCTCAGTCCTCTTGGGCGGGGCGGTTGCCGGCGCGGTCGTCGCGGTGCTCATCGCCGCGTTTTCGCAACGCAACCACGTGCGCGCTGATTCCATCATCGGCATCTTTTTCGCCGCCGCCTTTGCCTTGGGCATGGTAATCATCTCGCGCACGGATGGCTATAGCGCCTCGCTGACCAGCTTCCTTTTCGGATCGCTCACCGGCGTTTCGCGCACAGATATTACCGTCGCCGCGAGCGTTTGCCTCGTGGTCCTAGCCGTGGTCGTGGCCTTTGGCCCGCAGCTCAATGCCACCTGCTTGGACCGAGAGACCGCCCGCGCCATGGGCCTGCCGGTCTTTGCCCTGGATATCATTCTTTATCTGTGCGTGACCGCCGCGGTGGTCATTTCCGTAAGCACCATTGGCAATATCTTGGTCCTCGCCCTGCTGATTACCCCGGCCGCCACGGCGCGCCTGCTGACGGCCAACCTCACCACGATGATGTTCCTCTCGGCCATCATCGGTGCCGTCTGCAGCTTCTTCGGCATCTATTTGGCGTGGGCCATCGATCTTCCCGCGGGCGCAACCATCGTGTTAACGCTCACGGTCCTCTTCCTCATTGTCTGGGCCCTGCATCCCTTCCTGCGCTCTCGCCGCAAACCGGGCCACTCTTCTCCTCGCGTGCCAGCTAACGCTTCCGAGAACACCCCACGAAAGGAAACCATCGAATCATGAAACCCTTGTGCCGTACCGCTCTTGCCCTAGGCACCGCCGGATTCCTCAGCGTGGGAACCCTCACCGGAGTGGGTCTACCCTCTTCCGTTATGGCCACCGCGCATGCCGCAGAGACCTGCAGCGCCGAGGACTTTATCCGCATCACCGAAGGCCACCAAGACATGGCGCTAAAGGATGAAGGCGGGGATATCAGCTTTGTGGTCAAGGACGATCACAAACGCAAGGAATACCAGTCCGAAGAATTCGCGGTAGAGGTAGCGGAGAAGAACAAGCAGCGTATTTCTGATCTCAAGATCCCTTCCCTGCCCGACGAGGGATGGGTACTCCCGCAAACCCAGATTGAGGATGTTCCATGGTTGGGCTTTAATACCCAGGAACTCTCGGAGGAATACCTCGGCTCGAAGCAGACCGCGACCTTAAGCATGGCCATCGCGTCTGGTCCCGAGGATGGGCGCATTGTGGCCTTCCAGAATGAGGGCATCGGCGATCTCAAAGTCCGTATGGACACCGAGGACGGCACCGCTTGGGACTATCCGGGCAGGTCCCACTCCCACCCTGCCTTCGCTTTTACCAAGCCGGGCACCTACGCCGTGAGCTTTACTTTTGAGCTTCCCGATGGCTCCCGCCACCACCTGCACGCCGGATTCCTCGTGGGCGATGACGCGGATGCAGCAGAGCTGTGCGGCGTGGACTACGACGAGTCCGATGATGCCGAAGGAAGCGTCCCTTCGGGCGGAACCTCCCTCCCAGATCAGCTGGCCAAGGACATCAAGGGAGTAGATAAGGCCATCGCGGGCCTGGATAAGGAGCTGGAAAATACCCTGAAGGAAGGCCAAAAATTCCTCGAGGGCGATAAGAAGAAGGACAAAGACGCCAAGGATAAATCTGGCGATAAGCCGTCTAAGCAGGGCCAGTCCGGTGGCTCCGGCGGATCCGGTGGCTCTGGTAAGAAGGCTGCCGAGAAAAACTCTGGTTCGAAGCAGGGGTCCAACCAAGGCTCCAAGTCTGGGTCGAACTCCGGATCCCACAAGGGCTCGGCCCACGGTTCTGGGGCCGGCTCTGGTGCTGCATCGCGCAACTCGGGTGGGGGCTCGTCGAAGGGGGCATCGTCAAGCAGCGGCTCTCGCTCCGGTTCTAAGGCCTCGCAATCCAAGTCTGGCGGAAATTCTGGCCAGAAATCCGCGGGCAAGTCCACCCCGCAGTCCAAGAGCAGCAAGTCTAAGGACAGCAAATCCAAGGGCACTAAGTCCGAGAACCGGAGTACGGCGCCAGCGCCCAACGCGTCCGCGGGCGGCAAGGGCCAGAACAATGAGGCGCTTGCCGATGCCGCCTACACCGCCTCGCTGACCAAGAGCAGCTTCTGGGCGGGCATCTTGGCAGGGCTCGGCGCATTCGCGCTCGTGCTCGGAATTGGCCTTTTGATCTATGTCCAATTCTTCCGCAAGAAGGGCGCCGGCTCGCAGGCTGCACAGCCCGAGCAGCCAGAACAATCTGTGCCACCGCAGGCCGATGATGCCACGACGCAGATTCCGCGCGTTCGCTAATCCTGCCAGTACGTGCGCTGAGCCCGCTACACGCGGGTTTTAGTGGCTAAAAAGTCCCACACAATGTTTGCGGTATCCGGCTGCCAGAACCACGTGTGGTCGCCGGGTACCTTGTACAGTTCCACGTTCTTGGCGCAACCATTGAAGTTCAGCCGCTCGGAGTTACCGGCGGCGGGGCGGGCCTGAAAGGTCATATCGCAGTGGTTGCGGTGCAGATAGCCGCCCAAAACGGTGCGCACGGGAAGGTAGCCGGATTCATGGCGGGTGCCACCCTCATAGGTGAGCATTTTATCCCTGGTGCCGTGCATGATGAGCGTGTGCATCGGCGCATCGACGCAATTGGTTTCCACTGGGGTATAAAACGCCCCGGAGACCATCGCTACCGCCGCGAACATATCTTGGGCGTGGCAGCCCAATACTGAGGTAAAACCGCCCCCATTGGACATTCCCATGGCGTAGACGCGGTTGCGGTCCACGTGATAGTCCGCATCCACAGCATCTAAAATGCGCTTGATAAAGCGGATATCCTCGCCGTCGCGCGTCTTTGCATAGGGCGCTGGCTCCCAGGCGCGTTCGAAGCCTTCTGGATAGACGATGACCGCATCATCGGTGGCCTTAGTCGTTCCCATGCGCGCGTAGCCAGAGAACTCCTCCGAGGAATCTCCCCACCCACCAAATCCAAAGAGCACCGGTGCAGGAGCCTCGGGCGAGTAATTATCTGGGATGCGCAGGAGGTAGCGACGCTCTTTGCCTTCATGCTCCATCTCCAGCGACTGCGTGTCTCCAGCAGCAATGGGCGGATGGGGGTTGATGCTGGCATCAGGCGCTGGGTGCGGCGCCGGCGCCGCGTCTGGGGTTGGGGCCGGCGCAGGTGCTGGCTGGTTCGGCGTGGATTCCTCAACGCCTTCTGGCAGCAGGTGGGAGTCATCCGGTGCCGGTTCCGGTGCAGGGGCGGGAGGGGCCGGTTTCTCGGGAGCTGCTGGCGTTTCTTGCGCAGAAGCCACTGCCGGGGCAGAGAACGCACCGCTAGCAATCAGGAGCGCTGCAAGGAGATAGCCGGCCCGTAGGGAAAATTTAGTAACATTAGCCACATTGTTAACACTAGCCACAGCCGCCGCGCCAACGGGTGCCCACACGCTTGACGGAGGGCAATTTCTACCAACTTTTAATAAGGCACTAAGCTAGATCCTCATGCACGAAGACAGACCAAGCACCGCCCCCGATTTCTTGCTCTCCCGAGCAACGGGGTCTGTCCGTACCCAAGGTGCGCGGGCAACCTTTACCAGTGCCGAGGCCGCGGTTGACGCCTTGCGCCGCGGCGACGCCGAGATGGTAGTTGGCGCCATCCCCTTCGACTCCGATACCCCCGCCGCCCTGACCGTTCCAGAGTCAATCATCCGGGAAGACGGCCCGCTGGAACCACATGCGTTCTACCGCAACCAATCGCTCAATTCCCGCGTCGTGGGCTTTGACCCAGAGCCCGAGGAGCACCTGCGCCGCGTTGAGGCGGCCATCGGCACCATCGAGACCTCCAAGCTGGAAAAGGTGGTCCTCGCCCGCGCGGTCGATATCGAATTTGCCGCCCCCATCGATCCCCGGTTGGTGGCCGCGCGCCTTATCGATCTCTCCGTCAACCGCGACGGGTTCATTGCGGATCTCTCCCCCGCAGGCCGCCCAGGGGCCATGCTGGTTGGTTCCTCGCCGGAGGTACTCATCAAGCGCCAAGGCTCGACCGTGTCTGCATTCCCACTCGCCGGCTCCACGCCGCGCCGAGCCAATAAAGCGGCAGACCACATTGCCAGCCAAGACCTCTTGCACTCCGCCAAGGATCTGCTCGAGCATTCCTTTGTAGTAGAACACCTGCGCAGGATATTAGAGCCGCTGTGCAGCAGCCTCGATATCCCCGAGACCCCGCAGCTCATACACACCAATGAGATGTGGCACTTGGGCACGCCGGTCACCGGCACATTGCGGGATAAAGACCTCACCGCCCTGGAATTGGCAGAAGTAGTCCACCCCACCCCCGCAATCTGTGGCACGCCAACGGAAGCGGCGCAGGCGCTTATCGAGACCGCCGAGACCGACCGCGGCTTCTATGCCGGCACCGTCGGCTGGTGCGATAGCTCCGGCGATGGCGAATACATGGTTGCCATCCGTTGCGCAGAAGTTGCCGGCGATGGCCTCTCCGCCCGCGCGTGGGCTGGCGGCGGCGTGGTCGGTGCCTCCAATGCCCAAGCCGAGCTGGAAGAAACCACCGCCAAGCTGCAAACAATCCTTCGCGCGCTCAGCCTTTAAAAGCGCGGCGCGGCTTAGCGCCTCTTCGCTACCAGGACCACATCACTGGTGTGATGGGCACCTGCGCCGCTAGTAACTTGGCGCGGCGATCGCCGCAGGGTCTGCACCGTCAACTCGGAAAGATTTTCCGCCAGCCATTCCGGCATGGCGATTTCTTCCGATTCCATGTCGTGGTGAACATAGAGCAAGGTTCCACCCGGGGCAACGAGTTTTTCTAGCAATGCTACTTCCTCTGCGGTGGCGCGGACGCTGCCGTAGTGGACTGTAACCAGATCAAAGGGGGCGTGGCTAAATTCATCAAAGGTGGCAACCTCCGCGGGGACTCCACGCGCCCTAGTCCGCGCTACGGCCGTGGGAGCAAAATCGATGCCGAGCACCTGCCAGCCATTCTCGTGTAGCCACTGGGCATCAGCGCCTTCCCCGCAGCCAATATCGAGGGCGGTACCGGCCGGAAGGTCGCTGACATGGTCCACCAGCGTCGCATTCGGGCTCCCTGACCACACCTGTGCGGTGGCGCGGTAGCGCTCCTCCATCTCCTGCGCGCTCGGCGCGGACCCGCGGTGGCCTTGATGCGAATGTTCCGGCACGCCGTTCTCCTTCTACCAGTACCTCACCAGCGGCAGCTGCATTGCAGTGAACCTACTGCGCCCTGGCAATCGTATTGCGCAGGGTGCCAACCCCTGGAATCTCAACCTCAATGGTATCGCCCGGCACCATCGGTGCGGTTCCTGCAGGCGATCCGGTAGTGATGACATCGCCAGGCAGCAAGGTATAGGCGGCAGAAATCTCTTCCAAGATGCCGCCCATCTTGACGATCATCTGATCCGTATTGGAATCCTGCTTCTGCTCCCGGGAACCATCGTGGGTCAGGTACGCATTGATCTTCTGATCATCAAGATCCAAGCTCTCCAGGTCCGTTTCAATCCACGGGCCCAGCGGGCAGAAGGTATCAATACCCTTGGCGCGCGCCCACTGGCCATCCTTAAATTGCAGGTCACGCGAGGAAACATCGTTGCAAATGGTGTAGCCCAAAACGTGGTCTTTCCAGTTTTCAGCCTTGATATTCTTCGATGGCTTGGAAATAACCACGGCCAGCTCGCCCTCAAACTCCACGTTGGTGGCGTAATCGGGAATCTTGATGGCCTCATTCGGGCCGATAACCGCGGTCGATGGCTTCAAGAAGATGGTTGGCGGCAGCGAATCCGAGGACTTCTTAAAGACCTCCGCGACGTGGTCGGCATAGTTGCGCCCGAGCGCCACCACCTTGGTGGGCAAGGTCGGCGCCAAGAGGCGCACCTCGCCCAGCTTCCATTCCCGGCCGGTGGGCTCCGGCGGGGTAAACGGAGTGCCGGAGATTTCTTTGGCTACAAGCTCCTCCATCGGGGCATTTTTCGGCCCGTCAATGATGGCAAAGCAAATTCCTTCTGGGTGTGCAATTCGTCCTAAACGCATAACGGCCATCCTACTAAACGGTAGCCTTTACATGTGTGCAAAGTTTGCGGTGTTAATTTGCGAAGATCCTTTAGGTCCCCGCCGGAACCGGATTCGCACTCAGGATTCCTTACGCTTAAGCCTTCAGGCTCCCCGCGATGCGGTCTCCCACCTCGACGGTCTTGATTGGGGCATCGCCACGCTTGGCGATGCCCTCCGCCACCGCCTTTTCAATCTTCTGCGCATTGTCTTCATCACCCAGCTGCCGCAAGAGCATCGCCGCCGACAAGATGGCCGCGGTTGGATCCGCGATGCCTTGTCCAGCAATATCGGGCGCCGAACCGTGCACCGGCTCAAACATGGAGGGGTTCTTACCCGAGGCATCGATATTGCCCGATGCAGCCAATCCAATTCCGCCGGTAATAGCGCCTGCTAAGTCCGTTAAGATATCGCCGAAGAGGTTATCGGTAACGATGACATCGTAGCGGGACGGGTCCGTCACCATGTAGATGGTCGCGGCATCGATGTGGTTGTAGTCCACTTCCACCTGCGGATATTCTGCCGAGACTTCTTCTACCGTGCGGTGCCACAGATCGCCGGCGTTGACGAGGACATTGGTCTTGTGCACCAGGGTCAGGTGGTTGCGGCGCTGCGATGCCCGCTCAAAAGCGTCCCGCACCACGCGCTCTACCCCAAAGCGGGTATTTTGCGAAACCTCGCTGGCTACCTCGTGCGGCGTACCTTCCCGCAGTGTACCGCCATTGCCGCAGTACAGGCCCTCGGTGCCTTCTCGCACCACGACGAAATCAATCTCGCCCGGGTTAGCCAGCGGCGAGCGGGCCGTGGGATACAAGATGGAGGGGCGCAGGTTCACGTGGTGATCGAGTGCAAAGCGCATCTTCAATAACAGGCCGCGCTCCAGAACACCTGGGGGGACCTCGCCGGGTGCGCCAATGGCGCCCAGCAAAATGGCATCGTGCTCGCGCAGGCTGGCCAGGTCCGCGTCCGTTAAAAGCTCGCCATTGCGCAGGTAGCGCCGCGCGCCCAGGTCATAATCGGTGGTTTCAATATCGCTGCGCACCGCCCGCAATACCTTCAGGGCTTCCGCCGTTACTTCCGGCCCAATGCCGTCGCCACCAATCACCGCTAATTTCATTAGATAAGATTCCTTTCTCACATAGTGGATTAGACATCAGCCTACCAAAGGAAACCCGCCCATCGCAGCAGAAATCTGCGCGATGGGCGGGCACACGTACGCGGTTAGGCCACTCTCCTAACCTGCGCTGAGGTTATTCATCCATGTCGAATTGCTGGCACGTAGCGCCAAGGGCCGAGTTGATCTCCTCGATGAGAGAATCTGGCACCTCGGACTCCACGCGCAAGATGAGCACGGCATCGGATTCCTGCTTGCCCTGCGTCAAGGCCGCGGCGATGATGTTGATACCTGCTGCACCCAGCTTGGTACCCACGGTACCCAGCGCGCCTGGGGCATCGGCATAGCGGAAGAAGAGGTTGCGGCCCTCAGCCCGCATATCCACGCCGCGGCCATTGATGCGCACAAACTTTTCGGTCCCGTCGATGCCGATGAGAGCACCGGTAAGCGAAGAGGTCACGCCCTCTGCACTAATGACCTTGACCTGCAAGGAAGAACGGTGGCCCTTGGATTCTGGGTTGGTGGATACCGAAACCTCGACCCCGCGGCTTTCGGCAATCTTCATCGCGTTGACGAAGGTAACCGGCTCTGAGGTCACGCCGCTAAACAGGCCGCGTACGACGGAAAGGCCCAGTACGTCCACGTCCTCAGTGGACAGCTCGCCGCAAGCCTCGATCTCCACGGCGACGGGAGCCTGGTCCAACAGGCGTCCGGCCGTAAGGCCCAGCTTGCGGGCGAGGTCGAGCCAGCCGGCAACCTCTTCTCCCACCGTGCCGCCGGAGACGTTGACCGCATCGGGAACGAACTCGCCGGCCAGAGCCTTGAGCACAGATGCGGCGACATCGGTACCCGCGCGGTCCTGTGCCTCCACGGTGGACGCGCCCAAGTGCGGCGAGACCGTGACCTGCGGCAGCTTAAACAACGGGGAATCCGTGCACGGCTCCGTGGAGTAGACGTCAAAGCCCGCACCGCGGTGGTGGCCGGAGGTAATGGAATCCGCCAAGGCCTGCTCGTCTACGAGGCCGCCGCGGGCGGCGTTGATAAGAATCTGGCCTTCCTTTGCCTTGGCCAGAAGCTCCGCGTTGAACATTCCGGCGGTCTCGGGCGTCTTGGGCAGGTGAATGGTGACAAAATCTGCCTGCGCCAACAGCTCTTCCAGCTCGACCAATTCCACGCCAAGCGCTGCCGCACGCGCCGGATTGGCATAAGGATCGTGGGCAATAATCTTCGTTTCAAAGGCGCTTAACCGCTGGGCAAAAAGCTGACCGATGTGGCCGAAGCCGACGATGCCAATAGTCTTGCCGTAGACCTCGACGCCCTTGAAGGAAGAGCGCTTCCACTCGCCCTCGCGCAGGGACTGATCCGCCGCAGGAATCTGGCGGGCAGTGGCCAAAAGCAGGGCAATCGCCTGCTCGCACGCAGAGTGGATATTGGAGGTGGGAGCGTTGACCACCATGACGCCCTTATTGGTGGCAGTGTCAATATCCACGTTATCTAGTCCCACGCCCGCGCGGCCCACAATCTTTAGTTTGGGCGCGGCTTCTAGAACTTCAGCGTCGACGGTGGTAGCAGAGCGCACGAGCAGTGCATCTGCCTCAGGAACCGCAGCGAGCAATTCCTCGCGGTTCGGGCCATCTACCCAGCGCACCTCGACGGAATCCCCCAAAGCCGTCACTGTGGATTGGGCCAATTTATCGGCGATAAGAACTACCGGCTTCGACATATCATCCTTCGTTTCACTTCGTTGTGCATTACGCGAAAATCACCGCGTGTGAAGGAAGTGTAGTTCAGTTTGGGGTGCCCTGCCGTATTTTTTCCTTAAATTCTTTCACGTGACCGAATTCCGGTCCCAAAGCGATAAGCGAGCCCTCATCGAGCCCTGCCACCATGGCCATACTCCGCTTATCTTCCAGCGGATCCGCCGTCGGCATCACTAAAACCGAGCCACCATAGGCCGCGGCAGTAATGACATTGGCTACCGGACTATCCGCCGTGGCCACGATATTGGGCGCCATCTGGCCATCGCGCCGCGACTGTGCCGGGACGGCCGGCAGCTTTTTGCCATCATCGTCAGGTTCGCCCTCATAAGGAATCCAGGCAGGACGCAACTCAACGTAGGGTGTTTTATCCAGCCGCGCGATGTCCTTGACCACCTGGTTCGGCGAGGCAACCACCTTGGACTCGTACTGGAAGGCCGTAAAATCCCCCAGCGCTTCATGCGTTCCCGGATCCTTGATGACAGTGAAATCACCGCTGGATTGCGTCCACGGGATATCACCCACGATGACGAGTCGTTTTACCTCCAAGTCTCCGACCAAGTTGAGGATGTCACCGCGGCGCGAAGGATCGTATTCCACGGCTGGCAAGTGCTGGTTAATCGCCAACGTTGCCGCGCGCAACACGGATTTATCATCGGGCGCAAAGAGCACCATGGAATCTGAATCATCGAAGAAGGCCCGCGCGGCGTCGATGCCACTCGGATCGTCGATGATGTCCAGCTTGCCGGCGAATTTGGGATCGATAAGGCGGTTTTGATTCTCTGACTTGGCGCGCTCAAGCTCAACATCGGACTCGGAGAGATCCGAAAGCCCACGCTTAACAAGCTTGGGCTCCTGCAAGGCATCACCGCAGCCAACAAGTACGAGGGAGGCTGCGATAACCACTGCAGCCGCCCGATACCTCTTAGCGGCCAAACGCATGTGGCCCCTCTTCACCGCCGGCCAGGTTTGCTTCATCGACATCTCGAATGACGGGAATGCCTAAGGTTTCTTCCACCAGATCCACGAAGCGATGGCGACGATCAGCCAAGAATTCCTGACTCTTTGACTCCCTTAGGTTAGCGACATCGAGGTCGTGCGATGCCAGGACGGCATCAAATTCCTCGTCTTCCATGATGGACTTGGACTGCACGCGAGGCAGGTAGCGGTTCGGCGCGAACCCATCGAGGACGACCTCTGTGCGCTTGCCCATCGGGGTGTAGTTCATGACCGAATGGGCCAGGACCGAATCCACCCCGTGGCGCTGGCACCAATTCAGCGGGAATACCGGGAAAAATCCGGGCTTCAACTCTTCAAAGGTGTGGCGGGTAAACTCGCTGCCCGTCCGCCAGTCCTTCGCGCCGCGGGCCATAAGCAGGGCGTAGATTCCGTGCCACACCCCATCGTTTTCATCGACCGAGAGCAGGCGGGATTCCCGGAATCCTGCATCCGCGACCGTTTTGGGAACATCGTCGGTGGCCCCGGCAACCCACTCGGTCACCTCATCCACATCGCGGGCGGCGCGCAGCGGCACCGCGGAAGAACCGTAGAGCTCGCCAAAGACGCCACACCAGAACCACTGGTCAATGCGATCCCATGCCTGCTGGCTGGAAAGGGCCCCAGGCCGCTTGGCCAGGCGCGCGATGATGACCGCCAGCGGCACGATCTGTTCCGTATAAGGAACCTGATCGAGGCTTAAAATGCGGCGCTGCGCCAAGAATTCGGCAACCTCATGGAAGGTAATGCGCAGGTCGTGCGCGGCCGCCTTGTACTCGGACAGGGACAGCTTCAAAATGTCTTCGCGCTGGCCGCCGGCATTGCCCTTCTCCCCTGTGACCAAGAGGGATACTGCGGAGAGGAATTCATTACGTCCGATGCCATCGAGCGCAGGAGAATCCCGCAGATCCTTTTCCACCTGCTGCCAATCGTTGGCAAGGTGGAAGGTCGGATCTTCGGAGGCAAAGACGGCGGTTAAGAGATCGAGGACATCCATCTGTAAGCCTGCGGAATTTGCCTGGGCAAAGATGGAACCGATTCCGGAGCGCTCCGTTTCGCGGGATAGCCGGATCATGGGGATATCGTAGCCCGCTAAGGGGCGCACGATGCGGTTATTGAACGCGGCAAGTTCGGCGCTGTATTGCTCGTGTGTGGCGGCGAGCTCGAAAAGCATGCTGGTGCCTTCCTCGCTGAGTAGCGAGGCCACGGGGATGCACATATTGTCCAGCCCATCCTGGCGGCAGGTAATAGCCCCATCAACGTCGGGGCCGAAGTGCGAGCAGATCTCGCCGTTTTGGTCGACGGCGAAAATAGCGTCATCGGCAAGCAAGTCCCCGCTTACCGCGGCGCGGACGTCGATGAAAAAGCGGCGGTGGACCTTCTTTTTCCGGAAGTCAGTGGTCTTGACAAAACCCTCGCCATTAAAGCAGTGGTACAGGGAGGTAAGGCGCTGTTGGCCGTCCAAGAGCAGCAACCCGGGATCGACGCCAACCTCGGGCGCACCCGCCAGCACCCTGGGGCGGAAACGCATCTTTTCATTGCGGGTATCCAGGGCCATCAGCGCGCCGATGGGGTATCCACGCAGGACCGTAACGATAAGTGAGCGGATGCGGTCTTCATCCCAGGCGTAGCTGCGCTGGAAATCCGGAAGCTGGATATCGCCCCGGTCAATCCGCGAAAAAAGGTCCCTGAGATCATAGCTTGGCGTCGTAAAACCCATAGGGCCAATACTACCCGCAACACCTTCGCGGTACCTCACGGGCGTAGCGCTGGAATCCAAGGTACAAGTAAGAAAAGCGGCCCACGGGGAGTGTCCCGCGGGCCGCACTGGATTCAGCTATTGACTAGGCAGTAGCGTCCAAAGGATTCTTGACCCAGCTCATGAGATCGCGCAGCTTGGTGCCGGTCTTTTCGATCTCGTGCTGCGCAAATTCCTCGCGCAGGTCTTCCAGTTCCTTGTTGCCGCCCTCAACGTTGGCGAGCAGGCGCTTGGTGAAGGTGCCGTCCTGAATATCGGACAGGACATCCTTCATGCGCTGCTTGGTATCGGCGTTGATGATGCGTGGACCGGAGATGTAGCCACCGAACTCAGCGGTATCAGAGACCGAGTAGTTCATGTTGGCAATGCCACCCTCGAACATCAAGTCCACGATGAGCTTCATCTCGTGCAGGACCTCGAAATATGCCATCTCTGGCTCGTAGCCGGCCTCGGTGAGGACCTCGAAGCCGTTGCGGATGAGGAACTCGACACCACCGCACAGGACGGCCTGCTCACCAAAGAGGTCGGTGACCGTCTCTGCCTCGAAGGTGGTGGGGATAACGCCGGCGCGGGCGCCGCCGATTGCTGCGGCATAGGACATGGTCAGGTCATGGCCCTCGTTCTTCGGGTCCTGCTCGGTGGCAATCAAGCAAGGAACGCCCTTGCCGTCAACGAATTGGCGGCGGACCAGGTGGCCTGGACCCTTGGGAGCAACCATACCGACGGTGACGGACGCAGCCGGCTCAATCAGCTTGAAGTGGATATTCAGGCCGTGTCCGAACAGCAATGCATTGCCGTCCTCCAGGTTTGGGGCGATGTGCTCTTCGAAGATCTCCTTTTGGGAGGTATCCGGTGCCAAGAGCATCACGACGTCGGCCCACTTGGATGCCTCCGCGACGGACTTGACCTCGAACCCGGCCTCTTCTGCCTTGGCTGCGGACTTGGAGCCCTCGCGCAGGCCGATAACAACCTCGACGCCGGAATCGCGCAGGTTCTGGGAGTGGGCGTGGCCCTGGGAGCCGTAACCGATAACCGCTACCTTGCGGCCCTGGATGATCGACAGGTCAGCATCGTCGTCGTAGTAGGTATCAATTGCCATTTCAAATCCTCAATTCTTTGGTAGGAAAAGCTGTAATGAAGCGTCCTGACGCAGAGTATATACCACTGCGCGAGACATTGTGTTCACATCGTGAGATTTTATTTACTTTTTGGGAGCCGTAGCCTTCGGGCCGCGCCCCAAGGCTACGTGGCCCGATTGCACGAGTTCGCGAATGCCGAAGGGCTCGAGGACCTCAAGCAGCGCCGCGAGCTTGCCCGGCGTACCGGTAGCCTCCACGACGACCGATTCCTTTGCCACGTCCACCACGCGGGCGCGGAAGATATTTACCGCATCCACCACCTGCGCGCGGTTAGAATTATCAGCCGCCACCTTTACCAACATGATGGCGCGGGCGACGGTGGAATCTTCCTTGAGTTCCACGACCTTGATGACCGGAATGAGCTTATTGAGCTGCTTGGTGACCTGCTCAATAATGACCTCAGAGGCATCCACGACGATGGTCAGGCGGTTAATCCCTGGGGTTTCCGTGTGTGCGGAGACCAAGGACACCAGGCTGTAGCCACGGCGGCTGAACATTCCCACCACGCGGGCGATGATACTTTCTACATCCTCGACTAATACCGATAAGGTATGGCGAGTTACCTCGTTGTGCGTCATGGTTTATGCCTCCTGGATGGTTTCGTCGATCTCAGCCGGGGTCTCCGCGGCGGATTCAGCTTCATCAAAAAGCGGGCGCAGGCCGCGGGCGTACTGGATTTCCTCATTGGAGGCACCGCCGCCGATCATCGGCCAAACCTGCGCATCTTGGCCGACGATGAAGTCAATGACAACTGGCTTATCGTTAATTTCCTGTGCGTGCTTAATGGCCGGAACGACATCCTCTTCGCACGTGACCCGGATAGCTTCGCAGCCAAGAGCCTCGGCCAAGCGGACGAAGTCCGGGGTGAAGGCGTTTTCTTCGCGCAGCTTGGTGTGCGAATAGTGCTGGTCATAAAACAGCGTCTGCCACTGCCGGACCATGCCGAGGTTGCCGTTATTAATGACGGCGACCTTAAACGGGAAGCCCTCCAAGGCTGCGGTGGTAAGTTCCTGATTGGTCATTTGGAAGCAGCCATCGCCGTCGATGGCCCAGACTTCTTTATCTGGGCGCGCCGCCTTTGCACCCAAGGCAGCGGGAACGGCGTAGCCCATGGTTCCGGCGCCACCGGAGTTGATCCAGGAACGCGGGTGCTCAAAGTCCAAGAACTGCGCGGACCACATCTGGTGCTGGCCCACGCCCGCACAGTAGATAGCTTCCGGTCCTACAGTTTCGCTGAGCTTTTCCAAGACGAATTGCGGGTTCAGCAGGCCATCATCAGTGGGCTCATAACCGCGCGGGAAGCGCTCTTGCATGCCGCGCAGGTAATCGTGCCACTGTTTCACATCGGCGGCAGGCTGCACATCCTTCTTGCGGTACTCCTTGCTCAACGCGGTCAAGCACTTTTGCGCATCGCCGACGATGGGGACCGTAACCTCGCGGATCTTGCCAATCTCAGCGGGGTCAATATCGGCGTGGATAACCTTCGCATTGGGTGCGAATGTAGAGGTATCGCCGGTCACGCGGTCATCGAAGCGGGCGCCAATGGCGATGATGAGGTCGGCGCGCTGCATCGCCGCGACGGCTGGGACGGTGCCGTGCATGCCCGGCATTCCCAGATGCAGCGGGTGGGAGTCTGGAAAGGAGCCCAGGGCCATCAAGGTGGTAACCACGGGGATATTCGTCAGCTCTGCAAACTCCAGCAGCTCCTGGGAGGCGTTGGCTTTCATGACTCCGCCGCCGACGTAGAGCACGGGCTTTTCCGCATGCGCCATCAATTCCACGGCCTGGGCCACCTGCCGGTGGTGCGGCTTGGTAACCGGCTTGTAGCCTTGCAGGTCAAGCGTTTCCGGGAAATGGTAATCCAAAAAGCCGTTTTGCACGTCCTTCGGGATATCCACGAGCACCGGACCGGGGCGGCCGGTAGAAGCCAAGTGGAAGGCGGCCGAAATAGCGGAAGGGATCTCTGCGGGATCCGTCACGATGTAGTTGTGCTTGGTAATCGGCATGGTGACACCGCGGATATCGGCCTCTTGGAAGGCATCGGTGCCCAAAAGGTTGCTGCCCACTTGGCCGGTGATGGCGACGATGGGAACGGAGTCCAGGTTGGCATCGGCAAGCGCGGTAACCAGGTTGGTCGCACCAGGACCGGAGGTAGCGATGCACACGCCCACCTTTCCGGAGGCCTGCGCATAACCCTCGGCGGCGTGGCCGGCGCCTTGTTCATGGCGGGTTAGCACATGGCGCAGCTTGGTTGAACCATGCAGTGCATCGTAGAGCGGAAGCACGGCACCGCCTGGAATACCGAATACGAGATCGGTGCCCAGATCTTCCAGCGTGCGGACAATAGCATGAGCCCCACTCATTCGCTCCGCGGGCGCAGCAGAAGTCGCAGCGGCCGCGGAAGCGGGCGTGGGCGAGGATGTCGTTACCACGGTGTATGTGCTCCTTGGGTTGGTCTGTCATGGAAACTGATCATCGAGGGAAACGCCCTAGTTACAACTAAAGCCCCCGCGGGCCGGTGGTCTGCGGGGGCGAAAGCGTCGACGTTCAGGAAACGCCGCGGTCACCGCCGCGCTCGCACCACCTGAAGTCGAATAATGATCATATTTCCAACTATATACCGATAGAATTATATCTGGAAGCGGTTACCCCCTTTTGGGAAAACTTTCCCACATGTTGAAACGCGGCGGAAAAATGGTTCGCTTCCCCACCGCATGGTCAATTAGGCTGGCTGATTATGACCCCACCAGCACAGGACAAACAACCTCGTCAGTCCACCTCCCAGGCAGAGGTCTTCACCCCTTCCCGCGACCACATCTTGGGCATTTTAATTCTGTCCACGATCGCCTTGTTGAGCATCGGCTGGGCGCCCAAAT
The DNA here is from genome assembly GCF_000478135.1 of Corynebacterium sp. KPL1818. Lineage (NCBI taxonomy): Bacteria > Bacillati > Actinomycetota > Actinomycetes > Mycobacteriales > Corynebacteriaceae > Corynebacterium > Corynebacterium sp. KPL1818. The sequence continues at coordinate 404,595 of NZ_KI515760.1, read as the reverse complement.
ACCTGGGATGGCTGCTCATTATCCCCGTCATCGGCCTATGGTGGGTCCTCAAGGCCCGCACGAGGGTCTCTGAGAAGGGCATCTCCATTTCCTATGCATTCCGCAAGAACGTCTCCATTGCGTGGGATGACTTCGCCGGGATTGGGTTCCAGCGCGCCCGGGCCTTCGCACAGACTAAAAATGGTGCGAAGCATAACCTACCTGGCGTAACCTTCAACTCGCTGCCCCGCTTGGCACAAGCATCCCGCGGACGCATTCCCGATGCCCTCACCCAGGGCCGCGAGGCAGCCGATGACAAGGTCGTCATCGTGCACCGCGACGGGCAGCAGATCCTCTTAAGCAAAGAGGAATATGCTGCGTACCTTGAAAAACACCCCGAGCTTAAAGATTCGGCAGATAATTAAATTTGCTTTCTCCTCCTCCCCATCTGATTAATCTATAAGGAATGGTGACTTAAACCATGTTCCCGCTGCGCTCTAACGTAACTACCGTCGGACGCCAAGCCTCCGGTGCGCGTGCCTTGTGGCGCGCTACCGGCACCAAGGAAAATGACTTTGGCAAGCCGATTGTCGCCATCGCCAATTCTTATACGCAGTTCGTGCCCGGCCACGTGCACCTGAAAAACGTCGGCGATATCGTCTCCGATGCTGTCCGCGAAGCCGGCGGCGTGCCCAAGGAGTTCAACACCATTGCTGTCGATGACGGCATTGCCATGGGACATAGCGGCATGTTGTACTCTTTGCCTTCGCGCGAGATCATCTCCGATTCCATCGAGTACATGGCCAATGCGCATACTGCCGATGCCCTCGTCTGCATCTCCAACTGCGATAAGATCACCCCGGGCATGCTCAATGCCGCGATGCGCTTGAATATCCCCACGATCTTCGTTTCGGGCGGGCCGATGGAGGCCGGCAAGGCCGTCGTGGTCGATGGCGTTGCCCATGCACCGACCGACCTGATTACCGCAATCACCGCATCCGCGAACGACAGCGTTAGCGATGCCGGTTTGGCCCAGGTCGAAGAATCCGCCTGCCCCACCTGCGGTTCCTGCTCCGGCATGTTTACCGCCAACTCCATGAACTGCTTGACCGAGGCTCTCGGCTTGGCGCTTCCGGGCAATGGCACCACCCTGGCTACCCACAGCGCGCGCCGTGAGCTCTTTGAAAAGGCCGGCTCCACCATCGTGGATATGTGCCGCCGCTACTACGGCGAAGAAGACGAGTCCGTCCTCCCCCGCAATATCGCCACGAAGGAAGCCTTTACCAATGCTATGGCCCTCGATATGGCCATGGGCGGATCCACCAACACCATCCTGCACACCCTCGCCGCAGCGCAAGAGGGCGAAGTGGACTTCACACTGGATGATATTAATGACATCTCCTACCGCGTGCCTTGCCTGTCCAAGGTCGCGCCCAACGGCACCTATCACATTGAGGATGTGCACCGCGCCGGCGGCATTCCGGCCATCTTGGGCGAGCTGCGCCGCGCGGGCCACCTCAACCTCAAGGTGCACACCGCCCTCTATGACAATGCGGAGCAGTGGCTCGATGATTGGGATATCCGCAATCCCCGGGTAACCGATCAGGCCCGCGAGCTGTACTACGCCGCCCCCGGTGGCGTGCGCACGACGGAGCCGTTCTCCCAGTCCAACCGGTGGGATGAACTGGATACTGACGCGGTCAATGGCTGCATTCACGATGCCGACCACGCCTTTTCTTCCGACGGCGGACTGGTGGTCTTGCGCGGCAACCTGGCACCAGACGGGGCCATCGTCAAGGCAGCCGGCGTGGAGGAAGAGCTGTGGACCTTCTCCGGCCCGGCCCGCGTCGTGGAATCCCAGGAGCAGGCCGTGTCCATCATCTTGAATAAAGAGGTCCAGCCCGGCGATGTCGTCGTCATTCGCTACGAAGGCCCGTCCGGTGGCCCCGGCATGCAGGAGATGCTCCACCCGACGTCCTTCCTCAAGGGCGCAGGTTTAGGGAAGGCGTGCGCCTTGATTACCGACGGCCGCTTTTCCGGCGGCACCTCCGGTCTCTCCATCGGCCACATCTCCCCGGAGGCCGCCCACCAGGGCCTTATCGGGCTCATCGAAAATGGCGATACCATTTCCATCAATATCCATGAGCGCGAGCTCACGCTCGACGTGGACGATGATGTTCTGGAGCGCCGCCGCGCCGCGCAAGAGCAGCGCGAAAAGCCATGGACGCCGGTGGACCGCAACCGCCCGATTACCAAGGCGCTGCGCGCCTACGCCGCAATGGCGACCTCCGCGGATCGCGGCGCGGTGCGTGTGGTAGACGGCTATGTAAACTAGCACAATTGGCTGCTAAATCGCTGTGACCTCGGTGGGGGTGCGAGCTCTGTAGTTAAAAATCGCGTAGTTTGTATCGCGATGAAATTCGCTCGTACCCCGTTATTCCGATATACCGTGGCCCTGCTGGGGTTCCTTTTCGGCGCCTGGAAGGTCGTTGAAGACACCCGCATCACAGAATTCCCCATCGATATGGTGGTCTACCGCGAGGGCGTCAAGGCCTTCCTCGAGCACCGCTCCGTCTATAGCGCGCCGATGCCCGCCGGCGATATTCAGCTGCCCTTCATTTATCCGCCCTTTGGCGCCTTGGCGATGGTACCGCTGACGACCTTCGACGCCATCGACCACACCCTGGCCGGCAATATCATGGTTATCCTTTCGGATCTCCTTGTGCTCGTGTGCCTTTACTTCGTTTTCAGGGCGGTGCTCAAGAAGCCAGAATTCCTCTTACCCGTAACCGCCATTACCTGGGCCCTTGTCTTACACTTTGAGCCGGTTGACCTCAATAACAACTATGCCCAAATCAATATAGTGGTCATGGCGCTTGTTATCCTCGACCTCGTTCCGCGCAAGCAATTCCTGCCGCAGGGAATCCTCATCGGCGTGGCGGCCGCCATCAAGATCACGCCTCTGGCGATGCTGCTGTACTTCCTTGTGCGCAGGGAATGGAAGCAGATTGCCACCGCGTTGCTCTCCGCCGTAGCGGCCACTCTTCTTGCCGCGGCCTTCCGCTGGGAGGCGTTCGTGGAGTTCTTCAGCTCCACACTGCTCGACATGGGCTCCGGCCGTGACTTCGGCGTGGGAACCGACTATCAGTCAAATAGCTCCATCAAGGGCGCCATTCAGCGCATGTATCCATCCACCGAATCCATGGAGGCGAATGGCCTGACGATAGGCCTCGCGTGGATCGCGGCGTCCCTTATTGTCATCGTCGTTGCGGCGTGGCTCATCAAGCGCCTGTGCGAGAAGCATTTGCTTGTCGATGCCCAATTGGTCACCGCCCTCACCGTCCTGCTCATCTCCCCTGTTTCTTGGTCCCATCACTGGGTCTGGCTCACGCTCATCATCCCAGTCTTCGCCTACCGCGCGTGGAGCTGGCTTTCTACCGGATGGGCTGCCCGCAGCCTCTTGGCCGTCCTCATCGCCTGGGCAGCCCTGCTGCTCACCGTTCCACCGAAGTGGTGGTGGGGAGATCAAGTCGATGTCCATGCCATGAACCACTTCCAGAAATTCTGGATGGATGACTTCGTCTGGCTCACCGTGTTTACCGTAACGCTGTATACAGCCGCGTTCATTGCCGCCCAGCGCAAGCAGACCACACGTAGCGCTACTCCTGCTCTGCTAGCGACTTAAGCGCGGCGAGGTGGGCATCGAATGCAGACTTGCCGGTAGCGGTGAGCATAACCCACACGGTGTCCTTATCGCGGGAAGACCCGTACTCGCGGAATCGGCTGATATAGCCTTCCTTTTCTAGGGCGGTTAATTGTTTGGATAAGGTGGCGGCCGATTGCCCCACCTCTTCCCGCAGCGCCGCGAAGCGCATTTCGCGGCGCACCTGTCCCTCCACCGCACCTCGCGCGTTTAATACCGCACAGATTTTGAAGCGATTGAGCGGATAGATAACCGGGTCAATATCACTGAGCACTACGGCCCTCTCCTTGCCGCGCTGCAACGTCCAAGGCTCGAGATTGCAGCACCCAGACCATTGCCACTGCCCACACCGCGATGAAGATTACCAGAGCCCACATGTGCTCACGCAGCATGTTGGTGACAAAGATCGGGATAAGTATTACTGCCATCCCCGCGTAGTATTTCTTATCGGCCTTGGGCTGGGTATACGGATCCTGGCGATAGCTGGTCCGCACCTTGCCCTGGTAATGAAGTAGCGCCCACACCATGAGTCCTATAAGGACAAAGTAGAAAATCAGAAACGCGACGGGGTGCATTATCTCTGCGAATACGGTCATTCCCACATAGAACGCTGCCAATGCGATCACTAGGAGGATATTTTGCACAAGCCGCTTTCGCTCAGCGCCTTGATCCTGCAGGCTGTCATTAAACTCGAGCGACTTCTTTAGCTCATCTTCCATCTTCTACCACCATCTCCAAAATCCAGGATTCCATACTTTCCGTTATGGCAATTCTTTCACTTTCCATAGCGGAAAGCAAGGGTGGAAGGAAATCCCCACCGCATTAACTGCGGCGGGGATTCACTTACACGGTAGCGAGTAACAGGCTAAGCAATGGGGTTTACTGCCGCGCCAAAGAACCACACGGCAACCAAGATGGCGATACCGACCACCACAAAGACCCACGACGTACCCAGTGGGCGCCGCGCCCAAGAGCGGCCAAAGTCCAAGGAAATAAAACCAGGACCGGTAAATTGCAGGCCAATCGCGACCACAAAAAGTACCAGCGATAGCCATACCGAGTCCGGCCAGTCAAAGACCTGCAGACCAGCACCCGATTCCGCCAGCTCGTGCAATGCGGTGAAACCGGTAACGACCAAGCCAAGCATGGCCGCAAGCGGGCTAATCAGGCCCAAAAGGAGGAATGCTCCGGCGATCAGCTGCACGGTCGGCACCGCTAGGGCAAAGGAATTAGCCCAAGCGTACTGCGAGTAATCGCTTTCCAAGCCGGAGACTCCGGCGCCATCGCCCAGCGAGAAGAACGTGGCTACGCCGGCAATCATGAGATAGGCGCTCATAGCCAAGCGGACAAAAAAGAGACCAAAGTCAATGGTGCCACGACGCCCATAGCGCTTATAGCCTTCCTTATCCTCCTGCTCCTGCTGAAGCTTGCGCTCTTGTTCCGCCAGCTCTTCAGGGGTTAGGGAAACATCTTCTGCCGCAATACCTTCGGTCTGCGCCGCCGCTGCGGGATCCAATACCGCGGTATCCTCACCTGCGGATTGCTGGTTTCCCTGCTGTGAAGCCCCATTAGCGGCAGGGTTGGACAAAACTTCCGTCTCCGCCGCCTCTTGCTTCTGCGGCCGAATTTCTTGCGGTTCGGCGCGCCCTGCGCGGGCAAAGACATCGGGGTTATCCTGCCGCATGGAATCGTAGGCTGGGACATTAAGATCCTCGTCTAAGGGATTGGCTTTATCCGGTTGCTGCTTATCGCTCATATGACCAATTTAAGACAGTTGCCTGCAGTTTTGCGGTACCGTTAACGGCGCGCCGCAATTGTTCCCGCACCCCTCTTCCCCTAGCTCCCATCTTGTCGTAATATCAACAATGTCATATAGTTGACGTATAAACATTAATTGTCGGCGGGGACACTTCCTCCGCCTTATGAATCCACCAGAATTGGGAATGACTCGATGACTTCACACGACTCCGACTGGGCAGGAGATGCCCGCAATGCGTCACCAGATGGCGAGTTTATTCGCGATACCACCTATATCGAAGACCGCATTTCACCTGAAGTATCCGAGGTAACCGCGCAGGACGATGGTACCTTTTATTGGCCCATGGAGGCTGGCCGTTACCGCCTGGTTGCAGCCCGCGCTTGTCCGTGGGCGCACCGCGCGGTCATCGCTCGCCGCCTGTTGGGCTTAGAGGACTCCATTTCCTTGGCCCTCGCCGGGCCCGTGCACGATGCGCGGTCCTGGACATTCGACCTAGACGAGGGCGAAGTAGACCCGGTTTTGGGCTACAAGCGCCTGCAGGAAGCCTACTTTGAGCGCTTTCCGGACTATCCCCGCGGGATTACCGTGCCCGCCCTAGTCGAAGAATCTACGGGCCGGGTGGTCACCAATGATTACCCCTCTATGGTGCGCGATTTTATTGAGCAGTGGACCAACTTCCAGGCAGAAGGCGCCCCCGATCTCTTCCCTAAGCAGCACCGCGAGGAGATGGAGGAACTCAACGAGTACATCTTCCACGGCATCAATAATGGCGTGTACCGCTGCGGTTTTGCCGGCTCGCAAGAAGCCTACGAAGAGGCCTATGACCAGCTGTGGGAGGCGCTCGATTGGGCCGAGGAGCGCCTGGGCACCCAGCGCTATATGGTTGGCGAACACATTACCGAGACCGATATCCGCCTGTTTGCCACCCTCGTGCGCTTCGATCCGGTGTATTACTCACACTTCAAGTGCTCGCGCCACAAGATCCAGGAACTGCCCAACCTGCGCGGCTACCTGCAGGAACTATTCCAGCTACCGGGCTTTGGTGATACCACCGATTTCACCGAGATCAAGCAGCATTACTTTGCCACGCACACGGAAATCAACCCCACCCGCATCATTCCGGTGGGACCGGATATGTCCTGGTTAGCAGAGCCCCATGACCGCGATCGCTTTGGCGGCCAACCCTTTGCCCCCAGCGTGCGTCTCCCGGGTCCCATTCCCTCCGGCGAGGAAGTAAAGAATCCGGAAGACTTTCAGCTTAAGCTCTTCCCAGCCCCGCAGCCGCGTTAATTACGGACCTAGTCAGATCGCTTAAGACCTCGGATTCTAGGCGCCAACGCTGCCAGTAGAGGTCGATGTCGAGCTGGTGGTCATCGAGAAGCAGCAGCTCTTTCGATTCCACCAGTGGCTGAGCCTGAGCCTGCGGCAATAGCCCCCACCCCAGGCCCACGCGCACGGCCTCCAGGTAACCTTCCGAAGAAGGAATCTGCGAAACCCTGGCGCGCACGACGTGAGAATCAATAAAGCGCTCGCGCATAGCATCATCGAGCACCTGATCATTGGGACCATAGCCCACCAGCGGCATCGTCTCCCAGGTAAACCGCCCTGAATGAAAGCCCTCCGCGATATGCGGGGCGGCAACGGCGAAATAGCGCATGGTCCCCAAGAACGTGGAATCGCACCCGGATACCGGCGAATGCTCCCTCGTTACCGCACCCAAGACATCGCCGCGCCGCAGCATCGCGAGCGTGCGGGCCTCATCCTCAATGCGGATGCGCAGGGCAACGTCTCCCCGCTGCGCGGTATCGCTTAATACCTGCGTAAACCAGGTGGCGAGCGAGTCGGAGTTGATGGCCACCGACAAGGGCACGCGCGCTAGGCGCTGGCCCAACCTGGCATCGGTCTCTGCCTGCACCAACGCCATGCGCCGTGCCGCCTGCACCAGGATCTCCCCGGCTTCCGTCGCCCCCACCGGATTCGCCCGCCGCACCAGCACGCGGCCGGTGCTCGCCTCCAACGCCTTGATGCGCTGGCTTACCGCAGACGGAGAAATCCCCAGGACCGAGGCGGCGACCTCAAAGCTTCCTTCTTCCACGATAGCCAGCAAGGTTTCCAAATGTACCGGGTTCATGAAGCTATTCTAAACCATATGAAGATAGATTAACTGGACTTATTTACCGCTTGGATTCACACTAGAGGCATGTCCATCGTGCTTGCTGGTTTTGTGCTTGGTTTGTCCCTCATCGTGGCCGTCGGCCCCCAAAATGCGATGCTGTTGAAATACGGCATCCGCCGCGATCACATCGGGCTCATCATCGTGGTGTGCGCGCTTTCCGATGTCATCCTCATTACCTCCGGCACCGCCGGTGTCGGCTACCTGGTTGAGCGCTTTCCCAATGCGCTTGAGGCGCTCAAGTACATCGGCGCGGCATACCTCGCCTTTTTCACCTTCACCTGCTTCCGCGATGCCTTCAAAACCAAGGGCGAGGCCATCGACGTGGAATCTACTTCCCCGAATTCGACCGAGGAAGTAGCGACCTTCGACGGCGACTCCACGGGTGGGGCCGGCACCGAGCACGGTTCTGTCGCCACCGCTACCGCCACCCAACGCCAAGAGATCAAGCGCTCGCCCTCTTGGGTCAAGCCGCTTCTTACCGCGCTGGCGCTAACCTGGCTCAACCCTGGTGCCTATGTCGACGTTTTGGTCATGCTCGGCGGCATCGCCAACCAGTATGGTGACCCCGGCCGGTGGCTGTTCGCCGGCGGTGCCATTGCCGCCAGCTTTACGTGGTTCCCCGTCATTGGCTTTGGCGCTGCCCGCTTCTCCCACGTCCTCTCCCGCCCGGAAGTCTGGCGCTGGATTAACGTTGGCATCGGCGTCATCATGATCGGCCTGACCCTCAAGCTTCTCCTGCTGTAATCCCCTAGCCCAGCTCCAGCGCTAAGCGTTTAAAGGGGGCATCGGCAAGCACAAGGCATAGAAAATCCCTCCTCAGGAAATCCTGGGGAGGGAAATTTATTGCCTGAAGGCGAGACTACTTCTGGGAGCTTTCCGCTTCGGAAGACTCATCGTCTTCCTCCGGATCACCGATAGCACCGGTTTCCTCGATCCACTTTTCAATCTCTTCCGGCGAGCGGTCGTGCTCTACGCCATCGCGCTCGATGTAGTAGGTGTGATCGTCCTGGTTTTGCTTCTCAAATTCTTCCTTATCAAAGTCCACATCGTCATCACCGTCGAGCTTTTCCGTCACCTCGGTCACGAGCTCTTCATAGAGTGCCTCGCTATCCATATTGGAATCCTCAAGGTGCTGACCAATCTCGTCGTCGTAGCGATCTGCGTCGTATTCCTTGTTCGGATTCAGCTTCAGGTGCATCAGCGAACGCACGCGCTCGCGACGCAGCGCCTCGTCCTGAATCTTGGACTGGCTGCGGAACCATGCAAAGACCAAGACGGCCACCATCGCGATGCCCATGTAACCGATGACCGGGTAGACGTACTGCATCAAGGTCTTGAAGCCGAAGAAGGAAACGCCAAAGCCCGCGAAACAGCCAGCGATGAAGATAACGCGGAACTTGGACTCGTTGCCGGCGGAGAGGCGCTTACCCAATGCGTAAAACATACCGATGGCGGTATTGAAAATCATCAGGTAAATAACGATGGCCATGATCCCGCCCAAGACTGGGTTGACGCTATCGACCAAGGAGAGCATCGGGATATCGGAGCCCTCGATCTCCTCGGCGTTCATCAACAACGCAAAACCTGCCAGGCCCATCATGACGGAGTAGACGATGCCGCCGAAGATGCCGCCCCAGCCGGCCTCGCGCGGGCTAATATTATCGCCGCCAATGACCAGCGACATGGATACCGCCAGCATCAAAGCCAGACCGTTGTAGTTCAGCGCGGAGACCAGCCAGTTGCCAATCGGGGTATCGATCTGGCTGGAGGCTTCCATCGCTGCGCCAATATCGTCCGGCATATGGAACATGGTGTAAATGGCCACGCCGATGACGGCGATGATGATGGACGGGGTAAGCATACCGATGACCTTGGACACCTTATCGACGTCCATCATGCCGACGGCAATCACGAGCCCCAGCATCAGCGTCGAGCCGATCCAAGCCGGCCAGCCAAATTGCTGCTCCATATTCGAACCTGCACCGGCCAGCATCACGAAGCCGATAGCAAAGAGCGTGATAATAACGGCCACGTCCAAGAGCTTGGACACGATGGGGTGCGTGACTTTGCGGAAGACCGTGTTGTGCTCAGTGGCGTGGAAATAGCTGCCCAATTGCAAGAACACGGTGCCCGCCAGCGTCATAATGGCCGCTGCGACGATAATGCCGGCAATACCCCAAGAGCCGAAGGCGGTGAAATATTGCACGACCTCCTGGCCCGTAGCAAAGCCTGCGCCTACCAGCAGGCCCACGAAGGACATGGCCATGGCGAGAATATTTTTATAAGACACAGTTGCCTAACTTTTGTAGCGGATAATTTTCACACACCAGTGCGCGCGCTCCAGGCCCCCTCCTTATCCCCCCCGACACGTGCAGGGAGGCGCGGCGCAGGAGTGTGCTCCTGTGCACATGGTACGTAAGCCAATAACGAAATCCTACTTGCACGTGCGTGAAATACAATACATCATCTTTTGGCGATGAAGTAGCTTACATACTTAATCCGCGAAAGTTTCCGTATCGATGACGAAGCGGAACTTTACGTCACCGGCAACAACCCGCTCATAGGCTGCGTCAACGTCATCAACGCCCACCTTTTCGATGACCGCGCCAATGCCGTGTTCTGCACAGAAGTCCAGCATCTCTTGGGTTTCGGCAATGCCGCCAATATTGTTTCCGGTCAATACCTTGCCGCCACCGACGAGGTTGCCCATCGTGATTCCCAGTTCCTCTGGCGGCAGGCCGACCACAGACATGATCCCCCGCGGCTTCAACAGCTGCAAGTAGTCATTGAGGGAATAGGAAGCGGAAATGGTGGACAAAATCAGATCGAACTCGCCCTTGTGGTTGGCAAAGAAATCGGGGTCCTCACCCGTTGCCAACACCCGCTGCGCGCCGAGCTTGTAGGCTTCTTGTTCCTTGCGCAAGGAGCGGGAAATGACGGTGACCTCAGCACCCTTGGCGGCGGCGATCTGCACACCCATGTGGCCCAGACCGCCAAGGCCAACGACGGCTACCTTATCGCCTTCCTTGACCTGCCACCGGGCCAAGGGCGAGTAGGTGGTAATACCGGCGCACAAGAGCGGGGCCGCAACATCAAAGTCGAGGCCTTCTGGAATCGTCAACACGAAATTCTCATTAACGACGACCTTTTGTGCATAGCCGCCCTGGGTAATGGTTCCATCAACGTCTTCAGAGTTATAGGTTCCCACCGAGCCGTTCAGGCAGTTTTGCTCTTGCCCATTGCGGCACTGCTCGCATACCCCACAGGAATTGACCAAGCAGCCAACCCCCACACGGTCGCCCACCTTAAACTTGGTGACCTTGTCCCCTACTGCTTCCACCACGCCAGCGATCTCGTGGCCCACCGTCAGCGGGAAGTGGGCCTCGCCCCACTCATTGCGAATGGTGTGAATATCCGAGTGGCAAATGCCTGCCGCTTTGATATCGATGACGACGTCATCTTCGCGCGGATCGCGGCGTTCGATTTCTACGGTGCGAAATGGTGCATCCGGGCTCGTTTTTGCAGAACTTTAGATTTAATTGGCATGTCACATAGTCTACGCTTTGCCGCCCTGACCTGCCCAAATGAAAACTATGGTCAATTTAAAAACCACGAAAGCCAGCCTCCGACCCCTTTAGAACCGGGGACGAAGACTGGCTCGATCAGTGGCGTATTAGCTCAGCTTCTCCGCGATCAGCTTATTAACCTGGCCCGGATCCGCCTTGCCCTGCGTCGCCTTCATCACGGCACCGACAATCGCGCCGGTGACCTTCTTATTGCCGGCGCGATACTTCTCCACGATGTCCGGGTTGGCGGCCAAGGCATCATCCACAGCCTTTTCGATGGCACCGTCATCGCGCACGACCTCGAGGCCGCGCTTGGCGACGACCTCGTCAACGTCGCCCTCGCCCGCCAGCACGCCATCGACGGCTTGGCGCGCTAGCTTGGTGGTCAGTTTGCCTTCCTTGACCAAGGCGATGACGCGGGCAATGTGGGCTGGGGTGATATCCAGTTCGGCCAGGGTCTTGTCCTGCTCATTGGCCTTACCTGCAAGATAAGACACCCACCAGGAACGAGCCTCGTCCGGCTTCGCGCCGGCTTCGACCGTCTCCACGATGAGGTCCAGTGCGCCCGCGTTGACTAGGTCGCGCATCTCCTCGTCCTTAATGCCCCACTCCTTTTGGATGCGGGCGCGGCGGACCCACGGCAGCTCCGGAAGGGTTGCGCGCAGCTCTTCTACCCACTCGCGCGGGGCGATGACCGGCGGCAAATCCGGGTCATTGAAGTAGCGGTAGTCCTCCGCGGTCTCCTTCGGACGGCCCTTAGAAGTAGAGCCATCGGTTTCTTGGTAGTGGCGGGTCTCCTGCTCGATGCTGCCGCCATCTTCCAGCACCTGTGCCTGGCGCTGCATCTCAAAGCGCACGGCCTGTTCGACCGAGCGCATGGAGTTGATATTCTTCGTCTCGGTACGGGTACCGAATTCTTCTTGGCCGATTGGTCGCAAGGAAAGGTTGGAGTCCACGCGCATGGAGCCTTGATCCATGCGGGCATCGGAAACGCCCAAGGCGGCGACAAGCTCGCGCAGCGCCGATACATAGGCCTTCGCCACCTCGGGGGCGCGCTCGCCGGCACCGATGATGGGCTTGGTAACGATCTCAATGAGCGGGATGCCCGCGCGGTTGCAGTCCACTAGGGATGCGGTGGCGCCGTGGATGCGGCCATCGGCGCCACCCAGGTGGGTCAGCTTTCCGGTGTCTTCTTCCATGTGGGCGCGCTCAATCTCCACGCGCCATTCCGTGCCGTCTTCCAGCACGACGTCGAGGTAGCCGTCATAGGCAATCGGCTCATCGTACTGTGAAATCTGGTAGTTCTTTGGCTGGTCCGGGTAGAAGTAATTCTTGCGGGCAAAGCGCGAGGATTCCGCGATGGAGCAATTAAGCGCCAGGCCAATCTTGATTGCGCCCTCCACACCCTTGGAGTTAACCACGGGAAGAGCCCCAGGAAGGCCCAGCGATACCGGATCGGTATTGGAGTTAGGGGCTGCGCTGAAGTTCGTGGCGGAGGTGGAAAACATCTTGGTTTCCGTATCCAGCTCCACGTGGACTTCCATGCCCATTACCGGTTCATACTTGTCGAGGACCTCGTCGAAGTCCATCAGGTCATACATCGCAGCAGTCATGCGTGCCATCTTAATACGTTCGTGCACTCTCGCGCGCTAGCCCCTAGGGTGACTGTCATGACGACTCCACATACAGTAGACACTTCGCTTGTCGATGCCCCACTCATCAACATCGCCGTCTTTTCCACCGCCCCCTCTACCGAAGAGATCAAAGAGGCCATTACCGGCACGTTTTCGGGGCGTGCCGGCGAGATTACTCCCGGCAAGAACCCGGGTAGCCTCGTGGTGCCTATCGATGGCGCTTTTCTCCTGCACTACCAGACCATCGATTCCGCACCCACCCCAGATAGTTACGGCCTCCACCCCATCTTGAGCGCCGATGCCGGCGACCTCAACACCGCGGGAACCCAGGTGCTGGTCTCGGTCCTTCCGGATAACCAGGAACACGACCTCTCCCACCAATTCCGCGAGCCGCGCCGCGAGCACCTAGAGCTGCTATCCCAAGCGACGTCCGCCGTAGCCCAGCACGCCAACTGCCTTATCATCCACAACCCACGCGGAAACGTCTCCATCTCCCCGGCGATGTTTAATGACGCCGTGCGCAATAACCTCGCCCCCATGCACATCGCGCCGGTGTGGATTACCCAATCTGGCGGCGAGCTCCGCGGCTACTCCATGGGCCTAGTCCAAGCGGGTCACCCGGAAATTCAGGCGCGCACCAGCTCGATGGATCCCACGGACCTCTATTACAAGCTGGCAAATATCGCCGACCACATCCTGCAAGGCGCCACCGTCAAAGGCGGCGATACCTTAGCCTTCGAGGAAGGCCAAGCCCCACTCACCATCACGGAGGAGCCCTGGTTCGTAGACCAGAACTTCCCCGCTGTCACCATTCATTTTTAGCTGGCTTTGGCCTTGCGGGCATCGCTAAAGCGGCACAGCGCAGCCAGGATCGCGCCGGACAAGTTGTGCCACACAGAAAAGACGGCGCCGGGCAAGGCGGCCAGTGGGCTCATGTAGGACGAGGCAAGGCTGGTGGCTAACCCGGAATTCTGCATTCCTACCTCCACAGCCATGGTGCGGCGGACCGGAACCGGCTGGCGGGTAAAAAGGCCCGCGAGGTAGCCCAAGCCATAGCCGCACGCATTGTGAATGACCACAGCGGCAAAGACCAGCGCACCGGCGGTGGCTATATTGTCATGTGCGCCACCAACAACAATGCACACGATCAAGGCAATCGCGGTAACGGAGATCCACGGCAATGCCGCCTGAATCTTTGCCACGAGCCGTGGAAGCAGCATGCCGATGACGATGCCCGCGATGACCGGAACGAGCACCACCTTGACGATGGACCACGCCATCGACGCCGCGGAGACCGGCATGTATTCGCCCGCCAACCACAAGGTCAAAAGCGGGGTGAGGATGGGCGCCAAAAGCGTAGAGATGGAGGTCATGGTCACCGAAAGCGCGACATCGCCGCGCGCTAGGTAGGACACCACGTTGGAGCTCGTGCCACCTGGGGCGCAGCCGACCAAAATCACTCCGGCCGCCACCGCCTCTGGTAGATCCATGGCTGCCACCACGGCGAGCGCGATCAGCGGCATAATGACGAACTGTGTCACCACGCCAAGCACCACCGGCAGCGGCCGTCGCACCACGAGCGCAAAATCGACAGGCTTGAGGGTAAGCCCCATGCCGAACATGACGATGCCCAGCAGCGGGGTTACCTGCGGGGCAAAGGATGCCGCGGTATTCGGGGCGATGTAGCCAATAATGCCACCGATGATAACGAGCATGGGAAAGCCCAGAGCCGCGATGAGCGCCTGCCGTTCTTCCTGTTTTTCTGTAGCGCTATTGGTACTCATAGACAAAAGAATACCCTCCCACCATGTGAGAGGGCGATCTTAATATTCGAGACGGCGGAGATTTAACGGGCCTTAACCGAAGAGGGCCTGCGCATTGCGGTAGCGGGCATCGGGCACCGTCTTCAGCGTACCCACGGCCTCTTCCAAAGGCACCAGTTCGATATCTTCGCCGTGCAGGGCAACGCACATTCCCGAGTCCCCATTGTGCGCCGCGCGGGCAGCGTGCACGCCGTAGCGGGTTGCCAGAACGCGGTCATACGCGGTGGGCGTGCCGCCGCGCTGGATGTGGCCCAACACGGTGGTACGCACGTCATAGCCGGTGCGCTTATTGATTTCATCGCCAATGACCTGGCCAATCCCATTGAAGGTTTGGTGGCCAAACTGGTCGACGCCACCGGCTTCAAACTCCATGGTGCCCTCCTTTGGCAGGGCACCTTCGGCCACGCAAATGATGCCGTACTTCTCGCCCATCTGGAAGCGGCGTTCCATCGCCTTGGTAATCTCCGCGATATCGAAGGGCTCTTCTGGAATCACGGTGTAGTGTGCGCCGCCGGCCATGCCTGCGTGCAAAGCAATCCAGCCCACGTGGCGGCCCATGACCTCCACGATGAGGATGCGGTTGTGGGACTCCGCCGTCGTGTGCAGGCGGTCGATCGCATCCGTTGCCACCGATACCGCGGTATCGAAGCCGAAGGTATAGTCCGTGGCGTTGACGTCATTGTCAATGGTCTTCGGCACGCCTACAACGGGGATGCCATTATCGTTGAGCCACTTAGCACCCTTGAGCGTGCCTTCGCCGCCGATGGCAACGAGGGCATCGACCTCGGCCTCGCGCATATTCGTCTTGATCTGCTCCAGGCCGGCCTTAAATTTATCGGGGTGCAGCCGACCGGTGCCCAAAATGGTGCCGCCGCGCAAGAGAATCCGGTCGATACCGGCATCGTCGTAAAGATCGCGCCGGCGGTCTTCTAAGAGTCCAACCCACCCGTCTTCGTAACCCACGACGGTATCGCCGAATTCGTTGGATGCGGTTCGCACAACCGCACGGATTACAGCATTCAAGCCGGGGCAATCGCCACCGGAAGTCAGTACAGCAAGACGCATATCCCCCAATTTAGCGCAGGATTTTTATCCATGCAGCGTGTCCACGTAGCGCAGCGAGGAGATAAGTCCCACTACCAGCGCGATGACAATCACAAGGAGCGAATTGATGATCGCCGTTGTCGGATTACCCGTTTGCATCACGGCGGAAACTAGGGCCACGCCCACCACGGATCCCACCTGGCGGGAGGTGTTATACGCCCCCGACGCCGCGCCCATGTGGTGAGGTGAAATATCGCGCAGCGTCGTTGCCGCATTAGAGCCCCAGATAAAGGACTGGCCAATTCCTAAGACGGCGATGGGCGGGGCCAGCCACCACGGGTTGGCATCGGCATGCATGACCCACCAGGCCAAACACAGCGAGGCGATCATCAGGCTAAAACCCACTAGCCCCATCAGGCGCGGATTCACCGCGTCCGTGAGGATGCCTGCGATGGGCGACATCAGCATTGAGACCAGCGCCATGGGAGCCACGATGATGCCGGCCTCGCCGGCGGATAGCCCCTTGACCGATTGCAGCCACAACATCACCGGCAACATGACCGAAGCCGCCATAAAGCCCATGGTCAAAATGCCCACGGAGCCGGCCGCATAGTTGCGGTTGTGGAAGAGCTCCACCGGAAACAGCGGCGTGGAACCACGATCCTGCGCGCTAGCCTGCAGGCGCACGAAGGCAATGCTTGCGGCAATGCCGATGGCAAGCACCACCAATACCCGCCAATCCCAGTCCAACTCTGGGCCTTGTTGGATGCCAAAGACGATCGAGCCGAGCGCGATGAGCGAGACTATGGCCGAGGGCTTATCGATGTCCTGGGCTGTGGTCGGCAGCTTCGGTATCCACAGCAGAGCCAGCACGATGGCGGCAATGACAAATGGTACGTGCACCCAAAAGGCCGCCTGCCAGCCAAAATAAGCCACGAGGAATCCGCCGAGGAGCGGCCCGGCCAAGGATGCCACCGAACCGATAATCCCCCACACCCCCAGCGCACGCCCACGGCGCTCGCGGGCGAAGACCCGGTTAATAACGGACATCGTCTGTGGCATTTCCAGCGATGCTCCCAAGCCCTGCACGATGCGCGCGACGATGAGCACTTCTATCGACGGCGCCAGCGCGCACGCTACTGCGCCGATCCCAAACAGCCCCACGCCGATGCAAAATAGGGCGCGCTGGCCAAGGACATCGCCAAGCCGCCCCGTAAAGAGCAGCGGCACCACCACGGCAAGCAAAAAGGCTGCCGAGACCCACAAGATTTCATTGACCGTGGCGCCTAAATCCGCCTGAATCTCCGGCAGGGCGATGGCCACCATCGACTGATCCAACAGGGACACGAAGAAGCCGAGGGATAGCGCGAACATGGCGCGCCATGCTTGGCGCTCAGGTGGCAGATTAGTCTCCACAGTCATGGCAGGAATTCTAGCGGGGCACACAAATCAGGCCTAGACTGGCCACCATGTCCATGATTGATATCAAAAAACCACAAGACGTATCCACCGCCACCACCGTTACCCTCGGCCTCATCGGTGGTTGGGTCACCGCCCGCGAGACCGGCATTCGCCCACTCGGCGGCGTCATCCTCGGCGCTGCGGGCCTGTGGGCCGGCCGTTCCTGGGCAAAGAAGACCAACCCAGCCACGACCGCTGGCCTGTCCGCCCTGTACGTCGGCGCGTTCGGCGCTTCCCACCCATTGGCAAAGAAGATTGGTTCCTGGCCAGCAGTCCTCGCCGTGACGGCCGCCTCTGCGGGCGCCGCCTACGCGCTTTCCGATGCCAAGTAGTCCACCCCACCACATACACAACAGCACCATGGTCCCCCGCCAAGGAGGATCATGGTGCTGAGTGATCTTGTGAGTATTTACTCTACGACGTTGAAGACAACGGCGTTGTCCTCAGTGCCCAGTGCGGCCTGGCCGTCAGGCAGGGCATAGAAGGAAGGCTCGGACTCGAGGACGTCACGCAGGGAATCAGAAAGCGCCTGGGTGTGGTCATCGCATGCCGCCATAGTGGAGGCGAAGTCACCTACGTGGATGGTGCCATCCTTATCCACATCGTAGGAGGTGGTGTAGGTATTGCAGCCATCGTTGAGGACCAAGGACTGATCCTTGTCGAACTGCACGGTGAACTTGCCGTCTTCCTTGACGGAGTGCAGCTCACCGGTGATGGTCTGGCCCTCGATATTCGGCACCAGCTTGTCAGCGTCTGCCGGCAGGGATTCCACCAAGTCGCTCTTGGCGGTGGAGTCTGCTACCTCGGTACCGGGCTCAACCGGTGCGGGGTTTTCTGCTGGTTTGGGAGTTGCTGCGGGCTGTTCAGCGTTTGCTACGCCCATGGCCATGAGCGCAGCTGCGGAGACGGACATCGTCGCGGTTGCAATCTTTTTCAAAGTCATACCCAGTAATTTACCCCTGCCGGATGGGCATCCGACAGGGGTGTAAACGAATCGTTATCTAATCCGCAGCTATTTCACAGTGACAACTATTTTAAATAGCGCGGCTAGTTTTGGCGCTTCGCTTCGTAGGCCGCACCCACCTTGTACAGGCGATCATCCTGGAAAGCCGGTGCCATGATCTGCAAACCGGTAGGCAGGTTGGTATCGGCTGCCATGCCGGAAGGCACGGACATGCCGCACAGGCCGGCGAGGTTGAGCGGCAAGGTGCACAGGTCGAAGTTGTACATCGCCATGGGGTCTTCGACCTTCTCTCCCAGCTTGAACGCGGTGGTCGGGGTGGTCGGCGAGACCAGCACGTCAACCTGCTCGAAGGCGCGGGCAAAGTCCTGGGCCACGAGGGTGCGCACGCGCTGCGCCTGCAGGTAGTAGGCATCGTAGTAGCCCACGGACAGCGCATACGTGCCCAGCATGATGCGGCGCTTGACCTCGGGGCCGAAGCCCTCTGCGCGCGACTGGGACATGACCTGTTCCGCGGAGTGGGATCCGTCATCGCCAGCGCGCAGGCCGTAGCGCATGCCATCGAAGCGGGCCAGGTTGGACGAGACCTCACACGGCATGATCAGGTAGTACGCGGCCAATGCCTCATCGAAGTGCGGGCAGTCCACCTCAACGATTTCCGCGCCCTGCTCGCGCAGCTGTTCCACGGCGGCGTGGTAGTTCTCCATCACGCCGTCCTGCCAGCCATCACGCTCGAATTGCTTGATAAGGCCTACCTTGACGCCGCTCAGATCACCCTTCGCGCCTTCGCGGGCGGCCTCCACCACGGGGGCAACAGGCCTGTCCACAGACGTGGCGTCGAAGGCATCATGGCCAGCAATAACCTCGTGCAAGAGCGCGGTATCCAGGACGGTACGGCCACAGGGACCCGCCTGGTCCAGCGAGGACGCGGCCGCGATCAGGCCGTAGCGAGACACCGTGCCGTAGGTGGGCTTCACGCCCACGGTATTGGTAAGCGCCGCCGGCTGGCGAATGGATCCGCCGGTATCGGTACCAATGCCCAACGGAGCCTGCCCCGAAGCCAGCGCTGCTGCGGTACCGCCACCGGAACCGCCCGGGGTGCGCTCGGTGTCATACGGGTTGTGAACCGGGCCAAAGGCGGAGTTCTCATTGGACGAACCCATCGCAAACTCATCCAGGTTCGTCTTGCCAAGGATGGGGATGCCGGCCTCGCGCAGGCGCTTGGTCACCGTGGCGTCGTAGGGAGACATGTAGCCCTCGAGCATCTTGGATGCGGCGGTAGTGGGGGCATCGGTAGTAACCAGCAGGTCTTTTAGGGCCAGCGGCACGCCGGCCAATGCCGATGCGGGCTTTTCGCCGGCATCGAGGGCCTTATCCACGGCATCGGCAGCCGCCAATGCTTCCACCTGCCCCACGTGCAGGAAGGAGTTAAGTTCGGGATTGGTTTCCGCAATGCGGTCCAAAAAGGCCTGGGTAACTTCGCGGGAGGTCACCTCGCGCGCGTGAATCTTGTCCGCCAGCTCGGCGGCGGTCAAAGAGGTCAGTCCCTCCGCAGGTACAACAACGTTGGTCATTTACTCTCCTCCCAAAATCTGCGGCACGACGAATCGCTCATCTTCCACGGCCGGCGCTTGGTCCAAGGCCTGCTCGGCGGTAAGGGTGCGCACGATAACGTCTTCGCGCATCGGTGCATCCACGGAGTGCGGGTGGCTCATCGGTTCCACGCCTTCAGTGTCCACGTTCCGTACTGCGGAAACGGAATCAACAATTTCATCAATCTGGCTTGCGAATTGGGCTAGCTCTTCATCGCTTAATGCCAGGCGGGAAAGCTTGGCAAGGTGGGCTACCTCATCACGCGAAATCTCAGACACGCGAACTCCATCCTTTTTCCATAATCGACGCGCAGGTGAAAATTATTTTCCCGCGCGTACTATGTAAATTGCTAAGGCTCCATAATACTGCACCAACCCGCGCAGTTGCCGAGTCACCCCGAATTATTGCCCCTTGAACGCCGCACTGTGACCCAGGTATCGTAAATGGGACTACAAGCTATTGAAAGCGTGCGACTTAATGTCTTACCTAATCCGTGTCCTGCTTCCCGATACCCCTGGTAGTTTGGGCCAGCTTTCGGAGGCCTTCGGGCTGGTTGACGGAAATATCCAATCGGTTGACATCGTAGAATCCTTCCCGGATGGCACCGTCATGGATGACATTGTCATTGAGCTTCCCGCAGACGCTATGGCCGATGCCTTAATTACCGCCGCCGCCTCTGTTCATGGCGTGGAAGTAGATTCCATTCGGCCCTTCAGCGGCCGCGTGGACCGGCGCGGGCAGATCGAGTTATTAGCACGCGTTGCCGCCAATGCCTCCAATGTCACGGCAGCGATGGAGGAAGTCGTCGCGGCCATCCCGAAGGCGGCGACCTCCACGTGGGCCATCGTCATTGACAATAATGAGCCCATTCACCGCGTGGCCTCCTCAAACGCGGCCCCTGCCGATGACGATACGATTCCGGTCGATCTCAACATCGACAGCGCGCGCACCTTGCACCCCGATAAGGACGAATGGGTGCCAGAAAGCTGGGCACTGCTCGATTCCGCCCTGGCCGCCGCCCCCCTGGGAGATACCGGGATGGTCATCGCCATGGGCCGCACCGGTGGGCCAGAATACTTGGCCTCCGAGGTAGAGCACCTTGGCCACATCGGCACGATTTTGGGAGCATTCCTCAAATAAGCCCGGCGCGGCTATACCTCCCCAGTGTTTAAGAGCGTATGGAATTGCTCCTCATTCAAGATAGGTACGCCAAGGTCGCGGGCCTTATCCTCCTTGGAGCCGGCATTCGCCCCGGCGACGAGGTAGGAGGTTTTCTTTGATACGGAGCCGGTTGCCTTTCCGCCGCGGCTGATGATGGCTTCCTTGGCGGAATCGCGCGTGAAGTCTTCGAGGCTGCCGGTGACGACGATGGTCAGGCCCTCTAGGGTCTGTTCCTTCCTGTCCTCGGCGGCTACCTCCATGGCTAGGCCGGCTTCAGCCCATTTCTCAACGATGGTGCGGTGCCAGTCCACCTCGAACCAGGCATGGAAGGATTCCGCGATGACCGCGCCTACGCCATCTACCTCTGCAAGATCTTCGGTTTTGGCCGCGCGCAGCTTTTCCATGGAGCCGTAGCGCGCTGCCAAGGCGCGGGCGGCAATGGGCCCGACGTGGCGAATGGATAGCGAGACCAGCACGCGCCAGAAGTCGCGGTCTTTGACCTCTTCTAAGTTCTGCAGCAGGTTCTTGCCCGCGGTATTGACCTTGACGTTGCCCTCTTTTTTGCTGCGTTTATCCTTCGTATCGCGCTTGGCCGTATAGACATCGGAAGCAAGCAGCTTTTCTTCCGTTAGCTCAAAGAGCTCGGATTCATCGGTGAGGATTCCGTTTTCGATGAGATCCATAGCTCCCTTCTCCCCCAGCGCCTCGATGTCGAGGCCCTTGCGGGAGGCGAGGTATTCCAGGCGTGCGGAAAGCTGGGCTGGGCAGGATTGAGTATTGGGGCATCGCCAGTCAGCATCGCCATCTTTTTGCGGGGCGAGCGTCGTGCCGCAGGCTGGGCATTGCGTGGGAAAGGACCATTCGTATTCGCTACCATCGCGCTGTTCGCGCACGGGGCCTAGTACCTCAGGAATGATTTCCCCGGCCTTGCGGATAATAATGGTATCCCCGATAAGCACGCCCTTGCGCTTGACCTCAGACTGATTGTGCAGGGTAGCCATGGATACCGTGGAGCCGGAGACAAAGACCGGTTCCATGATGGCAAAGGGGGTAACGCGCCCCGTACGCCCTACGCCGACCTCGATATTTTTCAGCTTCGTCGTGACCTCTTCCGGCGGGTACTTATAGGCAATGGCCCAGCGCGGTGCGCGGGAGGTCGCCCCGAGCTGGCGCTGTGAGCCCAAATCGTCCACCTTGACCACGAGCCCATCCATTTCAAAAATCGCATCGTGGCGGTGTTCGGCCCAGTAAGATACTTCCTTTTGCACTTCTGCGGCGGAGTGGACCTGCTTGGTATAGGGCGAGACGGGCAAGCCCCACGCGGCGATGGCCTTATAGGCATCGTGCTGGGAGGAGGGGGAAAATCCCTCGCGCGCGCCTAGGCCGTGACACACCATGCGCAGGCGGCGCTTTTTTACCTCGGCGGGATCCTTCATGCGCAGCCCGCCGGCCGCAGCGTTGCGGGGATTGGCAAACCGCGCCTTGCCGTCTGCCGCGCGCTCCTCATTGATTTCTTCGAAGTCCTCGGGGCGCATATAGACCTCGCCGCGAATTTCAATAAGTTCCGGGACTGGGTACTCATCGGTGCCCGTAAGCTCGTGCGGGATATCAGAAATAACCCGCGCATTGGCGGTAATCTCCTCGCCCACGGTGCCATCGCCTCGGGTAGCGGCCGTGTCCAAGCGCCCGTTGCGGTAGACCAAGTCGATGGAGAGGCCATCGATCTTCAGCTCCGTCAGGTAGGTCTTGGCGGGCGTCCTATCCAACCAGTCCTGCATCTCACCGGCGCTAAAGACATTGTCTAGGCTCATCATGCGCTCGAGGTGCTCGATATCCTCGCCAGCGTTCGGCGTTGCACCTACCTGCTGGGTAGGCGAATCCGGAACCGCCAGCTCCGGGTGCTGCTTTTCTAGGTCCATAAGGCGCTGGAAAAGCGCATCAAAGTCGGCATCGGGAATCGCAGGTTCACCGTTGTAATACAGGTTACGGTGGCGGCGCACTTCCTGCGCTAGGTCGTTCCATTCACGTTGCACATCAGCTGGATTAGTCACGGTATCCAAGTCTAGCGATCCCCCATGTCCGGGCTAGCTACTAAGGTATGGACCATGAACTTCGACGCCTCCCGCATGCTCGCCTTCGACCTTGAGACCACTTCCGCCAACCCCAAAGACGCTCGCATAGTTACCTCTGCCCTAGTCCGAATTGACGGCCGCGATGTCCAGAAGGTGGAGCACCTTGCGGATCCTGGCATCGAGATCCCCCAAGCCGCCACCGACGTGCATGGGATCACAACGGAAAAGGCCCAGGCAGAAGGCCGCCCGCACGAGGAGGTCCTCAAGGACACGGTTGATGCCATCAAGGCAGCGTGGGAGGACGGCCTGACGCTCATCGTCTATAACGCGGCCTTCGATCTTACCGTCCTGCGCAGCCTCACCGGCGATTTCACGGTCACCGGCCCTGTCTTCGATCCGTACGTCATTGATCGCGTGAGCGATAAGTGGCGCAAGGGAAAGCGCACCCTCGGCGCGGTGTGCGAGCACTACGGTGTGGAACTGGGCAATGCGCACGAGGCCACTGCCGATGCCCTCGCTGCCGCCCGCGTGGCCTGGAAGCAGGTGCGCCAGCACTACCCCAACCTCGCGCAGATGGACGAAAACGAGCTCATGGAATTCCAAGCGGTCAAGTGGTACGAGGACCGCGTCGCCTTCAAGAAGTACCTAGAAGGCAAGGGCCGCGATGCCTCTGATGTCGCGACTGCGTGGCCGCTCATTTCCTAATCCCCTTGCCATATTTCTAGAGTTTTGGAATTCTAGAAATATGAACATCGTTGAATCACGCCTTCATGATCTCGAGGAACGCGTCGCCAAACTCGAAGGCCAATCGAGCGCCCCACCGCAGCCTCCCTCGGAGGAGTCGACCTACTGGCTTGTCGATGCCCTAACTCCCTCCACTCAGCTTCCCGATGGATCGGTAATCTTCGGCGGCAACATTGCTCTCGGCAAGCGTACCTACGCCTATCAGTGGCAGCGTCCCACCACGGCAATAACTGACCAGGACTGGTCAGAAAATATCGAACGCCTCGCCGCACTTGACCATCCCGTACGTGGCGAAATTCTTCGACGCCTCCTCGCGGCACCTGCTACCGCCGCGGAGCTAGTGGACGAGGATATTGTCTCTTCCACCGGCACGGCCTATCACCACCTCAGCGCTCTAACCAGCGCAGGTTGGACCACGAAGACAAGTGGCGAGTACTCTATTCGCCCCGCCCGCGTTATCCCTTTGCTCGCCATTATCACCGCTAGCGAGGACCACTAATGCGCAGACTCGCCCTCAGTATCGTCACCGCCATCGCTATCGCTTCCGTGCTCCTACTGGCTGGTCTTCGGCGCCTCACGCTCGCCCCAACAGATACAGGAGATGCAGCCCTTGCCTCCTCACTGCGAGAACACGCGAAGCCGGGTTTTCATCACCTCACCGCTTTTACACTCCGCGACGGTATCGCCACCTTTGCGGGTGTAGGCAGCAACGAGCACACAGAAGTCGAGATTGGTTCTGTCACTAAAATGTTCACCGGCGAACTCACCCACCAGCTTGTAGAAGAAGGCACACTGCGACTCGATAGCACCGTTGGCAAGTTTCTAGACGTAGACAACGCGCCCGTAGCGGATATAACGATTAAGGAACTACTCGATCACACCTCTGGCCTACCTCCCACAGCAGACGGGAATTTCTTCGGTTTCCTGTGGTCCGCAGTGGCCGGTACGAACCCATATGAGGGCGAAAGCACTCAAGATATCGTCGATGCTGCCGCCGCAGCAGAGCTCAGCAACCGCGGGGAGGAATCCTATTCCAACCTCGGATACGCCCTGCTCGGGCACGTAATAGAAACCGCGGCAGACACGCCTTATGAGAGGTTACTGAAACAGCGAATATTCGAGCCAGCCGGATTAACGGAGACCTACCTTATGACCCCCGGCGCCGTGCCTGCCGATGCCCCGCGCGGCCGCACCGCCACTGGGCGGCAGGCCCAGCCTTGGGAAATGGACGGTTCGGCGCCTGCAGGGGCGATCCGCTCAACTGCAAGCGATATGGCTAAGTTCGCAGAGTGGTTTATGGCACACGGCGATCCCGCATACGGATGGCAGAAGAACGATAACGGCACCGGCTTCTGGCATAACGGCGGAACCTACGGCTATTCCACCATGCTCATCATCGACCCAAAGACAAAGCGAGCCGCATTTGCAAACAACGATTCGCTCACCGGTACCGAAGAACTTGGCCACACACTCTTCGCTGAGCTTTAAGGAAACACCATGCCTACGACCATTATCCTCGCCGTTTTCATCGCCTCCGAACTCTGGGCCGCATGGAAAGCTTTAAAGAAACCCGGCTCGACGGCATCCCGCGTCTTTTCGGCGGCACTGACCGCCGTCGTCATCATCTTCTTAGGCCACGCCTTGCCCTGGTACACCTCCGTGCATTTTTACTGGTGGTATGCACTGGTTGGCTCCTTCGCCCTCCATGCGGGAGCCATGACGTGGGGTGCCACCAGCCCTGCTGCGGGCCGCACCTAACCTTGCTGGCAACAAGCAAGGCGCCCACACAAGAGTGAAAAGTCTCCCAAATCTCCGGTTGCTAAAAAGTCTCCCAAATCTCCGGTTGGACTACGATGGAGACTATGTCCTTTTCACGAGAACCCCTTCCGCCCCACATTTGGCGTCCCACCGCTGTTTTGGGTCGGCCGCACCGCGGTCCTCGATACCTTTCGCGCAGCGCTCGATGCCCAACCTGGACACCCCGGTCGCTCACTCGTCATTAGCGGCGCCCGTGGTATTGGCAAGACGGTCCTCCTCAACGAGTTGGAAGACATCGCCGCCACCCGCGGATGGATTACGCTGCGCGCCTCCGGCCGCAGCGCCATGGTGGAAGAGCTCGTCGAGACCACCATCCCCCGCATCATGGACACGCTTGCGCCGGCAGATAAGCACAAAGTCAACCGCATCGGAATCGGCGGCCTTGGCTCCATAGGAATCGAACACAACACGAATGAAGCCTATAAGCCCACCTTAAATACCCGGCTACGCGAATTACTCGCCCAACTCAAGGGTGCAGGTGTGCTCCTTACCATCGATGAAGTCCAAGATGCCGATGCCCAAGAATTGGCCTCCTTGGCCGTTACTTACCAAGACTTAGTGCGCGATGAACTCGATGTCGCCATCGTCGTAGCCGGCCTGCCACAGGGCATTAACCGGCTGCTAGAGCTGCCCGGAGTAACCTTTCTGCGCCGCGCGCAAAAGTTTGTGCTGGGCCCGCTGTCACCCGCCAACGCTACCGTTGCATTTAAGGAAACCGCCGCACACTCGGGCCTCGACTTCAGTGCAGATGCAGTCTCCGCCGCCGTGGAGCTATCTCGAGGATATCCCTACCTGGTTCAGCTCGTCGGATCACTAGCGTGGGCCCACGCACAGCGCTCTGGCGCGACCCGCATAGAAGAAAACACTGTCCAAGCCATCTCGGCCGAGGCGATATCCGTCCTAGGCACACAAGTGCACCAGCCCGCCACCCTCACGCTCCCACCCGCACAGCGCCGCTTCCTTGAAGCCATGAGTGCTGTCATGGACAACGACACTGCAGAAATTCAAGCTATCGCCGCACACCACGACCGCACGGTGCGGTCCCTATCGGCCACGCGCCAGCGGCTTATCGATGCCGATCTCATCGAACCCACCGGCCACGGCCAGCTTAGATTCGTCATTCCCTACATGGAGGCCTATTTCACGGCCACCGATAGCTTGGGTCGAGTGGATTAAAGGTCACCGGCGTCCCGGACAAGGATGGACGAGGTCTCCGTCACCGAACACAGGGTTCGGGCAGAGGCCTGCACGGGATATACATCAAAGCGATCGACCAAAAGTTCGCGTGGCATGCCGATGCGGTCGAGATGCTTGGCCAGCGCGATGGCCTCGGCACGGGCATCCGATCCGGAAATCCCCACACCAATGCGATGGCCATCGCTCAGGTGCTCTCCCAAGCCATCGAAATGCTCAGGGGTATCGAGGCGATAACGAGGGCTATGGAAATCGACGAGCAAGGTCGTTGCGGCACCAGCAATGGACCACAACGGCGGGGCATGCAGGTAGTCCGCGTCAAAGCCGAGCAGAGTTTCTAGCGCTACCTCGTCAGCCACGGCGGGGATAGAATCAAAATCCGTGGTACCTGGGATGCGTCCAGCCACGATATCCGCAAGCAAAGGTTCATCAAGCTGCACCACAACTTCGCCGTGGAAGCGGCGTGCCACATCATCTGCATGCGCCCGCAGCCCATGAAGAAGGGCTTCAGAAAGCTCGGCGAAGGCACCGCGGTCACTAAGAACTCGGTGGCCATCGGAAAGCTCGATGCTGGCCGCCAGCGACCAAGGGCCGAGCGCCTGCACCTTGATGCGAGGGACGGTCTCTCCCCACACCTGCTGCACCTCGTCGAGGTCACGCTCGAGGCGATCCCACGCGCGGCGGGTAAGCAGCTGGGGCCGAGCCGTCATGCGCCACGAACGCGGGCCGCGGTCAAGGGAAATGGCCTCAAGCATGCTGGCGGTTCGCCCCACCGCATCGGAGCCAAGGCCACGCTGCGAGAGCTGCGGGAGCGCGGGAAGTTCGCTCTCTCCCATGATGATGTCGGCGGCCTCCACCATGGAGGTACCGGGCATGGGCCCAAGTGCAAAGCCGGTCATTTACACGGTCTCGCAGATAGTGCCGGAACCGATGACGATATCGCCCAGATCATCTGGGGAAGGCAAGTACAGCACCGCAGCCTGACCGCGCGCCACCCCAGACAGCGGTTCCTTGAGTTCCAAGCGCATCGAATCTGCGGCGCGGTCCACATGCGCGATACACGGCACTACGGAACCGTGCGCACGAACCTGGACCTCGCACTCAAAGTCACCGTCCATACCAGGGTGCAGGTACTTGAGCCGGTCAGCCCGGATGGCGGTAACCGCTAGGTCCTCGCGGGCGCCAACGGTCACCGTGCCCGTTGCAGCGTCAATATCGGTGACGTAGCGCGGGCGGCCATCGGCAGCTGGGGCCTTGATGTCTAGGCCCTTGCGCTGGCCGATGGTGTAATTCCACGCCCCGTCATGTTCCTTAAGCTCCGTGCCCTCTTGGTCCACGATCATGCCGGGGCGAAGCCCGATGCGCGCTCCAAGGAACTGCTGGGTATTTCCATCCGGGATGAAGCAAATGTCATAAGAGTCCGGCTTCTTCGCTGTGGAAAAACCGTACGCCGCAGCCTCTTCGCGGATTTGCGGCTTAGGGGTATCACCGATGGGGAAAAAGCAGTGGTCCAGCTCCTCGGCGGAAATGACGCCGAGCACATAAGACTGGTCCTTATTCTCATCCTTGGAGCGGCGCATATAACCGTCATCATCAAGCGTGGCGTAGTGGCCGGTCGCAACGGCATCAAAGCCCAGGGCCATACCCTTTTGCAGCAATGCGCGGAATTTAATCTTCTCATTGCAGCGCAGGCAAGGATTCGGGGTTTCACCGCGGGCATAGGAATCCACGAAGTCCGTGATGACCTCTTCCTTGAATTCCTCCGAAAAGTCCCAGACATAAAACGGAATGCCCAACTTATCGCAAATGCGGCGGGCATCGGCGGAATCTTCCAGCGAACAGCAGCCGCGGGCCTTTTCGCGCGTTTGCTGCGCGTCCTTATGCAGCGCCAGGTGCACGCCGACGACATCGTGGCCAGCCTCCACCGCGCGGGCGGCGGCGACAGATGAGTCCACGCCGCCAGACATTGCTACCAATACTCGCATTGCATTCCCCTTTTAAATACCTCGACTACAGGCCCGAAAGTGTACTCCCTTGCCCCAACGCAGCTTAAATCGATTCCATTCCCTAAGCTTGAACCCCATGGGTAGAAAGCGAGCCGCGAACAGGTCAGGCATCACCGGCACCTACGAGATCTCCACCGGCACCGCCGAGGTTGTGCCGGATGAATTCCGCGACGGGGCCTATATCCTTAACGTCAATGGCGTTCCTAGCAGCCATATCGTGCTGGGCGAGCCGCAGGAACTCGACTTTGAGTACATGCGCTGGATCGCAGCGGCGGTAGAACAGCTTAATACGGTCTCGCCCAATAAACTGCGCGTTACCCACCTCGGCGGGGCAGGTTGCTCACTCCCGCGCTACTTCGCCGACCTGTGGCCGGACAGCCGCCATACGGTGGTCGAGCTCGATGCCAAACTGGGCGAATTAGTCCGCGATCTTTTCGATGTCCCCCGTTCCCCCACCGTCAAGATCCGCCCCGGCGATGCCCGAAAGGAAACCGAAGGTTTTCTGCCCGCCAGCCGCGATATCATTATCCGCGATGTCTTCGCTGGGGATAAAACCCCGAAAGACCTAACCACTGTGGAGTTTTTCCAAGCGGCTAAATCATCCCTGTCTGCCGGAGGCCTCTACGTGGCGAACTGCGGCGATCACTCGGATCTCCACTTGGCTAAGGAAGAGCTGGCCGGGCTTTCTGAGGTCTTCGATCACCTCGCCGTAATCGCTGACCCGCCCATGCTCAAAGGGCGCCGGTATGGAAATATCATCTTGCTGGCCTCAGACACGAAACTGCCAGCTGAGGGCTCGGTCCAAGCCGCTCAGCTGGCAAAGGCACTCTTAGGTGGGGCCGTCCCAGCTCACTTTAAGGATGAAAGCTGGACCCGAAAATTCTTTGCGGGAGCTACTTCAGCACACGATTGAGCAGCTCGGCCACCTGATTAGCGTCGAAGTCGGGGACATCGGCACCGGCCTTCTTCGCCGCATCCTTGGCTTCTTCTACCTGAGCTCCAGAGACCTCGCCTGCGTCGACGCCATTGACATGGCCAGCGTTTTCTAGCAACATCGCCAAGTCACCGACGGTGAAGTCACCGACTGCCATCTTGCCAAGCTGCTTGAGAGGCAGAGCGTCCTCGTCTTCCAAGGTCTTCACAAAAGCTGCCAAGCCCTCGGCAGCTTGGGCGTCGAGGCCGGCGTCTTTGGCGGCATCGGCAAGCTGGGGCATGGCGAGGAGGCCTGCCGCAAGAGCGAAGATGGCGCCAATCAGCGGAGTGCTATCGGCGCTCAGATCGACGCCATCATCAAGCACGAGGCTATCGAGCGCGCCGCCGATATCGACGTAATTGCCGCCACTAAAGGAATCAAGCTGCTGCTTCGTGCCATTGAAGAGGTTCAAATCCACATCGGTTGGAATACCTGCAACCTTGCCCGATCCGGAGCGCTGCCAGAAGGACAGGTTCTTCCACCCACCCACTGGATCCGGCGCTTCATCCTGGTATGCCGCCAACCACAGTGGCATATTGGAGAACTTCTGGGAGTTATTCATCTCACCGATCCAGAAGTACTTATAGGTATAAATCATTGGCGTGCGGTTGGTCAGGCGCTTGAGCTCGCTGGTAAATTCCTCGATCCAGCTCTCCAACTGGGAGGCGGACTTGCCCTCGGAAACCTCGATATCGAGCACCGGCGGCAACGTCTGATTCGGCGCCAATGCAATCTGCGTGGCAAAGTTTGCGGCCTGCGTCTTCGCATCGCCAGCTGGACGCGCATAGTGGTATGCGCCGGTCTTCAGGCCATGCAGATTGGCGGCTTGAATATCTTTGACGTAGTGCGGGTTAATCCAGTCCCCACCCTCAGTTGCCTTCACAAAGGCAAAGGACTGGCCATCAGACTTCACCTTATTCCAGTCAATAGGCATGCCACCTGGGTGCTGGTGGGCAGCAATATCAATACCTTTTGGTGCGCTGGTTCCCAATGCTGCCTGCGCGGCAGCGGTCCCGCTTACCGTGACTGCAACTGCAGCGATAACCGCGATGATGCTCTTGCGGAGTGCCCTCATAGTTGTCATGCGCGAGAGTTTAACAATCATTCACACTAACCACATTTGCAACACACGCAACTTAGAGAGGAGTTTTTCACTCGCGTAGACAAACTCGTTGGAAATGTACCATTTAGAACATATTTCCGCTTTTCGGCTTGCGAGGGTTGAGTGGGCGGCTTATGGTGGGGCTATGTAAATTAGAAACTTAGTGCGAAATTCGGGGGATAATAGCCGTGGAGCCCTACTACCTCATCACTGACCCACACGATGACATCGCGGTTAGTGCAACCTGCAATAGAAAGTCCGACTACCTACTCTGGAAGGAAATTAAACCAAGCCTAGAAGACGATTTCGATATCTCGTGCCATACCTTGGCGGGTCGCACCGGCTTAAGCGAGAGGCGCACGAGGGATATCACCATGGCCCTGTACCGCTTAGAGGAATTGCCACGCACCCAACTGCTGCAGGAAACCTACTACTTCCTCGACTTCTCTCGGCTTATCACCATTGATGCGGTCTTGAGCAAGCTTGGAGAAGTAGACAACAGCGTCCTCCAGCGCATAGACGCAGAATTAGAAAAGTACCTCACTCCCACAAAGCCGGGCCAAAGTTTTCCATCAAACACTGCCCTGCGTCGAAAGCTCAATGGGCTCATCACGATGGAATCTCCGGACACTACGGGAGACAAGGACTCCGAGGAAGAGGACGCGCGAAATGAACCCTATTTCATCTACCCGACCGCGGGTGGACGAGCAGGGTTAAACGTAGAGTTCGACGAAGACGCGCTCATCCTCATTGACGAGGTTGTTCAGCGCACAGCGGAAGAACACGGAATCAGCAAGGCCGATGCCCTAGCCCAGCTGATTCTCGGAACCGTCGAAGATAAATCTCAGGTGCACCTTTATATGTATCGCGCCAGCGATATAAAAGCGGCGCCCGGTTTCATCCAGGGCTATGGATGGGTTCACCCAGATACCGCAGACCGGCTAGCCCCGACTACGACACGGGATATGGACCAAGCGGCAACAAGGGTAAGTCCGGCCTACTCCACGCCGCCGCTCATCGGTGCCTATGTGGAGGGTCGCGATGGTGTGTGCCGCTGGCCAGGGTGTAACCGCCCGGCCTACAGGTGCCAGAAGGACCACCGGATCGATTTCTCAGAGGGAGGAAAGACGACGGCGGGAAACTTGGCCTCGCTGTGCCAGCATCACCACAATGTAAAGACGGATAAAAGCGCCTTTTACATCATGGATCCGCACAGCGGGGACATTATCTGGCTCTTCCAAGACGGGCGGTGGGAATACGATGAACCGCAGGGGCCGCTAGCGGCGAAGAATAAGAACTGGGCGCTCACCGTTGCCCAGGCAATCGCAGCGCGGCGCAATGCTGCCAAAGAAAGGGCTGATACCTAGACCGTGCGGGCCCGAGCAACGACATCTGGCAAGTGCGCGAGCACGTAATCCACATCGTCTTCAGAGGTAAGGCGCCCCAAGGTAAACCGAAGGGAGCCGATTCCTTCATCCTCGCTGACGCCCATTGCAGAAAGCACATGGGACATGCGGTTGACGCCTGCGCTGCAGGCGCTGCCAGTCGATGCCTCAATCTGCAGCGAATCCAGCAGCATAATGAGGCTGTCGCCATCGGTGCCGGGGAAAAAAACATGTAGGTGCGACGGCAAGCATGGCTCGGTGGAATTCACCACGACGTTGTCAATGGAAGAAAGGATCCCATCCCGCAGCTTGTTCCGGAGTCCAGCGATGCGCTCGCCCTCGGCAGCGCTTTCGGCGATCGACTCCTCCAAGGCAGCGGCGAGCGCCGAGGCGCTGGCTACGTCCACCGTGCCTGGGCGAAGTCCGCGCTCTTGGCCGCCGCCATAGGAAATCGGCTGTGGCGCTGGGGTGCGCTTGGCCAATAGCACGCCGATACCGCGCGGGCCGCCAAACTTGTGGGCGCTGGCGGCGAGCGTCGTGATGCCCAATTCCGCAAAATTGAT
Source organism: Corynebacterium sp. KPL1818 (assembly GCF_000478135.1). NCBI lineage: Bacteria > Bacillati > Actinomycetota > Actinomycetes > Mycobacteriales > Corynebacteriaceae > Corynebacterium > Corynebacterium sp. KPL1818. Next base: position 371,878 of record NZ_KI515760.1, on the reverse strand, counting down.
GGGCAGCTTGCCCGCTACCTGCACCGCATCCACGTGCATAGGAATACCGGATTGTTGCGCGAGGGAGGCAAGCTCCTCAATGGGCTGAATCGCACCGGTTTCGTTATTGGCCCACATGCAGGTGGCAAGATCGGCAGGCTCTGCGAAGGCGCCCCCATCGCTGATATGCCCGCTACGGTCCACGGGGAGCAGATCCACGGTGGCGCCGGCTTGGGCAAGCTTGCTCACGGTATCGCGCACCGCTGGGTGCTCAATATCCGTCGAAATGATGCGGTTGGTATTTCCCGCAGCATAAAGGCCCTGGATAGCGATATTATCCGCCTCGGTACCAGAGGAGGTAAAGACGACCTCAATGGGTTCGCACCCAAGGAGGGAGGCGACTTTCTCGCGGGCATCGTCAAGCACGGAGCGTGCCCTGCGGCCAGAGGCGTACTGGGCGCTGGAGTTGAGCGAGCCGGAGGCGGCAACCCATGCGTCGATGGCGGATTGGCGCATCGGCTGGGTTGCTGCGTAGTCGAAATAGTGCGGCATTACTGGCGCGCCTTCAATTCCTCGGTCAGGGCTGGGGCGATTTCGTGCAGGTCACCGACGACGCCAAGATCCGCAATCTGGAAGAACGGCTCATCCTGGTCTTGGTTGACCACCACGATGGTGCCGGAGGTCTGCATGCCCGAGGTGTGCTGAATGGCACCGGAAATGCCCAAGCCAATGTAGAGATCTGGCGACACGGTCACGCCAGTCTGGCCCACCTGGTGGGTGGCATCGTAGAAGCCTTCATCGACGGCGTCGCGGGTGGCACCGACGGCGCCACCGAGGGCATCGGCAAGCGGCTCAACGATCTCGGCGAAGTTATCGCCCACGCCGCGGCCGCCGGAGACCACGACCTTGGCTGCGGTGAGCTCGGGGCGGGCGGACTTTTCGGCGGGAGTAAAGGAATTAACCTTGACATCCTTCGCGGTTGCCGCAGGAAGCGGCATGGGCGCCGGTTGGGCTTCCACCTGCTGAGGCTCCGCCACAACCGAACCGGGCTGCAGGGTATAAATCGGGCAGCTGCCGGAAGCCTGCGAGGTGGTCTCGTAGGTGCCACCGAAAATGGTCATCGTTGCAGAGCCATCCGCCTTGATGGAATCCACATTGGCGAGCGCACCGGAAGCCAGGCGGGCAGACAGGCGGCCCGCAATCTCGTTATTCGTCGGGCTGGCGGCCAGGACGATGGGCGCCGGATTGGCTGCGCCCAGGGCGTGCAAGGCATCAACCTCAGGGGTCACCAGGCGCTGGTCATAATCCTCCGCCGTTGCCTGCACCACCTGGGCGGCGCCGAGGGCAGCTAGCTCTGCATCGAAGGCATCTGCCTGCTTGCCGACGACCACCGCAGACACCGTACCCAATTCGCGTGCGGCAGTAATGAGCTCACCGGTGACGGGGAGAATGCTGTCTGCATCGTGTTCAACAAGTACGTAAACGTGAGACATTTTTACTCCTAAATCAAGTTCTTTGCGGCTAGGAAGTCAGCAATCTTCTTCGCAGCATCCTGCGGCTGCGGCTCCGAGATAACCTCGCCGGCCGTGCGCGGCGGGCGCTTGGAAGATTCGGTAACGGTCGTGGTGGGCGCAATGGCTTCGATGCCTAGGTCCGCCACGTTCAAAGTGGTGATCTCTGCCTTCTTTGCAGCCATAAGTCCCTTGAAGTTGGGGAAACGCGGCTTATCCGCCTTATCGGTGACGGAAATAATCGCTGGAAGGGCTGCCTCGAGCTCCCAGGTTCCGCGGGCGTCTTCGCGGCTGCCTTTTACCGTGCTGCCCGAAAGCTCCACCTGGTGCAGCTCGGTCAATGCGGGCAGTTGGCGGTATTCAGCGAGCAGTCCCGCGAGCGTTCCGGTGGAGGCATCGGAAGCCTCATTGCCCAAGGTGATCAATTGGACATCCTCTAGCGTGTTAATTGCTGCGTTCAGGGTCCACGCGGTAGACAGTGCATCGGCGCCGGCTAGGGCGTCATCGGATACGAGGACCGCGTCATCTGCACCCATCGCAAGCGCCTTGCGGAGGGCCTCATCTGCTTGTGCGGGGCCCATCGTTAAAGCGACAACACGGTAGTTTTCATCCGGATTTTCATCGCGCAGGCGTAGCGCCTGTTCCACGGAGTATTCATTAATTTCATCAATGATGTTGTCCACGGAGGTGCGATCCAGGGTGTGGTCATCCTCCAAAGATTTGGTGGACCACGTATCCGGTACATGCTTGACCAGAGCCACAATCGTTGGCATTGGGGGCACTCACCTTTCCGATAGATTTATCTTGCGTAATTATCTTCGGACGATAATACTCGGGGTTGGCAGAGCAACGCGATACCCTGTGAGCCAATTCGCGTAATGATGACCGCGAAAGGCCGCGATCCCTTCAACTTCATCTGTTTCCTTAGCTGGTCAGGGTCAACATCGACGCCGCGCACAAGGATTTCTAGGCTGCCTGCATCATAGGCCTTTAGGACAGATTTTAGGCGCTTTAGGGGGACCTTTTCTATGAATGGAAATCCCGATGTTCCCTGCGGAATGCGTTCGCCCGTCAGGTACGCAATTCGCGGATCGATCTGCCACAAGCCCTCGCGCGCCGCATAGTGCTGCACGAGTCCAGCGCGCACCACTGCCCCATCTGGATCAATGAGGAAAGTGCCGATGTCGCCAGCCTCAGGCAGGTTCTGCTCTTCATCCGTGAGGACGTCAACTGACTCGCCCTGAATCATCACCGCGTGCCTGCCCGTTCCGAGGCCTGGTGTGTAGAGGCACGCTTCCTTAACTGCCCCATTGACGCTGCTGACGGTGACCAATCCGTCCCAGTCACTAAAATCAAGGCCGGGTGCGCACTTGATGGCCACGTGTGCGTCCCGGTGCGCGGCGATCAGGTCCGGTAGCGGTGGCAGCAAATCCTCCGGACGGGAGATGCGACGCCCCGCCTTCCTACGGGCGGGATCGGCGATAATGACGTCCGCCGTAGAGGTGGTAGTGAGCGCATCTGCTTGAAAGAACGCGTTAGATGCCAAATTATGCCGGGCCATGGCAAGGCGTGAGGCATCGATATCGGAACCGAAGTAGTCAAGGCTTGATCCATAGCCTTCGGTACCGATGGAACACGTGACATCGTGGACGGTGCGCATTCCCCGCTGCCGCAAGAACTCGGACCGATAGCGCGCGACGGGCAGCGGGGTGGCTTGCTGGGCGGAATCGGCATCCATAAGCCAGGTCTCGGGCAACTTTCCGCCCCGCCGGGCAGTAAGTAGCTCCATGGCACAGCGCGCATAATCGCCGTAGGCCGCTTTCAGCTTTTTCAGATCCTTCAGCTGCGAAGCCTTGCTCAGCTCCAAGTCCAAGCTAGCCAGTTCGGCGTTGTGCTCGCTTAAGAAACGGACTTCATCGAGGTTAAAACTCATATGCGCTCTGTAGGGGTGGTGGCGAAATATTCCGCATACTGCGGGTCATCGCGGGGATCGCCGATGACGGGGCGAAGGTCGGACGAGGAGGCATCATCAAGCACCTCCTGGACGGTGGAGTACTTGCATAACCGTTGCATTTGCGCCCATGTAGGAACTACGAGGCGGACGAGTCCGGCCCGCCAGCCCTCCAGGATGAGCTGCGGCGAAAACCACCCGGCATCATCTGCTTCGTGAGTGTCCCCGTCCGGCTCCTGCCCGCTCGGAAGCAGGCCAACGAAGAAAAAAGTATCAAACCAATGGTTTTTGCTTTGCCCCACCCACCGGGCCCATGGGAGGAGCATATCAGCATCGACGCGCATCCCGTTATTGCTAAGGAACTCGGTGAAGGAGATGGTGTGGCTTTCTAGGAGCCTGCGCTCGCGGTGATACCGGCGCGCATTAGAAATCGTGCCGTCATCCCGGATCGCAAACAAGGTACCAGATTCCTCGAAGAGCTCGCGGGCCGCGGCGAAGACGAGGGCGTGGGCCTTGTATTTGGTGACTCCCATCCGCCGAGCCATAGCCACAACGGACTTTCCAGCCCACAAATCACCGGAATCCCACGAACGCGGTGGGAAATCGCGCGGGTCTACCCCACCGCCGGGGAATACGGCATGGCCCGGGTAGTTACGCATGGTGCTTACGCGTTCTTGCACCCAGACCTCGAGCCCGTCGGGGCCATCGCGAAGCAAGAGCACAGTCGCCGCCATGCGCCCACCGTTAAACCCGGTGGTATCGCTGGCGTCGATCGCATCGAGCTGGTCATGAATCTGGTTGTTCATCAAGATATCCGGCGGGCAAAGTACCGCTGCCCAATGCGATCTACTTGGATGGGCTGGTGGAAGGCCTGAGACAAGTTCTCCGAGGTCAGCACGGAGTTAATGAGCCCCTTCGCTACTACTTCTCCGTCATCCAGAAGCATCGCGTGGGTAAAGCCATACGGGATTTCTTCCACGTGGTGGGTGATCATGACGATGGCCGGGGCATCCGGATCCATCGCGAGATCGCCCAAGTATCCCACGAGATCTTCGCGCCCGCCGAGGTCCATGCCAGCAGAAGGCTCATCCAGGATGAGCAGCTCCGGATTGGACATCAAGGCGCGGGCGAGGATGACGCGCTTCTTCTCGCCTTCCGAAAGCGTCGTCCACGTACGGTCCTTTAGGTGGCTGGCGCCAACCTGGGTCAAGATGTCATCGGCGCGGGAAAAGTCCATGTCTTGATACTCTTCGCGCCACCGACCCAAGACCGCGTAACCTGCGGAAATGACGAGGTCATAGACCCGCTCATCCGCGGGAATGCGCGATTGCACGGCGGCAGAGGAAAGACCAATCAGCGCGCGCAGATCACGCATATCGGTCTTGCCAATTTGCTCGCCCATCAAAAAGGCCGTGCCCTTGGAGGGAAATTCCTCCGCGGCCGCCATGCGCACCAGGGAGGTCTTTCCGGCACCGTTCGGCCCGATGATGACCCAGCGTTCATCGAGCTCGACCTGCCAGTCCACGGGCCCTACCAAGTTCTTGCCACCGCGGCGAAGCTCCACGCCACGGAAGTCGATGAGCCAGTCTTGATCAGTTGGGGTTACGTCGTTCACGCCTTCCATTGTGACTGATCTATTCACCGCCCGCAGTAATTGACACAGCTCCGCCGACTTTAATACAGCGCGCTTGCCAGCTTCGTGCGCGCCTCAAGAACGCGCGGGTCATTGCCTGCAAAAAGGCCAAAGAGCTCAAGTAGGCGTTCCCTGAGCTGCGCCTTCTCATCGCCGGCGGTAACCTTCATGGCCTCGATGAGGCGGTCAAAGGCCTTTTCAGGGGCACCTGCCACCACTTCGGCATCGGCGGCACGCATTTGCTTGCCGATGTCCCCCTTATCCCCATCCGCAGCAGCAATCGGGTCCTCGGTTTGGTTGGCCGGGTCCAGCCGCTTGAGAAGCTTCGTTGTGTCCCGCGCCTGCTTAATCTGGGTATTATCCGGTTCCGATTCCAAGATGGATTCGTAGACCTTAATAGCGCCGTCGAAATCGCCGGAGTTCAGGAAGGATTCTGCCTCCTGCAGGCGAGGATCGTCCTCTTCTTCCTCCTCCGCTGCGGTCGGTGCGGACTCAAGCCCCTTAAGCTGCGGTCCGACGTTTTCTACCAAGCTATCCAGCCACTGCTTGAGAGCATCCTTTGGCTGGGCTCCCTCGAAATTAGTCAGCGGCTGGCCTGCGCCAATGGCTACCACGGTGGGCAAGTTCTTCACGCCGAAGGCCTGCGCGACCTGTGGAGTGGCGTCCGCATCCACGTAGCCTACGAGGAAGCTAAGGTTTCCCGCCGCGGCTAATTCCTGCAGGTCCTGCTTCAGCTGGTCGGACTGGGTAGAGCGCGGGGTGCCGACAAGGACGACGACCGGCACCTCAGTGGAGCGGCGCACCACCTCAGTCTCAAAATTCGCCTCGGTGACGGTAAAAAATGGCTGGACTCCGTTAGACTGCGGCTGCTCTTGCGCCTGCTGGCGGGCTTCCGCACGCGCCTTGACCTGGCTGAGATCGAGGGCGCCGCCTACATAAGCATTATTCGCAGAAGTCATTAATCCTCCTTAGCTAAACGACGATTCACGGCGTCTACTTTATCTGTCAATTGGTTCGTCACGCCTTCGCGGATATCGGCCTTAATCACCAACGAGGTGCGCGGCGATACCGCACGCACCGCTTCGGTGGCTTTCTTAATAGTGCCGAAAACCTCGTCCCACTCGCCTTCTACAAGGGTAAACATGGCGTTGGTTTCATTGGGCAGGCCGGATTCCCGCACCACGCGGACCGCCTCCGCCACGGCATCGGCCATCTCGCCGGAGTCATTATCCACCACTGCGGGTGCTACTGAAAATGCAACAATCATGCCCGCAAGTCTACCTTCGCTCCCAACAGTGCCGGTGCCAATGGCGGCGGTCATCGCCCTGCCTGCCGGTATCGCGCGGCCAGGCGACGATGTGGGCAACCCCAGGCGGAATATTTTGGTTACACCCCGGGCAAATATAGAATTTTTGCGCCCGCGCTGAACCGATGTGCCGCATGAGATACGGCTCCCCGTGCGTCCAGCTGGGGCCCTCGACCGTCTGCGAACCAAGGAAGGTAGAGCCGTCCTTGGGCAGTGGCCGGAATTCCTGCGGTTTTCGCCTATTTCGCCGTGGCATTAAAACAACCGCAATTCTTTCGACTCGAGTCCACGCAACTCTTGGTAATCCAAAATCACGCACTGAATCCCGCGGTCTTCGGCAAGCGTTCGGGCCTGTGGCTTAATCTCTTGCGCAGCAAAAATGCCAGATACCGGGGAAATTAACTCATCGCGGTTCAATAGCTCAAGGTAGCGGGTCAATTGCTCTACGCCGTCGATGCCACCGCGCCGCTTGACCTCCACGGCAACATTCCGGTTATCAGCATCTTTAGCCATGATGTCCACTGGGCCAATAGCCGTGGGGTACTCGCGGCGCACAAGGGTGAAATTGGAGCCCAAGGTGTCGATCTTTTCGGCCAAAAGCTCCTGTAGGTGCGCCTCCACGCCATCCTTTACTAGGCCGGGGTCTTCGCCCATCTCGTAGGAGATATCCTCGTGGATTTCCGCGATAGTGATGCGCAATTGCTCACCCTTCGGGTTTTCCACTAGCCACAAGACCTCGCCGGTGTCATTGCCATCCACGTCCTCGATGACGGATTCACTCACCGTACACGGCGGCGTCATCCAATTGAGGGGTTTATACGCGCGGTCATCGGCATGCACCGATACCGAGCCGTCTGCTTTGACGATGAGCAGGCGGTCCGCCAAGGGCAGGTGGGCGTCGAGCCGTCCCACGTAATCAACTGAACAACGGGCGATTACTAAGCGCATGGCTACTACCCTAGCCTGTTGCTATTGGCGCTTGGACTGCCGGGTGGCTCGCTCCCGCAATTGCTTGTAATCAAAGCGCTGTTGCCGCTTGGACGGCGCAGCCTCGACCCAGGCTTCGAAGGCCATGATCCCTCGGGCATCGGAAGCCAGCTCGTATTCCGCATCCCCGGTACTAAAGTGCACTACCTCGGTGGCATCAGACATGAAAGAAGCCTCGTCATCATCCAAAGAACGGGAGTTCAAAATGGTGATGTCGAGGCGATTAAACCACAGGTTATAGCGCGGAAATACAGAGCGCAGTTTGAAATATTCAACAACTTCTCCGGTATAGCGCAGCACGCCATGGCGCCAAGAAAAGCTATCCTTCGCCGGCATTGAGCGCAACAACACCGCGGTTCCGCGCGAGCGCAGAGTAAAAAATCGCAGGGCCGCCAGCAGAACTACTAGCAATACCACCAACGCTAAGGCCCACAGGACCACCGAGATAACCGTTGAATTCATGGGCTCCACACGCCATCCTTGGTTAGTGAAAGAACAATTATTTGGATTGTAGCGCCTGATTCCGCCTCCGCGCCAATAAGAAAAGGCAAAGAAAACGTGAAAAAGCGCACCGGATACATTCCAGTGCGCTTTTCTGAGAGCAGGAAGGGCGGCTATTGCTGCCCTCTCCTACCAATCCAAGGTTTATTCAGCCTTTGCTGCGCGGCGAAGTGCACGCAATGCAGCCTCACCGCGGGACTTGGTGAGCTCATGAGCCGAAGAGGAGTCCTCTTCCGCCTGGGCCTCATCCACCTCATCGGACCAGATGGCCCAATCAGCGAGGACGGTAATCTTGTCCTGGGTAACGGAGAGGAAGCCACCCTGGACGGCGGCAACGCGCCGCGCGCCATCAACTGGGTGGATGGTCACTACGCCATTGTCGATCAACTGACCGATCACAGGCTCGTGACCGGGAAGCACGCCGATCTCACCCTCGGTGGTCTCAGCCGTCACTATGGAGGCCTGACCAGACCACAATGAGCGCTCGACGGAAACCAATTCGGCGGTGATGTCAGCCATGTGCCTCTCCCTACTTCTCGTTCAACTTCTTGTATGCAGCTTCGACATCGTCCAAGCCACCCAAGCCGTTGAAGGCCTGCTCTGGGTAGTGGTCAAACTCACCGTTGCAGATGCGCTCGAAGGCATCGATGGTGTCCTGCAGCGGCACGTAGGACCCCTCCAGACCAGTGAACTTCTGCGCGACGAAGAAGTTCTGGCCCAGGAAGCGCTCGATACGGCGGGCACGCTGCACGGTCACCTTGTCTTCTTCAGACAGCTCGTCCATACCAAGGATGGCGATGATGTCCTGCAGTTCCTTGTTCTTCTGCAGAATACCGATGACGCGCTGTGCTACCTCGTAGTGCTTCTCGCCCACAATGCCTGGCTCGAGGATACGAGAGGTAGAGGTCAGCGGGTTCACTGCCGGGTAAATACCCTTAGAAGCAATGGCACGGTCCAGCTCGGTCGTCGCATCCAAGTGGGCGAAGGTCGTGGCTGGGGCCGGGTCAGTGTAGTCATCGGCAGGCACGTAAACGGCCTGCAGAGAGGTAATGGAACGACCCTTGGTGGAGGTAATGCGCTCCTGCAACACACCCATCTCATCAGCCAAGGTTGGCTGGTAACCCACGGCGGAAGGCATGCGACCCAGCAGGGTGGATACCTCGGAGCCGGCCTGGGTGAAACGGAAGATGTTGTCAATGAACAGCAGCACGTCCTGGTTCTGCACATCGCGGAAGTACTCCGCCATGGTCAGGCCGGACAGGGCCACGCGCATACGAACTCCTGGTGGCTCGTCCATCTGGCCGAAGACAAGTGCGGTATCCTGCAGAACGCCCATCTCTTCCATTTCCAGGAAGAGGTCGGTGCCCTCACGGGTGCGCTCGCCGACGCCGGCGAAGACCGACGTACCGGAGAACTCGCGGGCAATACGGGTAATCATTTCCTGAATCAGGACCGTCTTACCCACACCTGCACCACCGAAGAGGCCAATCTTGCCGCCCTTAACGTAAGGGGTCAGCAGGTCAATGACCTTAATACCGGTTTCGAGGATCTCGGTCTTGCCCTCGAGCTGGTCGAACGCTGGTGGCTCGCGGTGGATACCCCACTGCTCGCCATCGCGGCCGAGGCCTGGCTCATCGAGGCAGTCACCGAGGGCGTTAAAGACGTGGCCCTTGACGACGTCGCCGACCGGAACGGAGATAGGCTCTCCGGAGTCGACTACCTCGGCGCCACGGACGAGGCCATCGGTAGGTGCCATGGACACGGTACGAACGAGGTTGTCACCGAGGTGCTGAGCGACCTCGAGGGTGACGGTCTTTGCCACAGCTTCGAGCTTAATCTCGACGTGGAGTGCGTTGTACAGGGCCGGAAGTGCCTCGCGTGGGAATTCCACGTCCACCACCGGACCGATGACGCGCACGACACGACCGGCGACTGCCGAAGACTGTGCATTCTGCTCTTGCAGAGCTGTAGTCATAATCTAGTCACTTTCTGCGCTGTCAGATAGCGCGCCAGCGCCACCGACGATCTCTGAAATTTCCTGGGTAATCTGCGCCTGACGGGCCTGGTTGGCCACGCGAGACAGGTCATTGACCATCTCGGTTGCATTGTCAGTAGCAGATTTCATAGCTGTACGGCGTGCAGCGGACTCGGAAGCCGAAGCCTCCAAGAACATAGCAAACAGGATACGCGAGACGTACTGCGGAAGCAGCGCTTCCATCAGGGTATCCGCGTCAGGTTCGAACTCGAAGTCTGCGGAAATGTTTTCCGTCGGCTCCGGATCTTCCAGTGCGGAGTCACCCATCTCGTACTCCTCGCCCTGCACGACCGGCTCAACAGGCAAAAGCTGCTGCGCACGCGCGGTTTGAGTCAGCATGGATTCAAACTCGGTGTAGACCACGTGCACCTGGTCGAAACCGGTAACACCTGCGCCTTCACCTTCCGCATGCAGGCCCTCGCGGCCCTTGGTAGTGCCCTTCGAACCAGCAACGAAGCCATCGATCATGTGGCGACGCACATCGTGGGTGCCCTCCCAGGTTGGATCCTGAGAGAAACCATCCCAGCTGCCTGCTACCTCTTCCTCGCGGAAGTTGTAGTGGCCGATGCCCTTGCTGCCGGTGACGTAGCGAACTACCTCGTAGCCCTTGCTTTCGAGGAGGGCCTTGAGCTGGGCTGCCTTCTTGAAGACGTTGTTGTTGTAGCCACCGCACATGCCTCGGTCAGAGGTGATTACGAGAATCGCGGCGACGTTGCCGTCTTCACGCTCGCGCAGCATAGGGTGCTCTAGCGTCGACGCTGCAGCCAACCTGTTCATGACATTGGTCAGCTCAGTCGCGTACGGCTGAGAGGCTTCCACCCGAGCCTGCGCTTTGGTAATGCGCGAGGTAGCAATGAGCTCCTGGGCTTTAGTGATCTTCTTAGTCGAGTTCACGGACCGAATGCGGTCGCGCAATTCGCGAAGATTAGCCATCGTTTCTCCTCCCTTCTTTCATATAGACGGTTAATTACGAGAGCTGAACTCTACTTAGCCGTCTTCCGGGAGACGTTGAGCTCGGTGCTTTTCACGTCATTTTCGTCCAAAGGATCTACAGGCTCTTCGGTACCCAAGTTGTGGCCCTCGGAGGAGCGGAACGTAGGAGCGAACTCCTTGGCTGCGGCCTCGAGTGCTTCCTTGGACTCATCGCTGAGCGCCTTGCCGCCGGCGATCTGCTCAAAGACCTCTGGAGTATTGGCGTTGAGGTACTCGTGCACCTCGGCCTCGAAGCGGCGAACGTCTTCGACGGGAACGACGTCGAAGATGCCTGCCTCGGCGAGGTAGATGGATACCATCTGGTATTCCACCGGCTGCGGCGAGGATTCGGACTGCTTCAGCAGCTCGACCAAGCGAGAGCCGCGCTCCAGCTGTGCCTTGGAGGCAGCGTCCAGGTCGGATGCGAAGGCAGCGAATGCCTGCAGGTCACGGTATGCAGCCAGGTCAAGACGGAGGTTACCGGCAACCTTCTTCATACCCTTGGTCTGTGCCGCACCACCAACACGGGAGACGGACACACCGACGTTAATAGCCGGGCGAACACCCTGGTTGAAGAGGTCGGACTCCAAGAAGACCTGACCGTCAGTAATGGAAATGACGTTGGTCGGAATGAAGGCACTGACGTCATTAGCCTTGGTCTCGATGATGGGCAGTGCGGTCATGGAGCCGGCACCCATGTCATCGGAAAGCTTGGCAGCGCGCTCCAGCAAGCGGGAGTGCAGGTAGAAGACGTCGCCTGGGTAAGCCTCACGTCCCGGCGGGCGGCGCAGCAACAGCGAAATTGCGCGGTATGCCTCAGCCTGCTTGGTCAGGTCATCGTAGATAACCAGGACGTGGTTGCCCTGGTACATCCACTGCTGGCCCAATGCAGCACCGGAGAACGGTGCCAGCCACTTGTAGCCGGCGGAATCAGAAGCTGGGGCCGCCACGATGGTGGTGTAATCCAGCGCGCCGTGCTCCTCAAGGGTGCGGCGCACGCTGGCGATGGTCGAGCCCTTCTGGCCGATGGCGACGTAAATACAACGGACCTGCTTGTCCTTGTCGCCAGACTCCCAGTTAGCCTTCTGGTTCAAAATGGTATCGATGGTAACCGCGGTCTTACCGGTCTTACGGTCACCAATGATCAGCTGACGCTGACCACGGCCGATCGGGGTCATCGCATCGATAGCCTTGATGCCGGTCTGCATTGGCTCTTCAACCGGCTGGCGCTGCAGCACCGAAGGTGCCTGCAACTCGAGGACGCGCTCCTCTTCGCTTTCGATTGGGCCCAAGCCGTCGATGGGCTGGCCCAGTGGGTTAATAACGCGGCCGAGGAAGTCCTCGCCCACGGGGATGGAAAGGACCTCTCCGGTCCTCTTAACCTCGTCGCCCTCCTTGAGGGACTCGTAGTTACCCAGGACCACGACACCAATGGAATTGGTGTCAAGGTTCTGTGCGACGCCAATTACGCCGCCGGGGAACTCGAGCAGCTCATTCGCCATAACGGATGGCAGGCCAGAAACCTGCGCAATACCGTCAGCTGCCGAAATGACCACGCCGACCTCCTCACGGGAGGCCTCCGCGGAGTAGCTCGAGGTGTAGTTCGCAATCGCACTACGGATCTCGTCGGAGGAGATCGTCAGCTCCGCCATGTTCTTCCTGCTCTCGGTAGTATCTTCCAGCACTTACTTAAATCGTTTCTGTCGTTTCGGCTACACCATCTGGGCACGGAAGCGGGCAATTTTGCCTGCCGTCGAGCCGTCAATGATTTCATCGCCGACGCGGATGCGCATGCCACCGAGGAGGCTGGTGTCAACCTCAGAGTGAATGGACATCGCACGACCATAAATTTTGCCCAGCTTCTCAGCGAGTACTGCCTGCTGGCCTTCATTCAATTCACCCGCAGCGACTACGCGCGCGATGGTGCGATCCTGCAGCGCTGCTGCAGCATCGGCCAATCCGGCAACGTCATCAATGGGGTTCTGCTCTGGGCGGCTGACGGCCTGCAGCGCGAGCGCTTCAGTAAACATCGTCACTTTGCCGTAGAGCACGTTTGCCAGCAATCCGCGTTTGCGTGCGGATTCAGCAGTTCGATCGGAAAGCAGCTGGGTAAGCTCGCCCTCGCGGTCCAGAATCTGCACCAAGCGGAAAAGCTCGTCTTCGACCTGGCCCAATTGGCCCTGCGCCTCGGCTGCGCGCAGCAATGCGCGGCGGCCCAAGGATACAAGCCCGTTGACGAAGTCCTTCGGCGAAGACCATTGGTTCGCCGCAGCTTCCTGCAGGATGCTCAGTGCACCGGCAGAAATCTTGGAGCCAAAGAGATTCTCGGCCAAGGACTTGCGTGCTTCAGCCGGGGCTGCAACGTCGATGGAGGATACGCGCAATTCGCGGTCCCCATCCAAAACGTCGACGACCTCAAAAATGTCTAGGCCCGCTTGGACTGCACTAGCGACGTTTTTATCGCCAGCGAGGATTTCATCCACACGGGATTGTGAGTTCGCGAGTGCTTCGCGGCTAGCTGCCTTCATAGTTGCCTACTTTCCGGCCGGTGCCACAGAGTCGAGCTCGGACAAAAAGCCATCGATGGTAGAGGACTTCTTGGAGGCGTCAGAAAGCTCGCCGCCCAGAATCTTTTCTGCCAGGTTGATGGAGTTCTGTCCCATTTCGGAACGCAGCTCAGTAACAACCTGCGCACGAGAAGCTTCCAACTGCTTTTCGCCATTGGCGACGATGCGGCGGGATTCCTCTTCCGCTTGGCTCTTCGCGTCAGCCTCGATCTGCTTGCCGCGCTCGCGCGCCTGCTCGCGGATCTCGGCTGCCTCTGCGCGGGCATCAGCCAGCTGAGCATTGTACTTTTCTAGAGCAGCCTTGGCCTCGGCCTGCTGGGCCTCAGCGCGCTTCATGCCGCCCTCAATCCGGTCTTCACGCTCTTCGAGCAACTTGGTGTAACGAGGAAGCACGAACTTCCAGAACAACCAGAGAATTACGATGAAGCACAGCAAAGACCAGAAAATGTCATAGTTCTTGGGCAGAAGAACGGAGAAGCTACCCGAACCTGGGTTCTCCTCGCCCTCTGCTGCAAGCATATAAACGACGTTATTCATTGGTCTCCCGTCTTAAAAGTTTCGGTTTGGAAAACTCGTACTTTTAGAACAGGAAGCCGGCAACCAGGCCGATAAGGGCCAGGGCCTCGGTGAAGGCGATACCAAGGAACATGGTGGTACGCAGCTGGCCGGCCATCTCCGGCTGGCGAGCCATAGCCTCAACGGTCTTGCCGGCAACGATGCCGATACCGATACCTGGGCCGATAGCAGCCAAGCCGTAGCCGATGGTGCCGAAGCCTTCGAACGTCGTAGCAGCATCCTGTGCCAGAATGATTTCGTTCATGGTGAAAGTCGTTCCCTTTCGTAAAAATCTTCAGTCCGAACCGGACCGAATGTCAGTGTTGTGTAATTAGGTGGATTACTCGGTCGCGCTCGTCGACCTCGTCCTTAGTGCGAATCAGCGTGCAAGGACAACTCGATGTACACCGCCGTCAACAAAGCGAAGATGTACGCCTGTAAGAAGATAACCAGAATCTCGAACAGGCTCATAGCCAAGCCCAAGACCACGGTCAGCCCAGACAGGACGGTCCAACCATTTAGCTGCCAGAAGAAGAAGTTCGTAGCAGAGAAGAGAAGAACCAGGATGATGTGTCCAGCAAGGAAGTTCGCCATGAGACGAATTGCAAGGGTAACCGGTCGCAGAATGAACGTAGAGAAGAACTCAATCGGAACCACCAAAAGGTGCAATGCCGGTGGCAAGTTCGGAATCACTACGGAGGAGCGAATGAACTTACCAAAGCCGTAGCGCTTGGCGCCGGCGTAAATCATGACGATGTACGAAACGGCTGCCAACACAATTGGCATACCAATACGACCGTTGGGCGAGACGTTAAGTCCCGGGATAACGGTCGCGACGTTCATAAACAGAACCGCGAAGAAGATGCTAGCGATAATTGGCAGGAATCGCTTTCCCTCCTTCTTACCCAAAATGTCCTCGGCGATGTGGACGCGGACGAAGTCGACCGCGTTCTCGCCCACATTCTGAATGCCAGAAGGAACCAACTTAGGGTTCTTAAAGGCAGCCCAGAAAAGGATCACCACAATTAGCGTCATCAAAATGCGAATCAGCATCAGGCGGTCAAGCGCGAACCATCCGTCGGCGAAGTCACCGAAAAACAGATGGTCGGCATCAATTTGCCCCGGGAAGAATTCTTCACCTAGATCGGGCGTATGGAAGTGCCCTTTCATAGCCAATGTTGTAACGCTCAGCGTTCTCTCCCGTGTTCGGGCCACACAGCCAATAGCTGGCTTCTGTGGTGCGATGGACGTCTCAAACTCTCTGCCTTGAACACGGACTCCGTCGCACATCAGCGTGAACAAGACAGGGATTTACCGTGCAGGATAAAAGCGCAACACTTAACCCCGCGGTAACCCGAAGCAAATCGTATCAGCTGGATCAACAGTTTTCGCACGTGGGGGCCCCATAAGCCACACCCGATACCGCCATATCCGCCTTTTGGCAGACAAAACCGCGCTATTCCTGCCTAATTCACAAACGTGCAGTTGATCACACCCCTAAGCCAACACACCTCCTCGGGGGTGGTCACCTTCCATTAATGCCAGCATGCAGGCACAAAAAGGCCGTCGCGCACCACCCCAGTGCGCGACGGCTAAGCCCTAATGTGGGCACGAATTAGGACACGTAGGTGACCCGAGAGGTGACCACGGCCCAGACTTCGGAGCCTAAGGTAACGATGAGCGCGACGACGACGGTAAGAAAGAGCGCCCACGTGTCATAGAAATCCATGTCCCGGATAATGGCCAGCACGCCGATAAGCACGATCAGCTTGATAAGCCAGCCGCCCAATACCACCGCGATAGTGGTAGAGGGGGTCGAGTTCGCGGTAAAGAGGACCGACAGCGCGGTAAACAAGACAAAGCCGCCGCCGAGAGCAGCGCCGACGATAACGCCCCAGAGCCCGGCGACACCTTGTGCCCCTCCCCAGACGGCGAGGGAAATGATGGTAAAGATGCCGAGGGCGGTAGCCCCCTTCTTTACGGCGCGCTGCAGCGGCACGCGCGGGTCATCGAAATTAGCATTTTCCGTTGTGTCACTCACGGACATTCACCCTACATCACGCGCTCGCAGAGTCATGCAATACGCAATCATCCGATGACCGGAGGCCAATCTTGCCCTGCCGCAGTGGAATCAAGGTCGTGCCAAAGGCAACCAATAATGCCGTGATGGACAAGCCGACCGCTACCGGGGCCGGCACGATGGAAAAGGACACCGCACCGAAGGCCACCGCGGATACCCAGAGGTACAGCACGAGCACAGTGCGCCGGTGCGTATGCCCCAACGACAACAGGCGGTGGTGGATATGCGCCTTATCCGCAGAAAATGGCGAACGGCCCTGGGATAGGCGGCGAATAACCGCCCAGACAAGGTCTAAGACTGGAATAAACACCGCTGCGATCACCACGAGGATGGGCGACATTAGCGCCACCATGTCCACGGTGCCGTAGAGAGACATATTGATCTTGCCCGAGGCCGAAGTAGAAGCCGCGGCGAGCAAGAGCCCGATAAGCATGGAGCCGGAATCGCCCATAAAGATTCGCGAGGGTTCAAAGTTATGGGGCAAAAAGCCCGCACACATCCCCACCAGAGCGGCGCTGATAATAGCGGGTGGATAGGCCGATACCGCCCCGCCCTGGTCATGCAGGACGGTGAGCGAAAAGACTAAGATGGCGCCACCGGCGATGAGGCCAAGTCCTGCTGCGAGGCCATCGAGGCCGTCGACGAAGTTGATGGCATTGATAAGGAGCACGGTGAAAAACGCGGTAAGCAACGTGCTTTGAATCTGGTCGAGCACTACCGTGGTGCCGCCGCCGAAGGGGATGAAAAGCAGCGTCCACGTCAGGCCCAGGCCACTCATGAGCGCGGCGGCAAAGAGCTGCCCGAAAAGCTTGATGAGGGCGCCGAGTTCCAAGTAGTCATCGGCAACCCCGACAAGCACGATGGCCAGCGCCGCCCACATCACCGCGCTCATCTCCGGGGTGACGGGCATAAACCCGCGAGTCAAGGCTGGAAGCTGGGCTGCGAGGAATATCGCCGCGCCAAAACCGGTAAACATGGCGAGCCCGCCCATGCGGGGCGTGGGCTGGGAGTGGGAATCACGCAGGCGAATTTCTGCCACCCGGCCCGTGCGGACCAAAAAGGATCGCACCACTCCGGTGGTCAGGTAGGTAAATGTCGCTGCTACGAGGATGACCAAGGCCAACTCGCGCAGCGGTACGCCAGTGCCGCTCACGCGAAATGCTCCTTCTATCCTTGGGGCCGGGTCCGCAGGGAATCAGCGGAGACGCCGAGGACCTCACCGATTTCCTCCGCGGATAATGCACCCTCGCGCAGTAGGTATGGATGATCACCGGAGAGATCGATAATGGTCGAGGGCTTGCCGATGTCCGTTTCTCCCCCATCCAAGTACACGGTGACGGCCTTGCCCAATTGGTCCTTGGCCATTTGCGCCGTAGTTGGTGGTTGGTGTCCGGAGATATTGGCAGATGAAACCGCCATCGGTCCTACCTCGCGCAAGAGCTCGATGGCAATCGGGTGAAGGGGCATCCGCAGCATGACGGTGCCGCGGGTATCTCCCAAGTTCCACGGCAAGGATGGCGCCTGTGGCACCACGATGGATAGCCCGCCTGGCCAAAAGGCCTCGACGAGGTCGCGGGTGGAATCGGGGTACGAGGCGACGAGTCCGCGCACGGTATTCCACGAGCCAACGAGCACGGGAACCGGCATATCCGGCCCGCGCTGCTTGGTGGCGAGCAGGTTGGCTACCGCGTCATTATCGAAGGCATCGCAGCCCAAACCGTACAGCGTATCGGTGGGCATGACCACGAGCCGCCCAGACTTTGCGGCCTTGGTGGCGATGCTCACGCCTTCCTCACGCTCGGTGTCATCGGCGCAATTATAAATTTTTCCTTGCATCAATTATCCCCTTCTTGCCCGACGGTGATGCCTTAGTCTACCGCGCGCTGTGCAGTAATAAAGCGCGGCGTGCCTGTTAAGTCCTTAAGCGGAGCGATATGGGAAAAGCCGCCGTGGTCACGCACCGCATCGCGCACGGCATCGCCAGTCGTATCGTCGTGTTCAATCGCCATGACCCCGCCCGGGCGCAAAAGCCTGGCGATGGTGGGAATCAACCCGCGGATTACTCCCATGCCGTCATCGCCGCCGAAGACGGCCACGCGCGGATCGTGATACACCTCCGGTTGCAAGTTCGGATCTTCCGGAACGTATGGCGGGTTGCTCACCACGAGATCGACCGTGCCATTCCAGTCCGCCAGAGTCTGACTGTCGGTCGCGTCCGCCTGCACCACCTCTACCCCGGTGCCGAGAGTATTGGCGCGGGTGAACTCGAGGGCGGCATCGGAAAGCTCTACTGCCTTAACCTCCGCCTGCGGTACGTAATGCTGCAGGTAGAGCGCCAGCGCGCCCGAACCCGAGCACAAATCCACCATGCGCGGGCCTGGTGCGTGGTGGACCGCCCAGTCCGCCATCACCTCCGTTTCCGGGCGCGGAATGAACACGCCTGGGCCCACCTTTAGGTCTAGGGGACCAAACCACGCCGTACCCAGCACGTATTGCAGCGGCTCGCGCTGTTCCCGCCTGCGCAAAAGCGCCTCAAAAGCCACCTCGAAGCCGGGCATGGGTGGCTCGTGCAGCGGGATATCCAAATGCCCGCAGTGAATGAGGTGGGAGATGAGGATCCGCGTATCCCACTCGGGACTTCCTACTCCAGCAACGCGAAGGCGCTGCACCCCATGGCGCAGCGCCTCACCGTACGATTCCATCGACCGCAATTACCCCTCGGCCTCAAGGCGCTCGGCGCGCTCTTGGTCCTGCAGGGCTTTGATGAGATCCTGCATATCGCCGTTTAACACGGAATCCAGGTTATTGGCCTTGTAGCCAATGCGGTGATCCGTGATGCGGTTTTCGGGCCAGTTATAAGTGCGCACGCGCTCGGAGCGATCCATGGTGCGCACCTGGGAGGCGCGCTGCTCGCCAGCCTCGGCCTCGCGGGCCTCGCGCTCCATCTGATCCAGGCGAGCCTGCAGCACCTGCAGGGCGCGGGCCTTGTTCTGGATCTGCGAACGTTCCTTCTGACAGGTAACAATCAACCCCGTGGGCAGGTGGGTAATGCGCACCGCGGAGTCGGTGGTGTTCACGCCCTGGCCGCCCTTACCGGAGGAACGGTACACATCGACGCGGATATCCTTGTCATCGATATTGACCGATTCCACCTCTTCGGGCTCCGGGTACACCAGCACGCCAGCAGCGGAGGTCTGGATGCGGCCCTGCGATTCCGTGACCGGCACGCGCTGCACGCGGTGCACGCCGCCCTCGAATTTGAAGACGGACCACGCGCCATCGCGCGTCGGAGACTTAGCGCGGAAGGAAATGGTCATGTCCTTTACGCCGCCCAAATCGGACTCGTTAAGGCCCAAGACCTCCCACTTAAAGTCGATCTTATCGGCAAAACGCTCGTACATGCGGGCCAAGTCGCCGGCAAAGAGCGCGGCCTCTTCGCCGCCGGCGCCGGCCTTGATCTCCATGATGATATCTTCCGAGTCCTGCTCATCGCGCGGGGCGAGCAGGTCAGCCAGCTTTTCTTCCAGCTCTTCCACCGACGCTGCTAGGCGGTCCGCTTCTTCCTGGAAGTCGTGGTCTTCATAAGCCATCTCCTTGGCGTCCGCGAGATCCTCGCGCGCCTGGGTCAGCTCCTCGTTGACCTTGATGATGGGGCGCAGCTCCGCGTACCGCTTGGATAGCTTGCGAAAAGCCTGCTGATCGCCGGCGATTTCTGGGTCGCCCATCTGCATTTCAATGCCCTGGTATTCCGACACAATGTCATCAACCATGGAAACTTGATTAGACATAGTCTTCCTCGTCCTTATCCGCAGCCATCGGTGCAGAAGAAGCCACCTGCATGAGGAACTCGCCATTCGAGCGGGTCTTCTTAAGCTGCTTGATCAACAGGTCAATTGCCTGATGGGAATCCAGGGCCGACAGGATGCGGCGCAGTTTGGTCATGATGCGCGCCTCTTCAGGCACCAGCAGGAGCTCGTCCTTGCGGGTTCCGGAGGGGTTGACATCCACAGCTGGGAATACGCGGCGTTCCGAGATCCCGCGGTCCAGCTTCAATTCCGCGTTGCCCGTGCCCTTGAATTCCTCGAAGATGACGGTATCGCCGGTCGAACCGGTCTCCACCATCGCGGTGGCGATGATGGTGAGCGAACCGCCCTCTTCGATATTGCGGGCAGCGCCCAAGAAGCGCTTTGGCGGGTAGAGCGCATTGGAATCCACACCACCGGACAGGATGCGGCCCGATGCCGGGGAGGAGTTGTTGTACGCACGGCCCAAGCGGGTGATGGAATCCAGCAGCACCACAACATCCTTGCCCTGTTCTACCAGACGCTTTGCGCGTTCGATGGCCAGCTCGGAAACGGAGGTGTGCTCTGATGGCGGGCGGTCAAAGGTCGAAGAAATGACCTCACCCTTCACGGAGCGCTGCATGTCCGTGACCTCTTCAGGGCGCTCATCCACCAGCACCACCATGAGGTAGCACTCAGGGTTATTGGTGGCAATCGCATTCGCGATATTTTGCAAAATCGTGGTCTTACCGGCCTTTGGCGGCGAGACGATGAGCGCGCGCTGGCCCTTACCAATCGGCATGATCAGGTCGATGACGCGGGTGGTGAGGATCTTTGGATCCGTTTCCAAGCGCAGGCGCTGGTTGGGATACAGCGGCGTGAGCTTATTAAAGTGCGGGCGCTGCTTGGCCTCTTCTGGATCGATCCCATTGACGGTATCGACCTGCACCAACTGGTTGTACTTGCGGCGGTTGCGGCCATTGCCGTGGGTGTGGGTAGGTCCAGCCACCTTCACCTGACCGGTAATGGCATCGCCAGAGCGCAGACCCAGCCGGCGCACGATGTTCTTATTAACAAAGACGTCCGCATCGCCCGCGCGGTACCCAGTGGTGCGCAGGAAAGAGACGTTATTGTCTACAACATCCAAGATGCCGCCGACTGCCTGCAGCTCATCACCCTCGCGTACCTGCAGGTCATTGCCGCCGCCGTGGTTATCATTATTACCCCGGCCACCCCGGCGATTCCGGCGGTTGCGGCGGCCACGGCGGTTACCGCGGTCAAAATTATTATCGTCATTGCGATTATTGCGGTGATTATTATCGCCGTTCTTATCGCCCTGCTTGTCTCCCTGGTTATCGGAACCATCCTGGGAGTCATCGCGGCGATCCTGGTGGCGATTCTGGTTCTGGTTGTGCGCGTCGCCCCGGTTGTTGTCACTCCGGTTATTATCGCCCCGGTTATTATCGTCCTGCTCTTGACGCTCCTGGCGGCGGGCGCGGTTGCGGCGGGCACGGCGGGCCTGCGACCGCGATTCATAGCGCTGGTCGTCGCCGTTGTCCTTGCGGTCTTTGCCGCGGTTGTCCTGCTGTTCGCTGGACTTGCCGTTATCGCTCTCGCCGCGATCGTCCTTCTTAGACGGCTTATCTTTCTGCTTGGCAGGCGCCGCATCCTTAGCGGCCTTCTCGGCCTTCTCTGCCTGCTCTATTTTTGCCTTCGCCTTTGGGGGAACCTGACCGGTCTTAATGGCGGTGATGAGATCCCCTTTGCGCAGGGCAGAGACGCCGCGAAGGCCGCGCTCGGCAGCCATTTTGCGCAATTCCGGCAGCTTCAGGGATGCGAGATCCTGTGCCGCGGTGTTGTCCGTATCGCTCACGGATATCCTTTCGTTGCTTGACCAGGTCCATAGTTGGGATCCGCCCTCCCCCACTTCAGGGAAGCTTGGGCGGTTGCACTGGAAGCCGATGTGTATTTTTCTTATCTTTTCGCCCTCGTGCCAAGGCGCTAGCGCACCCTGCCGGGCAATAAGCATGAGGCCTCTTCCGGTTACCGTATGGGAATTCCCCCTTGTAGCTGGTACGCGGGGGCGGAAGAATTCAAGAAACGACTGTGGGCAATGTTTAACGATGGGACCTGTCACTGGGCCCGATTGCATAGGATTGGGAAGATTTCCCGCTTTCCTATCAGTCGATGGCAAGTATAGCGCATTCGCTACACCGTGAGTACTTGGACACCGCTACAGTGGAAGCATGCTTTCCACGATGATGGATATTCCCCTGTCTTTAACCCGTATTTTGGAATACGGCGCGTCGGTGCATGGCAATACCACTGTTACCACCTGGCACGGTGAGGGCACCGGATCCGAGTTTGGCCCCGCAGAAAAGGTCACCTTCCGCGATATCGCCGCCCGCGCGGCGGCCTTTGCCCATGTTTTACACGATGACCTTGGCATTACCGGTGATCAGCGCGTGGGCAGCTTCATGTGGAATTGCGCCGAGCACCTCGAGGTCATGTTTGGCTCCGCCTGCAAGGGCGCGGTTTTTACCCCGCTGAATAAGCAGTTGATGAATGACCAGATCCGGCACATCATTAGCCACGCTGAGGTCTCCGTCATCGTGTGTGATCCCCGCCTCGCCCCGCAATTGGGCACGGTTTTAAACGGTGCCCCATCCGTGCATTCGGTGATTTTTACCGGTTCCCAATCGCCACAGCGCTTTGCCCACCATTTCCCGCGCGGGATAGAGTTTTATTCCTACGAGGCTCTTCTCGATGGCCGCTCTACCACCTACGATTGGCCTGAGCTCGATGAGCGCACCGCCGCCGCATTGTGCTATTCCACCGGCACTACCGGCGCACCCAAGGGCGTTTTATACTCCCACCGCTCGCTCTACCTCGAGGCCATGCAGCTGCGTTCCTCGGACTCGCTGTGCATTACCCACGGTGAGACCTTCCTGTGCTGCATCCCCATCTATCACGTGCTGAGCTGGGGCGTTCCCTTTACGTGTTTCATGACGGGCACCCCGCTCGTGCTTCCCGATGCCGATGTCTCCGCCCCCACCCTCGCCAAGGTCATCGCGGCCACGTCGCCGCGCGTGGCCCACGGCGTGCCTACCATCTGGATCCAGCTATTCGTGCACTACATGCACAATCCACCTGAGCGCATGACGCTGACGGAGATCTTCGCCGGCGGCTCCCCCGTGCCGCCGCAGCTTATCAAGATGTGGGAAGAGCATTACGGCGTCGACGTCGTCCACGTCTGGGGCATGGTCGAAACCTCGACGGTAGGCAGCGTTGCCCGCCCGCCGCAGGGTGCCTCCGGCGATACCCGCTGGGCCTATCGCATCTCCCAGGGCAAGATTGCCGCCTCGCTGCAGTACCGCGTGGTCAATGATGGCCAAGTGGTATCCAAGACCGACCGCAATGCCGGTGAGCTCCAGGTGCGTGGCAACCTTGTGACCGGTTCTTATTATCATTCGCCCACCGCCGAGCCGGGCGAGGTGGCCTCCGAATTCCGCGGCAAGCCGGTCGAGGCCGCAGAATCCAAGTTCACCGCGGATGGCTGGTTGCGCACCGGCGATGTCGGTTCCGTGACGAAGGACGGCTTTCTTACCGTTGAGGACCGCGCCCGCGATGTCATCCGCTCCGGCGGCGAGTGGATCTATTCGGTACAGCTGGAAAACCTCATCATGGCCAATTCCGATGTGGTGGAAGCCGCGGTGATCGGCTACCCCGATAAGCAATGGGTGGAACGCCCACTTGCCGTCACCGTCTTGGGCGAGCAGGCCTCGCCCACCATCGAGACCGCCGAAAAGTTGCGCCAGAGCCTGCGCAAGGAATTGCCCAGCTGGATGCTGCCGGAGTACTGGACCTTCGTAAAATCCATCGATAAGACGTCAGTGGGCAAGTTCGATAAGAAGGATTTGCGCGCCCACTTGGCCGAAGGCGATTACAACATCATCCGCCTCAAGGGCCCGGGTGAAGCCCAGCGCCTTGACGATATCGACGAAAGCGATTTTAACCGGGAAAACGAGGAATAATCCCCGGCCAGGTGGCGTTGTAGCTTGGTGTACCTTGTTCCCCACTCTTAGACTGGCAGCAATGACTTCACCAACGCCTTCTTCTTCAGCGGTCTCCCTACCCCTGCCCACCGTGGGCCGGTCGCAGCCGCCGGAGGACTTACCTGCCGCAGCAAGCGACGGCACCCGCGCCTTGGTTGATCGCTACGGCCGCAGGGCCCGCGACCTGCGCGTGTCGCTTACGGATCGCTGCAACCTGCGCTGCACGTACTGCATGCCGGCCGAAGGCTTAGAGTGGATGCCCACGCAGCAAACGCTATCCGATGAAGAAACCATCCGGCTTATCCGCCTCGGCGTGGAAAAGCTCGGCATCCGCCAGGTGCGCTTTACCGGCGGCGAACCGCTGTTGCGCAAATCCTTGGCAGATATCATCGCCGCCACCAAGGAACTCACCACGGATGAAGGCATCGCACCGTCCACGGCGCTGACTACCAATGGGTTGGGTCTGGAAAAGCGCGCCGCAAAGCTTGCCGCCGCGGGGCTCGACCGCATCAATATCTCGCTGGATACCATCGATCCTCAGCGCTATGCCGCACTCACCCGCCGCGACCGCCTATCCCACGTGCTCGAGGCCATCGCCGCTGCGGCCGATGCCGGATTGAATCCCGTCAAGATCAATGCCGTGGTCATGCCCGGCGTCAACGAGGAAGATATCGTCCCGCTGGCGGACTATGCCCTGCACCAGGGCGCCCAGCTGCGCTTTATCGAGCAGATGCCTCTCGGCCCGCGCGAAAAGTGGCGCCGCCAAGACATGGTCACCGCCGATGATATTTTGCTCAGGCTCCAGGACCACTTTTCCATGCGCCCGGCGCGGGAGCCGCGCGGATCGGCCCCGGCCGCGTTGTGGGATGCTATCGCCCCCGATGGCACCGCCGGCAAGCTGGGCATTATCGCCTCGGTAACCCATCCCTTCTGTGGCGACTGCGACCGCACCCGGCTTACCACCGATGGCGCCGTGCGCAACTGCCTTTTTGGCAATTCCGAAACCCAATTGCGGGATCTCATGCGCTCTGGCGCGAGCGACGAGGAGTTGATGGAGGCATGGGCCGGGGAAATGTGGACGAAGAAACCCGGCCACGGCATTGATGATGAAGGCTTTTTGCAGCCGGATCGTCCCATGTCAGCCATTGGCGGCTAATCTAATTATTTATGTCCGCATCGCGTTCCATTTCTGAGCACCTTTCCGCGGTTCTGGCGCTGGCGCCGGCCCCGCGCGCAGAGTCCGTTCCCGTGGGCCCAGCGCTGCGCGGCCGGGTATTAGCAGAGGATGCCACCGCGCGTTTTCCCGTCCCGCCGTTTGCTAATTCCGCCATGGATGGATTCCTCGTCCGCGCCACTGATATTTCGGGCACGGGCCCGTGGACGCTGCCGGTCGCAGGCGATGTCCCCGCCGGGGCTACCGCCCAGGAAGTTCCCGCCGGCCAGGCCGTTCGCATCATGACCGGTGCGCCGGTGGGTGATACCGCTGGCCTGCTCGTCGTCCCAGTAGAAAACACCACCGTCCCGCCCGGGCCTACGGAGCTGCCGCGCAGGGTCACCATCACCGAAGCGCCCGCAAAAACGCATATCCGCCCCGCCGGCGAAGATATACGGCCAGGCACCGTCGTTGCTACGGCCGGGACCACCGCGAATGCCGCGGTTATTGCAGCGCTTATATCCACCGGCATCTATTCGGTGCAGGCCTACCGGCGCCCACACATTGCGGTGATTTCTTCCGGCAATGAGCTTTCTTCGTATCCAGACGAGCTTTCCCCAGGGCGCCTGCCAGATTCCAATGGGCCGATGCTCGCCTCCCTCGCCCACACGGAGTCCTACTTCCACGTCGGCGACGACCCCGCGGAGTTATCCAGATTGCTCGATGAGCTCACCGAATCCCACGATCTCATCATTACCTCCGGCGGGGTATCGGCCGGCGCCTTCGATGTGGTGCACGGGGTGCTGGGCACGGGCGATAATTCGTGGTTCGGGCACGTTCACCAGCGGCCCGGCGCGCCGCAGGGCATCGGCACGTGGCGGGGTGTTCCAGTGCTTGCGCTGCCGGGCAATCCTGTGGCGGCTTTCGTTGGTTTCCAGCTTTATGCCCGCCCGCTTATCGCCGCCTTATCGGGCCAGCCACATCCGCGCGAGACCGTGCAGGTGCGTGCGGAGGTGGCGGTGCCACTGCCACCCGCAAGCACGCGCCCCTTCATTGTTCCTGTAACCGTAAGTTTTGCGGGAAAGCCCAGGATTACTGGCGCGTTAAGCCGCGGCAGCCACCGCGTGGTCTCGCTGGCAGGTACGAATGGGTATTGCATCATCGATGGGCATGCCCCCGCCGCGGGCGAAGAAACCACCGTCTATCTGTATTAACGAGGAGAATTTTCTATGGAGTTTACCCACCTCAATTCCGCCGGCACCGCCTACATGGTCGATGTGACCGAGAAGCAACCGACCGTGCGCACGGCCACCGCTGAGGGCGAGGTCGCCTGTTCCCCGGAGATCATGACCGCGCTGCGCGAGGGCACCGTGCCCAAGGGCGACGTGCTGGCGGTCGCGCGCATCGCCGGCATTTCCGCGGCGAAGAAGGTCCCAGAGCTCCTGCCGCTCGCGCACACCATCGGCGTGCATGGCTGCGCGGTGGATCTCGAGCTTGCTGATGCCCACGTGAAGATCACCGCCACCGTGCGCACCGCCGACCGCACCGGCGTGGAAATGGAGGCACTGACCGCGGTCAACGTTGCCGCCTTAGCGCTCATTGACATGGTCAAGGGCGTCGATCGCTCCGCGTATATTCGCCGGTGCGGCATCGTGGCGAAGTCGGGCGGGCGCTCCGGCGATTGGTCTAGGACCCTCCCGGAGGCTTAATGGACGGCGCGATCATTTTGGCCGGCGGGCAATCGCGCCGCATGGGCGGGGCCGATAAGGCACAGGTACGCGCCTTTGGCCTGCGCCTGGTGGACCGCCTGCTGCGCCAGCTTCCCTATGGCATGCCGTCTATCGTTATTTCCCCGCATTACCTCGGTATGCCGCAGGTGTACGAGTCGCCGCTTTTTGGTGGCCCCGTCGCCGGCATCGAGGCCGGTGCGCGTGCTTTGTCGCATTGTGACCGCCTGGCACTCTTCGCGGTGGATGCTCCCGATTCCCCGCAACTGCTCCCACACCTGAACGGAGCGTTGCATGCCGCGCCCACCGCCGGTGCCGCGATTACCCGCGCCGCAGATGGGTACTTACAACCGCTGTGTTCGCTGTGGCATACCGATGCGCTCTTTGGGTGCCTAGGTGCGTTGGAGTCCACCCGCAATGTCTCCGTGCGAAGGCTGGTTCGCGGCGCCGATTTCGTCGAGGTGGCCGGCACCGGTGCCGAACGCGATTACGATACCCCGGCCGAATTACAGGACATTCAGCCACACCCCGCCCTTCGCGCTCACCGGCGCGGCTAATTTAGCCACAGTCCACCCTCCCCGTGAGCACGAAGGGAGGGTTACGGGGAGGGGTGAGGAGGAGAATTATTCGCCGCGGGAGCGGAAGACATCGGCAAGCAGCGGCGCAATAACCCCAAGGGCATCTGCCACGGCGCCGGTGGATGAGGCGCAATTGATGATGAGGCTGCCGCCGCCGTGCTCGGTCATGCCGATGATCCCGCGAGACAGGCCAGCCTTGGGCGAGGACTCGAGCCCGCGCAGGAGCACCTGGGTCTCTAGGCCATAGAGGCGGGCCTTGATATAGCGCTCGGTGACCTCTGGGGTCAGGTTCGTCGCCCCGATGCCGGTGCCGCCGATAATCACGACAATATCGGTGCCGGTATCCACGGCGGTGCGCAGCGCGTCATCGACGGGCGTAAAGCCCTCCGGCACGATGCTGGGTGGTGCCACCTCGATGTCGTGCGCGCGCAGGATTTCTGCCGCTTTCTCCCCGGCGCGGTTCGATTTTTCCCCGGCCAGGATGCGGTCCGAGCTGACGATTATCTGCGCCTTTCTTTGGGACATGAGTCTCATTCCTTCCCCACTATAGAGTGTGGTTAATATCACATTATTCCGTTTTCGATACCAACACACTTGAGGCACGGGGCTAACCAGCAACATCGGAATCGATCAAGAATTACGCAACATTTGTGTGTCGTAATTAGATACGGATTTTATCGGTTTTATTTACCTTTTTGAGCATAGTCGCCGGTAGATTAAAGAGTTGAACAACCTACTATCTGTGAGGAAATCATGACTGCTCTTGATACCTCAGGCAAAGTCATCCAGGGTTGGGATCCAGAAGATTCTGACCACTGGGATTCTAAAATTGCCTGGCGCACGCTGTGGATCTCCACATTCGTCCTTATCATTGGCTTTGCCACCTGGTACCTCGTATCGGCAATTGCCCCACAGTTGAACCAGATCGGTTTCGACTTATCCCGCAGCCAGCTCTACTGGCTGACCGCCATCCCCGGATTGGCCTGCGGCATCTTCCGCCTCATCTTCATGTTCTTGCCGCCCATCCTGGGCACGCGCAAGCTCGTCTTCAGCTCCTCGCTGCTGTTTATCATCCCCATGCTGGGCTGGTTCTTCGCGGTGCAGGACTCCTCCACCCCGTACTGGTGGCTGATGACCCTCGCCTTCCTCTCCGGCATCGGCGGCGGCGTCTTCTCCGGATTCATGCCCTCGACCGGCTACTTCTTCCCCAAGCGCCTCTCTGGTACCGCGCTGGGTATCCAGGCCGGCATCGGTAACTTCGGTATCTCCTTTATCCAGCTGGTTGCCCCATGGCTCATGGGCTTTACCCTGTTGGGTGTAGGTTTTGTTGCCCCGCAGCGCACCGATGACGGCGAAATCTTTGTCCACAACCCCGCCATCTTCTTGGTCCCGTGGGCCATCGTCGGCGCATTCCTGGCATGGACCCTGCTCAAGGACGTTCCCGTGAAGGCGAATTTCCGCCAGCAGATGGACATCTTTGGCAATAAGAACACCTGGATTCTTACTGTCGTCTACTTCATGACCTTCGGCGCATTTTCCGGCTTCGCGGCACAAACCGCGCTGCTTATTAACCAAATCTTCGGCGAAGGCTCCGAATTTGCCGGCGCCTACGACAACCTTCCTGCCGGCGCGAGCTACGCCTTCCTCGGACCACTCATCGGCGCGCTCGTCCGCGCGCTGTGGGGTCCACTGTGCGATAAGTTCGGCGGCGCCATCTGGACCTTCATTGGCTGCCTGGGCATGACCATCTTTACCGTCGTGGCCACCTTCTTCCTCACCCCGGACGAGCCCGATGAGGTCTGGTGGTTCCTGGGCACCATGCTCATTTTCTTCTTCTTCACTGGCCTGGGCAATGCCGGCACGTTTAAGCAAATGCCCATGATTTTGCCCAAGCGCCAAGCAGGCGGCGTTATCGGTTGGACCGGTGCCATCGGCGCCTTCGGCCCGTTTGTCGCAGGTGTCTTGCTCTCCATGATGTCTGCACCGACGTTCTTCTGGGGCTGCGCCGTGTACTTCGCCATCACCACCGTGCTGGTGTGGATCTACTACGCCCGCCCCAACGCCCCATTCCCCGGATAATTAGGAGCTTTCATTCCCCATGACTGCATACTTCGCGCCCGAACAAGGCAACTCAAATCCACTCTTTAAGCTTGGCGCCTACCTGCGCAAAGGCGAAGCTACCGACTCTGGCCAGCAACTTTTCTTAAAGGGCGGCCGCCAGGCAGACGTCTTTTACCGCAATCGCTGGGCCTTCGACAAGATGGTGCGCTCCACCCACGGCGTGAACTGCACCGGTTCGTGTTCGTGGAAGGTCTACGTCAAAGACGGCGTCATCACCTGGGAATCCCAGGCGGTGGATTATCCCACCACCGGCAATGACATGCCAGAGTACGAGCCCCGTGGCTGCCCGCGCGGTGCCTCCTTTTCCTGGTACACCTACTCTCCTACCCGCGTGCGTTACCCGTATGCCCGCGGCGTGTTAGTGGATATGTTCCGCGAGGAAAAGGCAAAGCACGGCGATTCCGTCCTGGCATGGCGCGCCATCCAGGAGGACCCAGAAAAGCGTAAGGCGTATATTTCCCAGCGCGGCAAGGGCGGGCTTATCCGCATTTCTTATGAAGAGGCCATCGATATCGCCTCGGCCGCGCACGTCTACACCATCCGCAAGTACGGGCCGGACCGCATCAACGGCTTTACCGTGATCCCGGCCATGTCCCAGATCTCCTATGGTGCCGGCATGCGCTTCCTGCAGACCATCGGCGGCGTCGCGCTCTCCTTCTATGACTGGTACGCCGACCTTCCCCCGGCATCGCCGCAGACCTTCGGCGACCAGACCGATGTCCCCGAATCCGGTGACTGGTACAACTCTTCCTACCTCATGATGTGGGGCTCGAATATCCCGGTTACCCGCACCCCGGACGCCCACTTCATGGTGGAGTCGCGCTACAAGGGCACCAAGGTCGTCGTGGTCTCGCCCGACTTTGCGGATAACACCAAATTCGCCGATGAATGGGCCCGCATCGAGCCAGGCACGGATGCCGCGCTCGCCTTTGCCATGGGCCACGTCATTTTGAAGACCTTCCACGTGGACCGCCAGGAACCGTACTTCCTGAACTACATGCGCAAATACACCGACTCGCCCTTCCTGGTGTCCCTGGAAGACCGCGGCGACGGTACCTACACACCGGGCAAGTTCCTCACCGCCTCGCAGCTTGCCGATGCCACCTTGAACTCCTCCCCCAACGCCACCCACCGTGGCCTGGTAATGGAGGAAGACGGGCGCATCGTTGACCCAGGCGGCACCGTGGCAGACCGCTGGGATAACGAAAGCGCCAAGTGGAACCTGGCGCTGGACAACGCCGATCCGGTCATGTCCATCGCAGAAACCGATAGCTTTGACACCGCCGAGGTGCTCTTCCCCCGCTTTGACCTCGATACCAACCCAGAGGACGTGGGAACCGATAAGCCGATTGGCGCGGGCATCGTCCACCGCGGCGTCCCCGTCCGCGAGGTCGACGGCAAGCTCGTTACCACCGTCTTCGACATCATGCTCGCCCACTACGGCGTCAACCGCGAAGATCTCCACCTGCCGGGTAGCTGGCCAAAGGACTTCCACGATCCTAGCGAAGTCGGCACCCCCGCCTGGCAGGAAGAGCTCACGGGCGTGGCCGCTGATACCGCGATCCGCATCGGGCGCGAATTCGCGCAAAACGCCGCAGACTCCCAGGGCCGTTCGCAGATCATCATGGGCGCTGGCGTCAACCACTACTTCCACGCCGATAATATCTACCGCACCTTCTTGGCTCTGACCTCCATGTGCGGTACCCAGGGCGTCAACGGTGGCGGTTGGGCGCACTACGTGGGCCAAGAAAAACTCCGCCCAATCAACGGCTGGACCCAGTGGGCCATGGCCGCAGACTGGCAGCGCCCGCCGCGCCACATGATCACCACCGGTTTCTATTATTTCGCCACCGAGCAGTACCGCTACGATAACTCGCGCGCTTCTCACTTGGGCTCGCCGCTTGCCAGCCATGGCTCCATTGGTGACAAGATGGTCTCCGATACCATGGCGGAATCCATGCGCCGCGGCTGGATGCCGGCCTACCCGCAGTTCAACCGCAACTCCCTCTTCCTTGCCGATGAAGCCGATGAGGCCGGCATGGACATCAACGACTACGTGGTCCAAGAGCTAGAAAATGGCCGCCTGGAATTCTCCTATGACAACCCGTCCGCCGAGGAAAACTGGCCGCGCATCCTGCTCAACTGGCGCACCAACCTGCTCGGCTCGTCCGCCAAAGGCACCGAGTTCTTCCTGCGCCATCTCTTGGGCATCGACTCGGATGCCACCGCGGAAGAACTAGCCCCCGAAGACCGCCCGCGCAGCATCAAGTGGGTGGATAAGGCACCGGAGGGCAAGTTGGATCTGATGATGACCACGGACTTCCGCAATACCTCCACCACGCTGGTCTCGGACCTCATCTTCCCGGCCGCTACCTGGTACGAAAAGCACGACATGTCCTCTACCGACATGCACCCGTACCTGCACTCGTTTAACGCGGCGATTAACCCGCCGTGGCAGGCGCGCTCGGACTACGAGGTCTTCCGGGACTTGGCCGCAGCGCTCTCCGATAAAGCCACCAAGTGGCTCGGTGTGCAACGCGATGTCATTACCCAGCCGAGCCACCACGACAGCCCGGACGAGCTCGGCATGCCCAACGGCATCGTCCCCGACCCCGAAGAACAGGGCCTTATCCCTGGGGTCACAATGCCGAAGCTGCATGTGGTCGAGCGCGATTACACCAAGGTCTACGAAAAGTGGGCTCACTTAGGCCCGCTTCCCGCCAAGGCCGGCACCGGCGTGCACGGCACCAAGTTCAACGTGGAAAAGCAGGTCAAGGAGCTCGAGCTCATCTGCGGCACCACGGAGACCTCCATGGGCGAGCTGGTGGATCTGTCCAAGGACACCAAAGTCATCGACGCCATCTTGCACCTGTCTGGTGTCTCCAACGGTGAGCTAGCCAAGCAAGGTTTTGAGTTCCTATCCTCACGCACCGGCAAGGATCTGACGCCACTGGGCACTCCCGATGAAGACGTACGCATCACCTGGGATGACATCAAGGAACGCCCGAAGGAGGTCATCACCTCTCCCGAGTGGACCGCCGATAAGCGTAATAAGCGCCGCTACACCGCCTTTTCCATCAACGTCGAGTTTGATAAGCCCTGGCACACGCTGACCGGCCGCATGCAGTACTACATCGACCACGACTGGTTCATGGATTACGGCGAATCGCTGCCGATTTTCCGCCCGCCACTCGATCACGTCCACATGCACGGCGAATTCGCGCCGGGCACGGAATTGACCAATGACCGCGGCGAGGCCGAAGTCACGCTGCGTTACTTGACCACGCACAATAAGTGGTCCATCCACTCGCAGTACTTCGACAACCTGCACGTGCTGTCCATCTCGCGCGGTGGCCAGGTGGTCTGGATGTCCAATAAGGACGCCGAGAAAATCGGCGTCACGGACAACGACTGGGTTGAGGTATATAACCGCAACGGCGTCGTCTCCGCCCGCGCCATCGTCTCCCACCGCATCCCGGAGGGAACCATGCTGTGCAACCACGCGCAGGAGCGCACCGTGGGCACGCCGATCAACGAGCACACCGGCCGCCGCGGCGGCACGCACAACTCGCTGACCCGCATTTCCATCAAACCGGTGCACATCGCTGGCGGCTATGGCCAGCTGACCTACCACTTCAACTACATCGGCCCTACCGGCAATAACCGCGATGAAGTCACCCGCGTACGCCGCCGTTCCCAGGAGGTATCCTACTAATGAAAGTCATGGCCCAAATCTCCATGATCATGAACCTGGACAAGTGCATTGGTTGCCACACGTGTTCAGTTACCTGTAAGCAGGCATGGACCAACCGCGAAGGCACCGAGTACATCTGGTTCAATAACGTCGAAACCCGCCCCGGCCTCGGCTACCCGCGCACCTGGGAGGACCAAGAAAAGTGGAAGGGCGGCTGGGAGCGCACGGCGTCCGGCAAGATCAAGCCCAAGGCTGGCGGCCGCCTCAAAAAGCTGGCCACCCTCTTCCACAACCCCAACCTGCCCACCATCCAGGATTACTACGAGCCCTGGACCTACCAGTACGAGGACCTGATGGGCGCCGAGGCAGGTCAGAAGACCCAGCCCACCGCCAAGCCGGTCTCCCAGATCGATGGCCGGGACATCGGCAAGATCGAATGGTCTTCCAACTGGGACGATAACCTGGGTGGCTCTACTGCCACGCTTGACGATGACCCCGTGCTCCACAACATGAACCTCGAGATCAAGAAGGAAATCGAGGACTCGTTCATGTTCTACTTGCCGCGCATTTGCGAGCACTGCATGAACCCGACCTGCGTATCCTCCTGCCCCTCTGGCGCGATGTACAAGCGCACCGAAGACGGCATCGTCCTGGTGGACCAAGACCGCTGCCGCGGCTGGCGCATGTGCGTATCCGGCTGCCCGTATAAGAAGGTCTACTTCAACCACAAAACCGGCAAGGCCGAAAAGTGCACGCTGTGCTACCCGCGTCTCGAGGTGGGACAGCCCACCGTGTGCTCCGAGACCTGCGTGGGCCGCCTGCGCTACTTGGGCGTCATCCTCTACGATGCCGACCGCGTCGCCGAGGCCGCCTCCACCGAGAATGAGCAGGACCTTTTCGAGGCCCAAAAGTCGATCATGCTCGATCCCCACGACCCGGAGGTTGTCCGCGCGGCCCAGGCCGAGGGAATCCCGCACTCCTGGATCGATGCCGCGCAGCAGTCGCCGATCTACGACCTCATCTTCAAGTACGGCGTCGCTCTGCCGCTGCACCCGGAGTACCGCACGCTGCCGATGGTTTGGTACATCCCGCCGCTGTCCCCCATCGTTGACAAGGTGACCGCAACCGGCAACGACGGTGAGGACCACAAGATCCTCTTCTCGGCGCTATCGAATATGCGCATTCCGCTGGAATACTTGGCGGGCCTATTTACCGCCGGCGATACCGTCCCGGTGGAAAAGTCCCTGCGCAGGCTCGTCGCCATGCGCTCGTATATGCGCGATATCAACCTGGGCAATGAGCCGCAGGAGGAGATCGCGCAGGCAGTCGGCATGACGGGCAGGGACATGGAAGGCATGTACCGCCTGTTGTCCATCGCTAAATACGATGACCGCTACGTCATCCCCACCGCCTCGCCCGAATCCCCGCGCGGCATTACCGACTTGGACCCGTTTGGCGATGTGGACCCGGCCAAGGCCTCCGAGGACGTCTTCCACGACCTAGGCATGGGTGCGCCCGAGGCCTGTACCCACGGCGCGGAACCACAGGGCAAGGTCTCGCTGCTCTCCTGGAGCGGTGACCGGCCCGATGCCATGTTCCCGCCGCGGAAGTAGGTTAAGCCGTGAATATCTTCGATAAACTCCGCAAACGCCAGGAATCCCTGCAGCGGCAATCGGCCCAGCAGGGTGGCGATGCCCCCGTGGCAGGATTCGGAACACCCGCCGGCATCGGTTCCATGGGCGGTGCCAAGGACGTCGAAAAAACGCTGCGCACCCACACCGGTCAGGTCCCTAACGAATTCGTCACGCCGGTCGAGGTCACCGAAGACCAGCGGCGAATCGTCGCCATGGCCGTGTCCGTGCTGCTTAATTACCCCGGCGAAGACATCTTTGACCGCCTCTCAGTGGTCGAAGACCAGGTAGATGACCTGCCGCTGGCCATTGCCACCGACTTCATCAACTTCGCCGAATGGGCCCGCAGCATCGGCCCCCGCGGCTTGGAAGAGCACTACGTCGAGACCTTTGACCAGCGCCGCCGCTGCGCGCTGTACCTGTCCTACTTTGCTGTTGGCGATACCCGCCAGCGCGGGATGGCTATTTTGTCCTTCCGCCAGCAATTGGAGTCGCTCGGCTTCGAAATTTCGGATGAAGAACTGCCCGATCACCTCTGCGTGGTCCTCGAAGCCCTCGCCATGAGCGAGGAGGATACGCACGAGCGCGCCGTCGAATTGGTAGCCAGCTACCGCGAAGGAATCGAGGTGCTGCGCGCGGCCCTCGCCCGCGAGCGTTCGCCGTATGTCAGCTTGATCGTCGCGCTGTGCAAGGCCCTTCCAGAAGTCGATTCTGATACCGCGCAAAAGTACGTCGATCTCATCCGCACCGGCCCACCCGCCGAGATGGTCGGCATTGCAGACCTACCCTTCCCCACTACCCAACCAGACCTCGTCTAGGAGCCACATCATGTTTGATAACTTCCTCTGGGGTGCCTTCCCGTGGTTAGCCATCGCGGCATTCTTCGTGGGCATCTTCTGGCGTTGGCGTTCCGACCAATTCGGCTGGACCACCCACTCCTCCCAAATCTATGAATCCAAGCTGCTGCGTTTATCCTCGCCGCTTTTCCACTGGGGCATGGTCTTCGTCGTCATCGGCCACCTGATGGGCTTGGCTTTCCCCAAGTCCTGGACCCAGGCCGTTGGCATCAGCGACCACGCCTACCACCTCCTGGCCACCATCCCAGGATCCATCGCCGCGCTGGCAGTCCTGCTGGGCTTTGCCGGATTGCTGTATCGCAGGCTGAAGAACCGCTCCGTGTTCTTGTCCACCTCTACCTCGGACAAGGTCATGTACGCGCTGCTCGGCCTCGCGCTGGTATCGGGTTCTTTTGCCACCTTTACCCTGCAGCTTTTTGACCTCGCCGGCACCGGTGGATACGACTACCGCGAAACCATTTCCCCGTGGCTGCGCCAGCTGTTGATCTTCAACATCCAGCCCGATCTCATGGCCAGTGCCCCGTGGCAATTTAAGGTCCACGTCCTCTGCGGTTTCACCATCATCGCCGTGTGGCCCTTTACCCGCCTGGTCCATGCCTTCTCGGCGCCGGTCGGCTACGTTACCCGCCCGTACGTGGTCTACCGTTCCCGCGATGAGCGCACCACCCCGATGCGCTCCAATACCGCGTGGGAGCCTATCCGCTCCAACCGGAAGCAATTGGAAGGAGAAACCCCGGGCCACGGTGCCTAGGTAGTTCCTCGGTCCTTTCACCGCTGCGCGCTGTCCAATATTTGGATGGCCCGCGGCGGTTTCCTTATGTCTACGTTTACTCCGGCGCTCCCCATGCGCCCACCACTCGCCTCCCACGCGCCCTTCGCGCTCACCGGCAAGGCGGTGCGCCCGTAGATACTTCCACCCAGTGAGCGCCAAGGAGAGGCAGCGCTCGAAGAACCCACCCGCCCTTCGCGCTCACGGGGAGAGGTGGATCTACCTCTCTGCAGTGCCCTGGTGAGCGCGAAGGGCGAGGGGACGAAGTGCGGGGCTAGGGGCGGGAAACTAAGGCCGCTTTATTCGGTGACGACGAACTTGCCGTGCTGTCCCTTCTCGGCGTTGGTCATGATGTGGTTGACAAAGGAATAGGTTCCGGGCTCGTTGAAGGTCATTTCCACAAACCCGCCTTGCGCGGGAAGCAGGTCGAAGGCCTGCGAGCCGGTCTTTTCCTCGTCCTTGATGAGATAGGCGCCTTCCTTGTAGGCGGTATCGAATTGCTCGCCCACCACGTGGAAGCTAAGCGGCTGATCGGGGCCCACGTTCAGGATCCACAGGCGAACGGTATCGCCTACCTTGGCCTTGATGGGATCGACGTCGTACTGGCTGGGGTAGTAATTAAAGGCCATGAGGTCGAACTCGCCATCGGCTACGCGCTGGGCATCGGCGCCGGTCTTTTCCTCGCCGAGGAAGACATCGTTGGCGATGAAGTTGTACTCGGCATCCACGTCCTTAAGATCTGGTGGATCAATAATGACGTTGCCGGCCATGCCGTTGGCGATGTGCAGGGACATCGGGGCAGTTGAGCAGTGGTACATCCAGATTCCGGCGCGATTTGCGGTGAACTCGTAGGTCAGTTCTTCCCCGGGCTGGATGGACTTCATGTTTTCATCGGGGCTGACCTCACCGGCGTGGAAGTCGATGGAATGGGCCATGCTGCCCTCGTTCTTGATGGTGATCTTGAACTTATCGCCCACCTTGCCGCGCAGCGTCGGCCCGGGCGCTTGGCCGTTAAAGAGCCATTGCATCTGCTTGACGCCGGGGGCTACCTCAACGATTTCCTCGGTCATAGACCAGGTTTCTTCATGCGTGGTGGTATTGGCCGCTGGCGCGAGGGAGGCGTCATGGGCTTTAAAACCTTCGCGGGAGGCACCGAGTTCGGCGGCGCTGGGAACATCAACGTGCGGGTTGGACGCCCCGGCCACGGCGTGATGGTGATGATCGTGCCCGCCGGTACTTGGCGTGGAATCGCCCACGTTGACGTCAAAGGTCATGCCCTGCAGGCGGTGGCCGGCGATGGTGCAGTAGCCTTCGATGCTCGAGTCGATGACGCCGGCATCGAGCTGCACGGTATCGCCGGGATCGACGCGGCCGGTTTCGGCATCGCCAATCTTGAGATCGTGGACTTGGTCGCCGGTATTGGTGAAGTTAACCACCAAGTGAGTGCCGGGATCCACATCGACGTGGTTGGGGACGAAGGCCATGCCATCGACTTCCACGTCAATGGTGTGGGTTTCGCCTTCGGCCACAGAGCTCGACGGCTGGGAGTCCTTAGAGGTGGTATTGACTAGGGCCAGTGCGATAACCGCGGCAAGCGCGATACCGATGAGCAGCCACGAGGCCCACTGGGAGTTGCCGGACTCCGGCGGCTTATCCTGTGGCTGTGGGGAAGAAACACTAAGCATTTAATTCTCCAGATTCTGTTGTTGGTAAACGGCGCGGCCCACGGCAAGCACGTTTAATGCTAAGCCTATCCCCATGAGGATAAGCCCGGCAGCCAGGGCATTGACAAGGCTCAGCAGGGCGCCGAGGTTGATGAGGACGAGTCGGGCAAAACCCGCGTGGTCCGCGGTAGCCCGGCCGTGGTGCACCTTGGCAGGTCCCCCTCCCACCAGCGTGGGCAAGAGGTGGTGCAATACGCCCGTGACCATTTGCAAGACTCCACCACCGATGAAGGCCGGGACCAAAAATAGGGTGATGACGCGCGGATAGGCACCAAGCGCTGCGGCCACGGCATCCCCGGCGCACAGGGCCACCATCCATAGCAGCCCCGCGATGACGGAAACCGATGCAGTGGTCAGCCGGGGGTTGCGCCCCAGCACGGTGGCCAGGACGGGTTGGATGATCATGATGGCGGCGAGCACGACGAGCAGCTGGGCGATGCCCGCCGCGCGCGTCCACCCCACCGCGCCGCAGACCATGGTCAGCGCTAGCCCGGCGCAGTGGACGATGAGCCCGCGCGTGCACCTGGTGCGCGCGGTGGGCGAAATCGCGGTGCTGGACAAGGTGGGAAGGAGCGTCACGATGGTGCCCACGATGGTCAGCCACGCAAACCCCCAGACCATGCCGCGCGAGTGCGCCGCCACCAGGAAGGAATAGTTGCCCACGCCATTGCCGCTTAAAATCACGAGGATCACAGAAACGATCATGAAGATGGATGCGGCCGCATAAAACGGCACCGTCACCGCGAAAGACCCGGAAAGCGAGCCGCGCAAACGCGTGTAGGTGAATGCGAGCTGCCAGGCAAGGGCGGCGATGATGAGGAGGGAGGCGGCATCGGCAAGCAGGCCCCAGTCATAGCCCGCGCGATCGATCATGAGCAGAATGAGGCCCACCTGGATGAGTACCACGCGCGCGCCCACGCCCCGGTATCCGTTATTGGCGGTGCGGGTAAGCGCCTCGGTGAAGTGGGTGGAAAATACGATGATGGCGGTGGTCAGCGCGCCGATGGTCAGCGGGTGGATGAGATCCCACCACACCACGGGCGCGCCCAAGTGACCCGCCACGTTGATGCCGATGCCGATGAGCACCCACGCGCCGATGAGCGCAGCGGTCACGATGTGCCAGCGGCTGCGGGCGGCCAGAGAGATGTCATTAATGTGCACGGTGGGCCTCCTTCACCGACAAAGTAATGCCGCAGGCGAGGAAAACCAAGACGGCAGCGATGGTAGTCAGACCGCCCACTTGGTAGGCGACGGTGTGGCGGGCGACATCGGCAAGAATGCGCAGCGCCAGCCCGCCGTGCAGGACCGCTACGGGGAGGAAGAGCACCGGATGGTAGGGCAAGTGGCGGCGGATGACGGAGGTAATGATGATGGGGGCATGGGCAAAAATCATGGACATGACAAAGCCCAAGAAGATGGCGTGCACGGAGGCGTCGTAGGCAAAGCCGGAGCTTTCCCCGTAGAGCAGCCAGAAATATCCGCCGAGGGCCAGCCAGAAATACCCGGCGAGCATGCAGGCGGCGGAATAGCGCGGCAGCCCGCGCGAGCGCACCAGGTTCTTCGCCACATCCACGCGCACGGTAGAAACCGCAACGCCGATAAGCGCCGCGCCCATGGCGCGATAGCCCACTGCCGGGGAGAGCATA
The DNA here is from genome assembly GCF_000478135.1 of Corynebacterium sp. KPL1818. Classification (NCBI taxonomy): domain Bacteria; kingdom Bacillati; phylum Actinomycetota; class Actinomycetes; order Mycobacteriales; family Corynebacteriaceae; genus Corynebacterium; species Corynebacterium sp. KPL1818. Next base: position 332,064 of record NZ_KI515760.1, on the reverse strand, counting down.
TAGACCACGCTGAGCGCCGCCAGCCCCAAAACCCACAGGGTAATGCGCTTTTCTGACTGGGTGCCGGCCATGGTGATGCGGGCTAGCTCCATGCGCTCGCCGATGATCGTCGCTACCACGTAGAGCACGCACAGCGGCATCGCAGTAGAAAAGGCCGGCTCCATGGCCCACAGCAGGGCCGCCGCTACCCCGCCGATGACGCCGGTGGCCTGCACGATGATGGACAAGGCGGGCTGGCGCCGGTGGATGGTGGCATAGATAAACCCCAGCACTATGAAGCCTGCGGCAAAACACAAAGCCGGAACCTGCCGCGGCAGGCCCGCCACGATGCCCACGAAGCCGGCGACGTGGAAGATGGGGCCTATCCATGCCCACCGCGTGCGCACGGCGACGGCGCGCTCCAACCCGATGGCGCCGCCGACAAAGCCGAAGACCATCAAGGGGCCATGATCCGCAGCCAGAGAAGCTGCCGGTGAGAATCCCACGCCGAGCAGGGATGCCCCGGCGGCGAGCCCAAGCAGCAAGGACAGCCCGGCGCAAGCAAGGAAGAAGAAGCGGTGCGCGAGCCTATTATTTATCACGGCTTTAATCGTACTAATATTGGTGGCAAGGTAAAACTCTCACCCCACCTCCGAAAGGATGACTCTCCCCCATGGAACTTCCCATCACCGATTCCTCCCAGCAACACTCCATTCCCACCCTCAACGCCACGGAAATCCCCCACGCCGTGCGCCACGGCGCCATCCACGGCGCTTTGGGCACGCTGAACGTGGGCCAAGCCATGATCCTCATTGCCCCGCACAACCCACTCCCTCTACTCAAGGAAGTGGAAGAGCGCGCGGAGGAATTTGAGCTGTCTTACCTCAAGGAAGAAGAAAACGACTATCACATCAAGTTCACGCGAATTTCGTAGTGTATTCCCGTGCTAATCGATAGGCTAAGTGGTGATAACTCTATCTCTCGTACATAGTTGTCTACATAACACGGAGCATTCACTATGAATAAGAAATTTGCCGCAGCCGCCGTGGCTGCGACCGGCCTGGCGCTCTCCGCCTGCTCTCCCGATACCTCCACCACCTCCAATGCAGAGCAGACCAGCTTGAACTTGCTGGCTGCATCGTCCACCCGCGTCATCAACGATGAGCTGGAAAAGCGCGCTTCCGAGTTCGACACCCCGGTTGACCTCGAGTTCCAAAATGGCGGCTCTTCCGACTTGGTCAATAAGCTGAGCGAGGGCGCTCCTGCAGACCTGCTGCTCACCGCGTCCAAGAAGACCATGGACAAGGCAATCAATGACGGAACCGTCAAGGACCCGAAGGTGCTTGCCACCAACGTCATGGTGATGGTTGTACCGAAGGGCAACCCGGGCAATATCCACTCCATCGAGGATCTGCAGAACGAAGACCGCTTCGTCATCTGTGACCCACAGGTTCCATGTGGCGATATCTCTTCCCAGATCATCGAAGAAAACAACCTGGACGTAAAGCCTGCCTCCCAGGAGCAGCAGGTCGCTGACGTTTTGGGCAAGGTTGTCTCCGGTGAGGCCAATGCCGGCTGGGTCTACTCCACCGACGCTGCAGCCGCTGGCGATGACGTAGAGGTCATCGAGATTCCGGATGCTGATAAGTTCGCCAACCAGATCCTGGGCGCCGTTTCCGCCGAGGCTGAGCACCCAGAAGAGGCGCAAAAAGTCCTCGACCTGTTGGCCGATGACTTTGATAAGACCTGGGAAGAGTACGGCTTTAACCCAGCAGATTAATAAATGACCCCTCCCCAGCCCATACGCCTTAAATCTCCCCTCGTTATCGGCCTTATCGGCCTCATCGCGGTCGTTGTCATCCTCGTTCCCGTAGCCTCCCTGGGGCTGCGCGTACCGTGGAACCGCATCGGCGAATACCTCGCCAAACCGGAGATTTGGGACATGCTCAAGCTGTCCCTTACCGCGGCATTCCAATCAATGCTGCTGGCGATGGTGCTGGGGACCGGTCTTGCCTTATGGGTCCAACAGCTCGGCCGAGGCAGCGGCGTTATCCGCCTGTTCATTTATTTGCCCCTGGCCATGCCGCCCGTGGTGGGCGGCCTCGCGCTTACCGCAGCCATTGGCCGCAGGGGCTACTTGGCCCCGTTTCTTGACGCCATAGACTTCCATTTTGCTTTTGCTTTTCCCGGCGTCATCGCCGCGCAGTGCTTCGTCGCCTTGCCCTTCGTCGTGGTGGCGGTCGATTCCGCCCTGCGCCAATTGGATCAAGAGATCTTGGCCTCTGCCGCCAGCGTGGGACTTTCCCGCTGGGAGGTACTGCGAAAAATCACCATCCCCTCCATCGCCCCCGCCCTGGCCACCGGCGCCGGCCTTGCGTTTGCGCGCTCCCTTGGCGAGTTCGGTACCACGCTGACCTTTGCGGGCTCCCAGCCGGGCGTGACCCGCACGATGCCGCTCGGCATTTACTTGGAGCGCGAGGTCGATACCGATGGTGCCTATGTGCTCTCCGCCATCCTCATTGCGATGGCTATCCTCTGCCTCACCCTCGCCGGGCTTCCCTCTCTCCTCCAGCGTTCCTACCGAGCGCAGGCCCGCGAGCTACACAGCATGGACTATGAGAAGCTCAGCGCCCTGACGGCCCCAGAAAAGGCCCCCACCCTAAACGTCACGGCGGATGGGGAAACCACGGAATTTACCCCGCGCGCGATCACGGCCATCGTCGGTTCCAATGGCTCGGGCAAGACCACACTCATGGGGCGCATCGCCGGGCGGCTGACCGGCGCGGAGATTACCGCCGACCCAGATGAGATCGTCCTGCTTACCCAGCGCCCCGGCCTGCCGCCGCGGGCCACCGCCAACCAGGCCATTGCGATGGTCACCCGCGATAAGCAGCGCGCCACGGAGTTGCTGGAGGCAGCAGGCTTGCGGGAGCTTAACGATGTCCCCGTGCCCGCCCTTTCCGGCGGCCAGGCCGCCCAAGTGGCCCTCGTCCGCGCGCTCGCCGCGCGGCCCACCATCCTGATTTTGGATGAGCCCTTGGCGGCCATCGACGTGGAATCCGCCAGCAAGTGGCGCCGCTTCCTGCGCGCTACCCGCCATGACCGCACCACCTTGCTGGTGACCCACAATGCGTTGGATATTGCCGGGCTTGCCGATGACATGGTGGTCATGAATTCCGGCCGCGTCACCGCCCACGGACCTGCCGCAGACCTCCTCGATGTCCCACCCACCGGCTTTGTGGCTAATATTGCAGGGCTCAACCGCGTGGAAGGCACCGTTTCAGAGGCAACCGCCACCGAAACCGTTGTTACCTGCGGGAATACCACCATCACCGGCGGGCCCGCCGATCTCCGCGCCGGCGATAAGGTAGCGGTCACCTTTAAACCCAGCGACGTGCACCTGAAGTCTGACAAGGCTACCGGGATTAATCACTGGTCCACCAAGGTCATCGCGGTGGAAGCGGCCAGCATGGCGGATGCCCGGTTGAGCCTGAATATGGGCGGACACACCATTACCGTGCCGGTAAGCAGGCAGACGGCTTTAGGTATTGATACGGGCGATACCGTATCCTATTGCGTGGCTAAAGATAAGATTTCTGTTAATCAAGCCCCTCATCAGCACTCAGAGATACGAAGTTAATCGCATGCCTAATTCGCTCCCCCGCCCCAGTTCCGACCTTTTCCCAGAAGCGCTCAAGCTATCGCCTAAGCAACGCGAGGTACTCACGCAGCTGCAGCACTACCCGCGAGGAGCTCGTGCAGCGGAGGTAGCAAAAGATTTAGGCATGCACGTCAATACCGCGCGCGGGCATATCGATGAACTCATTCATGTCGGCGCTGTGACCGCCGTTCCAGAACGCAGCACTGGGCGCGGGCGCCCGTCCCTGATCTTCCAGGCACGCGTGCCAGATAACCGCGCCATCGCAGACGAATACGTCGGCCTCATTAGCGTGCTCACCACCATGCTCGCAGGCAAGGAAGAGCTCGATGATTTTTCTTCCCCACAGGCACGGGAATTGGGGCGGCAGTGGGCGCGCGCCACGGGCGCGGATATCCAGAGCGGCGCGCTCGATACCCTTTTTGCCACCCTGCGCGATATGGGTTTTGATCCCTCGCAGGGCGCGGATCCTTCCGAAATCGAGTTGAATGCCTGCCCGTTCGTCTCCTCCGGAACCACCCCGAGCCCCTTTGTCTGCGCCATACACGCTGGCTTTTTGCAAGAAGCCAGCGGTACGGATACGGACATCGCCTTAACGCCGATGCAGCGCCCCGAAGTGTGCCAAATCGAGATTAAGCCTGTGTAACTTCCACGCGGACCGGGCCCGCGACCTTGAGATCGAAGACGCGCAGGCCCTGCTCGCGGGCATCATCAAGAATGCTCTCGTCGATGTCCTCCGTGTGCAGCACCATCACCGTCGGCCCCGCCCCAGAAAGATAGGCGGCGTACCCGCGGTTGCGCAGGCGGTTTACCCACTCCGCGGTCACGGGCAGCACGTCGGCGCGATACGGCTGGTGCAAGCGGTCGCGGGTGCCTTCCCACAGTAATTCCGGGTAGTTCTGCAATGCGGCTACCTGGACTGCGGTGCGGGAGACGTTAAAGGCGGCATCGGAATGCGTCACGTGCGAGGGCAGGACGCGGCGCACCGCCTGGGTGGAGGCATGGGAATCCGGCACCAGCGCGGTCGCCCGGATATCGGGATGCACGTTGATGGTAGCGGCCTTGTATTCCGGTAAGGAGCGGCCATCGACGGGCACCGTCGTCCACGAAACCACGGCGCTGCCCAGCACCGAGGCCGCAGCATTATCCGGGTGGCCCTCAAACGCCGAGGACAATTGCACGAGCTGATCTTGGGTCAGCGGGCTGCCCGCCAAGGCATTGCCCGCGGCAACGCCGGCGGCCGCCGTGGACGCAGAAGATCCCAGGCCGCGCGATTGGGGAATCGTATTATGCGAGACCACGCGCAGCCCTGGCACCGTAGCTTCGGCAGCAGATAGTGCGGACCGGATGGCCTTGACCATCAGGTGCGATCCATCGCGCGGGAGGTCGTCTGCCCCCTCGCCAAAAATCTCCACCTCGAGGCCGGAGGGAATGACCTCCACCTCGGCGGTGTCATACATGCTCAATGACATGCCCAGGGTGTCATAGCCCGGTCCCAAATTCGCCGTGGAGGCGGGGACGGTGACTATCGCTTTGGTGCCGACTTCAACTTCGATGCTCATGGTGACTAATATATCGAACCGATTTAGCTGCCCAGGCGGATGACCGAGTGAACGGCCTTGACCTCATCGAGCTCGCCCAATGCCGAGACGATGCTTTCCAGGGTCGCTTCCTTGGCAGCGTGGGTGACCACAATAAGGCGCGCGGTGTCCTCGCCGTCCTCCTGGCGCACGGTGCGCAGGGATACCCCATGCTGCGCGAAGAGCGCGGAAATAGCCTCCAAGACGCCGGCGCGGTCCTGGACTTCCATATCGATGTGGAAGCGGGTATCGACCTCGCCGAAGTCCGCAATCGGCAGGTTGGCGTAGGTATTCTCGCCAGGCGCGCGGCCGCCGTGGACGATATTGCGGGCGGCACCGACGACATCGCCAAGCACAGCCGAAGCGGTAGGGTTGCCGCCGGCACCATTGCCGTAAAACATGAGCGAGCCGGCTGCCTCTGCCTCGACGAAAATGGCGTTATAGGACTCGCTGACAGAAGCCAGCGGGTGATCCTTAGCCACCAAGGTCGGGTGCACACGCGCGTTGACCACTTCGGATCCGTCCTCGCGGCGCAGGCGCTCACAAATGGCCAGCAGCTTGATGGAATAGCCGGCATCGTTTGCCGCGGCAATATCGTCTGCCGTGATATCGGTAATGCCCTCGCAGTGCACGTCCTCGAACTTCACGCGGGTGTGGAAGCCGATGGAGGCCATGATGGCGGCCTTCGATGCGGCATCGTGGCCCTCTACGTCCGCGGTGGGATCCGCCTCGGCGTAGCCCAAGCGGGTGGCTTCCGCTAAGGCCTCATCATAGGAAGCACCGGTGGATTCCATGGCGTCCAGGATGTAGTTGGTCGTGCCATTGACGATGCCGGAGATGCGCTCGATCTGGTCGCCAGCCAAAGAGCGGCGCAGCATGCCCACAACCGGAATGGCGGCAGCCACGGCCGCTTCAAAGTAGAGGTCAACCCCGGAGCGTTCCGCAGCCTCGGCCAATTCATCAGCGTGCGCGGCAACCAGCGCCTTATTCGCCGTCACCACGGACTTGCCGGAATTAAGCGCGGTCAAAACCAGCTCGCGCGGGAAATCGATCCCGCCGATGACCTCCACCACCAAGTCAATATCATCGCGGGAGATCAGGGCCTTAGCATCATCGGTCAACAATTCGCTGGGCACGCCCGGGCGCAGCTTATTCTTATTCTGGATGGCGATGCCACGGATCTCTGCTGGCCCACCGATGCGATGAGCAAAGGCATCCGCATTTTCATCTAAGAGGCGGAAAACTTCCGCGCCCACGGTGCCGAATCCAAGCAGCGCAATGCCAACGGTTTCGCCTTCGCCCTTGCCGGTACGCGAATGTAGCTGTAGCTCACTGTTTGAAGCATCCATAGTCCGTCTCCATGTCGATTAAGTGGTGGAAAATGTCTCCCGCTGTATGCGGCTACAGGTCACTATACAGAACGAGCTGTCTATATTGCGACATCCGGGGGATAATATTCTTGAGTTCAGAGGGTCGTTGCAACACTTTCCCTTAGGAGGGTGTTGTTGTGCCTGGAGTTGTGGGCCCGTTTCATTCGTTGTCTGAGTCGGATCGTCGTGGCTTGGTGGCCATGGTTGGCAGTGGGCGTAGCGTTCGCTCGGCTGCTGGTGAGCTTGGCTGTCATTACGTGCATGCTTTGAATTTTTGCCATGCTCACGGAGTGCCAGTCATACATAAAGCCAAACGAGTTGATCGCCGCGGTAGCCAGGCTTTACAGCTTGTAGAACTAGTTCAAGGCGGACTCTCAGTACACCAAGCCGCCAAAACGTGTGGAATGCATCCCACCGCTGCGTATGCCGTTGCTACAGAAGCTGGGTGCCATATCCGGCTAACGAGGTATGCCCGGAAAGTCCGCCAAACACAGTTAAGGGTGGAATACTTACGCCTTCGGTTGGCGAGCTTGCCTGTTGGTGATGCTGGGGCTGGGATAGGAATTGATCGTCGATTGTCTTTAGACTTCGAAAAAGGACTCATCAAATCCGGAGGGCCACGTAAAGAGTTCATACCTGTCGGCGAGGATGCCACCACGTATAAAAGACTCATGAAAGCGCTGCGCCAACGCCATGACGTCATCGAATCTGGACGGCTTTGTGCCCCTGCCTTGCCTGGCGGTGTGGATCCGTATAAACGCATCAGTGATCGCTATATTTGCTTTGAAGAACGCGTAATTATCGCCGACCTTCTTCGTGAGCATGTGCCGCTGCGGGAAATCGGGCGCCGTTTAGGGCGAAGTGCCTCGTCAATTCAGCGTGAAGTACGCAGAAACCACAGCGCTGAAGGCCCGTATCGTGCAGAAACCGCCCAGTTAAAGGCTTGTGCGCGGAGATTGCGACCGAAAATACCGAAACTGCTGGCCAACAAAAGGTTATGGGACTATGTATGCGCACAATTGCGGGCACAATGGTCACCGGAGGAGATTTCCAATCGCCTGCCCATCGACTACCCCACGGATAAGGACATGCGCATTAGTCACGAAACGATTTATGACGCCTTTTATCTACAGTCCAAAGGACGACTCAAAGACCTTGGCCTGGACTTGCCTACCGGCAGAAAGAAACGCAAGAAACGCCACACACGCACCACCACACCGGCCCAGCAACGCTTCGTTGACGACATGATCCTCATCGACGACCGGCCAGAAGAGGTTACTGAACGTATTTTGCCAGGCCACTGGGAAGGCGACCTCATCCTTGGTAAAAATAACCAATCCGCGGTGATCACGTTAGTAGAACGCGTCAGCCGATTTGTTGTCCTTGGCCACCTGCCAGGCAGGCACACCAGCAAAGAAGTATTCACAGCCCTGCACAAGGCTGTCGCTGGAATCGATAAAGCACTCTGGTCATCAATTACCTGGGACCAAGGAAGTGAAATGGCTGGCCATAAAGCCTTTACCATGGCCACTGACATTCCCATCTACTTCTGCCATCCAGGATCACCGTGGGAGAGAGGCAGCAACGAAAACACCAACGGCAGGCTCAGGAGAAACCTTCCCAAAAACAGCGACCTGTCCATCTACAGCGCCGAGGACCTGGAGATGATCGCCAACATTCACAACCACAAACCACGCAAAGCACTCAACTGGCGCACCCCAGCCGAAGTAATGACCAACGCCCTGACACAAACCGGTAGTATCACACCAAAGTAACCATCATCGTTGCAACGACCCCTAGAATCCAAGATTCGTTCAGCTACAGAAAACCCCCGCCGCACGGGCCGAATGCGGCCCCTGCGTTACGGGGGTAGAACTGGGCTTAATCCACTTCCAAGGACAAAAGATCCTCAATGGTTTCGCGCCGCAGCATGGGTTTGGTATTTCCCACGCGCGTGGCAACCACGGCTGGGCGCACCGCGCCGTTGTAGCGAGAGGACATCATGTACTGATACCCACCGGTGGCCGCGAAGGCGAGCAAATCTCCCGGCTGGATATCATTGGGCAATTCGCCTTCCTCCAGCAGGATATCGCCGGATTCGCAGTGGAAGCCCACGATGCGCGAGGGCACCATCTCGCCATCGCTAAAGCGGTTCACCAGGCGCACATCGTATTCGGAACCATAGAGCGCGGGGCGAATATTATCGGACATTCCCCCATCGATGGAGATATACCGGCGCACCGGCAAATCGGCCTTGCCGGTTTCCACGTCCTTGACCGTACCCACGCGGTAGACGGTCACGGCAGAACCCGCCACCAAGGAGCGCCCCGGCTCCACGAGGAGGAACGGTGCCTTAATGTCGAGTTCTTCCGCGGTCTGGTCCACGGCCCGCAGCATGTCCTGCGCCACGCGGTCAATATTCAGCGCTTCCTCATAGGGCATATATGGAATACCAAAGCCACCGCCCAAGTCCAGCTCCGCTAGGTCAACGCCCAGCTCGGTGTGGATTTGACGGTAGAGCTCCAGCACGCGCTCGGCGGCGAGCTTGAACCCCTCGGCGTTGAAAACCTGAGAACCCACGTGGCAGTGCAAGCCACTCAAGTGAAGGTTATCTACCTCAAGGCAGCGCTTCGCGGCGGCAAAAGCCGCGCCCGTGGCCAAGGAAATTCCGAATTTCTGGTCCTCGTGCGAGGTAGCAACGAACTCGTGCGTATGCGCATCCACACCCGGCTTAACGCGAATCATTACCGGCTGCACCACGCCAGCCTCGCCGGCGATGCGGTTGAGCTCTTCGAGCTCCTGCTCATTATCAATGACCACGTGGCCCACGCCTGCATCCACGCACAGGCGCAAGTATTCCTCGTCCTTATTATTGCCGTGCGCGGTAATGCGTGCGGCTGGGAACTCGGCGGCGAGCGCGATCTTTAGCTCATTGAGCGCGGCGGCATCGAGGCACAGGCCCTCTTCGTTGACCCACTGCACGACCTTTTTGGAAATGAACGCCTTGGAGGCATAGTGCACGTGATCGGGTCCACCGAAGGCGCGGGCCATGTCTTGGCAGCGCGAGCGAAAGTCATCTTCATCGAGAACGTAGAGCGGGGTCTGGAATTCCTCTGCCAAATCCGGCAAAGGCACCTCAGCCACGGTAACGACGCCGTCTTCCTGGCGGCTCGCATTCCGCGGCCACACGTGGGCGGGAAGCTCATTGAAATCAGTCATTTACATCTTCTCCGGTGAGCTCACGCCAACCATGGTCAATGCATTGGACAGGACGACGCGGGAGGCTTCCGCCAATGCGAGGCGTGCGCTGTGAATGGGCTGCTCTTCCTCCCCTGCCTTGGGCAAGACCTGGCAGGTGTCGTAGAAACGGTGGAATACGCCAGCCAACTCTTCGGCATAGCGCGCCACGCGGTGCGGCTCGCGCAGCTCCGCGGCATCTGCCACTACGGCAGGGAACTCACCCAGGGTGCGGATGAGGTCGCCTTCGCGCTCATGCTCCAGCAGGGAGAGGTCCGCACCCTCGGAGCTCACTCCTAGCTCGGCGGCCTTGCGCCCAATCGAGCACAACCGGGCGTGCCCGTATTGCACGTAGTAGACCGGATTATCCGAAGACTGCGACTCCCACAGGCCCAGGTCGATATCGATGGACTGATCCGCGGACGAGCGCACCAGCGAATACCGCGATGCATCGATACCGATGGCGGCGACCAAATCCTCAATGGTGATCACGGTGCCCGCGCGCTTAGACATGCGCACCGGCTTGCCATCGCGCAGCAGGTTGACCATCTGGCCAATGAGCACCTCGACGCCATCGGCGTCATAGCCCAGGGCGGCTGCTGCCGCCTTCAAGCGCGGTACATAACCGTGGTGGTCAGCGCCCAACATGTAGATATTGAGATCGTGACCGCGGTCGAATTTATCGGCCACATAGGCGATATCGCCGGCGATATACGCCGCATTGCCGTCCGATTTCACCACGACGCGATCCTTAGAATCGCCATAATCAGTGGACTTGAGCCACCACGCATTGTCCGCCTCATAGAGGTGGCCTTCAGACTTCAGGGTCTCAAGCGCCTTATCTACCGCGCCAGATTCAAAGAGCGAGTTTTCGTGGAAGTAGACATCAAAGTCCACGCCGAATTCATGCAGGGACTGCTTAATCTGGGCAAACATCATCTCCACGCCATCGGCACGAAAGGCCTCTTGTACCTGTGCGGCATCGCCCTCGAGCGCGCTTGGATTCTTTTCCACCACCGCGCTTGCGATGTCGTGGATATAATCTCCGCCGTAGCCGTCCTCCGGCGTGGGCTCGCCCTTCGCTGCGGCAACAAGGGAGCGCGAGAAGCGGTCAATCTGGCCGCCGTGATCGTTGAAGTAGTACTCGCGGGTGACCTCGGCACCGGAGGCAGTAAGCACCCTGCCCAGCGAATCGCCGACGGCGGCCCACCGCGTACTGCCCAGGTGAACCGGGCCGGTGGGATTGGCGGATACGAATTCCAAATTAATCTTCTTGCCCGCAAAGGAACCATTGGAACCGTAGTCCGCGCCCGCCTGCAGAATCTGGGCCACGATCTCACCCTGGGCGGCGGCGGCCAGGCGGATATTAATAAAGCCAGGGCCGGCAATATCGGCCTCCGCAATCGCATCGTGCTGGGCCAATTTTTGCGCTAGCCAGCTGCCAAATTCGCGCGGGTTAGCGCCGGCTTTCTTGGCCACCTGCAAAGCAAGGTTGGTGGCGTAGTCACCGTGTTCTGGGTTGCGGGGGCGCTCTACCGTGACTGAGTCCGGCAATACGGACACGTCTAGGTCATGTTCTGCCATGACCTCGGTGGCGGATTCTTTAACTAAGGTGGCCAAATCAGCTGGAGTCATGTGGCAAGAGTCTAGTCCACTGCCCCGACACGTGCGAAAAGAAGCACTGGCTAACTTTTCCGAGGGCAGAATTTACTCATTTTCTAGACCTCTTAGGCAAACCTATATTGCGATATATATTACAAAATATATGCTGATAACAAGGTGATACACCCTACGATTCACCTGGTGAATGTGTAGGGTTAATTACACCTCCATGACTTAAAAAACTAATAAGGAGCACCGTATGCGCATTGCGCTTTTTTCTACTTGCATTGGTGACACCCTGTTCCCGGACGTCCAAAAGGCGACGGCATTGATTCTTTCCCGGTTAGGTCACGAAGTGGTCCTTCCGGAAGAGCAAACCTGCTGCGGCCAGATGCACATCAACACCGGCTACCAGAAGGAAACTCTGGGGATGATCCGCTCTTATGCGGATGCCTTCGCGGATCCTTCCATTGACTACGTCGTGGCCGCCTCCGGTTCCTGCGTGGCAGCAGTTCGCGACCGCCACGAGAGCATCGCCGACCGCTACGGTACTTCGGCCGATGTGGATGGCGCGCAGAAGACCGCGGGAAAGACCTACGACCTCACGGAATTTTTGGTCGATATTGAGGGCGCGACCAACGTCGGCGCTTTCTTCCCGCACCGCGTGACCTACCACTCCGCTTGCCACGGCCTGCGCTTCCTTAAGCTAGAAGACCGCCCCTACAAGCTTTTGCAAGAAGTCGAGGGCATCGACTTAGCACCGCTGGCCAATAGCGAGGAATGCTGCGGCTTCGGCGGCACCTTCGCACTGAAGAATCCGGAGGTCTCCCAGGCCATGGTCTCCGATAAGACTCGCCACATTAAAGACACCAAGGCCGAGTACGTGACCGCCGGTGACTCCTCCTGCCTGATGAATATCGGCGGCGCCCTGCACCGCCAGCGCTCCGGCATTCGCGCCCTGCACATGGCAGAGATTTTGGCCTCCACGAAGGAACACCCGTGGCAGCCTGACTCCGCCGCTTACTCCAAGGAGACGATGCTCTAATGACCTCTTTCCTCGAGACCACCCCACCACGCGCCCCTGAAGGCTACGGCAACCTGCGCGGTAGCAAGGCCTTCGTCCCGCTCGCGCACGTTGGGCTGAATAATGCTACCCAGCGCCACAACCTGCAGCACGCGACCACCACGATCCGCCAAAAGCGCGCCAACACCGTGCAGGAAGTAGATGACTGGCAGCAGCTCCGCAACGCCGGTTCTGCCCTCAAAGAGGACGTCGCTGCCCGCATGCCGGAACTGCTCGAGCAGTTTGAAAAGGCCGTGTCTGACCGCGGCGGCATCGTCCACTGGGCACGCGACGCCAAGGAAGCCAACGAGATCATTGAAGGGCTCATCCGTGAAACGGGCAAGACCGATGTGGTCAAGGTGAAATCCATGGCTACCCAGGAAATCGGCTTAAACGAGCACCTCGAAGAAGCCGGAATTCACGCCCAGGAAACCGACTTGGCAGAGCTCATCGTCCAGCTTGGTAACGATAAGCCATCGCACATTTTGGTGCCCGCAATCCACCGCAACCGTGCGGAGATTCGCGATATCTTCGTCGATAAGATGCCCAATACGGATGACTCTCTGAAGGCTGAGCCCGCTGAATTGGCCGAGGCATCCCGTAAGTTCCTGCGCCAGCAATTCATGAAGGCCAAGGTCGCCATTTCCGGCGCCAACTTCGGCGTGGCCGAGACCGGCACCGTAAACGTTGTGGAATCTGAGGGCAATGGCCGCATGTGCCTGACGTTGCCGGAAACGCTGATTACCGTCATGGGTATCGAAAAGCTCGTGCCCACCTTCCAGGACCTGGAAGTCTTCCTGCAGCTGCTTCCCCGCTCCTCCACCGCGGAGCGCATGAATCCTTATACCTCCATGTGGTCCGGTGTGACAGAGGGCGATGGCCCGCAGAACTTCCACATCGTTCTGCTGGACAATGGGCGCACCGCTGCGCTGTCCTCGCCCATTGGCCACCAGGCGCTGAAGTGCATCCGTTGCTCGGCCTGCCTGAACGTCTGCCCCGTGTACGAGCGCGCCGGCGGCCACGCCTACGGCTCCGTGTACCCAGGCCCTATCGGCATCTCGCTGACGCCGCAGCTTACCGGCATGAAGGACCACAACGATCCATCGGCAAGCCTGCCGTATGCCTGCTCGCTGTGCGGACGCTGCGACGACGTGTGCCCGGTGAAGATTCCGCTCTCTGATGTCATCGTGGAAAACCGCCATCAGAAGGTCACCCACGCTGCCTCCCCGATCGAGCCGAAGCTCTTCAAGACGGTGCAGCTGCTCTGGGATAATCCGAAGATGTGGGATAAGGTCACCCACCTCGTGGCGCTCGGCCGCGTAATGGGCGGGTTCAACGGGACCATCGAATCGCTTCCGCTGTTTCTGTCCGGTTGGTCCGATGGCCGCGATACCGCGATTCCACCGAAGAAATCCTTCCGCCAATGGTTCGACTCCGAAGAAGGCAAAGAGCTGCTGGCTAATGCCCGTAAGGAGGCCAACAAGTGAGCGCCAAGCAAGACATCCTAAACCGCATTCGCTCGGCACAGAAGCAGGCTGGGCTCGCGGATCACGTCGATGTGCCGCGCGAATATCAGCGCAAAGGCACTCTAAACGATGATGAGCTGCGCGAGATGCTGGTCGATCGCCTCGAGGATTACAAGGCGGAAGTCCACGTCACGGAGGAAAGCGATCTCAAAAAGACGCTGGATACGATCGTCAACGATCGAAACTGTAAGGACATCCGCTACGCCCCGGGCATGAATGCCGATCTTTTTGACGGCCTTCCGGCCCGCCCGGACGACGAGGACGCGGATCCGCGCGAGCTTGACGATGCCGATGCCGTCGTCACCGAGTCCTTCGTGTCTTCCGCACAGACCGGCACCATCGTATTGCAGTCCGATTCCCGCTGCGGCCGCCGCGCGTTGACGCTGGTACCGGACCGCCACATCTGCATCGTCCGCCGCGACGAGGTGGTCTACGGTATCCCCGAGGTTATCTCCCGGATGGACCCCGACAAGCCCGCAACGTGGATTTCTGGCCCCTCCGCCACCTCCGATATCGAGCTCTCGCGCGTCGAGGGAGTGCACGGCCCGCGCGATCTCATTGTGATTATTGTGAAGTAGCGTGGTTAGGGTGCCGAGTTAGGGCACCCGCCGCGTGGAAATCACTGCTACGAACCTGAAAAAAGCATAAGCTGACTCTGACAAACGCTATAGAAGTCGGAGCTTTAGCTTATGCTTTCTTTTTCTAGAAAAATTTCTACCGTAGTCTGCGCTAGCGCCCTCGCACTGGGCGTGGCAGCCCCCACCGCCACCGCGGCAGAGCCGCACATCACCTGGGAGGATTGCCCTGAACAGGTCAACATCGATCGCGCCGAGTGCGGCCGGATAGAGGTACCTACCTACTACGATAATCCCGAGGCTGGCACCATTAGCGTCGGTTTCGTTCGCGTACCCGCCGCGCAGCCAGACGCGCGCCGCGGTGCGCTCTTTACCAACCCAGGTGGCCCTGGCGGTGACGCCTATTCTTGGGCTGGCAACGATGCCGTCGAATGGCCCGAAGAAATTCGCAACGAATGGGATCTGATCGGCGTCCAACCGCGCGGGCTGCCCGGTTCCACCCCGGTAGACTGCGCCGCCACCCCGAATTTCAATCCCATCGAGGCCACTACGCAGATCGGCAAGGCCACCCGCGATGCCTGCGAGCAGAATACCCCTGGCTATACCAACTCTTTGACCACCGCCAATACCGCCCAAGACTGGGAAATGGTGCGCCAGGCGCTGGGTGAGGACGTCATTGACATCGCCGGCGTTTCCTACGGCACTTACCTTGGCTCGGCTTATGCCACCAAGTATCCGCAGCACACCGGCAAGGTGCTGCTCGATTCCGGCATGAGCCCGCAGCTGGCATGGAACGGCATCTTCGCCTCGCAGCAACAGGGATATGAAAATGCGCTGCAGGATCTTTTCCAATTCATCGCGGACAATGACGCCACCTACCACTTGGGTTCTACCCCACTCCAGGTCTATGAAAAGTGGTCGCAGAAAGTCGCCATGGAAGCCGGCGCCCGCCCCACCGTATTGCCACCGGATGCGAAAATCGGTGACCTTCCCCCAGGGCTCGAGTTCGCCGGCCAACCGGGCGCGGACATCATGACCGCCACGGGTGAGCTGCGCGTGCAGGCAGAATTCCTCGCCAACAAGGCTCTTAACCCACAAGCAGATCAGAGGGCCTCAATCACCTTAGGCAAGACCCGCGAGGTAGTTCCCATGCCCGCGCACTGGGATGAGTTTGCCAAGTACTTAAACGGCAGCAAGCCCCTCGAAGTCGTCGATGATCCGGAGCTTGCCCGCGCGGTGCAACAGCAAACAATCCAGATGATGAATATGCAAAACCTCATCGTCTGCAACGAGAACACCGTCGCCGGTAACCCGTGGCTCTTCCCCACCTACCTGTGGTCCAACTTCGTCACCGGCGATATTTTCTCCTTGGTTAATTCCATGTATGGATCTGGCGCCGGGTGTGGCGGCCGCGGACCCGTTACCGGCGGGGCACCACTCGATGGCTCGCACCTTGCCACCAAGCCCCTGCAAATCCAAGGCACGGGCGATCCGCAGACCCCGTACCAGTACCATGAGGCCCTCTCCCAGCCCATGCAATCGCGGGTCGTCACCGTCCACGGTCCCGGCCACGGACACTTTGCGCTGGGTAATAAGGCCGTCGATGAGATTGGCGTGCACTATCTACGCACCGGTGAGGTAACCACCGCTGACGCACCGGGCCTGATTTAGTTCCGCGGCGGCCGATGCGCTAGAATCACATCGTTGGGAATTTTCCCAGCGATGTCTCCGTAGCTCAGCGGATTAGAGCATCGGTTTCCGGTACCGAAGGTCGCAGGTTCGATCCCTGTCGGGGACACTTTTATAATCCCCCTTTTATCAGTGTTTTTGCTGGTGGGAGGGGGTTTCTTCGTTTTCGTGTATCGGGTGATTTCGGGCCGTTTTGGGTGGTTTCCTGTCGTGTATGTCGTGGAATTGCATGGCCGTTTTTGCGGAGATAGCTCGGTAGCTCGGACCGGTCGATGGGCGCACCCTATGCCCTATAGTGCAGCACTCTATCCCGGCTTATCCCGGCTCGACGGCATAGCCGGCGCACCCCGGGGCCGCCATGGGTACGCGCCGGCTCGGCAACGGTGTATCCCCCACTGCTAGCTAGGCATCGCTGCGCCCCTTTCGCACAGCACTACGCAACCAGGTTGACAACGCGCCCCGCTTGTCATACACTTAGACATGTAAGCAAGAGAGCAACACCAAAAGGAAACAACAATGACCGCCTACACCACCCGCAACGAGGCCATCGACCGCGAGATCATCACCCCGCTCGGCGAGTACGCCGCACAGCACGATATCGACGCCATTGCAGACGCAGTACTCACCACCACCGGCGAGGGCATCGACTACCGCTACACCCTGCGCGAGGATGTGGACTTCTGGGATGTAGTCGCACAGCACGCACTGTAAAAAATAGCCTAGATGGTCACCCGCGGGGGTTCGACTCCCCCGCTAGGCACCGCGCCACCCGGCGCTACCACCCCCACCACTGGAAGGACATTTCATGTACAGCCTCACCACCCCGAATAAGGATCTCTCGCTCACCGGCGACACGCTGGAAGAATTGCGCAAAAAATTGGTCGATTTCCATGAGGAGAATCGCCGCGACCCCCAATACGGCGACTACCTAGACCAATTCGAGGCGGTCTACCCCCGCGACGAATCTGAGCTGGACGACGATGAGGAGTCGACTGCGCCCCGCAACCTCACCCCGGACATTCTCAAAGGACTAGCCCGCATGGTCTGGGATGTGCCCACTGTCTCCCTACATGAGGAGGACGGCACCGACATTCACCGCCTCGGCGATACTCTGCACTACATGCTCGACATGGATACGGACGCGGCGGTAGACACGCTACGCACCTACATTGAGCAGGTAGAGGATATCGACGGGCGGAGCATTGATGAGGATGCGATTTGTGAGCAGGATGCTGATTTCCTTATTGGCGCGGTGAAAAGCGCCCGGGCCGCCGGTGACCTCGGACGAAACGAGATGGAGCATGTAGAGGACTGTGCGGCGGAGTATCAGGACGCGGCGGATACGGCGGAATCGCTTAGGCAGGAGCGCGACCGCGCCATAAAGGCCGCTTTGGCCGCCGGTGCATCCGCCTCCCATGTAGCCCGCGCCGCCGGTATCACCCGGCAGGCAGTCGCAAAAATGAGCCGCTAATGCGAGTAGGTGACCCAGACGGGTATGGCCGATACGGATTCATCGACGGCGACCATACCCACCTTCTATGCCATGAATGCGGCGAGTATTTCCAGTCTCTCGGAGCTCACGCGGTCATAGCGCATGGCATGACCGCTGATGAATACCGGGAGGAGCACGGTATCCCCCGGCATATCCCGCTAGTCTCTGACGATGTAGGAGACCGCATATCCACTCACACACGGGGACGGATAGGCGATGCGGGGTGGAAAAACTTCGAGAGCAAGCGCGACCCCACCGCCGCATCTCACGCGAGGAGTAAAGAGTCTTTCACCCGGCGGGGTGTGGAGCGCGAGCGGCAGCGGGAGATAGCCATACAGAATATTGCCGGGGCGCGGAAGCCGCGCCGCCCCTGCGAGGTATGCGGCAGGCCACCCAGCAAAGCACAACTCAATGTGCCCACCTGCGGGCCGGTATGCGCCCGGATTCACCGCTATCGCACCTGGGGCAGTGGCCCGATTGTCACCCGGTGGGCTGAAATGCTCGAAGCGGGTGAATCAAAATCCAGCATCGGTAGACAGTATGGGTGCTCGCATACGAATGTGCGAGTAAAGGTCAACCGCTGGTTGGAGCACATGGATGATATTAGAGTCCTGATAAGCGAGGTGCCTGGGGTGGAGCTGGAGGCATGGGAGCGCGATAGCCTGTAAAACGACGAAAAGACCCCGCCGGGTGGGCGGGGTTTATCCGTTGATGACATCCTCATGCACGTCGGGTGGGAGCTGGGCGGAATCTAGCTGCACATCGTGTTTTTGGGTGATGCGGCGCAGGCCATTGACGGCGGCCCAATATTTCCGCCGGGTGGTCTCCACAATTTCTTGGAGGGATTCTACCCGGTCTCGCAACGCATCGATTTGGTCGGACTGTGCCTTGAGTTCTTCCTGCTGGGCGTCGATGCGCCGCATGATGGAGTCGGTGAATGCTTTCCATTCTGGCTTATCCGACTCTATGCGTTTCGCGTCGCGGGTGGCTTGGGCTGTGACTTTCGTTCCTAAATAGGTGAGGATGGCGGCGCCGATGACACCTATGAGCGTGGCCCATTCACCGCTAATATTCATCCAGCCCCCTTAAGCTCGGGCACCTCCAGCTTATCGGGGGCGCGGCCCCTACCGAATGCCCAGAGGGCGAGGAGTGTGATGGTGGCGTAACCAATCGCGGTGACCCACCCACGACCACCGGAGACAATGAAGCTGACTGCCCACATGAAATGAATACCGATGCCCAGGCCGACGGCCAGGGGGCGGGCGTGCCGCAATGGGATGGCGGCCAGGCAGAAAAGGCCGATAGTGAGCCACACCCACGACCATGTAGATGGTTCCGCCAGCGACTCCAAAAAGTGCACTGGCGTGCGGCGTTGGTCCACAATCATCGGGAGGTATGAGGAACCGCGCACAATGATGGAGATACCTAGAATAGCCAACCCTGCGGCGTCACTCGTGAGCCACGTGCGGAGCTTGCAGGAGTCCATGATTATCACTCCCCCGCGGTAGTAGGGCCACTGTAAACCGGCAACCCTGCGGGCTGTGCTTCGAGGTGAGCACGGTCAGCCTGCCCAGCCAAGCGCGGCGCCATGGATGGGGTGACACCATCAATGGTAAGGCGGTTGACTAGTGTGGTGAGGAAAAATCCCACGCCGCCAATAAGCGCAATAGTCCATTCTGGGGCGTTCGCGTAGTAGACGGGGATAATGCCAGCGACCCATGCTAAGGCCTGCAACACCAGCATGATGGTGCCCTTGTAGCGTAGCCACCACGGCTGCTCCTGGAGTTCTATGGCTACAGCGTCAGCAACCTGCTCCGACACGGTCGTGAGGGCAGGATTCTTGTAGTGCTTTGCCATTATTTCTTCCTCCGCTTTAGCTCGTCTAGGTCTGCTTGAATCTGCACAAGCTGGTGGCGAATACTTGCCACAGCATCAACCAGTGTGAGGTCCTGCCCTTTCTCGTTTTGCCCTAGCTGGGGCCAGCCCTTGCCGTGTGGGCCGCGTAGCTGCGTCCAGATTTCCTGGATAGCGTCAAACTGCGGGCTAAAATAGCCCGTGATGAAATCGGTGAAGTATTTTTGTGTGAGTGCCACTGGCGTGTTCTCTTTCTTCGGCGCTGGCGCCGCGTTGGTCATTTGGTCGTACCATTCTTGGGCGCGACGAATATACGCATCATGGTATTTATGCCCGGGGCGTAGGTGATACGGGCATGAGGTCGAGCCGCCGGACTCAATACTGTGGAAGCGGACGTTCTTGCCTGACTCTGGGCGTCCTAGTTTGTAGTAGCGGCATAGTGCGGCGACAAGATGCGCGCCTGCCTCGCGGGTGACTTCGCTGATGGGCCAGTCCTGGTCAGGCCCGGCGCTGTTAGAATGCTCGATGCTTAACGAACGCTGGTTAGAATATAGATTCGCATTCGACCAAGCGGTGTCCGTATCGTTGACGGCTTGGCCGATCATGCCGGTGGGTGAGATGGCGTAGTGTGCGCTGGCTGGCCGTTGCTGCCAGACGCGTACGCAGTCGTCTACGTCTCCTATCATCGCCATGTGGTGTAGGGTGACGAACTCGATTCGTGCTCCTCCGCGCCCCGGTGTGTAGTGCTTGTTGAGCAGGTTATATTTATCCGGCTCGATATTTTCCCAATCCATTTTTGCCCTCCTTAGGGTATGAGTGTGCCCCCGTGACCTTGGCGGTCAACGGGGGCTGTGGGGGTTATTCGCTGGTTTCTTCCCAGCTGGTATCGGTTCCGGGCTCGCTGCGGTTGCCGTCGGTGGTGGAGCGCCAGGTTTTGCCCTGGTGGGTGACTTCTGCGCCCGCGGGGTACAGCTCGGTCTTGGATTGTGGTTCTTTCCATGCTGGCACGCCCGGGGCCTCCTCCGGCTCCGGCACCGCGTCTTCCTTGGGTGGGTTGTACACCTCCCACCCAGAATCAGGGGCGGATGGCCGATTTTTGTTCAGCCCGTCGGCTCGGTTGATGTAGATACGCCCATCGTCTAATACCGCGTCACCCCGCATGTAGGCCTGGGATTTCTTCGAGCTCGGGTCACGCCACGCTGGCACGATACCGTCCCCGTTGATTGCGGCCTCCTCGGTCGCCACCTCAGGGCGAGTAATCTCACCCTGCGCTGCGAGGTCTTTCACCAGCTCCACTTCGGCTTCCTGCACGGCTGGTAGTGCCTGGCGGCGCTGTACCTCATCGTCGAAAATCCAGCGGCGTAGCTCCGCAAAATCAGCACCATTTAGGGCCTGAATCTGCTTCTTAATGGTCTCCATTATCTCTCCTTAATCAATGTTTTCTGTCTACCTATAAGCCTGGTAGGCCAGCGGGTCCACTCCATAGAATTGGATTTGGAACCAGCCGTCGCCGCCGCGGCCGCCGGGAGTGTAATTGTTGAAAAATCCACCATTACCACCAGCGCCGCCACCACCATTCGTGCCGGAACCCGCGTTGCCTTTCCCGCCACTACCAATAGTCATCGTGGAAGTCCCGCCCCTATGCGACGAGTAATACCGGCCACCCTGACCAGAGGTAATATACGGTGACCCCGCAGTCGGATTACCCTTGATACCACTACCACCAGCAGCACTGGTACTACTCCGGGATGAGGACCCGTATTTTCGATACGACAGCGTCGTGCTAGTGCCACTGCGGCCGTACTCCAATGATGCGCTGCGGCCACCACTACCACCCTTGCCTATCACTAGGGACAGGCTCGAGCCGGGGTGGATACTATCCGACACGAATCGCACGTCACCACTGCGACCACCAGCGCCTTGTGAGCCGACACCACCGTTACCGGCCTGGCCGCCAGCACCGCCGCCTACGAGAATTGCGGTGAAAAACGTGGCCCAATCAGGCACAGCCGGGGCACTATTATTCGTGCGGGTGTATAGGGCGGTGCGGTTCCAGATGATTTTATTACCCATGAGCATCGCCCCGGCTTCACGCTCACCCACATACGCACCTGCAATATCCCTCGCTCTTACAGTAGGCACACCACATCACCCCGTAATCACATAAAGCGTATTTGAGTCTTTGGATTCGCGGTTATACGCGGCCTGAGTGCCAGCCCAAAAGCCACCGCCCCCGCCGCCGGATTCCAGCGCGCCTACACGGTCACGCACGCTACTGACCTGCTCGTCGACGTACTTTTTATGGGCTACGTGACTCTCATGTCTCGGATTTTGAAAGACCGATACCCAGCCATTAGAGTCTGTGACTAATACCTTATTCGACTGGTCATTGAGGATACTGTGACCACTGATAGTGGTGGTCGTCCCTTTAAAGCGGGATAATTCATTCAGCACCTGAGCCTCATCCTGCTTACCATCCACCTTGCCGTCCACGTATTGCTTAGTTGCGGCATGGTTGTCGCCCGACGGGGCTGGCAGGCCACGCAGCTGGTTACCCCGCATGTCCACATGCGTGTTGAAATCCCACTGGTCAGGCATGGAGACTACACGGTCGGCGTCACCATCAATATTTGTGAGCGTCAGGTGATTATCCGCAGAAAAGCGGAGGTAGGACTCTGCACCTCTATTTTGAAAGATGATGCCGGTAGCGTCTTCTGCGCCATTGTCGAGGAAAATGCCGGACAAATTAGCTTCCGTGCCCTCGCGCACCACGTCAGATAGCTGCTCTACCTTGGCGTACTGCTCAAAGTCGATGCCGTCGACGGTGCCGGGAGGGCCTGGAGGGCCTATCTCACCCCGTGGGCCCGTGAGGTGTGGGGATTGCTTACCATTCACGGTGACCTGGTCACCATCCCACCGCGTGGATTCCGCGATTTCACGCACCTGCTGTGCGGATTCATCAGCGCGCCCGGCGGCACCCTGAGCATCACTGGCCGAAGAGGAAGCCGCGTTGGCGTGCCCCTCCGCCGTGGACGCGTGGCCCTCGGCGGTATCGCGGGCTTCTTTCGCCCCGTCCCACGCCGCACGGGCCTCACCTCGCGCCCCCTCGGCACGGTCAGCGGCACGCCCCGACTCCTCCGCCGACTGCTGCGCCCGAGACGCATGCCCCTCAGCCGCCGAAGCCGACGACTTCGCCTCACCAGCCGACAACTCCGCCGCCGACGCAGCACCACCAGCCTTACCAGCAGACTCCTTAGCCTCCGCAGCAAACTCCGCCGCAGACTCATCATGCCCACGCGCTGAGTCCAGCGCCTCCATCATCTCCGCAGACAGACGCTCAATCTCACGCTGCGTGGAATCGTCCACCACCTGAGCAGCACGCACCACATTCCGCAAAGACTGCTCATCGGACTCACCGACGACGATAGGAATCGTATCCACAGCCCTGCCCTGCGAGATGAGTGCCAGCACGGCCGGGCCAGGCAAGCACGTAAAAGTTACTTCCCCCTCGTTCACGGGGAAGCGGTCATTCCCCGTCGTCACCACACCACGGTCGTGGGTCCGCACCTCACGAGCGTGCAGCCACACCTCACTAACCTGCGCCGCCCGAGACGACACAAACAATAAACTTCCACTCACCGTAGCCATACAAAACCCTCCTTAATCAGGGACAATAATCGCCAAGCCAGCCTTCACCGACTCAAAAGCACCCACACGAAACTCCTTTTCGCGTTCCGATGAGCTCAAGAAAATTTGAGACGCAATCGGATAAGCCAAAATCGCATCAACCCACGCAAAAATCGCCACATTCCCAGACCACGAACCCGACTTTGAGAAGACGATGTTGCCGCGGCTAATCGAAATCGCCCCCAGCGAACTAATCCCCCCACCCGACGAGAAAGCAATAAACTGCGGCTGCCGTCTTTGCACGTCCGCGATGACGTTATTAAGCCGCCTTGACTGGTCCTCCAACCTGGACTGGTTGGCCTGAATTTCCTGCTGGCGGCGACGATTCGTCTCAATAAGATTCGTATTCGCCTCCTGCCCTTTTTTCAGAGCCTCGTCAGAGCGCCGCAGGGCCTCATTCGTCTCCTGCTGTACACGCCACAACTGCGTATTCATCTGCAAATACGCGGGGATAAGCCCAGGGGCGGGTTCCTCACCATTACGCCGAAGCTGCCGATTCAACCCCTCCAACGACGCGAGTAAGTCCTGCTGGTGCTCGCCCCCACCAGTCAAAACACCACGCACCGACTCCACATCAGCACGCCGCGCCGACGACTCAGCACTAATCTCCCGCTTACGGGCCTTGCGTTCCTTCGCGACAGACTCCACCCGCTCCCGCCGCTCCTGCGCAATCGTGCGCTCAACCTCACGATTAGCCCGCTCACGAGCAGCATCATCACGCAACAACTGCCCACCAACATGCACCCGATAATCCACCACAGCGCCGGCCTCCGCCACATCCTCAATCGACGTCACCGGCGACAAAATCGTCTTGCCCCAAATAATCACCGGCACGACATCATCAACATCGAAATCAACACGCGGCACCAGGGCACCCAGCCCGGCGCGGGTAATCTCCCGCTCAAAGAACACGTCCCCATCAACGCGTTCAGCGGCTTCTTCGAGCACCTGCTCAACATCGGACTCGCCGCTAAAAGGCACCGGCTGGCCCTCATTGTCGAAGTCCTGCGCCGTGATAGACACGTTGGCCCGCACGAACCGGCGGCCCATACGGCCCGGCGGTTCCTTCAGCTTTAAGGCGTAGCCAAAATCCCTATCATCCGGCAATTCGGGGCGCTGGTCTTCCGGTACCGATTCCGGCCAATCCACCGACCAACTGCCATAGGAAAAAGCGGCCAAGTCACGTAAAACCGTGACCTCGCCGCCATCAGCAACTAACGGGTACATCACTTCTCCTTAACGCGACGGATACGCACAACCTGCACAGGGTGAGCCCATGACCGCACCTCAAATTGTTCAGGGTCGCGTGACACCCTCACCCGAACCGGCGTATCCCCCGGCCACCACAACGACACCTCAATGCCAAGGCCCGCCGAGCGTGCCGGTTCCGCCACCGTCTCCAATACAGGGTCATCATTGACACGAATCAGCACCTGGGCGGAATCATCAACCGAAGAATCAAACTCAACCACCGCATGAGGGTCATCACCCCACCCATACAATGCGTTGACACCATCGAAAGAATCCTGGATAAGACGCCGAATCGTATCCCTCGCCGACCCTTTCACCGTGTATCCGTCTGCCTTGGTCGCAAACGGCACCTGGGCTAAAACCCGCGGCTTAGAGTACTCAATCCCTGATGCGTCCGTATCCCATGTCTTGAATTCTTTGCCTGACCATTCCACGGGGATAGACGGGCACGGCCATGCCGCTAAGCCATCGACCAAATCCAAGCCATGAATCGTGAGCACAGACGGGGTAGCACGCCCCTCAGCTACAGTGTGCGTCACATACGCCACGCGTCGTTCCCCGCCGGGGCGTATAAGGCATAGCATGCGCAACGCGCCAGTGGCCGGCACAAGTCGGCCCTCGTCACTTGTCTTGCCGAGCCCCTCGCCAACAAGGTCATCAACAACCCTATCGCCAAGTGTCACGTTTACCGCGACCTCTACCGACGATGCTGCCAGCCGCGTTTCAGGGAAAGACACCCGTGATACTTGGCCGAGCTCATAAAACGGTAAACCGTCCTCATTAAGAATGCCGAGCCACTGGCCCTCGTCCTCCACAACCTGCTTAATGTGGGCGCGCCACTGCACTAAATCCATTTCCCCTCCTTAAAAAGTGGGAACCTCCCAGTAAAATAAGACGATTAAAACCCGGAAACGACCTAACAGTTAGGCCATTAACGTCACACCTGTGACTAAACAGCTGGCGCAAACAAACTCGCCCCCTTAGCAGCATTGCAGCGAATATGAACCGGGCGCAGATTCTCAACATCCGTTCGTCCGCCATGAACCGTAGCGATAACGTGGTCAACACAAAGAGTTTGTGGACGTGAATAGTCGAGACATTCCCCGCAGATATAACAAGTCGAAACTTCAGACTGGAATAAACTCCACATCTCCGCGATGCCAAACTTCCGGGATTCGTAAGCTCTCTGCTTACAGGAAGCGCTACAGAATTTACGGGGACGGCCTCTGCCATGACGGGGAAGCGTGCTACCACACCACCCACACTTCCCTTTTGCAGGGTTTTTCAGATTCTTATGAGCTGATAAAGTTTCCTTCTGCATGTTGTCTCCTATTCAGACATATGCGTAAGGCCGGTAGAGCGAACTACCGGCCTTTTCTTATCTACTTAATTCCACGGGTCAAATAAGCCGACCCGCCATTCCAGCCTGGCCCCACTCGGCACCGTATAGACACGCGATTGCTCCACTGGAACCATCTCACTAACCGCGTCTGTATTAATCCGCTCCCCCGTCAACAGGTTTACCGCCTTACCACTCGCACGACGGTCAAGGGGGAGTCGGTGCTCACCAGACACACTGGGCAATCTGAACTCGACCCCAGACGGCAAAACAACGTCACCAACATCGCCAGACCACACAACGGAGGGCCATATAGGAACATCGCCCCAGTTCGTGACCTCAACCCTGCCCGAAGCAGACGTCGCCGACTCCCACACGCCACCGTCAGCAATCATGCTCACCTCAAGCCGCGCACCAACCTTGGGTACACGGCCCGGCGTCGGCAAAGACGCAGCCAAGCGGCACGGCAATTCAAGACGATTACCATCATCAAGAATCAACGTGCCGGTCTCACGCGTAGAGAAATCGCGCCGCACCTGCCGCCATTGCTCCTGGCTAAACACCACAAGCGTAAACGAGCCTTCCATCTGATGGATTACACGGTCACGAATATCAACAGTCGCACCCGGCAACCCCACCGATGACACGGGCATGTCCTCAAACTGGGCGACAAACCCCGTCAGCGTATCCAGCTCGATAAACGGGCCACCATCAGAACCGTGAAGGAACTCGTACTCGTTGCCAGTCGGCGACAAATACGACAATGAATACGGCACTACTTTTCTCCTCTACCTCTTTAGCGACGCGACGCCACAACCTGTGACGCCGAAGCACGTGGATTCTCCAAACGTTCCACGCGCACACCCAGCTCGCGCATCGCAGCTTCCAGCTGTTCACGCGTAAACGACTCGCCAGAAATCTGCACAACCTTATTGGGCTCCGCAGACATCTTCTTCAGCTCAGCCGCAGAATCCGCCTGATGCTTAGCCAGGTCAGCAAGAGCCTTTCGAACATTCTCGTTATCCGTGCGCCAGTACTCTGCCCACGTCTTATGAGAATCCTTCTCCTGCTTCAGCCCCTCAA
This sequence comes from Corynebacterium sp. KPL1818, assembly GCF_000478135.1. Classification (NCBI taxonomy): domain Bacteria; kingdom Bacillati; phylum Actinomycetota; class Actinomycetes; order Mycobacteriales; family Corynebacteriaceae; genus Corynebacterium; species Corynebacterium sp. KPL1818. The sequence goes on along the minus strand of NZ_KI515760.1, from coordinate 305,079 downwards.
TAAGCGTCTCAAGCGGGTCATTCTTCTTGCGGTACTCAACCTCAGCAAGATTCTTCTCCACCTTGCGGCGAAGCTCGTCCTGATTAGCCTTCAAGTCGATTAGACGATGCTCAAACTCCATCTGCTCCAGCGCACGCGAAGCATCCCCCAAAGCAGAGTTCTTAATCATCTGCTCAACCTTGTCACCAGCGCCGAAAAAGCCCATCCAGCCCGAAGACTTCACGGCCTTATCAATATCGCGGCGCGTGCCCTTGTCGAAGTCCTTAAACTCCGGCATGGACTCTAGCTGCTTTAGCTGCTGGTCAATCTGCTTAATGCGACGCTGGTTAGCTGGCATGGTCGTAAACCAGTTCACGGGGTTCAGCCACGTCTTTAAGCTGGCCTGGTCAGCCTTCAGCTTCGCTTTTTCACCCATCAAGTTGGCATAGCGTTGTCCGACCGTGGCACCAACCTGGTCCATGCCGAACGCCTGGCTGGAAGCTACGGCCAATTTCTTCGCCGCAACCTCCAGGTTCGCCGTCACATCGTTGAGCTCAAGCACAGCCAAAGTGTGCTTATAAGCGGCCTCCAAGCTGGCCTGCTGCGCCTGCTTTTGCACCAACTGCTGGTTGACCTGTGCGGCCAACAATTCGGAATACAAGGCATGGGACTCGTCAGACCATGCGGCCATGGAATCCATCATGTCCTCATTAGCGCCCATCATTTCCCACCGGAATCGGTCGTATGCCAACGACAAATCCGTGTAGTCCATGGCGGCTAGGCGCATGTCCTTTTTGCGCTGCGCATCGAAATCGGCTTGCGCTTCTGCAAGCGTCTTCGTGGCCTCAAGCTGCGCGGTTACCCCATCCATTTGCGCCATGCGCACATTACGGGCAGCGGCAGCAAGCTCAATCTGCGCCATAGCCTGGTCAATGACCAAACCGGTGACAGATTCACGTAGCTTCAGCACCGTCTCATCCAGCTTGCCAACCGCGCCCATAACGTCAGAGATAGCCTCAAACGCTTCAACGTGAGCCTTCATCACGCCCTGGATCTTGCTCTCGATGAACTGGAAAATTCCCTTCACCAGCTTGATAGCCAGCGCGGCAAGCTCCACCATCATCGCAACCTGGGCCTGCCCCATGGCCGTTGCGGCCATTTGGACAGCACCACGGGCCTTAGCAAGGTCTTCCTCGGCGGCCTTAACGTCCTCTGGGGAGCCTTCCTTGCGGGCGCGAGCCAGATTCTTTTCTGCCTGCTTTACAGATTCAGCGGCGTCCACTTCCGCAGATGCTGCATCCTCCAGGCCCTCAAAGGCACTGGCAACGCCACCGAACGTGGACTTGATGCCGTCGATGCCAACAAGGTTGCCAATCTTGTCGGCGAGGTCTACACCTTCGACGACGCCGATGTTTTGCAGGTATGCCCCAATCTTGTCGCCGCGCTGAATGCTGCGCGTTTGAGCGCCAGCAAACGACGCGTAGCCGGTAAGGCGCTCTGCAACATGGTCACCGACAGCGGCGGCCAGGTTCTTGTTACCAGCATTGCCGCCAGCGAACGCAACCGACATTTCAGTACCTACACCGGCCCAATTGACGTTGGCGAAGTTGTTCATCGCCTTAGCCAAATCGGGCGACACCTTGGCAATCTGCTCGACAGCAACAGTCAATCCTGGGTCAAGAATGCGCTCGGGCTTACCGGACGCGTTAAACGCAAAGTGGTCTGGCTTTAGGATGCCGCCGGTGTCAAAGATACCGGCAGACCACCGACGAAGGTTCTTCTTCGTCCTTTCGTCCTTCTCCCAGTCCGTAGCCAGCTTAGAGGCTTCGCCCCAATCTATCTGCTCCGCCTGGAAATTATTCTTCTCATCGACGGTGCTGACAGTAACGCCGCTGGTAGAGGTAGATTCCACGCCGGTAATCGTCTTAGAAGACGCTTTCAGCGGGTGCCACCACACATCAGTGAACTGTGGATGACGCGAGCCAGCCGCAGGTCCACCAAGCTGGCCGTTACCGCGACCGCCGCCCATCTCAAAGTTGACCGACCGGCCTTGCGAGTCGAACAGTGTACCCGCGGTGTGGCCACCCCAAGGGCCACCATTGAAATAGCCGGTCTCGAATGCGTTCTTACCCGGTCCACGGCCACGCTTAAAGCCGTGCTGTCCAAGCCAACTGCCTTGCGTGCCGGTGGCGAACTTGCGGCCTGCGGTGTTAACGCCAGCCACGAGCGCGGCCTCAGCCGACTGTGTACCAGAGCAGTCGCCCCAGTTGGCATTCAGGCCGCCGCCCCACACGTAGGCTGAGCCTTCCAGTGGGCGCGGCGGTCGGGCGCCATTGATGCTTTCGCCTTTGAGGAAGCGGTAGGCCTGGTCGTAGGATACGACGCCGCCGTTCGCGTAGCGCGGCAGGCCAATATCGCCTTGCTGGCCATCAACCTTGCCGCCATTAATCGCGGTGAGTAGTCGCCAGTTCTTGCGCGTAGCTTCACGGTTGACGATGAACTCGCCGGGTTCCACGCGGGCGATGGGTTGTTTCTTTTCTGACGACCAGCCCAGAATTGGGTCACGTTCGTTTCGAGAAATACCCGGAATGTCCGGCAGTACGCCGCCGCGGGCGAATGCTGGGACAACACCACCCAAGTGCAGGTTTGGGATAAAGCGTTCCAAGTTATCTGGGACTACTGCACGAATGGCGCTTTCGACCATGCCAGCAGCGTTACGGATACCTTGAGCAAGACCGCTGATAATGCTGCGGCCTGCATCCAACAGCCACGTACCAGCGTTCGCGAACGCGCCCTTAATCTTGCCCGGCATGGCCTTAAAGCCATTAATCAGGTCATCGATACGGCCCTTGGCAACGTTCACCATTCTGATGACGGTTTCCTTGAACGTGTCAACAATGGCGCCAGCAGCGTTCAACGCGGTAGTCACCACAGAGCGCAGAAGGTTCCACGCGCCTGTGAAGATACCGGTCACCAGGCCCATGATGCGGGAACCAAGCTCACTGAACCGGTTGCCCAGGTTGTCGAAATTACCCGTCAGTACGTCAGCAACAACCCCGAATACGGACTTCATTACTTCCCACGCGGGGCGGATAACGCTATTCCACACCGTGGAAATGACAGAGCCCATATTCTGGAATGCGGCACCAACCACAGTGCCAACGATGCTGGCGATAGCTGGGAAGATAATCTCTGCTACCTGCTTAAACGTGTCAAACACCGGCTTGATGACACCATTCCACACTGCGGATACAGCATCACCCAAAGCAGTCCAGGCAGCAGAAACAACCTCACCCATGACGGTGAAAGCCTCACCCATTGTCTCCACGATGGGCGAAATCCACGTCTCATAGAACTCGCCGAATCCTTGCGTAAACTCAGCCCACTTATCTTGCATGGCCTGCCACGCCTCAACAGCGAGCTCTTTCGCCCCAGTGAATTTCTCACCAATAAAATCCACGACCGGGGCAATCCACGTTTCGTAGAATTGACCGAACCCAGTGGTGAACTCGGCCCACTTCTCCTTCATCAGGCCCCACGCCTCAATGGCAACGTCCTTGAGCATCACAATCTTGTCGCGCAAGAACGTCATCACAGTAAAGATGGGCGAATCTTCACTAAGGCCAAATGCTGCGGCTAAGTCCGTAGTCTCGCCGGTCTGGAAAAACTCTAGGCCACCGGCGAAGATTTCCTTGACCTTGTCGATGCCCGCGGTGATTCTCTCGACCGTGGCGTCCCATGCGGCGGAAATGGTGTCACCAATCTGGGAGAAAATAGGCCCAAACGTGGACTGTATCCAGTCGATACCGGCCTGGAATTTCTCAACGAGCCAATCCCACCCGGCACCGATAGCTTGGGTGAACGACTCCCAGATTTGCTGTCCCCACTCGGTTTTGGTGAAAAACCACACGAACGCGCCGGTAAGCGTCGCGATTACAGCAACCCACGGGTTGATGAATCGGATGGCTTTCATTGCGGCGCGGCCAATCGTGCCAAAGACCTTACCGACAGGACCAAGTACCTTGCCCATCTTGCCGAAGGCTTTGCCCGTAGCGCTGGCAGCCATGCTGCTTTTAGCCAGTCCACGCCCGGTCTTAGCGGTGGCTTTACCCATCTTGGACACAGCTGGGTTGGCAGAATTAGCGCCCGACATGAGCGTGAGCATTGCTTCACCAATCGAGGCGCCCTTAAATGCGCCGCCGGCGAACTTTGCTGCCCCGCCCAAGTTCTTAATGATGCCGACAGCAGAGCCCACCGGGCCTGCAATGGCAGACAATCCCTTGAACCCAAGGAACGCCATAACCACCGCCTGCACAGCCCCTGGATTCTGTGCAGCGACGTCTGCAATCTTTTCCACCAGGGGAACCAGCACAGACGAAATCAGCGGCTCAAGGGCATTCAGCACGTCTGCCAGCGCCTGCCACACAGCCACACTGACCGATGCAGACACAGCCGCCAACGAACCAATCAGGTCACCTAACGCGGGTCCAAGGTTTGCCGCCGTGTCCTTAAGCGATGAAAACGCCTCGCCTAATTTCTCCCAGTTCTCCGGGTCAACAACGACGTCTGTCACCTTAAGCGCAATTTCGCCCAGCCATTCTGCAAAACCCGCCATGGCTGGGGTGATTCTATCTTCAATTATCCCCGCAAAAGACTCAAAGGCAGGGCCAAGCTTTTCACCCACCTGCTCCATTGCAGGCGACATGGCCTCTTCCATGCCGTCAAAGACACCGCCGACAGCGGACAATAATGCTGGCGATGCATCATACAGTGGCTTCAACAGCGTCTCACCGAAACGGCCCATGGCAGCGCCCATGTTCATGAATGCACCATCGAACGTTTCGGCCATCTTCTGCGCGCCGCCGCCGACGTACTCATTCATCGCTTCGGAGAAGGTTTTAAAGTCCACCTCACCCTTGGACACCATGTCGGCGATGTCTTCAGAGGCGACATCCATCTTCTTTGACAAGATGTCATAAACAGGGATTTGGCGTTCAAGCAGCTGGGCTACAACCTCACCATCAAGCTTGCCTTTAGCTGCGGCCTTACCAAAGATAAGGCCCATATCCTCCATGGACGTGCCAGCGACCGACGCGGTATCGGCAACGCCCTTAAGGACAGTCTCAAGCTCCTGGCCTGGCTTAATGCCAGATGCAACCATCGTTGCCGCGGTGCCAGCAGCTTCACCAATACCAAACGCAGTGCCCTTTACCGACGCCAAGGCGTTATCCATGATGCCAGCCACATCAGTGGCCGAGTTGCCCAACGCTTCCAGCTTCTTTTCCGCGTTCGAGGTTGCGTTCAGGCGGCTAAAGCCTTTGGCGATAGACCCAGAAAGGGCTGCGCCGGCAGCAACACCTACCGACGCTGCACCAACCTTAAGGGCCTTGCCCATAGCGTTCGACAATCCATTGCCGATGCTCATGCCCTTCTTCTGGACAGCGGGCTCAACATCACCGAATGCAGATTTAATTTTCGGGGCAATTTTCGACGTATCTGGGATGATAGTCACCCACGCGTTCGCGAGTTCAACGCCAGCCATAATTAAATCTCCATTCAGTAAGTGTTGTCTATGTCCACCCCAGCCACTCGTTTAGTTCGTTCAGCGGGGTGGGCTCACCGCGGAATACGCCGGATTCATCGTCTGAAAATGGGTTACCCTGCGGCCCCTCTGCCACCTCTGGGCTATGTGCAAATGCAGTGGTGTCCCCGGGGCGTGGGAATGGTTTCGGCTTGGCGCCCTTGCCGCCGCCGTTTTGCCAAATGATGCCCTGTACAGCATCAAAAATTAGGGCCTGCAAGTGTTCCTGCAAGCCCCACTGGCTATCCCCGCCTGTCACCTGGACAGACAATGACGAATCAGGCAGCGGATGATGCACCAGCGCAATAAGGTCACGCCACGACATACGGTCGGTGCCGTCACCAATCCACCGTAATCGCAGCCCCATGCGAATAAGGTCAGCTTCTAGGGCTGCGAGCGTGTCCTCGTCCTCAAGGAGTTGGACTACTTCGAAGATTCCCCCAGGTCCACATCCTCGTTTTCAGCCCAACCGTTCATAAACGCGTTGAAGTCACGCATGGACAGGTTTTCTACCTTGTCGAGCTCGTCCTTGTTGAGGGCTGCTTGAAGGAATGCGTCGCCCTGGGCTTCGCCGTCGCCTTCGAATTCCTTGCGAATCTTGCGCATCTTCTTATAGGACAGCTTATCCATCATGTAGTGGACGTCGATGGTGGTGCCGTCGGATGCTTCAAAGTGGAATTTTTCGAGTGCCATAGTGGTTTCCCTTTCTCGAATTGTGTTTGTGTGACAACTGCATAGTGGTTCGTTGGGTGGCCCTGGGGTGAACCACTATGAAAAGTCCCCAGGGCCGTCGTACTACTAGCTCTCTTCGGTGTCGCCCTCGCGAGGAGAATCTTCCTCACCGCGCCCGTCGCGGGTTTCCTCAGCGCCGCCGGCGACCGCGACACCATCATCATCGGCGCGCTTAATCAACGAAATGAGCTTCGTGTTATCCACACCGAAGCACTCCACCGTCACCTGGTACTTCACCACGTCCGAGCGCACGTAAGACACATCGCCAACCTCAGTGACCTGCGCATCCGGGGCAAACACCAGAATGCGGGCACCATTGCCGCCCTTGATGTAGAACGCCAAAGAACGGTGCGGCAACTCGTCCGCGTTATCAACAACACGCACAGTGTTGCCAGAAACAGTGACGTTGTTCTCGCCGGCAATCATCTTGAGCACTTCACCGTTAGCGCCCTCCATGAAGGTCAGCTGCAAAGTCACCGAGTGGTCAGACTGGGTGATAACCATCGTGTCACCGTGCCAGTCCTTAATCTTTTCGGTCGAACGGTCAACGGTCTTGGTCACACCATCTTCGGATACGTAGCCAGCAGCAACATGCTTTAGGGAAGCATCCAGTTCCTTAGACGCATCAGTCGGGAAGTTTTCCGACGTCTTCAATGCCGGGCCAATGGTGATGCCACCAGCGGCCTGCACGTCTGGTGCGCCAACGAGAACATTGCGACGATTACGCAAATCAGCCATGTGAGTCTCCTAACTCAAAAGAAAAGACCCTGCACCTGGCTTAGGTGAGGGTCGTGGTCATTGTGCCCGTAAGCTGCCAACGATGATGGTTATCCGTATCAGGGTCTGGAAATTCCATCGGCCCCGATATTTCCTGCCACCACAGAATCTTTGGGTTACGGGCATAAATTTCATCAGCAAGGACGAACCGCAAAGCACCAAGCATGTTGATGACTTCTTCCTGGTTCGCCCCGTACACTTGCACCGCAATGGTCGTATCCTGCGAGTTTGGGGTGGTCATCTCATTGGAGGTGACATCCAACCTCACAAACAGGCCAGGCGGGTGCATCGGCACTTTCGTATAAATCGGAGCATCAAGACTCTTCCGCAGTGCCGACTGAAGAATCTCAACAGGAGTAACAAACAATGCTATTTACCCCTTAAGTGCTTTCAACAACGTATTATCCCGGGCATTGACAACCATGGCGCGAGGCGTATCCGTGAAGACGATGGCGCGGTAACGACTGCCGCGCTTGCCGCCGCGAACTTCTGCTTTCCACCCGAAGCCACGGCCAGCACGAGTGGCGATACCGGATGCTAAATCGTCAATCTCACCGCGTAATGCTGGGTCTTGACGAATCTTATTGAACGCATCCGACGACCATTTAAAACGGACAGTCATCACGCATCACATCTTCTGAAACGTCAACCACTGGCCAGCAGCGAACCCGGCGAGGAAATCACGGGCATCCATTGAATACACAATCAGCGCCCCGTCCATGACCTCAACAGCGTTCGTGTCAAAATCCAACGGCTTAATCGCCCCATGCTCATCGCGGATATTAACCTGGATCATCCCTCTACCTTCTTCGCATTGACCACCACTAGGCCCGGCGCCCAGCCGTGCCAACCGTGGTTATAGTCCTCAACGTTTCCCTGCACCTGCCACTGTGACCCATCCGGTAGACGAATCACAGAATCAGGTTTAGGTGCATCCTCAGGCCGGAAATGCACATGCAGATAATCAATGGTGCGCAGAATTGAATCGCCTGATTTTTCATCCGTACGGTCAACCCACCACGACGCCACAGCCACCGACCGCCACACACCCTTACCGGGGCGCTCATTACCGAAGCGGTCTGTTTCAGGCTCACCCCGGATAAGTATGTCTACCTTTTGTGCTAAAGGAAACATGTTCGTGGCCCTCCCCCTTTTTTCTAGTACGGGAACACCGTAAAGACGCGAGCTCGGTAGCCGCGTAGGCGCTGCTTGTCATTGGCCGATAGCCAAACGCCGGAGGTGGTGGAACCGGTTTCGAAGCCCATAGAGCGTGAAAAAGGCCCAGCCGTAAAGGACGCGTTCGACGCTCCCTCTGGGAGCTGCATCCCATCGAGTTGTTCCTTATACGCCCTTGCCACCATGCGGGCGGCTACGCGGCGAATCTTTTCCGGTACGTGGTCGTCAAATGCCGTTCGGCAGTACGCACTGATTAGGTCGCCGGATTCTTCGATTAGCGCGGCAACGAAATCAGTGTCACTTTCCGGAATTGGCTGGTTGGGAAGCAGCCTTTGCACGTCGCTTAGTTCCGCTAGTTGCGGCATTCTTGCCACCCTTTCCTGCGTCTACCAGCGCGTCATCAATCGTGGCCCCATCAGGGACAGTATCGCCTGCTTGGAGGAATACTGGCCCTGCTGGGGTGTGAACTAGCACTGTTCCAGTGAGTGTGTTTTTAACCTGCAAAGTTAAGCACCTGCGCAACCATCGAAGCGTTCGGGTTAGTCATCACCGGCAGAGAGATGCCGTTGACGCGAACCCAGTATGCATACGGGTCGAACTCAATGTTTACGCCGGCTACAAGGCCGGGGGCGGCACCGGTGGCAATACCGTATTCTGGGGCGTTTGCTTCGGCGGTGGTGCCGTACACGGTCTGGCCGAGCTCGTTGGTGCCTGCGGCTGGCAGCAAGAATACCTTGTCTGGGGACAGCACATTTTGCATCTTGCCGCCAATGTTTACCCGGCGGGTGAATCGGGTGAACGTTGGCAGGTCATAGGAGCCAAGCAGCGCATTGAGCTCGTCGATGGATACGACATTTCGGGTGGCGTTGCCGCCGATGGCGTCGCCTACCTGCTTGCTGCGCTGGAATGCGGAAATAACCTTGTTGGAAGCAAGGATAGAGCCCGGCAGGACACCGTTTTCGTCCTGGTACTTTTCAGCCCAAGCAATGAGGTCATCCAGTGGGGTGCCCTCGTTGGTGTCCCACTGGTTGGCGGCCTTGGTGGTCATGTCCTTCTTGCGGCCAAGGTCTTCATCAGCGTAGAAGCCGTTCTCGTTGATAGTGACACGGCCGGTTTCGAGGACAGTACCGCGAATCGCTTCGATGCGGTTCAGGACAGCGGCGGTGGTGTCAGCGGCGACCTGACCAATCTTCAGCTCGGCCTGTTCGTTGCCTGCACGGGAACGAATCTGGTCGAGCTCGCCAACACGGTTCTTCTGCGATACCGGCGGCAGCTGAATAGCAACCTGGCGACCACCGCGAACACCGCCGATAGACGATTCAGCGTCGTAGGAGCGGTACTCTGCGGCGGGAACCAAGCCACCATCAGCGATGGTGTACTTAGCCACGTCAGAGTCGGTCAGGGTGTCCGGGAAGTACTGCGACAACGATAGGTTGTTCGCGTTGATGTCCTGCTGGGTACGGCGGGCGAACACCGTAAGTTCAGAGGCAGAAATCAAATCATTGTAAAGCGCCATGGGTTAAACCTCCGAGTCTTCAGTTACGCCTTCTTCTGCTGCCGGCTTAGTGGGGAAAGACAGCAGCGGCGGAACGTTGGTCAGCGTGGTGATGTCGAATGCCTTTTCTGGCAGATGCTTAGGCCGGATACGACCGTGCCACAGCATCGGCGCGACCTGAAATTCACCGCGGGCGGGCTGGTCAGTGAAAAGGAACCCAGCGAGGGTGTCACCGGCGTCGGTGACTGGCTCGTAGGTGCCCTTTTCGTTCTTCTTGAGCGGCACACCAGATGGGATGGTGTCGCCGAATGCGCTGAATGCTTCCACCTTCAAGGTGACGGTCTGCGCTTCGCTAGTGGCGTGGGCAGAGCCTAACCACTTCTGGTTAAAATTGCCCAGCTTTTCGTCTGCGAGGATAAGGGACATGTTCTAGTTCTCCTTCTCTTTGTTGAACATGCGTTGGTACAAATCAATGCCGCTGGACTCTTCTTGCCCCACTTCCACCTGGCGTTGAATGCCGGCAGTCGTCTTCGGGGCGCGCTTATCGACAATTTCTTGTAGCTTGTCAGCAAAATCGTCGGCTTCACGGTCAAGGGCATCGTATGCGTTGCGGAACGCGATTGAGTCCGCCAGCTGTGAAATTGGTACCGGGTTTCCCGACTCAATTTCTAAGGCGATGAGGTCACGGAACATGCCGTTTTCGGCCTGTGCTTCGCTAAGACGCGATTCAGTGTGTTCGACGCGGCTATTGAGCTCGTCGAAGTCCTGTTCTTTAGGTGAATTGTTATCCACCTGCTTTTTCCACGACTTAGCGCGCTTTTCCCACTCCCGAGAATGCTGCTTCCACTCGTTGGTCTCTTTAAGGACGTCTTCGGGGGATTTGCCGGGGAATGCTTCCTCCCACGGGTTCGCGGGGATGTTGTCTTCGTTGGGGGTAGAAGGCGTTGTGGCCTCGTTGGTGGTTGCTTCCTCTTGGGTTGCTTCCTGGTTTACGCCATCAGTCATAGCGGTCTCCTTTGTTTTCCTTTTCGGACATGACTTATGAGCGCGACCACCCCACCGTGGGGCGTTCCCGCGCTACTAACTCGGCCTTTCCGGCTATTTACCGTGTCCCTGCTCGCGCATCATTTTCGTGACTTCAGCCAATGAATGCGGCTTATCAGGGTTTATCTTGTCTAGGGCACTAATCGCCTTCCTGTACTCGTCATCGAACTTGTCGATATAAGACGGTGCGTTCGCGTCGATATGCTTCGGTATCGGCGCCGCCACACAACGGCAATGGTCGTGGTACTTACTGCCAGCGGCCTGGACTCCACGCACCCGGCCCTGCTTGAGCCGATAACCGCGGTCATGCCCGTCAGAGTAATGCTTACGCACTGTAGCCGCGCCGACATACAGTGCTGCTGATTCGGAACCGTAGACAGCTCCGCGTGAAGCAAGCATTCGACAAAAAGCACACGCATCGGGCTGGGCCATGCGCGCATACCCTGTCTTAGTGTTCAACGCGTTAAGGTCTACGGTGTCGCGGTGCGCGCCAAAAATATGCTTCTGGGTCAAAAGCGCCATGCGGGATAAGACATCACGCCGGCCATTCGCATTTAACGCTGTACCCCATGCCACTTCGGTGCGTAACTGGTCGTAAGTCGGCATGTCAGCCGGGCGGGCAAAGTAAATATCATCCGCCATAATCTCATCCCACCAAGTGGCAGTAAGGTCACCAGCCACACCACCATAGGTGTTTACCAGAGCTTCGAAAGCGTCTGTCAGATATGCCCTGCCAGCCCAGGGGTCCATTTCTTGGGCGCGATTGACGATGCTGATTAAGTCCCGCATTGCCATGGCGTTGACTTGCGTGAGCTGGTTGCGCATCAAGTCCCATTCCAGCTTATTGCCAGAAAGAACTGACACGCCCGCTAAAACCGGGGCTGTCATTAAGCTTCACCCCGCTTATTAGCTAACTCGTCGGCGAGCTCATCATCATTGCTGCGTGATGCCGTTTGCTGCTGCATCTTTGACTCCACCAACTTATTGAGCTTTTCAGCCCGCGCATTCTGACGAATCTTAGGACGTTGATCATCAGGAATGCGTAGCCGGTCAAGCGCCCAATCAGAGGTTGGGTCAATAAACTGTGACAGCTTCATGATCGCATCAGCATCAGACGACAGTGTTGGCGATGCGGGGTCTTCCCAACGTTCCTTCACGTTGGTGGTGAACTCCTGCCAGGGGATACGATTCCCGTTCAGCCATGCTGCCATCCACCCCACCCGGCGTAAATCCGGGTTAATGAGGTCTTGTTGATTACGGCAACCCAAAATGAGCCGGTCTAGCCAAGCTCTAATGGCATCCGCACTGGGCGGGTTTTCTGTGGAGAAACCAAGATACGCCACCGGTATGCCAGTAGCCGATGACATGAGCTGCGAATAGGTTCGTATCTGCTCAATGAACGGCGTTGGCGGCGATGATGAAAATTGATGCAGTTCCATCTCTGGGTCGCCCGGTTCCTCCGGTGGCGGCAGCGTCAGCATGGAACCGGTCGTGGCCTTAAACCCGGCCATGACTTTCTCTGAATGAGATGGATTATCCGAATCCACGAACATGTCCATCGTTCCGTTCTTCAACCACCGCTGCGGGTACGTGTAGAACTCACGGTTTAATTCCATGCCCTCAAGGGTGCGGCACGCGGCAACGGTGTAATACCGCACCGGGCGGGAAATCATTGACCGGCCATACCAGCGGCGTGAGCGCACACTATTGCGGATACGCACAATTGACGGCATCCCCAAAGTATGCGGCACGAAATCGTCTATCTGATGCGAAGCACCCGACACATAGGCCACACCTTCCGGCAAGTACATGACCGTCTGCTGCGAGCCATCCATGAATGTTCGCAGCCGCATGCCGGCCACCGGGCGATTGTTGAGATTGTCCCAAATAATTGTGCCCTCAGTCGGCGGCACGGACTGGGCTACCCAGGTGCCAGAATCGTCTGGTTCCAGGGCGATAAATCCGATGCCAAAAATGAGGGAATCAAGAACAGATTCTTTCGCCGCCAATGACACTCCAGCGAGCTGAGTAGTCTCGCTAACGCCGCGGTTACGCTGGTCAGCCCACCCAAGGAATCGCATGCGCTCCGCGTAAGAATCAACCACCGTAGCCGGCCAATCCGATGCCACATTAAGCTTCGACGACAATTCCGGCGGCACTGCAATATCCAGGGTGCCAGTGATGTACTCACCAGTGTAAAACTGCTCCGCAGTCTTGTTCGCAGACAACCGCGACAAGCGCACGTTATCCAGCGTGGAAAGATACTCATGGTGCGACTTGGAAAGCACAGCCATTTACAGCACCCCAATCTTTCTTTTATCAGTACGGTCTTTATTCTTCGTATAACCCAACGACACGGCCTCTGTCATCGCTCTAAATGCCAACATTGCTGCATAAGTGCCATCGATTTTGTCCGGTGAATCCGGGTAAGCCTTATACAGCAAATAGCCCGAGCGCGTAGCACGCCGGCGGGCGTTCAGCAGGTGCCGAATAAGATGCGGCGACGGGCCTACACTGACTTCCTCCATGACAATCGCCTGGCGGAAGTTCTCGACCCATTCCGACACCGACGACGTTTTAGAACGTGGCCACGCCGCAATAGGCGAATTACGAGACGCACGAACACGCAAATACTTGCGATAACGCGCTTCCCATTCAGCAACCTGTGACTGCCACCCGGACGGGTCAGCGTAGAACCCAACGACGCGATACTTGCGAAAGCAATCATCAAGCGTGGCCTGGACATCAAGCAGGTTTGGTTGCCAATCCTGCGGGTCATCCGGGCCTTTCTCCCAAATCTTAATTTCGCAAATATGCCTATCAGATGGGCGTGCAGCCACAAGGGCAGTCGCATCAGGATTGCCGCGAACACGGCCACCGGAACCATCGAATCCCAGCACAATCGTGTCGCCGGGCTCTAACTGCTTCGAATCATCCTTCACAGCACGAACATCAACCTGCGACAAATACGAATCCGACGCATGGGTGACCTGGTTGAGGAAGTATTGCCGCGCATCTTGTGGATCAGTAGCAGGGTCGTAAATATCCGCCATAATGCGGTCAATATCTACCCAACCACCATTGTCTTTAGCAGAATCACCATAAGCCACCGTAAGCCCAGCACGTAATGATTCTTCATCAGACATATCCGTATCCGGCGGGGCTTCTTGATGATCCATCAAAAGGCCCTCATCACGCACAGTCCCTTCTTTAATGGACTGGGCATATTCAAACGACGCCTCCGACACAGACCCCGAACCTGGGCGATAAGCATTAGGAGTCTCAATTGATGTACCACCAGTACCCGCCAAGTTACGGCGAATAACGGCAGCCAAATTTACCCCACCATTATTGCGGTACCAGCTTTCAGTCTGGTCTAACGCCGCGAACACTGGGCGTTGCCCCTCTTTCGACGTACCTGCGGCAGTAATGTACTCAATGCGGCCTTGTGGTAAAGCCACAAACGTCTCCATTGGGTCAATCGAGTAATAATCCATGATCGGCCCTTGGCGAATCATCTGTAAGACTGGATCAAACGCGTTTCGTGTCTGGTCTTCATTTACCGCCGCAAACTGCACCCACGGGGTACGAACTTCCGACCATGGTTTACCTACAGGCTTGCCATCAGCATCCCACCCGTCAAAAACGACTGGGCCAAGCGCCTCACCGATGCCAAGTGCGCCCATCATTGGAGACTTGCCGTACTTCTTCGCACGACTAAACACAGCACGACGATAAACCCGCCGCCCTGTCAATGGATCTATGCGATAGAAATCAAGAACAAACTTTGCCTGCTCATTAGTCAACGTCAACGGTCGATAGTCTGCACAATCCGGCTGCGCCAACATGTCCGTGTAAAAATCGAGCATCGCCCACCCCAATGTGGGAAATTCGCCTGGATAGTCCGGCTTCCACGGCAAAGCAGACCACCACCTTAGCTATTTAAGAATCAACCGCTCGTAACTTGGAATAACGCTTCTTAGTGTCTTCTCCCGCCTGCCCTGAACGACGGCGCTCACGCTTATCATCAGCTTCATCGGCTGCCGCGAACTGAATACGCAACCGAGCACGAGACTCCGCCGTCGTACCAAACATCTGGGTACGCAAACGGAGCTCATTAGCCATGCGCACATTGCCAGACCACACCTCAGCATGTATCAACGCGCAGTCCAACAATTCCGCCCAATCAACCTCGCGGAACTCTGATGAAAGCGGGTCATCTTTCCACATTTCCCACCACCGCACAGTCTGCTCTGGCCAATCCTCTCCACCTGGGCGAGACTCTGGCAACGGTGGCTGCGCAACAGGGTCAGACACCAGAACAGTCATCTGTGCTTCACGCTTCTTACGTGCGCCATGCCCCGCTAACTTATCCGCAGGCTTACCGACCATTCCCTTACCAGCCATCACAACCTCCTTAAATCAACGCTAATTGCTCACCACTGCCCCGGTTTTGCTTCACGCTATTGCACCCCAAATGCGAAGCCTGAACGTTCCGCATTTCATGTTTCCCGCCACACGACAACGGCACGATATGGTCAACCGACGCGCTACGCATATCAGGCCACTTAGCCCGCTTTGGGATTAGCTCCCCACAGATTCCACAAATCCATTTATCGCGCTCAAACACAGCTATCGGCTCCACATCTTCAACAAACGCAGACCGCTTGCGAGCGCGATAGCGTCCTCGAACCGCAGAAGCCTTATCGGGATTCTTCTTCCTCCATTGAGCCGAATAATGAGAACCACAAAGCCCATTCGCGCTCACTGGACGTAAGCACCCTTCAATAGAGCACTCTGGTTGACTCTTCGCGTATTCTTTTCGAGATGCAGAACGGCACTCCGGTTTAGAACAAAAAACATTAGACCTGCGTCGATTCATCTCGGCACCGCAATTTTTACAGCGCGGGCGTGGAGGCTTCGATTTTTCTAAACGCTGCCTACTCCGTTCAGCACTAGCCGCATTAGATTCCCGGTAGCTCTCACTATTCTCACGATAGAACCGCAACCGGCATTTTTGAGAACACCAACGCCGAGGATTACGGCACCCCGACTGGTCTATCTCGACCCCACAACCACGACAACTAGAAAGCTCTACCCGCGCCTTAGCAGGGAACCTAGCGCCCACGAATCCTTTAGCTCTAAAACTAGATGCCTTACTGCAACATGATTCTGAACACCACTTTTTATTGCTCCGCGCCGGTCTCGGCAATACAGAACCGCACCATAAACAATGCCCCGGCGAGAAATCGCCATAAGGATATGTAACATTATCCACGTTGAAACTCCTTCACAGTTTCAGCCACGAGCCGGGATGGTTGCCGCCATCGCCGGTTCTTCTAATCATGTATCAAAATTTTATTATCTGGATCTCCACGGTTAGGCACAGCCTTAGCAACATTGCCCTCCGGCTCGGCTGGGAGGCGGGGGGAGGGGTAATCCCCCTGCCCTTTTATGAAATTCTTTTTCGATTATTATTTTTTTATCAGTCCGGGGTGGGTTTCTGCTGGATACCGGGCGCGGGTTTTTCTCCCCTGGTGGCCGGCGCGCATTTCCCCTAGTGTTTTTTG
Source organism: Corynebacterium sp. KPL1818 (assembly GCF_000478135.1). Taxonomy (NCBI): domain Bacteria; kingdom Bacillati; phylum Actinomycetota; class Actinomycetes; order Mycobacteriales; family Corynebacteriaceae; genus Corynebacterium; species Corynebacterium sp. KPL1818. The sequence continues at coordinate 288,725 of NZ_KI515760.1, read as the reverse complement.
CTTGTGGCATGGTCTGCATAGTGTTTGCAGGTTGTCGAGGTTGTGACTACCACCGTTGGCGATGTTTTTGATGTGGTCTACTTCGAGGTTTTCGGTGTTGCCGCATTGTACGCATTGGTGGTGGTCGCGGTTGAGGGCTTGTTGGCGTTGTTTGTGGGGTGCGCCGCGTGATGGGTTGTTCCACATTTTGGGCCTCATTCCTTATTGGTGTCTTGTTCTGGTCATGAACCAGCGGCCTGCGCCTCATTGTCGCTTAGAGCAAGCACTATCTCGCGGGGTGTGCTTGGTGTTGAGGTGGCTACAAGACGGGTAAAACGAAGAACTCCCCACCGGGTGGTGGGGGGCCTGACCCCCGGAAAGTGGACACGTCGGGGGTTAGCTATGCTGCTCTAGTCAGTGTAGCTGAATTCTCGGCTTCAAAGACGTCAGGAGCTGA
>NZ_KI515760.1:0-287004 GCF_000478135.1 Corynebacterium sp. KPL1818 | reverse complement strand
GAATCATTCGCTGCTTGGACCTTGTCGCGCATGCTTTTTGTGCGGGCACGTTTGCCGGTGCCGTACTTCTTGATCCAAGAATGCAGCGAGGCACGGTTGATACCGAGCTCTGCTGATGCTGAGTTCAGTGAGAGGTCCTCATTGTTTTCGTAGAGGGCCACGGCATCGCGTTTGAACTGTTCGGAGTACCTGGACATGGTGGTAGATTACCTTTCTTCCAGCCCGACTGGGCTGGATATCAGGTGTCCACCAAACAGGGGTCAGGTCCGGGGGTCGTTTGCGTTGAGCGGCGTGTAGTTTTCGCTCAATGCGAAGCATAGCATAGGTGTGGAGAATTTTTGCTTATTTGCTGTTTATGTGCTTGATGATTTCATTGAGTTGATAGCAGGTGTTTCCTTCGGTGTCTCGGTGGACTGTGATGTATCCGGCTTTGCCCCAGTAGGTTATTGCTTTGCGGTCTGTCTTTTTGCCGGTGGCGGCGGTGGCTGCGGCTGCGGCATGCGCTGCTGTGAGTAGTTGGGTGGATGATTGTGCTTGGCGGATGAGCTCGGTGGGTGCTGCGGGCGGGTTCGCCCAGCGGTTGATTTGGCGGGCTTGGTCTTCGAGTTCTTGTGCTAGGTCTTGTGCCCATGTGAGTGTGGTGATGGCTTGTGCATGCCAGGCTATGAGTTGGCATATGCGGCGGGCTGAGAAGTCTGTGCCGGTGATGCGGGTGTTGATGCCTTCGGTGCCGAATGCTTTGAGTGCGAGTGCTCTTAGGCGTTGTTCGAGGGTTACGTATCGGTGTACCCATAGCCAGTTGCCTGGTGTTTTGGGGCCGTGGCCTTTGATGCTGTTGCGGGTTTTTATTTCGGGTGGGTTGGGGGTTGTGTGTTTGAGGGTTTGGAGTTGGTGGTAGTGGTGTTCGAGTTCGCGGGCGAGTTGGCGTAGTTCGTGTTCGTCTACCATGGGGTTCCTATTGGGGGAAGATGACGGGCGATACGGTGTGGAGTTGTCGGGCGGCGAGGCGCATGACTTCTTGGATTTCTGCGTCTGCGTCGGGTTGTGTGCGGCGGTGGATTACTTCGTTCCAGGCGCGGAGGTTGCCGGTGACGACCATGCGGGTTTCGATGCAGTTGGGGAGGAGTCCGCGGGCTGCCTCATTCCGCTGCTTTTTTGGGAGAGCCTCTAGCTCGTACTGCATGTCGGTGTAGTTGAGGATTGCTTCGCCAGCATCCTTGATGAATTGTTGTTTGGTCTCGTAGTTGGCATTACGGATTGCTGGAGGTATGACGATGTTGGCATCGCCTGCGTTGATGAAGCGCTGCGATTCGACACTAAAGCTCAGGTGCCGGTGGCGGGTAAGTTCTGCGAGGAATGCGCGGCTCACGCCGGTGAAATACAACGTTGCGGTGGCGTGCTCACTGATACTCCAGTGGCCTTGCTCCCCTAGTGTGCGCTGTAGGTAGTCCGCATCATCGCGGGTTACTTCATTCGGGCGGCGGAAGCTGCGGTAGCAGTTACGCCCCGCCATCGTGAGGAGGGTCTCCGCATCGGTGGAGGATTCCTGAATCTCCATCCATTCGGCGATGGCCGCTTCATTAATCTTCGTGTGAGCAAGCAAGATGACCCGGGGGATGGCGATGTTAGTCATGGTAAAAATCTTCCTCTTCGTCTAGGTGCTTATCGGCGGGCGCTTCGATGAAATATGCGGATGGGTGGCCGATGATGGTGACGCTGCCGTATTCCTCTACCGCCTCGGCGATATCGTGGCCGAGTTTGCGTTCTATCCCTGTGTTGCGGATGTAGGTGTGACATTCATCCAGTCGGAGGCCGAGCACCATCCCGAGGTACATGAGGATGGCGAGGCATACGTAGAGGAGGAGGTTCAGGACGGTGGTCACGCTGGGGTTGATGATGGTGAGGCCGAGACTCCAGATAAAGATGAAGCCGATTATCGTGAGGTTGGTTTTGCTACCTCGGCTGAATCTGGCCCAGTTCTGTTTGAAGGTGCTCATTTATTCACCTCTTCCCATTCCCCTACCCAGCGGCGGACTTCTTGGTGTGGGCCTACGTCCAGGTCTTCGCCTGTGCTGAGTGTGATGCCGTCGGAGTCGGTGTAGTCGTCTTCCCATTCCCCTGCTGGTGGCTGGCCGTCGGCTGTCCAGGCGCGGGGCAGGTCAAAACGGGGTTTGAGATAGGCGGCTATGTGCTGGCGTATTTTTACTTCTGGTTTGAGTGAAAATACGACGGCTGTATCGAGGGTTCCGTCTGTGTAGAACGGCTCAATGATGATTCCTAGGCCGTCATTGGTCTTCACCCACAAACCCACGGCCTCAGCTCGTTCCTTTTGTGTTAATTCAGCCAGTGTTTTCATGCTTTGCTCCATTCTGTGACGTGGCGGCGCATGCGGGTGCCGGGGTCTACGTCGAAATAGTGGGGGTCTTGTGCGTCGCCGTTCCAGCTGCCCCGCGGGTGCGGTTGGGTTGTGATTGTTTCGGTGTCCATGTCTGCGATGGTTTGCAGGGCACGGCGGGCGTGGAGTTGTGGCACGCGACCTTCATAAAGCTCCTCTTCGAGCCAGCGCTCCGCTTCCTCAGGTGTCATCGGGGTCATTGGTTCTCCTCTGCGTGGTTGGTGGCGGCGAGTAGGGCGAGGGCTATTTTCCGCATTTTGGCGGGGGCTCCTTTAACTCTTCCTGCTGCTGTGCGTAGCAGTATTTCGCCGTTGAAAATGTAGATTGAGCCGATATCGCGGCCTTCATCGTCTTCGACGAACCATCCTCTCGTGCCATCACTGAAAGACTGTGCGGGTTCTGGCAGGTCGGGGGCGAGCAAGCCAGCCTGGACGATAGCCTCTACTGCATCGTGTGGGTCGATGCGGACTTCTCCTAGTCGGCGGGCCTCTTCGAGCACCTGGAGGGCACGTTCAACGTTAGTCATCATTGTTGCTCCTGATATTTGGCTGCTGCGAGTAAGGCGAGGGCGAACTGGCGGGCCTGCTCAGTGCTCATGTAGGCCGACGCCTCGTTATATCCGCCGAATAAGAATTTGACATCCCCGGCCCAGACCCCGACGAGAGCACTATCGTCGTCATACCGCTCGGAGTCGTACCCTATGTTTATGAGGGAGTAGCGCACTGGCGCTTCGATCTTGTCGTAATCGTGGCGCAACGTGGGTAGGTCTGGTGCGAGTAGGCCTGCGTCATGAAGTGCTTGCGCGTGCTCTTGGCAAGCTGTCTGGGCGGCATGTCCCTCCACCTCTGAGCGCTGATAGAGAATATCAGCGGCTTTGCGAACAGTATCAGTCATTGGTTTCTCCTAGTATTGAATCGATGTGGACGAGTACGTGGGCGGCAAGGTCTTTCTCTATAGTCATTCGCTGAAGATCGTTTACGACAGATAGCCAGGCCCTTCTCATGGCGGCAAGCTCGCTTCGCATCCGCAGGACTTCCTGCGCAAGGTCTAGCCAGGAATATCGGTTAGTAGGGTTCGCGCCCTGCTCCGTCTCGATGACTTGGCGGCGTAGGTAGGCGTAGTTAATACTCATTCTTCTTCTCCGTCTAATAGGGACCTGACCCCTGTTTGGTGGACACCTGATATCCAGCCCAGTCGGGCTGGAAGAAAGGTAATCTACCACCATGTCCAGGTACTCCGAACAGTTCAAACGCGATGCCGTGGCCCTCTACGAAAACAATGAGGACCTCTCACTGAACTCAGCATCAGCAGAGCTCGGTATCAACCGTGCCTCGCTGCATTCTTGGATCAAGAAGTACGGCACCGGCAAACGTGCCCGCACAAAAAGCATGCGCGACAAGGTCCAAGCAGCGAATGATTCCGAACGGATCCGCCAGTTAGAAAAAGAGAACGCAAAGCTGCGCGAAGAACGTGACATCCTGCGCAAGGCCGCGAAATATTTTGCCGAAGAGACTCACTGGTGATCCGCTTCCAGTTTGTCTATGACCACCGAACCGAATTCTCGGTTAAGCGGATGTGCCAGGTGTTAAAGCTCAATCGCTCCTCGTTCTACAAATGGGTGCAAACCCGCGAAGAACGCAGGTTAAAGACGTGTTCGGATGCTCTTATTGGTGCAAGAATCAAGACCATCTTCGATGATGAATACGGGCTTTATGGTGCTAAACGCATCGCTGCAAGCCTTAAAGCCGATACGAGCTTTGGCCCGATAAATCACAAGAAAGTCGCACGAATCATGAAATCCATGGGACTTAAAGGCTTTACCAAACGCCGCCGATGCGTCACTACCAGGCGTAAGCCTGGTCACCGCGTCATGCCAGATCTAGTAGGCCGCAGATTCACAGCTGACAGGCCAAACCACGTCTATGTAGGCGACATTACGTACCTGCCGTGTAAGGGCGGCAAGAACATGTACCTGGCCACGGTCATCGACGTCTACTCGCGCAAACTTGTCGGACATGCACTCGCCGATCACATGCGGGTATCACTGGTTATCGAAGCTTTGTCCCATGCCAGGAAAGTCCGCGGAAGCCTTAAAGGGGCAATTTTCCATTCTGATCACGGCAGCGTGTACACCTCACAAGCCTTTAGGAACTATTGCTCGTCGTTGGGTGTGCGCCAGTCTATGGGAGCGGTAGGAACGAGTGCTGATAACGCCCTAGCAGAATCGTTTAACGCCACGCTCAAGCGGGAAATCTTGCGTGACAGGAAAGTCTTTGACAATCCGATCTCCTGCCGCCAAGAAGTCTTCCGGTGGTGCATGCGCTACAACACACGCCGACGGCACTCCTGGTGCAATCTTTCAGCTCCTGACGTCTTTGAAGCCGAGAATTCAGCTACACTGACTAGAGCAGCATAGCTAACCCCCGACGTGTCCACTTTCCGGGGGTCAGGCCCGTGGCCACCGCTACTACCTGGGCAACACCGGCTACGCCATCGGCATGACCCTCACCCTTGGCGGTTTGGGCGTGTGGGCGCTCATTGACGCATTCCTTATCAACAAGGCGTATGCGCGTAAGAATGATGAAATTCGCCAGCGAGTATTTGCCGAAAATGGCATCGCCAATATGTAAATTCGTGGCATAAAAAAGGGGCCGCCTTGCCGTGGCGGGTGGGTTGGGCAAGGCGGCTGTGTCACTTTGTGTAAGCAAGAAAAAAGGACACGAGGAATAGTCTAATGGCAAGCATTAAACCATACAAGACAGCGCGGGGCCGGGCATGGCGTGTGCAATACCGTAGCCCTGACGGGAAGAACCGAACAAAGCAAGGATTCCGCACGAAAAACGAAGCCCAAGCATGGGCTGACACAAACGCCGTATCCATACACCAGCAAGACTGGATAGACCCCAACGCCGGCAAGGTAAAAGTCCACGAAATTGGGGAGCGTTGGCTAACCATGCAAACGCACCTTAAGCCTAAAACGCTGCACGAGACTAAGGGTTTGTGGCGCCGCTACATACTACCTACGTGGGGTGACGTGCCTGTATCAGCTATTAAGCCGTCTACGGTACAAGAATGGGTATCCACCATGGGCAAGTCTGGTTCCACGGTTAGGCAGGCTCACGCCGTACTGGCGAAGGTGCTTGACCTGGCGGTCATGGACAAAGCTATACGCGAAAACCCGGCCCGCGGCGTGAAACTACCACGCAAAGGTAAGGCTGTGAAGGTGTATTTGACAGCAGAGCAGTTAGCGCAACTTGCAGGAGCGTGTGCGCGCCATAGCGAGATTGTGTGGGTGCTGGGGACTGTTGGGCTTAGGTGGGGTGAGCTTGCTGGGCTTCAGGTGCAGGACGTGAACGTGTTGCGCGGGCGGTTTAATATTGAGCGCTCAGCGGTCACTGTGGGTAGTGACGTGTCTATTGGCACGCCTAAAACGCATGAGAGGCGGAGTGTTGCCGTTCCTGATGTGGTGATGCGCCTTGTGATTCCGGTGATTGAGGGGCGTGGGCCAGAAGAGTTCGTGTGGGCTCGGGCTGATGGGTCGCCTATGAGGGTCCCATCTCATGGTGATTGGTTTGACCGGGCAGTGCACCGGTGCATGGCGGAGGATGCAACTTTTCCACGCATAACGCCGCATGGGCTTAGGCACGTAGCGGCGGGGTTAATGGTGTCGGCGGGTGCGAATGTGAAAGCTGTGCAGCGGCAGTTGGGTCATGCTTCAGCGGCGATGACGCTTGATACGTACGCGGAGTTGTTTGATGAAGATTTAGAGGCAGTGCGGTGTGCGGTTGATGAAAAGATTTCTGGTGTCGTGGGATTGCAGCGGCTGGGGTCTTAGAGTGCGTGTTTACGCTGGTTAAATGGGGTATTATTCGCAGGTTCGATCCCTGTCGGGGACACAAAACTTTTAGCCCTCTCGCTTTTTCCAGCGAGAGGGTTTCAATATACGCCCCGTTTGCGGATTAAGTAGCCACCGGAGGTTCAGGAAGCCCTTACCATCCTGAACCTCCGGGCTACCCCTCCAACTCTAAACGGAAGGATAAACCCATGACCACACGAACTCTCTACTTCATCGCCCTGGCCCTACTAGCCATATCTTTGATCATCAACGTCATCAACGGGTTCACTACCTCCAGCACCATTCTCACCGGTATGGCGGTGGCTACACTTGGCTGTGCCACCTACAAGAAAGTGTGGAAAAAATAAGCCCGCGAATCACGGACGCAAAAGCCGAGCGAAAATTGTGAGACGGGGCTAGGGCCAGCGCGTGGCAGGTGTCGCGGGACCCGCTTTAATGTGAGTAAAGATCCCCATACTTAGTCTCTATCTATAGAACGTAGAAAATTCCACCGTCTTTCCAGCCAACGAATGGAAGGTTCTCTTGGTGCCGGAACACGCGGAATTTGGTTAGCTCTTGGAACTGCCTAGGGATTTGAGCTTTGATTTCTTTTTTTGGGATAAATTCCGAGCCGAGCCCGTGCCTGTGGTGATTAACGAGATCTCTCCAAGAAATTAGTGAGCGTTTGTGCCATTTGTCGAGGAACTCGCGGCGCATCCTATCGGTCATTTGCCCGAATCCCCATCCACTCTGCAGAAACCTAGTGGACAGGAGCGGGTATTCGTTCGATGCCGCTCGTATGGCGCTCAAGACGCCTGTATCTGCACCACTGTGATTCTTCGAAACCGGGCGCGTGCCACGTCTCTTACTCTTCTTTGCCATACCTAGTTGAAGTATTCTTTGAGGTCGACATCAGAAATCTCAAGCCCCCGTTTTTCTTCAACGAAGTTTTTCTTCCAAGGTGACTCCGTGTGGGTTTTATTACGTAAAGCCCACGCCGAATAGGGGCCATACTTATTCCATACGTCAATCAGGGTATCTTCTACAGGCCGATAATCATCCCAATTGAAGTCATCAGAAATAAAAGTATCGGGGTCGATCGGGCTCTTACCGTACTTTTTAAGTTCGCGGTAGATGTCTACAACGACAGGTCCGTGGGCCCATGCTTCCATCCGTTCATTGAAGAGCGGCACCCCTCCGGAGGCTCGCATGTAAAGGCCCTTTGCGTAGTAAAGAAGCTTTTGAATTTTCAGCGGTGTGAGCTCGGCTTCTTCGGTTTCTTCAGCCCAAGCTACGAGCCATTCTGCGATTTGATGAGCAGTGTATTGCTTCATTGTGCACCTCCTTCCTGCTTGTTTTAAACGCTACAGCACGTGGAGAGCACTTTCTATTCCTACCTACTCGGTGGGGGCTTGACCCATGCAACCTGGCTTTCAATGGATTCCATAGCCAAACTGTTAGGTTTATGAAATACTAAGGTATCTAGAACCACGAAAGTTATGCAGTATAGGCGCGCCATGGAGGATACCCCTTGCCCACCTTAGAAATCGACCATCTCAATAAATCTTTCGGCAGCGTCCGCGCGCTGCGGGATATGACCTTTAGCGTGCAGGAGGGCGAAATCTTCGGCTTCGTCGGTTCCAATGGGGCGGGCAAGTCCACCACCATGCGCATCGCACTGGGCGTGCTCGCGAAAGACTCCGGCGAAGTTTATTTCGATGGCTCCCCCATTAATGACGATAACCGCCGCCGCATTGGCTATATGCCAGAAGAGCGCGGGCTCTACGGCAAGGAACCGCTGCTTAGCCAGCTGACGTTCCTGGGCACCCTGCACGGCATGAACAAGCAGGCCGCCCAGAAATCCGGCTCGGAGCTGCTGGAACAGCTAGGGCTGGGAGAGCGCCAGGACGACAAGCTCGATGACTTGTCCTTGGGCAACCAGCAGCGAGTGCAGCTAGCCGCCTCCCTCATCCATGACCCCGATATGTTGATTCTGGATGAGCCCTTTTCCGGCTTGGACCCCGTTGCGGTCAATGTCATGTCTGACATGCTGCGCGAGCGCGCCGCCCGCGGTGTGCCGGTCATCTTTTCCTCCCACCAACTGGACTTGGTGCAGCGCCTGTGCGATCACGTGGGCATCGTCACGCAAGGCCGCATGGTGGCAGAAGGCACGGTAGATGAGCTGCGCACCCAAGGCGCCTCGCGCTATGCGGTGGAAACCCCTGCTCGCGGTTGGTACCCGGAGGGCACCCACCTCGTGGAGGAAACTGACCAGGGCGTGGTGCTCGAGGCCGATGATGGCACCGATGACCAAGCCATCTTGCGCGCTGCCATGGCCGCTGGCCCCGTCCACTCCTTCGGCCTCAAGGTCCCTGACCTTACCGAGCTTTTCCAAGACGTCGTCACCAGCACCACCACCGAGGAGGCCTAGCCCATGCAGTATTCGGCAATGAAGACCATAGGGACCGTCGCCAAGCGCGAAATGGCGGTTGCCCTCAAGACCAAATCCGTTGTCATCATGATGCTGCTGCTTATCATTGGTGCCATCGCCACCCCCATCATCATTGACTTGCTGTCCGGTGGTGACGATGAACCAGACTCCGTCGCCGTGGTGGGCATGGAGGCAGACGCATTCGCTGATTCCGGGCTGGAGACGCAGGCCGCAGATGACCGGGATAGCGCGGTGCAGCTTATCGATGACGGCGACGTCGACGCCGCCCTCGTGCCCGCCAACGACGAGGGGTGGGAGCTTTTGGCCAACGGCACCGTCTCCACCACGATCTCCACCACGGTCAATCAAGTGGTTGCGGCGCAGGCGCAGGCAGAGGCACTAGATACGCTGAATATTGATCCCCAAGAGCTTGCCGCCGCCACCCCATCAGCCGAAGTGACCGCGGTAGATCTGGAAACAGATGAGGCCTCCGAAGAACAGATGGGCAATGTTGCCATCGTCCTTATCGCCGCCATCGTGGTGGTCTTTTCCATCATGACCTTCGCAGGGCTCATCGGTGGCCGCGTTACAGAAGAGAAGTCTTCGCGCGTGGTCGAAATCATCCTTTCCACGGTGCGCCCGGTGGATTTCTTGGCAGGCAAGGTCATTGGCAATACCATTATCGGGCTGCTCGGCACCTTCCTCATCTTGGCCGGCGGCGTGGCTTCCCTGGCATTTACTGGAGCAGCAAGCGAAATCCAGCTCGACTATGGTCTAATCGCTGCCCTGCTCGTCGGGGAAATCCTCGGTCTCTTATTCTTCGGCAGCCTCTATGCCGCAGCCGGCTCCATGGTGCAGCGCACCGAGGATCTGCAATCGACGCAGATGCCCATCCTGCTCATCGTCTTTGCCACCATGTATGTCCCCATGTTTGGCTGGACCAACTTGGATGCCACTTGGATGCAGGTCATGGGCTGGGTGCCGCCGGTCTCTATGTTGGTCGCTCCCCTCCAAGTTGCTGGCGGCAATATGAGCTGGCTGGGCTTGGCGGGAAGCTATGCGGTCCTCGCTGTAGTTACCGCGCTCATTCTCATCGTTGTCGCGCGCATCTACCGCCGCGCCATCTTGAATAACGGCAAGAAGATGACTTGGCGCCAGGTGCTCAAGAAATAAAAATAAATCCGGCCTCCCACTTTCAAAGGGAGGCCGGATTTTTCTATTGCGCAGAATTACTCAACGATGAATTCGTTGATGATCGGCTGGGTGATATCCAAGGTGCCGTGCTCGATGTAGTACATGCCAAAGAACATGGCGCCGAGCAGCACTACGGACAGCAGCATGCAGGGAATCCACTGGACAAAAACGGAAACCCAGCCCTCGGATTGCTGGCGGGCCGCCGCCTCGCGTTGTTCTTGAGCCTCGCGCTCGTTCATAATGATAAAACCTCTCGCTTCACCGAAGATTAACTAAAAGTATCTTAACAGTTTATGGTCTCCGTGGTGACATTAGATCCCCGGATCTTCATCATTTAATAAAGCCTCAAGGAATGCCTCGCGGTCTGTGAGCATTTTCTCGATATCCTCTTCCGCGCCCACGATCCAGGCATCGGCATCCTCATCAAAGGTCAACGCGGACTCGGGGTAGGCTTCCAAGGCTTCCTCCATCGCGGCAATCTGATCGGCATCGGCACGGTCCTCAGCAAAAGCTTCCGGATCACCAATGCGCTGGCCCAGCTCGCCCAAAGCCGTTAAGCCATATGTTTTATGCTGCTTTTTCGGGTGCTCGAAAAGTTCTTGTCCCATCATGGCGGTGTTATTTTCCTCCATTCAATAAAGAATCCGGGACGAATCCCGAATAGCCGGGGATATTATTGACCTGCAATACCCCATGGAAAAAGCGCTTGAGCGCAGGAACGTCATCCTCGTGGAGATGATCGAAGACCAAGCGGCGGACGGATTCCACGTGTTCGGGGGCCGCGCGCTCGAGATGGTGAAGCCCAGTCTCCGTGATGTACACGTTGACCCCGCGGCCATCATCGGTGGTCTTTTCTTTAACCAAGAGCCCGCGCTTTTCCATGCGGGTGACCTGGTGGGAGGCGCGCGAGCGATCCCAGGCGAGCTCCGTGCACAAGTCGCGCAGGCGCAGGTGCTGATCTGGTGCTTCCGAGAGGGATACCAGGACCGCGAATTCGGAGACGGAGATCTCCCCGCCAGCCTTAAGTGTCTCGTCCATGCCCCTATCTATCTTGCGGGTCGCGGCCAGTAATAGGCGCCATAGCTCCTGTTCATCATCGTTTAACCAGCGGGTTTGTTCAGACATAACGACTAGATTACCTCCTTCAGCGTGGCGATGTCGCGCTCGCTGCGCCCAGGCACTCGGGAATAGCGCTGCGGCATGCAGGTAAAGACCAAAACCTGGTTCTCGCGGCCCACCTGTGAGAACAAAGTGGACATCAGTTGCAGGCGGTGGGCGTCGGTGGAGCCCAGCGCGTCATCGACGATGACCGGCACGGTTTCCTCCCCTGCCACCAAGCGCGCGATAGCAAAGCGGGTAAGGATGGCCAGCTGCTCGCGCGCGCCGCCAGACAGGCTGGTCATGGCCACCGTTTCATTATCGCGGGTGCGCGCGGTAACGGAGAGATCGTCTGCCAATTCAAAGCTGATATCCCCGCCGTAAATGGTGCGGGACAGTTGGGCGAGCGCCGCCACGAAAGGCTCGGCATAGCGCTGGCGCGCGGCATCGCGGTGCTTGAGCAGCAACTCACGCAGGTAGCGCGCCGCCAGTGCGCGCTTTTCCACGCTTTCTAGCACCGCCTGCGCCATCTCTGCTTCGGCTTGCGCCTGCTGCTCGCGCTCTGCCGCGCCGGAGTGATAATTAATCTCGCTAGACAGCTTGCCCAGCTCCACCTTGGCATCTTGCACCTGGTTCTGCAGGTAGTCCAGGTGCGATTGCGCGCCCTCCACCAGGCTCTGGGCGGTAGCCAGGTCCACGGCCTCCATCTCAGAAAGCTGCTCCTGCAGCCTTTCCACCAGCGCACCCAACCGCTCTGCCTCTTCTTCTAGGCCGGCATCGGAGGTTTTCTCCCGCGCCTCGGCCAACTCGCGCTCGGCACGTTCGGCCTTCTCGGTAGCGGCAGCGAGCTCGGCCTCCAAGCGCACCACGTCGTGGGCGATGCGGCTATCGCGGAAGGGAATAAGCTCGCGGTCGAGGGCATCGACAAGCTCGCGCGCCTCTTCCTCAGCTTCTTCTGCAGCGGATAGGTCCATGGCTGGGGCTTCATCGAGCCCGGCGACCTTCTCCTTCAGCGCCGCATGTTGGGCGCGCAGTTCGCCCAAATCATCCGGTCCCAGCTCGCCCTCGAGCTTGCGCGTTGCCGCATCCACTCCGGCATTCTGCTCGGAGTGCGTCTTGTGCAGGGCTTCGGCGGCGGCGATGGACTCGACACCGGTGGCATCGAAAAGCTCCTGCAGGCGCGCCTCGGCCTGGTCCACCTCGCGCTGGGTCTTATCGGAAGAGTACGCGCCGGCCACGAAGCGGGCGGTGATATCGCCGATGGTGATCTCGCGGCCATCGACAAGCTCAATTGCGGGCTGCTTGCCGATGTCCACCTGCGTCCCATCCACCCCAATCTCCGCGCCCTCCGGACCGGAAAATTCCACCTTGGCGGCGGTGGCGTCGTGCAGGCGCTTAGCCAGTGACAGATCGGCATCCGCCTTGCGGAGTTCCTCGACATCCGCGGCGGTCATCTCGCGCCCGCGCTGGGCGATCTCCGCCTGGGCCTTCTCCACGCCACGTGCCAAGACCTCCACCTTGAGCAGGCGCTTATCCAAGCGCTGAAAGGTCTCCTTGTCCTGATACGCTCGCGCCTGCTTGAGCGTTGTGCGCGCGGTGGCGTAGTCCTCTTTGGCGGTGGCCAGCTTCTTTTCCACCGCCTCTTTATTCTCGTTTTCCTCCGCGGCCTTCTCGCGGGCGGTCGCAAGTTTATCCGCGGCGCTCGACTTTGCGGTGCCAGCGGCCTCGAGCGCCTCGACCATCTCCCGGCGCTGGGTTTGTGCATCCTTCGCGCGTTGGAAATCCTCCTTGGCGCGGGTGAGCTCGGCCTTGTGCGCATCCACCTGGTGCTGGGCCTTCACGGCCTCGTCCGCGGCGGCCTGCTTCTCGGCGAGGTCCTTGCGCGCCGCGGGAAGCTGCGCTTCGGCCTCTTCTTGCTGGCGTTCCAGATGCTCGTAGCGCTCCACCACGGAATCGAGCCCGCGCACCGCAGCGGAAGCTTTCTCCAATTCCTGCTCGGCACGCTCCCGAGTCTCCTGGGCCTTTTTGTATTCGCCAGCCGCCTTGCCCGTCTTTTCGGTGTAGTAGCGCTTATATTCCTTATCCACCTTGCCCAAAAGCTGAGAATCATCGCCAGATACCTCGTCCTCCGCCAGGCCGGACTGCTGCTCGAGGGCCTGCGTCAGCGACGGGATGCCCACCGCAGAGATGGCGTCATTGGAGTCATCCTGGCGCATAAAGAGGACATCGAGAAGCTGGCGATCCATGTTCTCGCTTAAGATCCGTTCCAGCTCGTCATCGGCCTGGCGGCCTGTATATTGTGCGTGGCGCGGGGACGAGATGGCCAGCTCACAGTACTTCTTCTGCAACCATCGCTTGGCAATGCGAAAGCGGTACTCCCCCACGGAAATATCCGCAATGACCTCAGGCGATACGTCCTTGCCCACCGGCTGCAGATCCCGGATACCGCTGGGGCGCGCCGTGTGCTTTTCAGTCAGCACCACATCGAGGGCCTCCACGATGGTAGATTTACCGGCCTCGTTCTCGCCGTGAATGACCACCACCCCGGTTTCTGGAAGGTCATCCAACACCAGATGCTCGATGCCGCGGACGTTTTTAATCTCTAAGCTGTGTATGCGCATGTGGTTTATCCCTCCAGGCGAAATAGCAGGTTGGCGGCGTCGCGGGCCACCGGATCATCGCGGTTATCCAGCAGCTCCTGCAGGGCGTCGGCAGCATAGCCGGAAATGTCCAGGTTGGCTAGTTCATCTTCGCTAGGCTCCAGGAACAGGTCCATGGTCCGCTCGCGCGGGCGCAGCGAGGCAAAGACCGCCTCCAACTCATCCAGCCCACGCTGGAGCCGGGCGTGCGCCGCAATGCCGAGGGTCCCCTGCAGGCTGTATTTAACCGCCGTGCGCACCTTATCCGGGTACTCCTCCAGACTGCGCAGGAAGCGCTCGACGTCCTCGGTGGAATTGACGGAGGCATCGAGGGCCTCAAACGTCCAGCACCCGATGCTGCGCTTATCGATGTCTATGTCTTCCCCCTCAATCCTTACCACCAGCGCATTCCCGGAATCAGCCTCGCCACCACCGGTGGAGCACTCCTTAAAGTCCGTGGTCTCCGGGCTGCCGGAGAACCAGACGCGCCCGGTTGTGCCCAGGCTGGCCGTCGAGTGGGTATCGCCCAGCGCCAAGTAATCAATCACCCCGCGCTCCAAGCACTGTTCGACGAATTCCAAGTCGATGGTATCGGCATCTCCCCCGCTAGTACGCGAATCCACCTGGCCATGGCCCACGGCAATCCGAATTCCTTCCGTGGAATCGAGCGGTTCTAAGGCCTGGCGCACCAAATCGTGGTTGGCGCGCTTGGACAGGTATGGCGCCCCGACCACTTCCACGCCCTTGCCCACCTCGATGGGCTCAGAATCCGCGATGACGTGCACGTTGTCGGCGCTGGTGCGATAAAATACCGAGTCCGCAACCAACGGATCGTGGTTTCCGGGCAGCACATACACCGGTACCGGCAGGCGCTTAAACATCTCGGTGGCGCGGGCCAAGATCTCCCGGGAGAGCGCATTGTGCTCAAATACATCGCCGGCGACGACGATGAACTCCGCGCCAACCTCCTCCGCGAGCTGGCCTAGGTGCACGATGGCGGACTCGCGGTCATCGTTGAAACGACCTTGTGCCTCCCCCTTCAAGAACCAGCGGGTCATGCCCAGCTGGAAGTCGGACGTGTGGATAAAGGTCGTTGCAGTCATAATCAGTGCGTTAAGTGGTAGTAGAGGTCTTCGATGTCGGACACGGCGCGCAAGAGATCAATATTGGTATGCGATACGGCCCGCAGGGCTTTGCGCAAAAGGTCTGGATCGGAATCTTCCAATGCTGGGGCCACCTTGGGCTGCGGCAGCTTGGGCATCTCGCGGCCATTCCAGAACACATCGTTCTTTTCTTCCGCGGATAAATCACTGGCCCCAAAGCTTTCGCGGGAGACCTGCTGCGATTGCTCCATGACGGCCTTTTCAAGGCGCGCAAAGTCTAACCCGCGCATATTGAAAATCACGGCGGGATCCGCATCCGCGCGGGTGGCGAGCCTATCTCCCACCGCCACGATGTGCTTGCAGGCATAGGCGGAATCCGGGCAGGTGCAGGAAAGCCGCAGTTCTTCGGCCTCGCTGGCAAAAAGGGTATCCAGCGCGTCCTCAGACAGCAGGCCCTTGCGCGCATTCGCTACGGAATTGGGCGTGCGCGCGAATTGCCCGGCGAGTGCCGCGATATCGTCATTATCGCGGTACGGCAGCTGGATGAGTACGGAAAACGGCTCATTCTGGGAACCGGCCACGCGCCCATGGATGGCACCGTTGCGGATCTCCAATCCCACGACGTGACCGCCTTCTGCGTACTGGCGCCCGCGGGTAATCCGCCCCCGGTCCGCATCATGGCTGGTAAAAGAAGAAATCCGGGCGGCGGTCTTGGACAGCAGCCGCCCGCTGCGGTCAACATGGTTGACCTCATCCGGGGTGCTCACGCGCTTGCGGGTACCAAAGTTTGCGTAGATGACATTGTCATCGCCCTTAACGGCCATCCGCTTACTCCTTTCCCCGGTAACTCATGAGCTCTGCCAGCTGGTCCGGCTCCAGTTCCGTGAGCCAACCTTCGCCTTCACCGACGACGGCCCCAGCCAGCTGCGTCTTTCCATCCAAAATGTCTTGAATGGATTCTTCCAACGTGCCAGCGGTAATCATCTTATACACCTGCACGTTGCGGCGCTGACCAATGCGGAAGGCACGGTCCGTGGCTTGGTTTTCCACCGCGGGGTTCCACCAACGGTCCATGTGCACCACGATCGATGCCGCGGTGAGGTTGAGGCCCGTGCCGCCCGCCTTGAGCGAAAGGATCATCGCCTGTGGGCCATCATCGGCCTGGAAGTCCTCCACCATCTGGTCGCGTTTATTCTTGGTCACCCCGCCGTGCAGGAAGGGAATCTCGTGGCCCAGCTGCCCGCTCAGGTAGGGCTGCAAGATATCACCAAAGGCCTTGTACTGGGTAAAGATCAGCAGGCGCTGGCCGGATTCGGTGGCGGCATCGACAATCCGCATCAGCTCCTTCACCTTGCCCGAGCGGTGCTTGCCCTTGATAACCACCGGTGAATCATCCCCCAGGTAATGCGCCGGGTGATTGCAGATCTGCTTAATGCGGGTCAGGGAGGCCAAGACGATGCCGCGCTTGCTGATGCCCGTAGCATCCTCCAAGCTCTTCTTCACCTCATTGACCAGCGCTTTGTACAGCGCGGCCTGTTCGGTGGTCATGGATACGGTAAGAATCTGCTCGGACTTTTCCGGCAGGTCATCGATGATATTGGGATCGGTCTTGACGCGGCGCAGGATGAGAGGTGCGGTCAGCGCGCGCAGGCGCTCGGACATCTCCTCATCATTATTGCGCTCGATGGCCTTGGCAAAGTGATTGCGGAAGAAGGACGCCGTACCCAAAATTCCTGGGTTGCAAAAGTCCAAGATGGAGCGCATCTCTGACAGCCGGTTTTCCACCGGAGTACCGGTTAGCGCCACGCGGTGTTCAGACGGCAGCGATCGCACCGCCTTGGAGGAACGCGTGGCCGAGTTCTTAATGACCTGCGCCTCATCGAGGACCACGCGCTGCCAGGACACCTCACCCAAGAGGTTGAAATCCCGGCTGACGGTGCCGTACGTCGTAATGACCAGATCGGCTTTCGCGGCGGCCTCGAGGAACCTCTCCCCGCCCGGACGCCCCGCGCCGTGTTGCACCATGACCTTAAAATCCGGCACGAAGCGACGGGCCTCGCGAGCCCAGTTGCCCACCACGGAGGTGGGTGCGACGACCAAGGTGGGCCCGGTCTGTTCTCCGCGCTGTTTCTCCACCGCCAAAAGGGACAGTAGTTGGAGTGTTTTGCCGAGCCCCATGTCATCGGCAAGCACGGCGCCAATGTTATTGCGCGACATCCAATACAGCCAGTCCACGCCCGTGCGCTGATACTCGCGCAGCTCCGCGTGGACGGTCTCCGGGATGTCCACGCGCTTAGGTGCGACCGTATCCATGCCGCCGAGCAACGCGGTATGCCACGTGCTGCCGGTAAATTCGATGGGCTCCTGAGCCATCGACTCGAGCGCCAGCTCCCGCAGCTCCGCCACCGTGACCTGGTGCTCGCTCTTCTCGTTGAACTCCGCTCGGCGACGCTCAACCTCCGCCATGAGCTGCTGCCAGCCCGGCTCACCTAGCTTCTTGGCCATCTCCGCCGAGGCCGCCAGCTGCTCAAGCTCCTTCTTGGCGCGTTCGCGGGACTTATCCGCCAGCTCCTCCATATAAGAGGAAACCTTGGATACGACCTGGGTATCGGCCATGACCCACTTGCCGCGCAGCTGAATGAGGCCGGACTTGGAATTGACCAGCTCATTCATCTCGGATTCGGTAAGCTCCACATCGCCCACGGACATGCGCCAGTTATAGTCCACGAGCTGATTCATGCCGATGTGCTTCTTCGTGGCGGCCTCCGCCGGATCCCGCGCCTCGCGAGTTTCCAGCTTGGCCTTCGTATCCATCTGCGCCCACGATTTGGGCAGCATGACGGTAATGCCCCGCTTCTTCAGCTCGGGTACCTCGTGCGCAATAAACTGCGTGAGCTGCTCCGTATCCAGATAAACATCCCAATCGCCGTCGCCAGGCTGGGGCATTTGCGTGCTCTGGCCCAGGCTCGGCGCCGCGCGCAGGGCCTTGCGGTGGTTTTCGCGCAGCTTCTCGATGCTCGCCCTATCCAACTCATCCGCCAACACCGGCCGCGGCGAATCCGTTCCAGAGCGCACCCGCACCCGAATCGGCCACGCTGCGTCTTCTGGATCCTGTTCTTCCGGCTCCTCCACGATGTAGACGAGCTGGAGTTCCACCTGGTAAATGGAATTTTTCCACTCATTGAGCCCGCGCAGTAGTTGCGCGCGGCCGCGGCGAATGGGAGACGTCGTCAAAAGTGCACGGGCAAAGTCGTGCCACGGCATGGGCCGAGGTTCATTGAGCAGCGGCTGCAATTCCCGGTTGGCAATCCAATGCGTTAGTTCATCCGCTAGGTCATCCGAAAGGGCTCTATTGTTTATATGGAGAATCCCGGGTGCCGCGGCCATCATTTCTGCGAGCCAACCGCGCTCGCCCAAACCTGAGGCCAACTGCCACATGGGGAACCACTCGTTGGCCTGGTACGCCAGCCGGAACGTCACCCTGCCCGCGCGGACAAACTTGCTCAGGCCGCTATATGCGTGGATGAGCCAGTGCAGATCCGGTGCAATCGACGCCGGTGGATGGTGATCCAGGTATTCCAGCTGGGCTAGGGCTTCTACCGCTTCTTCCGGGGCAAACATGGCCATGGGCACCATGAGCGAGACGTCCTTACCCTTTGGGGTCCGCAGTGATACTCGCGCCCGGTTCCGGAAGGATTTCTTAGCCAAGATGGCATCGACTGCCTGCGGAAACGTCCCCTCCGGCACGGCCGAAGGCATAACAATCTTGTGTCCTTCTACCTGCTCAATCCATAGACCAAGCCCCGAGACCGGCAGCCAAAGGCCATGCACAAGGTAAGAAGCCATAACGGCCAGCATAGCAGCCCCGTATAGTTTTGTTACAAGCTCGTTATATTCACGTCTTTACGCTGTTAAACGGTGAAAAACATCACCAGAGATCTATGCCACAGCTGAATTTTAGCTTGGGTGAACCTTAAGTCACCGTTAACGTAGGTATGTCCGACAAATCACTACAAGGAGTGAAACGTGCAAGAATCAACTTGGTACGTCATTGCGATGATTGTGTACTTCCTCGTAATGGCAGCCATTGGCTACTGGAGCTACAAACAAACCGACGAATATGACGATTATGTTTTGGGCGGCCGTGGCCTGCACCCATTCGTAGCTGCTCTCTCCGCCGGCGCATCCGATATGTCCGGCTGGCTGCTTATGGGTCTGCCTGGCGCGCTCTTCCTTTCCGGTTTTTCCGAGCTGTGGATGCCTATCGGCCTCCTTATCGGTGCATGGGCAAACTGGAAGTGGATTGCGCCGCGTCTGCGCGCTTACTCGGAGGTTGCGGGCGATTCCATTACGGTCCCCTCCTTCTTCGAGAACCGTCTGCGCGATAAGTCGCGCATGCTGCGTATTATCTCCGCAGTTATCATTATCTTCTTCTTTACCTTCTACGTCTCTTCCGGCATGGTCTCCGGTGGTCGTTACTTCG
This sequence comes from Corynebacterium sp. KPL1818, assembly GCF_000478135.1. Classification (NCBI taxonomy): domain Bacteria; kingdom Bacillati; phylum Actinomycetota; class Actinomycetes; order Mycobacteriales; family Corynebacteriaceae; genus Corynebacterium; species Corynebacterium sp. KPL1818. The sequence goes on along the minus strand of NZ_KI515760.1, from coordinate 267,826 downwards.
AGTCCACCTTCGGTGGCGACTACATCACCGGTATGTTGGTCATCGCCGCAGTGACCATTTTCTACACCTTCATCGGTGGCTTCCTGGCAGTGTCCTACACCGACGCTATGCAGGGCATGCTGATGTTCGTCGCCCTGCTGATCGTGCCAATCATGGCGCTTTTCGCTCTTGACGATGCCGGCGCGATCTTCTCCTTCGCTACCGAAAACAGCTACGCTACCGACGGCGCACTCGAGCCAAACGATAACTACTTCTCTCTCTTCGCCGGTGTTTCCGCTGGTGTTATCGTTGGTAACGCCGCTTGGGGCCTTGGCTACTTTGGTCAGCCGCACATCATCGTGCGCTTCATGGCGCTGCGTAAGCCTTCCGACGCCAAGCAGGGCCGTTTCTACGGCATCACCTGGATGGGTCTTTCCGTCATCGGTGCTATCTTCGTTGCGCTTACCGGTACCGTGTACTTCACCCAGTTCGGCGAGACCATCACTGACCAAGAGAACTTCGAGACCATCTTCTTGGATATGGCTCAGGCCATGATGCACCCATTGCCTGCTGGTTTCATCTTGACCGCAGTCTTGGCAGCGATCATGTCCACCATGTCCTCCCAGATGCTCGTGGTTTCCTCTTCCCTGATTGAGGACCTCTACCTCATCATCGCAAAGCGCAAGCCTTCCGAGGGCGTTCTGATTAACCTGTCCCGTACCGCCGTTGTGGCCATCGCGGTTATCGCCGCACTCCTGGCTATCAACCCGTCCGACTCCATTCTTGGCCTAGTCGGCTTCGCATGGGCTGGTTTCGGTTCCGCATTCGGTCCGCTGGTCATCCTGGCTCTGTACTGGAAGCGCCTCAACGCAACCGGTGCAATCGCCGGTATGGTCACCGGTGCAGTCGTCGCCATCGGCTGGGGCATGTCCCCGCTCGGCGATTCCCTCTACGAGATGGTTCCGGGCTTCTTCTCCGCACTCATCGTCACCGTTCTGGTCACCTTGGCTACCAAGCAGCCAGACCAGGAGGTCTTGGACGAGTTCGAGGAAGCCGAGAAGCTTGCCAAGCTCGTTGAGAAGGACGACTCCCTGGACTTCGAGGAAGCAGCAGAAAAGGTTTCCGATAACAAGTAGGAACCTTCCCGCACCTCGCGGAGTCCAATAGGACATGAAGTCCTATTACCTGGCCGCGCTATCATGCATAACCGCTCTCGTTATCGCATGGTATGCGTGGCCTTTTCCGCGTTTTGATGTCTCCACCGTTCCATCCCGCGCGGAATTGCAGGGCTACGACCGCGACGAGTTCGGCGGCTGGCAGCCCAACGGTGCATGCACCACGCGTGAGGCCATCATGGAGAACCAAGCCAGCGAGGCGTTCGCAGACTGCCGGCCGCAATCCGGCACGCTCTATGACCCCTACGCGGGCGAGATGATTTCAGCCACCTCCCCTATTGAGGTCGACCACATCTTCCCACTTTCTGCCGCCTTTGACATGGGTGCCGCACAGTGGGACCAAGACACCAAGATCCGCTTTGCCAACGATCCCCTCAACTTGGTGGCGACCAGCCGGAAGCTCAATCAGGAAAAGTCTGATTCCCTCCCCTCTGAGTGGTTACCGCCCGCCAACCGCTGCGATTACTCGCGGCGCCTCGCAAAAATCGCGCGCAAGTACGAGTTACCGTTGCCCCGCGCGGATGTCCGTGCAATGAGAAGGCAATGTCGGTTCGATTTCTAGCAGTTAAATTGATTAGGGTGAACAAGGCAACTTTTCTTAACTGAAGGGCATCCTCCATGACTACTTTGTTCATCTTCCTGCACGTGGCAGCGGCCATCGTTTTGCTCGGCCCCGTGTGCATTTCCACCTCCATCTACCAGACCCAGCTGCAGGGCGCAGCGCAGGGCGATAAGACGGCCCTCGGCGCCGCCCGCAACTTGCACAACATCACCAATACTTACGGCTACATTTCCGCCCTCGTGCCGGTCCTTGGCCTTGCAGTGTTCCTGTCTGATATTGAAACCTTCAAGAGCCAGGTCAACTTCCACATCGCCATCCTCGTGGCCATCATCGCGTGGTGCCTGCTCTTCTTCCTCATCCTCCCTAAGCAGCGCACGGCGCAGGCAGCCCTAGAATCCGGCGATACCGCCAACCTGGGCTCCATCAAGAAGTCCCTGTCCGCTTTCGGCGGCGTCTTCAACCTCCTGTGGATCATCTGCCTTATCCTGATGTACATCTAGGAAGCCATTTACTCTCCGGGGACAGTGTCATCGCTGTCCCCTTTTTCATGCGTGGACTCCTCTCTGAGCTCTTCTTTTAGTTGCTGCGCATCTGCGTGCGCATTCTCCCGCCGCTTCTGCGTGGCCTGCGCTACCGTCTGCGCCCACCTGCGGTTCTTCGGCGCCAGCGGTCCGCTCGCGGAGTCGTAGACCCACGTAGAGTCATCAAAAAGCCAGACGATGTCCCCGCTTATCGGGTCCTTGATATAAAACGCCCTCCCATCGGTCTTAATATTGTGATGGTGCTGGCATAAGCAGGTGAGGTTTGCTGCCGAGGTCGGCCCACCATCTGCAAAGTCGTGCCGATGGTCCATCTGGGACGCCACCGCCGGCCGCGTACAGCCTGGCCACCGGCAGGTACCATCCAAGCCCTCTACAAACGCCCGGATATCTGGCGGCGTCACATAGTTAGGGCTCTCCGCCTGACCGGCCTTCTCCATGTCCCTAGTCGTAGTCGCCCGAGCCTGTAGGCCATCCGCGGTCTCCGGGGATACCCAGCCCAAGTTCTGTACAAACGCGGGTGCATCCGGCAGGTCGCAGCGATACATATTCAACACGACCTTGGCCTTTGCCTGAGCCTTTCCGGTCAGCAGCTCCACTGCGGCCTCAGCCATCGTGAGGTCCTTGTCCGTAGCGATATCCCGAATATTGCGGTCGATTATCTCCGCGGTTTCCAACCCGACGTCCAGGCAAACCGCGGCCCACTCCCCGCCTGTAGGTTCAACGCTATAGGCTTGCTTGCGGCGCGGATCCCGCGCGGCAATAGAGGGATCGAGGCGCACGATGAGCTCGCGCAGCTTGCGGCGGAGATTGCGGTGCGAGGGCAGCTTTTGATTGGGACGGGTTGGGGTCAAGTAGTTGGTCAGGGCGTCATCGATAGTGAATTTCTTCTCCGCATCAATGGCGCCGAGTTTGGCTAGGGTTTGGTCAATCGTAATGAGTCGGTCTAAATCTAAATGGAAATGCTGTTCTTGCCGGGCCCGCAGTCGCGGCAACTCCTTTAGCCGCTCGAAGGCGAAAATAATATTTCTAATGCGGGACTGACGCGCCCCGGTTAAATCAGACAGTGATTGGCTAATAATTTCGATATCGTCATCTGAGCCAGGATGAAGCTTCTCCCAGAACTGGTATTCCGCCTTCCTAATCTCTGTAGCTGCACGGGAGGTAGAATTTTCTGGATTGGTATTGGCATAATATGGCGCATTCATGGACTTTCTTTCGAGAGATTTAATAGAACATGCTTTCGCCATACACCATACAAAACCGCCCCGACACGCTACCCCCGTTTATAGTAAAAGCGCAGGTCACAGGGCATGAAAAAAGGGCCTCTAAAAAGAGGCCCTTTGGAGGTTTAATTAGTCGCGGAAGCGACCACCATGTTTGCGTCCACCGCCGCCGCCATCACGGCGAGGCGGGCGACCGGTATCCTTCTGAATCTTGATGAGCTGGCCAGAAATCCGGGTATCCTTCAGGCGATCCAGCACAGCCGGGTCCATGTTCTTCGGAAGGTCCACGAGCGTGTGCCCCACCGCAATGGTGATGCGCCCGAAGTCCTTGGCGGAGAGGCCACCTTCGTTGGCGATAGCACCGACGATGGCACCTGGGCGGACATTCTGGCGCTTGCCGACGTCCAACCTGTACGTCTCAAAGTCACCATCCGGCCGCTTGGAACCGCCGCGGTTCTTGCCGCCGCCCTTGAAGTCGCGGTCGCGCTTGCGGTCATCGCGATCGCGGCGGTCCTTCTTTGGCTTGGGCAAAGGCTTGTCTTCCAATAGGAAGTTCTTGCCACCCTGGTGCATGACGGCCAAGGCCGCGGCGATGTCATCCATCGCGACGTCATTGTCTTCCGAGTACTTGCGCACCAAGTTGCGGAAGAAATCGGCCTGCTTGTTGTCCATGGACTGGGTAATGGCCTGCGCAAACTTTTCCTTGCGCTTCTCATTGACCTCATCGACGGAGGGCAGGTCCATCTCTTCGAGGCGAGCGTTGGTTACGCGCTCAATGGAGCGCAGCATGCGGCGCTCGCGCGGGGTGACGAACAGGATTGCCTCGCCGGAGCGGCCGGCACGGCCAGTACGGCCGATGCGGTGCACGTAGGACTCGGTATCGTTCGGGATGTCGAAGTTCACCACGTGGGTGATGCGCTCGACGTCGAGGCCACGCGCGGCGACGTCGGTAGCGACGAGGATGTCTAGGCGGCCATCCTTAAGCTGGTCGACGGTGCGCTCGCGCTGCGCCTGGGCGATGTCGCCGTTAATGGCAGCAGCGCTGTAACCGCGATCGCGCAAGGCCTCGGCCACCTCTTCGGTCTCATGCTTGGTGCGGCAGAAGACGATGATGGCGTCATAGGTAATGACTTCGAGGATGCGGGTAAAGGCATCCATCTTTGCGCGGTGCGGAATCAGCAAGAAGCGCTGCTTGATGTTGTCGTTGGTGCGACGCTCGGACTTAACGGTTACTTCCGCCGGGTTGTGCAGGTACTGCTTGGACAGACGGCGGATGGCGTTAGGCATGGTGGCGGAGAAAAGCGCCACCTGCTTGCGGTCCGGGGTGCTTTCCAGGATGCGCTCGACGTCTTCCTGGAAGCCCATGTTCAGCATCTCATCGGCCTCATCGAGGACGAGGAACTGCAGCTGGGACAGGTCAAGCGAGCCCTTTTCCAGGTGGTCGATAACGCGACCCGGAGTACCCACGATGACCTGGGCACCGCGGCGCAGACCAGACAGCTGGATGCCGTAGGCCTGGCCACCGTAGATGGGAAGAACCTCGATGCCTTTGAGGGTTTCCGCGAAGGATTGGAAGGCGTCTGCAACCTGCAGGGCGAGCTCGCGGGTAGGCGCGAGAACGAGCGCCTGCGGGTGGCGCGCCTGCGGATCAAGCTGGGACAAGACCGGCAGCGCAAAGGCTGCGGTCTTGCCGGTACCGGTCTGTGCAAGGCCCACGACGTCGCGGCCTTCCATCAGGATCGGGATGGTTTCTGCTTGGATGGGGGACGGCGTGGTGAAGCCTACTTTCGCAACGGCTTGCAGAATTTTATCTGGCAAGCCGAGGTGCTCGAACCCCTGGGAGTTGTCGTTGGCCGAATCTTTGGACTCAGCGCCGGTGCCCTCAGAAGTATTCGCAGCCCTGGTGTCCTGGTTGACACCTTGCGAGTTGTCCTGAGATTCCGACTTATTAAAATCTTCCGGCTCGTTTACGCCGCCGGTGGCGTTATCGGTAATGCTCATTGCTCGTCCAACCCTACGCGATACCGGCGGCAAACTCCATTCCTCGCTATACCCCCGCCACGAACGTGCGGTAGCTCAGCGGCATGCCCGGCCGGTAGGCCAAGTGCACCGCGCTGGGAGCATCGAGTACGTGCAGGTCAGCGGCAGCTCCTTCCACCAGGGTGCCCTTCGCGGGGCGGCCCTGCGGGTCGAGTCCGTTGCCCACATTATGGCGGCGCAACGCCGTGGCACCGCCGGTAGTGGCGGCGTGGATGGCCTCGTCGACGGATAGGTGCTGCTGCAGGACGGCCGTGGTCACGCAGTAGTTCATCGACGAGGTATAGGAGGTACCTGGGTTGAGGTTGGAGGCGATGGCGAGGGTGGCGCCGGCATCGAGAAGCGCACGGCCAGGCGCTAAGGGCTCGCGCGTGGAGAGATCGCAGGCCGGGAGCATGGTGGCCACGGTCTCGGATGCGGCGAGCTTTTCGATGTCACTATCGCTCAGGTAATTCACATGGTCCACCGAGGCGGCGCCGAGATCGACCGCGAGGCTAACCCCCGGGCCCTCGCCAAGCTGGTTGCCGTGCACGCGCAGGCCAAGGCCCAACTTTTTACCGGCTTCTAAAACCCGGCGCGACTGCTCTTCATTGAACGCGCCGCGCTCGCAGAAGACGTCGATCCACTGGACGTATTCGGCAACGCCGTCCAGCATCGAGCCGACGACCTCATCGAGGTAGTCTTCCGCATCCGCTCCCGGCGGCACGAGGTGGGCGCCCAGGAAGGTCACGTCGTCGACGTGCTGGGATGCCACGCGCGCGGCTTCCACCTCGGAGTCCGTGTTGAGGCCGTAGCCGGTCTTGGTCTCGAAGGTGGTGGTGCCACCGCGGCGGCCGGCGGCCACGCGCTCGGCGACGAGCTTATCCAAGCGCTCCGCGCCCGCCTCCCGGGTGGCGTCCATGGTCACCGCGATGCCGCCTGCTTCGTAGGAACCGCCGGACATGCGGGCCTCAAACTCGGCGGAGCGGTCGCCGTCGAAGACCATGTGGGTGTGCGAATCCACCCAACCGGGCAGGACGGCGCGCCCGCCCAAGTCCACCTGGTCATCAGCGGCGGGCGCCTGGGAGGCGGAGCCGATCCAGGCGATGGTGCCGTGGTCGGCGATGAGGGCGGCATCGTTAAGCGTGCCGTGCTCGCTGACCGTGCGGAGTTCAGAAATTCCGGTAAAAAGTGTGCTCATTTAATCCCTTGCCTTAAATTCCATGGGAACGCGAACGCCGCGCTCCTTGGCTACTTCCTCTGCGCGAGAGTACCCGGCATCGACGTGGCGGATAACGCCCATGCCTGGGTCATTGGTCAGCACGGCGCGCAGCTTGGCGGCAGCGAGATCGGTGCCATCGGCAACCGTGACCTGGCCGGCGTGGATGGAGCGGCCCATGCCCACTCCACCGCCGTGGTGGAGCGAGACCCAGGTCGCGCCGGAAGATACGGCGGTCATGGCGTTAAGCAGCGGCCAGTCAGCGACGGCGTCGGTGCCATCGAGCATGGCTTCGGTCTCGCGGTACGGGGAGGCAACCGAGCCGGAATCGAGGTGGTCACGGCCGATGACGATGGGGGCCTTGATCTTGCCCTCGCGCACCAAGTCATTGAAGAGCAGGCCGGCCTTGTGGCGCTCGTTGTAGCCGAGCCAGCAGATGCGGGCGGGCAGGCCTTCGAACTCGACGTATTCCTCGGCGGCGTCCAGCCAGTTATGCAGGTGCTCGTTCTCTGGGAACAGCTCCTTCAGGGCTTGGTCGGTGACCTTGATGTCTTCGGGGTCGCCGGACAGCGCTGCCCAACGGAACGGGCCCATTCCCTCGCAGAAGAGCGGACGGATATAGGCGGGAACGAAGCCGGGGAACTCGAATGCGCGCTGGTAGCCGGCGTGGCGCGCCTCATCGCGGATGGAGTTGCCGTAATCAAAGACCTCAGCGCCCTCGTCCTGGAATTCCACCATCGCCTGGACCTGTGCGGCCATGGATTCGCGAGCCTTTTTGGTAAAGGTCGTGGGATCGGCCTTGGCCTCGGACTGCCAGTCATCCACGGTGATTTCGGTAGGCAGGTAGGACAGTGGGTCGTGCGCGGAGGTCTGGTCGGTGACGATGTCTACCTTGAACTCCCCGGCGCGCTGGCGGCGCAGCACCTCGGGGAAGACCTCGGCGGCATTGCCTACCAAGCCCACGGAGAGGGCCTTCTTATTTTCCTTGGCATCGAGGACCAAGCGCAGGGCCTCGTCCAGGTCGGTGACCACTTCATCGAGGTAGCGCTTGTGCTGGCGGCGGCGGAGGCGGTGCTCGTCCACGTCCACGATGAGCACCGCTCCCCCGTTGAGCGTCACGGCGAGCGGTTGGGCACCGCCCATGCCGCCGCACCCACCGGTCAGGGTCAGGGTGCCGGCCAGGCTGCCCTCGAAGCGCTTCTTGGCCACGGCCGCGAAGGTCTCGTAGGTGCCTTGGAGGATGCCCTGGGTGGCGATGTAGATCCAGGAACCGGCCGTCATCTGGCCGTACATCATCAGGCCCTCGTCCTCGAGCTTGCGGAAGTGCTCCCAGTTAGCCCAGTCGCCCACCAGGTTGGAGTTGGCGATGAGCACGCGCGGTGCCCATTCATTGGTCTTCCAAATGCCCACCGGCTTGCCGGATTGGACGAGGAGGGTTTCATCGCTTTCCAGGTCTTTCAGCGATTCCACAATGGCATCGAAGGCCTCCCAGCTACGTGCTGCGCGGCCGGTGCCGCCGTAGACCACGAGGTCCTCGGGGCGCTCTGCCACCTCTGGGTCGAGGTTATTCATCAGCATGCGCAGTGGCGCTTCGGTTTGCCAGGATTTTGCGTTGAGTTCGGTGCCGCGGGGTGCGCGGACTTCGCGTGGTTCAGACATGGCTTCCTTTCGCTTGTGCTTATCGACGCCGTGCCCTACCCCAAGGCCGGTTTCCCGGGGCTGTCTCCCGGGGGCTTGGCGAGCGTCACAGATATCAATTTAGTGTGATGCACAACGTATTTAGAGCTTGCACAGTCACCAACTGTCTGGCATTTCAGACTCTGCGGCTACGATGGCAGTCATGCGCCACGTATTGCCCGCCCTTGCCGCCGCCTGCCTGCTGGCAGGATGCTCCTCGCAGCCACAAGAAGTCCAAGAAGCCACAGAAGACCCAGAAAACTATGTGGCCCTCGGGGATTCCTACGCGGCGATGGGCTCGACGACGCTCCCGCTCGATCCGCCCGATTCCTGCGCACGCGCACAAGATTCCTATCCAGAACTCGCCGCTCAGGAGATCACCACGAGCTCTTTCCGCAACGTCGCCTGCCAGGGCGCGAGCACGCTGGATGTTTTATCCTCCGCGGGCGAGCACCCCGCCCAGGTGGACGCGCTTGCCCCGGATACGTCCCTTGTCTCCTTGAGCATCGGCGGCAACGATGCCAGCTTTGTGCGCCTGACCCAATGCGCAACGGACGATATATGCCAAGACGAATCGGGCCCGCAGATAGAACTGGAGCTACACGATCTGCCCCAACGCCTGGACAAGGTCTACGGGGAAATCGCCCACCGCTCGCCTGATGCGAAGGTCATTGCCACCGGCTATATCCCCCTCATCAATCCCGGCGAGACTTGCCCCTTCATAGAAAAAATCCCGGCCACAGACCGGGAGTGGTTGGCAGATACCATCCAGCGCATCAATCAAACAGTGCGCGAGGCCGCCGAGCGCAACGGCGCCACCTATGTGCTGCCAGACGATGCCGCGCAACATTCCGCCTGCTCAGATGAGCCATGGGTGGACTTTACGGGGCAGGACACTGACTCCTTCCCCATGCATCCCACCCACGCGGGCCAAGCGGCGATGGCGCAGGCGGTTAGCGCAGCTCGCTCGTAGCGGCCTCGACGGCATCGATCAGCGCGCCAGACTTGACCAAGCGCACGGTCTCCTCGATTTCCGGCGATAGGTAGCGGTCGGTGCCGGGACCAGGAACGGTCTCGCGCAGGGCGGCAATGACCGCGCCGGTGCCGCCAGCGGGCGTTCCTTCGCGCATGTCGATGGCGCGCGCCGCGGTGAGGATCTCCACGGCGAGCACGCGCTGCAGGCCATCAACGGCCTTGCGCAGCTTGCGGGCGGCGGACCAGCCCATGGACACGTGGTCTTCCTGCATGGCAGAAGAAGGAATGGAATCGGCCGAGGCCGGGGTGGCCAGGCGCTTTAATTCGCTGACGATGCCTGCCTGTGCGTATTGGGCGATCATGTGGCCGGAGTCGACACCGGGGTCATCGGCAAGAAAGGCATTCAAGCCGCGGTTGCGGGCCGGATCCAGGAAGCGGTCGGTGCGGCGCTCAGAGATGGACGCCAGATCCGCGGTGACGATGGAGAGGAAATCGAGCGCATAGGCCACCGGGGCGCCGTGGAAGTTGCCGTTGGAGACCACGCGGCCGTCCTTGGCCACCACCGGGTTATCCACGGCGGCGGCGAGCTCGCGCTCTGCTACCTGCGCGGTGTGCGCCAAGGTATCGCGGAAACCGCCGGCCACCTGCGGCGCGCAACGCACCGAGTAGGCGTCCTGGACCTGGTTCTTCTTGAACTCCTCCAGCGCCGCGGCGAGGATCTCGGAGCCGTCCGCCACCTGGCGGATATTGGCGGCAGAATCAGCCTGGCCCGGGTGCGGGCGCAGCTGCTGGAGGTCATCGGCAAAGACAACGAGCGTGCCAAGCAGACCTTCTACCGTCATGGCGGTGGCGATATCGGCGGTCTTGGCGGCCGCGCGCAGGTCAGTGATGGCCAGGCAGAGCTGGCCAAGCATGCCATCGGTGCCGTTGATAAGGGCAAGGCCCTCCTTTTCGCGCAGCTCCAGCGGCTCGATGCCGGCGGCGGCAAGGGCCTCGCCGGCGTCCTTGAGCTCGCCGCCCACGCGCACCTCGCCCTCGCCCAAGAGCGCTAGGGCGCAGTGGGCCAGCGGAGCCAAGTCGCCGGAACAGCCCAAGGAACCGTATTCGCGCACCACCGGCACGATGCCGGCGTTAAGTGCCTTGGCGTAGGTCTCTACCACCACTGGGCGCACGCCGGTACGGCCGGTGCACAGGGTAGATAGGCGCAGCAGCATGAGCGCGCGAATGACTTCTTCTTCCACCTCAGGGCCGGTGCCGGCCGCGTGGGAGCGCACCAAGGATAGCTGCAGCTGCGCGCGCATCTCTTCTGGAATGTGACGGCGGGCTAGCGCGCCGAAACCGGTGGAGATTCCGTAGACCGGCGTGGGATCCTGGGCCAGTTCTTCGACTCGGTCGCGCGTGGAGGCGACCTCGTCCAGGGCCTCGGCGGAGATTTCTACCGTGGCGCCGTAACGGGCAACGGCCGCGACTTCCTCAATGGTCAGCGCTCCGACGCCGACGGTAACGGTGGATGGGTATGCATTAGGCATGATGACTCCTAGTGTCTTTAGGGCAGCAAAATATAGCTCACGTCACAGCCTAACGCGCTAGCCCGCATGCTACCTCACTTTTCGCGCTGGCGATACATTTTTCCCGCGACTTTCTCCGCGGCCTGGCCCAGCGCCGCGATGAGCGCCTCCACCCTATCGCCCGGCGTGGACACGGGATAGGTCACCGCAATGGCCGCCGCAGGCCGCTCCAGGTGGTCCAGGATGGGCACCGCCACCGAGGCCTGCCCCCGCGAGATTTCTTCCACCTCCTGATCCCACCCGCGCGCACGGGCCCGGTCCCGCTGATTTTTCAGGAGACCAAAATTCTCCCCGCCCGCGGTATCGAAGGCGGCCTTGACCTCCCATTCCGGCAGGTGTGCCAGCATCACCCTGCCCGAGGCCGTCTTATGCGCCTGCAGGCGCACCCCCACCTCCGTCACCAACGAGGTAGCGCCCGGCGCGCGGACCTCCTGCAGGTATAAAATCTCCGAGCCTGCCATGCGCGAAAGGTGCCCGGATCCACCAACGAGCCGTGCGCATTCCTCCAGATCGCGCGTAGCCATGCGTACCAGCGGTTGCTGGGTTACATACGCAGAGGCCATCGAGTACGCGGCCAGCCCCAGGCCGTAGGTCTTGTGCTCCGGCAGGTGGGCAACGAACCCGGCATCGACCATTTCCGCGAGCAGGTGGTACGTGGTCGAGCGCGGCAGGCCGAGCTCGCCTTGGATGCGGGCGGCGGAAATCGGGACATCGATAGTAGATAGCAGCTTGAGGATGTCTAGGGCATGGCGCGCGGCGGGGACTCGGTTAGCACTCACAACGTCCAATTATATTCCGCCATTGACAGACAAATTCACCGCACGCTTCTAGTATCGGCACTATGAATACCGAATCAGCCCCACTTTTTACTCCCGCCCCCGAGTGGTCCGGCCGCTCCGATGGCCCCGGCGCCGAGCACGCGCGCTGGCATAGCGTCATCAACCAGGCCGAATCCGCGCCCGTGACCCTGCTGGGCTTTGCCTCCGATGAGGGCGTGCTGCGCAACGGCGGCCGCCAAGGTGCCGCCGCCGGCCCCGCCGCCCTGCGCACAGCCCTTGGCTCCCTCGCGGTTCACCACGGCCACGCGCTTGCCGATGCCGGAACCATCACCACCCAAGGCGATGATCTCGACGGCGCACACGAGGCCCTATCTGACAAGGTCGAAGAACTCGTCCGCAGCGCTACCCTGCCGATTATCTTGGGCGGCGGGCACGAAACCGCCTTCGGCTCCCACCGTGGCCTGTTCCGCGCGCGCGGTGCCACCCCGATCATCAACTTGGACGCCCACTTCGATCTCCGCCACGCGGACCACGCCACCTCCGGCACGCCCTTTACCCAGATTTCCCAGCTCACCGATGACTTTGACTACACCGTCTTCGGTATTTCCCGCCCCAATAACACCGCGGTGCTCTTCAACGATGCCGATAAGCTCGGCGTTAACTACACCCTGGATGAGGAGCTGGTGAACCTCACCCCGGCCGAATGCGGCGCGCTCGCCACCCAGGCCACCGCCGCTGCGGACAAGGTCCACCTCTCCATCGACTTGGACGTGCTTCCCGCCTCCACCGCGCCGGGTGTATCCGCCCCGGCTAGCCTCGGCGTTGCCTACGAGCGCATCCGCGCCCTGGCGGTCGCGATCGCGGCGACGGGCAAGCTCGCGCTTGTCGATGTCGTCGAGCTCAACCCCACCTTCGACATAGACAACCGCACCGCCAAGGCAGCGGCGCGGCTTATCGATGACATCGTTAACGCTCACCTCACTGCGGTAAGCGGGCAGTAAGACTCAGAACAGGAGGTGCGCAATCGGGGTCGCAATCACGATGGTGAGAGCAACGCGCTCAAACCAGATGATGACCAGGTGGGATAGCTTCACCGGAATCTTGGTGGCCAAAATGCACGGCACCAGGGCGGAGAAGAAGATGATGGCAGACACCGCCACGACCCCGATGACGAATTTCAGCACCATGGAATCGCTGCCTGCTACAGCGGTGGCGGGTAGGAACATCTCCGCGATGCCCATCGCCGCGGCCTTGCCGCCGAGTTCCGGCTCCGGCAGCTGCACAATCCAAGCAAAGGGGTAAAACAGGTACCCAATCCATTCAAAGATCGGGGTAAACCGCGCAAGCAGCAAGCCAATAAGGCCCACCGACATAATGGACGGGACGATGGCCGCGGCCATGCGCACGCCGTCGCGCAGGTTATCCCAAATGGCCTGTGGCAGCGACGGCGCGCGCTGCAAAGCCAGCATCGCCTCGCGCCACGCATTCTTAAACCGCGATCCTTCTACCGGCTTTTCCGGGTCTGGCTCTACACCCGCGCAATATTCATCCGGGATCGTCCGCAGCGGCGGGATGCGCACGGTAATGGCCGTAACCAGGAACGTCACCAGCAGCGTGACGGCAAAGTAGGTGCCCCAGATATTCATCAAATCCAGCTGCTTGGCCACGATGACCATAAACGCCGCCGATACCGTGGAAAACCCCGTGGCAATAACGGCAGCTTCCCTGCCGGTATAACCGCCCTTTTGATAGACGCGGTCCGTGACCAAAATGCCCAGCGAATACGAACCCACGAAGGATGCCACCGCATCGATAGCGGAGCGCCCCGGTGTCGTCCACAGCGGGCGCATGATGGGTTGCATCAGCACCCCAACAAATTCCAAGAGGCCAAACCCGATGAGAAATGCCAGGAAGGTACCGCCGATGGGCACGATAAGCCCCACCGGCGTGGCAATGGAGTTCCACAAGAAGGGAACCAAATCTTCATCACCTAATACCCACGGCAGCGCGTCAATAACCATGAGGAAGGAAATGATGGCACCGGCGATATTGAGGACCGCAAAGACCGCCTGCAGCGCGCTTTCCTTAAACGCCCCCGTACTAAAGCTACGCACCGTTCCATACACGGCGAGCGCAAAGATAAGCCACGGCACCACCGCCGGAATGCTATCGCGCACGATGGTGACCATGTGGTCCAAAGGAATGGAGTTCTTTTCCTTATATGTCACAGGAAAGAAGAACACGAACGCGCCAATGGCGCTATAAACAAAGAGTTTCCACCGTCCCTCAGGCCGCGGGACTTCCCCGTCATGGCTCTGGGTGGAGGAATTAACTGAATTAGTAGATGTCACGATAGACCGCCCCTCAAGCTTGCATGATGATCAAGCCCGCGCGACAGCCTGACGCGAACATTGGGAATATGTTAGCTAAATTACATCTTGATGTCTAGCGTTTCCTGGCTCAAGGCACAATGGAACTATGTCTAACCCCATCCGCGTCGTCGGTGCCGTCTTTCACGATGGCAACCGATTCCTCGCCTGCCGCAAGAAGCCCGGAAAACCCCTAGAAGGACATTGGGAATTTCCAGGCGGAAAAATCGAACCGGGAGAATCACCCGAACAGGCTTTAGCCCGCGAAATTCGCGAGGAACTCAACCTCACCGCCCGCGTTGGCAACAAACTCACGACAACGACCTACGACTACGACTTTGCCACCATCGAACTAACCACCTTTTATTGCACGCTCATCAGCGGCGAGCTTCGCCTCAGCGATCATGACGCAACCAGATGGGTTACCCCCGCAGAAGCAATGGAGCTGACTTGGGCGCCAGCGGATATTCCAGCCGTGGAAAAGCTTTGCCCTTAGAATCTTGTAGCTATGAGTCATTCCTTGGATTCCTCGCTCCCCTTCGGCGTTTATGAAACCCCGGTGACCTCGCGCATTCGTGAGCGAATGGAGGAAACGCAAAGTCGACACCCATCGGCGGGATTCGGGGTAGGAAACGGCACAGATGATAGCGCTCGCGGGCGCTATACCTCGGCCATGTCTCAACACATCGGCGATTTACTAGAGCAACGCCTCATGGGGCTTAAATCTTCAGCAGACCGAGTAGCCCTTATCAATACAATCGCTGGGTTACTTGGCGAGGACGAAGATATTGATACCGAGCAACTCCTCTACGCCGTCTACAACACTTCTTTAGCCGAACCTCCGCTGCTTCCGGATGTATCGCTGACTAAGAGCGCGCTTTTTACTAATGCCCAGGGCGAGGCCAGCCTAACCAGCGAGGTTGAGCGGGAGATAAAGACAGCCGATTCCGTCGACTTGTTGTGCGCCTTTATCAAGAGCTCCGGAATCAGTGTCCTTGACCAGCAATTGCAGTTCCTGCGCGACAACCAGATTCCATTCCGCCTATTGACCTCTACTTACTGTGGGGCTTCCGATGCGGCGGCCCTTAAACGCCTGGTAGAAAAATATCGCGCCGATGTGAAGATTTGCTATGAGCATAAATCCACACGCCTGCATGCCAAAGCATGGCTATTCCGACGGAATTCTGGCTTCGACACCGCTTTTATTGGAAGCTCGAACCTTTCGAGGTCTGCTCTTATCGATGGCTGGGAATGGAACGTGCGCGGCTCTGCTACGGCGACGCCTGAGGTCATCGAAAAATTCATAAAGACCTTTGACAGCTACTGGCACGATAGCCACTTCAAGACTTTTGACCCCGCCAGGGATATGGATCGCCTGCAGGAATCCCTGCGCATTGCAAAAGGCACGGAGTCCCCACAAGCATTGCGCCAATTAGAACTTTCTGGCCTGGAAGTTACTCCCTATCCTTATCAAGAAGAGATGCTCGAGGCGCTGCGGTCCGAACGTGAGGTAAAGGATCGCCACAAAAACCTACTCGTTGCGGCGACAGGCACCGGCAAGACCGTCGTAGCTGCCCTGGATTACCTCAATCTTTGCCGGCAGTGGAAGCGTCGCCCACGCTTACTCTTCGTGGCACACCGCAAGGAAATTCTTCACCAAGCGCGGCGTACGTACCGCGAGGTGCTTAAGGATGCCGACTTTGGCGAGCTGCTTGTCGATGGCACCGAGCCCCGGCGCTGGGACTTTGTATTTGCGAGCGTTCAGTCGCTCAATTCCACTCGCTTAGAAAAGCTCGCGCCAGATCAATTCGATGTCGTGGTCATCGACGAATTCCACCATGCAGAAGCTCCAACGTATAACGCGCTTCTTAGTCATTTTGAACCAGACGAATTACTTGGGCTGACCGCAACGCCTGAGCGCGGCGATGGCAAAAATGTCCAACAGTGCTTTGACTACCGTATTGCCCATGAACTACGCCTCTGGGATGCTTTGCGCCTGCAACTTTTGGTTCCCATGCATTATTACGGAATTGCAGACGGTACGGATCTTTCTTCACTTACGTGGAACAGGGGAAAGAAAGATTACAACACCAACGAGTTGTCAGAGTTTTATATCAAGTCTGGTGAAAACGGACTCGCTTTATTCTTAATGAACTGGATAAACGGATTTTCGATCTATCTGAAATGAAGGCAATCGGCTTTTGCGTCTCCATTGCCCACGCAGAGCATATGGCCCAGCAATTTCAGCACTTTGGAATTCCAGCCCAGGCCGTGACGAGCAAATTAACTTCTTCTGAACGCGCAGAAGCCATTCAACAACTCGAAAGCGGCGCCATCAAGGCCCTCTTTTCCGTTGATATTTTCAATGAGGGCGTCGACATCCCAGCGGTCAATACACTGCTCTTGCTCCGGCCAACCCAAAGCCCGGTTATCTTCCTACAGCAACTTGGCCGCGGTCTTCGCCTTGCTCCCGGAAAGGATTCTTGTACCGTATTCGATTTCATTGGCCAACAGCATGTTGAATACGATTTTGAGCGCAAATTCAATGCGTTAACGAGAAAACGCGGAAAACGCCTGCTTACCGAGATAGAGCAGGGCTTTCCCACCACGCCGCCGGGAACGCATATCCAATTCGATGAGTCGACGACGGAACAGGTCCTCAACAACGTAAAGAAGACGGCACGGAGCAATTTGCGGAAAGTGCGTGCGCTGGTAGCGGAATTGCGAACTACCGATCTCAAAGATTTCCTCGAGGAGGCAAACCTCGAGTTGGAGGATATTTACCGCCCCAACAAATACTCCTGGACCCGCCTACTGCGCGAGGAAGGCCTCCTCGAGCCACGTGACGATGAGATGGAAAGCTTCTTACTCAACCGGATTAAAGTTTTCCTCCACGTCAATGATGCGACACGCATTGAGGCTTATCTTCGAATCCTAAAATCCGCCACTTCGCAATTCGGCGATATGACGCCCACTGATCAAGCCTTCGCACGAATGCTGGTCTTGGGCTTTTGGGCTAATTCCAATGCACCCAGCCCGTCTTCTTTTGACCAAGCGCTGGGGATATTGCGAGAGCACCCGCGAGTTATTTGGGAGCTCGAACAGGTCATGCGTCTACAAAACGATGCTTCGCGCATTATCCCGCAGCCAAGCGAGGACACCGTTTTGGAAACCCACGCCGATTACTCCCTGGCAGAGTTAGTCGGTGCTTTGCAAACAGGCGAACTAGAAAAGCTGGTCAGCCTTCCGCGCGAGGGAGTGAAATATTTCCCCGAGATGAACATGGACTTGTTCTTGGTGACCTTCCAAAAAGACGATCAAGTGAGCGCCACCACCAATTACCGTGATTACCCGATTTCACCAGAACTTCTCCACTGGGAATCGCAATCTACTACAACCTTAAAATCGAAGGCCGCACGCCGATATATTCAGCATGATGAGCTCGGTGGGAAGATCCTTATCGCCTCTCGCTTTACTAAGAAGAACTCTGTGGGCACCGCGAGCGCCTATACATTTTTGGGTGCTGTGGATTATGTTTCCCACCACGGTGAAAAGCCCATTCAATTCCAATGGAAGCTGCAAAGAACCATGCCAAAGGCGCTGTACGCTGCTGGTCGGACCGTCGCTTAGCACGCGTGATTGAATAATTGGGCTGCATTTTACCCGTCAAGAGTGATACATTTCTCTTAAGTGATTCGCACCACAGCCACTTAAGGAAGTGTCATGAGCCAATCAGAAAACCACAACGGCGCAACATCCGCCGAAGGCCAACAGACACAGAACTCTGAGCCACAAGCAAAGGTGAAATGGACCCTCGTAGGTCCGGGTTTGGTCGCCGCAGCCACCGGCGTCGGTGCCGCTGACCTAGTGGCAACCATGATTGCCGGCCAGCGCTACGGTTACGCACTGTTGTGGGCCGTCATCGTCGGTACGATTATGAAAATCGTGCTGGTGGAAGGCGTCGGCCGCTATAGCTTGGCCACTGGAAACACCATGTTCCACGGCTGGCGGGAGCTAGGACGCTGGACCTCGTGGTACTTCGCGCCCTACATCGTCATCTGGGGATTGGTATATGGCGCAGCCGCCATGTCCGGCACCGGCTTGGCATTGAGTGCGCTCTTTCCCGGTACTAGCTTGACCATGTGGGCCATCCTGACCGGCGTATTGTGCTTTGCGCTTACGTGGTTGGGTCAATACCAGCTCTTTGAAAAGCTTGCCGCCGTATTAGTTGGCATCATGTTCGTCACCGTGGTGGGCATCGCCGCAATTACCGCGCCTAATTTGCCAGAGATTCTGCGCGGACTCGTCCCCACCATCCCGGATGGTTCTTTCGTCTACGTGCTCTCCATCGCCGGCGGTGTCGGTGGCACCATTACCCTTGCTGCCTACGGTTACTGGCTGCGTGAGAAGAAATGGTTCACGCCCAAGTGGATGAAGGTCATGCGCATGGATAACTCGGTGGCTTATGCCGTCACCGGTATCTTCGTCCTGGCTACGCTGGTCCTTGGTGCCGAGCTTTTGTATAGCGCAAATGTCGCTGTCTCCGATAACGACCAGGGTTTGGTAGACATGGCGGACGTGCTGGAGGCCCGCTACGGAACCTTTATTTCTAAGTGGTTCATCGTGGGATTCTTCTCAGCCGCATTCTCTTCCTGCTTGGGTGTGTGGAACGGTGTATCCCTCATGTTTGCGGACTACGTTGGTCACCTGAAGAACCTCCCACAAGGCCACCCCAGCACCAGCACGGGCGGTAAGTACTACCGCGCTTACCTCATCTGGTTGACCTTCCCACCAATGCTTCTCCTACTGCTGGGCAAGCCCACCGGGTTAATCATTGGCTACGGCGTCTTGGGCGCATTTTTCATGCCCTTCCTGGGACTTACGCTCTTGGTACTGCTTAATACCAAGCACACCCCGAAGGAATGGCGCAATGGCTGGTTCATCAACACCCTGATGGGCATCATTTCCGCGGCCTTTGTCTACCTGTGCGTGTCCCAGGTCGCAGGGCTCTTCTAGCCTTGTTGCTCGTAGTCTTCAAGGTACGCGCCGATCACCCTTAAGTGCTCCACCTCTCGGGGCAGGATGTGCCGGCGCGTACCATCCTCGAGGCGGCGGAGTACCCAAGTATTTTCTTCGATCCACCAGGCACGGCCCACAAATATGTCTGAATTATGCAGCCGTACCCAAATAATCAAGGCGTTATTGACTGCATCAAGAAAGCGCGCGTTTAAGTCATCCACACGCGCATAACTTAGCCGGCGCAGAGCGGTTGCCGTCAACTATTTTTTCGGCATGCGTTCTACTTCCACCTTGGACTCTTCGCGCGGCTCACGCCCGAAGAGCCAGGCAATGATGCCGAAAATGGCAATGGCACC
Organism: Corynebacterium sp. KPL1818; assembly: GCF_000478135.1. NCBI lineage: Bacteria > Bacillati > Actinomycetota > Actinomycetes > Mycobacteriales > Corynebacteriaceae > Corynebacterium > Corynebacterium sp. KPL1818. The sequence continues at coordinate 248,367 of NZ_KI515760.1, read as the reverse complement.
GCAGACGGTGAAGGCTGTGGGGAAGCCATAGACATCGGCAAGCAGCCCAATGAGCATGGGTCCCACGATCTGGCCGAAGTCTCCTGCCATTTGGAAGGCGGACAATACCTTGCCGCCGGAGCGCTCGTTGCCCACGATGTCTGCCACCGCGGCGGTCTGGGAAGGATTGATAAGGCCCGATGCTGCACCCGCAAGCGCGGATACGAGCAAGAGGAACCACACGCTGGTGGCCAGTCCCATGAGCACCATGAAGATGGCGGAGCCGACCAAGCCAATCAAGATAAGCGGCTTGCGGCCATGGAGATCGGACCACCGGCCGGAGAATTGAAGGATGATCGCATTGCCTGCGGCGAAGGCTGCGAGGGCTAGGCCCGAGGCTGCGGCGCCATTATGGAAAATCGCGGCGGCGAAAAGCGGCAGGACGGACACGCGTACGCCCATATTGATCCACCCGTGGGCGAAGTTGGAGGTCAGCACCGCGCGGAAGGCAGTATCGCTCCAAGCTTCCTGCAGGCGCATGGGCGGCAGTTCCGAGGTGGTGGTTTGGGAGTGGTTGACCCGCGGCATCTGCCACCAGACAACGAAAGCAGCGAGCATCACGCCGATGCCGTAGATGAAAAATGGCCAGCGGAAGCCCAGGAAGGACAGGCTGGCGCCGAGGACAGGGCCGGCGACATTGCCCAGCAGGAATGCCGTGGCATAGGTGGCGGAGCACTTACCGCGAATCGACGGTGGAGACAGGCGCACGATAAGGCCCATCGCGGAGACGGTAAACATGGTCGAGCCAAGACCTGCCAGGGCGCGCAGCACCACGATGTGCCAATACTCCTGAGCAATGGCGACCAATCCCGTGGTCACGGCCACGGTCATCAGGCCCACCAAGTAGACGCGGCGCGAGCCGACGCGGTCCACCAACGAACCAGACACGGGCGCGAAGATCAGCCGGGAGGCGGCGAAGATGGAGACCACCAGGCCGGCGGCGGCCATCGAAACATCGAAGCTGACCACGAACTGCGGCAAAAGCGGTGCGATAAGGCCATAACCTAAGGCGATAATGAACGCCGCCGTTACCATTACCCAGATTTCCCGCGGCACCTTGGGCTTTTCGTAGGGCGCCGGTTCGGCATTAGCACTCTTCATAGCACGTGCAACCTTATGTCTTTGAAGGTCTGAAAGCTATTTAAGCTACTTTTTCGAACATGTGTTTGCATTGTTCGAACTCGTGTCGGCCATGCGGTTTAGAGTGAGTGCCATGCACAACGTAGATAAGAACTTTTCGCACACAGTATCCAGCCAACCCGGCGCCACGGCGACGGAAATCGCCGCCGACTTGGCCTATCACCACTATGAGACCGTCAGCTCAATTTCCGCCATCATGCACCACCCGCGGTCCTTGGCTCGTCCCACCCCGACGTGGCGCCCGCCCATCAAGCAGTTGCCAGCCACGCCAGGCGGCGCGGACTACAGCATGAGCATTACCCGCCACCGCGTGGGAGCACGAGTGAAGGCACGGATCCGCGGGTTCGGCGAAAGCCGCATCCCCGCCTACCTCATCACCATTCGCATCACCGATAACTTTGGGCAGGTTGTCGATCCCGCCACGGCGGAAGGGTGGGTCCGCACGCTTGTTCCTGCCGAATTAGCTGGCGCCGTCCACGAGATCTCCCGCGGACCGAATGCCACCTACGTATGGCTCGTGGATAGTGCCTTTAAGCCCGTGCACTCGCCGGAATCCCTTTTCGCGGGATTCCAGCAAGCGGCTTAGGGCTTAGTTGTTGTCGCCCTCGTCGTCAGCGTCAGCGTCGTCGTCTTCGGTGAAGGTGTCGAAGAACTCAAGGTCCTCGTCATCGTCGTCATCGGTATCCTCGCCGAAGATGTCGTAGACGTCTGGTTCCTCAAAGTCGTCCTCATCAAAGTTGACGAGCTGGGCCTCCCAATCAAGGGCCTGTTCCGAGACCAATCCGAGCACGTCAAAGAGGCGGTCGAAATCGGTGTAGGTGCCCAGTTCCAGGGCCTCAGCGGGGACTTCCACGATGGGGATGTCATCAGAATCGGTGTTGCCAAAGAGGGCAAGGCGCTCGTTCTCATCGAGGTCCTCGTCTTCCTCGTCCACCTGCCACATCTCCGTGACAGCCTCATCCTCGAGCTCTTCCATGTCTTCTTCATCGAAGTCGAAGGCCAAGAAGCGCACGATGGCAGAGGGCACGCCGTCGATGGTTTCTACTAATACACGCAGCTCAGAATCGTTGCCTACTTCTGCAACCACCAGGTGCGGGTTGAGTTCATCCTGGTCGAACTCCAATTCCGCGATGCGCTCATCGGTACCTTCCAGGAGGTCACGCAGGACGGTAACAACCTGGTCGGTGGCGATGTGGCGGGAGACGGCTTCTACGGCGTCTTCGACGGAAAAGGCAACGGAGACCAAGACGGCCTCGAATTCTTCATCGTCTTCATCCACATCCGCCGCAGCGATGTACACGTTGGCGGCAGGCAAGAGAGGATCGATTTCAACAAACTGGATTTCCAAATCAGAGGTGATTGGAACGAACATGACGTCTTCGTTGACGCGGGACTCGATGCCCTCGGCGTCCAATGCGGAAGCGATATCTTCGAAAAAGCTCATGGTGGTGAAAAATCCATCCTTCGGAAGCAGAGGTCCCCGCGGTGGGCAAGACGCCGCCCGCGGTCACTCTGGATTCTACCGCTAATCCCTCCGGTGTGGTTGGAAACCAAGGGAGCGCACCAGCTCTGGGCGGCCACTTCCCCATTCCACCATGTGGTAATCCTCCCACGCCTTGCGGCGCCCATCGTTGGGGGCGTGCACGATATAGGCCTGTTCATCAAAGATCATGGTCGCGCGCTCACCGCCCTCATAGCGCGGCCACTGCGCCTTCGGGCTGCCGCCATGGATGAACGCGGCCCAGTGATCCTGCATGGTGGAAGTCAATTCCTCCATCTCAGCGCGCGAGCCCCAGCCGGTTAACAGGGAGGCGCGCGAGGATTGGGGATCGCCAAAGACATTGCCCAACTCCATCGAGTGCATGGCACCTAAACCCAGCCACTTCAAGACGGCAGAGGCGAAGTCGAAGCGGTACATCCAGGTATCGGCCACTTCAGAGTGGGCGCTGGCGATGCGGGTGGAGGGTGCCCAGAAGAGGGCATCGGCAAGCAAGTGCGCAAAATCCTCCCTGCGGACCGCACCGCGGTAGGCGGCGACGACCTCGGGGGCGTGGTGGGGATCGTAGGAGGCCAAGAGCCGCAGGGCGGCGCGCTCTCGGGCGCTTTGGCGCTGAAAGAGGAATTTGCCAAAGCTGGCTTCGTCCGAATTCGTGCCTATCAGTAGCGGGATTTTGTGCTGGTGGCCCTGCTCAAAGGCGGTGATGGGGTGCTCGGGCAGAAGCTCGCCGTCCACCGTGGGCGCGTAGCAGGAGTTTAAGTGCAGTAGCTCGCCGGCGCGCCACATCATGGATTGGCCGGAGCGCACCACATCCGCGCAGTCCTCCTGGCGCAGGTCATCCACGCTCACCCGGCGCGGCAGGCCCACTCGGCGTGCAAGTTCGCGGGCCCACAAGGTGGATTGGGCACGGGAGTGCACCAACGCAATCGGTGGGGATTGGGCAATGGCGCGGTGGAAAAGCCCTTCAGCCGGAGGGCTGGTCATCAGCGCAAGGACTGCGGCGCCGCCGGCGGATTCGCCCATGAGGGTGACCGAGTCTGGGTCGCCGCCAAAGGCAGCGATATTGTCGCGGACCCAGTTAAGGGCCAGAATCTGATCCGCCACGGCGGGGTTGGCGCTGCACTCGCCGCCGAGGCTGCGCAGATCGAGATATCCCAGGGCGTTGAGGCGGAAGTTGATGGATACGTAGACCACGTTCATGCGGGTGGCGAGCTCAAACCCGCGCAGCATGAGCATGTGGGACGAGCCCATGATGAAGCTGCCGCCGTGCAGATACACCACGACGGGCAGCTTTTCCTCTGTGCGGGGGCGCACGATGTCGAGGTACAGGCAATCCTCGGAGCCGACGATGCGGTCGGTCCAGGAGTATGTGGGCTGTGGGGCGATCGGCCCGAATTGGCTGCAATCGCGCACGCCGTTCCAGCGAGGTGCCGGGCGCGGGGCGCGGAAGCGGTTCTCGCCGGCCGTGGAGGCGCCGAAGGGAATGCCGCGCCACGTGCGCACTGGCCCGGCGCTAATGGGGCGATCTACTCGCAGGTCTTCTTCGATGACCCCGCGTACCCAGCCGGAGGTCGTGCGCACGGTGAGTTCATCCGCGTAGGCATTTTGTGCCTGTTCGTGGGCCTTACGGGCGCGCTCGTGTGCGCGCATGGCCCGCAAGCGCGCGGCAGCGGTGGACTCTTCGGAATAAAAGTCCCCAGTGTCACGTTGATTTTCCTGCGGGTAAGGCATACTCCCTACCTTAGGTAGGTTGCACGCCGGTGGCGATCCGAATCGCACATGCGCGCCCACCTTATTTCAAGGTCAGGGCTATGCTAGGTAAAAATTCAATTAATACCATTGCCCCAACGAACTTAAGGATTGGTGTGGGAAAAGGCATGTCCATATTTAAAAAGTCCACCCCGGATAAAGCAGCTAGCGACACGTATGACATCGATCCGGAGCACAGCGGGCGGTTTACTAGGGCGCTGCTGAGCTCCCTGGACCGCGCGGTATCCGTGCAATCTGGTGTTATTTCCAAATACGTCAAGAACCTAAAGAAGCACCACCCGGATGCCACTGACCAGGAGTTGCAGGGCTTTATTAACAAGCACTTCATCAATATCACTACTGGCACGGGCGCGGCCGCCGGTGCCTCCGCATCCGTGCCCGGCATCGGGCTCTTTACGGGTGCGGCCACCATCGGTGCGGAATCCGTGGTCTTTCTTGAAGCCGCCGCGTGGTACATCCTGGCGTCAGCGTACTTGCGCGGCGATGACATCTCCTCGCCCGAGCGCCGCCGCGCCCTAGTGCTGGTGGTATTGACGGGCTCGAAGGGCTCTGCGGTGGTCGATACCTTTGTCGGTGACCTCGGCACGGTCACGGGGGCGCGTTCCGTGGCCTCCCTCTCCCGCTTTTCCGGGCCCACGCTATCTGGCATCAATGGCCGGTTGACCAAGGTATTTACCAAGCAGATCACCAAGCGCATGAAGTGGGCCTGGGTGGGCAAACTCATGCCCATGGGTATCGGGGCGGTCATTGGCACGAAGGCCAATCGCAAGCTGGCCAATCAGGTCATCGAACACGCCCGCCAGCAGCTCTCCCCTCTTTCCCACACAAAGGCGGGGATTCGATGATCGTTTAGAGCGAATTCGCTACCCCTAACATAGTGAAGGTGAGGGATTGGCCCGTATCATATAGGCAGACACTTTGGCGGGTGAGATATGCGCTCGTGCAAAGTCCGAACTAAAGTCGAATAAACGACCATTTTAAAGCAGAGAAATGAGGCGAATACCTGCCGTGAGCACATCGAGCATCTTCGGCCCGAATGCGTGGCTGATAGACGAGCAGTTCCAGCAGTACTCCAAGGATCCTAGCTCCGTAGACAAGGAGTGGCGCGACTATTTCGAAGCAAACGGCGCGCCCAAGGCGCAGCCAGAAGCTGAGGCTCCTTCTCAAGCATCTAAGCCACAGCCACAGAAGGCGCAGGCAGAGTCTAAGTCCTCGGCCAAGAAGACCGAAGGCACTACCACCGCCCGCAAGCAAGAGGCGCGCGATACCAACGTGAAAGAGTCTGTATCTAAGGCCAAGGAAAAGTCCGCGAAGGCTAAGCATTCTGCGGGCAAGAATGCACAGTCTCCGCTGGATAACCTAGAAGATTATAAGGGCGGCGACGAGCGCCAGCTCAAGGGCATGTTCAAGGCGATTGCTAAGAACATGGAAGAATCCCTCGAGATTCCTACCGCTACCACCGTGCGCGATATGCCGGTCAAGCTCATGTGGGAAAACCGTTCCATGATCAATGACCACCTGAAGCGCACCCGCGGTGGCAAGATCTCCTTTACCCATATTATTGGCTACGCCATGGTCAAGGCCGTGCAGCTGCACCCTGGTATGAACGTGCGCTACGAGGAAAAGGACGGCAAGCCCTTCGTCGTCCAGCCTGAGCACATCAACTTGGGCCTGGCCATTGACCTCCCGCAGAAGGACGGCTCCCGCGCCCTCGTGGTCGCCGCCATCAAGGAGTGCGAGACCAAGTCCTTCGCTGAGTTCATTGAGGCTTACGAGGACATCGTTACCCGTTCCCGTAAGAACAAGCTCACTATGGATGACTTCTCCGGGGTCACCATTAACCTGACCAACCCGGGCGGCATCGGCACCCGCCACTCCATTGCCCGCCTGACCAAGGGCGCAGGCTCCATTATCGGCGTTGGTTCCATGGATTACCCGGCAGAATTCGCTGGCGCCTCCGCTGACCGCCTGGCTGACTTGGGCGTCGGCCGTCTGGTTACGCTGACCTCCACCTATGACCACCGCGTTATCCAGGGTGCAGAGTCTGGCGAGTTCCTGCGCACCATCGGCCAGCTCATTGTTGATGATGCCTTCTGGGACGAGCTCTTCGAGTCCATGGGCGTTCCTTATGAGCCCTTCCGTTGGGCACAGGACATCCCCAACTCCGGCGTGGACAAGAACACCCGCGTCATGCAGCTCATCGAGTCCTACCGCTCCCGCGGGCACTTGCTTGCCGATGTCAACCCCCTCGGCTGGTCCCAGCCTGGCCTGCCTAGCCCGGATCACCGCGACCTCGACATCGCTACGCACGGCCTGACCATCTGGGATCTAGACCGCGTCTTCAACGTCGGTGGCTTTGGCGGCAAGGAACAGATGACCTTGCGCGAGGTACTCTCCCGCCTGCGCGCTGCTTATACCCTGAAGGTCGGTTCCGAATACACCCACATCCTGGACCGCGACGAGCGCAGCTGGATGCAGGACCGCCTCGAGGCCGGCATGCCAAAGCCGACCAACGCCGAGCAGAAGTACATCCTGCAGAAGGTCAACGCCGCCGAGGCATTCGAGAACTTCCTGCAAACCAAGTACGTGGGCCAAAAGCGCTTCTCCCTCGAGGGTGCTGAGACCCTCATCCCGCTGCTGGATTCCATCATCGACACCGCTGCGGGCCAGGGCCTCGACGAGGTCGTCATGGGCATGCCGCACCGCGGCCGCTTGAACGTGCTGTTCAATATCGTCGGCAAGCCGCTGGCAGATATCTTCGGCGAGTTCGACGGCAACTACAAGGGCGGCCAGCTCGGCGGCTCCGGTGACGTGAAGTACCACTTGGGTTCCGAGGGCGAGCACCTGCAGATGTTCGGCGATGGCGAAATCAAGGTCACCCTTGCCGCCAACCCGTCGCACCTCGAGGCCGTCGACCCAGTCATGGAGGGCATCGCCCGCGCCAAGCAAGACATCTTGGACAAGGGCAAGGACGGCTACTCCGTGGTCCCCGTCATGCTCCACGGCGATGCATCCTTCACCGGCCTCGGCGTTGTGCAGGAGACCATCAACCTGTCCCAGCTGCGCGGCTTTACCAACGGCGGTACCGTCCACATCGTGGTCAACAACCAGGTGGGCTTTACCACCACCCCGGATTCCGGCCGTTCCACCCACTACGTCACCGACCTGGCCAAGGGCTTTGACTGCCCGGTCTTCCACGTCAATGGTGATGACCCAGAGGCCGTTGTCTGGGTAGGCCAGATGGCCGCCGAATACCGCCGCCAGTTTGGCAAGGACGTCTTCATTGACCTCGTGGTCTACCGCCTGCGCGGCCACAACGAGGCCGATGACCCATCCATGACCCAGCCGCAGCTGTACTCGGTCATCGAGAACCACGAGCCGGTGCGCGAGCACTACACCAACGAGCTCATCGGCCGTGGCGACCTGTCTGCCGAGGACGCCGAGGCAGCCGCACGCGACTTCCACGACCAGATGGAGTCCGTGTTCACCGAGCACAAGGAAGCCGAGAAGGCTGGCCCCAAGGAACAGACCGGTATTACCTCCTCGCAGGAGCTCACCCGCGGCCTGGATACCTCCATCACCGCAGAAGAGATGGCCGAGCTTGGCGATGCCTACGGCAACCCACCCGAGGACTTCGAGTACCACAAGCGCGTGGCCAAGGTGGCCAAGGACCGTGCGAAGTCTGTCCGCGAAGGCGGCATCGACTGGGGCTGGGGCGAGCTGCTCGCCTTCGGTTCCCTGGCTAACCAGGGCAAAGTCGTGCGCCTGGCCGGCGAGGATTCCCGCCGCGGTACCTTTACCCAGCGCCACGCCGTGACCTTCGACCCCCGCAATAGCAACGAATACAACCCGCTCAACTCCCTGGCAGTGTCCAAGGACAATGGCGGCAAGTTCATGGTCTATAACTCCGCGCTGACCGAGTTCGCCGGCATGGGCTTCGAATACGGCTACACCGTGGGTAACCCCGACGCCCTTGTGGCATGGGAGGCTCAGTTCGGTGACTTCGCCAACGGTGCCCAGACCATCATCGATGAGTACCTCTCTTCCGGTGAGGCCAAGTGGGGCCAGTTGTCCAGCCTGGTTCTCCTCCTGCCGCACGGCTACGAAGGCCAGGGCCCGGACCACTCCTCCGCCCGCATCGAGCGCTACCTGCAGCTGTGTGCGGAAGGTTCCATGACCGTGGCTCAGCCGTCCACCCCGGCTAACCACTTCCACCTGCTGCGCCGTCAGGCTTTGGGCGAGATGAAGCGCCCGCTGGTCGTCTTCACCCCGAAGTCCATGCTGCGTAACAAGGCCGCCACCTCCTCCGTTGAGGAGTTCACCGAGGTCAAGAAGTTCCGCTCCGTTATCAATGACCCCCACTTCGTGGACGTCAACAACAAGAAGGTCGGCGACACGGACAAGGTCAAGACCATCATGCTGGTCTCCGGCAAGCTCTACTGGGACCTGGAGAAGAAGCGCGAGGCCGACGGCCGCGATGACATCGCCATCGTCCGCGTGGAAATGCTCCACCCGATTCCGTTCAACCGCCTGAGCGAGGCATTCGAGATGTACCCGAACGCCACCCAGGTCCGGTTCGTACAGGACGAGCCCGCCAACCAGGGCCCATGGCCGTTCTACAACGAGCACCTGCGCGACCTCATTCCGGATATGCCGGAAATGGTCCGCGTCTCCCGCCGCGCCCAGTCCTCTACGGCTACGGGTAACGCCAAGGTACACCAGATTGAGCAGAAGAACCTGCTTGAAGAGGCCTTCGACGTTTAACCACGTGTAACCGCCGAAAAGGCACCTAGCGCGCTGCGGCGCTAAATGCCCCAGTGAGGTTATTTCCTCACTGGGGCATTTTCATGCGTCTTCGCCTTCCGCCAGACGCCTACCCGCCCTTCGCGCTCACCGGGAAAGAGTTGGGGCGTCGGCGAGCAACGCCCGTGAGTGCCAAGGGAGAATACGGCAGCTAGGCGCGAAGCCACCCGCCCTTGCCGCTCACGGGGAGGGCAATCGCACGCTGAAGGTCAGCTGCCGGTGAGCGCGAAGGGCGCGGTGCAGGTATCGCAGCCCAGGTTCGGCCAGGCCACGACGTCCGCTCGCCGCACTACCTGCCCCTCGCGCTCACCGGGAAAGAGTTGGGGCGTCGGCGAGCAACGCCCGTGAGCGCGAAGGGAGGGTACCGTACTCAGCCTCGAATTCACCCACCCCTCGCGGTCACGGGGAGAGGCGATCGCACGCCGAAGGCCGGCTGCCGGTGAGCGCGAAGGGCGAGTGTAGGTGCCAAGGGGCGCGCCGGGGTGAGGCGTGATTGAAGCGCGGGCTAGGAGCTCGTCAGGTCGGAACCGCCGGTGGACGCGGAATCGCCCTCGCCGTCTACGATGTCGCCGCCTGAGGATTGCATCCATTCGCGGACGGCCTTTTCCACGCTGCCCTTTTCCTCGGCGTCTTCGGCTAAGTCGGAGAGGTCTTTTTGCGTGATGAACTTGGTGAGGGAAGCAAAGGCGATTTCTTCCTCACGGTCGAAAAGCCCCTTCTGATAAACCACCACGAAGTTTTCGGGCAGTTCCGGCTCCGCGTCCTCGCAACCGTAGGCTCCGGAGGGCTCTACGGTGGCAAGATCCGTGGGCAGAGAGGACATCAACGCAATATGGGTGCGGGCGAGGAAGTCTTCCCCGCCAGGCTGAGTGTCTTCTTCGGCCTTCTTATAATCTTGCGAGATGTCGCGGGCCTCGCTGGGGTTTAGAAAGTTAAGGAAATCGCCCGTACAGCCAACATAGAAGTTGCCTTCTGGATTGAGGCTGCGGCCTTTGTCTCCGTGGGACTGGTATTTGTCCTCTTTGAGCACGGTGGCCTCGCGCCCTGCCCGCGCGAGCGTTTGGCGGTAAATCTCGCCCAGCACCACTTGGTCGGTGTCATCTGGGTCGACCACGATGTCTACGGACTTGCGGTCACTAGCCTCTGCGGAGGGCTCGGTAACAACGTGGTCAGCGCACCCTGCCAGCAACGTGGCGCTGAGTACAGCGCCTGCACAGGCAAGGGCAGGACGGGCGAACATGCGCATGGTGTTAGACGTTCTCCTTCACTAAATGCAGTGGCTTCTCGCTGAGTCTACCGCGCGGGCGTGTTTACCTGAGGTAGCGCCGTGACTAAGATGGCAAGAGTTATGTCTAGCTCTATTACCGAATCAGCCGTACGCGAGGCTCTTTCCCACGTACAGGATCCAGAAATCGGCCGCCCCATCACCGAACTGAATATGGTGAAATCGGTCGATATCGAAGGAAACGATGTCACCGTTGGCATCTACCTGACCATCGCGGGCTGCCCCATGAAGTCCACCATCGAGACCAATACCCGCGCCGCGGTCGAGGATATCGACGGCGTTGGCAAGGTTACCGTGACCATGGACGCGATGAGCGATGAGCAGCGCCGCGAGCTGAAACAGAAGCTGCGCGGCGGCCAGGCCGAGCCCGAGATTCCTTTTGCGAAGCCCGATTCGACGACCCGTGTCTTTGCGGTGGCGTCGGGAAAGGGTGGCGTCGGCAAGTCCTCGATGACCGTCAACCTGGCCGCAGCGCTGGCGGATAAGGGCCTGAAGGTGGGCATTGTCGATGCCGATATTTACGGCCACTCCGTGCCCAGCCTGCTCGGCTCGACCGATGGCCCCACCGTGCTTGATGATGAAATGCTGCTGCCGCCCATCTCTCACGGCATTAAGCACATCTCGATTGGGCAGTTTGTGGAGGGTAACGCGCCCGTCGTCTGGCGCGGGCCCATGCTCCACCGCGCGCTGCAGCAGTTCTTGGCGGACGTCTTCTGGGGCGATCTCGATGTCCTCCTCCTCGACCTGCCTCCGGGTACCGGCGATGTGGCGCTGTCCGTTGCGCAGCTCATCCCGAATGCGGAGCTGCTCATCGTCACCACGCCGCAGGCCGCCGCAGCCGAGGTGGCCGAGCGCGCCGGATCCATCTCCCAACAAACGCGCCAACGCGTGGCCGGCGTGATTGAGAACATGAGCGCCATGGTCATGCCGGATGGCTCCACCATGGACGTCTTTGGTGAAGGCGGCGGCCAAATCGTCGCAGACCGCCTCGGCGTCATCCTGGGCCACGAGGTTCCGCTGCTGGCCTCCGTGCCGCTGGATCCGGCCCTGCGCTCGAATAGCGATGCCGGCACGCCCATCGTGCTCGAGGCACCCGACTCCCCTGCCGCCAAGGAAATCAGGGCGGTTGCTGATAAGCTCGCCATTCGCTCCGATTCCCTCGTGGGCAAGAGCCTCAACCTGGGCGTGAACTAAGAGCGCGTTGTATTAGGTAACGTCGCTCCACTCAGAGCCGCCGCCGGTGGAATCTTCCCCACCGCGCTGCGGCTTTTGTTGTTGCTGGGGCGGCCGCTGCGCCGGCTGCTGGGTGGTGTCGCCGTATACCTCGGCGTAGTTAAAGCTGGGCCGGGCGGGGCCATTGTTGTCCTGCGCGCGCTGTTCGGGCTCTTTCGGCGCGGTGCCGGATTTGATGTCTTCGGCCATCTTCTTGGGGTTGAAGTCGTCCCAGGCGGAATCATCGCCATCGAAAAGCGCCTTGGTAATAGCACCCTTGGGGCCTAGCCGCGTCCACTGCGCTGCTTGGTTGAGCGGGCCGCGGATATCGTCGAATTCCGCGGAGATGGACCCCATCTCACCGTTGAGCTCAGCCTTCGCGTTATTGATGGCCTTGCGGGCGGCGTAGATGGCCGCGCGCACGTCCTTGATGACCTCCGGCATGCGCTCCGGGCCGATGATGACGATGCCGAGGAGGACAATGACAATAATCTCGGGCCAGCCAATGGAAGAAAACACGGTTAAATCCTCGCCCTCCGTTTAGTTCTGCCCGCGCTGATTGTGTTTAATCGCGCGTACCACCGTCTCGACTTTATCCAGGAAATCCTGCTCCGGCCGGTGCGCCGGGGTCGACGCATCGGGGCCCGGGGCCACACCCTCCGTAGCCATTCCCGCCAGCTTGGCCAATAAGGACTGCGGGGCCTTCACCGCGGAATCATCGCTGCAGTGACGCACCCACTCGGAGGCGTGACGCTGGTGGTGCACGTCGGCGCGGCACTCCGCGCAGTGGACTAGATGGATGCGCACGCGGTGCATGGCTTTGGGCTCCATCTCCCCGTCTACGAAGGCGACGACGGCCTCTGGGCCAAGGTGGCCGATGGAATCGCTGCGCCGCGCCCGCGCCTTTGCCTTATCCCGAGCCTTCGCCTGCGCGGGGGTGAACTCTCCCCGCACGCTGAGCCCGGAGAGGGTGCGGCGTCCTCGCACTGAGTCCATCGACACCCTCCTCACGTTCATTCCACAGACGGATTACTCACACTGAAGTCCCCCTGCCGCGTGGCAGGGGAGGTAATGATTCGATTCTAGCGCGTGCGCAGCAAGATGCGCGCTTCCGCATTGGTCTGTGCCTCTTTTTCCAGCGCCGCGCGCAGTTGGGAGCGGCCGCGGTGGATGCGCGAGCGCACCGTGCCCATTTTCACGCCAAGGGTTTCGGCGATTTCGTCATAGCTCATGCCTTCGATATCACACAGAACCACGGCAACGCGGAAATCCGGCGCCAAGCTATCCAGCGCGGACTGCAGCACGGGGTCCAAGTTGGCCACGGTATAGGCCTGCTCCGGGGTCATATCCGTCCCCGGCACCCGCTCGTAATCCTCAGGCAGGGACTCCATACGGATCTTGGAACGGTGACGCACCATATCCAAAAAGAGGTTCGTGGTGATGCGGTGCAGCCAGCCGCCAAAGGTACCCGGTTGGTACTTATCCAAGGAGCGGAAGACACGCATGAAGGTCTCTTGGGTGAGATCCTCGGCATCCTGCTGGTCACCGGATAAACGGTAGGCCAAGCGGTACACGCCATCGGCGTGCTCTGCCACCAATTCGGCCCACGAAGGCATCGTGGCTTCCCCAGCATCGAACGCCGCGGTACCGGTCAACCCCACGTTCGGATCGGTGGAGGCAACGGACTCGGCATCGCGCTTCGTTTCTGTCATGGGTGTCATTTTTCTATACTCGGCGCGGAAACTCCAGCCACTGCGCTGATAATATCCTGTGAGTCCGTCACATACTTCCCACAGACCACAATTTCGCTGGCTAGGCGCGTTTTTGCCACCCTTGCGCGCAACTTTACCTATTGTTTTATTCGTGACTACTACCGCATATGACGCACTGCGCTCCTATATCGATTCCACCAGTGAGCCTTCGGCGGCTCTCCGCGGCGCCCGCAACCACGCCGAGGAATACGGCCTGCCCGTCCCGGATGAATCCACCGGCCAGCTTCTCACCACGCTGACGGCGACGTCTTCCGGTGTGGTAGACCGCCCCCAGGCCGTGGCGATTACCCCCGCCGCCTCCGTCGTGGGTCTCTACCTGTTCGCGGGCATGCCGGATAACGGCATCCTCACGTGCATCGACCCAGAAGCCGAGCACCAGCGCAGCGCCAAGGCCGCCTTCCGCGAGGCCGGCTACGCCCCCACCCGCGGCCGCTTCCTTCCCTCGCGCCCCCTCGACGTGCTCGGGCGCCTGGCTACTGAGGCCTACCAGGTCATTTACGCGGACGTCGCCGCCCTCGACCTCCCCGCCCTCATCAAGGCGGCCTGGCCCCTGCTGCACCAACACGGCACGCTGGTGCTTGCCAATGCGCTTCTCGATGGCACCGTCGCCGACACCTCCCGCACCGACCGCGATACCGCCGCCGCGCGCGAGGCCGATGAATACCTCCGCGAGCTCGAGGGCGCCACCGTGACCCGGCTCCCACTGGGTTCGGGGCTGACATTGGTGACGAAGCTTTAAGGGGGCATCGGCAAGCAAGGGCCCCTGCACGCGCTAAAAGATATCCGTATTCTGGGTGTACATGACAGCCGGACACTGCCCCAAAAAGTTCGCGAAAGCACCGCGTGGCAGGTCAACGAGTTTCCTCCCCGGCGTGGCTGCCACCCCAACCCAAGCTTGTAACCCGCACCTGATTTAAGAGAGGAATGCCGTGACGACTCACCGCCCCGAACTCCACTTCATCCCCGATGCCGGCATCCTAGACGCGCCCGCCGGCGTCCTTCGCGATGGCGATACGTGGCACATGTTCTACCAGTACCGCCCCACTCCCGATGCCCCGGCTCGCTGGGGGCACACGTACTCGGAGGAAGCTCCGTTTAACTGGCTGGACTGCGATGACGTCCTCGCGCCCGTCGGCGGCGAGCTCGCCCTCCGCGCGGGTTCCGTGGCCCAAGGTGAGGACGCTATCAACCTCTATTTCACCTCCGTGACCGCGACCGGCACCTCCATTCGCCTCGCGCGCTATTCCGGCATCGACGATGTCTGCGAGGTCTCCGATGACTCCTCGGCCCTCGACCCCAACGTCGTGCGCTTTGGCGAGGTGGCTGGCAATACCACCGACCACACCCGGTTCCGCTCGCCTTCCGTTGTTCCCGATTGGGCCACCGATGACCGCGAGGACGGCCACAAGGGCTGGCTCATGCTGGCACTTTCTGGCCGCACCGACACCCCGCAGCCAGTCATTCTAGAAAGCCACGACGGCATCTCGTGGTCCCTGCGCGGCGGCCTTACCTTCGAAGGTGACCCGGGCTTCCTCGACGGCGAAGTGCCTGCCAATTCCCCTATTCCTCCGGTGGTTTCCCCGCGCATCGTGCGCCTGCGCGATGAAGTCGACGAAGAGATCTACGACGTACTCTTTGTCACCCTCGAGCGCGACGGCCGCGATGTCTCCGGCTACCTCGTGGGCCAGCTGGAAGACACCACCTTCACGGTGGTCTCCGGTTTCCGCCGCGTGGACTTCGGCCACGATTTCTCCCGCCCGCGCAATACCAATGCCACCGCAGGCACGATTCCTGAAGAAAGCCGCTACGAGCGCGCCGTCATCCTCGGCCTGCTCAACGGCAACGGCCGCGGCGACGACGCCACCCAGCACGCCTCCTGGGATGCCGAGGGCTGGTCGAATGCCCTCTCCCTGCCGCGCCAGGTCACGCTCGAGGGCGGCGTCCTGTACCAGGCACCGGCCACCGGCCTGCCCGAAGCGGTCAAGCTTTCGGATTACGCGCGCTCCTGGACCGGCGTCATGGAGGTTCCCACCGGCTCCAGCGTCACCATCACCCTTCGCGATGGCAACGGCGACCTCGCCGCCTCCATCTGCCACTCCGGCGAGGAAATCAGCCTCGATCGTTCCATGAACAAGGCCTTCGATCACTTCTTCGCCGATTCCGCTCCCGCCACCGCCACGCTTGCCGATGGCGACTCCGACACCCTCACCATCATCCAAGACGGCTCCACGGTGGAGGTCTTCGTCGACGGCGGCCTCATCGCCATGGCCTCCCGCGTGTACTTCGACGGCGGCTGCTCCGGCATGGATGTCGAAACCACCGGCGAAGCAGTCATCGAACAAGACTGGCAGCGCTCCGGCTCCAAGCTCTAATACTGCAGCCCTCCTACCCGGCCACCCGCCTTTCTGCCCCCCGACCCTCGCCACCCGCCCTTCGGCCCCAGCCTGTCGCCACCCCGCCCTTCGCGCTCACCGGCGAGGCGTCGCAACATCGGCAAGCAGCGCCCCGTGAGCGCCAAGGGAGGCAACGGTGATTGGCCTATTCCACCCCCGCCCTTCGCGCTCACCGGCGAGCGACTCCGGCCATCAGAATGTGCTTGCCGTGAGCGCGAAAGGCGGGTATTCCTTCCATCTGACCCCAGGACCGACCGCACGGGTCAAATGATGCCGTCTTTAGCCGCATTCTGCATCCTCGTTTTCCGTCAGCCACCGCCCTGCCGATGCCACCAGCCCTTCGCGCTCACGGGTGAGGCGTCGAGACATCGGCAAGCAGCTCCCCGTGAGCGCCAAGGGAGGCAACGGTGACTGGCCGATTCCACACCCGTCCTTCGCGCTCACCGGAAGCGAAAAAGAACCGCCCGCGCGCTGCTGGTGAGCGCGAAGGGCGGTACAGGTTGCCGCGAGGCAGGTGTGCGATTAAGAAACGGCACGGAGGCGGTCTAGGCGGGCGCGGGCGGTGACCGTCAGCGTGGGAGGAAGGGCGGCCATGCGCTCGGCAAGCTCATCGGCGCTGATGTGGCGGGCGGACGGGCTCATTCCTACCTGTGCGGCGATGGCCGCTTTATCCAGGTGAATGGGAAAGGAAATATCGACGGGGTCGGCCGCTTGCTCGAGGTAGCCTTCCGCCTGCTCATACATGCGCTCGACCTTGCCCTCTTCTACGCCGAGGATGCCGAGGGGTTCGCGCAGCTCATCGAGGTGCCCCGCACCCGGGGTCAGGACGATGACCTGGCCGCCGGGGGCGAGGACGCGCTGGAATTCGGATGGGTTGCGCGGGGCGAAGACCACGGAAATGGCATCGATGGATTCATCGCGGATGGGAAGTTGCTGCCAGACATCGGCAACCACGGCACCCACGCGTGGGTGGCACTTGGCCAGGTGCTTGGCCGCGTGCGGAGAAATATCGAGGCCGACGCCGCGCGCGCCGTCGATGGAGTCAAGCGTGTGGGCCAGATAGTAGCCGGTTCCGGCGCCGACCTCGAGGAGCGAGGCGGGCGTAGAGGCAGACAGCGAGCTGGCATCGAGCGCGTCTTGCACCGCGCCGGTCACAGACTCGACGAAGGGCGCGAAATGGCCGGTGGCTAGGTACGCTTCGCGGGCGTTGACCATGTCCATGTCATCGCCTTTGTGCTTGAGGCCGGCACCGGCCGCTAAGGTCACATACCCTTGCTTGGCCACATCAAAGGAATGGCCGGACTCCGAAACGAGGCGGGAAAAATCATCGGCGCCGGAAAGCGCCGTGCCGTCGGATGGATCGGCCAGAATGTCGACGATATGAGAAAGCATGTATCCAGACTAGCTAGAAACCTCGGTTAACAAAGAACCGAGCTCCGCGGCCTCTTCTTTGTTCAGCTCGATAACGATGCGCCCGCCGCCGTCGGATGGGATGCGCATGACGATCTTGCGGGATTCCACCACCGCTTCCATTTCGCCGCCAGTGGTACGTGGCTTCATTGCTGCCATAGTAGGGCTCCTTAACTTTCTTCGTTTCTTTCCAGCTTAGTCTCTTTTTGCCCGCTTTTCCGCGCGGCCTCCAATTCCTGCTCCAGCTGCGCGAGCAGATCATCAACCTGATCCTGGCGGTACCCGCGCGGGACGACCTCGAATTGCACATCCTCAAAACGGCCTTGAGCTGCGGCGACACGGTTATTTTCCAGCACCTTCTGCGGCTCATCGGGCGGGTCCATCACGGTCCCGGGCCCAAAAATCGAACCCCACAGCCACGTTCCGATCACAATGAACGCAATGAGCACCACGATGAGCACAATCCAGGACAGCATGGCTTAAATCCTACCTAGCAGTGGCGGGCGCTGAGCAATCGGCGCTCCCACCCCAGCGCGCGAAAGCAGCGTGCGTGCCACGATATCCGCCATCGGCGCGAGCTCATGAAGCGGCCGGTTGCGGTGGACTCGGGTGCCTAGGTCGACTTCTGTCAGCCCGCCGCGCTTGCCGATGTCCACCAGTAGCCCCGCTTCCACCCCATAGCCCTCCACGAAGGGCACCTCTAGCGCGGCAGAGCGGCGAAGAGCGTACTCGCCGCCCAGGGGTTGGTCGATATGGGCTAGCTCCGGGAAGAATTGCCGGATGAGCGGCTTTGCGGTCAATTCGGTCACGCGTCCGCCGCCGGTGGGTTGGCCGTTGAGGCTGCGGCGATAGCGGGCCTTGACCATATTCACTCCAGGATCCTCAAAGGGCGCCGCGAGCGCCGTGACCATGCCGGGCGCGGCGGATTCTAGGTCGGCGTCGATGAAGACGACGATGTCACCGCGCGCGGCGGCGACCCCGCGCCAGAGTGATTCGCCCTTGCCAGGGCGCGGCGGTTCGGGCAGGATATCGAGCCAATTGCGCACATCGGCGCCGGCGGCGCGCGCGACTGCGGCGGTCTCGTCGGTGGAGTCGGCGTCGATGACGAGCACTTCGAGTGGGTCATCGGCAAGGCAGGCGCGGATAACGCCGGCCACGGTGGATTCCTCATTGAGCGCCGGGATGATGACGGAAACGCTCATGCGAGCCCGCGCGTGGTGTCAAGGGGTGCGGCCGTGCCCTGGATGGCGGCGGTCATGCGGATGACGTCGACCGTCTCAGCAACCTCGTGGACGCGGAAGGCGGCCACCCCGTGCGCTGCGGCCCAAGCGGTGGCGGCGAGCGTTCCGGCAACGCGGTCTCCTACCCCGCGCGCGAGGGTCTCGCCCACGAAGTCCTTATTGGAAAGCGCCATGAGCACGGGCCAGCCGGTAGCGACGATCTCGTCGATGCGTCGCAGGAGTTCGAGTCCGTGATAGGTGTTTTTACCAAAGTCGTGCGTGGGATCGATGAAGGTGAGCTCTTCCGGGCAGCCGAGCCCCGCGGCCTTTTCCGCCAGGGCGGTGGTCTCAGCAATGACATCGGCGACGACGTCATCAAAGTGGACGCGGTGCGGGCGGGTGCGCGGGGTAATCCCGCCGGTATGCGAGCACACGTAGCCCACGCGGTGGTGGCCGGCGACCTCGATAAGCTGCGGATCCCAGCCGGCCCACGTGTCATTGACCAGCCCGGCCCCGGCGGCGATGGCGGCCTCGGCCACCTCGCTGCGCCAAGTGTCGACGGAAATGAGTACCTCTGGGTGGCGCTCGTGCACGCGGGCGATGGTGGGCACGACGCGGTCGATTTCCTCCGCGCTATCCACCTCCTCACCCGGCCCGGCCTTGACCCCGCCAATATCGATGATGGAGGCTCCCGCCGCAATGGCTTCATCGCAGCGCTTGAGGGCGGGGTCCATGTCAAAGGTGGCCCCCTTGTCATAAAAGGAATCCGGAGTGCGATTGACTATCGCCATCACGCGCGCGAGGCTCAACGCGGCTCCCTAATGCGCTTATCGCTCATCACCTTGTGGCGCTCGATGATGTGGGCGACGGCCTCATCGGGGTCATCGGTAAGCAGGAAAAGCTCTTGGTCATCTTCGTTGATGTACCCGCCGGCGGCAAGGGTATTTTTCATCCATTCCAGCAGGCCAGACCAGTATTCGGTGCCCAGGAGTACGATGGGATAGTTGGTGACCTTGCCAGTCTGAACCATGCAGAGAACCTCGAAGAATTCATCCATGGTGCCCATGCCGCCGGGCAGGCAGACGAAGGCCTGGGAGTACTTCAAGAACATGGTCTTGCGGGCGAAGAAGTAGCGGAAGTTCAGGCCGAGGTCCACGTACTTATTGAGGCCTTGCTCGTGCGGCAATTCGATGCCGAGTCCCACCGAGAGACCATCGCCCTCGTGCGCGCCCTTATTCGCCGCCTCCATGATGCCGGGGCCGCCGCCAGTGATGACGGCGTAGGCGCACTCGGCGAGCTTGCGGCCGAGTTCTTCGGCCATCTGATAGCTCGCATCCTCAGGCTTGGTGCGCGCGGAACCAAAAACCGTCACTGCCTTAGGCAGCTTAGCCAGCGCATCGAAGCCGGCGACGAATTCACCTTGGATGCGCAGCACGCGCCACGGATCGGCATGCTGCCATTCGTGGTCCGCGCCGGATTCCAGCAGGCGTTGGTCAAAGGTGGAGCCTTGTTCTCCCTCGCTGCGCAGCAAGAGCGGGCCGCGCAGGGTACGCATGTGGTCAGGGGTCATTTTTATCCCTTCAAGTAATTAAACAGAGCGGTAGAAACTTCGGTGATTTGCGCCGTGGGCACCTGCTCGTCCTTCTTATGCGCAAAGCCCGGATCGCCGGCGCCAAAATTCACGGCCGGAATGCCCATCTCAGCAAAGCGCGAGACATCGGTCCAGCCGAACTTGGCGCGGACGTTGCCACCGACGGCATCGACAAGCGCGCGTGCCGCAGGCTGCCCCAAGCCAGGCAGGGCGGCACCGGCGATGTCATCGATCTCTATGGTGACGTCCTCATGCTTGCCGATGACCCCCTTCATGTACTCCAGCGCCTCCTCCGTGCTGCGATCCGGGGCGAAGCGGAAGTTGACGAACATCCATGCCTCGTCCGGCAGGGTATTGGTGGCCACGCCAGCCTCCATGTGGACGATGTTCAGGCCCTCGCGGTAAGTACAGCCATCGATGGTGACCTCGCGCGGCTCGTAGTCCGCAATGCGCGTCATGACGGGGGCGAGCTTGTGCGCGGCGTTGGAGCCGAGCCAAGCGCGGGCCGAGTGCGCGCGGGTGCCATGTGCCGTCACGCGCAGGCGAATCGTGCCCTGGCAGCCGGCCTCGACCATGGCGCCGGAGGGCTCGCCGAGGAGCGCGAAATCGCCCTGCAACCACTCGGGGTGGTCCTTTTGCAAATGGCCCAGCCCATTAAATTCAGTGGATACCTCTTCGCCCTCATAAGCAATGATGGTCAGGTCATGCTGGAGCTCTTCCGATTCATGCAGGTGAGCAAAGGCGTTGAGGTAGACCGCCATGCCGGATTTCATGTCCACGGTGCCGCAGCCGAACATGATCTCGGCGCCATCTTCGGCGGTGTCCATGCGATGCGGTACGTTATCTGCCAATGGAACGGTATCGATGTGGCCTGCAAGAACCACGCGGGAATCCAACCCGCGGTTCGTGCGCGCACACACGGTATTGCCAAAGCGGGCGACCTCCACGTCTAGACCACGCAGGGCTTCTTCCACCGCATCCGCGATGGCCTCCTCGTGGTGGGAGGGGCTCGGGATATCGACGAGCGCCTTGGTCACTTCAATGGGGTCGGCATATAGATCTAAAGTCACAAGCCGCCATGGTAGCGCCCCGCTGGGTCCGTTGCATTGTGTAATGTTCACTTCACTGCAAAAAATAACCTCTCACAAGGTGGTAATTATGGCCGAAGCCACACAATTGAAATCGCGACACCTCACCATGATGGGCCTTGGCTCCGCGGTGGGTGCCGGTCTCTTCTTGGGCGTCGGATTGGGAATCCAAATATCCGGCACCTCGGTGCTCATCTCTTATGCCGTCGCCGGCGTCCTCATCGCGCTCATCATGTGGATGCTCGGGGAAATCGCCGCGGCCCGCCCCTCCCTGGGTTCCTTTTCCACCTACGCCGGCCAGGCCTTCGGCCACTGGGCGCGCTTTACGATGGGCTGGATCTACTGGTTCATGCTCATCATGGTCATGGGTGCCGAAATCACGGGCGCCGCCGCGATCATCGGCAGTTGGTTCGATATCGCCCCGTGGATTCCCGCACTTATCGCGGTGGCGTTTTTCGCCGTGGTGAATTTCGCCGCCGTGCGCGGCTTTGGTGAATTCGAGTTCTGGTTCGCCATCATCAAGGTCGCCGTCATCATCGCCTTCCTCGTCATCGGCATCCTCATGGCACTGGGCATCCTGCCCGGCATGGATCTCTCCCGTGCCGGCACCAACTTCACCGATAACTTCCTACCCAATGGCATGCCCGGCTTCGCCGCGGGCCTGCTGGCCGTGGCCTTCGCCTTCGGTGGAATCGAGCTGGTGACCATCGCCGCCGCCGAGTCCGAGGATCCAGCCCGCAACGTGGCAACTGCAGTGCGCGCCATCATCGTGCGCATCATGATCTTCTACATCGGCTCCATCGTGGTCATCACCATGGCCTTGCCGTTTAGCCAGATCCAAGACGCCGATGCCGCCGCCGATTCGCCGTTTACCCTGGTGCTCGAGGCCGCCAAGATTCCATTCGCAGCCGGCTTCATGGAGGCCATCATCGCTCTGGCCCTCCTATCCGCCTTCAACGCGCAGATCTACGCCACCTCGCGCCTGGTCTTCGACATGGCCAAGGACCACTGCGCGCCCAAGTTCTTCCTCAAGACCAACCACTCCGGCTCCCCCATCAACGCCGTCATCTTGTCCATGATCTTCGCCTTCGCCTCGGTGGGCCTGCAGTTCTGGAACCCGCCGGGACTGCTGGCCTTCCTCTTCAACGCCGTCGGCGGCTGCCTCTTGGTGGTCTGGGCCTTCATCGTCGCCTCCTTCCTCAAGCTGCACCCACAGTTGAAGGCGAATGGCGAGCTCACGGACATCCGCGTGCCCGGCTACCCCTGGTTGCCTTGGGCAACCGCCGCCGCGTTGGCCGCGCTGACCATCTTCATGCTCTTTGATCCCTCCGCCCGCAACCAAGTCATTGCCGTCATCATTCTCTTTGCCGCGCTCGTCGCCTTGTCCTTCGTGGTTCCCGCGGGCAAGCGCGAACAAGTACGGCAGTAATTGCTAAGCTAGCCACCATGACTTCTGCATCCGCACGTGGCCTGGCAACCATTACCCACGACGGCACCGTCTTGGACGTTTGGTTCCCAGCAGTTCATACCGATAAGCAAGTAGAGACCACCGGCACGACGCGTTTGGAGGAGACTCCGCAGCAGTTCTCCTCCCTCGTCGGCCCCGATGAGGAGCGCGGCGTGGCCCGCGTGGCGGTGGAAACCTCCATCGCTGACCTCGACGAGGCCCCGACCGATACTTACGACGCCTACCTGCGCCTCCACCTGCTCTCCCACCGCGAGGTAAAGCCGCACGGCCTCAACATGGACGGCATCTTCCGCCACCTCAATAACGTGGTGTGGACCAACTACGGCCCCTGCGCCGTCTCCGATTTCCAGATGGTGCGCGGCCGCCTAGCCTCCCGCGGCCCCGTCGTGGTCTACTCCGTGGACAAGTTCCCCCGCATGGTGGACTACGTTGTCCCCTCCGGCGTGCGCATCGGTGACGCCGACCGCGTCCGCTTGGGCGCCCATCTGGCAGAGGGCACCACGGTCATGCACGAGGGCTTCGTCAATTTCAACGCCGGCACCCTGGGCGCTTCCATGGTGGAAGGCCGCATTTCCGCGGGCGTCGTCGTGGGCGATGGCTCCGATATCGGCGGCGGCGCCTCCATCATGGGCACCCTGTCCGGCGGCGGCAAGGAAGTTATTTCCATCGGCGAGCGCTGCCTGCTCGGCGCTAACTCGGGTATTGGCATTTCGCTTGGCGATGACGCCGTTGTCGAAGCCGGCCTCTACGTCACCGCCGGCACCAAGGTCGCCGTCTTTGGCAAGGTGGCCGAGGCCCTGGGCGTCGGCAATGGCGAGGCCGTCAAGGGCTCCCAGCTCTCCGGCGCCTCCGGCCTGCTGCTGCGCCGCAATTCCGTCTCCGGTGCCGTCGAGGCCGTGGAGTGGAATGCCGAGGCCGTCGCGCTGAACGAGGACCTCCACAAGAATTAACGCCACCCCAATTCCGGTGCCCCGCGGCCGAGAAATACCATGGAGAAGTGTCTGATAACTCTTCTACCCTTGGTTCTGGCCTGAAGGTCCGCCACCTGACCATGATGGGGCTTGGCTCCACCATTGGCGCCGGTCTCTTCCTTGGCACGGGCGTCGGCATTTCCGCCGCCGGCCCAGCGGTAATCATCGCCTACGCGATCGCCGGATTCCTCGCCATCCTCGTGATGCAAATGCTTGGGGAAATGGGAACGGTCATTCCCGCCTCCGGCTCCTTTTCCGAATACGCCGAGCACGGCATCGGCCGCTGGGCGGGCTTTACCCAAGGGTGGATCTACTGGTGCGCCACCGTCGCCGTCCTCGGCGCCGAAATCACCGGCGCCGCGGGCTTCATCGGCTCGTGGTTCGACGTCCCGCCCTGGATCCCCGCCGCCATCTGCGTCGCCGTCTTCGGCCTCGTCAACTTGCTGCGCGTGCGCGCCTTCGGCGAGTTCGAGTACTGGTTCGCGCTCATCAAGGTCGTCGTCATCATCGCTTTCCTCATCATCGGCGTCCTCCTCATCTTCGGCCTCCTGCCCGGCCACACCTTCGTGGGCACATCCGTCTTCCTTGCCGATGGCTTCATGCCCAACGGCCTCGGCGGCGTCGCCGCCGGCCTGCTCGCCGTAGCCTTCGCCTTCGGCGGCATCGAGGTCGTCGCCATCGCGTCCGCCGAATCCGATGACCCCGAGAAATCCCTGGTCAACGCCGTGCGCTCCACCATCCTGCGCATCTCCGTGTTCTACCTGGGCTCCGTCCTCGTCATCACGTTCCTGCTTCCCTATTCCAGCCTGGACGCCGCCTCCACCGCCGCCGAATCGCCATTTACCATGGTCCTCGACCGCGCCGGCATCCCCGGTGCCGCCGGCATCATGGAGGTCATCATCGTCCTCGCGCTGCTATCCGCCTTCAACGCGCAAATCTTCGCCTCCTCCCGCATGATGCACTCGCTCGCCTCCCGCGGCGAGGCCCCGCGCATCTTCGCCGCCACCAATACCGAAGGCGTGCCCACGACCGCCATCGCCTTGTCCGTCGCACTGTCCGCGCTCATGGTCGTCCTCAATTACGCCGATACCGGCTGGTTGCTCACCTTCATGCTCAACGCCGCCGGCGCTTCCCTGCTCATCGTGTGGGTCTTCATCGCCGTCAGCCAGCTGCGCCTGCGCCGCCAACTCGAGGCACTGCATCCCCTCCCCATCCGCATGTGGGCATTTCCCTACCTCACCTGGTTCGCCCTCGCCCTCTTCGCGGCCATCGCGGTGCTCATGCTTACCGATGCCACCGCCCGCACCCAACTCCTCTCCGCCGCCGCCATGTTCGCGGTGCTCGCCATCGCGGGTGTGCTCAATTCCAAGGCTCGCGGCATCGACCCAACCTCCACGCTCCCGCTGACCTAGCGGCCACTCCCTGCCTCCGTCCCTCGCGCCCTACACCTCACATCCAGCCCACCGTGCCTGCCGCTCAACCCTCATCACCTGACGCCCCGCCCTCACGCCCCATTACCCCGCCCCCGCCCTTCGCGCTCACCAGCACTGGGCGGGGTACGGCGTTTTCACCTCCCGATGAGCGCGACGGGTGTGGGGCCGCCCCTCGCGGTCACGGGGAGGAAGAAATGGGCATCGGAAAGCGTGGGCGTGAGCGCAAAGGGCGGGCTGGGACCACACTCGCCTCTCGCGCTCACCAGGGGACGTTCCAGCGCACCCAAGTGGCCGCCGGTGAGCGCGAAGGGGGGGCGTCGAGGGAGGAGTGGAGGGAGTTATCCACAGGGCAGCGCCGAGAAGGGAGCGCGAAACCTCAAAATAGGCGGGTTATCCACAGGCTGTCGGACCCCGTCTGGACGAGGAGGCGGCCCCTTTTTAAGTTGAAGCCATGGGGGCATGGACAACCGCGCAGTTGCGCGAGCAGGGACTAGGCAAGGACGCGATTCGGCGGCGGGTGCGCGCGGGCAAGCTGTACCGCGTGCACCGGGGAATTTATACCGACGAGTGGTCGCCGATGGCGGTGGCGAAGGCGCTGGTGCATGGGCTGAGCCGCATTCATTTTACGGGGAAGACCGCGCAAGAAATTCACCTCGACCGGCCGCTGACGTTTCCGCTGGAGGCGGAGGGCCCGCGCACGCTGCGCGGCAAGAATTTCCGCGTCTCGCATTCCCGGCTCAAGGCAACGAGCCTGGTCAAGGGGCTTCCGGTAGTGCAGGTTCTGTGGGCCGCGCGGAAGATTGCCAGGGCATGCGGCTCGCTGCTGGAGGAGTTTTATCGCGGCGAGAAGGGGCCCGGCCGGCTGGAGCGGGACCGCAAGCGAATGGGCCGGACACCGCGCGCGTTGAAAAAGACGATTCGACTCTCCGCCATCGGCGCGGATAGCCCGCCGGAGCGGAAAGTCAGCCGCGCGCTGCGCGCAGAGGGCATTTTCCCTGTTCACAACGCCCTAGTGTGTGGATACCGCTTCGACCTACTGATGGGCAAGCTCATCGTGGAAATCGATGGTTGGACCTACCACAGCCACAGCATCGCGTTCCAGGCCGACCGTTCCAAACAGAACGCCGCAACCGCGCACGGGTACACGGTCCTGCGCTTTACTGCCGATGACGTCACGCACCACCTTGACCAAGTCATTCTCCTTATCAAAGCCACCCGTGACCTGCTCAAAGGCCGCAAGCCACAGCTTCCCATGTCCGCCACCCAGCCATATTGGCGCTGGCATCTATGCGTCTAACCCTTGCCATAATGTCAAGTTTACTTGACATTAAGTCATGTAAACACGACAAGAGAGGTGATGATGTGGCCGGACAACCCAACATGGTCCGCAAGTGGCGGCGCTGGCGCGAATGGTCGCAAGGCGAACTAGCAGAGCGCGTCGGCGTCTCCCGGCAAACTATCGCAAATATCGAACGCGGCAACTACTCCCCGTCCGTGCACCTCGCATTGGACATCTGCCACGAACTAAACAAAACAGTCGAAGAAATCTTTGGAGCTGAACAACATGATTAACGCCATCGCAAACATATCCCTCAACCACATCGAGCGCGCCTCCACCGACGAGTTCGAACGCGACATCCTCACCAAGGCCTCCGCCATCACCCTGACCCCAATCACATTCCTCGAGCTCATCGTCGCCGCCATCCTCGCGTGGTCCCTCCCCGGCCGCCTCAGCCTCCTCGCCTTGCTCGCCATCATCCCCTCCATCGCCGGCACCTCCCTCAGCACCGCCTGGCTGCGCAAGCACATCGCCACCCCAACGGTCCGCTCCAATTGGACCTTAACCGCCCTTTACCTCATCCCGATGTTTATCTGCTTCGCCGGCATCGCCTACCACGCCTTCGCGCTTTCCGATGCCGCCCCCTACCTCATCGGCGCCACCGTAGGTGCCATCACGGCCGTCCTCCTCTCCCCCACACTCCGACGTAAGCAAAACCGCCGCGATCAGTCCCGCCTCGACGCCGAGCTCGAGGACTAATGCTCACTCCCACCGCCATCACGCACTCCACCACCCGCCCTTCGCGCTCACCGCGGACGGCGGGTGGTTTCCGTTTGCTACGCCCCGTGAGCGCGAAGGGGCTAGCGTCAGCGGCGCCCGGCCTCCCCGCCCTTGCCGCTCACAGGGAGTAGGTTTCACCGTCGGCAACTGTTGTCGGTGAGCGCGAAGGGCGCAGCCTCCCGTGCCGCTCACCGAGCAGGCATGGCGTCGATGAAAACTACCCCAGCGTGAGCGCGAAGGGATGGGTGTCGCACATACACTTGCTTGGCGATGCCCCTCCCCGCCCTTGCCGCTCACCGGCGGCATAAAAAGACCCCAGCAGCCCACGCTGGTGAGCGCGAAGGGCGGTTGGGGCGGCTGGGGTTGTGCGGGCGGCAGGGCCGTGGCCGGCGGCGAAGGGCAGGTAGTTAAACCGGCGCGACCTCGTCGACGACGACTGCCTTATTGGGCTTGGAGCGGAACGTCCAGAGCTTGTTGATGATGAAGTTGATGGGCATCGCCACGACGATGGAAATGGCCTGCGCCCAATAAGACTTGGTGCGCAATCCGGTGGAGTTATCGAAGACATCGGTGGGCAGGCCCACGGGCGAGTTGGGGTTCATAAGCAGCGTCAGGATGACCTGACTGACGATAAACGCCCCGATTCCCGCCAAAAGGAACGGGAAGAAACCGCGAATCCAGGACACCTTGGACACGGTACGGAAGGTCCACATGCGGTTGAGCTGGTAGTTCCAGGTATTGGCCACGAGGAAGGAGATGGTGGCAAAGACGTGGTACCAGCGGATGTGGAATGCAGAACCGAAGAGGTTCATGAAGGGATCCTCGGCAAAGATATCCGCCGCGCCAAAGAGTTTCTGCGCGAGAAAATACACGAAGAGGTTAACCGCGGTACCCAAGCCGCCGACAAGACCGAACTTAAGGAATTGCCCAAAATTGGACGCAAAGCGCGCAACGCTGAGGTCTGCCATGGGCCGCCTTTCTTGCCGGAGGTTAGTAATTACCTGATTGTAGTTCCTAAGCCCCGCGAACTGAAAAACTGACGCTCCGAATGTGATAAAGGATCTATAAAAGATATAGTTTCGTGCAGCAAGGAAAGCGGGCGCCAGAAGTCATAGAGGTCGAGCGGACGCGGCGTGGGATAGGTGTCATCGCCAATGAGCGGGCTCCCAAGGTGGTTCAGCAGCACCCGCAGCTGGTGCGTATGCCCGGTCCGCGGCCACATGGTCACCTCCCGCCCCGCAGCTCGCACATACGTCGAAGTCGGCGTGCCATTATCAGCCACGAGCACCTGCCTGCTGCCCCGCGGCTTATGCATCGGCAGCCTGATTTCCTCATCGCAGAAAAACGGCTGCTTGACGATGCCCCTATACCTCTTCACCGCCCTCCCCTCCAGGAAGATGCGCTGGTAGGCCGCGCGGGTCGCAGGATTGCGCGAGCAGATGACAAGACCTGCGGTGAGGCGATCAAGGCGGTGAAGCGGCACGATTTCGTCTTCGCCGAAGTCCACGCGCAGCCGGGTTTGCAGGGTTTCGCGCTGCAAGCGGCCATTCGTGGTGGTGGGAAGAAAGTGCGGTTTATCGGCAACGATGATGTCTTCATCCGCGTGGACGACGGTGTAGCCAAAGGGGATCGGATCCTCCGGCGGGACGAAGGGGTGATACCACACGGGGATGGGGCGCGAAAGAACCGTACCCGCGGGAAGGAGGGTTCCCTCCGGAAAAGGCGAGTCGCCAGCGCGGGCGGCCCAATATTCGCCTTCTACAGGAACGCGATCGCGCAAGACCACCCTGCGGGGAGAAATCCCCTCCCGCGCAGGCGGGCGAAACGCGCGAGGTGAGTTAGGCACTGGCGAGGCGTTCGACGGCGGCGCGCACCCGCTCATCGGTGCCGTTTAAGCCAATGCGCACGTGTTGTGCGCCCGAGGGACCGTAGAAATCACCGGGGGCAGCGAGGATACCGAGCGAAGCCAACCAGTCGATGGTCTCGCGGCAGTCTTCGCCGCGGGTGGCCCAGAGGTACAGGCCGGCGTCCGAGTGGTCAATGGTAAAGCCCGCCTTGATGAGCGCCTGCATCAATTCGGCGCGGCGCGCGGCGTAGCGCTGGCGTTGGAGGGCTTCGGTGGGGTCATCGTCAAGCGCGGCAACCATCGCCGCCTGAATCGGGCCCGGCACGATGAGGCCGGCGTGCTTGCGCAGCTCTAGGAGCTCCGCGATGAGGTCATTATCGCCGGCGAAGAATCCGGCGCGGTAGGAGGCCATATTCGCGGACTTAGACAGCGAATGCATGGCGATAAGCCCGGTATTATCGCCGTCGGTCACGCGGGGATCCAGGATGGATACCGGCGGGTTGTCGTCGTTCCAGCCCAAGCCCATGTAGCACTCGTCGGAGGCGATGATAGCGCCGGTCGAGCGGGCCCAAGCCACGATGCGGCGCAGCTCCTCTACCCCAGCGACGCGGCCCGTGGGGTTGGACGGGGAATTGATGAATACCAGGGAGGCATCCTGGAAGTCGTCGTCGGCGCGCAGCGGGGTGGCCCCAGCGAGGAGGGCGCCGACCTCGTAGGTGGGATAGGCCACCGAGGGGAAGGCGACGGTCTCGCCGCGCATGCCCAACAGGGTAGGCAGCCAGGCGATGGCCTCCTTCGTGCCCACCACGGGCAGGACGCGGTCTACGTCCATGTGGTAGCGGCGGCGGAGGGCTGAGGCGATGGCCTCGCGCAGCTCGGGCGTGCCCTGCGTTTGCGGATAACCGGGGGCCTCGGCGGCAGAGGACAGCGCCAGCTGCACGCCGGGGGCGACCGGATCTACGGGGTTGCCCACCGAAAGGTCAACGATTCCATCTGGGTGCGCCTGGGCCTTCTTCTTGGCGCCAGCCAGCGAGTTCCAGGGGAAATCCGGAAGCGATTGTCCTAGCGGTGTGCGGGCCATGAATTACTCCTGATTCTGTGGGGGCAGCGCGGCTACCATTGACGCATCGAAATCTTGCGGGCCAAGGGCTGCCGCTCCACCGGGTGAGCCCAAGTCATCGAAGAATGCTGCGTTGGCATCGTTGTAATCGATCCACTCATCGGGAACGTCGTCCTCGTAGAAGATGGCTTCTACCGGGCATGCGGGCTCGCAGGCGCCGCAATCCACGCACTCATCTGGGTGGATGTAGAGCATGCGCTTGCCTTCGTAAATGCAATCGACGGGGCATTCCTCAACACAGCCGCGGTCCATTACATCAACGCAAGGTTGAGCGATTGTATAAGTCATGGAGAATCCTTGAATCTTCCTGATTTCATGGGGTTGGGGGATGAAATATAGTATGTCACTTCTGCTTTAGGAAAGGCCAAACGCCGCCGCCAATCCCAGCCAAAAGCAGGAGCAAGCTGAGAATATTATTGCCCACTATGACATCGCCGGTAATCGGAACCAGCAGCATAAGCCCGAAAAAGCCCAGGCCCCAGACAATGAGCGGGATGGCTGCGATGTAAGTACTATCACTCCACAGCCGCGCGGTGCGGGTTAACACCACATTGAATGCGGCGGCGATGAGGATGGTGATGGGAAACGCGATGCTCGCGCCATCAGCCAGCGGAATCCGGGCGGTGAGGTAAATGACCTCCAGAAACAGCGATAGCAGAGCGCCGAGGGAGAGCCAGATAAGCCCGGTAACCTGCTCGCCGCGGCTAAAATCAGTGCGCATTACAGATCCCCTAGGAGGTCGGTTGCGCCCGCGCCCCTGCCGAGTTGGAAGTATTCGGCACGCAGCAACGGCATGAGCAATCTATTGGACAGGCAGTAGGCCCCTGGCACCGCGGCGGGGTCGTGGACGGCGGCCACGGCGGCCTCGGGGTTGGTGGCGGTGGTGCTGCCATCGGCCAGCCAGATTTGCGTGGCGTGGGCGCGCATGGCGGCGCGTTTGGCGTGCAGGGCGGCATCGTCAAGCGCGAAGGTCAGATCCGCGCCGGCGGTGGTGAAATTATCCAGGTACGCGGCATCGGGTTTGCGCCAGCCCGCCGGCGCATCGAGGGTGTCCAGGCCGGCGTAATTGGCGTCGCGGTCAAAGATCGCCCACCAGATACGCGTGCTTGCCGATGCCGCCTTTTCCACCACCCTATGCACCGCCACGTGGTCCGGGTGGTTATAGCCGCCATCCGGCCCATAGGTCAGGATGGCGTGCGGCTGGAGCACCTCTAATTCCGCGCGGAGCAGATCTACTGCCTCATCCAGGCGATTGACCAGCGCGCGGGGGTTGTCGTGGGAAGGTGACCCCACCATGCCGGAATCGTGGAAGTGGCCGAATCCGCCCAACTGGATGCCTTCTACGCCTAAGGCAGTGAGGGCGCAGGCCAATTCGCGGGCGCGGAAGCCACCGAGCTGATGGTGCTCGGCGAGACCTTGATAGGGCGCGCCGATGACCTCGCCGTCCTCGCCAAGAGTAAGGGTGATGACCGTGACCTGTGCCCCGCGCGCGGCCAGAGTGGCGAGGCTGCCGCCGGTAAAAAGCGTTTCATCATCGGGGTGCGCGTGCACTGCAACAACGCGGTAGCCCACCAAGTCCTTAGTCCTCATCTATCCTCCAAACCGGCGCGGTGACCAGACCTTTATCCCAATCATCAATACTTTGGCCGGGGCCTACAATACCCTCCCCCAGCGCGTGCACACGCGTTTCATCTAAGAGCGGGACGTATAACACGTCCTGGGCGTTGATCTCGCGGATTCGCCCCAGCGCGGTCGAGGGGCTTATCTTTCCGGAAAGGATGTCCATGCGCGTCTCAGCAGCGTTGTCGGGGCAGAACCCGGAGAGATCCCCGGCGAGCGGTTCGTCTTCGGCGCAATTGAAGATATTCGCGGCCGACAGCGAGGTTAAGGTGATATCCTCCCAGGTCACGACCGCATCCACCTTGCCTTCCGGCAGCAGCTTAGAGGTAATGGTGGTGAGCCTATCGGTGGTGACCTCGGCGGGGATGCCGTGGGCCTCGAGGACATCGTAAAGCGTATTTGCCGCAGCCAAAGCCGTGGGGCTGGTCGGATCGACGGCGAAGCGGATGGGTTTCTTGCTGGCGCGCTCGCGCAGGGCCGTCAGGTTCGCCTCGCCGGAGACCGGGTTATGCCCGGCCTTCAGGTTGGAGGCGCGGCCGGTGGCGAGCCGGGCGACCTGTCCGGTATCGATAAGCGAGGCCAGACCGCGCCGCGCGTCCGCATCCTCCAAGGCGTCCTGCTCGGTGGACAAGTGCAAGCGCAGCTGGCGCGGCCGGGTGACCGTCTTGTCGCTCACGTGCCCCAGCAAGCCAAGCGCCTCCTGCGAGGTTTGATCCGGGGTGAAGTCCGCGAAGCCAATCTGGCCGGAGCGCAGCATATTCAGCGCCTGGGTGCTATCGCGCACCTCGCGCAGCTGGACGACGTCGATGTGGGCGGGATCGGCACCCCAGAAGCGGTCATTGCGGTTGAGGGTGATGACCCCGCGGCTGCGGTCCACGCTATCGACCGAGAAGCGGCCGGCGGAGGCTGGGATGTCATTGGCCAGCGCCGAATCAAAATCGGAATTTTGCAGCAGGTGCGAGGGCAGGAGCTGGTTGAATAGCTGCTTCCAATCTTTAACCCGCTCTGCAAAATCCACCGTGACCACGCGACCCCCATCGGAGGTGGTCACCGCGGAAATGGCGCGGTAGCCCGCCGGGTCCTTGACGCCTGCGGTGGTGGTCATCTTCTTCCACAAGTAGTTGAAATCCGCCCCGGAAATCGGGGTGCCATCGGACCACTGCGCGGGAGTGGCGATGACGTAGCGCACCCGCTGGGCTACGCCCTCCGGCGCGGTGACCTCCGCGGCGGATTCTAGGACGTCTGTATCCATGCGTCCCCAGTGGAACGTCGACGGCAAGACCAGCTCGGCGATTTGATCCACGAGCTCGGAGTTATTGGCCACCAGGTGTGGGTTAAGTCCGGCGCGCAGCGGATCGACACCGATGGAAATGGTAGGCCGCGACTTTTCTTCCTCCGCGCGCGGCGGCTCATCGTCCGTCGCGGTCGTCGTTGATGCCGTTTCCTGGGCGGTAGATTCCTGGTCGTCCGAGTCTTCTACCACCGGCGGAGGGCCAGGATTGGCCGAGCACCCGCTGACAAACGCGAGGCCGATGGCGGCAGTGGCAGCAAGTGCGCGGGCCTTGAGACTATTTTTCATCGCGGACTACTTTAATACCTTCTTCCCGCCACACGAAGATTCTGCGCGCTAAACTCGAGCAAAATCACTGTTGAAGGGATTCCCCACCATGCTTATCTGCCAAGAAATGTTCCTCCTGCTTACCAAGGACAACGGTAAAAAGGAGGTGCTATCAAATAATGAAACCGCCCTGCGCGCGGGCCTTTTTAGCGATTTGCTCCTGCACGAGGCGGTTGCCATAACTGCAAAGAATAAGGTGCACGCCACTGATAAAAAGCCAGAGCACCCGGTGCTTGCCTGGGCGTGGGATAGCCTGCACGAGCACCGGACCGGCTCGGTAAAAACGCTGCTGCAGGCGCGGTGGTTCTCCCCACGCGAGAAGATTGCCCAGGATTTTCAGGACCGCGGCCAATTGGAGATCGAGGATTCCGCGTGGTGGCAGCTGGGCGGTGACCGTTACATCATGACGGATACGGCGCTAGAAGATGAGGTGCGCGAGAGGCTCGCCGCGGTACTTGACGGCACCCAAAACCCAAGCACCAAAGACATGATTATCTTGGATATTCTGCGCGAGGTTAATGGGGCCTATCCCCTACTCAAGGAGGATGCGCCCGAAATGAAACGCCGGGAGATGCGCAACCGCATCAAAGAATTAAAACAACAGGTGGAATACGACGATGCCGCCGCCTCTGCGGTAAAAACCATTTTGCAGGAGACGACGGCGATTATCGCGGCGGTTGCGGTATCAACCGCAGGCACTACTTAGGCCGGCAGGTTACTTCTTCATCTGCTTAGCGCGGGAAGCGGCGCGCTTGCGGTCGGTGGCGGAAAGCTCCAGCTTGCGCACGCGCAGCACGTCTGGGGCGACCTCGACGCACTCGTCGTTGCCACAGAATTCCAGCGCCTCTTCCAGCGAGAGCGTGTGGGCCTTGGCCAGGGTGACCGTGGCGTCTGCGGTGGCAGAGCGCATATTGGTCAGCTTCTTTTCCTTGGTGATGTTGATGTCAATATCCTCATCGCGGTTATTGGCACCTACCACCATGCCTTCGTAGGCCTCGGCGCCTGGCTCGACGAAGAAGTTGCCGCGGTCAGCCAGCTGCATCAGTGCGTACTGGGTGATCTGGCCGGTGCGGTCAGCCACCAAAGAGCCGGTGGCGCGGGACTTGATCTCGCCAGCCCAGACATCGAAGCCATCGGAAATGGAGTTGGCGATGCCGGCACCGCGGGTCTCGGTCATGAACTGGGTGCGAAAACCGATGAGTCCGCGGGCGGGAACGCGGAAGATCATGCGCACCCAGTCACCCTCGCGCACGTCCATGGACTGCATCTGGCCCTTGCGGGAGGCCAGTAGCTGGGTGATGGCACCCTGGTGCTCCGACGGGGAGTCGATGGTGAGGATCTCATAAGGCTCGTAGGTCTTGCCATCGATCTGCTGGGTCACAACCTGCGGCTTACCGATGGTCAGCTCGAAGCCCTCGCGACGCATGGACTCGATGAGCACGGACAGAGCCATCTCGCCGCGGCCCTGAACCTCCCAGGTATCGGGGCGCTCGGTGGGCAGCACGCGCAGGGAGACGTTACCGATAAGCTCCTGCTCCAGGCGGGCCTTGACCATGCGGGCGGTCAGCTTGGTGCCGCCGCCGCGGCCTGCCATCGGCGAGGTGTTGACGCCGATGGTCATGGAGATGGCCGGCTCATCAACGGTGATGCGCGGCAGGGCCTCGGGGTTTTCTGGATCGGCGATGGTGTCACCAATCATGACATCGGAGATACCAGAGATGGCGACGATATCGCCGGCGATGGCCTCTTCGGCCGGCTGGCGCTCGAAGCCGACGGTGCGCAGCAGCTCGGCGACCTTGACGGTCTTGGTGTGCTGGTTGCCCTCATCGTCGTAGTGGATCCAAGCCACCTGCTGGCCCTTCTTGATGCGGCCGGCGTAGATACGCAGCAGCGCGATACGGCCGAGGAAGTCGGAGGCGTCCAGGTTGGTCACGTGCGCCTGCAGCGGGGCATCGACGGTAGCGGAAGGCTCGGGCAGGACGTTGTAGATGACATCGAAAAGCGCCTGCAGGTCCTCGCTATCGGGGACGTTGCCATCGCCCGGGTTCTCGGTGGAGGCAACGCCGGCACGGCCAGAGGCGTACAGGACCGGGAGATCTAGCAGCTCTTCGGCGGCGGCTGCGGCCTCCTCATCCTCGAGGCCGGCGGCGATTTCCAGCAGCAGGTCCTGAGACTCGGTAACAACCTCGTCGATGCGGGCATCGGGGCGGTCGGTCTTGTTCACGCAGACGATAACCGGCAGCTTGGCCTCGAGCGCCTTGGTCAGGACGAAGCGGGTCTGTGGGAGGGGACCCTCAGAGGCATCGACAAGCAGCACGACTCCGTCCACCATAGAAATGCCGCGCTCGACCTCGCCGCCGAAGTCGGCGTGGCCCGGGGTGTCGATGACGTTGATGATGAGGTCTGCGCCGTCCTTACCCAGACCCTGGCGGCGGATGGCCGTGTTCTTGGCCAAAATGGTAATGCCGCGCTCGCGCTCCTGATCGTTGGAGTCCATGACGCGGTCCGTGTGCTCACCGTGTTCGCCAAAGGCGCCGGACTGCTCCAGCATGCCGTTGACCAACGTGGTCTTGCCATGGTCAACGTGCGCGACAATGGCAACATTACGGAACTCGGTATTACTCACTAGTTGGGTTCTCCTTCGGAGGATCTACAAGCGCTGGTGCGCGAGAAATGTTCTTGAACGACGTCCTACGATACCCCCTAACAGGGCATAGTGCAGCATCGGGGAGCCAAGACGCGACCTATGCCACCCCGTAACGTCTCGCGCGCTCGAAACGACCTAGTACTTGACACTTCCCAGCGGATCACTATCGTTACTAGAGTTATTATTATTACTGATGTGATTAATGGGGCTGTACTGCTTTCCCTCCGCGAGACAACAAGGACCTGATACCGTGAGCCACGTCCGAACCTCTTGGCGCCTAAGCGGGCGCACCGGCTATATCGCCGCTGCCACCGCCGCACTAATTGGCCTTGCCTCTCCCCTGGTTGCGCCCGCGCAGGCCTTCGCCCCGGATCTCTCCTCGCTGGCCCAGCAGCACTTGCCCGCCAGCCCCTTAGATGAGCTCGGCCGCCCCACCCCGGAGACCCAGGACCGCGTGCGCGCCTTTGCCGCGCAGCCATGGATCCCCGAAGAGGCCCGCAATGCAATCCTGTCAGGCCTGGCCTTCTTTGCCGGCAACGGCGACGGCGATGGCGGCGTCGCCTTACCACAGGGCGATAACCCGCACTTCCGGCAGTTCTACTGGCCCACCGTCTCCGCGCACTGCATCGGCGGCACCAACGCCGCCACCGGCTCTGCCATCGCGGTCCCCGGCCCCACGGAGATTCCCGCCCCCGGTGCCGGCGAGGGCGAGACCGCCTTCCTCTTTACCGCCCTGGGCACCCCACCGGCAGCACCGGATCAAGGCGGCATGCACGTGCAGTGGTTCAATATCAATACCCTGCAAAGCGGTATTACCCCGCTGCACAATAACGGCATCAACCAGGATGGGCCCACGACGCTCTCCGGCACCGCGCACACGGGCAAGGGCCTGGTCATCGCGCTGCTTTCCGGTTCCGTTAATACCACCGAGGCGCGCTGCGATTTCGCCCCCACCGCCGCCTTCCTGGAGGTGAAGTAATGGCCGTTGATCTCCACCCAGTCAAGCGCGAGACCTTTAATACCGCGGATTTTACCAATACCGATCCCAAAGGTTACCTCCGCCAAGTCGATACCTACACCGAAACCGAGTTCGGCCTGTACATGGCCCGCGGCGCCGATCACCCGCGCTTTGGCTACCTCGAATCCTGGCTCCTGCCAAGCCTCAACCTGCGCGCGAATATCTTCCACTTCCGCCCCGGCGTTGAGGTAGAGCAGGACTTTTATATCGACGTCGCCGAAATCCAGCGCCACGGCAACGAGTGGACCACCCGCGATCTCTACGTTGACCTGGTGACCACCACCGGCGAGCCCATCACCGTCCTCGACATCGACGAGCTCTCCGCGGCGACGTCTGCGGGCCTCATTTCCGCCGAGGACGCCGAGCTCGCCATCGATACCACCCTGAACGCGGTCGAGGGAATTACCCGCCACGGCGACGATGCAATGGCCTGGCTTGCCCACCGCGGCATAGACTTGTCTTGGTCAGAAAACGTAACTTTAGCCCCCGAAGGATAAGCCATGGCCGGTGGCCTTTTCGCCCTGCTTGACGATGTCTCCTTAATCGCCCGCGCCGCCGCCTCCAGCGTCGACGATGTGGCCGCCTTAGGCGGCAAGACCTCTATGAAGGCCATCGGCGTCGTCGTCGATGATGCCGCGGTGACCCCGCAATACGTCGAGGGCATCAAACCGCAGCGTGAGCTGCCAATGATCTGGCGCATCACCAAGGGCTCGCTCATCAATAAGCTCGTCATCATCTTGCCTATTGCGATGATCCTGTCCTGGATCGCGCCGTGGGCGCTGACACCCATCTTGATGTGCGGCGGTACCTATTTGTGTTTCGAAGGCGCGGAAAAGATCCTCTCCTTCTTCCACTCCAGCCCAAGCGATGCCACCGATACCGTCCAGCACAAGGGCCCCGAGGCCGAAGATAGCCTGGTGAAATCCGCCATCACCACCGATCTCATCCTGTCTGCTGAAATCATGGTGATTTCCTTAAATGAGGTCATCGATCAGCCCTTCTGGCTGCGCCTCGGCGCGCTCATCGCCGTCGGCATAATCTTGACCCTAGGCGTCTACGGTGCCGTGGGACTGCTGGTCAAGATGGACGACATCGGCCTAGCCTTAACCCAGCGCCGCGATGGCAACTCCCTTCTCGGCAATGCCTTGGTCAAGGGCATGCCCATCGTGTTGGACATCATCGGCATCATCGGCACCGCCGCCATGTTGTGGGTAGGCGGGCATATCGTCACCTCGGGCCTCCACGAATTCGGGGTAGACCAGCCGCACGGGTTTATCGAGGCCGCCACTGAACATATCCACAATGACGCGCTGAGCTGGCTGGCCGAAACCGGCCTGTCCATGGTGTGCGGGCTCATCCTCGGACTTGTCATCGCCAGCATCGTCATGGCGGTCAAGGCCTCGACCGGCTCGCCGTCTGCCACCTCGGCAGCGCAGCACTAAGTTACATAAACAGCATGAGCGATACAGCCATAATGGCCATACCGGCGATAAGGCCGTAGATGGCGTAGTGGTGTTCACCAGTTTCTTCCGCGGTGGGAAGCAGCTCATCGAGGGAAATAAACACCATGATTCCTGCCACGGCGGCAAAGCTAATGCCCATGGTGGCAGGCCCCAGAACCGGCATGAGCAGGCCAAAACCGATGAGCGCGCCGAGTGGTTCAGCCAGTCCGGAAAGCGTGGCCCACCAGAAGGCCTTCTTGCGCGAGCCGGTCGCCTCCCGCAGCGGCACTGCGACGGCGATGCCTTCCGGGATATTGTGAATGGCAATCGCCACGGCCACCGGCACCGCAATCTCCTTGGACTCCAGGCCGGATAAGAAGGTGGCAAAGCCCTCCGGGAAATTGTGTAAGCCCAGCGCTACTGCGGTAAATACGCCCGTCTTCATCAACCTGCCCCGGCGGGCGTCTTCTTCCGTCGTGCCCGGTTCGTGCGGGTTAATTTCTTCTGGCACCATCCGGTCAATAATCGCGATGACCGCAATACCGGCAAAGAAGGCCCCTACCGCGGCCCAGGTGCCAGGCTTTTCGCCCCCGAGGGCATCGCCAAGCTGCTCTATGCCTTCCGGCAGGATTTCCATGAAGGAAACATAGAGCATCACACCCGCCGAAAGGCCCAGGGCCGCGGCCATAAACGCGGGCCCTGGCTGGCGCTTTCCCACCGCCAGCGCCCCGCCGATGGAGGTGGACAGGCCCGAGAGCAGGACCAATCCAAAGGCGAAGGCGAACGTGGACAAGGTCATGGTCTGTGACTGTACCTAACTAAAATTATCGAGCCTTAATGAGCGGGCGGAGTCTGTGCATCGTCATCGGTGGAGCCAGAGACGAACTCGCCATCGGCCACCGAAGGATCATCATCCACGTAGCGGCCGGCTTCGTAGTCGTAACCGATAGCATGGCCCTCCTCATCGGTGCGCGCGTACCACTCAGTGACCTCTGCGGCGGTGGAATCAAATTCGCCGCCGGTGGCGTAATCGGAGTCTCCCGCAGTGGGCTCGATCGACAGGGCAAAGTTATCGCCGTATTCGCGCACGCCGTGGATGACCGCATTGGACACGGCCTGGTGCTCGTAATAGTGGCGGATGGAGGCCGGATCGTGGCGCAGTTCCCTAATCAGGGCAATGCACATCAACACGATGATGACGGCAAAGGGAAGCGCCGTAATGGTGATGAGGTTTTGCAGGCCTTGCAGCGCGTTTTTGCCGCCGGAGATGAGAATAACCACGGCGATGCCCGCCATGCAGATCACCCAAAAGACGGTGACCAAGGGCTTCGGCTGGGGGTTGCCGCGCTGGGTGAGCTGGGAATTGACCAGCGAGGCTGAGTCCGCAGTGGTGATGAAAAATACCACGAGCATGACGATGACCAGCGGGGCCATCCAATTGGATCCGGGGAAATAGTCCAAGACGTTGAAGAAGATGTCTTCGGCCGCCGGCATGGAATCGATGGTGCCATCGGGGGCGATATCGCCATCGCGGCGCTGCAGCCAAATGGTGGTGCCGCCCAAGATGGTGAATGCGGCGATGATGATGGCAGAAGGAATAAACAGCACGCCAAGGACGAATTGGCGGATGGTGCGACCGCGGGAAATCTTGGCCACGAATACGCCGACGAACGGCGACCAGGATACCCACCACGCCCAGTAGAACGTGGTCCACGAGGATAGGAAGGAGACCATATCTTCGCCTTCGCCCATGTTGGCGGACAACATTTCAGGGGTGTTATCAAGGTACTCGATGATGACTGCGGGCATCATATTGGCCAGCAAGGCAGTTGGTCCGATGACGAAGAAGAAGATGGCGATGCCTAGCGCCAATGCCAGGTTGATATTGGATAGCCACCGCACGCCCTTAGCCACACCAGACACGGCGGAAAAGATGGTGCCGATGGACAGCACAATGATGATGACCAACGCCGCGGCATTGCCGGCGGTGGACCAGCCACTGACGATTTCCACGCCGCGGCCGATCTGCAGCGCGCCAATGCCCAAAGTAGCCGCGGTACCAAAGAGGGTGGCGATGATAGCCAGGCCATCGATAATGCGCGCCGGTGTGGAATCGGTGGAGCGGTTGCCAAAAAGCGGCATCAAGATAGAGCTCATCAGGGGTACGCGCCCGCGGCGGAAGGACACATAGGCCACGCACAGCCCGACGATGGCATAGATAGCCCACGCATTAAGGCCCCAGTGCATGGCCGATTGGGCCAGCGCGCCGAGCACCGCTTCATCGCTGGCGGCCTCATAGGCACCAGGGCGCGGCGAGAGATAATGCGTAAGCGGTTCGTAGGGGCCGAAGAAAATAAGCCCGATGCCGATGCCCGCGCCAAAGAGCATGGCGGCCCAACTGATCGTGGAAAACTCCGGCTTTTCGCCATCCACGCCGAGTGGGATTTTCCCGTACTTGGAAAAGGCCAGGATCAACAGCAGGAACATCAGGAAGGTGGCCAGGGCCGTAAAGATCCAGCCTAGGTTGCGCATAACCCAGTCCAGGGCCGTAGAGGAGGTATTAAAAACCTGTTCGGGGGCGAGCACTCCCCACACCACGAAGGCGATGACGAGCCCACCGACAACGCTCAAGATGGTCTTATCCACGCTGTATTTAACCTTTTGGTCCTCAATGGATACGCCAGGGACCAAGGCGGGGTGAATATTGTGCGGGTAGATGATGTCGTGCAGGATGCGCTTGGCGCCGCGCACGCGCTTTTGGCTTTCTTCCGTATTATTAACGTTTTCCAGCCCACTGGTGGTTCCGTTATCGGGCCGGGGCGATGAATTAGACGACAAAGCCCTACTCCTATTTCGTTATGCACTTTTCAACTTGAGGGGATCATTAATACGTTAACGAACATTGGCTAAAACCACCGACTAAGCGCTGTTTTACCCCCACATGCGTAAAATGAGATCCGTACGTTACGCCCCGCTTTAACGCTTTGGAGTTACTTTTCCTATGGTGCCCTACCCGCTTGCGACCAGCTACTTCGGCGTCGAACACGTCGCCATCCTGGAACATGTCATCTCCGGCACGGTGCTGAGCATTCCTGGCGTGGGTAGTCAGCCTGCTCTTATCGATGTCTCTCTAGAGCCCGATACCTACTCCAACGGCTGGCGGGTGCGTTCGGAATTTGGTTTCATCGGGTTCCTCGATGAGGTAGAGGCAGCCGAATACCCGGACCTACACCGATTGAAGGCATCGCAGGCCACTCCGCAGACGGTAGCCACGGTCGGCATCGTTGACGGCGAACTCGAGGTCGCCGTCTCCCTCGGGCTGTGGCCGTGGATGGTACCGGTCAATGACCAGCCGGCCGAATCGGCGCTTCTTGCCGGCGGTCACGGTGCGGTCATCGATTCTGCGGCAGGCGATCTGACCGATGAGCAGCTATCTCACCTTGAAACGCAGCAATTCTTTGTCACGCTCAAGGTCATCGATGACGCCGTCGTGGCCTCGTGTGGCGATACTGTGGTCGGCCCGTGCGGCGTGTTAAGCCAGTTGCCGGGTCTGCGCGCAGCGTATGCGGCGGCACAAGAAGCCGGTACTGTGTTGGCAGCCCGTGCCTATAGCGGCGGCGGGATGATCGCGGTCGATATCCCCGCAGAGGATGCCACAGATACCGAATTATTCTCCCCGGCGGTACCACCCCTGCGGGTGCCGTCTGGCCGCACCGCGCTTCCCAGCACCACCACATCCCGCCCTACCACCCCAGCCCAGCCCGAGGGGTGGGAGTTCGCGCTGGAGTC
The DNA here is from genome assembly GCF_000478135.1 of Corynebacterium sp. KPL1818. Taxonomy (NCBI): domain Bacteria; kingdom Bacillati; phylum Actinomycetota; class Actinomycetes; order Mycobacteriales; family Corynebacteriaceae; genus Corynebacterium; species Corynebacterium sp. KPL1818. Next base: position 206,115 of record NZ_KI515760.1, on the reverse strand, counting down.
CGCCGACATTGCAGGCGATCTTCCCGCCGGCTTCCGGTGCCCAGTCAGCCCGAGTGCCAACAAGGATCTGGGCTCGGCCGAAGCGTCGCCCGCAATGCCCAGCGCTGCTCCAGAGAACGACGCTGCCCCGACCACGCCTCGTGCCCACGAGGGCGACCAGGCTGCGGCACCGCCCGCTAGCAGCGGCTTGGCCGACTTGGTCTCGTCCATGCCGGGCTCACAGAACCTGAGCTGGCGCGCACTTCCCGTCGCGGAGGAACCGGGCCGCTTTTCTTCCGAATCCGCCCGCGTGCGCGCCCGGCGCGTGGCGCGCGAACAGTCCCGCCCGCGCGGCGGAAACCACCGCAAATAAGTCGGCCGCGTTTGCTTAGCGCAGCGTGCGCTTGCCGCCCTCGCCGCGGCGGGTAATGCCGTGGGCATCGAGGTATTCCAGCAGCGGGACGGCCACCCGGCGGGTGGTCCCCAGCGCTTGCCGCGCGGCGGACAAGGTAAAGGGCTGTTCGAGTTGTGAGAGGTGCTCCCGTGCCTTGTCTGGGGCGTCCGGCAGGAGGATGATGCCATCTTTCAGACGTAGCAGGCGCCCAGCGCGCTCGGCGGCGGCCAGTTCTTTTTCGCTCAGCCCCAGATCTTTAAGTTCGTGCGCCTCTGGTGCCGCGAAGGTATCTTTATTTAACCTGCGCTCCAGCTCAGTCACGGCGGTCTCGGCGGCGCCGAGATCCACGGTGTGGCCGGGCAGGCGGATAAGCCCTTCAGATTCCTCCGCGTGCGCGGCGGCTACCGCCAAGCGCAGGAGCGCGTTGTCCGTGAGCCCCAAGGCATCGAGTGCCGCCTTGCGCGGCATGCCTGGTGCGAGCGGGTTGGCCGCAGCGTGTTCCTGCAGCGCGGTAGTCAGCGCTTCTTTCCAGCGCGTTACCTGGCGGGCGGCAATCCACCACTGTTGGAAGTTAATGATGCCCGGCGGCGTGGCATCGGTGTCATAACCATCGAGTTCCAGGTCCGCGCGCCGGGCATAGCCCACACGCTGCAGGTAGGAGGAAGGATTGCGGAAGGAGCTTTGCTCTGCCAATGCAGCAGCCCGCTTGCGGGCGGCGCCGCGGCGGTCTAGCTCCGGCGGGCGCACGTCGATGACCTCCACGCCGGCGCTAACATGTCGGCCGCCGGGGCTGCGGACGACTAGGCGGTCCAGGATGACCAGCGGCATAGCGCGCGATAGACGCAGGCGGGCAAAATCCGCTGACAACGGCCGCAGGTGCGCTTCTATCCCGGCGGTGCCGCAGTGGACCACGAGGTTATCGGGTAGTTCATCAAGCGCGGTGCCAAAAGTGCGGTGGACGTCCACGATATCGACACCGCGCCACGCACCTGGGGTAAGCAGCAGATCACCGCGGTGGATATCGGCGGCATCGACCCCGCGCAGGTTGACCGCGGCACGTGTTACGGGGCCCAAGGATTCCTGCGCGGTATTTTCGCTATGCAAGCCGCGAATCTCCACGCGCTTGTCCCCTGCCACGGTGGAAAGCACCAGGGCATCGCCGGTGCGCAGCGTGCCAGCACTCAGCGTCCCGGTCACCACGGTTCCCGCGCCCTTGACGCTAAAAGCGCGATCGATCCACAGCCGCACCGGGGCGTCTGTGTCGGGTGCGGGCACGCGGGCCACCAAGTCATCGAGCGCCGCGCCCAGTTCCGCCAGGCCCTCGCCGGTGTGGGAGGAGACGGGGATGATGGGGGCATCGGCAAGCGGGGTGGCAGAAAACTGCATGCACACCTGGGCGGTGACCTCCGCGCGGCGCTTATCATCGGCGCGGTCGCTGCGGGTCAAGGCGATGATGCCGTGCTCGATGCCCAGCGCGTGCAGCGCGTCGCGATGGTCGGTGGATTGGGCCTGCCAGCCCTCGTCCGCGGCAACCACGAAAAGCACCACGGAGGCCGGGCCCACCCCAGCGAGCATATTGCCAAAGAACTTTTCGTGGCCGGGGACATCGACAAACGCCACGTCCGCACCAGAGGGCAGCGCCGTCCACACAAAGCCCAGGTCAATGGTCAGCCCGCGGCGCTTTTCCTCGGCCCACCTATCCGGATCCATGTCCGTTAAGGCGCGCACCAGGCTGGATTTGCCGTGATCGACGTGACCGGCGGTCGCGATGACGTACACCTACCTCACCGCCCGGATGGCCGCGATGAGAACTTCATCCTGGGCCTCGGGTACGCAGCGCACGTCGATGAGGCAGCGGCCCTGGTGCTGGCGCGCCACCACCGGCGGGGTGTGCTGGCGCAGCTTTGGTGCAAGTTCCTCCGGCAGGGACACCGCAACGCCGGGCAGCGGGTACTCAGGGGCGCCTCCCCCGCCCACGCGGCCAGCATGCTCAACAACCTCGCCACCCACCGCCGCGGCGATGGCCTCGGTGCGCTCGCGGTGGCGCGCCGGGTCAAGGTGGAGGGCCTGATTCACCGCATTGGCAGGCGTCGTGATCGCTGCCTCTAAGGCATTGAGCCGCAGCTTATCTATGCGCACCGCCCGCGCCAGCGGGTGCTTTTTCACCGCCGCAATCGCGTCCTTAGTGCCCAATAAGATGCCGGCCTGCGGCCCGCCCAAAAGCTTATCGCCCGAGGCGATGACAATATCCGCCCCGGCTTTCAGCTGCGCGTGAATATCGGGCTCATCTGGCAGCACCGGATCGTGGGTAAGCAAGCCCGAGCCGAGATCCACAATAAGGTTCGTGCCTTGTTTCTTCGCCAGCTGCGCCAGCTCGCCCACGCCCACAGAGGAGCTAAACCCCTCAATCCGAAAATTGGACGGGTGCACCTTCAAAATCGCGCCGGTCTCCTCCCCCAGCGCGGCTTCATAATCGTGGAGGTGCGTCCGGTTGGTCGCGCCCACCTCGCGCAGGCGCGTCGCGGTGGATTCAATAAGTTCCGGCAGACGAAACCCCGCGCCAATTTCAATGAGCTCGCCGCGCGAGATGATGACCTCCTTGCCCGGGGCCAGCGCGGCCGTGGCCAGCAATAAGGCCGCCGCACCGTTATTGACCACCAGCGCATCCTCCGCGCCGGGGCACGCCGCCAATAGGGCCTGGGTGGCACCGGCACCGCGCCGGGACGAGCGCCGCCCGGTGTCTAAGTCCATTTCCACGTCGGTATATCCGGCCGCGTCCTGCAGCGCGTCGATCGCGGCCGCAGGCAGCGGGGCGCGGCCCAAGTTTGTATGGATGATGACGCCGGTGGCATTGATGACCGGCTGCAAGGAATGGGTGCTGTGGTCAGCCAGCCTTAGCGCTATTTCTTCCTCCACGCTGGCAACGGGCACGTCCCCGCGGCGGGCGGCAGAGAGCACGGCCCTAATCGTGGCGCGGATGGCGTGTTCAGCGAATATCTCCCGTGCGCGCTCTACCGCGGGGAGCCGCAATAGCTCATCCATGCGGGGTAAATTCCGGCGGGGATCACGGGCATTATTCGCGGGGCGACCAGCGTTATGACTCGGCACTCGTTTTCCTCCTTGCGCGCTTTTGGCGGAGACGGACAGGAATCGAACCTGCCAGACCGAGATGCTCGGCCTCACCGGTTTTGAAGACCGGGGCGCCCACCAGGACACGTACGCCTCCGCCTGGCTACTTTACAGATCCCGCGCGCACCCCACCGCCGCCGCCCCACCACTTCCGGCGGGTAAAATGACCAACATGATGGAGCAGATTAATTTAACCTCTTTCGCCGCAGGTGGCGGCTGCGCCTGCAAGATTCCCGCCGGGCAATTGGAATCGGCGGTAGAAGGGCTCATCGGCAAGGCCGATCCCAATGTCTTGGTCGGCCTCGACGATGGCGATGATGCCGCAGCGGTCAAGATCGACAACGGCGTCGCCGTGATTTCTACCGCGGACTTTTTCACCCCCATGGTCAATGATCCCTATACCTGGGGCCAGATTGCCGCGGCCAATGCGCTATCTGATGTCTACGCCATGGGTGGCACCCCCATTACCGCCATCAACCTCGTGGGCTGGCCCAATGAGAAGCTCGGTCTGGACGTCCTGCGCGAGGTGCTGCGCGGCGGCATGGATAAGGCCACCGAGGCAGGCATTTCCATTACCGGCGGCCACTCCATTACCGCCCTGGAGCCCTTGTACGGCATGGCGGCGACGGGCATCGTTGATCCCGAAAAACTCATGCGCAACGATGCCGCGGAGGCCGGCCTGCCCATTACGCTGACCAAGCCCATCGGCGTGGGCATTTTGAATAATAAACACAAGGCCACCGGCGAGGTATCCCAGGCCGCCATCGATTCCATGACCGCGCTCAACCGCCAGGCCGCCCAGGATGCGGTCGCCGCAGGTGCGCGCGCGGCCACCGATGTCACCGGCTTCGGGTTATTGGGCCACCTGTACAAGATGTGCCGCGCCTCTGGCGTATCGGCTGAGCTGGACTTTTCCGCCGTGCCCACCGTGGACGGTGCCACCAACGCCCTCGCGGAAGGCTTTATCCCGGGCGGTTCGCGCCGCAACCTGGATTGGGTGCGCCCGCACCTGCAGCCCTCCTCCCTTACGGAGGAAGAGCTAGTGCTGCTTGCCGATGCCCAAACCTCCGGCGGCCTCCTCATCATCGGCGAGGTCCCGGGCTACCCCGTTATTGGTCGCACGACACCGCTTTCTGACGATTCCTATATCACCATTTCCTAAGATGAATCACCGCATTTTTAGCCTGCCCCTTGCCACCCTCGCCCTCGGTGCGAGCCTTGTCGCCTGCGCCGACGGGACCACCAACCGCGGCTGCTCGCCCATCGAATTATCGGAACTGCGCACGTCATTGCCAGACACCCTGATCGGCGCTAACCAGGATCCCGATTCCACCAGCGATGAGGATGACTCCTTCTCCGTGCTCTACGGCGGCGATTCGCCGGAAAAGATTAGCGTGCTGGGCACGAAATACGAATCCGATAATGAGGCCGTATGCCCCGATGACCCAGATGCGGCGGCGGAGCGCTACTTGGAGCTGGTCAATGAGGACATCGACAAGCAAAATGCCGCCCAAGGCCGCGCGGGAAATGAGTACAAGCCGTTCGATTTCACCGCCGCGGACCGGCATTTTTATTGCTCGGCCTGGGTGGTCGAGGATGCCATCTCGACCACCTGCGTGACCACGGTCCATGACGCGGCGGTGAACTATTACCTCCACCGCGATTCCGAGTCCTTGGAGGCTGAGCAATCGCGCATGCAGGAAATCGGCGAAGAACTCGCCGATTCCTTTGCCAGCCTCGACTAAGCCTGGCAAGCCCTCGCTAGCCTGCGCTGAGCACGTCGGTGGCAAGCCCTTGCTCGCGCCGGCGCCGCTCCGCACGGCGTTTTTGCGGCCCCATCGTGGTGGCCGGGTTCTTCACCGCCTCCAAGCCAGCGTTGAGCACACCAAAGCGCGTGCACGCGGATCCGGCCATCAAGGCCAGGCCCGAAGCCACGGATACGGCGCGGGACTTCGTCGCCGCCGCCACCGCGCTGCCCACCCCGCCAGCGGCAATCAAGTATTCCGAGGCGCGCATGAGCTTTCCCGGCGTGCCGTGATGCAATTCCTCGCGCGGCTCCGGCTCCATATTGCTTTCTAGCACCTTCGTCGCCGCGATATCGCTGGCCGCAGCTGCCATGCCCAAGGCGCGGGCGGGCCCGGCGTGTTTCACCGGGGTGGTGACCATGGCCAGGCCGGAGGCCGCTGCCGAGGCAGAGGATACAAAGACATAGGGCAAGTGCCGCTTCATGTCATTCCACACCGGGTTGGACGTATTAGACAGCAATACCGCCGTATATCCGGCCAACGGGCCACCGAGCACGCCGGTTATCACCCCGGCCGGAGTCGCGGCCTTGCCTAGGCTCGCGCGCAGCCACTTCGGCAGCGGCAGCTTCCGCTTGGTCGCGTCATCTATCTCTATCACGGCAGGAATGGCCGCCGCGGTGGAAAAGCCCGCGAGTAACCACGATCCGAGAGACATCGGCGAGGTCACCTTGAAGACGCGGAACATATTCAACGCGCGTTCCGGCCGGCCTAGGTCCAAAATCAAAAAGACCGATCCGGCGGCCGCCGCGCCAAAGGCCGCTACCCGCGTGGTCCGGCGCAATGGCGCATTGCCCGCCGCCTGTGCACCGGTGGCGAGAAGACCCGAACCGCCGGCAATACCGCCCAAGAAGAAATACCCACCGATGGGCCACTCCCACGGCGGGGCCTTAACTACCGGCCTGCCGTAATAGGAAGAAAACTCGAAGTCTTCTGCCATCCGCTCCTCTTTGGAGCCATCCTGCGCACCCGCACCCGGGCGCTTGCGCTTCTTCTTGCGCTTCGGCCCGTCGAAGTTGCGGTAGCGATTCGGCCGCTCCGGCTGCGGTGGCCGGTACTCATCAAAACCGCTCATTTGCGCCCTCCAATCAAAAAGGAACCCGCCACGGCCAGCGCCATCCCGCCGATGGCCTTGGCCGCGGTCTTATACATGCTCGGCAAATCCGCGGTGGGCACGCGCGGATCCGGCGGCAGGCCATAGACCTCTGGCGAATCTAGCAACAAGAAGATAGAGCCGGTTCCGCCCACGCCATCGTTGTCATTGGCGCCGTAGAGCCGCGCCTCCGTTATGCCCTGTTCGTGCAGGACGCGCACGCGATCCTTCGCCGCGGCCAGCATGTCCTCATAGGTACCGAACTGGATGGAATCCGTGGGACACGTCTTGGAACAGGCCGGTTGCTCGCCCTGTTTCAGGCGGTCATAGCACATGGTGCACTTCTGGGCGACGCCCACATTCTTAATCGGCATCGCCTCGCCTGGCGTGTGATCCGTGCCTTGGGGTTTGCGCTGCTTGAGCTTTTTCAGCACATTAATACCGGCGTGCGAATTATCCTGATAATCCACCGTCGCGGTCTTATCGTATTTCAACGACACCCCGCCGTCATCGCGGCGTTCGATGACGCCGAAGGGACAACCCGCCACGCAGGTTCCGCAACCATTGCACACATCATCTTGGACGACCACGGTGCCAAACTCGGTGCGGAAGAGCGCGCCCGTGGGGCACACGTCCAAACACCCCGCATGCGTGCAGTGCTTGCAGACATCCGAGGACATCAGCCACCGGAACGTATCCGTATCCGGCGGAGTGGTATCGACTTCGCCCGGCTTTCCACCGATGGTGGGCATGCCCAGGGAAATAAGCTGTTTTCCCTCTTCGCGTGCCTTTTCGATGCGGTCATTGTTTTGTTCCACAAAGGCCACGTGCCGCCACGTATTAGCGCCTAGCGCACCGGTGTTGTCATAGGAATCACCGGTGACGTCATATCCCTCTACCGGGTTGCGGTTCCATTCCTTGCACGCCACCTCGCAGGCCTTGCAGCCGATGCACACGGACGTATCGGTGAAAAAGGCCATACGGCGGTAGGAATCATAGCCGTGCCGGCCCGCGTCCTCGGTCAGTAGATTAGTCATTTACTTACCTTCTTCGCCATTACTTGCCGCCTCGCCGTCACTACTTTCCGCCCCAGGCTGGCCAAGCTTTTCGGGCTCCGGGTTATAGGTAAACGAGTCAGGAACCGACAACAAATCATTGCCGGAATCCACGCTTAACTGCGCCCGCTCCTGATACTGCTTGAGTAGCTTCAAGCGGCCTTCTCCCCTAGGCCGGCGGCCCGGCTGGATATCGCAGGCACCGATCTTTGAGTTCTGAATAAACACATTCGGCTCGAGGGTCAGGCCCAAGAGGTCGTTGGCGCCGTCACCGGCCACGGCGGTGGTCTCGGACTCGCCGTAGTGGAAGGGCAGGCCAATCTGGTGGAATTCTTCCCCATTGATCTTCAGCATCTGCATGCGATCGGTGACCAAGACCTGCGCCTCAATCACGCCACGCGGCGAGATAATCGTCGCCCACTCGCCATTTTCCAAGCCACGCTTTGCGGCCAAGTCCTTATCCACCTCGCAGAATAGGCCCGGCTGCAGCTCCGCCAGATAGGGCAGGCGGCGCGACATCGCACCCGAAGTGTACATCTCCGTAAGGCGATAGGTAGAAAATACGAACGGGAACACTTCCGCACCGGGCATGCCCGGTTCTGGGCGCTGCAGGTTATCCGGGCGCTTGATGGTCAAGCGCGTCGGTGATTGCTGCTGCTTATACAGCACGTTGGTCACCGGGGACTCCTGCGGCTCATAGTGGGTGGGCAGGGGGCCATCGGAAAGCCCGGAAGGCGCAAAGAGCCAACCGCGACCGTCCGCCTGCATGATGAAGGCGTCCGTGCCATCGAGGGCGTCTGGACCGACGGCATCGGCAGCAGCCTTGTACTCCGGCGACTTAGTCACCGGGAAGTCAGGGACGTCATCGCCTACCCACTTGCCCTGGGCCTCGTCCCACCACACGTACTTCTTGCGCTCGGACCACGGGGTGCCATCCGGCTTCGCCGAAGCGCGGTTGTACAAAATGCGGCGGTTAGCAGGCCAGACCCAGCCCCACTCGGGTGCGACCTCGTTCTGCTCCGAGCCCGGGACCTTGCGTGCGGACTGGTTGACGCCATCCTTGTACACGCCGGTGTAGATCCAGCAGCCGCCGGAGGTCGTGCCGTCATTCTTCATCTCCACGAAGGTGGGCAAAAGCTCGCCCTTCTTGGGCCCATCCAGGTAGTAGCCGTTGATCTCTTTGAGGACGTCCTCGGAATTCGGCTCTCCTTCCTCATTTTCCACGTAATCCCACGTCACCTTCTGGAGCGGGAGATCGCGCGGATCGGTGGAATCGCGCAGGCGTTCCTTCAGCTTCTTACCCAGCTGGTAGAAGAACCACAGATCGCTCTTGGCATCGCCTGGCGGCGGTGCCGCTTGGAAGCGCCACTGCAGCATACGTTGGGTCTGAGTAAAGGTACCGGCCTTTTCCACGTGGGTGGCTGCGGGCATTAGGAAGACCTCGGTTTCGATGTCTTCGGTCTTCAGCTCGCCGTTTTTAATCTCCGGCGCGTCCTTCCAGAACGAAGCGGTTTCGATTTCCTGGAAATCGCGTACGACCAGCCACTTCAGCGATGCCAAACCGCGGCGCTGCATGCCACCATTGGACTGCGCCACCGCCGGGTTTTGGCCGAATACGAAGTAGCCATCCACCTGACCATTGAGCATGGCCTGCAGGGTTTCATAGGTAGAATGCGCGCCGGAAATGCGCGGCATGAGGTCATAGCCCCAGTTATTTTCCTTGGTAGCCGCATCTCCCCAGTAGGACTTCATCAAGGACACGGCGTAATTCTCGCCAATCTGCCAGAAGCCCTTTTGGGACTCATCCCGGATCTCATCCACAAATTCCGGCCACGTCTGCTTTTCCACGCTCGGCATGGGCAGGTAGCCAGGCAGGGAGTGGAAAAGGGTCGGGATATCGGTGGAACCCTGAATGGAGGCATGCCCGCGCAGGGCCATGATTCCGGAGCCCGGGCGGCCCACATTGCCCATCAAAAGCTGCAAAATGGCAGCGGTACGGATGAACTGCGCGCCCAAGGTGTGCTGGGTAAAGCCCAACGCATAGGCGAAACACGTGGTGTGTTCCGGATCAGAATTCTGCGCAATGGAATCCGCCAGGTAGTAGAAGTCTTCCTGCGCGATGCCGCAGGTTTCTTCTACCAGCTCAGGGGTATAACGCGCATAATGGCGCTTGAGAATCTGGAAAACCGAATTCGGATGCTCCAGGGTGTCATCGCGCTCGACATTCCAGGAGGAACCTTCCGGTTTTTGCACGTATTGCCACGAATCGGTCACGTACGTGCCGGTTTCCGGGTCATAGCCAGAAAACAGTCCGTCCAATTCCTCGGTGTCTTGGTAATCCTCCGAGATGATCATCGGCGCATTGGTATACGCGACCACATAATCGCGGAAATACAGCTCATTTTGGAGCATGTAGTTGATAACAGCGCCCAACAACACCACGTCGGTACCGCCGCGAATGCCAATGTGGCGGTTAGCAAACGCAGAGGTACGCGTATACCGCGGATCCACGTGAATAATGCGGGCACCACGCTTTTTGGCTTCCACGACCCACTGGAATCCCACCGGGTGGCATTCAGCCATATTCGAACCCTCGATGACGATGCAATCAGCATTCGCCATATCCTGCAGCGGTTGGGTCGCGCCGCCGCGGCCAAACGAAGTTCCTAAACTAGGAACTGTGGCGGAGTGTCATATGCGCGCTTGGTTTTCGAGCTGCACCGCACCGGCAGCGGTAAAAAGCTTCTTAATGAGGTAGTTTTCCTCATTATCCAAGGTCGCACCACCAAGGCCAGCGACACCCAGCGTGCGGTTCAACGTCCGCCCCGAATCATCGGTGTCTTGCCAACCATTCCGGCGCGCTTCCAAAAAGCGATCCGCGATCATCTCCATCGCGGTGTCTTCATCCAGCTCCTGCCACTCGGTAGAGCGCGGGGCACGGTACTTAATCTTGGTCAATCGCGTTGCGGAGTTGACCAACTGCTCCGACGCCGAGCCCTTGGGGCACAAACGTCCGCGCGAAATCGGCGAATCTGGATCGCCCTCAATCTGGATGACCCGGTCATCTTTAACGTATACGCGCTGGGCACAACCTACCGCGCAATATGGGCACACGGATTGCACCACGCGGTCAGCTTCCACCGTGCGCCCGTGCTTTTCCTTACTCTTGGTTGATTGCGTATTGATATCCCTGCCAAAGGGATCGCCGCTACGCAGCTGGCGCACCACCGGCCAGTTGAGAGGACTTAAGCGAGACATGACTTTAAATCTATATTTGGGCGGAAAATTTCTCTAGCAAGGTGACCCTAAGCGCTTTTCGCCACGGCACTAATCGCGCGCTCCACGCCCTGCACGACGTCCGTAAGCTCCAGCATCGGGCTGTTTTCTTTAGCCTGTTCCTTAATAAACGGCACGTGGATAAAGCCTGCTTTTACCTGCGTATCTTTGAAATGATGCAGCAGGCCATAGAGCAGGTGGTTGCAGACGAATGTTCCCGCCGTGGTCGAGACTTGCGCTGGAATCTCGGCCTCCTGAATCGCTGCAACCATTGCCTTGACTGGCAGGGTGGAAAAGTACGCGGCCGGGCCACCTTCAACCACTGCTTCATCGCTGGGCTGGTTACCCGCATTATCCGGAATAGAAGCATCCGCCAAGTTGATGCCCACCCGCTCCGGAGTGATATGGCCGCGCCCGCCGGCCTGCCCCAGGCAGACCACCGCGTCCACATCTTCTTCCTCGGCCACAGCAATTGCCTGCTTCAGTGCTTCACCGAACACTGTTGGCACAGGATGCTTAATAATCTGCGCGCCACCGATTTCATCCGGCAAGCGATCCAGCGCGCGTTCCGTAGGGTTAATTTCTTCGCCACCAAAGGCATCAAAAGCAGTTACCAGAATCTTCATCATTCCAGTATGACAGCTGACGGCGCCCCGCTGCTTTGATTCCACGCTGTCCTCTTAGTTTCCTCGTAGTGCCCCATCGCCCTTCGCGCTCACGGGCGTTGGGGTTTCACCGGGGCACTGTGCTCACGGTGAGCGCGAAGGGTGAGGTGGACGGATTCGAACGGACGGGCAGTGCGTTACGTTGAGGCCTAAGATGCATCGCGCCCCGTCCCCCGTCCCACCGCCCTTCGCGCTCACGGGCATTGGGGTTTCACCGACGCGTTGCGCTCGCGGTGAGCGCGAAGGGCGGAGTTCTAAAACTGAGCAGTTAGCCGATTTGTTGCTTGGTCGTGCAATCAATCTTTGCGTAGGCACGGCCCTTCTTATCCACGGAGGTAAAGGCGTAGTTGCCGCCGTATGCACGGCACCCGGTGTAGGTATCCACGCGTGGTGCCTGTTGCGGCTGCGGGACCATGTACTGGCTTCCGGCCGTGTTTGAATTAGACCCTGCGGCGGGCGCTGTGGCGTCTACATGTGCAGCTTCTTCTGCCAGTCGCCTCTCGCGCTCAGTCTCTCGCTCCGCCGCTTCGCGCTCAGCCGCCTCCTGGCGCTCGCGCTCTTGTTCCCTTCGCTCCTCTTCTTTCGCCTTTTCCCGCTTGGCGGTCTCTACCTGTTCCTCAATTTCTTCTTCATGTTCAGATAGTTCCTTCTCCATCTGTTTTGCCAAGCGCTCTGGAGCTTCTGGATATGCGGCTTTTTGGAACTCACTGCGATCATCGCTACGTCCACGCAAGGCGTCCAACCCCTTCCGGGCAGCGTAGATCTGGGCCAGAGCCTTTGTGGCCCCACCGTCGTCGCTATCGATGTTGGCAGCAATAATTCCGATCCCAGCGGCAGCAGCCGTAGCACTTTCAGCTTGCTGAAGTGACTCTGCCATATCTTCATCGCTGGACACTTGACATTCATCGGAAACCCCGAAGACTCCCGTGCCCTTAGTCCTTGGCCCGCTTTCTGCTTCTTTTACCTCGTTATAGAACTTGCCATTAGCGCCAATCTTTTTGGCAACCGCAAGCCCCTCAGCAGCAATGTCTGCATTTACAAGATCGCCTCCAAGAAAGACACCGGCCAATGTGCGCCCATACTTATCAGTCTTCTCCTCGTCGTATTCCAGTGTCACCTCGGTTCCTTGTGGCAATCGACCTTCGAGGTACTCCTTGGCTTCTTCCGCTAAGCACTCGCTGGGCTTCCCATTGCGCCCGATTTCGGGAGTATCGATATTGAGGAGTCGAACCCTTGTCTTTTCGCCATCAAGCATGACGTCTATGGTGTCGCCATCGATGACGCGATTAACCACTGCGCGCTCATCACTATTCGCTGCACCGACTCCCATCGACACCACGCCACCGAGTACGGCAACGCCAATTAATGGCTTTATCCAGCCCATGCCTCTACCTCCTGTAAAAGAAATAAGAGTAAAGGTACCAGGAGGTTCACGGGCTACCTATTGGGTACACCCAGCATCTTGTTCGCGCCATCCCCCTCTCCCCACCCTTCGCGCTCACGGGGGATAGGAGCGCTAACCGAAATGAGGCTCGCGGTGAGCGCGAAGGGCGGGTTACAGGATGAGGATTGAAGGGTGGGGTTGCAGGACAAGGGATGAAGCGCGGGATCGGCGGATGAGGATTGAGGGGCGCAGATTGAATGGCTCGGTGTGGGTAAGAGGGTACACCGGCGCTGAACTGCTTAGTCTACAAAGCAGTCTTAACGGCATCGCAGCTGGAAACGAGACCCTTTTTCCTTGTGGTTTGACGCATGGAATAAAGTAAGACGGGTTGAAGTTGAACAGAACCGTACTAAGAAAATAGTCAGACCTGTTCAGTTGATTTCTAAAGGACGTTCTATGACACAAAAAGTTTCCTCTCGCTCCAAGCTCCCTAGCTGGGCAACAGGGTTTGGCGCGCAAGTCATTGCGGGCCTTATCATCGGCCTTATCCTGGGACTGATCGCATCTGGCATGGATACCGATCCTGATAATCCAGGGTGGCTGACCAATCTGCTCAGCGGTGTCGGTGGCGCCTATGTCCAGCTATTGAAGGTCATGGTTCCGCCGCTCATCTTCGCCGCGGTGGTCACCTCTGTGGCTAACCTGCGCAAGGTTGCCAATGCCGCATCCTTAGCCGTTTCTACGTTGATGTGGTTCGCCATTACGGCGTTCTTTTCCGTCATCGTGGGCATCGTCGTGGCATTGGTCATGAAGCCCGGTGCTGGCGCGAGCGTCGATGCATCCGCTGCAAAGGATCCATCGAGCGTCGGTTCGTGGACTGCCTTCTTCGAGCAGCTGCTCCCTCAAAACTTCATCGGGCTTACGGCCTCTGCTAGCGATGGCGAAGTTACCCTCAACTTCGGTGCGCTTCAGCTGCTGGTTATTTCCTTGGCCATTGGCATCGCCGCGGTACAGACCGGTAAGGCTGCCGATCCGTTCTTGCACTTTACGGAGTCCTTCCTCAAGGTCATCCAAAAGGTCCTGTGGTGGATTATCCGCCTGGCACCGATTGGTACCGCAGCGCTTATCGGTAAGGCCGTTGCTACCTACGGGTGGGACGCACTTGGTTCGCTGGGCAAGTTCGTCTTGGCAATGTATGTGGGTCTGGCCATCGTCTTCGCCGTGGTCTACCCTGCAGTGCTGAAGTTCAACAATATTCCGGTCAAGGGCTTCTACAAGCGCATCTGGCCGGTAACCTCCTTGGGCTTTGTCACCCGTTCTTCCATGGGTGTTATGCCCGCAACGCAACGCTTTAGCGAACGCGCCCTGGGCGTTCCCACCGAGTACGCGTCCTTCGCAGTGCCCCTCGGCGCTACCACGAAGATGGATGGCTGCGCCTCCGTCTACCCTGCCGTTGCTGCGATCTTCGTTGCGCAGTTCTATGGCGTGGACCTAGACTTCACGCAGTACCTGCTCATCATCTTCGTCTCCGTCATTGGTTCCGCGGCTACCGCGGGTACCACTGGCGCGACGGTTATGCTCACGCTGACCCTGTCCACGCTGGGTCTGCCGTTGGCTGGCGTCGGTTTGCTGCTGGCCGTTGAGCCCATCATTGACATGGGCCGTACGGCGCTGAACGTCACGGGTCAGGCATTGTGCGCGACGGTCGTCGCCAAGCGCGCAGGCATCCAGAACCAAGAGGTGTGGGATGAAGCCGAAAATGGCGTCAAGCACATCATGGAGGAAGACTCCGACGAGGAAGTAAGCGTCAAGGCTTAATAAATCGCGAATGAAGGCCCAGAGCAGTACGCCTTGGGCCTTAATTTATTGCCGGAATGGAAGTGGGCGGCGATGCGCGACGCCGGCCGGCTCCACGTGGATAAACACGCTGCATCCGGGGAAAAGCTGGTCGAGGGCGACTTCGACGTCGTCGGCGATCTCGTGCGAGTATAAAACGCTCCAGCTCGCCGGCACCTCCATGGTCAGGTAGACCATCCTTTGCCTGCCGGAGGCTACCGTGCGCCGGTCCGTGAAGGTCACGGCCTTTTCTTTTTCCAGTTCAGTTAAGAGATCCCAAATCTGATCCTGCTCTTCTTCCGGGAGCGCCTCAGAAAGCAGGCTGCTGACGGATTCGCGCAAAATCTTAAATCCTGTCCACAAGATATTGATGCCAACCGCCAAGGCTACAAGCGCATCGAGCCACAGCCAGCCCGTGAGATACACCGCAGCCATGCCGGCGAGGACGCCGACGGAGGTCCACACATCCGTAAGCAGGTGGTGGCCATCGGCATTCAGCGTCGCGGAACGGTAGCGCTTGCCCGCCTTAATCAAGGCCAACCCGACGCCCAGGTTGAGCAGCGAGGACAAGAGCGACAGCGCTAAGCCCCAGCCGCCTTCTTCAACGGGCTGGGGAGTAATGAGGCGCTGGATCGCGGTGTAGATGATGGCCCCTGCGGCGAGGAAGATCATCGCGCCTTCTACCAACGCGGACACATACTCGGCCTTGCCGTGTCCAAAGTGATGATTATGGTCGGCAGGCTTGGCGGAAATGCGCAAGGCGCAATAGCCCGCGATGGCGGCTGCGAGGTTCACGAGGGACTCAAGGGCGTCAGAGAAGAAACCTACCGAGCCCGTTAGCCAAGCCGCCAGGGATTTCAAGATAATCGTCGCCACTGCCGCGGCGATGGACAACATCATAAAGCGCTCTAAAATGCGCTGCTCAGAACTTAAAGAAGACAAGGTCTACTACTCTCCCTTCGGCAACCAGAATCAGTCCGAAGGTCTCGTTCGCATCGGGTGCATCGATGCTGAGTGGCCGGGCTTTGAGGCCAGTGTGTCGACCAGTCATCGCGGCGCAATGGGCGCCGTAGGAACTACTCCCCTTCTGAGGTCATAGGTTAGCAGACAGAGGGAAGGGGAAAAATACAGCCAAAGCCTGAATCTTCCCATGGGCCCTGCAGCCGCTAGAGACGAAAAACTCCCTACGAACCAGGAGGTTTCTCACAATCTGGCCCGTAGGGAGTAATTAAGGCTCAAGCCTAATTTAGTGCTGACCCTCTCCGAACTCTTCAACCAACTTCGCATTGAATGCAGGCAGGTCATCCGGGGTACGGGAGGAGACCAAACCCTGGTCGCAGTGGACCTCCTCGTCAACCCAGGTAGCACCTGCGTTGCGGAGATCGGTCTGCAGGGACGGGAAGGACGTCAAGGTACGGCCCTTGAGTGCTTCTGCATCGGCTAGGATCCAACCGCCGTGGCAGATGGCACCCAAGGGGCGGTCCTCGCCCATGTGCTTGCGCACGATACTAACGGCTGACTCGTCCAAGCGGATGAGGTCGGCGTTATTGGTGCCGCCAGGCAGGATGATGCCATCGAAGCTCTCATCCTCGGAATCCTTGGTCGTAGCATCAACGTTAATCTCGGTGCCGTTCTTGCCCGTAATGGTGCCAGCCTTAGGTGCCAGTACCTTTACGGTGGCGCCAGCCTTCTGCACGGCCTCCAGCGGAGAGGTCAGCTCGGAGTCTTCAAAGTCATTGGTAGCAATGATTGCGATCGTCTTGTTTTCTAGCTCAGCCATTATTATGACCTCCTTATTGTTGTTAAGTACGCAAATAGGATAACTCTAAATTCGCGCACTCGCCACGTCTACTCCCGCGACCTGCAACAAGCTAGGATTTAGCCACCGATCTTGAAGTCACACACGTCGCCATCGTGCATGATGTAGTCCTTGCCTTCTTGACGGACCTTGCCGTTGGCGCGCGCTTCGGCCATGGAGCCGGCGGCAACGAGATCGTCGAAGGAGACGATTTCAGCCTTGATGAACTTCTTTTCAAAGTCGGTGTGGATAACGCCAGCGGCCTGGGATGCGGCGGCGCCTTGCTTAATGGTCCACGCGCGGGTTTCCTTTTCACCGGCGGTGAGGTAGGTCTGCAGGCCCAAGGTGGAGAAACCGGCCTTGGCCAAGGTAGCCAAGCCAGGCTCTTCTTGTCCTACGGCCTCAAGCAGCTCGCTTGCCTCGTCCTCATCCAGCTCCAAGAGCTCGGACTCGGTTTGTGCATCGAGGAAGACGCAATCTGCTGGGGCGACGAGCTGGCGCAGTTCGTCCTTCTTGGCGGCATCGGTAAGCACAGCCTCATCCGAGTTAAAGACATAGAGGAAGGGCTTAGCCGTCATCAGGTGCAGCTCGCGCACGAGGGAGAGATCGATCTCGCCGGTCTTGGCGGCGGCGAAGAGGGTACGGTCATCCTCCAGGATTTCCTGCGCCTTCTTGGTTGCCTCCACCACGGGTGCCAAGTCCTTATTCTTCCGGGCATCCTTTTCCAGGCGCGGCAGGGCCTTCTCGATGGTCTGCAGATCCGCCAGAATCAACTCCGTATTAATAACGGAAATGTCGTTGCCGGGATCTACCTGGCCATCGACGTGGATGACATTGTCATCAGAAAAGGCGCGGACCACCTGGCAGATGGCGTCGGCCTCGCGGATATTAGCTAGGAAGGCGTTACCCATGCCCTCGCCCTGCGAGGCGCCTGCGACGATGCCGGCGATATCCACGAAGGACACGGTCGCCGGCAAGATGCGCTCGGAATTGAACATCTTGGCGAGGGTGTCCAAACGGGGATCCGGCAGCTCCACCAAGCCGACATTGGGCTCGATGGTGGCGAATGGGTAGTTGGCCGCCAGGATTTCGGAACGGGTCAGGGCATTAAACAAAGTGGACTTGCCCACATTGGGCAAGCCGACGATTCCTAGTGTAAGACTCACGGGGCTAATCCTAACGCACCTACCACGTTATGAGGCAAGATGGTGGGGTGAGTTCTGATAAGCAACCAAAACCCGAAAAGCCGCAGGCAAGCCCGGGCGATAAATTGGACGGTGACTTCGACACCAGCCAATTGGACGATGTATCGCCACATCCCCCGGGCAATCAGGTCGATCGCTCCGTCATCGCGGGCGAAATGGTGAAGTCGACCTCCCTGTGGGCCGTACGCCTGTTGATCATCGGCGTGTTCCTTTTTGCGATCTATCACGTCCTAGGCAGCTTCTGGCAAGGCATCCTCCCGGTGCTCTTGGCCCTTATTATCTGTACCGTCTTAAACCCCATCGCGCGGTGGATGCGCACAAAGGGCCTACCCGCGGGCTTGGCGGCGATTACGACGATCCTTATCTCCTCGGCCGCGGTCGGCGGGCTCATCGCCTCAGTGGCGCCGGACTTTATGCGGCAATCCCAGTCGCTCTACCTGCAAACGGTCTCCGGCATTCAGCAGCTGCAGCTATGGGCCCAGGGCCCGCCCCTGAACCTCGATAGCGACGATATGAGCACCTATATCGACGAGGCCGCGGGCTGGCTGCAGGAGCGCGCCGGCGTAATTGCTGGGTCGGTATTTACGGGCATCGGTAATGCCACCTCATTTTTCATCACGGTATTCATCGTCTTGGTGCTCACCTTCTTCTTCCTGAAAGACGGCGCCAAGTTCCTGCCGTGGCTGCGCGATGCCACCGGCCGGCGCGCGGGCTGGCACCTTACTGAATTGCTCACGCGCGCTTGGAATACCCTGGGCGGATTCATTCGGGCACAGGCGGTGGTCTCGCTTATCGATGCCATCTTTATCGGCCTCGGCCTCGTTCTCATCGGCGTGCCCTTGGCGATGGCCCTGGCAATCATCACCTTCATCGCCGGCTTCATCCCGTTTGTCGGCGCCATCGTCTCTGGCGCGCTCGCGGTCGTTATCGCCTTGGTGTCTTTGGGCTTTACCCAAGCCCTGTTGGTCCTGGGCCTTGTCCTTTTGGTCCAGCAGCTTGAAGGCAATGTACTCTCGCCGTGGCTGCAGGCAAAGGCCATGAACCTGCACCCGGTTATTGTTTTGGTCTCCGTCATCGTCGGTTCCGCGCTCTTTGGGCTCATCGGTGGATTCCTGGCCGTGCCGACCGCCGCCATGATCGCGGTGGCTTATCGCTACGTGCAGGACATGATGAAGCTGCAATCCGGGGAAAAGCACTCCTCCGAGCTCAACTACTCCACCGTCGCGGGCTATCTCATCGGCCGCTATACCGAAGAGCAGGCACAATACAAGCGCGAGCAGTGGCGCAAGGTCCCAGAACACGCCAACCCCGATATCGCAGGCGCCGACGCCGCATCCGATGGCGCGTCTAACACCCTGGATGATTCCGTCGACGTCGATTCCACCCCGGAAGACTATGACGATCCGAGCATGCGCTCCAACCTGCGCCGGGCGCGGGATGCCTTCGAAAATCTTTTGAACGGAGATTCGAATAAATAGTCAGGCGTGTCCGCGCCGCGTGCCATAGTGGATCCCATGACTTCCACTTTGCCCGTGCTGCTGCTGTTCATCGGTCTCTTATTGGGCGCCGTGCTGGGGTGGTTGGCCCACTCCCATTCGGCGTCTCGCTCCACGCCGAGCGAGGAGCACCGGGCGCTGCAGGAATCGCAGCGCCGCCAGGCCGAGCTGCAACCGCTAGAAAAGGCCATGGATAGGCTGGGATTCCAGTTACAAGAACTGGAAGAAGACCGCACCGCCCACTTGGCCTCACTATCCAGCCAAGTGCAGGCGGTGACCCGCACCTCGTCCCGGCTCACGGAGCGCACGGATCAGCTCGTTACCGCGTTGCGCTCGCCCAATGTGCGCGGCCGGTGGGGCGAGATTCAGCTAGAGCGCGTCGTCGAACTCGGCGGCATGACAAGGCACGTGGACTTCGATTCCCAAGTTTCAGCTCCCCTAAACGGCCGCATCGTGCGCCCGGATATGCTCATCAACTTGGCCGGCGGCAGGCATATCATCGTCGATGCCAAGGTCCCGTTTTCTTCCTACCTCGACGCGCTAGAAACCGAGGATCCAGAAGAACACGCTGGCTACCTGCGCCGCCACGCGCACCAACTGCGCAGCCACATCCAGGCGCTGTCCCACAAGGACTATATTGAGGCCTTCCAGCCCACCCCGGAATTCGTGGTGCTTTTTGTGCCCGCGGATCCCTTCCTCGATGCGGCGCTGTCGGTCGATCCTGAGCTCATCGAGTTTGGTTTTGAACGCAACGTCGTCATCGCCACCCCGAGCTCGCTCTTCGCGCTCTTGCGCACGGTGGCCATGGGATGGCACCAGGAAGATATTTCCGCCAAAGCAAAAGAAGTCCAGCGCCTAGGCCGCGAGCTCTATTCGCGGCTCAATACGCTCTCGGAGCACTACGGCAAGGTGGGCCAGAGCCTCGAAAAGGCAGTGGAGGCCTATAATTCCACGCTCTCTTCGCTGGATTCGCGGGTGGGCGTGACCGCCCGCAAGCTCCACGAAATGGAGATTCCCGGCCGCACAAACCGGGCGCCTCGCGAGCCCTCCCCCATTGATACGTGGCCGCGCGGGACAAATTATTCCTAAATTCTAGGCGGTTTCACTGCGTGGATATAGCCATTGGCCCGCGCCAGGCGGTAGGATTTTGCGACGTGTCACTAGCCAAACAACGAAAGCCTACCGCCGCGCAACGCCTAAGCATGCCGAGCATCTCGCTGCTGAAAGGCCTTGGGCTATTGGCGGCACTTTTGATCACCGGCGCATTGATTTCCATTCTTGCCGGCTCCATAGGCTGGATGTACTTTGCCTTCCTCATCATCAGCTCGCTACTCATAGCGCTCATCGTTGAGGAACGGGGCTTATTCCTGTCCATCGCGTCCATCCCCATCTTCTACGCGGTAACCGTGGTGACGGCGGGAATCGTCATCACCAAGTCCAATGCCCCGGAAGGCACCAGTTTTTCTAAGACGTCGCTGCTAACTTCCGTGTATCCGCTGGTTCAGAACTTCGTGTGGTTGCTTATCGCGGTCCTCGGCGCGGCTGCAATCGGCATCCTGCGCTGGATGCGCTTCCGCAAGACCGCCCAGCGCGCCGTCAAGCAGCAAAAGGTATCGCGGCGCGCGGACATGAAGCGGGACCGCCAAAACCGCGCTGAGCGGCTCTCCGTGGCGGAACTCATGGCGCGCGATAGAACCGAAAACGGACAGGTTCAGTCCCCACGCACTTCCCGCCGCAGATCGCATGCACAGACGCAACCGCCGCAGAAGCCGCAGGATCGCATCCGCGGACGCGACCGAGAAGAGCGCCGCCGCGAGCAACAGGCAGAACGCGAAAATCGCTTGCAGCCGGATCCGAACCGGCGCGCGGGGGACGTGATACCACCGGATCCCGAACGAGGCCCCTCCTCTTCAGCAAAAGACGAGGCTGCCAAGAAGCAGCGGTGGGACGATAATCTCTATGAGTAAATAAAACCGTGAGCTCCCGGCGCTCTTTACGAGGCCGCGGGGCTCACGGTTTTTCGTTGCCTCTAGGCGGTTACGCGCTAGGTGCGCGCGGGGCGCAGGTCGCGCGGCAGCGCGAAGGTGATGGATTCGGTGGAGGTGGTTACTTGCTCCACATCATTAAAGCCGCGATCATCCAAGTACTCGAGCACCTCGCGCACCAAAAGCTCTGGCACGGAGGCGCCACAGGTCACGCCAACGGTCTCTACGCCGTCAAGCCATGCTTCATCGATTTCTTCGGCAAAATCCACCAAGTGGGAGTCGCGCGAACCCGCCTCGAGTGCAACCTCTACCAGGCGCACCGAGTTGGACGAGTTCTTAGAACCCACCACGATCATCAGATCGCACTTCGGCGCGATGGCCTTGACGGATTCTTGCCGGTTTTGGGTGGCGTAGCAAATATCATCTGACGGCGGGTTTTGCAGGTGCGGAAAACGCTCGCGCAGCTTATTGACGATGACTACGGTCTCATCCACCGAGAGCGTGGTCTGCGAAAGCCAAATGAGCTTTTCATCCTGCAGGTAATCCGGCAGCTTGTCCACGCCGTCGATGCCATCGACCAGGTGCGTAACATCGGGGGCCTCTCCCGCGGTGCCTTCTACCTCTTCGTGGCCTTCGTGGCCCACGAGGAGGATGTGGTAGCCATCGCGCTCAAAACGCTGGGCCTCCTTGTGCACCTTGGTCACCAAGGGGCAGGTGGCATCCAGGGTCAGTTGCTTGCGCTCTTGCGCCTGATTGCGCACCGCCGGGGAAATGCCGTGGGCGGAAAAGACGAGGTGGGCACCCTCTGGGGCCTCGGCGGCCTCTTCAACGAAGATGACTCCGCGCTTGGCCAAAGATTCAACGACATAACGGTTGTGGACGATTTGCTTGCGCACATAAATGGGTGCGCCGTATTTTTCTAGCGCCTTTTCTACGGTCTCGACGGCGCGGTCCACTCCAGCGCAGTAACCGCGCGGTGCCGCGAGGAGAACATTTTTACCATCAGTCATGCCTCCCAGAGTATCGAAAGGTAAAGCAAAACAATAGTAAGGCCTATCCAGCAGGGAAAGCGCCCATCTAGGCCACCCAAGCGGGGCGCCACGGGCCCTGAGCACCTACACTAAAAGGCACTGTATGGCGCTGTACAAGGAAAGGGTGGCTGCGTGAACCAACCGGCAAATACTCCAGAGACCCCGTGGCCCGTGGGCCAGGTCAATGACCAGGTGAAGGGATGGATCGAGCGCCTAGGATACCTGTGGGTGGAAGGCCAGTTAACGCAGATTAATTACAAGCCCACCTGGAAGCTGTCCTATCTCACCCTGCGCGATGTCCAGCAGGAAAAGTCGGTGCAATTGACTTGCTCGTCCTCAATGCTGCACAACTTGCCCACGCCGCTAAAAGATGGCGACCGCGTCATCGTGCACGGCAAGCCCGCCTTTTATGCCGGCCGCGGATCCTTTTCCCTGTGGACCACGGAGATCCGGCACGTAGGCATCGGCGATTTGTTGGCGCGCATCGAAAAGCTACGCGCGCAGCTTGCCGCAGAAGGCCTCTTTGATCCCGCGCGCAAGCGCCCGCTTCCCTACCTCCCGCAGAAAATCGGCCTGATTACAGGCCGCGGTTCTGCCGCCGAGCGCGATGTTATGGCAGTAGCCCGCGACCGGTGGCCGGCCGTGCAATTCCGCGTCATTAATACTGCGGTCCAGGGGGCGAATACCGTCCCCGAGGTGATTTCCGCCCTGCAGGAGCTCGACGCCGATGCGCAGATCGATGTCATCATCATCGCCCGCGGTGGCGGTTCCGTCGAAGACCTCCTGCCCTTTTCTGAAGAAGCCCTGCAACGCGCCGTCGTGGCCGCAAGTACCCCGGTGGTCTCCGCGATTGGCCACGAGCCGGATAGCCCGGTGCTCGATAACGTGGCGGATCTGCGCGCGGCGACCCCCACGGATGCCGCCAAGCGCGTGGTCCCGTCGGTGGCAGAGGAACGCGCCGTCATCGCTGAGGCGCGGTCCCGCATGGCGGCGGCCTTGCGCGGCTGGGTAGAACGCGAACGGCGTGGATTGGATAATATCCGCTCCCGCCCAGTGCTGGCCGATCCGATGACGCCCATCCGCGCCCGGCGCGAGGAGGTCGAGCGCATGCGCACGAGTATGCGCCGCGAGCTGCGGGTGCTGCTGGATCGCGAGACCCGGCACGTGGAATCCCTGCGCGCGCGGGTTTCTGCTTTGGGGCCTTCGGCCACGCTTGCCCGTGGGTATTCTATTGTCCAGGTCTTGCCCAAAGATGGCAGCGATCCGGAGGTCGTCAGCTCTTATGAGCAATCACCGCCCGGCGCGCAATTGCGCATTCGCGTGGGCGATGGTTCCATCACCGCCGTGTCCATGGCCTCCCAGGCCGCCGATTAGCCAGAAATAGTAGGAGAATTGCTGATGTCAGATGAAACCATTGGTTCCGGCCAGCCGGGCCAGGATGCCTTTACTCCCGTAGAGGAATTGAGCTACGAGCAGGCGCGCGATGAGCTCATTGAGACCGTCAAGATTCTAGAGCTCGGCCAAATGGGCCTGGATGAGTCCCTAAAATACTGGGAGCGCGGCGAGGCGCTTGCCCGCACGTGCGAGTCCCACCTGGATGGCGCTTCCAAGCGCGTGGAAGATGCCCTAGAGAAGGCAGAAAACAACGAGCAGCAGGCCGAGGAGGGTGAAGAGTAGTGCAGATTTATGGTTACCCGGGAAAGCGGATTGATTTCGTATCCAAATCGGCATCGGCAGGCTCCATCATGGGCGGTGATTCCCGCGCGCTGGTAGAGGAGTTCTTCGGGCCGGCGCATACCAGCACCCAGGTTTCGGGCACCGAGGAGGAACTAAGCTACTTTTCCCGGTCCATCGTGCTGCTGCTTGCCGATGCCCACGTGGTCCAAGTCTCCATCTACCCGCAGCGTTCTCAGCGCGAGCGCGTGGATGTCTACCTAGAAAAGACGCGGCTGAGCGGCCTGGATGCCGCTGGCTTAGAAGAAGCCACCGGTAATACTGAAGGAATCACGGTGGAAGCGGACTCTGAGGGGCTCAGCGAGGTTACTTTCCGCTTATAGGCTTGGCCTTGATAAAGGCCTCGGTGGCGGCGGCGAATTCTTCATCGGGGGCCGCGCCAGAGATGATGAGGCGGGCATCGCCCAGGTCAACAATCCACAAGCGGCGCACCGAATCGTCATCGCTTGCCAGCACGCGCACCTGCTGACCGGCTACCTCGCGCGTAGAGTTCAGCCCGCGGTAGTTCGCATCGTATTTTTCGCCCGCGTCTTCTGCAGAAACCTGCGTTTGGGTGGATTCCACGTAGTTTCCGTCCGCAGTCAGCCAGCTGACGACGGTGGCTGTCTCGCCGCCTAGCTGCGAGCGGCGGGCCGCATTGGCCTGCCAGCCTTCAGGCATCTGGGGATCTCGGATGGCGCCAATACCGGCGCGGGCCTGCGTATCCAGGAAGGTCTCCTCGTCTACCTCTTGGACTGGGCCTTGCGCTGTTTCCGGATTGACCGAGCAGAGCCCGGTCGCGCCCACCACGAGCAACATCATGACGACCACTACGGATAGGGACAAAATGATGTCGCGAGCGCCTTCGAAAATCTTCGGTCTTTGTTCTGCTGCCACGCGCCTTAGTATCGCATGAGCCGCCGTGAAAGTGCCACATGCCTCCCGCGTGCGCACATTCGCGCCGTTAATGCCGCCAATAACAAGGAAAATCCCCACAAAAGGGGCCCCAAATCGGACCTATTGGCGCCAAAAAGTGCCAGAATAGGAAAAGTAGAACACTAAGCGCGTGGGAATTACCCCCACGGTGAGAACACATGGAAGGCAACCACTACACATGTCCGAAAATACTTCTTATTTGCCCGACCGTAACTTGGCCATGGAGCTGGTGCGCGTGACCGAAGCCGCCGCCTTGGCCTCTGGCCGCTGGGTTGGTCGTGGCATGAAGAATGAGGGCGATGGCGCGGCAGTCGATGCCATGCGCAAGCTGATTAACTCCGTGGCGATGAAGGGTGTCGTCGTCATTGGTGAGGGCGAAAAGGATGAGGCCCCGATGCTCTTCAACGGCGAAGAGGTCGGCACCGGTGAGGGTGCGGCGATGGACATCGCCGTGGATCCCGTGGACGGCACGCGGTTGATGGCTGAGGGCCGCCCCAATGCCATTTCCGTGATCGCCGCCGCTGAGCGCGGCACCATGTATGACCCGTCCGCGGTCTTCTACATGGAAAAGATCGCCGTGGGCCCAGAAGCCGTCGGTTCCATCGATATCAACCAGTCCGTGCAGTGGAATATCGAGTCCGTGGCCAAGGCGAAGGGCCTGCGCACCGCGGATGTCACCGTGGTGGTTTTGGACCGCCCGCGCCACGAAAAGCTCATCCAGGAAATCCGCGAGGCTGGCGCCAAGGTGCGCCTCATCATGGACGGCGATGTGGCAGGCGCCATCGCTACCTGCCAGGATTCCAACTCCATCGACATGATGATGGGCATTGGCGGCACCCCTGAGGGCATCATCACTGCCTGCGCCATGCGGTGCATGGGCGGCGAAATCCAAGGCAAGCTGTGGCCAAAGGATGAAGAGGAAGCGGAAAAGGCCCGCGCCGCCGGACACGACCTGGATAAGGTCTTGGGCACCAATGACTTGGTCTCCTCCAAGAACTGCTACTTCGCCGCCACCGGCGTGACCAACGGTGACATGCTGCGCGGTGTGTCTTACCGCAATAATGGTGCCTCCACCCGGTCGCTGGTCATGCGTTCCAAGTCCGGCACCATTCGCTACGTCGATTCCTTCCACAAGCTGGCTAAGCTGCAGGAATACTCCGTCGTGGACTACTCGGACCCCACCAAGAACTAAACCTCACCCCCAAATGGCGGGACGGGCTCGGGCTTTTCGCGCTCTAGTTTTTAGCTTTTCGCCATACTGGGGGTAGACGCACACATTCAATTAACCGAGGTGATTTTCATGACCGAATACCGTACCGAACATGACACTATGGGCGAGGTTAAAGTTCCCGCCGATGCCCTGTGGCGCGCACAAACTCAGCGCGCGGTAGACAACTTCCCCATCTCCGGCCGCGGCCTGGAAGATGCGCAGATCCGCGCGCTCGGCCTGCTCAAGGCTGCATGCGCACAGGTCAATAAGGATTCCGGCAGCCTGGATGCGGAAAAGGCAGACGCCATTATCGCCGCTGCGAAGGAAATCGCAGAAGGCAAGCACAACGACGCCTTCCCCATTGACGTCTTCCAGACCGGTTCCGGTACCTCTTCCAATATGAACACCAACGAGGTCATCGCTTCCTTGGCACATAAGCAGGGCGTCGAGGTTCACCCGAACGATGACGTCAACATGGGCCAGTCCTCCAATGACACCTTCCCCACCGCTACCCACGTAGCGGCCACGGAAGCAGCCGTCAATGACCTCATTCCGGGTCTGAAGGTCCTGCACGAGTCCCTGACCAAGAAGGCGAAGGAATTCGCGGACGTCGTCAAGGCCGGCCGCACCCACCTCATGGACGCCACCCCAATCACCTTGGGCCAGGAGTTCAGCGGCTACGCCCGCCA
Source organism: Corynebacterium sp. KPL1818 (assembly GCF_000478135.1). Lineage (NCBI taxonomy): Bacteria > Bacillati > Actinomycetota > Actinomycetes > Mycobacteriales > Corynebacteriaceae > Corynebacterium > Corynebacterium sp. KPL1818. The sequence continues at coordinate 179,439 of NZ_KI515760.1, read as the reverse complement.
GGTGGAGCTCGGCATCGAGCGCATTGAGGCTACCCTCCCGCGCTTGGGCGAGCTCGCCATCGGCGGTACCGCAACCGGTACCGGCCTGAATACCTCCGCTGAGTTCGGCGGCAAGGTGACCGAGGAGCTCAAGAAGCTCACCGGCGTTGAGAAGCTGAAGGAAGCAGAAAACCACTTCGAGGCACAGGCTAACCGCGATGGCCTCGTAGAGTTCTCCGGCGCCATGCGCTCGGTGGCCGTGTCCTTCAACAAGATTGCCAATGACCTGCGCATGCTGGGCTCCGGCCCGCTGACCGGCCTGGCAGAAATCCACCTGAAGGACCTGCAGCCTGGTTCCTCCATCATGCCGGGCAAGGTCAACCCGGTTATCCCTGAGGCGGTTACCATGGTGGCCGGCCAGGTCGTGGGCAATGACGCAGCCGTTGCTTTCGGCGGCGCACAGGGCCAGTTCGAGCTCAACGTCTTCATCCCGATGATGGCGCGCAACGTGCTCGAGTCCGCTCGCCTGCTGGCCAACTCCGCCCGCGTCTTTGCTGAGAAGTGTGTCGACCACATCGAGGCCAACGAGGAGCGCATGAAGCACTTCGCGGAGTCCTCCACTTCCATCGTGACCCCGCTGAACTCCGCTATCGGCTACGAGAACGCTGCAAAGGCCGCAAAGCACGCCCTCAACGAGAAGATCACCGTCCGCCAGGCCGTTATCGACTTGGGCTTTGTTGACGGCGAGAACCTCACCGAGGAAGAGCTGGACAAGCGCTTGGATGTATTGAGCATGACCAACCGCGAGCGCGACAATATCTAATCTCAGCCGCTTTTAGCGCTGTAACCCCGCTCGGAAATCACTTCTGAGCGGGGGTTTTCGCATGCCTCGACGCGCTTCCCAGGCATGGCAAGCGCGGGTAAAGAAAGGGGCATCGGCAAGCGCAGGCTGTGAACTACAACATAGATTCAGCGTACACATCTACAAAATCACCCATTTTGCACTTGGTGCAAGTTTGCACCGAGTGTAAAGTTGCATTTTGTGCAAGAAGAACTATCACTACGCGAGCAGAAACGCCTAGAAACGCGGCTACGCATTGAGGATGCCGCCACCGAATTGGTGGATAAGCATTCCTTTGGCGAGGTCACTATTGAAGAGATCTGCGAACTAGCCGGTATTTCTCGGCGCACGTTTTTTAATTATTTCGATTCGAAGGAATCCGCCGTGCTTGGGGCGCCAAGCGCTGACTTCACCGCGGAAATGCGCGAGTATTTCCTCCACGAGCCCACCACCAACATCATGGAGCTCGTCCTTAACCTGGTTGAGCAGCACATGGAGGGCCATCACGTTAATCCCACGATTCGGGAGCGACGCAAGCGCATTGCTAATGACCCAGAGGCGGCCGCCGCCTCCATTAGCCGCAAGCGGGCGAAATCCATCGAGCTTATTGGGCTCATTGAGGAGCGCCTTGACTGGGAACCGGAACTGCGCGTCCTCGAGGACCATTCCACGGCAACGGAGGCCATGGTCATCGCCGGAGTGGTCCGCGAGGCCCTCTGGCTTTCCATCGCCGCCCCCGATAGCGATTGCAGCGACGCCCTGAGTTCGCGTCTGAATGATTCACTGACTTTGATTAATGATGTTATGAAAGGAATCCGATGGTAGATACAGCCGAAAAGGCTCCTGCGCAGGGCCAGTCGCGGGCGGATAACCTGGGGCTCATTTTCTCTGCGCTAGTGCTCACCATGTTGATGAGCTCGCTGGGCCAGATGATTTTCTCTTCCGCTTTGCCAACGATTGTTGGTGAGCTTGGCGGCGTTGACCACATGAGCTGGGTCATCTCCGCATTCCTTGTCACCATGACCATCGCCATGCCGATTTCCGGCAAGCTGGGTGACATGCTGGGCCGCAAGTGGCTCTACATTGGCGGCATCGCCGTCTTCGTCGTGGGCTCCGCCATCGGCGGTTTCGCCGATTCCATGACGGTGCTCATCATCGCCCGCGCCGTGCAAGGCTTTGGCGCTGGGTTCATGATGATCTCCTCACAGTCCATCATCGCCGAGGTCACCTCCTCCCGTGAGCGTGGCAAGTTCATGGGCATCATGGGCGGCGTCTTCGGCCTGTCCTCCGTCCTTGGCCCCGTCTTGGGCGGCTGGTTTACTGATGGCCCCGGCTGGCGCTGGGGCATGTGGATGAATATCCCGCTCGGCCTGCTGGCCATGGTGGTCTGCATCCTGGTACTCAACCTGCGTGTGGGTCAGGCCGATATGAAGCGCTTTGACTGGCTCGGCGCCACCTTCATCGCCATTACCACCGCCTCCCTTATCCTCATGACCACCTGGGGCGGCACCGAGTATGACTGGGATTCCTCCATGTTCCTCACCCTCGGCGCCATCACCCTCGTCGGTGCGATCATTACCATCATCGTGGAATTGCGCGCTGCCGAACCACTCATCCCGGTTCGCCTGTTCAAGAATCGCAATATGGCCCTGACCACCCTATCCGGCGTCATCTTGGGCCTGGCCATGTTTGGGGTGCTGGGCTATATGCCCACCTACTTGCAGATGGTCCATACCCTATCGCCCACCAGCGCTGGCCTGATGATGATTCCGATGATGATTGGCCTTATCGGCACCTCTACCGGCGTCGGCTTCATCATCGCCCGCACCGGCCGCTACAAGATTTACCCGCTTGTCGGCCTAGCCATTACCGCAGGCGCCCTGTTCTGGATGTCCCGCCTATCGGTAGACACGTCCCTCATTCAGCTCGGCTTCGAATTCCTTGCCTTCGGCATTGGCCTGGGCATGGTCATGCAGGTGCTCGTGCTCATTGTTCAGAACTCCTTCCCACTGTCCCAGGTGGGCACGGCTACCGCGGCGAATAACTTCTTCCGCCAGATCGGTTCTGCCCTGGGCGCTTCCCTGGTTGGTTCCATGTTCATCAACAACATGCAGGATGAGATGGCCAACCGCCTGCCGCAGGCCATCCAGCAGCTGGGCCCCGAGGGCGCGGCCTATGCTGAGAAGTTCAATAGCGCCAATGGCAATGCCAATAGCCTCACCCCGGATATGGTCTCTTCCCTGCCAGAGCCCCTCGAGCAAGCGATCCTCAATTCCTATAACGATGGCCTCACCCCGGTCATCGCGCTGATGGTTCCGCTCGTCATCGTCGCCCTACTCGTCCTGCTTCCCCTGCGCGAAGAGCGCCTGAAGGAGACGATCGATTAGGGGAGCTGCATGCGCTGCGCGAAAGCCTGCCGCTTGCCGATGCTCCCATCGAGTCCGCCCTCGCCTACCCAACCGGCGGCCTCGCGAAGTAGAAAACGACCAAAGGCCGTAGCGACCGAGATTATTAATTCCCTCGGCAGCGCTACGGCCTTCGTGGTTACGAGGCACGGTTGTATTTAGCGGTTCTTTTCCTCCGGCTTGGGAAGCAGGAGCTCGTAGACATCGGTATCGCGCCACTGACCGGCCAACTCGCCATAGGTCATCTTGGCCATGTGTGAGTAGGTGCCGACCTTTTCAAAACCGCGGGACTTGTGAAGGCCCGCAGAACCTTCATTTTCCGGGAAGATCCAAGAGTGGATGGCCCACTTGTGCAGGTCCTTGCACACTTCAATGAGGCAATCGAGCAAGGCCCCTGCAATGCCACGGCCTTGGGCATCAGATCCCAAGTAAATGGAATCCTCCACGACGCCGTGGAAGACGGTGCGCGAGGAAATCGGGGCGGCCGAAACCCACCCCAATACCTTGGAATCATCGTCCGCCTCAACGGCTACGTGCACCGAGGCCATGATCTTGGAGCTCGTAAACTCCTCGTAGGTCAAGGATCGGGTTTCATAGGTGGCATGGCCGGTTTGCAGGCCCTGCTCGTAGATGTCCCGCATCTGCGGGTAATCGGCCGAAGTGAAGGGCCGAATACGGAAATCCTTTTTCTTATCGTCCGCAGACGTCTTCTTGGCGTTCTCGCTCATAAGCACCATTATTACTGGTCTTGGGTGATTTTTTCTATAAAGAATTCATTAAATTCGCTGTCTGCGAAATCGCTTTCATCCGGCCCTCACTTAGTCGTTGCCTTCTAATAGATCGGTTACCAGTTCCGCAATGGCGGAGCGCTCCGAACGCTTAAGGGTAATGTGCGAGAAGAGCTCGTGGCCCTTGAGCTTTTCGATGACCGCCTGTACCCCATCGTGGCGGCCCACCCGCAGGTTATCGCGCTGGGCAACGTCGTGGGTGAGCACTACTCGCGAGCCTTCCCCCAAGCGCGAGAGCACGGTGAGCAAAACATTGCGCTCCAATGACTGCGCCTCGTCCACGATGACGAAGGCATCGTGCAGGGACCGGCCGCGAATATGGGTCAGTGGCAGGACCTCAATGAGCCCACGTTCGTGGATCTCCTCCAGAACGTTGTCAGAGACTAGGCCTTCCAAGGTGTCATAGACCGCCTGGGCCCACGGGTTCATCTTCTCTGACTCAGAGCCCGGCAGATACCCCAGCGACTGCCCGCCGACGGCGTACATGGGCCGGAAGACCACAATGCGGCGGTGCTCCCCGCGTTCCAAGACGGCCTCCAAGCCTGCGCACAATGCCAGCGCTGATTTACCGGTACCGGCCCTTCCACCGATGGAAACAATGCCCACCTCAGGATCCAGCAGCAGATCTAGGGCGATCCGCTGTTCCGCCGAACGCCCCTGCACGCCGAAGGCACTGCGATCGCCGCGCACCAGGCGCACCGCCCCGTCCGGCATGATGCGGCCCAGGGCAGATTGCGCGCCGGCTACCAAGGTGATGCCGCAGTGCACCGGCAGGTCTTCCACCGGGGTGTCATCGTCCGTGACGGCCCCATCGAGCAGCACTTCCCCATCGCCGTAGAGGGCATCGATGACATCCGTGGTGGTATAGGCGGTGGCCATACCGGAGTACCCGGTCAAAATGACATCCTGGGCGTGGTATTCATCGGCCGGCACGCCCACGGCGCCGGCCTTGACGCGCAGCGGTACGTCCTTGGTCACTAGGACCGTGTCCTTGCCCTCGTGCGCGAGGTTCAAGGCGCAGGCCAAGATGCGGTGGTCCCCTTCCGGCCCGCGGAATGCGGCCGGCAAGAGCGATTGGTCTTGGTGATTGAGCTCTACCCGCAGGGTACCGCCGGCCACGTTGACCGGAACGGGTTGGTCAAGCGCCTCATAGGTAGCGCGCAGCTCTTCCAAAAAGCGAAGAGCTTGGCGGGCGAACCAGCCAAGCTCCGGGTGATGACGTTTTCCTTCCAATTCAGAGATAACCACGACGGGAAGGACAACCTCGTGTTCGGCGAATTTTCGCAGCGCCCACGGGTCAGATAATAAGACCGAGGTATCAAGGACGTAGGTCTTGGTAGCGACGTCATTTTCCGTGGTGCCTAGTGGAGTAGAAAGTACAGAGGGGCGAGTCATGATGGCAGGAATCTTCCTTTGTGAAGCGGTAGAAAGCTGTTCTTCCTTGTCTATCTCCCCCAGGACCGCTAATGATCGCGATCCTTTAGGGGTTACCACCCAACCTAAGCACCCAAGGTTGAAATCACATGGGTGGAAGATGAACTTTAAGAAAACGACAAATCCCTGCGGGAAAACCCGCAGGGAAAGTGACGAGAGTGTTCGGCGTGCCGCTTGGGCAGGCGCCGAATTTTAGCCTTTAGGCCTCGATACCAGCCTTGAATTGGCCGTCTTCACCCTCGGTCCAGGAGATGGTGCCGTTGCTAAACTCTTGGGTCCAGCCGTTCGCCTCGGCTGCGTCAGCCTCTGGCTTGGTAGGCAGGCCAACGGAGGCGTCGAGGCCGCCCTCGTTGACCCAGGTCTCAGCAATCTTGCCGATGACCGGCTGTGCGCCAGTCTCCTCAGAGTAGACCAAGTGCTTGCCACCCTCGAAGGTAGCCAGGGTGCCCTTATCGGAGGACTCCACGCTCTGCACGTCGCCCCACTCAGCCTGCTTTTCCTCGATGGCGGCGGCGAGGTCAGCCGGAACTTCTTCCTCGCCATTTGCGGTGGTGATGGTCTGGGTATCGCCCTTGGCGCCCTCTGCATTATCGTCCTTAGAGCCGGTTGCCTCTGCGGCAGCGGAACCAGCGGCATCGGTGGCATCGGATGCGGCAGAACCAGCAGCATCCGAGGCGTCTGCGGCTACGGAGCCAGCGGCATCCTTTGCGTCATCGGCGGCGTCCTCTGCATCCGAGCATGCAACGAGAGCAACGGAGAGGGTTGCGGCCGCGAAGCCACCTGCGATACGACGAGTCATCTTGCGCATTTCTAGATCTACCTTTCGATTTTCAGCCGAAAAATTAGTTCACTGTAGTTTGAGGCCGCCGTTATGGCGAGCGCAGCCAACGGTATACCCCAAATGCACTTCCTTGCCACCGTGTGCAACGGGGTTAGCGCGGATCAACCCTCATATCATCGTCGTTTGCGCTGCTTAGGGCGCTTCTTTTGTTTCTGTAACGGATTGTTAACAATCCTTCGAGACTGTTTGGCTTTAGCTTTTTCGCGGGCCGTGCGCTTCGGCTTCTCCTGCCTGGAGGAGCGGGCGGTACGCCCCTTAGCGATGCCCACAAAGTCCTGGATGGCCTCATTATCCTCCGCCTTTCGCCAGACCAAGGCAATTTCGGTGACCGGCACCTCGCTGCCCTTCAGCGCAAGCGGAACCACCTGTTTCTTGCTGAGGATTTTTAGCAGCGGCAGCGGTGCGATGGCGATGCCCACATTGGCCGCGACCACCTGCAGGGCCTCGCGCACGGCGGCGATATCGACCTCACCGGCATCGGTGAGGCGGTAGTTAAGGTGCTCATCGGAGACATCGGCAAGCGCAAGCGCCTCGCCCACCTCCGCATAAACTGAATCTTTCGGGACCGCAACGCCGGGGGCCTCCTCATAGAGGCGGACCACGTGGAAGTAGTCATCCAGGCGCGCATCCGGCAGGCGCGTTAACGCCAGATCCACGCGACCTGCGAGCAATTCCGCCATGCCGTCATCCGCATCGATGGTAGATAAACCGCCGTGGGCAGTATTGTCCTGAAATCTCTGAAACCATTTTCCAGGTTCCGTACCGGTCACAAAGGCTAAGCGCAGCATGGAGCACAGTCTACTGAAAGTGCTACGGTTAAACCGTGAGTGAACAACATAACCAACAGCAACCGTCCGGTACCGCGATGCGCGCGCAGACCGCCGCTAAGAAGCTAAATATCTATCTGCCCGCCGCGCCTGAAGAATTTCAAAATAGCGCGGTAAGCCACGAGGAATTGCGCGAGCTGCAGCACAATCCCCCGCAGTGGCTGCAAACGCTGCGCCGTGAAGGCCCCCACCCCCGGCAGGAAGTTGCCCACAAGCTGGGTATTTCCGTTACCGCGCTAAAGAAGAATGACATGGATAAGCCGCTGACCACCGCGGAAATCAGCGAGCTTTTGGAAAAGCAGCCGGAGTGGCTGCAGCAAGCCCGCGCCACGCTGGCGCAGGCTCGCGGCCACGACGTCCACAAGGACGCCGCAGAGGATTCCTTAGAAGATAAGGACTAAACCAGCTTCCAGTCCTCGAGGCCTTCATACAGCGGGTAGTCCTCCGCGATCTTGTCGACGCGCCGGCGAAGTGCCTCGACATCGGCATTATTTCCCTGTGCCAAGGCGGTACCGATGACATCGGCAACCTCGGTGAAGGCTTCCGCATCAAGGCCACGGGTGGCCAGGGCAGAGGTGCCGATGCGCAGGCCCGAGGTGACCATCGGCGGGCGAGGATCGTTCGGGACCGCATTGCGGTTGACGGTGATTCCTACCTGGTGCAGGAGATCTTCTGCCTGCTGACCATCGAGCTGCGAATTGCGCAGATCCGCCAGGACGAGGTGGACATCGGTGCCGCCGGAGACGACGTCGACGCCAGCTGCCCGCGTATCTTCCGCCAAAAGGCGATCGGCCAGAATGCGGGCGCCCTCGAGGGTGCGCTCCTGGCGCTCCTTGAATTCCTCGCTGGCCGCAATCTTCATGGAAATGGCCTTTGCCGCCACCGCGTGCATCAGCGGTCCACCCTGCTGGCCGGGGAAGACATTGGAGTTCAGCTTCTTTGCGTATTCCTGCTTGGCCAAGATCATGCCAGAGCGCGGACCGCCCAAGGTCTTGTGCACGGTGGTGGAGACGATATCGGCGTGCTCTACCGGGTTCGGGTGCAGGCCCGCGGCAACCAGACCCGCGAAGTGAGCCATATCAACCCACAGGTAAGCGCCCACCTCATCGGCGATTTCGCGGAAGGCCGCGAAATCCAGGGTGCGCGGGTAGGCGGACCAACCACCGATGATAACCTTTGGCTTCTCCTTAATTGCCTGCTCGCGTAGCTTATCCATGTCCACGCGCATGGTCTCTGGGTCCACGCCGTAGGCTGCGACATCGTAAAGCTTGCCGGAGAAGTTCAGCTTCATGCCGTGGGTCAGGTGCCCACCGTGGGCCAAGGACAGGCCGAGGATCTTATCGCCCGGCTCCGCGATGCTGGACAGGACTGCGGCATTAGCCTGCGCGCCGGAGTGTGGCTGCACGTTAGCAAATTCCGCGTTGAAGAGCGCCTTCGCACGGTCGCGGGCGAGATCCTCAACAATATCGACGTGCTCACAGCCGCCGTAGTAACGACGCCCCGGGTAGCCCTCGGCGTATTTATTGGTCAAGACAGAACCCTGTGCCTGCAGGACGGCGCGCGGCACGAAGTTCTCAGAGGCGATCATTTCCAGGGTTTCACGCTGGCGGGAGATTTCTCCCTGGATAGCGCCGAAAACATCTGGGTCAAGATCGCGCAGGTCAGTATTGAAAGAAGCCATATAAGACTAGTCCTCTTCTCGGTAGGAAGCAGTATGAGCCATTACATATCATAACCTTTCGGCTACCTTACAGGGGCAAATTTTTCATTCCCTTGTTACGGCGTGCGACAATTAAGCCATGGCGCGCAATCTGGATTCGAGCCCCTACCTCGACTTTGACCGTGAAACCTGGCGTGAACTACGCAAATCGATGCCGCAGGTGCTGACAGAAAACGAGCTTGAAGAACTTCGCGGCATCGGTGACCGCATTGATTTGGACGAGGTCGCAGACGTCTATCTCCCCCTCTCCCGCCTTATCCACATGCAGGTCACCGCCCGGCAGCAGCTCACCGCCGCCACCGAGGCCTTTTTGGGCAACCCGCCCACGCACGTGCCCTTCGTCATTGGCGTGGGCGGTTCCGTGGCCGTGGGTAAATCCACCACCGCCCGCCTCCTCCAGGTGCTCTTGCAGCGCTGGGACTCGCATCCGAAGGTGGATCTGGTTACCACGGACGGATTCCTCTTTCCCACCCAAACGCTTAAAGAGCGCGGTCTAATGAAGCGCAAGGGTTTTCCCGAATCCTATGACCGCCGCGCGCTCATGCGCTTTGTCACCGACGTCAAGTCCGGAAAGCCCGTGGTCAAGGCGCCACTGTATTCGCATATCACCTATGACATCGTCAAAGATCGCTACCAAGAGGTCAACCAGCCCGATATTCTGATTTTGGAGGGCCTCAACGTCCTTCAGACCAGCCCCACCCTCACCATTGCGGATCTCTTTGATTTCTCCGTCTACGTCGATGCCCGCACGGACGATATTGAGCAGTGGTACATCGATCGCTTCCTCACGCTGCGCAATACCGAATTCCGCCGGCCGAATGCGCACTTCGCCGCCTATGCGGATATGGATGATGAGCAGGCGCGCGCCCAAGCCCGCGAAATTTGGCAATCCATTAACCTGCCGAACCTGGTAGAAAACATCCTGCCCACCCGCGTGCGCGCCTCGTTGGTATTGAAAAAGGGCTCGCATCACCTCGTTGAAAAGGTACGAATGCGAAAAATTTAGCCGCTACTTGCCAAAGCGGCGCGAACGCTGGGAATAATCACGCAGCGCGCGCAGGAAGTCTACCTTCCGGAACGCCGGCCAATAGGTATCGGTGAACCAGATTTCTGAATAGGCCGCTTGCCACAGCAGGAACCCGGAAAGGCGCTGCTCACCGGAGGTGCGGATCACCAAATCCGGATCCGGCAGGCCCTTGGTATACAGGTGTTCTGTGATCGAGTCTGCGGTAACTCGCTCCGCCATCTCGGCCGCGCTGGTACCCTTTTCGGCCTCGCTGCGCACCAATTTTTGGACGGCATCAACGATTTCTTGGCGCCCACCGTAGCCCACAGCCACATTGACGATGACGCCCTGGTTATCCTTGGTTTCCTCTGCGGCATCGACCATGCGCTGGGTTACCGGCGCGGGCAATAAATCCAAGTTGCCTACAAGGCGCACCTGGCAATCCAAATCTCCCCGGGACAGATGCGTGACCACATCAGAGATGATGTCAAAAAGCAGCTGCACTTCCTGCTGGCTGCGCTTCAAGTTCTCCGTGGATAAGAGGTAAATGGTGACTACCTCAATATCGGTATCGCGACACCACGCGATCATCTCTCCGATTTTCTTCGCACCCTGGCGGTGGCCATGGCTAATATCAGTAAACCCGGCTTCCCGCGCCCAGCGGCGGTTGCCGTCAGCCATGATCGCCACGTGCTTCGGCTGTGGCCTGCCCTTGATAAGCCGCACGAGGCGCGCTTCATACAAGGGGTACATCAGCCGCTTGAGAAATGTCACGTTGATTACTCCAGCCGGCTAGAAAATCGACTTCTTGCGGTTATCGTAAAGGCCAGCTTCCTTCAGCGCCGCATCCACTGCCTCTTCATCGAATGGATCGATCCCGTGGTCTTCAGCGAACATGGTACGCCGGCGAAAGCGCGAAAAGCGGCGGTGGAAGTTCCAGCCCGCTACCAGCACGGCAACGCCTAGGATGGCGAGAATAAGCAGTCCGATGGGCGAAGCCTTACCAAACTCAGGGCCCATTGGTCCGCCCTCAGCACCTTCTGTGCCTTGCGCAAGAACAGTGACATCGTGTGCGGCAAGGAAAAGGGAGTCATAGACGCTCATATTTTAAGTCTCCTCGTTCTTTTCAATGCCCGCAAATAAATCATTTTCCGGCAGCGAGGTCGATACTCGAGTCTTAGCTAGCTCAAACTCCTCCGTCGGCCACAGACGCTGCTGGACCTCCACGGAGGTGGCCAAGAATGCGCCCGCAGGATCGATCTGCGTGGCGTGCGCCCGCAGCGCATCGTCGCGGTTTTCGAAGTAATCGGCGCACTCCACCTGAGTGGTAACGCGAGCCATGATATCGCCAAAAGCCGTATCCCAACGCGCCAGCATAGGGCCATACGGGCTGGGCTTTCCCTCCTCAAGGAGGAGATCGTGGAACATCTTCATGCGTTGGTATACAAAGCCATGCGAGTAGTACAGCTTCAGCGGCTCCCAAGGCTCGCCCAATTCTGGGTGGTAGTCAGGGTCGCCTGCTTTATCCCACGCAATCATGGATGCTCGGTGAACCATCAAGTGGTCCGGGTGCGGATAGCCGCCATTTTCGTCGTAGGTAATGATGACCTGCGGGCGGAATGAGCGGATAACGCGCACCATTTCCTGGGCCGCTGCATCATCGCCCATCAAGGCAAAGCAGCCTTCTGGCAAGAGGTCTTCCATGCTCTTGCCTTCCTCAGGATCCGGCAGGCCGGAATCAACGTGGCCTAACCACTGGTGCTGGACCCCAAGCGCGCGGGCTGCCTTAGCCATTTCCTCGCGGCGTACCTCAGCCATGTTTTCCTTAACACCAGGACGGTCCATAGCCGGGTTAATAATGTCACCGCGTTCACCACCGGTGCAGGTTAGCACCATTACATCCGCACCTTCTGCAGCGTAACGGGCCGTAGTCGCAGCACCCTTGGAGGATTCATCGTCCGGGTGTGCGTGGATTGCTAGGAGGCGAAAGTCGCTCACTGAAAATCCATCCCCTTTAAAACTAGCTTTTAGAACAGATCACTATCTTAGTAGATAATGGGAAAATGGTACTCCTCGGTTAAAGTAGGGCTATGACTTCCGCCGGAAATTCTCGCTCCGCCGCGCGCTACGGCTCGCGCGATAAATCACAAAAGAACTCTGGTAGCTGGACCAATAAGGCGCTGGTGTTGATTTTCACCGCCATGCTCGTCACCCTTCTTTATTACGGTTTCCAGTATTTTCGGGAAAAAGAATCCGTCAATGCGCAGATCTCTATGGTCACCCAGGAGGTTCTCAGCGATGACACCACGCGCGTCTGGGTCGATGTGACCCGCAATCACACCGATGAAGACGCCTATTGCATCGTGCAGGCCTACGATTACTCCAAATCCGAGGTGGGCCGCCGCGAATTCGCCGTTCCTGCCGGCGGAAATGAAACCCACCGCATTGCTGTCGATGTCCCCACTAATGCCCGCGCCGTCGCCGGTGGCGCCTATGGCTGCTCCGGCAATATCCCGGATTACCTGGATATGGACAACCCCGACTACGCGGAAAGTCGCTAGCCCCATGTGCTAGGATTTGTACAGCCTAGAACTGGGCATTTGCCTGGTTGCATACTTAACTTCGGTCCCGCCATCATCGCGGGGCTTTGACCACTATTCCACAGCACGGAAGGTTTTAGAATGGCTGAGCAGCAAAAGCAGTACATCACCCCAGAAACCAAGGCAAAGCTCGAGACCGAGCTGCAGGAACTCATCGATCACCGCCCTGAGGTTGCGGCGGAAATCAATGAGCGCCGCGAAGAGGGCGACCTGAAAGAAAACGCCGGCTACGATGCCGCCCGCGAGATGCAGGACCAGGAAGAGGCCCGCATCAAGCAGATTTCTGAGCTGCTGGCTAACTCCACCACCGAGCGTGGCACCATGCAGGAAGGCGTTGCCTACACCGGCAGCGTCGTTCACGTGTACTACAACGGCAACAAGGACGATAAGGAAACCTTCCTCATCGGTACCCGCGCCGCTGCGACCGACAACAAGGACCTGGAGACCTACTCCGAGCAGTCCCCGCTGGGCGCCGCCATCATCGGTGCACAGGAGGGCGAAACCCGCGAGTATTCCGCGCCAAACGGTAAGACCATCTCGGTGACCATCGAGTCGGCTGCCCCATACGATTCCGCCAAGGCTGCCACCCCGCGCGAGTCCTAATTTCCTCCGTCCACCCCACTACCGCCTTCACTACTCTGGAGAAAGAGCACATCCCCATGAAGAAATTCTCCCGTTTCGCCACCGCTGGATTAGTATTTACCGCCGGCCTTTCCTTGGCCGCCTGCCACCCGCCGAACGAGCAGGATTCTGAATCCGGCAAGATCGACAACGCATCGACCTTTACCGGCGAGGCACCGGCACAGAAGAATGCTGAGACGTCTTCCTCTGCTGCTACCACCGAGCCTGGCGTGGATCCGGAGGGCCTGCAAAACGGGGTCGAGGAACCTGAGCAGCTGCCAAACGCTACCGCGACACAACTGCCGCAATAAAAATAAAAGAATTGGGCTGAAGGATACTTTCCTTCAGCCCTTTTTCTTTCCCCAATTCACTACCTAGGATTCTCGCGCCCAATTGCCGATGACCCCTGGCACGACCGCCGGCGGCTCGCCCAACAGATCCCGCTTATTCGGATCGCGCTCAACCTGCGTGGTTACCGCCTTCACCCGGTTTTTGTCATTTCCCTGACCCCGGGTTCCCATCATTGGTGCAAAGGCCCGCATGCCAGCAGCCGGTCTCCCGGCACCGGATTTAGCACCTGCGCTATTGGCTGCACCTCCCCCGCGCACCACAGCTTCACGCGCAGCGCCCCTTTCGAGGTGTCCGCGGCTACCGTTACCGCCGCTGCTATTGCCAGCGGCTTCTCCTGCGGCCCGAGGAAGCGCGCCTCCCACGCCGCGGGCGCCGACCCCCTCACCGGCACCACCGCGTAAGCCTGCTCCGCCGCGCGCAGCGGTTCCGCCAGCGCCCAATCCAGGGGCGGAATTTACCAGTGCGCCCATATTTCCTCCTGCTCCAGAACCAGGCTTTCCGCCCGTACCGATGGCCCCGCTGCCGAGCCCGGCCAGCGAATTGAATCCGCCTCCGCGAAGCGCGCCAGTGCTTCCACGTCCAGTTCGCCCGCCGAGTCCAGGACCACCCGCTGCACCGGCAATACCGGTTCCTGTGCCTACCCCGGATCCGGCTCCGGTACCAGAACCTGTTCCACGTCCAGCACCAAGCGGTGCTCCCATCCCGGTAGAACCGAGTCCACCGCTACCGCTGCCAGTTCCAGCACCAATACCCGCGGTACCGGGAGCGGCACCTGCGGTTGGCATAGATCCTAAGTGGCCATGCGATGCCGTCGCCCCAGGAAGTGAGGCCCCACTGGTTGCGACATCGCGACCGCTGATGTCTATACCGTCGCCCACACCTAGCTCAGAAAGCGCCCTTCTGCCATCTGCATGCAATTGTTCCTGGAACGCGGCGGTTTCCTCTGGAGTCATGCCGACGGATTCCAAATCGTGGACCGTACCATTAGCCACGTCAAAGTTTCCCGGCCCCACATCACCGCGGGCAATAGCTTCCTGAATTGCACGCGGCCAGACGACGTTATCGGTGTTGTATTTCTGGCCATCGCCCTCTACGCCTGACAAACCAGCATCTACGCCGCCGCCTCCGGAGGCTGGCGACTGTTCCATCAGCGGATGTTGATTAGGCATGGCGTCGATGGCAAACCTCTGGAGATCCGGCTGCAGCTTTGCCAACGCCGCCTTCTCTGCGATTTTTCGCTTCGCTGGGTCAGGGATTTTCATAATATCCATCGCCATGGCCATCGCCGAAGGCTGAATCATCATCAACCGCGAGTGGAACCCAGTAAGCTTTTCTCCCATTGCTGCGGCATTGGCCACAAAGTGCTTTCCCGAGGCTGCCACTTCCCTAATCTTCGCCGCCGCGCGCGACGTCGTTTCGCTGTCATTCTCACTTTCCAGGGACCCTGCGGCTTCTTCAAGCCCGCTGACGATCTCCCGAACCTCAGAACCTAACGACGCCCAACGCGCATTAGCTTCAGACACACTCCAAATCTGCGTTGACATCAAGTCCGTCGCCAACTTGGTAATCGATGTGCCGACGTTAACTACCGGAGGAGTAAAGGCGAAGGGGCTATACCCCGGCTCCGGCTGGTCCATAATCGGCATCGATTCAACACCAATCTCACCACCCGCATCAGCGATATCCATCGCCCTACTATTTGCAACTTCTTGGGCTTCAAAGCCTCGAGCCTCTTTACTCAAGGAAGCGGTCAACCAATCCAGTTGCTCGGCAAACTTAGTGATGGATCTTACTGCGGATCCCGGATCAGTAGAAAGTACCTTTTCATGTACCTCACCAACATGATCCAATCCGATAACCGGTGTAAACCCTCTATTTAGTGGACTGTCTTTATAATTTGCAGCGGATTCTGCAGAATTCACAATTTCTAGAATTTCACGAGCATTCTTATCGAGATTTTCGATACTTAGCTTCATCATTCCCCCCGACTCGTTATCATTTCAAAGCCAGATATATTTCATTGACTTGTTTGCAAATTTGTTCAGGTTCGCCCAAAAAATCTACGAACGTAATTGTCACCAGTCCCCGTGAAGTATTAGTTGAACTCATACAACTTGAGCGTGTAAAAATCTCACTCCGATAAAGTATGTTTTCGTTTCCATCCTCTCTTTCAAGTTGCACAATATAATCTGCATCCAAGTCTTTAGCAGCCATGTGCACATTTTGGGCGCTAATCGAAAATTCAACGCCATCGTCCAACCGTTGAAAGCTACAGCTTCTAATCCCTGAGGTAGTATCGGTCGCGTCTTCTACACGCCTAAAGCCTTTCAATTCCAGCTTTCCCGACGGAATCTCCGTACATGGATCGAATAGCTCGAAATCTGGGTCAGCAGGATCAAATTCTCCCAGTGGCGGTAGTACCCCGGAATCCTCATCTCCCGTGGCGCCGGTCTCCCCCCGAAGACCGGCGCCGGCACTCGAATACTCGCCTTCGGGGTGTTCCGAATCCCCCGGATTGTCTTCCACATCATTCCCCTGGCTCCCGTTGGCATCACCCGCGCCATCGACTGAACTAGTGCCATCAGTTTCTGCCGTCATCGCGGCATCTTCTGATGCGCTCTTCGAGCCGACTTCCGCAGCGCAGCCACTCAGCGCGACCGAGCTGACTACCAGCGCTGCTACGGTTGCCTGACGTTTCACAACAATCCTTCGGTTACTCCCTTTAGACGAGCTGGAACGAGAAGAAAATAGAGGAGAGAACTCTCTACCTTCCGGTTTCCCGTTCCCGCCACATAGCATGCATCAATCGTGCAAGAATTTCTCGTTGAGAGCGCAAATTAGTCAATTTTTAACTATCTCATTAGTCTCATTCGCCACATTTAAATCTTTTCAAATGGTGAAATTAGCTGCTCATTAGCTGTCTTAAACCTGAATCCCCGCTCCTACCCGCTTAAAACCTAAAGAACGACTTAATACCCCCTGAATTACCCCAATAATTACACGCCCGTAAGCCAAAGGAAAACACAAAAATGGCCCGCACCGAAGTGCGGGCCGAAAGCGCGGAGAGGCTTAGTTGCGCTGAACGTAGCTCAACAGGCGAAGGATTTCGGTGTAGAGCCAGACCAAGGTCACGGCCAAGCCAAGGGCTACGCCCCATGCCTGCTTGGCAGGAGCACCGGCACGGATAAGGCGGTCTGCTTGGTCAAAATCGGTCAGGAAGGACAGAGCAGCCAAGACAATGCAGACCAAGGAGAAGATGATGGCGAGGGGGCCACCATCGCGCAGCGGATTGAAGTCGAAGAAGATGGCACCCAAGAAGTTAGCGAGAGCCATTACCGCGACACCTGCAATGAGGCCGACCAAAATCTTAGTGAACTTTGGAGTGACCTTTACTGCACCGGTCTTGTAGACAATCAGCATGCCGATGAATACACCGATGGTGCCAACGATTGCCTGGCCAATCAGTGCCATGCCATTAGAACCACCGATGGTGCTGTTGGCGAAGACGAAGGAGAAGCCACCAACGAAAAAGCCTTCGAATACTGCGTAGATGAGGGTCGCAGCCGGGGAACCCCACTTACGGCCAAAGGAGGCCACGAGTACGGTGATGAATCCGCCGATACCGCCGACCAGCATAAGCATCATGGCGGTGCCCGGGTTCATGGTGCCTAGGTAGAAGTTGATAGCAGCGGCCACGATAATGATGCCGAGGGTGATGCCCGTCTTGGTGACGACGTCATCCACGGTCATGGGGCGAGGGGCTTCGCTCGCGTAGCCGGAGCCGGGGTTCTGCTGCTGGCTAGTTTCAGTCAGCGAGGTCATAACCGGATTGCTTGAACGCACGGTTGTCCTTTCTCAGTGATGTACGAATCATCTTTCTCATGTAGATCAACGTCATTACGCCTCACAAAGTTCCTCATTTAGAATAATTTGTTCAAGATTCCAAGAAATTTATTGCTGGACCGGCCCCTCCTGTGACCTGTCCCGAGTTTTGTTGCTAGGAACTTGCTCTCGTGTCGGGTGAGCCGCCGGAAAGGTTCTCGGCGTAGAACCACAGCTGATTGCCAAGGATTTTCTGACTACAAGGCGGTCCACTATGGTGAACAGCTCCTCCAGGGCTCTAGCGGCCCTATTTCCTGCCGCTCTGCTATCAATATTTCGCTAGCCATCACACCCTGTCAGGTGCACCGCGGATTTACTATCCGCAGTTTCGATATAAACTTAAAAGAGGCATCTTCTTCATGAGCTAATCCTCGTGTGCCTAGACAGTCATACTTCGGCTGAAAGTGAAGGAATATCTTGCGATTTACACTCATTTCCATTGCCACAGCAATCATCATGACGCTGGCGGGCGCTAGCGCATTTTTCATCCCTGCATTCATCGCAGTCGGAATTGCCATCGACGGCAACAACCGGAAAAACCGTACAACCTAAAATTATTGACGCGGGTTCAGACAAGGAGCTGTGGACCGGCCGGGATATAGGCTGCACGCGTCTTTGGCTCGCAGATGAGGTGTGCGAATGGCATGCGAACAGGCTAGGCTCTCCCAGCCAGTTCAAACGCTAGGCTCAGCCATACGAAAAATCTCGAGACACCTTAGGAGCGGTGTCTCGAGACTTCACACGGTGCCCCCAGTGGGACTCGAACCCACACTGAATCGATTTTAAGTCGACTGCCTCTGCCGATTGGGCTATGGGGGCGGGGTGCAAGGAATAGTGTAGGACACTATTCCTAAAAAGAGTTAATGAGGGGTAGATTCACTAACCAGACCTGCAATGATGCCGTCTAGGATGTCTTTTTCACTGATGAAGAAGCTACGTGCATCGCTGGTGCGCTCGATAAGCTGCATGATTCCTTCAACGGCTACTGCCCCACCGCCGATGACATCGGCGCGGCCCGGGTGAATGACCGGATTGAGGGCGCGTTCCTCAGAGGGAATGCTGACGAGTTGCTTGAGCAGCACCCGCAGGGCATCAAAACGCAGCTCCGAGCCGTGGATTGCATCGGGATCATAGCGCTCTAGGCCCTGGGCTAGGGCGGATAGCGTGGTAAACGTGCCCGCACAGCCCACAATGGTGCGTGCCTTGGACATGGGGACGATCTTTTCCACCTCGCCCATGCGCTCTGCCACGTATTCGGAGGCAATTTCGATTTCTGACTCCGTGGGGGGATCGGTGCGCATGATGCGTTCTGTCAGGCGCACACAGCCCATATACGCAGAATGTGAACCTAGAATCTCTTCATCGGCGGTGCCCACGACGAATTCGGTGGACCCGCCGCCCAAGTCAATGACGCAGAAGGGGCCACGGTCCGGCTCCATATCGGCTACCGCGCCGTTGAAGGACAGGAGTGCTTCTTCTTCGCCGGAGATAACCTCCGCCTTAGCGCCGGATTGGATCTGACCCAAAAGCTCGGCGGTCATATCGAAAAATTCCTGCTGGTTCTTCGCATCGCGGGTGGCACTGGTTGCCACCATGCGCACGCGGGTAACCTTTTCAAACTTCATCTGGCGCACATAGCCCTCCAAGGCCACGCGGGCACGCTCTAAGGCATCGGGGGCAATTTCACCCGTTGCATCCACGCCTTGGCCCAGGCGAATGATTTCCATGGTGCGGGTAATATCGCGCACCTTGCCGTCTTCATCGATCTCAGAAATTAACAGGCGAATGGAATTGGTACCGCAGTCAATGGCTGCCACGCGAGTCATGTCTTACTCCTATTCCGCGTTGGAAAAATCGAACTCCGCCAGGTCGATGCCCAGCTCTTCCACCGTGGGCCAGTCCTGCGGAATCGCCGTCCCGCGCAGTTTACCGTGGTCGGCCGCCATGGCCACGGCCTCGGTGCCGAGGCGGAAATGCTGGGGGCCTTCGGCAAGCGCATAGGCGATGAGCACGTGCAGGCACTTCACTCGCTCTGGCATGCCGCCGCCAGAGAAATCAGTGCCCAAATCCTCAATCTCGTTGCGCTTGGCCAAGAAGTGCTCGTGGGCGTGGTGATAGTCCGCGGCGAGCTCTTTGTCCTCTGCTAAGCGGGACTCCATCCACTTCATCACGTGGGCGACCTCCAACCGGGACGCTTCCGCGGTCAGGCGGGGATCGGTGAGGTAATACAGCGTGGGAAATGGGGTGCCATCCGGCAGCTTGGGAGAGGTTTTAATCACGGCCGGTTGGCCGTCCGGCGTGCGGAAGGATATCTCCAGCACGCCGCGTGGGGTGCGGCCCAATTGCTCGGAAACGATGGCTAAATCTGCATCAGTGACGGTCATGCGAACAATTATCGCACATCGCCGCTTTCCTCAGGCGCTGGCTCGATCGGCAGGTGATGCGACTCGCCCGCTGGGGCCTCTTCCTCGGGCGGCTGCGCCACCGAATCCCACAGCACCTCAAACCACGGGCGCGAATCCTCCTGCTCCTTGCTATTGGTCGTGACCTGGTTATCGGGCTGGATATTCGGATCAAGGATGCGGTACGCGGTCTCGCCCTGCTCTACCACGCCGAAGCGGCGCCGGGCTTCCTGCTTGATATAGTCCTCGGATTTGTATTTATCGATCTCTTCCAACAGGGCATCTTTTTCATCCTGCTTCGCGGCAATCGATTCATTGAGCCGGGCAATTTCGGAGCGGCCGTGGTAGTAATTGCGCAGCGGCACCGCGATGATGACGAGCATCAATAGGACAAAGACCACGATGACGGTCATGCCGACGATGCTCATGCGATCGGGCTTGCGGTTCTTCTTTTCCTGCGCCCGCTGGGATTTGCGGATATCCGCAGCACGCGAGGCCACCGGAACCCTAGTGCGGCTCCGGCGGCGCTCCGTCTTCTTCTCACGTGCCATAGGGTTACTATCCTAGCGCCGCCACACCAGTAACACGGGCGTGGCACGCGCGGAAATTTACCAACTTTCTCAGGCGCTCGGGATGCTTAGAACGAGGAAGTCCCCGCCGCACCTTTGTGGGGTACAGCGGGGACTAATTTCCTAGCGGCGTCTAGCTTCTAAGCTAGACCGCTAGGTCTTAAGCGTTGAAGCGTGGGAAGGCGGCGCGGCCGGCGTAGACGGCGGCATCGCCAAGCTCCTGCTCAATGCGCAGCAGCTGGTTGTACTTAGCCACGCGCTCGGAACGGGCCGGGGCACCGGTCTTGATCTGGCCGCAGTTGAGGGCGACAGCCAAGTCAGCGATGGTGGTGTCCTCGGTCTCGCCGGAGCGGTGGGACATCATGGTGCGGTAGCCGTTGCGGTGCGCGAGCTCTACGGCATCGAAGGTCTCGGTCAAGGTACCAATCTGGTTGACCTTTACGAGCAGCGCGTTGGCTGCCTTCTTCTCGATGCCCTCCTGCAGGCGAGCCGGGTTGGTGACGAAGAAGTCATCGCCGACGATCTGGACCTTATCGCCAATAGCGGCGGTCAGGGTGGTGTAGCCTTCCCAGTCGTCTTCCTGCAGTGGGTCCTCGATGGACACGATGGGGTACTCGTTGATGAGCTCCTCGTAGACCTTGGACATCTCCTCGGCGGTGTGCTCGCCGCCTTCGAAGTGGTACTTGCCGTCCTCGTAGAACTCGGAGGAAGCGACGTCGAGGGCCAGGGCAACGTCCTTGCCCGGCTCGAAGCCGGCCTTCTTGATGGCCTCAACGATGACGTCGAGCGCAGCGCGGGTGGAATCGACGGAAGGAGCAAAGCCGCCCTCATCGCCCAAACCGGTAGACAGGCCCTTGTCCTTCAGGACGGCCTTCAGGGAGTGGTATACGCCAGCACCGATGCTGAGGGCCTCGGTGAAGGTCTCTGCGCCGATGGGGGCAATCATGAACTCCTGCACGTCCACGCCGGAGTCAGCGTGGGAACCGCCGTTCAGGATGTTCATCATGGGAACGGGAAGAACGTGAGCGTTTGGGCCGCCGATGTAGCGGTAGAGCGGCAGCGCGGCGGACTCGGCCGCGGCCTTAGCGGTAGCGATGGAGACACCGAGGATGGCATTGGCACCAAGGCGGGACTTATTATCCGTTCCGTCCAGCTTGATGAGCGCCTGGTCAATGAGGCGCTGGTCATCAGCTTCGAGGCCAGCGATTTCATCGCCGATTTCCTCGTTGATGTTTTCTACGGCCTTCTGCACGCCCTTGCCCAGGTAGCGGTCGCCGCCGTCGCGCAGCTCGTGTGCCTCGTGCACACCGGTGGATGCGCCGGAGGGAACGCCGGCAACGCCGTGGGCGCCGTCCTCCAAGAAGACCTCGGCCTCTACGGTCGGGTTACCGCGGGAATCCAGGATCTCGCGTCCAAATGCGTGGATGATACCAGCCATGCTGTAACTCACTCCTTATAGATGATGTTCGTCGCTGAGCCACTTAGTTCAGTTACAGGCCCAATTGTTCCAGAAAACCGCGACGCGTGAGGCTAGCGAGCCGGTTGCGGTACCGAGTAGGCATTGGCCGCGTGGGCTACCTTGTCCAGATATTCCCTGGACTGGTTGTAATTTAAGATGGCCTCTTCCCACTGATCCGGGTTACTGAGATCCCTATCACCAAAGCACAAGAGGTTCGCCGCGCCCAGGGCGGCATCGTCGATCTGGTTCGGGTCGGCCTTGCCATCGCCATTGGCATCGCCGCCGACGGACTCCCACGAGGTCGGGATGAACTGCAACGGACCTACCGCGCGGTCAAATTCCGTATCGCCATCGATCTCGCCGTTATCGGTATCTGGGGTGTGCGCGGTGTTATTCGAGCCATCCAGGGTAATACCGACGATGGGCGGCTGCGGGTAGCCGTTGTCATCCAGCTTGGAGGACTTAAACCAGTTGCCGTTATAGGTGCCGTGCCGGGTTTCTACAAAGCCCAAACCCGCGAGTGTATTCCACCGCAAATTGCACCCCGGGTGCTGCTGCCGAGCGATAAGTTCCGCGTTGCCATAGGCACGCAGCGCCTGCGGCGGGATATCGGTCGCTTCTGCCAAATCCGATGCCCAGTGGGTGAGCTTATCGGCCGTGCGGCCCGGCGCGTTGACATCGATATTGGCCACCTCTTTTCCACCTACGGGCGGGGTGGCATCTGGGACCGAGGAATCATCGGTGGAATTGGATACAAATAGCCCCATTACCAGCGCAATGATGATTACTACGGCTAGCCCGCAGCCCCCGATTGTTCGCAGCAGCCTGTTCATGAGTAGCCATCCTACTAAGTGACATTCACCCCGCCGGATAACTACACGCGCCCGCCGCGCGTAAAAGTCCCTGAGACTCTTAGCCGGCTTTTACTCCCGCGATTTCCCCTCCGCCCAGAGGCGGTTTTGTTCTTCTACGCCCACTATGTCCACCGTGCCATCAAAGAGATACGGCGCGCGGGAGCGCATCTTGCGCAGGAAACTAGCGGCGACATCGTCTAGCGAGAAGGAGGAAATCTCGGCGTGAAAAAGCACCTGCAGGAAGATATCCCCAAGCTCTTTGAGTAAATCTTCCTCGGGCGCGCGCTGGCGCACGGCCGCCGCAAATTCGCCTGCCTCTTCTTCTAGGTACGGCAGGAGGGATTCGTGGGTCTGCTCGCGCTCCCATTCGCCGATGCGCCGGGCCGTCGCCATGGCGCTGCGCGCCTGCATCACGGCATCGTCAAGCGACTCGGCCCTAATGACCTGCTCGCCGGTGGCAATGCGCGCCTGGGTTTCCGGATCGTGCTCATCGGTGGTGACCAAGGTCCCGGTTGAATCATCGCCGCTTAAGAGATCCGAGAAATTCCACCGCACTGATACCGGCACTTCCCCGGTGAATTGAACGGGTCCATATAACCTGCCATAGGCGCGCATGGGGATCATGGTGGGCCAGCGTTCATCGAGCAACAGGACTGTCATAGCTACAAAGTCTATCCCGTGTATTTTCTCAAGTTCCCTTTAGCGGGGCGGGCGCGGTACTTTAGGCCAATGACCTCCAGCCAAAATAAGTCCCACTCGGTGTCGTTGTGGACACTTGTCGCGCTGATTATCGGATCCACCGTCGGCGCGGGCATATTTTCGCTACCCCAAAATATTTCCTCCGTGGCAGGCCCGGGTGCCATGCTCATAGGTTGGTTGGTGGCGGGCGTCGGCATGCTGTCTGTTGCCTTCGTCTTCCAGATTTTGGCGTACCGAAAGCCCCACCTTGATTCCGGCGTCTATTCTTATGTGCGCGCTGGCCTGGGCGATTTCATCGGCTTTACCTCGGGCTGGGGCTACTGGCTGGGCTCGGTGATGGCGCAGGTGGGTTATGCCACGCTGTTTTTCAATACGATTGGGCATTACCTGCCGCTTTTCGATGCCGACCACCAATGGCCCTCCGCCATCGCCGTCTCCCTCCTATCGTGGGGCATCTTCGCCGTTTTGGCCCGCGGGGTGCAGCAGGCCGCATTCATGAACCTGGTAACCACGATTGCCAAGATCGTCCCCATCCTGGCATTCATCATCCTGGTCGCGTTCATCGGCTTTAGCTGGGATAAATTCACCCTGGATTTCTGGGGCCGAAATTCCAATGCCAGCGTCTTTGAGCAGGTCCAGGGCATCATGCTCTTTACTGTCTGGGTCTTTATCGGTGTAGAAGGCGCCTCCGTCTATTCCAAGCAGGCCGCTAAGCGCACCGATGTCGGCCGCGCTACCGTCATTGGCTTCTTCTCCGTGCTGGCGCTCTTGGTCTCCGTATCCACCTTGAGCTTTGGCGTGATGACCAAAGAGGAGCTGGCCGCGCTGCCGGATAACTCCATGGCTTCGGTGCTTACGGAGGTCGTCGGCCCCTGGGGCGGCGCGCTGATTTCCATTGGCCTATGCCTTTCGGTCCTTGGTGCCTACGTTTCCTGGCAAATGCTGTGCGCTGAGCCCATCGTCATGATGGCCATCGATGGCCTAATCCCCCGCCGCATCGGCACCATCAATGTGGCCGGCGCCCCGTGGGTAGCCCAGTTGATTTCCACCTCCGCCATCCAGATCTTCATCGTCGTCTTCTACGTCAACGAGGCGTCTTATGCCGCGATGGTGCAGCTGGCCACCATCATGTACCTCCTGCCCTATATCTTCTCCTCGCTGTATCTGTTGCTGCTAGCGATACGCGGCAAGGGCGTGACCCACCCGCACGCCGGGACGCGGTTCGATCTATCTGGGCCGGATATTCCCAGGCGCGAAAACCGGCGCCACTTTGGCATCGCGCTAGTGGCCTTTGTGTACTCGCTGTGGCTGATTTACGCCGCCGACCCGGTTTATATTCTCTTCGGCGCCCTCGCCGTCGTGCCGGGACTTATCCCGTATGTGCTCACCCGCCTATCGCGACGCGAAAAGCTTTTTAACCGATTTGAGTGGTCAATCGTCATCGTGGTGCTGGTGGCCGCCATCATCGCTGCGGTCGGCCTCGCCCAAGGTTCGCTGGAACTCTAGCCACCTCGCCCGCCAGCCAAGGGCCATCGCAAGTGGTCTTGCGCACAAACAGTTTAGTACGGTTATAACACCCCACTTATTCCCGTGACTATCACTTTTTGGAGCACTTGTGACTCAAACGAATGTTGGCGTCATGCCCTCTGCCGCTCATGCCGGTTCGGACCCTGAAGCACCTAAGGCCTGGGCCGAGCGGATTAAAGAGCTGGCGGAGCAGCGCAATGCGGTGATTCTGGCGCATAATTACCAGATCCCGGAGATCCAAGACGTTGCCCACCACACCGGTGATTCCTTGGCGCTGTCCCGCAAGGCGGCGGAAACCGATGCAGATATCATCGTCTTTTGCGGCGTGCACTTCATGGCGGAATCCGCCAAGATCCTTTCGCCAAATAAGAAGGTCCTCATCCCCGATGAGCGCGCTGGGTGTTCCCTGGCAGATTCCATCACCGCCGATGAGCTGCGCGCCTGGAAGTCCGAGCACCCCGATGCCCTCGTGGTCAGCTACGTCAATACCACCGCTGAGGTCAAGGCGCTGACCGATGTCTGCTGTACCTCCTCCAATGCCGTCGACGTGGTCAACTCGCTGCCGGCGGATAAAGAGATCCTCTTTTGCCCAGACCAGTTCTTGGGCGCCTACGTCAAGCGCGAGACCGGCCGGGAAAATATCCGCATTTGGGCCGGTGAGTGCCACGTGCACGCCGGAATTAGCGCCCAGCAGCTAACCCAACAAACCCAAGATAACCCGGACGCGGACCTGTATATCCACCCGGAGTGCGGGTGCTCCAATTCTGCGTTGTACCTGGCCAACGAAGGTTTAGTGCCGCAAGAGCGCGTGCACATGCTCTCTACTGGGCAGATGATCACCCAGTCCCAGAAGCAGCCCCAAAACAAGGTGCTCGTTGCCACCGAGACCGGCATGCTTCACCAGCTGCGCCAGGCCGCACCAGACATCGATTTCCAGGCCGTCAACGATCACGCCGAGTGCAAGTACATGAAGATGATCACCCCAGAGGCCCTGGAGCGCTGCCTGGTGGAAGAGACCGATGAGGTTACGGTGCCAGAAGACATCGCGAACGCAGCGCGCAAGTCCCTCGAAGCCATGATTTCCATTGGCAACCCCGGCGGGGGCGAGTAAATGGGAAACCTGCGCCTGCCGGATTGCTCCGGGCTCATTGCCACGGCCTTGGACGAGGATTTCGCTTACGGGCCGGATTACACCTCGCTTGCTACGGTGCCGGGTGAGGCCCGCTGCACGGCGGAGTTCACCGCGCGCGAGGCCGGCACCATCGCAGGCTTGGGCCTTATAGAGCAGGTCCTTGATGCGACCGCCCAGCGCTTGAGCCAGTGGGGCGTGGATACAGGCTCCGCGCTTGTCGATGCCCCAACCCCCACCATCACCCTCCACTCCACCGACGGCGACCGCGTTGCCCCAGGCCAGGTCATCGCCACGGTGCAGGCCCCTACCCTCCTCGTGCTGGCCGCTGAGCGCACCATGCTCAATATGGTCTCGCACGCAAGCGCCATCGCGACGCAGACCCGGCGTTGGGTCGATGCCATCGCAGCAGCGGCGGCGGACACAGGAACGCCGGATGGCGTTAACCAGGCCCAGGTGCGCGATACCCGCAAGACCCTGCCTGGCCTACGCGCGCTGCAGAAATACGCCGTGCGCGCCGGCGGCGGGGCAAACCACCGCATGGGCTTGGGCGATGCCGCCATGATTAAGGACAATCACGTGCTCGCCGTGGGCGGCAGCGTAGCAACGGCCCTGCGCCGCGTGCGCGAACACGCCCCGGATATCCCCTGCGAGGTCGAGGTCGATACCTTAGACCAGCTCGAGGAGGTGCTCCCGCTGCACCCGGATATGGTCCTGCTGGATAACTTCGCGCTTGCCGATGTCCACACCGCCGTCCACCGCCGCAACACGCTCAGCCCAACCACGGCGCTAGAAGCCTCCGGCGGGTTGCAGCTTGAAAACGCCGGCGAGTACGGCACCTCGGGCGTGGACTTTATCGCCGTCGGTGCCCTCACCCACTCGGTGCGCGTGCTGGATATCGGCTTGGACTTCTCCTAAGCGCCGACCGGCTACTCGCCTACGCTGATGACCGGCCCGGCGCCGGCTTCCTCGCCGGAGACGTTGATGGGTTGGACATCAAAAAGCGCGCTCAAGAAGTCCGCCGCCCACTGGATGAGCTCCTCATCGCGCAGCTTGGGCGAAGTGACATTGCGCCCAGCCTTGGGGAAAGGCACATTGATGGCCTTGGCCGCGGCCCGGAAGCTCGAGCCCGGGTAGAGGCGCTTTAGGCGCACCTGCTTGGAATCGGGCAGTTCCACCGGGTGGAATTTCACGCGGGTGCCCTGCACTGTAATGTCTGCCACCCCGGCGCGGCGGGCTTGGTGGCGCAGACGCGCCACGGCGAGCAAGCGCTCGACCTCCTTGGGCAAGGGGCCGAAGCGGTCTTCCATTTCCTCCCGCGCCGCCGCGAGATCCTTGTTGTCCTGCGAGGCCGCGAGCTTGCGGTAAACCTCGAGGCGCAGGCGCTCGGAGTCGATATAGGACTCTGGAATGTGCGCATCCACGGGGAGATCGATGCGGATTTCCTTCGGACCCTCGTCTGTTACCGCAGGTGCCTCGCCGCGGGCCAGGGACTTGAAGGCCTCGACGGCCTCGCCCACCAAGCGCACGTAGAGGTCGAAGCCCACGCCTGCGATATGGCCGGATTGCTGGGCGCCTAGCACGTTGCCGGCACCGCGCATCTCCAGGTCCTTCATGGCCACGGCCATGCCGGCGCCCAGATCGTTGTTCTGGGCGATGGTGGCCAGGCGGTCATAGGAGGTCTCGGTCAGCGTGGCACCCTTGGGGTACAGGAAGTAGGCATAACCGCGCTCACGGGAGCGGCCCACGCGCCCGCGCAGCTGGTGCAGCTGCGACAAGCCCATATGGTGGGCATTTTCCACGATGAGCGTATTGGCATTGGCGATATCCAGGCCGGTTTCCACGATCGTGGTACAGACCAAAACGTCATACTCACGGTCCCAGAATCCCTGGACGGTCTTTTCCAGCACGTCCTCATTCATCTGACCGTGGGCGACGACGATGCGCGCTTCTGGCACCAAGTCGCGCAGTTCGCGCGCCTTCTTTTCAATATCGGAGACCTTATTGTGGATAAAGAAGGTCTGGCCATCGCGCAACAGCTCGCGCCGAATAGCGGCCGCGACCTGCTTGTCCTCGTAGGCACCGACATAAGTCAACACCGGGTGTCGATCCTCTGGCGGGGTGAGGATGGTCGACATTTCGCGGATGCCAGCCATGGACATCTCCAGCGTGCGGGGAATCGGCGTCGCGGACATGGTGAGCACGTCAACGCTGGCTTTCAGCGCCTTAATGTGTTCCTTGTGCTCTACGCCAAAGCGCTGCTCCTCATCGACGACGATAAGGCCCAAGTTCTTCCAGTGCACGCCGGTTTGCAGCAGGCGGTGCGTGCCGACGACGATGTCAATCGAGCCATCGGCAAGCCCCTTAAAGATCTCCGTAGCTTCCTTCTTGGAGGTAAAGCGCGATAGGACCGCCATCTTGACGGGGAAACCGGCCATGCGCTCGCTAAAGGTATCGAAGTGCTGCTGCGCCAGCAGCGTGGTCGGCACCAGGACGGCGACCTGGGTGCCATCTTGGACCGCTTTGAAGGCGGCGCGAATGGCGACCTCGGTCTTGCCATAGCCCACATCGCCGACGACCACGCGGTCCATCGGCACCGTGGATTCCATGTCCTCTTTCACCGCGTCGATGGCCAGCATCTGGTCTTCGGTTTCAACGAAGGGGAAATTATCCTCCATCTCCGCCTGCCAGGGGTTATCGGGCGCGAACTGGTGGCCCGGTGCAGCCTGGCGCTTGGCATAGAGATCCACCAATTCGCCGGCGATCTCGCGCACGGCGGCGCGCGCCTTCTTCTTGGTGTTCTTCCAATCCGAGCCGCCCATCTTGGAAAGGTGGGGCGATTCGCCGCCGGTGTATTTGCTCAGCAGATCCAGCGAATCCATCGGCACCCACAGCTGGTCCGCCGGCTGCCCGCGCTTGGAGGGCGCATACTCCAGCACGATGTATTCGCGCCGGCTGGTCTCATCGCCAGATTGGATGGTGCGCTCGGCCATCTTCAAAAACTTGCCGATGCCGTGCGTTTCATGCACCACAAAATCGCCCTGCTTGAGCGCCAGCGGGTCCACCTTATTGCGGCGCTTGGCCGGCCGCCGCTTAGCGTCTGCAATATCGCCAACGCGGTTACCGGTCAGATCCGTTTCCGTGACCACGACGAGCGGGAGTGCCTCAGCGTCTTTGAGCTTGCGCACCTTGGGAAAGACCAAGCCGGCATGGCTAAGCGCCTGATACAAGGTGACCTCGCCCGCGCTGGGTTCCCAACCGGGGGTTGCCACCTTGGTGCGAATGCCCTGCTCGGCAAAGCGTTCCACCATGCGCTTGATGGCGCCCTGCGCGGGCGCGATAAACGCCGCGCGCCCGCCGGCGTTGGTATGCGCGAGCAGCTGGGCCATCATGGCGTCGATTTCTTTGATATCTCCGCGCGGGGTGGGCCCGGGCTCGAACTCGAGCGGCAGGGTTTCTTCCTCTGGCCCGGCCAGCATGCCCGGTGGGGAAAATGTCCACAGCGGCTGGCCGGCCTCGCGAATGGAGACCTCCAGAGACTCAAAGGAGCGGTAGCTCGAACCTTCGGTATCGAGCCCTTCCGTGGACAAGGGGCCATCCGCGCCCATGGCCGCGGCCTCCCATCCGGCGGCCAGGAATTCCGCGTCGGTCTTTTCCAGATCCTCCACGCGGCGCCTGATCTTTTCCGGCGCCATCATCACCACGTGCGTGGCGGCGGGGAGGAACTCGGAGAGGGTGATCAGTGGGGCATCGGAAAGCACGGGCAAAACCGCCTCCATGCCTTCAGCCGGAATATGTTCGCTGACCTTGGTCAAAAGCTCCACCAGCGCCGGGTTTCCGGTATGCGTCGCCGCCAATGTGGCCGCGCGCTGTGCCACCGCATCCGTAATCGGCAGCTCGCGGGCGGTAAAGATATCCACGCGACCGACCTCGGTTTCCGGGATGGTGCGCTGGTCAGCAACAGAAAACTGGCGGATATCGGTGACCTCATCGCCCCAAAACTCTACGCGCACCGGGTAATCCAGGGTGGTGGGAAAGACATCGATAATGCCGCCGCGGGTGGCAAACTCACCGCGCTTGGCCACCATGTCCACGTGCTTATACGCCCGAAATTCCAGGCTGCGCACCACATCATCGAAGTTATACTCGTGGTCTTCTTCCAGATGCACCGGGGCGCGGCCCTCGATGTCCTGCAGGATGGGCTGGGACAGCCCGCGTGCGGCCGTTACAATAATGCGCAGGTCATCAATGTTGTGCAGCACCTGCGCGCGCTTGCCGATGATATCCACGCCCGGGCTCAGCCGCTCGTGCGGCAGCGTCTCCCACGACGGGAACATCGCGACTTTATCGCCCATCATCGCGGTAAGCTCCGCGGTGAGATCCTCGGCCTCGCGGCTGGTGGCCGTTACCGCCAGCACCGGCGCATGGTGGGCCAAGGTGCCAAGAGCCCAAGGGCGCGCCTGATCGATACCCGTAATGTGCAGGTCCTGGCCCACATTGGCCACGAGCCCCTTAAGCTTCGGGTCTGTGGCCGCGACCTTAAGCAGACCTGCCAGCATTGGCGTCGCCATTTACTTCCTGCCTCCTAGCTTGGGCTTAATTTCCATACCGGACAAACCATTCCAGCATAGATTGACTATATGCGTAGCGACGACTTCCTTATCCGGTTTATCCGGGCTGCGCTCATCCAACCACCACTGCGCCGTGGTAGAGACCATGCCCACGAGAGCTTGCCCATAAATATTTGCTAGCTCCGGATTAATACCGCGGTGCTCAAAGGCCTCGCCCAAGATATAAGCCACCTGCCCCACCGCGGCATTCAGCAGCGTGGAAAAGCTGCGTTCCTCGCCCGGCTTCGAATCGCGCACCAAGATGATGAAACCATCGGTTTCTTCCTCAACGTAATTCAGCAACGCCATTACGGCCTGCTCGATGCGCTCGCGCCAACTGCCTTCTTCTAAAGAATCCTTAATGACTTCTTCCAGCGCCAGCATCTCCCGATCCACGACCACCGCATACAGGCCTTCCTTGCCCCCAAAATGCTCGTAGACCACCGGCTTCGATACGCCGGCGCGGGACGCAATCTCTTCGACGCTCGTGCCTTCAAACCCCAATTCCGCAAAAGCAGCGCGCCCAATAGAAATCAATTGCTCGCGGCGCTCGCGCCCGGTCATTCTCTGTCGAACCATGCCCTCTACCCTATCCTTTGCCCCACCCCTACCTAGTAATTTGTTATTTACCCGGGGGCGTCAGGTACGCTATAACTACAGCATTCGCTGTGGTTCCCCATGGTGTAATCGGCAACACTGCGGTTTTTGGTACCGCCATTCTAGGTTCGAGTCCTGGTGGGGAAGCATTTTTACTGCCCGTTGACCGGTTTTCTGGTTACGGGCTTTTCTTTTTCTCCCGGTTGCCTTGAATTCTTGGGTCATTGCAGCAAAGCAAACGCCTCACAGGAAAGTGAGGCGTCGCGGTAAGTATGGGAATCAATGCGGTATGGATACCCGCTATTTATGGGTAATAAGTCTGAGACTTGGCCCATCTGGCGCTTGCTTTTAGTCTGAGACTATGGCTCCAGCACCTAGCCGGAACATACGTCATCTCTTCAACTCTGTCAAAGACTTCTCGTGGCTCATCTACAATTTCAGTGGGTCTGTCCGATAACCAGCAGGATGCGCAACGCCTTCGATTAAAACAGGTAGGTGCACAAGAGGAGATGACGAAGGAGAAGGGCTGCTCCTGCAACCACATTATTGAATCCCCACCGCTCAACGCTGTTGCTACCAGTTGGTCCGCCAATAAGAAAACCGTCCGGTGCGCTAGATGCGCATCGGACGGTTTCGCTGGGTTCCCAAAAAGAACCAATTATTGAGTGCTCTGTATAGTCACAAAGCCTATACAGAAGCGGGATGACCTATTTAGCGGTCGACGCTAAGTACCAGGCCGTTCTTGTCGATGTCGATGTCGACGCCACCAACTTCAACTTCCCAGTAGCCGTCGTTGTCCCACTTGACCTTGCCTTCGCCATTGTGGGCACGCTGCAGAACCTGGGTCACTTCATCCTTGGTCAGGCGCTCTTCGGTGAGGTCACGCTCTGCTTCACCGGAGTAACCGGTGATTTCGGTTGGCAGGTCGTTGGTAGCTGCGTTGCCACCAGCCTGGCCGCCCTGACCAGCGTTGCCGCCGTTCGCGTTAGCATCAGCACCAGAGGTGACGGTGACGGTTTCCTTGCCACCGTTCTGGTTGCTCTGGTTGCCCTGATCAGTCGAGGCAACGGTCTCAGTGACGGTCGCTGGGGCGGAGCTGCCGTTATCGCTGCAGGCCACCAGAGTCAGGCCCAGAGCGGCGGTTGCAGCTGCGATGGAAACGCGGCGGTAATTCTTCATTTTCATGTCTTCAACCCTTCTTGTGAGTCTTGTGAGTTTTCCCAACGTTTGCTGGGGAGGCGGTGTCTAGCCTCTGAGAACTCCAGCTCGACACGATTAGTGAGTATACCTATAGGGACATATCTATCAACTATCGCAAGCCCGAAATGTGAGGCATATATCACAGTAGCGCGCGACGTGACCGTGGTTATGCTTGCCTTAATACACTTAGCCGACCCCTTCAAGACCAAAAGTCGCCACCGCATGATCTGAGAGCGTGTCAGGTGTTTTGTGTGAGAGGTCGCGATTATAGATATTTGCCCAAACCGTCGAAGCAGGCC
Organism: Corynebacterium sp. KPL1818; assembly: GCF_000478135.1. Classification (NCBI taxonomy): domain Bacteria; kingdom Bacillati; phylum Actinomycetota; class Actinomycetes; order Mycobacteriales; family Corynebacteriaceae; genus Corynebacterium; species Corynebacterium sp. KPL1818. The sequence continues at coordinate 146,799 of NZ_KI515760.1, read as the reverse complement.
ACGGCCATTTGGCTAAGGGCCTATTTCCAGCCCTGCCCTTTTACTTCTTGACGTAGCGCATACCTTCTATGACGTCATCATTGTCAAAGATGACGGGTTGGCCGTACTCCAGATCAGGACCGTCATCGTATTTATGCATCAGGTAATCATTAAGCTGCTGCATATCCTTCACCGTTACCGCCTGGTAAGGCATATCGAAGGCGAGCTTCTCCAAGAATAGGTAGCCATCCTCATATGGCACGGCAACGCCGGTATGTCCGATGAAAAGCGTGGCCGGTTCGGTCAAGGTATCGTGCGAGAATACCGAGACCACTCGGGCATCGGTATCCGCGAACTCGATGCCGCGGTCTTTAAAATAAGCCTTGATATCGGCGATGTGCCGCCCCGGATCTTGCTCCATGGTGGTTTCCACATTCCCATAAAAAGCCTCAAACTTGGCACGCTCGGCTTCATCAAAGATTTGATCCGGCGCATTATCTAGGGACTGTTGATCTAAAAACAGCAAGGAGTCATTGGGGTTGTCCTGGTCATCAACGGAAAAGAGCGAATCCGCCAAGGTGAAGGTATTGATGCGGCAATTGGTACCCACATAATCCGCGTGATGATCATTCCAGGCCTTTGAAATGGCCTCCACGTCGTATTCTGGGTCTTGCGTCCCGTAATCCGTGAAGCCTTCGGCCACCATGCTCTCCGTCGGTACGGCAGTGTTATATTCGTCTACCAACACAAAGAAGCCATCGATACTTTCTTGTGGCACTCCGGCATCGGCAAGCGCGGTGCGGGCTACTTCTTGCGATTGCTTATCGACGAGATTGCTCATCGTCATCCCAGCCAGAAGCTGCGACGCATCACCATCTGCGGTCGGAATCTCCGTATGCTGTGCGCTCGCCGCCTTTGACTGCGCGGCGGCACTGGAGGACGACGCAGATTCGGAACCACTCGCAGCTTGATTCGTGTCACCACTATCGGGATTCGAGCAGGCCGCTAACAATAAACACGCTGCCACGGAAGGGACAGTTAAGTAGGAAAAGCGCATCATCACATGCTAGCGAAAAAGAGCACTCACACGATAGGCCGGTAGACATTTTGCGGGTATTTCTGGCAATTTTCGCACCTATTAGCGAATTTACTCGGTGGGCACATCCTTATGTCCGACCCACCTGATTTAGTAACTGACGTTGCAACTTCGCACCTTTGGCCGCGATTCGACGAGTGGTGCACAATTTTCACTCCCTCACCTACATTGAAAGGAACGCTCACCATGAGTACCCCCTCCTCTTCTCCCTCTCCGTATTCCAATAACTCTCAACCCGCGGGCCAACCACCGGTGGGTCAACCACCAGCTGACGCGCCGCAGAAGAAAAAGGGCGGGTGCCTCAAATGGGGCGCAATCATCATCGGTGTCCTCATTGTTATTTCCATCATTGCGGGTTTGGGCGGCAGCGATGATGAAAACAGCAGCAGCACAAACTCCACGGACCAAACCACCCAGCAAGACACTGTGGAGGCCAACCCAGAAGAAGAGGCTCAGGAGGTTGACGCAGGCGAAGATTCTCACGCTGCGCAGGATGACCAGGACGTCCCGCGCGAATTCAAGAATGCCCTGAAGAGCGCCAAGGTGTACTCAGACACCATGCACATGTCCAAGCAGGGATTGTACGACCAGCTCAGCAGCGAGTACGGTGAGCAATTCAGCCCGGAAGCCGCCCAGTACGCCATTGATAATTTGGAAGCGGACTACCACGATAATGCTCTTCAAACGGCTCGCAATTACGAAGAAATGATGAGCATGTCCCCCAACGCCATCTATGACCAACTCGTCAGCGAATACGGTGAAAAGTTCACCGCAGAAGAAGCACAGTACGCAGTGGATAATCTGTAGTCACCCTCACTAGCATTGAGGCACCACTGCACTCGAAAGGATTCCTGCCATGAACGCTCCACACTCCACATCTTCCCCGGAACCTGATGACGACTCCCAGGAGCCGTTGCCTTTAACCAAGGATCCATTCCTTAGGTGGAGCGTTCTTGTCCTTATTATCCTTGTCATCATCGCCATCGTCACCAACCTGCCTTAAAGCTGGCGACGGCATGGTCCGACTAGGCGTCTAGCCCCCTAGCGCTTGCGCCGGCCGCGGAGAAAACCTTTTAGCTCCGCCTTCTTGGCAATCGCGGCCACCTGTGCCGCGGTGTAGTTCACCGGCGCGACCCCGGCGCGCGGCAGGACCCAGCCCCGCCAGTAGGAGATGATGGCCATGCCACTGCCGACGATCGGGGAAACCACCATGCCCATGGCAAATTGGTCATAGGATGCAAAGGTCACCATGACGATGCCGGTAACGATGGATGGCACCGCGTAGAGGGGGCTGCCGCCGAAAATGGACGGGATTTGTCCAGAGGCGACATCGCGGACCATTCCCCCACCAACGGCGGTAAGAACTCCCAAAAATACGCACGGGATCATGGGCATGCCCGCAGCCAGTGCTTTCACGCAACCGGTGGTAGACCACATGCCCAAAATGATGGCATCGCCGTGCTCGCGGAAAATCTCCCACGCCTTTCCCTTCAGTTCAATGAGGAAGGCGGTCAGCGCGCCGGCGCAGGCAAGGCCCAGGTACCAGGGGTCTGAAATGGCGGCGGCGGGGCCGTCATCGATAAGCATGTCGCGGATCATGCCGCCTGCCAGGCCAGAGAAGAGGGCGAGGAAAATAAATCCCACGATGTCGAATTCGCGACGGCGGGCGATCGTGCCGCCGATGATGCCGTTCAAGGCCACTCCGATCAGATCGAAGGCCTGGTACATCGTGTTGATGAGGGGATCCACGTCGTGCATAACAACTACTGAACATAGCCGATCACACCGGTTTCGCCCTTTCCAGGGGTAGCGGGCGAGTAAGGTTGATAGACGGTCTCTTGTGACCGGATTACAGTGTTATCCCGCTTTGTCTCGGTTATCTCGAAAGTTCTTTCATGTCTAACTCAAATGCCAGGTACTTCATCTGGTCCAATGGCCTGCAAAATTTAGGCGATCAGATAGTCGCCTCCAAAACGGTGCTGCCAGCGCTTTTTAATGCGGCAGGCGTTCCCGCCTTCTTCACCGGCCTGCTTACCCCTATCCGGGAATCTGGCTCCATGCTGCCGCAGGCTGCCCTTACCCCCTGGGTGACCACGCACCGCGCCCGCAAGCGCTTGTGGATGATCGGCTCAACCGGCCAAGCCATCTCCGGCGCCGTCATTGCCCTTGCCGCATTCTTTATCCGTGGCGCATGGCTGGGTGTGGTCGTGCTTCTCGCCTTGGCGGCGCTTTCCTTATTCCGCGCTCTGTGTTCTATTGCGGGAAAGGACGTGCAGGCGCGCACGATTTCCAAGGGCCAGCGCGGCCGGGTCACCGGATCAGCAGCGGCCTTGGGCGGCGGGGCTACTCTGCTTGCCGGCGTCATCTTATTCCTCTTGGGGGATCTCACAATTTCCACTATGGGCATCGTTTTATTGGTCGGCGCTTCTACCTGGGCCATTGCCACGTGGGTATTTTCGCACGTGGAAGAGCCGGTGCCGGAGGGGGAGCAAGAGGGCATCGATAAGAGCTGGTGGTCAGATACCTGGAAGCTTTTTACTGGCGATGCCCAATTCCGCAACTTCGTCATCGTTCGCTCCCTGCTGCTGGTCTCGGCGCTTTCTACCGCATTTATCGTGCTGCTGCACGATGACCTTTCCGGCATCTACGGCTTCGTGCTTGCCTCCGGTCTGGCTTCGCTCGTAGGTGGGCGCGTTTCTGGCATATTTTCGGATAGATCCTCCAAGAACACTATGGCGGCTGGTGCGGCCATTTCCTCCGTCATCATCCTGCTCATCGTGGCTGGTTCCCATTGGGCCCCAGACTCCGTGAATGCTTGGGTCATGCCGCTCGGCTTCTTTGCCGTCAACCTCGCGCATACGGCAGTCCGCGTGGCCCGAAAGACCTACGTTGTGGATATGGCCGGCGGCGATAAAAGGACGCAGTACGTGGGTGCCGCTAATACAATGATGGGCATTATTTTGCTCATCGTGGGTGGTATTTCTTCCGTCATCGCTCTCGCGGGACCAGAGGCAGCGTTGATTTTCTTGGCGCTCGTTGGCTTTGTTGGCGTGTGGCGCGCGGGCAGCCTAAAGGAGGTTTCTCGCACATAGTTTAAATAGGGACTATATGATGAAGCCCGAAGAACTAATCAAACTCAACCCCCAGGAGTTTTGTTGACCGTGGAAGCAACTACCCCAAGTGCCGTCGTCGTCCTCGCGGCGGGCGCCGGCACGCGCATGAAATCCACAAAGCAAAAGACTTTGCACGAAATTGGCGGTCGCACGCTGCTTGGACACGCACTGCACGCCGCGGCGGGAATTAATCCAGACCACCTCGTGACCGTCGTGGGCCACCAGCGCGAGCAGGTCTCACCCGTCGTAGAAAAGATTTCGAATGAGCTGGACCGCGAGGTTGTGCAGGCCGTGCAGGAAGAACAGCGCGGTACCGGCCATGCCGTGTCCTGCGGGATTTCCCCGATTTCGGATTTTGAAGGCACCATCATCGTTACCAATGGTGACGTGCCGCTTTTGACCCCAGAAACCATCGAGGGGCTGCGCGATACCCACACCGTTCAAGGCAATGCGGTCACGGTATTATCCATGCGCCTTGCAGATCCCACCGGCTATGGCCGCATCATTCGCGACACGGACGGGTCTGTGTCCGCCATCGTGGAGCACAAGGATGCCACCGATGAACAGCGCTTGGTTGATGAGGTCAATTCCGGCGTTTTCGCTTTCGATGCGGCAGCATTGCGCGATGCCCTGACCAAGCTTGATACCAATAATGCGCAGGGCGAGCTTTACATTACCGATGTCCTCGAAATCGCCCGCACCGCCGGGCATGGCGTGGGTGCGCACGTGGCCGCGAATCCGCAGGAACTCGCCGGCGTCAATGACCGCGTGCAGCTGGCCGCCGCCGGCCGCGAGCTCAACCGCCGCATGGTGGAAAAGGCCATGCGCGGCGGCGCCACCATCATCGATCCAGAGACCACTTGGATTGGTGTCAATGTCACCATCGGCACCGATGTCACCATCCACCCCGGCACCCAGCTCTGGGGAGCGACGAGCATCGCCGATAATGCCGAGATCGGCCCGGACTCCACGTTGACGAATATGCAGATCGGTACCGGCGCGTCCGTCGTCCGCACGCACGGCAGCGATTCCGTCATCGGCGTCAATGCCAAGATCGGGCCTTTTACCTTTATTCGCCCGAATACCATCGTGGGCGAAGACGGCAAGCTCGGCGGCTTCGTGGAGGCGAAGAATGCCGAGCTCGGCCGCGGTACCAAGGTGCCGCACCTTACCTATATTGGTGATGCCACCGTGGGCGAGGAATCCAATATCGGTGCGTCCTCGGTCTTCGTCAATTACGACGGTGTGAACAAGCACCACACCACCATTGGCAGCCACGTGCGCACCGGCTCGGATACGATGTTTATCGCTCCGGTCAATGTCGGTGATGGCGCGTACTCCGGTGCGGGTACAGTAATTAAAGACGATGTTCCCGCGGGAGCACTCGTAGTCTCCGGTGGCAAACAGCGCAATATCGAAGGCTGGGTTGAAAAGAAGCGTCCGGGCACCCCAGCGGCAGAAGCCGCAGCCCGTGCACAGGACAACGAAAAGTAAAGGGGCATATTCTCCTATGACTGGCAAGGTAACTGGTAGTAGCAAGAACATGAAGCTCTTTTCTGGGCGCGCACACCCAGAATTGGCAGAGGCAGTGGCAAAGGAACTTAACACCGATCTGGTTCCTACCACCGCCCGGGACTTCGCCAATGGCGAAATTTTCATCCGCTTCGAAGAGTCCGTGCGCGGCGCTGACTGCTTCGTCATGCAATCGCATTCCCAACCGCTTAATAAGTGGTTGATGGAACAGCTCATCATGATCGATGCGTTGAAGCGTGGTTCCGCCAAGCGCATCACTGCGATCTTGCCGTTCTACCCATACGCGCGTCAGGATAAAAAGCACTTGGGCCGCGAGCCCATCTCCGCCCGCTTGGTCGCAGACCTCCTGCAGGCAGCCGGCGCGGACCGCATCGTTTCGGTGGACCTGCACACGGACCAGATTCAGGGCTTCTTCGACGGCCCGGTGGACCACATGCACGCCCAGCCCATCTTGACTGACTACATCAAGTCCAAGTACGCCACCGATAACATCGCCGTCGTCTCCCCCGATGCCGGCCGCGTGAAGGTCGCCGAAAAGTGGGCCCACGACTTGGGCGATGCCCCGCTGGCCTTCGTGCACAAGACCCGCTCGAATACCGAGGCCAATAAGACGGTCTCCAACCGCGTGGTGGGCGAAGTTGAGGGCAAGGACTGCGTGCTTCTCGATGACATGATTGACACCGGCGGCACCATCGCCGGTGCTGTGCGCGTACTCAAGGAAGCAGGTGCAAAGAAGGTCATCATCGCCTGCACCCACGGCGTATTCTCTGACCCCGCCCGCGAGCGCCTGTCCGAGTGCGGTGCCGAGGAAGTCATCACCACCGATACCCTGCCGCAGTCCACCGAAGGCTGGTCCAACCTCAAGGTCCTGTCCATCGCCCCGCTTCTGGCTCGGACCATCCACGAGATCTTCGAAAACGGTTCCGTGACTACCCTTTTCGACCGCGCATAAGCGTTTAGCCGGTCGCACTACACCTCACACCCCGCCCTTCGCGCTCACCGTGAACGGCGGGGTGTTGGTGTTTTCCATCCCCGTGAGCGCCAAGGGCGGCGCAGATACACGCAAGCACTACCGCACTACCGCCTGCTGTTCTCCCACCCGCCCTTCGCGCTCACTGCGTAACCCGAGCTACAGACATACGCGCCGCCGGTGAGCGCGAAGGGCGCAATCAGAGGAAAGGGCGCGAAGGAAGATTAACGGGGTGGGTTTTGGTTTCGTCGGCCGAGAGATGCTAATCTAACTCAGTCTCGGCGAGGGCGACTCAAAAAAATTGGGAAGCCGTTATCGACGCGATTGAAGTTAGAGCATGTTGCTTTTATTGACGCCTGCGATGACTCGTCCAAGACGTTCATCGGCAGGCTTTCGTCGTTTTTATAACTTCGATAGCCTCGCCGCACTACACCGACAAAGGAGATTGCATCATGGCAGAGCGCCCAATTATTAAAGCAGAACCACGTACCGTCTTTGGCAAGGGCTACGCCCGCCGCCTGCGCCGCGACTGGAAGGTTCCCGGCGTAATCTACGGTAGCGACCAGGAGCCCGTACACTTCGCAGTGCCGCTGCTGGACATCCAGTCCCTCGTTCGCAACAACGGTGTCAACGCCGTTTTGGAGCTCGAGATCGAGGGCGAGCAGTACCTGACCATGGTCAAGAACGTTGACCAGAACGTGCTCACCATGGACATCGACCACGTTGACCTGCTGCTGATTAAGCGCGGCGAGAAGGTCGAGGTTGAGGTTCCGATTACCCTGACCGGCGAGTCCGCACCGGGCACCATGCACATCCAGGATGCAGACGTCCTCATGGTTGAGGCTGACGTACTGAACATTCCGGAAGAGATCGAGCTGTCCATCGAGGGCCTCGAGGACGGCGAGGTCATCACCGCCGCCGACATCACTATGCCGGAAGGCACCACCCTGGTGGCAGACCCAGAGACCGTTATCCTCTCCATCACCCTGCCTGAGGTTGACGAGGAGCTCGAGGAGGCCGCTGAGGCTGCCGAGGAAGGCGGCGCCGACGCTGGTGCCGACTCCGTCGACGAAGAGGGCGAAGGCGGGTCCTCCGAGTCTGACGATTCCGAGGAGTAATTTCCCACTCCCCCAAACGCATATCGCCGTGAGCATTGCTGCTCACGGCGATATCGTGGTTTTATAGATGGTTTTATAAATCTTGTCCGGCAAGTTCACGAATTCTAGGCGTGATTTCGATCTTGCCTTTGCCTTCCTTAGCGCGTTTGATAATGAGCCGCGCAGCAGCAACTTTGCTACTAGGAATCTTTTCGGTTTCGCGATCAACTTCAGGTGGTTTTTCGGTCATGGGGCGCACCTCCTTAATCACTACGATACTTCCCCAAGTCCACCGTTATAAGAGGTATTTTTAGCACCCGAGCAGCAGTGATAATCGGCGGCATATTCTATGGAGCATGGAATTGTATTTCCAATAGAATTTCAATCTATGCGACAATAATGCAGTGACTCCACTACTCGTAGTAGGCCTTGGCAATCCTGGCCCGAAATATTCAGGCACGCGGCACAATATCGGCTTCGACGTTGCCGATGAGCTCGCCGGTGAATTCATGAGCAGCTTTTCGGTACATAAGAAGACTAATACCGAGGTTGCGGAAGGAATGCTATCCGGCCGCAAGGTAATCTGCGCTAAACCGCGGTCCTTTATAAATCTTTCTGGCGGGCCGATCAAGGCACTCGCCCAGTACTTCCATCTGGCGCCCGCGGATATTGTGGTGGTGCACGATGAATTAGAGTTCGACTTCGGGACCGTGAAATTGCGCCAAGGCGGTGGCGATCACGGGCACAACGGTCTGCGCTCTACTACGAAGTCGCTCGGTACTAAGGACTATCAGCGTCTTTCCATCGGCATCGGAAGGCCGCCAGGCCGGATGGATCCGGCATCGTTTGTGCTCAAGCCATGGTCCAAGCAAGAAAAGGTGGAAATCCCTATCCTCTGCGCTGACGCGGTAGCAGAAATAAGGAGTGCGCTAGACTAGCTGGCATGAAATTGGCTACTCTTCGCACCGCGTTCGGCACCTCCGCAATCCGCATTGAAGGCGATAATGTGGGAGTGGAGCTGGACTACGAAGACGTAGGAGCGCTGCTGCGCAGCGAAGATTGGCGCAAGGCCGCACAGCTATCCGGCGAGCCGATAGTCTTTGATCAGCATGATTTAGAAGCAGTCGTCCCAACGCCAGGAAAAATCATCTGCGTAGGCCTTAATTACGCCAAACATATCCGGGAAATGGGCCGCGACTTTCCCGAGCACCCCACGCTGTTTATCAAGTTCGCCGATGCCCTGACCGGCCCCTTCGATGACGTCTATATCCCCGAATACGCTACCCAGAAGCTGGACTATGAGGGTGAGCTTGCGGTGGTCATCGGCGAGCGCGCGCACCGCGTAACCCGCGCGGACGCATTGGATTACGTGGCGGGGTATTCCATCATGAATGACTACACCCTGCGCGATTTTCAGCGCCAGACCAGCCAATTCCACGCTGGCAAGTCTTTTTATCGCACCGCAGGGTTTGGGCCTTGGCTGACCACCCCTGATGAATGGGCGCCAGGTGGTAGCGCGCGGCTGACCACCACGGTTAATGGCGAGGTGCGCCAGCAAGACAATACCGATGACCTCATCTTTTCCATCGCTGAGCTCATCGAATTTTGCTCACAGCTCTATCCCCTCAACCCCGGTGACGTCATCGTGACCGGTACGCCCGAAGGCGTTGGGTTTGCCCGCGACCCGCAACAATTCCTCCAGGATGGCGATATGGTAGCCATCGATATCGAAGGGCTCGGCCATATTTCTAATACCACTCGCTACGGCGAGCCCGGCCTCTAAGCCTGTTGCACATACCCCGCACATGCTGTGGCTGGGTTCTCACTCCAACGAGGGCACACCAGTTTTCTAGATAGAGCCATCTAGCCGTTAAGCTGGAAGAATGAGCACCAAAAGCAGCAAATCCCCTAAGAAGCTGAATAAGAAGGCCTACGAAAAAGAGCTCGAGCGGTTGCAAGCAGAGCTCGTCGATATGCAGCAGTGGGTTGTTGAAACCGGCGCCCGCGTGGTCATCATCATGGAAGGCCGCGACGCCGCCGGCAAGGGTTCTGCCATTAAGCGCATCACGCAGTACCTCAACCCCCGTACCTGCCGCATCGAGGCACTACCGGCCCCGAACTCGCGAGAGCAGGGCCAGTGGTATTTCCAGCGCTACGTGGAAAAGCTGCCCACCAAGGGCGAAATCGTCATCTTTGACCGCTCTTGGTACAACCGCGCCGGCGTTGAGCGCGTCATGGGCTTTTGCACCGACCAAGAATACGTCCGTTTCTTGCACCAGGCTCCCACCTTTGAGCAGATGCTTGTGGAAGACGGCATCATCCTGCGCAAGTACTGGTTCTCTGTCTCTGATGAAGAGCAGATTAAGCGCTTTGAATCCCGCCGCAATGATCCGCTGCGCCGCTGGAAGCTCTCCCCCATGGATCTGCAATCCATTACCCGCTGGGAGGACTACTCCCGCGCCAAGGATGCCATGTTCATCCACACCGATACCCCGACCGCGCCGTGGTACACCGTGGAGTCCGAGGATAAAAAACGCTCGCGCATCAACGTCATTTCGCACCTGCTCAATACGATCCCTTACGAGAAGATCGAGCGCGAGTTGCCGGAGATCCCGCACCGTCCCGATTCCGATGGCAAGACCTACGAGCGCCCAGACCGCGAAGAGTTCCGTTACGTACCGGATGTAGCCGCCAAGCTAGAGGACTCGTCTAAAAAGAAAGGGAAGAAGAAAGGCAAGAAGAAGGACAAAAAGAAGTAGTCCCCCGAAGGCGTACTACTATGTCCGACTATGAGCATTGACACCGTGGCAAAAGCACGCTTAGGGGATAAAATCCTCACCGCGGTGGCAGCGCTCATCGCGCTGTTTTATCTCATCGGGGCTTGGGCGGCTCCAGGAGCTATCGAGCTCATCCAAGCAGCGCTTTCGCTTTTATTCTTGCCCTTCATCTGGGTCTGGCGTACCAAACCAGTACTCAGTGCAGCTGGCTTTATTGTCCTCCTTGGTGCGTGGGCCGCGGCGTGGATAAGCCAGCTACCAGCCAACCTCGGGGTTACTCCATGGGCATTGACCGCACCCATGGCCGTCTACACCACCTCCCGCTACGTGGAACGCCGCTCAATTCCCCGCGCGGTGCTTGCCGCCGCGTTCTTGGGTTCCTTTATATCGCCTGCTATGTGGCGCATTGACCCCGAGTCCTTTTTATTATCTTTCCAGCTAGATCGCCGCTACATCACCTTGCTGGTGGTGCATTGGGCAGTACTCGGCAGCGCCTACTTCATCGCCGCACGCTATTTTGACCTGGATAGGCAACGCGAGCGCTTAGCCCAAGAACGATTCCACCAAGCGCAGGAGGAAGAGCGCTTACTCGTCGCCCGGGAATTGCACGATGTCTTGGCCCATTCCCTCACCTTGATCAAGGTTCAGGCAAATGCCGGGATTATCGCCGCGCGAACGGATTCGACCGCCGCAGAGGACACCTTGCAGAGTATTCGCGATGGTGCGGATTCCGCGCTGGAGGAAGTGCGCGGCATCGTCACGGCACTACGCAGTACGGGGCCTACGGCTTTGGAACCCGCGCAGCAGCTCGAGCATGTACAGGGCATCATCGACGGCTTTCGCACCGCTGGCCTGAAGATTGACGCGGAATTGCCTTCCTCCTACGAGGTTTCCGCGCTGACTCAGCTTGCCCTGGTACGCATCATTTCTGAAGGGCTGACCAATGCCCTGCGCCACCAAGGCCCTGGTACGCACGTGCAGCTAAAACTCACGCTTTCCGATGCCGCACGGGTCACCCTCACCTCCACCGCTACGTCACCTACACCCAGTGAGGTATCCGGCAGCGGCGTGGGTTTGGTGGGAGTTAAGGAACGCGCCCAAGCCTTGGGCGGATACTTAACCAGCAGTGGCGATGCCCAGAAATTTACACTGGCTGCGGAACTCCCACTACACAAGGACAACCATGCCTAAGATTCGCGTCATGCTTGCAGACGATCAAGCAATGCTCGTCGCTGCCTTATCGACCATCTTGAACGCGCAGGAAGATATTGAGGTGGTGGCTACCGCAGCCTCCGGAGGCGACGCCGTCTCCTTGGCACTTCGACACCGCATTGATGTGGCCATTTTGGATATACGCATGCCTGGCATGGATGGAATTGCCGCGGCTCAAGCTATCCTCTCCCGCATCCCTGACTGCCGGATCATCATGCTCACCACGTTCAATGAAGAGGATCTGGTATCGCAATCTATTGCCGCCGGTGCGCATGGATTCTTGCTAAAAGACGCCGACCCAGAGGTGCTGGTAGAAGCCGTACGCGACGTTGCCAGGGGCGAGTCTGTCCTCGCCGCCCAGGTAACGGGTCCTGTTTTAGAGGGCTACCGCAAGGCGCTAACGCACAGCCAGCTCAGTCCACACGAGCGCCAAGGACTGAGCCTAGTTACTCGGCGCGAGATGGAGGTGCTCACGCTCATCGCGCGCGGTGCTACAAATAGCGAGATTGCCGGCCACATGTCTATCGCAGATACCACGGTAAAAACGCATGTCTCTGCACTGATGTCCAAGCTAGCTGCACGCGACCGCGTGGCTTTGGTGCTGCTGGCGCACAAAGCTGGCATTGCCTAGTCTCCTACTGTGGTAGGACTACCCCGGCGCGAAGACCGTCTCGCAGGCTGAAGATTAAGGCAGTAGCGCAGCTCATACTTTTCGTATGAGCTTTGAAGTTTCTCTCGAACACATCACAAAGTCTTTTGGTTCCCAGGCAGTGCTGCGGGATATAAGTTTTCATATTTCGCCTGGCCGCGTACACGCTGTGCTCGGGAGAAATGGTGCCGGCAAGTCCACCTTGTTTTCCATTTTCCTCGGTCTGCTGCCCGCCGATTCGGGAACGGTGCGCGTGGCCGGAGAACCATGGTCGCGCGAAGTCCTCGACTATGTCGGCGCCTCGGTTAACGGGCCGGCTTTCTATGGCCACCTTTCTGCTACGGATAACCTCCGCGTGCATACCCGCCTTCTCGGATTGCCTGATACTGAAATCGACCGTGTCTTGCACATTGCTGGTCTAGCCGGGGCTGGTTCTAAGAAGGCAAAGTCGTTTTCCACCGGAATGAAAGCCCGCTTGGCCTTAGCCCAAGCCCTACTCGGTGATCCAGAAATCTTATTGCTCGATGAACCGCAAAATGGACTCGATCCACAGGGCATCGCGGAGCTCCGCAAACTCCTCCAGCAGCTCGCCGCCGCTGGGCACACAGTCGTGGTCAGCTCCCATCAACTCGGTGAGGTCCTTCACCTAGCCCCCGACATCACTATTTTGTCCCAAGGCACTATCCGGTACTCCGGCTCCCTACAAGAACTGGCCCCCAGCGGTGAATTGGAAGCCGAATTCTTCCGCCTGACTTCTGCAGATGGTGAGACCGATGAGTAACCAGTATCGACGGTATCTTTCTGCAGAACTACTGCGTTGCCGCGGCAGCGCCCTGCAGTGGTTACCCTTGCTCGCCCTGCCCCTAGTGGTAATGACGGTATTCTTTTCTGCGTTCGCCTCCTCCGCCGAGGACGCTACCGGGGTTCTTGGCTGGCAATCCATGTTTATCACCGGCATGTACGCTCCACTCATAGCGCTTTTTGCTGGCGTTCCAGAGCGCCGCGAGGTGCTCAGCCGCGGCGGCGGCACCCTATGGCGCCGGCTTCATCCTCGCTACGAGCACGCGTCCCGGTTCCTCTTCGTCGTGGTAAGCCTCGCAGTTTTTCACCTTCTTAATTTCGGTCTGTCCTGGGCGGCGGTTGCAGCGCAAGGGCGTGCAGACCACCAGCTGCTTCTCATCGCTGGGGTTTATTCTTTCCTTGGAGCCATCGGCATCGCGGGGCTTGCGACCGCATGCGCCCGCAGGCTGGGCCTTGCCGTCACGCTTATCCTCGCGGTTATCTGGCAGGTCATTAGTGTGCTTCCTCGCGTTGTCGAGGGGCAGCTATGGTGGGCCTTTCCGCCCGCGTGGCCGCTGCGGTTACTGTTGCCTGCGCTGCGTATCCACCAAAATTCGGTTCCGCTCGAGCCTGGCGATCCACTCCTGCAGGAAAGCCCTCTTCCTGCACTGGCGTTATGCCTCATCCTCGCTGTAGCAGGCTCTTTGACCGTGACCATGACGCCACAGCGAGTACGTCCGCTTTCCCGACGCCGGCGCGTAGCGATACCCACGACCAGTACCGCCGCCACGCCAGCTCAAGGGTGGCAGCCTGCGAGTGCCTCTCGTGCCGCTGCCTGCTCCCGCCTTTCCGATGCGCTCCGGGGCTTTCACCGGGCCATAATGACGCCAGCGGTCATTACGTGCTTGGTATTAAGCGCCTTAGCGCTGATCTTTATTGCCCTTTACTACCCACCACGCTATGTACAGGGATTCTTCGTATTTCTGCTTCTCCCCGTGGGTGCCGGTGTACTTCCTGTACTGGTCTGGCCGGGGTTCTCGGGCGCGTGGCCGATTGTCTATACAGAATCTCGCCACTGCTCTACTGCCCTTCTCCTGTGGTTACTGGGCATCATCGCAGCGGTGTGCACGTGTGCTTCGGTCGCAGTTATCTTCGCCGGTGAAGCCACCCTAGCTGTGCTCGCCCAACTGCCGCTGACCATCGGCGTCGGGTACGTGCTCGCGGTGGTCTCGCTCATCATGGTGATCCGCTTTGGTATCTGGAGCTCGCTAGTTCTCACCATCATCGGCACCATTGTCTCCGTGACGGTAGGCGGCGATGTCCTTGCAAAGACCGTCCTCTGGCTCGTTGCTTTCCCCGCCTGGCCGATGAATGCGGATTCTCCTGGCCGCTACGCCTGTGCTGCGATAATGACCCTGCTTTTCGCCGCCATTACTTCGTGGGCCGCCAGGCGGTTGCTGCGCACACGGGCACTTCGCCCTACCGATTAAATAACTAAGGCCCGCGGGGACTCCGCGGGCCTTAAACTATGCGAGCTTAAAGCTCAGAGGGAGATACGCGCTTGGGCAGGACCACCGGGCGGGCATTAGAAAGCCCTTCCACCACGCGGATGACCTGGTTGGAGTAACCAAACTCGTTGTCGTACCAGACATAGAGCACCAAGTGCTTGCCGGAGGCGATGGTGGCGATGCCATCGACGATGCCGGCATTGGTATTGCCCACGAAGTCGCTAGAGACGACCTCTGGGGAGGCGATGTAGGAAATCTGCTGGCGCAGATCCGAGTGCAGGGAGACGTTGCGCAGGAAGTCATTGACCTCATCGCGGTCGACTTCTTGCTCCAGCTCTAGGTTAAGCACCGCCATGGACACATCCGGGGTAGGAACGCGGATGGCGTTGCCGGTCAGCTTGCCTTCGAACTCCGGCAGGGCCTTGGCCACGGCCTTGGCGGCACCGGTGGCAGCAAGCACCATGTTCAGGCCGGCGGCGCGGCCGCGGCGCTCGCCCTTGTGGTAGTTATCAATGAGGTTTTGGTCATTGGTAAACGAGTGCGCTGTTTCCACGTGACCGTGGGCCACGCCGTAGCGGTCATTGATGACCTTGAGCACTGGGGTAATGCCATTGGTGGTGCACGATGCGGCGGAGAGGATCTTATCGTCATCGGTAATGGCGGAATCGTTGATGCCAAAGACGATGTTTTTAATATCGCCCTTGCCCGGCGCGGTCAGCAGCACGCGGGCCACGCCCTTGGCCTCCAGGTGCTGGGACAGGCCTTCCTTATCGCGCCAAACACCGGTGTTATCCACCAGCACGGCGTTGTTGATGCCGTACTCGGTGTAATCGATCGTGGCCGGGTCGTTGGCGTAGATCATCTGGATCTTCGTGCCATTGGCCCAGATAACCTGTTCTTCCTCGTCCACGCTGATGGTGCCGTTGAAGGCACCGTGGACGGAATCGCGGCGCAGGAGGCTGGCGCGCTTGATGATGTCCCCTTCGCCCTTATTGCGCACCACAATCGCGCGCAGGCGCACGCCGCCGTAAGCGGCTTCGCGAGCGACGAGGATGCGGGCAAGGAGGCGGCCGATGCGGCCAAATCCGTACAGCACGACATCGGTTGGGTCGATGTCCTCGCCGGCACCGACGATTTCCGTGAGTTCATCTTCGAGGTAGCGGCGCAGGTCATCTTCGCCCGACTCTTCAAAGCCCAAAAGGAGGCGTCCCACGTCAATCGACGCGGAGCTTAGGTTCATATCCGCTAGTTCGGACAGGATGGGCAGGGTCTCTGCCGTGGAGAGATGGCGCTGGGCAATGCGCCGTCCATAGCGGTGGGACTTGATGATGTCGATATCGGTCTGCCCAACCAGTGGGCGGCCGAAGATGGTCGCGACGACGTTGTTATTGCGGTGCAGTTGGTGGATGAGGGGAATCATGTGTTGCGCCAATTCGAGGCGCTCGTTCCAGTCATCATGTCCAATATGTGCGTTCGCAGTCACGAGGCTCCATCCATTTCTATTTCGGGGGTGGCTAGAAATCTTCTCCCCAAATTTTAGCGTGTCTTAGTGTTTGCTTTGGCATAGGGAGTCCAGAATGTCTGCGACACTACCCCCCGCGGATTTTGGCGGCCGGCTCACCTACGAGGCAGTAGGCTACGGCGTCATCGTGCTGCGCTCGGCGTTCCTTGAGCACGGAATTAAGCATGGGATATATCGGGGGTAAATCCGGGTGGGCGCGGGTGTAGTCGTTTTCCAAGCCGCGCGCATGCCGCCCGGAAAAGGCGCGGGTGGATACGGTGGCCCCGCCACGCTGAAGAAGCTTGCGGTTGTAGTCACTGGTTCCGGCTTCTTTACTCAACAAAAAAGGCAGAGCCGCACGAAGCAGCAACCACGCCGGGCAGGCTTAATACCTGGGTTACGTCGCTTGCCGTGCGCAGCCCACCTGCGGCAATCAGCGGGATGTTCGGTGCGACGGAGTGTACGGCTTTGTGGACGGCGGCAATGAGCTCTGCCAGGGGTCGATCATCGGGAAGCGCGGTGCGGTCCCACGTGCCTCGGTGCCCGCCGGCAGCGGGCCCTTGTACGCACAGCGCGTCCACTCCCAGCGTGGCGGCGGCGCGGGCCTCGTCGGGCGTGGTGACGGTGGTCCAAGCCTCGGCACCAGCGGCGTGGATGCGGGCAAGCTGCTCAGAGTCAAAGGCGCCGAACATGGACCACACGACGCGCGTGCCGCCCTGGAGCGCCAGCTCGAGCTTGTCATGGAAGCCGAAGGAATAATCGGGATCCGGCAGCGTGGCACCTTCAGCCGCAGCCAATTCCGCGGCGGCGGCCAATTGCTCGGGTGTTAATGGATCTTGCGGGCAAAACAGGTTCACCCCAAAGGGGATGCCGGCGCAGGCATCAATCTGGCTGCGGGCAGAGTCCACGCTGGCAGACCCAAGCCCCAAGGTGCCAAAGGAACCGGCCTGATGCGCGGCGCGCACCAGATCCACGATGGTGGGCCCGCCAGCCATGGGCGCTGGCATTACGGGTCGGCGCAAAGATTGAATAACCTGGCTCATAGGAAACTACTGTACCAAGCTAGAAAGGCGCATTCGTGGCAGCTTTGACAGATTTTATTGCCCGGATTTTCTGCGGTCCCTCGCCAGTGCAGCAGGGGCTGGACCCGGCCGAGTTGGAGGCAGACTGGCTCATCATTGGCCTGGGAAATCCCGGCGCGAAATACGCCGCCACGCGCCATAACGTGGGATATATGGCCGTGGACGATGTGCTTGCCCAAGGCGGCGACGTGCTCGAGCCGGTGCGCGGGATGGACCTCGAGGTAGCGCCGCTGCGCTGGGGCGATACCCGCGTACTGGCGGTGCGCACGACAACGTTTATGAATCTCTCCGGTGATCCGATTGCCCCGCTGGCGCGGGCTTTGGGCATTGCGGCAGACCACATCATCGTCATCCACGATGAGCTCGACCTGCCGGCCAATAAGATTCGTCTGAAGCAGGGCGGCAATGAAAATGGGCACAACGGGCTGAAGTCGCTCACGCACAACCTGGGTACGCGGGATTATGTGCGCGTGCGCATTGGCATCGCGCGCCCGCCCAAGGGTTCGTCGATTCCGGATTACGTCTTAGCGCCTGTCGATGCCGGCCCCGGCTTCGATACCGCCATTGCGTCCGCCGCCGAAGCCGCCCGGCTCATCGCCACGCAAGGGCTCGTACAAGCCCAAAACCGCATTCATTCGCGCTAAGACTGGGAAAATTTCTCCAGCGCCTGCGGGCTGCCGGCGGCGACGATGAAGTCGGTGGGGGCGAGCTGGGTGGCATCGGCAAGCGGGGCCCAAGCACCCTCCGCCTGGCAGACTGAGACCAATTGCACGTGGTGGGTGCGCCACACCTCGCCCAAATCGAGCGGGCGGCCCGTGACCGAGGAGGGCGCGGCCATCTGCGTCACGCCGTAGTACGGAGCGATCTCAGCAAAATCGCGGAAGCGCCCGCCCAAGAGGTAGGCCACGCGGCGGCCGGTATCGCGCTCCGGGCGGATGACGTGGTGGGCGCCAATCTGGCGCAGGATGCGCTCGTGGGCCTCCGAATTGGCCTTGGCCCAAATATCCTTGACCCCCAGCTCCACCAAATTGGAGACGGTGAGGATGGACGCCTCCAGGTGCGAGCCGATGCCCACGATAACTCGCTCCACCTCGTCGATGCCCAGTTGGCGCAGCGCCGCCGGATCGGTGGTATCCGCGGAAATGGCCTCGGTTAAGTGCGGTGCTCGTTCGCGCACGATCTTTTCATCGGAATCGATGCCGAGGACCTCTACCCCATGGCCCATCAGCTCGCTAGCCAGGGAGCAACCAAACCGCCCCAAGCCAATGACGACGACAGGGGCGATGTCGAGGGTGGCGCGGGAGTGGCCCAACGCCTTGAAAAGGCTAGCCAATGAAGGGCCTTTCTTCGGGGTAGCTGTAGCGGCGGCCGAGGTTCTTGGCCGCCAACGCTGCTACCAGGGTGGTTGGGCCAACGCGGCCCAGGTACATGATGAAGCACAGCACGATTTGTGAGGGCGCGGACAAACTGGCGGTAATCCCGGTGGATAGGCCCACGGTGGCAAAGGCGGACATGACCTCGAAGGAAACCTGATCGCCGCTAAATTGCGGGTCGAAAAAGCGCAGCGCCGCCACGCCGAGGGTCACCACCAGCACGCCGGCAAAGCTCAATGCTAGCGCCTGCCGGGTAACACTGTGGGGAAGGCTGCGGTGGTAGATGGAGGTCTTTTCCTTGCCCAAAAACTCCGCCGCCATGGCGGCCAATAGCACGCACGCGGTGGTGACCTTGATGCCGCCAGCAGTACCGGCCGAGCCGCCGCCGATAAACATCAAGGTATCGGTGCCCATGAGCGTTACCGGGTGAACCTCACCGTAGTCGAAGGTATTAAACCCGGCCGTGCGCGGAGAAACGCTGGCAAAGAACGAGTTGAGGAGCTTCTCGCCCCACGTCATCGGCGCCAGCACGCCATTCCACTCCGTCAAGGCAAAAAATATCGTGCCTGCCGCAATGAGCACGCCGGTGGCCGCCAACGTCATCCGCGCGGTAATTGAGATGCGACGCGTCGCCTCCGAACCGCGCCGCACGTGGCGTACCAATTCCGCCCAGACCGGAAAACCCAGCCCACCACCGATGACCGCTCCGGCCAGCGGCAAAAGGATCCAGGCATCGCCGACAAAGGGCACGAGGTTATCGCTATTGGTGCTAAACCCAGCGTTATTAAAGGCCGAAATGGCGTGGAAGATGCCCTCCCATAACGCCCGTGGGAAGGAATGCCCGTAGCCCACCATAAGCCGCGCGGTGACCGCCGTGGCGATAATGCTTTCTACCACCGCGGTAAAGGCGAAGGTGAAAATCAGGGTGCGGCGAATGCCACCGGCGAGGATGGGCCGGTTTTCATAGGCGCCGGTCTTGCGGGCCTTAAAACTAATCCGGCCGGTCAAGAGCAGGCCGGATAACGAGGCCAGCGACATAATGCCCAAACCGCCCAATTGGATAAGGGCCAAGATGACGACTTGCCCGGCCGGGCTCCAGAAGCTGCCGGTATCGACCACGACCAAGCCGGTCAGTGAGACCGCAGAGGTCGCGGTAAAAAGTGCGGATAAAAACGAGGCGCGGGAATCTCCGGCCTCGGCGAACGGCAGCAATAACAATACCGTTCCTATCAAGATGAGCAGTAGAAACCCGGTGGCAGTTAGCCGCGCTGGCCCCCACTGCCGCAGAAAAAGCAGGCGCTTCACAAGCCGGAAGTATAGACCTATCCAGACCCAAGCGGAACTGCACGGCGGGATGCCGCGGATAAATATCACGGAAGGATATCGCGGACGGATGTCAGGACCATGGCTAGAATCGGGCCCATGACTTCGCCGTACTCCGCAGCTAGGACAATCGTGATTACCGGGGCTTCGTCAGGCATTGGTGCCGCGGCCGCCCGGCAGATTCACCGCACCCGCCCGCAGGATAACCTCGTCATCATCGGCCGCAATCCGGACAAGACTAAGGCCGTTGCTCAGGAGGTGGGAGGTAAGTATTTCCTCGCCGATTTCGAATCGCTGGCCCAGGTCCGCCAGCTGGCCGATGACCTGCAAAAGCTAGAGCGCATCGATGCCCTGGGCAATAATGCCGGCGGCATCTTCGATGGCCCCACCATGACCGCCGATGGATTCGAGCGCACGTGGCAGGTCAACGTGGTCTCGCCGTTCCTGTTGACGTCCCTGCTACAAGACAAGCTGCGCGAGAGTAACGCCACCGTGGTCAACACGGCGTCGTTGGCCAATATGGTGATGTCGAATTTCGATCCGGCAGATCCCAATACGCTGGAGCATTTCAGCCCAGAGCGCGCCTACGGCAATGCCAAGCTGGCGGATATCTTGCTCGCCCGCTTTATCGATGCCCACGGCATCAACGCGGTGTCCTTTCACCCGGGCGTTTTAGCCACCGAATTTGGCAAGTCCTCCACGGGGCTTACGGGCAAGTTGTACTCCGGGGTCATCGGCAAGGCCTTTGGCACCGCAGAGGCCGGCGGCGAGAACTTGGCCTACTTCCTTACCGGTACCGAAGGCATCCATTTCCAGTCCGGGGAGTATTACAATAATAGGCGTTCGCTGGGCCTGCAGCGCCCGATTGCGAAGAATACCTCCGTGGCCCACCGCGTCTTTGAGGATCTGGGCCGCCGCCTCAATGTGGAGTGGTAGCGCTCAAGCATTAGACTATGGCGCATGAGTTCTGTCGCTTTTGAGGCCTCGCGCCGCCGCACGTTCGCCGTTATCGCCCACCCGGATGCCGGTAAGTCCACGCTGACGGAGGCGCTGGCGCTGCATGCGCACGTGATTAATGAGGCCGGCGCGGTCCACGGCAAGGGCAACCGCAAGTCCACCGTGTCTGACTGGATGGACATGGAGAAAAACCGCGGTATCTCCGTGGCTTCGTCTGCGCTGCAGTTTGAATACGCCCCGGAGGGACACGAGGGCGAGCCTTATATGATCAACCTGGTCGATACCCCAGGTCACGCGGACTTTTCGGAGGATACCTACCGCGTGCTTACCGCCGTGGATGCCGCAGTGATGCTTATCGATGCCGCCAAGGGCCTCGAGCCGCAGACCCTCAAGCTCTTCCGCGTCTGTAAGGCGCGCGGCCTGCCCATCGTCACGGTGATCAACAAGTGGGACCGCGTGGGCCGCGAGCCACTCGAGCTCGTCGATGAGATTGTGAACGAAATCCAGCTGCAGCCCACCCCTCTCTACTGGCCGGTGGGCATCGCGGGCGATTTCCGCGGCCTAGCTCACATCAATGAGGACGGCGAGGCCGATAATTACATCCACTTCATCCGCACCGCCGGTGGTTCCACCATCGCACCGGAGGAGCACTACGATCCGGCGGCCGCAGAAGAAAAGGAAGAGGATGTGTGGGAGACCGCGGTGGAAGAAGCCGAGCTCCTTGCCGCCGATGGCGCCCTGCACGATCAAGAGCTCTTTGAACAGTGCGTGACCTCCCCGCTCATCTTCGCCTCGGCCATGCTGAACTTCGGCGTCCACCAGATCCTGGATACCTTGTGCGCCATCGCCCCAGCCCCGCACTCCCGCGAATCCGATCCCAAGGCCGTGGAGGCGGCCACCAGCGCCATCGATGAGGTGCGCGAGGTAGCCGATGACTTTTCCGGCGTCGTTTTCAAGGTGCAGGCGGGCATGGACCAAAAGCACCGCGATAACCTGGCGTTTATGCGCGTGGTCTCCGGCGAATTCGAACGCGGCATGCAGGTCAACCACGCCCAATCCGGCCGCAGCTTTTCCACCAAGTATGCGCTGACGGTCTTTGGCCGCACCCGCGATACCGTGGATACCGCTTACCCTGGCGATATCGTGGGCCTCGTCAACGCGGGCGCGCTGGCACCGGGCGACACCATCTACTCCGGCAAAAAGGTCCAGTTCAAGCCCATGCCCCAATTCGCCCCGGAGGCCTTCCGCATCCTGCGGGCGAAGTCGCTGGGCAAGTATAAGGCCTTCCGCAAGGGCTTGGAGCAGCTCTCGGCCGAGGGCGTGGTGCAGATCCTGCGCAACGATGCGCGCGGCGATGCCTCCCCGGTCATGGCTGCGGTCGGCCCCATGCAGTTCGAGGTCATGCAGGCCCGCATGGAATTCGAGTACAACGTCGAAACCGTCACCGAGCCCATCCCCTACTCCGTGGCGCGTCGCACCGATGCCGAATCTGCACCGGAACTCGGCCGCCAGCGCGGCGTAGAGATCTTCACTCGCCAAGATGGCGAGCTCATTGCCCTCTTTGGCGATAAGTGGAAGCTCGCCTTCATTGAAAAGGAACACCCAGAGCTCACCATGGAGACCTTGGTCGCGGATTAATCGAGCGGCTGCCCCCCCGTCAGAGCAGCATGACCGGGATGACCACGATCTTCATGAACTGCGCCACCACAATGGTGGAGGTATAGCCGGTAAGGATGCGCGAATCCGAGCTGGCGCCCGTGGCGTAATTGACCACCGCGGGCTGGCCAAAAAGCCCGGAAATGCCGCCTGAGGTGCGGGTTTCGGATTGCCCCATAAACCGACTGGCCGCCGCGAAAATCCCGATGATGATAACGGCGATGATCGCGGCCAGCACCATGGATTTCAGGCCCATCCAGGAAAAGGCGGTGGAGACAAAGGCCTCTCCGGAGGACAGGCCCACCGAGGCCAAGAAGATGGCAAGGCCCCACTGCTGGAATGCCGTATTGATCGGGGAGGGAATCTGCCACGGAATGCGGCTGGTGCGGTGCAAGGCACCGAGGACCAGTCCGGTGATCAGTGGGCCCAGCGCGAACCCGAGCTCGAAGGACGCGCCACCGGGCAGCGGAACCACGATAAGCGAAATAAGGTAGCCGATGGTCAGCCCACCGCCGAGTGCTACCCAGTTAAGCTGCGAGTATGCGGTCACGGAATCGCCAAAGTAATCGCGGACATCGCCCAGGCGATCGTGTTTGACCACGATCTCTAGGTCATCGCCGGATTCCAGGTGGGTCTCGTTGGTGGCAAGGAATTCCTCATCGCCGCGGCGCACCCGCACAATCCGCGCGCCGTAACGCGAAAAGAGGTTGAGCTCCTTGACCTTGCGGCCCTCGATATCCTCGTTGGAGATGGCCACGGTCTCATTGACCAGGCGCTTATCCACAAACGGGGTTTGGGGCTGGCGCTTTCCCAAGGCATCGGTAAGCTCCTTAGCTTTAGCCTTGGTCACCAGCACGCGCAGGACATCGCCGCGGTGCAACTCTGGGTTATCGCCCGGCACGTCGACATCGCGGCCGCGGCGGATGGTAGCGATGATGAAATGATCCGCGAATTTCTCGCGCAGCTCAGCATAGGAAATATCGCGGGTGACCTTAATCGTTCGCGAGCGGAAAATCTTTTCCGCCGAGTGGTCTTGGTCCTTCTGCGCTGGCCAGCTATGCCGCAGGACGAATGCCACAAGGAGGATGGCCACGGCCACGCCGACCGGATAGGCCAAGGAGTATCCCACGGCGGGCAGCTCCTCGCCGGATTGCTGCTGGGCCACGGCAAGCGACGCCGTGGACGTCGTTGCACCGGAGAATACGCCGGTCACCGCCAGCGGCGATAACCCCATGAGGCTGCCGATGCCCAGCGCCGCGGCCGCCGCGGCTATTACCGCCACAGTGGCGAGCAGCATGTGTTTTAGCTGGGTGGAAAAGCCCTTGAAGAAGGCCTCGCCGGCAGACAGGCCTTGCATATAGATAAAGAGTCCCAAGCCCAGCTCCTGCAAGGAACTGAGGATATTGTCATCTAGATCAATAAAGGATCCGAAGGCTAAGCCGACAAAAAGGGTACCCGCCGCGCCGAAGCGCAGCGGGCCAAAGGGAATCATGCCAAATAGCGTGCCGAGCACGATCATGAAGAAAATGCTCAGCCAAATATTGCCATCAAAAATCGCTAACACGCTGTGCAATCTTAGGAGCTTGGCGCGATTTAGCTAGCTGAAAATGCTTGGCACCGTGCACCGAATACCGCCATTAGTGCAGCGCACGCGATTACCCCTCCTGATGCCGCCAAGAACCAGGAGGGCGATCTCACACCACCGCGCAGAGGTGAGCTAGTCCAGCAGGAATTCCTTCCACTTCGGCCACTCGGCGTGGGTTTGCGCCTTGCCGGCTTGGTAATTCGCGCGCAGCTTATCCACGTTGCGCTCGGTGGAGGCCACCTGCATGTCTTCGGGGAAAAACAGCTGCGCCTTGCCCTGACGTTCTAGCTCGAGGAGACGGTCCTTGGCCGCGTTATAGATGGGTGGGCGGCCAATGAGGGCATCGGCAATAGCGGGGTATTTACGGAAGATGCGGCGGGTAATCGCCGGGCGCGCCACCTCGGGGCGGACGTACCCGCGCGGCTTGGAGCCGATGAAGAGGAATTTCTCATAGCCGGCTTCTTCAGCCTGCTCGATGGTAATGCCGCCGGACGAGCCCAGGGCGCCGTCCACATAGGGCGAGCCATCGATGATGCGAATCGGCATGAGTAGCGGCAGCGTGGACGAGGCGCGCACCCGCACATACAGATCTTCCGGTTCTGTCACATCATCGCGGGTCCAATACACGGATTCGCCGGTATCGGCCCGCGCGGCGGCAAGCACCATATCCGCTGGGTGCTGGCGGTACGCGTCCCAGTCAAAGGGCATATCTTTATCCGCGGAGCGCTCATAGATATATTCCGCATTGAAATAGCCATTGCCGCGCACCAGCGATCCCACGCCACCGAAGCTGGGGTTATTGACAAAATCCGTGAAGGATTCTTCCGCGCGCTTGGCATCGTGCGAGAGGTAATTGACCGTGTGGGAGGCGCCAGCAGATACCCCGCCCACCCATCCAAAGGTGACGTTTTCTTGGATGAGTTTGACTATGCAGGCGGCGGTATAGGAATTGCGCATTCCGCCGCCTTCGATCACTAGGGCGGTGTTGCTGGCATCAATCATGGTCTCCTATAGTACGCGCGGCGATGTTACGGCGGTCAACCCGCTACCTGGCTGCGCGGCTAGACTTAAGGCTTATGGGATTATTGGATGCTCTTGCCAAGCTCACCGGGAATGGGGCGCCGCAGTTGGCGCGGCCCGATTCCGCGGCGACGACCGTGCAGGTGGACCGGCTGGATATTAGGACCGCCGGCCAGCTCATCATCATTATCACCGGCCGGCAGGGCGCGCGGGCCCTTGCTGAGATCGCCGCCTCGCGCGAGTCCGCAACCTTCATCTCCCCCACCACCACGGCGCATTTCCCCGCCGTAAAGAAGGATGTGCTACCTGTCAAAGACCCCAAGCACGGCTGGATCATCCCCATCACGCCCTCGCTGGCGAGCGCGCTTTCCCAGGCAGAGCTTGCGGGTGCTCCGCTTGCCGATGCCCCCACCTCCAGCGAGCACGAGCTATCCCCCAGCCTCGCGGTGGTGGTGGAATAATGCCTATCTACCCCTTCCAAGGAAAACGCCCGCGCATCCACCGCAGCGCTTGGATCGCGCCAAACGCCACCATCATTGGTGACGTGGAAATCGGCCCAGATTCTTCCATCTTTTATGGCTGCGTGCTGCGCGGTGATGTCGGCCCCATCTGCATTGGCAGCCGGTGCAATATCCAGGACAATAGCGTTGTGCACGTGGAGCGGGAGTCACCGTGCGTCCTCGAAGACGATGTCACGGTAGGCCACATGGCCATGGTGCACGGCGCCCACGTGGGTGCCGGCAGCCTAGTGGGCATGTCCGCTACCCTGCTGTCGCGCTCCACCATCGGTCCTGGTTCGCTCATCGCCGCCGGCGCGCTGGTGCGCGAAGGCGCGGATATTCCGGCGCGTTCCTTGGCCGCCGGCGTTCCAGCTTCGGTGCGCCGCGAACTGTCCGCCGAGCAATCCGCGGCGTTTATCCCGCACGCCGCGCGTTATGTGGACCTTGCTCAGCAGCAGTCTGCCGCTGAGCTCGCACTTGATGATGTCTACTTTGACTAGCGCATCCCTATAGGTTCACAACACCCATGATGATGAGGAAGACGGCGACGATATAGCCGCCGATGAGCGTGACCCGCGTGCTGTTTTCGCGCGCCGCCGCAAAGACTCGACCCGCAGCTGAGTCTGGGTGGGCGCGCACCACGGCGATGAAAAGCCCGCACACCACCGGCAGGGACAGCGCCAGGGTGGCGTACCACAAGAGGCCGCCGTATTGGGCGGCGAGCGATAGATCCTGGGTGGCCAAGAACATGAGGCCGAAATAAAACGGCACGGAGGTCAGCGATTGGACCACGCCCATCACGAAGCCGATCAGCACGGTGGTGATGGAAGGCGTGCGCAGCGGCTGCAGCATGCGCCCGATCAGGGCGTTGGGTTTGCCCTGGGAGTGCCAGGCGGCGAAGGCTAGGGCGATGCCGACGATAATGAGGATGCCGCCGGCAATCGGTGACTCCAAGATGGCCGCGATCTGTTCGCGCACGCCCAAAAGGACGAACATGACCACGGCCGCGGCGGCGAGAACTCCCAGCCAGTCGCCCAGGATGACCAGGCCTGCGATCCAGCGGTACTTCCCGCGCGGGAGCATGATGCCGATGGCCACGAGGATGCCAATGAGCAAGGCATTGACCGAATCCAAGAGGGCGAAACTTACCGCGTGAATCATGCGCGATAGTCTACCTATCCTTCGCGCCACCCTGTGCTCTCTGGCCGCGCGTGGGTTATAGGTCACATTAAAGAGCTACTATGCCTATCTGCACCTTATTTTGCACCATTTCCGCAAGATTGCATAGACTATGCAAGGTTTTAGAAGCAGTGCCCACACCTCTCACGCATAAAGGAGCTCACCATGTCCAGATTCCTCTACCGGCTGGGAAGCTGGTCCTACCGCACGGTATGGCCCTTCCTCGCCTTCTGGATCATCGTCTTGATGGCGATGGTCGGCCTCACCGCCGGCTTTGCCAAAACCCCGAACCCCAACTTCGCCATGCCGGAGATGGACTCCACCACTACTCAAGAAGAGATGATGGAGCACTTCGATCAAGATACCGACGCCATGAGTGCCCCAGAGGGCACCGTGGTCATCCAGGCCCCTGCAGGCAAGGAGCTGAGCGATGCTGCCGTTGCCGGGGACATCGACAAGCTGCTCCAAGATCTCAAGGACACCGGTGCGCTGAAGAACGAGGATGAGTTGGTCAGCCCGGTCCTCGCCGCCGCTGGCATGGAAAAGCAAATGGGCGAGCAGATGCGGGCCCAAGGCATACCCGAAGAGCAGGTTGCGAAGAACCTGCAGCAGCTTTCCCCGCTGAGCGAGGATAAGACCACCGGCACCGTCACCATCGCCTTCGATGCCGCTGATGTCATGGACATCAACGATGACGATATGGCTGCGGTAACGGATGTCCTGCACGAGCATGACGGCGAAGGCCTCTCCGTTAAGTACCAGGGCAATGCCTTTGCGATGGCCGAGGCTGGCATGAATGGCAGCGCCGAACTTATCGGCATGGTGGTTGCCGCCATCGTATTGCTGGTGACCTTCGGCTCCTTCGTAGCTGCCGGCATGCCGCTGATTTCCGCCGTCATCGGCGTGGGCATCGGCATCCTCGGCGTGCAGCTGGCCACCATCTTTACCGATACCGTCTCCGATATGACCCCGACGTTGGCCTCAATGATCGGCCTGGCCGTGGGCATCGACTATGCCCTATTCATTGTCAACCGCTTCCGCAATGAGCTCATCACCTCCTCTGGCCTGAATAACCTGACGCCCAAGGAACTGGCCAAGGAGCTGAAGAAGATGGATAAGGGCACCCGCGCCCACGCCATGGGCATGGCACTGGGCACCGCCGGCGGCTCCGTTGTCTTTGCCGGTACCACCGTGGTCATCGCGCTGGCGGCCCTGACCATTATCGGCATCCCATTCCTGTCCACCATGGCCATCGCCGCCGCGGGCACCGTGGTCATCGCCGTGCTTGTGGCCAATACCTTTATCCCCGCCGTGCTGGGCCTGCTGGGCACCAAGATCTTCGCCGGGCGCGTACCCGGCCCCAAGGTTCCAGACCCTGAGGACGAGAAGCCCACCATGGGTCTGCGCTGGGTCCGCCGCGTGCGCGCCCACCCGTGGCTGCACCTGGGCGTGGGCGTTATCGTGCTGGCCATCCTGGCCATCCCGTTTGCGAATATGCGCCTGGCCATGCCTACCGATGGCTCCGCTCAACCCGGCACCCCGCAGCGCGAGGCCTACGAGATGTCCGAGGAGGCCTTTGGTCCAGGCCGCAATGCCCCGATGATCGCCTTCGTGAATGTGGAAGACGTCTCCGAACAAGACCGCATGCCGGCCCTCCAGGATCTGCTCCACAAGTTCAATGACACCGAAGGCGTAGACAACGCCCAAATCGTCCAAACCACGGATAACGGCGATGCCGCCCAGATCATGATTACGCCGACGACAGGTGCGACCGATGAGGAAACCGCCGAGACCTTGGAACGCCTGCGCGAGTACCAAGGCGAGTTTTCTAAGGACGGCGGCTCCTACGGCATTACCGGCATCACCCCGATCTTCGACGATATTTCTGAGCGCCTGAGTAGCGTGCTCGTGCCGTACGTGGCCATCATTTTGGGCCTTGCCTTCATCGTCTTGATGCTGGTCTTCCGCTCCATTTGGGTCCCGCTCATTGCCGCCGCGGGCTACGGGCTGTCCGTGGCCGCCACCTTCGGCATTACCGTTGGCATCTGGCAAGAGGGCAAGTTCGGCCTCGTCAACGACCCGCAGCCGCTTCTATCCTTCCTGCCCATCATGCTCATCGGCCTGACCTTTGGCCTGGCCATGGACTACCAGGTCTTCTTGGTCACCCGCATGCGCGAGGGCTACGTCAGCGGTAAGACCGCCGCCAACGCGACCTCGAATGGCTTTAAGCACGGCGCTCGTGTGGTCACGGCCGCAGCGCTCATCATGATTTCGGTCTTCGCAGCCTTCATCTTGATGGACGAGCCATTCATCAAGACCATGGGCTTTGCCCTGGCTATGGGCGTGCTTATCGATGCCTTCGTTATCCGCATGATGGTCATCCCCGCCACCATGTTCCTCCTAGGAGACAAGGCGTGGTGGTTTCCCAAGTGGTTGAATAAGATCGTGCCTAATATGGATATCGAGGGCGAAGCCCTGCACAAGGAGCGCGAGGCGCTCCTAGGCTTTCAACACGACAAGGTAGGAAAGGTTCATCGTGACTAGTTTGCGCGAATCCAAGAAGCGAGCAACGCGCCAGGCCATGTCCGATGCCGCGGCCCGCCTCGCCTTGGACAGCGGCGCTGAGGCGGTCACGGTCTCAGGTATCACCAGCGCCGTCGGGGTCTCCCCGCGCACGTTCCACAATTATTTTTCTTCGGTGGCGGATTCCCTCTTGCACTACACCGCGGATGTCCTCGAGGCATTCGCAGAAGACATTCCCACCGCATTTCCCGGCGAGCCCATCTCTTCGGTCTTGGAATTAACGCTCATTGATGCCCTCGACAACGAATACATGGAGCTGCGCTCGCTGCACAGCCTGTTCAAAATCGGCGAAGCGATGGAAAACCTCAGCCACACCGCCGAGGAAAAGAAGAAATTCGATAGCGTCACCCACAGGATCATCGCTGCTTTTCAAGAGCGCTACCCCGAATATTCGACCTTCGAGCTCACCGTCATCTTGAACGCGTGCGGCAGCACCGGCAATGCCTGCCAGCAAGAGCTGAAAAGGCGCTGCGAAATGGGCAAGGCGCCCAGCAAACGGGAACGCGATGAGCTGGTCCACCACGCCTTTGCCACCCTGCGCGGCCTCGTATGAGGTTTCAGTATCCTCGTAGGTAATTATGGATACTTCAAATTCGCTTGCCCAGGCCACCCGCGATGCCTGCTTTATTCAGGCGGGCCTTGACGCCGCCTTCCGGGCCCGCCTGGGTGATACCACCGACGTGGAGTTTAATTTCCTCACCCCCTCGACGGATGCCGAGGGGCGCCTTAGCCACAATCAGCCCGTGGAAATCCGCTGCAGCTCGTCCTCCAGCGTCAAAGACTTCCGGGGCACGCGCATCGCCATCATCGATCGCGCCGCCTCGCCCACCTGGCGGTGGGCGATGCAAGCGGAAACCGATCTGCCACAGGGCGAGGATAACCCGGCGAAGTTTATCCCCCTCGCCCGCCTCCTGGCTGGCAATGCCCCGGTGCTGCGGGCACGGCAAGGCGATCACGAGGCGATCATCGCCGTGGATTTTCATCCGCGCCTCGACTTTCCCACCAGCATTGCAGCAGGCATTCGCCGCAGCGCGCCGGACATTGATGAGCAGCGCGCGGTGCACGAACTCGCCCACCACTTGGGCATTACGCTCGCAGAGACTGGCGCGGACTCCGCTGCGGAGTCTGCCGAGCATTATTCCGATGGAACGACGCTGCATTTTTCTAGCGCAGTGGGCGCGCCGCAGATCACCGCCATCGAGCCGGGCATGAAGGATACCCGCATTATCGAGGATGCTTTCTATTACGGCATGGAGCACCAGCTGTATTTCCAGGGCAATTTCCCGGAGGCCACGGTTCACCTCAACGCGGACGCGGCCACGGCGGAGATTCGCTACTCTGGCGGCAAGGCCGAGGCCACGGCGGTACTCATCGCCACCATTTCGGAGGATCAATTCCTGTGGTCTTGGGCCGATCCCGCGGTCAAGGACACCGCGGCCGCGCACTCGGCCGCCAACCTGTACCGCTTCGGCATCGATCACCAAGTACCGGCGCTAATCCGGCCCGCGCTACCCTTGGACTACGCGCGTACCCGGCAGGTACCCCAGCTTGCCCTGCCCATCCTGGGCATGTGGACTTTGGTGGGCACCACGCTTGCCGATGGCCGCGTCGGCCTCGTCCTCCTCGATTCCGAAGCGCTGCATTTGCCCCAGCCCACGTCCGCGGCCACGGAAGCAACGCTGGCGGCTACCCCACCCCGAGAGTTCAATGAGGCGCAGGCTCGATCGGCCTACGCCTCCTTTCGCGGGATTAACCTTTAGCTAATACGCCGCGGATGGCGTCTACATCCACCTCCGCGACGCTTGCGGGGTTAAAGGCCGCGTCATTGGATTTATCTACCAATACCGCGCGCACGCCATCGGAAAAGTCATCGCGGCGATACATATAAGCGCCCAGTTTCTTTTCCAGCTCGAGGGCATCGCGAATGCTCGAGCACTGCGCCTCTGCCCGGTAGAGCTCCAGCGCGGCCACGATGGAGGTCGGGCAGGCCTGCGCGGTGAGCTTATCCACCAGCTCCTTCAGCTCCGGGTATTCCTTAGCGGCCGCGGTGATGTCCTGCCAGGAATCGTGGCGGAAGCTGGCCTCGATCCCCTCGATGAGCTCTGCAAGCGGGGCCTCATCTTCTGGCTGCACGGAGTGCTGTTCCAGCGCGGCATCAATGCCCTTATCAATGACGTCGCTGGCAAACGCATCGCCGTCTTTTACGTAGTCAGTGGCCAGCCCGCTCCACACGAGGTCTGCGGCGTACATGCGGTAGCCGGTAATACCCCAGAACTTTGCGAGCTCTGGCGAGGCCTTACCGCGCGTGCCCACCGCGTTTTGGGAGGCATAGGCCATGCCCACATCCGTGACATAGCCAATATTCATCTCCGGCATGGAGGCGAAGGTCTTGTCCGTGACCACGCAGTGCGAGCCGTGCGCGGAGACACCAAGGCCGCCACCCATAGCGATGCCATCCACCAGCGCGATGACCGGCTTAGGGTATTCCGCGATATCCCCGTTGAGGGTGTACTCCGAGGCGAAGAAGTCATCGACCTCGTCGTACTTGCCGTCGACGATGCCATCGCGAGCCATGCGGACATCGCCACCCGCGCAATAGGCCTTGGGATTGGTAGAGGTCAAAAGGACCTGCTCTACCTCGTCATCACCCCGCCACTTATCCAAGGCAGCGGCGATGAGATCGATCATTTCTGGGCTGAGAGAGTTGAGAGCCTTTGGGCGGTTGAGCTCAATGACTCCGGTATGGTTGCGGATTGAGGACACGATAGGTGCATCATTAGTCATATCCTCTATTGTGACACACAACTCATGTACCTAGCTACCGTTTGCGACTTCACAGATAGGTCTTAATTTTGCTTCCACAGCTTATCGCCCTAGACATGGACGGCACCCTGCTCGATGGAAACGGCGACTTGCCGCCAGGATTCGCGGCGACCAGCCAGCGCGCAACCGAGCTCGGCGTCACCCTCGTTCCGGCATCTGGGCGCCAGCTCGCCACCCTGCAACAGATGTTTCCTCATGAGGAGACCTTTATTGCAGAAAATGGCTCCGTGGTCGTGCACAATAACGAGCTGCTGAGCACCACCCCTTTGCCATCGGCAGCCGTCCGCGCTGCGGTAGCGGCGCTCGACGCGGTGGCCAAACCCCACACCGTGGTGTTGTGCACGCCGGCTACGGCGTTTGTGGAAAGGGGCATCGACAGCCAGGCCTCCGCCGAGATCTCCAAGTACTATAAATCCATCAGCTGGGTGGATGACCTGCACGATCTGCTCGATGAGGAGATCATCAAAATCGCCGCCTTCTGCGCCGATGGCAGCGAAAGGCACCTCCACGATCCGCTGCGCGAGGCCGTGCCTGAGCACAATATCGCGGTATCTGGGGCAGTGTGGCTCGATGTCATGGCGGCCGGGGTAAATAAGGGCGTGGCGCTAGAAACCATGGCGTCGCTACTGGATATCCCCCAATCCCGCACCGCGGCGTTTGGAGACTTCCTCAACGATTTCGAACTCCTCCAAGCCGCCGGAACCGCCATTGCCATGGACAATGCGCATCCTAAGCTCAAGGCGATTGCCGATACCATCGCCCCGCCCAATACCGAGTATGGGGTGCTGACAGTGCTGAATCAGCTTTTTGACAGCCAACAGGATTAGACTTTCTTTTTTCACCATCTATCCGCCAAAACATTGCCAATTTCCCGCGCCACGCCGTGCTCTCTACTTTGGGTAATGGCGCTTCTCGCGGTCTAAAATTGGCCGACTAGTACATTTTCGTAGTGCAATGGGAGTTCACGTGAATCGTTTTCTGCGCTCGCTGCTGGGGAAGAAAGATTCCGAGCGTAATGAGGCCACGCCGCCCACGACGCGGCAATCAGATGGGCCTACAGGTGATTCCTCCACTGGGGCTTCCACGCCTAATTCCGGTATCCCTACCGGGCCGGATCCACATGCCCGCAATAATCACGAGGCGCGCACGGAACACCAGCCGCCCACCTCGAATGCACAGGATGGCACTAAATCCTCGCACGCACAGCCCACGGATCCCACCCGTGGGTTCGCTCGCCAATCCCGCCAGGTGGGTAACCCCACGCCTCAAGACAAGAAGCCTTCTCGAAACCAGGGTGCACAGACCCCCAAATCCGCTGCGGCCAAAGGCTCTGCCCAAGACAAGCAGAATAATTCTGCCCAGAAGAAAACCGGAGCAAAGCCACACCAGCAGGTAAAACCGGCCACGCCCAAGAAACCACAGAAACCGCAGCAACCAGCCGCCGAAACGAAGGAATTTCCCGCCAGCCCCTCCGGCACTTCCCGCGCGTCCGGGACCTCTGGCGCTTCCCGAACTTCTACTCCCGCCGGTTCCAAAAATTCTTCCCGCTCCAATAACTCCGCTGGCACTCCTCGGCCTTCCGACGCCAATCGGTCCACCGGCACCGGCACCGCGAAGCCTTCCGACGATGCGAAGAACTCCGCGCAGGGAACCACGGAATTTCCCGCCCAGCAGTCGTGGCCTGCCCAAAGGCCAGAGCAGCGCAAGCCTGAACAGCGCAAACCTGAGCAAGGCAAAGCCGAGCAGCGTAAGACAGAGCCGCGCAAGCCGGAGCAGCGTAAGCCAGAGCAGCACACATCTGGGCAGCAACAACCTGTTCAGCGCGAGCAGGAGCAGCGCCAGCAAGAGCAGCGTCAGCAGGAACAGCGCCCGCCAGAACAGCGTAAGTCTGCACCGCACCAACCGGAGCAGCAGGCATCCGGATCCGGGCGTCCGCAAGCAGAGCAGCGCAAGCCTGCGCACAAGCCTGCCTCTGCGCAAGAGCAAGAATCAGGGATTCCTGCTGGAGAAAAGGCCGCCGCAATGGGGGCTTCTCAACCACAGCGCATTCCTGCCGAACAGACCGCACGGGAGCACCAGACCGCGGCCGTTCAGGCTGGCCAGCAGTCTTCTCCGCACGAGACACAAGACGCCAATAAATCGAAATATCCCTTGCAGAACCAGCAGAACGACTCCGAAGTACTCGCAGTCCCGCCAGAGGATAAAAACGTGCGCAAGAAGCGGCACGCGCGGCTGCGCCAAGTCAAGGGCCTTGACGGCCTGCGCGGCCTCGCCGTTATTGCCGTGGTCTTATACCACTTCTTCGGCGATGCCCTACCCGGCGGTTACCTGGGCGTGGACATGTTCTTCGTCCTCTCCGGCTTCCTTATTACCTCGCTCCTCGTGCGCGAGTACCGCACGTCCGGAACGATTAGCCTGAAGGACTTTTGGGTGCGCCGCTTTAGGCGCATCTTGCCCGCCGCCGTCGCCGTACTCGTTTTCTGTACCGCAATCGTCGCGTGGATTGGCGGCGATTTGGCCGTCGGCCTGCGCCAGCAATTCTTCGGCACCCTGTTCTTTGTCAATAACTGGACGCAGATTGCTACTTCGCAGTCCTATTTTGCCGATAACGAAGTACAGGTCTTTGCCCACTACTGGTCGCTCGCGGTTGAAGAGCAGTTCTACCTCATCTGGCCGCTGCTCATCCTGGTTATCTTCCGCGCCTCGTCGCGCCAGCCGCGCCGCCTTCCGGTCGTGGTCGCCAGCGTGCTGGGCTTGGCCTCCTTTGCGGCCATGTGGTTCATCTTCACTCCAGGCGAAGACCCCACCCGCGTCTACTACGGCACGGATACCCACGCATTCGGCTTGTTGACCGGCGCGGTCCTCTCCTTGTTGATGACCTCTACGAAGTCCGATCCCCACGCGGATTCCTGGGCCACCTCCGGCAAGGTAGAAACCCGCGCCGCCGGCATCATCGGCTTCTTGGCGCTTATCGGCTACGTAGCGCAGCTATTTCTCATGCCTGACGATGCCGAATTTACCTACCGCGGCGGCCTTTTCCTCACCAGCATCCTTGGTGCCCTCATGGTGTGGGGCGTCATCCACGAGTACGGCCCAATGACGCCGCTGTTTAGGACGAAGGTCATGCGCTGGTTCGGTCAGCGTTCCTTCTCGCTATACCTGTGGCACTGGCCGGTCATCATGATCTTGGAGGCGCTATTCCACGGCAATCAGAATTCTGAGAACACCTGGATTCTGGTCATTGTCGCCGTCCCCATCTCCCTAATCCTTTCGGAGATTTCTTATCAGTTCATCGAGAACCCATTCCGCCGCGGCGGGTACAAGAAGACATGGAAGAACTACTGGGCTGCGCGCCCAAGCTTCAGCGAGCTCAAGGACGGCTTTGGCAAGGCCATGTGGCCAGTGGTCCCGTTGTTGGTTGTCGCTTCTTTGGTTGGCGTTGTCTACGGCGTGGTCAACTCCAACGATAAGACGGAATTGGAGCAGCAGCTCGACCAGCTCCAGCAGCAAAACCAGAATAATAATCCTGTCCCGCCAGAGGCGGCCGCACCCTCCACGCCGCCTGCCGAAGACAAGGAAGACGACGCAAAGAAAGAGGACGATACTAAGACCCGTCCGATGCCACAGGGCACGAATATCACCGCAATCGGTGACTCGGTAATGCTGGCGGCCAGCGATGCCTTAAGCCAACGCTTCCCCGACATTTATATCGATGCCGAAGAATCCCGCCACTACGCGTCAGGTATCCAAATCCTCCAACAGATGAAGAACGCCGGCACGCTGCGCGATACCGTCTTCTTGGGCTTTGGTACCAACGGCGCCGCCCAGCCGAACCAAATCAGCCAGGCCATGGATATCATCGGCGAGGATCACACCGTGGTCATGGTGGTTCCCTATGGCGACCGCGAGTGGATGGCGCAGTCCCAGAAGGACGTCATTGACGCCGCCAAGGAGTACGACAACGCCTATATCGCGGACTGGTGTGGCTATGCCAAAAACAATCCGGAGATGCTCTACTCCGATGGCGTGCACCCGCTTCCCGAAGGCGCCAGCGGCTACTCCGATGCCTTCTATAACGCCCTGAAGCAATACTCCAAATACGACAAGAGCGTCTCCTCGCAATGCCAGGCTTAGCGAGGGCCGCGGCGGCAGGCAGCTAAACCAACTCGGCCAGCCTCCTGCCTCGACCCTGGCCCCAGCCCCGGCGCCAGCCCCGGCCTCGGCTCCAGCGCGCCCTTCACGCTCACGGGGTCCGTTCTCACGAGCGGGTACCCCGCTCCCTGTGAGCGCGAAGGGCGGGTTCGCAAAGCGCGGGGCTGTAGGACCTGGCTCTTAAGGTGGGCACACAAATAAAGACCGCACTCATGCTTCACATGAGTGCGGTCTTTGGTTTTAAGCGGCGAGATTAGTCGACGGCGAACTCGCCCATCTTGTCCCAACCGGTGCGGCCGTCGATGTGGACATTGATGATGTCTGGGGTCTCTACGAGGTACTTGGGGAATTCGTCGCAGGCGCGCTTGAAGTGCTCGCCCTGAACGTGCTCTACGTCCTTGCCATCAGCGTAGGACTCGAGCAGCAGGAAGCGCTGAGAGTCTTCCGGATCGCGGTACCACTTGAAGTCGATGCAGCCAGGCTCTGCGTTGCAAGCCTCGGTGTACCAGTTGATCTCATCAAGGAAGGTATCGGCGTATTCAGGCTTTACGTGGAACTGAACGTTAATCAAAATCATGCCCCCGATTCTACCAATGATGTGTCCACTACGTCATGGCT
Organism: Corynebacterium sp. KPL1818; assembly: GCF_000478135.1. Classification (NCBI taxonomy): domain Bacteria; kingdom Bacillati; phylum Actinomycetota; class Actinomycetes; order Mycobacteriales; family Corynebacteriaceae; genus Corynebacterium; species Corynebacterium sp. KPL1818. Next base: position 109,733 of record NZ_KI515760.1, on the reverse strand, counting down.
GCTCTGCCATGCGCGCGGGCCTCGGAAGAATCGGGGGCAGGTTCCGCGGAAGCTAAGAACTAGTTGAGGAAGTACTCCGCGATGTAGATGAACTCGCCGTCGAAGGCGGTGGCGACGCCATAACCGTACTCAGGTCCAGGGGTCACCTCGAGGCCCCGGTTAAACCAGTTGAGGCGCTCTTGAGCTTGTTCTTCGGACAGACGGTAAACGTTGCCCTGCCCTTCCTCGGTGTGGGTAACGCCGCTTGCGACGTCACCGTAGTACGTAAGCTTACCGTTTGCGCCCTGGTTTGCCCATTCCTGCGCGATGGCGGCAGCGTTCTCATCTGGGTGGTGACCGGCCTGAGCCAAGTGGTCCGCGGTGGCTGCCCGCAAGTCAGCGGCAACCTGTGGAGCCTCGGGCGCCTGTGCCTCAGGGGCGGCTTCAGCCGTGGCCGCTTCTTCCGCGGCCACCTCCGGCTCGGCATCGGGTGCAGCTTGGAGGAAGCTGGGCAAAGTAACGTTGTACTTTTCAGCAAGGGTGGACACCTGCTGTACCTGCGGGGCCGCGGTGAGCTCCGCAGAAGCCGCTGCCGTGGTACCGGACAGGGCGAGTACGGTGGTCAGGACTGCTGCGGTGGCGCTTCGAATCGGCTTCATGTTTTTCAGCTTGTCATAACTTTTCAGAGGGCGAAAGGTTATCACCGGATACGTTCCACTTCGATATGGCTTTGTTATATAAACGGCACCCTGTGTGATCTGAGCTACTACGCGGGAGGTAAGAGGCCACAAGAAGCCTAATAACCTAATAAATACCTACATCGAGTTCATCGAATTGCCGCTGCAGTTCTTCCGAGTCAATGGAACGCGCAACGTCGGGCCCGGCGATGGCCGCAAAACCATCGAGGACAGAGGTCCCGTAATTATGGCCCACACCGTCGGGAACATCCTTAGCCCCAGGCAGGTCTGCGGCAACTTGCAGGTAGGTAATGATGGGCATCCACTGCATCACGCGCTCACGGGAATAAGGGGTATCTTCCTTCATCCAATCAGGCTCTTTGAAGGCCAATTCGGGCGACCACCAGCTCACCGGATCGGATGGGTGCTGGATATACAACATGCGGGTCCTGCCCCACTCTTCTTCCGGCACGCGTCCCCAGCGGCGGACCTGGTCCACGTCGTTGGCAAAGCGGACCACGAGGCCGCCGGCGTAGACCGGCGAGATTTCCGTGGACCCGGGATCGCGGCGCTCCACAAACTGCGAGCGCAACCGGTTAAAGTGCGGCGGGCCAGTCAATAAGATGCCATCGACGGAATTGGCGATATCGCGCACGCCGGAAAAGGCGGCCTCGATGCCGGTGGTGCCCAAGGATTCGCCATAGAGGTAGAGCTTGGGCCGGTCATCTTCCGGCAAGGAATTCCACCAGTCCACGATGGGGTTGATGAATTCTTCCCCGGCGCGCTCTACTTGGCTACCGCCGCCAAAGAAGTGAAAGACGGACGGCATGGCGGAATACTGTGCGGCGGCGATGGCGGTATCCCCGCCATAGAGCAATTCGAAGGCTTGCGCGGAATAGGACGATACCCAGCCGGTGCCGGTGGTCATGGTCAGCAGGAGGGCCTTGCGGTCTTGGGCGTGGGTGCGCTCGAGTTCATCGATAAGCAGCTGCGCCCGCCCCTCATTGGAGTCGCGGTTGCCCAGGCCGGCGTAGGCACGGATGGGCTCCTTGGCGGGTTTGCCGGTCACCTGCTCTAGCTCGTCCTTATTCGCACCGGAGCTTAGGAAGCGGGAGCCTTGCAAGCCCACGCCGTCCCAGTCGACATCGGAAGTAGGCGATCCGGAGCGCTCGCTGAGGGTGGGGCGCTGGGTGTCCGGATCGGGGTCGGCGTTTTGGGCGGTAAATACCCTATCGCCCAAGCTCACGATAGCACCGGGAATGATGTTTTCAACGGTGTAGATGGCAATCACCGCAACGATTAATACCGCCCCCAGGCGGCGGTAGGTGGAGCGAAACCGCTGCGGGAAGCGCCGCGCCAACCAGCGGACCAAAAAGATAATGGAGCGCAGGATCAGCAGGAAGAGGGTAAATACCGCCAGCGCCAAGGGCACCACCAGCAGGTAGCTGGACATGGATGGCGCGGGCACGGAATATACGCTCGCGAGCTCACGCTGCCAGCGCACGGCGATAATAACGAAACCGACCAGCCAGGCGATGAACGCACCTGTGGCGATGCGCGCGAGCAATCGGTAGCGCTTTGGCTCCCAAGCGGAGGCGGCAAGCCAGGGATACTTATCTGCCCATTTGCTCACGACGAAGCGGTACCACACCAGCTTCACGCCGATGCCCACCACGTAGCCGAAACCAGCTGCAAGGCCCGAAATCAGGCCTTGATAGGGCCAATCGCGGGGCAAAATAGACGGAGTAAGGCCCAGGGTAGACAGAATGGCGGCGCCGATAACGCCCCACGGATCGAGGTGGCGGACGATATCGGCGATGCGAGCTTCTACTGCTCGAGCTTCTCCCCTAACTCCAGCCATTCCATCTCCAAATCCTCATAGGCGCTGCGGTTGTCCTTTAATTCCGTATCAAGCCGGGTCATCGCTTCGGTATCGACTTCTTCTGCCGCCGCGGCCAATTTCTCATTGATCTGCGCAGCGGATTTCTCCAGCTTCTGCATCTTCCGCTCAAGCGCATTCATCTTCTTGGTGATTTCGCGCTCTTGCTGGGAAGAAAGCTTCTTTTCCGGCTTCGGCGCCGGTGCACCCGTCTTCTTTTCTCCCAGGTTTATAACCCCAGTGTTCTTGCCGGCCTCGATTTCTTCGCGCTTGCGCAGGTACTCGTCGATGCCGCCGGGAAGGTTCGTCAGGTTGCCATCGCCAAAGAGCGCGTACGTATTATCCGCAATGCGCTCGATGAGGTAGCGATCGTGCGAGATGACCACCAGGGTACCCGGCCAGGAATCGAGCAGGGACTCCAGTTCCTGGAGGGTATCGATATCCAGATCGTTGGTGGGCTCATCGAGGAGCAAAACATTGGGTTCTGCCATAAGAACGCGGGTGAGCTGGAGGCGGCGGCGCTCGCCACCGGACAAATCACCGACCGGGGTGCGTTGGCGCTTGGCGGAAAAGCCAAGACGCTCGGCCAGCTGGGAGGCGCTGAGTTCCTTCTTGCCTAGCTGCACGTAGGTGGCAACGTCCTCGACGGCATCGAGAAGCCGACGCTGCGGATCCAAGTCATCGAGTTCCTGGCGCAGCCAGCCCAAGCGCACGGTTTGGCCCTCGATGCGCTTTCCGGCCGCGAGCTCGTATTCGCCGGCGAGCGTGCGCAGCAGCGTGGTCTTTCCGGAGCCATTCACGCCAACGAGGCCAATGCGCTCGCCCGGGGCTAGGCGCCAGGTGAGGTGATCGACCAAGGTGCGGCCATCCGGGGACTTCACGGTGGCATCTTCTAGCTCGATGACCACGCGGCCCTGGCGCTGCTTGGAAAAGGACATGAGCTCGACCTTGTTGCGCGGCTCGGGGACATCCGAAATAAGCGCTTCAGCAGCCTCAATCCGGTAGCGCGGTTTGGAAGTACGGGCCGGCGCCCCGCGACGCAGCCACGCCAATTCCTTGCGGGCCAAGTTTTTGCGGCGTTGCTCCATCGCATCGGCCTGGCGGGCGCGCTCGGCGCGGGCAAACGTCCAGTCGTTGTAGCCGCCCTCGTATGCATCGACGGTGCCGTCGTGTACCTCCCACGTCCAGGTGGCAATGGTATCGAGGAACCAGCGATCGTGGGTGACCACGATGACGGCGAGGTTGCGCTTGAGCAGGTGATCCGCCAGCCACTGCACGCCTTCCACGTCAAGGTGGTTCGTCGGCTCATCGAGCACCACGAGATCTAAATCCTGCACCAGCGCGGCGGCAAGGTTCACGCGGCGGCGCTCGCCACCGGACAGGGAGCTCACGGGAGTATTCAGCCCCAAGTCCACGATGCCGAGGCCGCCGAGCACGTCGCGCACCTTGGCATTGGAGGCCCATTCGTAGGTCTCGAGCTCGAGGGGCTCAATGATCGCCTGGGCGATGGTGAGATCCTCGGGCAGATCAAAGCGCTGCGTCACCACGGCCATGCGCAGATCCGAGGTATGGGAGACGCGGCCAGAATCTGGCGGCTCGATGCCGGTGAGCACCTCCAGCAGGGTGGTCTTGCCTCCGCCGTTGACGCCCACGATGCCGATGCGGTCCCCGGTTTGTACGCCGAGGGATACCCCATCAAGGAGAGTTTTTAAGCCATAGGATTTGGTGACTTGCTCGAGGTTAATCAGGTTTGCCATAACAGGGACTCATCTTAATACCTCCCCACCGCTACCCCCGCATTCCCAAACATCTTGCTACCGAAATTCACTTGCAATACCCTGCGCATGTATGAAGAAGCACACACTTACCCTCTGCACTATCCTCTCTGCCACAGCTCTCACCATCGCTGCCTGCTCGGCACCTGAAGAAGACACCGACGCCCAAAGCACCAGCGAATCCACCACCACCGAAAGCCACGAACACGACCATGACCACGATCATGATCACGAGGGCCACTCCCACGACGGCATGGAAGCCGAAGAAGGACAGACCGAGGTAGCCCAGCTTCCCACCCGCATCGTCTTCTCCCACGCTGATGGCCTGACCACCTACGATGCCAAATCCGGCGATATCCTCGATGAAGAAAAGATGAACGCCTTCCTTCGCCTTAACGATGCCGGCAATGACCGCCACGTCATGGTGACCAAGGGCGATAACTTCCTTACCTACGATACCGGCCGTATCACCAAGGAACACGGCGACCACAACCACTACTACACCGCGGATCCGAAGCTGGGCGATGACAAGATTAAGGCGCCCCACGCCGGCCACGTGGTCCACCATGATGGTTTTACCGCCCTGTTTTCTGATGGCGATGGCGTAGCCAAGATTTATAAGACCGAGGACATCGGTTCCAAGGACGCCAAGCCCGTCAACACCGTCAAGACGGGCGAGGGTCACCACGGCGTGGCCGTCCCGCTTGAGGATAGCTCCGTGGTCATCACCAAGGGCACCGAGGACGAGCGCCACACCATCCAGCACCTGGATAAGGACGGCAAGGTCCTGGATGAGACCACCGAATGCCCCGGCGTTCACGGCGAAGCGGCCGCTGGAAACGGCAAGCTCTTCTTCGGCTGCGAAGACGGCCCCGTAGTCTTTGACGGCTCCAAGTTCCACAAGGTAGACGTCTCCGATTACGCCGGCGCCGAAGGCTACCAGCGCTCCGGAAACGCCGCGGGTTCTGAGGAATCAAACGTCATCTTGGCCGATAATAAGACCGACAAGGACGCCGAGCACGAGCGCCCCACCTCCGTGACGCTGATCAATACCGAGGACTATTCCGCCAAGAAGGTGGACTTGGACGGTTCCTACTGGTTCCGCTCGCTGGCGCGCGGCCCAATGGGCGAGGCACTGGTGCTGACCACCGACGGCAAGCTCAACATCATCGATCCAGACTCCGGGGAAATCACCAAGCAGATCGACGCGATTTCCAAGTGGAAGGAAAACGAGGAGTGGCAGCAGCCTGGCCCGATCCTGAAGGCCGCCAATGGCTATGCCTACATTACGGACGCGCAGAAGAAGGAGCTCGTCGTCATCGACCTCTTGCGCGGTAAGGAAACCGACCGCTACGAGCTGGACTTTGAACCCACCGAAATGGCAGTGCTCTAAATATCCAGCGCTCTAGCGCTTGTGCTTGGCGATGCCCCCTCCATCCCCATCGCCCTAAGCTAGAGCACTTCCGCACCCGCAGCCGGGCCCTGGGCGACAACGCCCTTGGTGCCCGGTATTTCTATGCTGACCTGTGCTGCAACTTCCTCCGCATCTTCCTGCGAAGCGCATAAGAAGGCGCAGGTAGGCCCGCTGCCGGAGACGATGCCATTGAGCGCGCCCGCATCCATGCCCGCCTCCAAGGTCTTGCGGAGATCTGGGCGCAGCGATAGCGCGGCGGGTTGCAGATCATTGTGCAGGTGCGCCGCCACGCGGTGGGCATCGCCGGAAATAAGTGCCTGGGATATCTCCGTCGTATCAAGCGCCGGCGCGCTAACCCGCCCCGCATCGCGCAATTCATCGAGCTTGCGGAACACGCTAGGTGTCGATAGGCCACGATCGGAGGCGATCAGCGCCCAGTGATAGGTGCCCCTGGTCATCATGGAGGTCAACTGCTCCCCGCGCCCGGTGCCTAGCGCCGTTCCTCCCAGCAGGGTAAACGGTACATCAGAGCCAAGGGCAGCACCCAAAGCATCCAGAATGTGATCTCCAACCGAATCGATACCGTAATAACGGCCGTAACAGCGCTCGGCAAGGCGCAGCGCCGCCGCGGCATCCGCGGAACCACCCGCCATGCCGCCGGCGGTGGGAATCGCCTTGTGGATCTCGAGTCCGACCTCCGGAATCTTGATGCCCCCGCGGGTGACATACAAGTGCTGCATGATGCGGTCCACCGCGGTCCAGGCCAAGTTCGTGTCATCCTCCGGCACGCCCGTAGCGTGCGGACCGGACACCTTGAGGTACTGCACGCGGGGCTTATCCACTTCGGCGTTGCCTAAGTCAGTCAGCGTTACCGTATCGTGCAGGCTCAAAGACTGAAAGACCGTGACCAGCTCGTGAAAGCCATCCTCCCGCGGCTCGGCCACGCCAAGGTGCACATTGACCTTGGCGTGCGCATGCGCGGTATAGGTAATCGGCTCGTTTCCGTGCGATGCGCTCACTGTAGTCCTGCCAATCGTACAAAGTCTGCAACAGCGAGCTTCTCACCGCGCTGCTTCGGATCGATTCCGGCCGCGCGCAAGGCCTCCTCGGCGGCTACGCCGGAGCCGTAGTGGCCCGATAGCGCGGCGCGGAGGGTTTTGCGGCGTTGGGCAAAGGCGGCATCGACAAGCGGCCAGACCGCAGCGCGCGCGGCATCGTCAACCGGCCAAGGCGGGGTATCGAAGACATCGATGCGCACCAAGCCGGAGGCGATATTGGGCGCGGGCCAAAAGACATTCTTGCCAATGGTCCCAGCCTGGCTGACCGTGCCATAAAATCCAGCCTTTACGGAAGGCACGCCGTAAATCTTGCTGCCGGGCGCCGCGGCGAGGCGCTGCGCTACCTCTAGCTGCACCATGACGAGCACCCGGCGGATGGAGGGAAATGTCTCCAAAAAGTGCAGGAGCACCGGCACCGCCACGTTATAAGGCAGGTTGGCCACCAGCGCCGTAGGTGCAGCGACATCTTCGCTGGTCACGCGCAGCGCGTCCTTTTCCACCACGCGCAGGCGCTTAGCGTAGTCCTCCGCGCGCTCGCCCACCGTTTCCGGCAGCTGCGCGGCCAAGCGCGGATCGATCTCCACCGCGGTGAGATCCTGGACGGTCTCCACCAACCCGAGGGTCAGCGACCCCAACCCAGGGCCGACCTCCACGACGTGGTCTGTGGGGTCCAGGTCCGCCGCCGCGATGATGCGGCGGATGGTATTGGGGTCGTGGAGAAAATTCTGCCCCAACTTCTTGGTGGGCGTGATATCCAGTTTCTCCGCTAAAGCTCGGATTTCTACTGGGCCTAAAAACGCGGCGCCCGGGGAATCAGTCATGTTTTCTAACCTAGTAGAAGAATGCAGAAAGTCGCACCCCGCGTCGTGGTGACGCGGAATGCGGTGACGCGAGGTGCGGTGCAGAATGCGCGGTGCGGCGCGTGCTTTTTAGCGCAGTCCCAACTTGGCGGTACATGCAGGCCATGCGCCCCAACCCTGGGCGGCCTGCACCTTTTGTGCCACGGCAATTTGTTGCTCGCGGGTGGCCTGCCAAGCCTCAGGGGCGTATTCGGTACCGCCGAGACCAGCCCAGGTGGACGGCGCGAACTGCAGGCCCCCGGAGAAACCATTGCCGGTATTAATGGACCAGTTACCGTTGGACTCACACTGCGCGATGGCATCCCATACGGAGCCATCAGCCACGGCAGGGGCAGCCGCGCCCGAGTTACCGCCTTGCGGTTCCGGATCCGCCTGCTTGGTGCCGCGGGCGATGGTCGCAGGCTTTGGCCCTACAACGACCTCATCCTTGATGACCTCTTCGGATTCCTTCTTGCCGTTTTTCAGGACCACCTTGCGGGTGATCTCTCGCTTGCCCTTTTCGCCCTGCTCGCGCACCTCTTCGGCGCCTGCTTCCAGCTCAGGGTCATCCACGAAATGCGGCTCGGCGTCGAATTCCTCGGTGACATCCTCGGTCTGAATGTCTATCCGCTCCACCTTGATAGACATGCCCTCGGTGACCTTTTCTTCCTTGGCTGGGAAGACGCGGTCCTCCTCGTCAAGCTTGATACCGCGCTCCTTGAGTACATCGCCCACGGTCTTGGCGGCAATCTTGGTGTAGGTATTCTTGCCACCATCGTTAATCTTGATGATCTTCGGGGAGACGACCTCTAGATCCATGCCATCTTTTAGCTGAGCATCCTTATCCACGTCATCCTCGCCAGACTTCACGGCAGCTCCTGGGTTTACACCCTGCAGGTTATTGAGCAGATCAGACACGGTGAGATCGGTAGTAGAAAGCTGCTGTTGTTCACCATCGATGGATACGGCAACCGGCTTGGCGGTGCGCACGGAGATCTCATCACCATCGGCCACGGACTCAGACGGTGCGGGCGAGACGATATCCTCTTCACCCACCTGGACGCCGGCGGCCTGCAGGGCACCGTCCACGTCCTTGGCAAAGGTAGCCAGCTCAACCTTGTCACCGTTGACGTCTACGACAAGGTCTTTCTGCGCGGCAACCGCCACAACACCGCCGACAGCGAGGGTGCTCAAGACGCCACCCGTTGCCAGGCGCAGCGGCAGGGAACGTGAATTATTAATGCGCTTAATGTGGTGAGGTGCCATGTGTAGTTAATCTCCGGTGGTGCTGTCTATCCAGTATCACAATTGTTGCCGCTGGCCTAGGGGAAACCAGCGGCGGTACCGCGACTGCCCCACTGTGGAGCAACGCTGCGGGAAGGTAGAGGCATAAAGCCTCAACGAACAATCAATAACAATACGATAACGGGTGGGGAAAGTCGAGAAGCGCTGCGCCACAGCTATAACGGGCGAAAACAGTTGTCACATCCAGCACCCATGCCACCAGCGACCAGCGGATTTATTTTTGTGACAATCCTCACTACTGCTCTGTGTTGAGCCCATATACGCGGTCAAATGTCTCATTGACCTCGGCAGCCAATGCCTGAGTGGTCTGGTGGCGCGCCCGGGCGATGCAGTCATAGGTGTGCCCGATGAGGGATGGCTCGTTGCGCTGTCCGCGGAACGGCTCTGGGGTCATAAATGGCGCATCGGTTTCCACGAGCAATTGCCCCGCCGGGGCCAGCGCCGCCGCCTGACGCAGCTCCGCATTGCGCTTGAAGGTGATATTGCCGGCAAAGGACAAGACGTAGCCGCGCTCGAGCGCCTCTTCTGCCACGCGCAGCGGCGAGGAGAAGCAGTGAAGCATGACGGTGGCGGGCGTGGGGGCATCGGCAAGAATGCGCAGCAGGTCTTGGTCCGCCTCGCGGTTGTGGATCATAAGCGTCTTGCCGGTGCGCACCGCCAGATCGATATGCCAGCGCAGGGATTCCTCCTGCTGGACCAAGCTCGCGGTCGTCTCCGGTTCGTGGTGGACCCAATAGGCATCCATGCCGGTCTCCCCCACCGCCACGCACCGCGGATCCGCCACCATCTCCTCCAACGCGGCTTTGGTGGACGCATCTAGCTCATTCGCCCGCACCGGGTGGATGGCGCAGGCGGCGTACACATTGGGAAATGCTCGCGCGGTCGCAAGGGCCACCTCGGACTCGCGGCGATCATCGCCTACCGTAACCAGGCGGGATACCCCTGCGGCGCGGGCGCGGTTGACCAGCACCTCATCAGTGTCTTTATGCGAGAAAAAGTGGGTATGCGCATCGCTGAGGCCGCTGAGCCCAGGGGCCGGAATGGGAGTAGGACGTGGCTTCTTTTTAGACATACCCGCAATTGTAATATTGGCAGCTATGTTGATCAGACCAGCGGACCTGAGCGATGTCCCCGCCATGACCGATACCCTCAACTGGGCCATCGAGCACACCGACGTCATCTTTGATTCCACCCCAGTCACCGTGGCTCAGCGCGAAGAACACCTGCGCCACATCCAGGACATGGAGTGTCCTTTCCTCGTTGCCGAAACCGACGCTGGCGAATACTTAGGCTGGGCGCTCTACCACCCCTACCGCGATCCCCGCATCTGGCAGGGCTGCTATGAAACCACGATTTACCTTTCCCCCAATGCCCAGGGCCAAGGCGTGGGCACCGCCCTTATGGGTGAGCTGGTGGACCGCGCCCGGGCGGATGACAAGGTGCATTCGCTGCTCGCCTTGATCGTGTCTACGAATACGGCATCATTAAAGTTGCATGAAAAGTTCGGGTTTGAAAACGTGGGAACTCTCAAAGAGGTAACCTACAAATTCGATCACTGGCTTTGCCTCACCCACTTAGAACTTCTGGTGTAAAGGACTTTTGATGCATATTCGCCCCGCCGAGCTTGCCGATGCCCCCTCCATTTCCGCCATCTACAACGCCGCCTCCGCGGCTAAACCGGCCAATAACCTCATTACCTGGCAAGAAGAGGTTTCTGAGCGCGAGGATTGGCTAAAAGAATTGTCCAAGGCCGGCTCGCCCGTGCTCGTTGCCGTAGACGATGATGAAATCATCGGGTGGGCCGCTTACTTTCAATTCGTCACACCCGCAATTTATTACGGGACCGTCGAAGACTCCGTATACATCGCCCCATCCGCCCGGGGCAAGGGCGTGGGCTCTGAGCTTCTCGATGCCCTCATGGGCATCGCCGCCGACGATCCCTATATCGAGACCATGATTACCTATATCGTGGACACCAATGCCGGTTCCATTGCGCTGCACAAGAAATTTGGGTTCACAGAAACCGGCCGCATGCCCAATATCCACACCAAGGACGGCGTGCGCCTAGGCCTGGTTCACCTGCAGCGCGATTTCCAGCACTAGGCACTATTTAAGGCATAACAAAAGCACGGTGGCCTTTCCCTCTCATTGGGACTGGCCACCGCGCTGTATGTATCTAGGGAGCTACCGCGCTAGTTCATCACCGGCGCCCACTCCGGGCCGGTTTCACCGAGCTCTGGATCCAGCTTGGAAATGAGCGGCTTCGGCTTTGCCAAGGAAGTGCCAGGTGCCACCTGGACGCGCTCCCACTTGGCCTGCTGCTGGGTATAGTCACCCATAATCACTGGGTATTCGTGGTTTTCTGGGGGAAGCCCAGCGCCCACGAGCTCAACCGGGATGTCATCCTTAACCTCGCGCACCTCAGGCTGCGCGGCCCATTCGCCGGTGCGGCCCAGGGTCTCGTGCACCTTTTGTGCGGTAAACGGTAGGAACGGGGTGAGCATGACGTTGCAGTCAGACACGACCTGCAGGGCGGTCCACAACACGGTAGCCAGGCGCTCGCGCTGGGTTTCATCCTTGGCCAGCTTCCACGGCTCCTGGGAGGCGATATAGGCATTCGCCTCGCCCACCACGTGCATGATGGAGACAATGGCCTGCTTGAACTTGGATTGCTCCAGCAGGTTACCGGCGGTGGTAAAGGTCTCCTCCGCCAGCTGCAAAATGGCCTCGTCGCGCTCCTCCAGGGCCGCTGGAACCGGAACCTCGCCAAAGTTCTTGTGCGCCATGGATACGGTGCGGTTGACCAGGTTGCCCCAGCCATTGGCCAGCTCATTATTGATGCGACGCACGAATTCATCCCACGTAAAGTCTGCGTCGTTGTTTTCCGGACCGGCTACGGCAATGAAGTAGCGCAGCGGATCCGGGCCGAACTCAGCCAGGAAGTCCTTAACGTAGATCACCACTCCCTTGGAGGAGGAGAACTTTGAGCCGGACATAGTCAGGTATTCCGAGGACACGATCTCCGTTGGCAGGTCCAGCTCACCGTACTGGTGCAGCTCGCCGCCCTTCGAGCCCTTGCCGGCATAGCCCAGCAGTTCCGCCGGCCAGATCTGCGAGTGGAAGGTGATATTGTCCTTGCCCTGGAAGTAATAGTGGCGGGTTTCTGGGTCCTGCCAAAATTCCTTCCACGCCTCCGGCTGGCCGGTGCGGTGCGCCCACTCGATGGAGGCAGACAGGTAGCCCACGACGGCATCGAACCACACGTACAGCTTCTTCGCGTTATTGTCCTGCCAGCCGTCCACCGGAATGGGAATGCCCCAGTCGATATCGCGGGTCATGGTGCGCGGGCGCATATCCTCCAGCAGGTTCAAGGAGAACTTCAGCACGTTCGGGCGCCAATCCTCGCGGGTGGAAAGCCACTTTTGCAGCTCGTCCTTAAGGGAGGGCAGATCCAACAGGAAGTGCTCGGTCTCCACGAACTGCGGGGTTTCGCCGTTGATCTTGGATACCGGGTCAATGAGGTCTACCGGGTCCAGCTGGTTGCCGCAGTTATCGCACTGATCACCGCGGGCGCCATCCGCGCCGCAGATGGGGCACGTGCCCTCGATATAGCGGTCTGGCAGCGTGCGGCCGGTGGACGGCGAGATTGCCCCCTTGGTGGTCTCCTTCAGCATGTAGCCGTTCTCATTGAGGCCCTTGAAAAGTTCCTGCACCACCGAGTAGTGGTTACGGGTGGTGGTGCGGGTAAATAGGTCATAGGACAAGCCGAGGTTAGCCAGATCGTTGACAATCTGGCGGTTGTAGCGGTCTGCGAGCTCGCGGACGGATACGCCTTCCTTATCGGCTTGGACCAGCAACGGGGTGCCGTGCTCATCCGTGCCGGAGACCATGAGTACGTTGCGGCCGCGCATTCGCTGGAAGCGGGCGAATACGTCAGAGGGAACGCCAAAGCCAGCCACGTGACCGATGTGGCGCGGGCCATTGGCATATGGCCAGGCAACATTTACTACTAAAGACTCAGTCATGGAGTCCAGTTTATCGAAGCACCTGCACGAACACACGTTGAGGGCACATAACCTCTACAGCCGAAAAGCGCCCGCCTCCTTCCCTCGTGCGGGAAAGCGGCGGGCGCTGCTACCAAAGGCGGTAGATGCTTTATCTACTTGCGCTTCATCGGGTTCTTCAAACGCTCGTTGCGACGCTTCTTGAGTTCCTGCGTGCGCTGGTAGTCGCGGTGCAAGCGGCGCTCGCGGGCCATCTTGCGCTGGAACTGCTGCGCCTCGCGGTACTCGAGGTAGATAATGTCATGGCTCAAGTCCTTGTAAATGGCGAACATCAAGCCAATGACGATGAACAAGAACGGCAGTGCCGCCACGATGGTGACGTTCTGCAGGTTGGACAACGCATCCTCATTAACCAAGAGCAGGGTCAGACCAACGGCTGCGGTCAGAGCACCCCACAGGGCGGATAGCCACGGCTTCGCGGTTGCGGCACCATTCTGGGTCATCGAACCCATCACGGTGGAGGCGGAGTCCGCGGAGGTAATGAAGAAGGTGGACAGCAAGATGACGGCAACGACGCCGGCAATGAAGCCACCAGGCAGGTTGTGCAGGAGGTTAAACAGCTCTACCTCGGCGGATTCGCCGGTGATGGATTCGCCGTTTTGCTCCATGTGGATTGCGGTGCCACCGAAGATGGCGAACCACAGGGTGGAAACGCCGGCTGGGATAAGCAAGACGCCTAGGCAGAACTCGCGGACGGAACGGCCGCGGGAAATGCGTGCCAAGAACATGCCCACGAATGGGGACCAAGAGACCCACCATGCCCAGTAGAAGATGGTGTAGCTAGACAGCCACTCGCCGGCGGTGCCGTTTTCGGATTCTGCGGTACGGCCGATCATCTCGGTGAAGTAGTTGAAGTAGTTACCGATGGATCCCGGAACCTGGTTCAGGATGGTCACGGTTGGACCCAAGATGAAGACGAAGATGGCCAGCACCGCAGCCAAGACCATGTTGGCATTGGACACGTACTGAATGCCCTTGCCCACACCGGAGAGTGCGGAGAGCAAGAAGGCCAGGGTCAGGACCAAAACAATGCCGATAACCACGGACTGGGTTGGGTTATCGATGATGCCGGAGGCTTCCAGGCCGGCCTGGATCTGCAGCGCACCAAGACCCAGGGAGCAGGCGGTGCCGAAGACGGTGGCGAAGATGGACAGGATGTCAATGAACTTGCCCAATCCACCATTGGCCCGGCGCTCGCCGATGAGCGGCACGAAGGCCTGGCTCAACAGCTGCTTGCGGCCGATACGGTAGGTCGAGTACGCGATGGCCAAACCAACAATGGCGTAAACAGCCCAGGGGTGCAGCGTCCAGTGGAACATGGCATAGGCCATGGACGAGCCCACGTTTTCCGTTCCCCGGCCAGGCGTACCGTCGCGGTAGTTCGCCAGCGGCTCGGAAGCGCCATAGAACATCAGGCCGATGCCCATACCGGCAGCGAACATCATGGCAATCCACGAAGGCGTGGAAAACTCCGGTTCCTCATTAATGTGGCCCAACTTGATGGTGCCAAATTTAGAGGAAGCGATGAAGATAACGAAGGCCACGAAGACGGTGCCAAAGAGCACGTAGGCCCAACCGAACTTATCGACGACCCACGTCAGGGCCGCGGAAGAAAAGTCCGCGAAGTTATCCGGCGCGGCAAGGCCCCAAATAACGATGGCGGCAACGAGCACACCCGCAATGCCCATGATGGTCCAGTCAATCGGGATATTATCGCGGTCTGCGGCGATTTCGATTTCCGGATCGTCATACTCTTCGGGGTGGAACCCCTCAGAGTTGATCATGTCCTGGATCTGGCTCGTCGCCGTCTGCTCATCCAGCGTCTCTTCTACCGTTTGATAATCCTCAATCGGCTGATCGCTCGAAGCAGTAGAAGTGGCCCCAGCAGGAGATTCGCCGGGCCCCTTCCCTTCTTCGGGCACATCAGCGCCGTTATTTTCAGTATTAGTCATGCTTTCTACATTGGTGGCGTGACCCCAATTTTTCAAACCATTTTTCTATCAAAACCCCAGCATATGCACATTTTTGAGCATTTTCTTGGAGTTTCCTGCATAACTATAGGTGGCATATCCCCACGTAGACGGCTTTTAGGCGTCACACGCCCGGGAAGTATAACGATTCGATAACTTATACCAAAGCGTGAAACTACCTGCTAGCACGGTTAATTGTGACCTTTTATACACTGCATAGAAATAAGCTGCTGTCACCTCAACAAGTGCTCAGCTAACGGGCACTCAGCGGGCCTCTAGTGCGGCATCATAAAGCTCCCGATTGGATACCCCAGTCCCCTTGGCGGCCTGCTTGCACGCGTCCTTCAAGCGCATGCCAGCCTCGGCCAACTCCAAGGCCTGTGGGACGAGATCCGCGGCGGTCACGGCAGCGCCGGTTCCGCCTTCAATGACCACGGTAATCTCGCCCTTGACTCCCTCGCTCGCCCATTCGGCCAGCTCAGCTAGCGAGCCGCGGCGCACCTCCTCGTACGTCTTGGTCAGCTCGCGGCACACCGCGGCGGGGCGATCGCCGCCGAGGATCTGGGTGGCATCGGCAAGCGTCTCGGCGATGCGGTGGGGAGATTCAAAAAATACGATGGCGCGCTTTTCATTGCGCAGCGATTCCAGCCACGCCTTTCGCGGGCCAGGCTTGCGCGGAGGGAATGCATCGAAGAGGAAGTGGCCCACGCCCAGACCAGAGAGGGCGAGCGCCGTGGGCACCGCCGAGGGGCCTGGAAAACACGTCACGGGAATATCTCTTTCGGCGGCCGCGGCCACTAGGGACAGGCCTGGATCGGAGATGATCGGCATACCGGCGTCGGTGACCACGAGGACGGTGCCGTGCTGGGCGGCATCGATAAGCTGCTGCGCACGCGCCTGCTCATTGTGGTCAAAGTTGGATACCACGGACCCGGAAATTTCGATGCCCAGGGCCTGCGCCAGGTTGCGCACGCGGCGGGTATCTTCGGCGGCGATGACATCAGCATGCGCCAATGCCTGCATCAGGCGCGCCGAGGCATCACCGGCATTTCCCAAGGGCGTGGCGGCAAGGATAACGCCGCGCGGAAGTGGTTCCAGACCTAAAGCTGACATGCCTCTAGCATTCCACATTCTCCTATGCGCCCGCGCGCAGGCTCGTGGCCTAAACTCTTCTTCGTGACTATTGCTACCGCTGCCCCCGCTAGCTCACCGCGCACCCCGCATAACCGCGTGATGCCGTCGGCACCGCGTACCTATACGTGGGGCAAGGCCGATTGGATTAGCACCGGCATCATCGCGGTTCTCGCGCTCATTACCCGGTTCGTGGGCCTTACCGCGCCGGTGTCCCAGGGCACGCCCGTCTTCGATGAAAAGCACTATGTCCCCCAGGCCTGGGACATGGTCAAAAGCTGGGATAGCTTATTCATCGGCGGCATTGAGACCAACCCAGGCTTTGGACTCGTCGTTCACCCGCCGCTGGGCAAGCAAATCATTGCCCTTTCGGAATGGGTCTTTGGCTATACCCCGCTGGGCTGGCGCTTGATGACGGCCCTCTTCGGCGTCGCCACCGTGCTGATGACCATGGCGCTGGCCCGCCGATTGTCCTTTTCCTGGCAGGTGGCCACCTTTGCCGGCATTTTGGCCGTCTGCGATGGCGTCCTCTTGGTCTCTGCAAAATTCGGCATGCTGGATATCTTCCAGGTCTTTTTCATCGTCGCCGCCGCGTGGGCGCTAGCCCGCGATCATCAACAAATGCGCGAGCGCCTGCACGACGCCCTGCTGAGCGGCGGAATGGGCACCTCCCCCTTCGGCCCGCGTTTTGGCTTCCGGTGGTGGCGCTTTACCGCTGGAGTCTTCCTAGGACTATCGCTCGCCGTGAAGTGGTCCGGGCTGTACTACATCATGTTCTTCGGCCTGCTCTGCGTCTTTAGCGACCTCGCATTGCGCCGCAAGTACGGCATTCGCCGCTACATCGTGGGTACGCTCATTCGCGATACTCCCGCGGCACTTGCCTCCCTAGTAGCCGTGCCAATAATGATTTATGTGTGGAGCTGGCGCGCGTGGTTCGCCTCAGAAACCGCGGTCTACCGGCACGCCAAGGTAGATGGGACCATCGGGGAAGACTCGTGGCTCATGCACTTGCCGGAACCTGTGGCCGGCTGGTTTTATTACCACTTATCCGTATTGGATTTTCACGCCAGCTTGACCTCTTCTGGTGGCCACCACCACCCGTGGGATTCCAAGCCGTGGGCATGGCTGGCCGGCGCTCGGCCCATCTTGTACTACTCCAGTACGGATCTGGAATGCAGCGGCGGTGGCGAATGCCGCAAGATGCTCTACCTCTTTGGCACCCCGGCTATCTGGTGGCTGGTGGTCCCCGCGGTCCTTTGGGGGCTGTGGTCACTTATCATCCGCCGTAACCGCGCCTTCCTCATTCCCCTCGTGGGCTTCGCGGCCGGATTCCTCCCGTGGCTCGCAGCCTTTGACCGGCAGATGTACTTCTTTTATGCCACCGCGTTTATCCCCTTTGTCATCGTGCTGCTTGCCCTCATACTGGGCCAAATGGTCGGGCGCGGTAAGCCCATCAGGTGGCGGTGGATAACGCGCATCGCTGGCGGAACGATGCGGCGGGGAACATTTGCCGCCGCCTGCTACCTCGCGCTGGTGGTCGCGATGTTCTTCTACTTCGCGCCCATCTTATACGGCTTCATCATCCCGGAATCGTGGTATCAATCCATGATGTGGCTGCCCAGCTGGAAATAGGTGGCAGAGGCCCGTTCGCCTTAGTGTGGCTGCGCGTTCAGGGATTTCCACCACGCGCGCACCAGGTAGCCCTTCTCGGCCGCCCATGCCCAGGCCAGGCTGATGGTCGATAGCGCGGTGGCAATAAGCAAATAGACCTGCTCCATGGTGACGGTCCCCAGCGCAATATCGCGCACGCCAAAACCAAAAAGAAACGCAAACATCGTGGCTGATACCGGGAACAACCCGGTCACAGAGGCTGGGCGCCACGCGCTCCACAGCAGTCCGCACGCCATGCCAAAGCGCACGGCCGCGCCCTCCATCAGGAGGTTGGCGCGCTCCGGATCGGCTGCCGGATCCAGCACCGCCCCCTCTGCGCCCATCGGTACCAGGCCGGAGGCGCGTACCACCTGCACGATGGCCCACACCGCAAAGACCAGACCCATAACCACCAAGGCGATGCGCGCCACCGTGAGGTTGGCCTGCCTAGCACTCGATGCCCGCTTCCACTCCGGTTCAACCCCGGCGAGGATCACCTCTGACAGGTCCGTCGGCGGTGCCATGCCGGAATCCGCCGGTTCCACGAAGCTTAAGGAGCGCGATAGCGCCGCTGCCTTATCGCGAAAGGCCCGGCACTCCGCGCAGTGTTCTAGGTGGGCGTCGATAACATCGGCGGAAAGCTCCGCTTCTTCCCCATCCAGCTGGGCAGAAATCGCCGCTTGTACTTGGCTATGCGTCAACATTGCTTAACGCCCTATCCAAGCTCGCCCGGCCAGAACCAAAAATAACGATCATTATGAGCGACATGCACAGCACCAACGGGTACTCGATGCCGCCGTCGCCAGCGAAAAGGCCATTGCCCCAGTGCACGAAGTACAGCGCGCCCACCATATCCACGGCCAGCGCCGCCGCGGCGAAGGTGGTCAATAAACCAATGACGAGGAAAGCGCCGCCTACCATCTCCCCGATTGCGGCGGCATAACCGGCAATCTGTGGCTGCGGGATGCCGAGGGCAGAAAACTGCCCTACCGTCTCATCCATTCCGTCCATGAACATCTTGTCCACGCCGTGCGCGATAAAAATGAGTCCGAGGACCAACCGAAAAAGCAGCAATGCGGCATCGCGAACGGCAGGTCTATTCATGGTCAATAGACTACATCGAATGCCCACCCCAACGCGAAGACGCCACCGCCCCACCCGCCTAGCTTGCAATTTCACCATCTAGCAAGACTCACGCTGCGCCTCACCCGCCATCGCTGCTTCAATGGGAAAGACAAGGACAATAGGCACGACATACCAACAGGAGAACCTCCCATGGACACTGAAACCACCACCGAAGAACGCACCCCGCTGGCCTACGATGAGCACGGGGTAGCCCGCACGCCGTGGGCCGTGACATCGTCGCTGTTGACGAATTATTACGATACCGAATGGGGCCTTCCCATTAGGGACGAGGCCGGTCTTTTTGAGCGCCTGAGCTTGGAGTCCTTCCAGTCTGGGCTGTCTTGGGCCGTGGTATTAAAAAAGCGCCCGGCCTTCCGCGAGGCCTTTTGCCATTTTGATCCGGACAAGGTTGCGGAATTCGGTGAGGCCGAGGTGGAGCACTTGCTTGCCGATGCCTCCATTATCCGCAACGAGCCCAAGATCCGCGCCACCATCAATAACGCGAAGGCCACCATTAAACTGCGCGAAAATGGCGGCCTAGCGGATTTCATTTGGAGTTTTCAGCCCGCAGAAAATATCTATCCCGAGGTTATGGAGGATATCCCGAAAAAGAGCCCCGAGTCGCAGGCAATGTCGCGGGAATTGAAGAAGGCCGGTTTTAAGTTCGTGGGGCCGGTGACCTGCTTTGCGCTCATGGAGGCCATCGGTATGGTCGATACCCACCTCTTGGGCTCCCACCGCCGGGCAACCTCCGGCGTATGGCCGGAGGAAACCGAAAAACTGCACGGAAGCGAGGCGCAGCGGGCTAATTAGCCTGCGCGGCGAGCGGCCAAGTCATCGCGGCGCCCTACCCCATCGGGCCCGGCGTGTGGGCCATCAAAGTCGCCGTCTTCATCGTCGCTGTAGCTTAAGGGAAGGTGCTCAAAGTCGGGGCTTTCATCATCGATTTCGACGACGACCGCACCCGGACGGCGCAGGTTGCGGGGGATCTTCAATGCCTCATCATCAGTATTGTGAACGCCCAACCGCGCCCGGCGCAGGTGCTTTACGCGGCGGCGCAAAAGTGCTTGTTCTTGGCGGACTTGCGCGCGCAGCGCCACAAGATAGGTACCGGTCAGAACGCCGACGATTCCTGCCAGCCACCAGGTCCATCCGCCGGCCACAATGCCCAAGGCCACGGTGAGGACCACGGCGATGGCTAGGCCAATGAGCGTGCGCTGGCGGCGTTGATAGCGAGTGGCGGACTTTTCCTTATCCGCCACTGGGTCCCATCCACCGCGGCCAAGGCGGCGCTGGGCAAATGCCACCTCGTCCTCAGAAAGGTCGGTATTCAGCGCCGCGTCCTCAGCACCACGGGCGCCGTACTCATCTGCTTCCGCGGATTCCTCGAATGCACCGTCATTCTCCGGCTCTTCCGAGTCGGTCTCTGCGGTGTCTGCCTCTTCGGCATCGATAACAGGAGCAGGATCGACCGCACCTGGGTACATCAGGTCTACTGGGGAGGTATAGGTCTCGTCATAGTCGTACGCATCCTCGGCAATGTCTGCTGCCACCGGCGCGGTGAAAGATTCGGTGGAATTGGCAACCACGCCGCCGCGGCGGCGCTTACGCTTCGCACCGCCTTCTTCCTCCCCAACGCGCTCGTCCTCCTCGAGCAAGACATCATCGGCATCGTCTGCGTCCACATCCGCATCGTCGGAATCATTGGACGTGCGCGTGCTATCGGCGTCAGCGGTGGCATCGGTGGTGTCAACGGTATCCGCTGGAACCGCGGATTCCTCAATGACTTCACCCTCGATGGTCTCTGCCGGCCCATCAGCCTGGGTGGCCTGCTCGTCGCGCGCGTCAGCCTCATCCTCGTCTGCGGCGGAGCGGTATGCGCGGCCACCTACGCCAAAGGGTTGCGCCCGAGCGCGGCGGGCAGCGCCAGCAATGGTCCGCGACTGCGCGTGGGAAGAACGGTCTTCTGCTTCCTCATCGATCAGCACGTCATCGACGTCTGCCTCGCTGTCCGGGTCCTCAGCGGCAGCGGATACGACCTCGTAGTCGTAATCCTCATCCGAGCCGCTGCGGTGGACATCATCGGCCCGCAAGCGCGGGCGGCGGCGGCCGGCGACATTGCCGGAATCACCGGAAAAGAGCACGCGGGTATCCTCAAAGGCCTCTCCGGTGTGGCTCATCGGGCGATTGCTCCTGCCCAGGAGCCACGGCGCGAGCACGAAGAGCCACACCACGATGATTGCAATAACTGGCACAGCTGTGGACACGACTTAAGGACCTTCCCTTGGGGTGCAGATGATTACTCCACTCTAATCGCCAAAACCGCACTTTAGGGGCCACAGAAGCTGTAAATTACAATGTTGTTACTTATGTGAAAATTGTGAAAGCAATCCCCGGATTTAGGGATACTTTTTACACCAAACGCCCAGCTTGGCGCAGCCGCTCAACCGCCGTGGAGGAATAGTCTTCCTTGACTAGGGCCACGAAATGATGATCCCGCCAGGCGCCATCGATATGCAGGTTGCGGCGCAAATACCCCTCGGAGCGAAAGCCGTTGGCGCCAAGCACGCGCCCGGAAGCGGGATTTTGCTCCAAGTAGGTGGCAGTCACCCGGTGCAGGCCCACTCGCCCAAAGGCGTGATCCACTCCCAAGGCGGTAGCTGCGGTGGCAACGCCTGCGCCTTGCACGGCGGAATACACCCAATAGCCAATCCAACAGTCCCGGATGCTGCCATGCTGAATATTGCCAAGTGTTACCTGGCCGACGAATTTTCCCTCGAGTTCAATGGCCAAGGGGATCACCTGTGCATCGCGCGCGGAGTTGCGCAGGAAAATGAGGTAATTCCACCAGGCCTGCGAGCTGTGGGCTTCTGCCCAGGTGGTCGCTTGGGTCGGCTCCACCGGCCGGAGCAATGGTTCGTCCTCAATGCGCTGGCGCCGCCACTCGGGACCATCCGAGCGCAGCAAGGGCCGCAGCCGCATTCGCCCGCCAGACGGCAGCGTCCCTGAGGCAGGAAGCTGCACGGTCGGCGTCGCCTCTGGCCAACCGGGATGCAGATCATCAGGGGGCCCAGTAACTGGATGACGCAGCTTGGCTGAGGCGGTACCGAAAGGGTCAAGCATTAGCTGCGCTGGGTGAGGAATAAGACGTCGACGACATCGCCCGGGCGGATCTCGGTGACTTCTTCTGGCACTCGAATCATGGCATTGGCCTCAGAGAGTCCGGCCAGAAGGTGCGCCGGCGCACCGCTAGCCCCGCCAAGGCCCTCGACCAAGTAATCGGCGGTTTCGGCATCGCGCATCAAGCGGGCGCGGATGAAACCACGGCGTCCGGGGCGGGAATCAATGTGGTTGAGCGCGCGGGCACGCACCACCCGGCGGTGGGCGTTGCGCTTGCCCAAGGCCAGGCGAATCAAGGGTCGAATATAGATTTCGAAAATAACCAGCGACGATACCGGGTTCGAGGGAAGGAGGAAGGTGGGGATGCGTTCATCTCCTACCAGCCCAAATCCTTGCACGGATCCTGGGTGCATAGCCACGCGGGAGGTATCGATATCGCCGATTTCCGCCAAAATCTCGCGGATCTGTTCGGCACCGGCGCCACCAACGGCACCGGTAATCACGAGGGCCTCGCTGCGCGTGATGTGGGTTTCGAGCACTTCCCGGATGCGGCGGGGTTCGCCTTCGGCAATGCCCACGCGGACTACGTCCGCTCCCGCTTCTTTTGCGGCGGCGGCCAATGAGTAAGAGTTCACATCAAAGACTTGGCCCAGACCCGGTTCCTTATCCACATCAACGAGCTCGCGGCCAAAGGACACGATGGTCACACGGGGTCGCGGATAAACCAGCACCTTGGAGCGCCCCACGGCGGCCAGCAGGCCAATCTGCGCCGGGCCAAGGACGGTGCCGGAGGACACAGCGACATCGCCGGGCTGAATATCATCGCCCACGCGGCGGACGAAGTCGCCCGAGCGCACCGTCCGGTGCGCCGTGATGCGCTTGCGGCCGCGATCGGTCCACTCGAGGGGCAAGACGGCATCGGCAAGCGTGGGCAAGGGCGCACCCGTATAGACCCGCACGGCCTGCTTAGGCTGCAGGCGCAGCGGCTGCTTCGAACCGGCCGGAACCTCGCCCACGACGGGTAAGGAACGCTCAACCTCGGGTGGGGCGGGCTGCGCGCCGGCGTCCTCGGCCTGCTTGGCAGATCCCTCCCCTTCGCTGCTTTCCTGGTCCTGATTCTTCGGGCACCGGACCTTCAGCCCGCGCTCGCCGCCGATATCAACGGCGCGAACCGCATAACCATCGATGGCCGCCTGGGGAAAGCCCGGTAAGGGCTGATTGGCCTGCACCTGCTCGGCGCACATTAACCCCAGCGCATTAGAAATGCTCATCCGCACCGGCTCCGGGGTCGTCGCCGCATCAGTAACCAGAGCCAACTGGTCATCAACTGAACGCATACGGTCTCTGCCCGCCCTTTCTTATTGGCCTTTACCTTGCTGCACTCAACGCACGTGCGCGCGGCAAGATAATTAGTTAAGGCCTTGCTCCGCCTCGAAATCGGACATGATTTGTTTAATAGCTTTATACAGCGCTGGGCCGTATTTTTCATCGCGCAGGCCAAAGTCCACGTTGGCCGGGATATAGCCGCCGGGGTTGCCCAAATCGTGGCGCTTGCCCTCGTGGACCACCACGTGGACGGGCTCGCCTTCCTCAATGAGCAGCTCGATGGCATCGGTCAGCTGCAATTCCCCGCCCTTGCCCGGTTCGATCCGGCGCAGCGCATCAAAGATCTTGCGGTCCAAAAGGTAGCGCCCCGTAGCAACCAGGTTGGACGGTGCGTCCTCCGGGTCCGGTTTTTCTACCATGCCGATAACCTTTTTCACGCCCGGCGCGTCAGTATCTTCTACGTCGAATACGCCGTAGTTAAACGTCTGCTCCTGCGGCACCGCAAAGGCACACAGCACGCTGCCGCCAAGCTCAGCGCGAACGCGCGCCATATCCGCCATAACGGTGGCCGGCAGCACGATGTCATCCGGCAGCATGACGGCAAAGGAGTCTTCGTCCTCTGCCAGGACTTCTTCCGCCAACCCCACGGCATGGCCCAAGCCCAAGGGCTTTTCTTGCTCTACCGCGATGGGCTCAATGAGCTGGTGGGCGCGGTTGACCTTGGCTACCTGCTCATCCTTGCCGCGGGAATCTAGGGTTTCTACCAGATCCGGAAATTCCGCAAAATGGCGCATTACTTCTTGCTTTTCGGGTGCGGTAATAACCGCAAGCCGGCGCGCGCCCACAGAGGCTGCCTCCTCAGCAATCAATTCAATGCCGGGAGTATCCACAACGGGCAGCAATTCTTTGGGGACGGTTTTCGTGGCGGGCAGAAAGCGGGTGCCCATGCCAGCCGCTGGAACTACAACCGTGGTGATTCCGGTGGCGGAATCTTCGCGTTCATTAGCCATGGATCTTAGGGTACAACGGCGCACTATTTTCCTGTGTAGCGCTACGCCACGGACGCTATTATTTATTTATGCCTTCTTCCAGCGATATCAAAGAGCAACTGCGCACCCGCCTGCTTCGCGCGCGCCGCGGCCTCACCGCCGATAAGCGCGCGGAATGGACCACTGCCTTGCGCGAGCAGTTAGAACCTGAGCTTGCCGGTGTATCGAGCGTCGCTGCCTATTGGCCGCTGGGCTCAGAGCCGGGCGGGGCGGATTTCATCCCGTGGCTTTCCCGCCGCGTCGACCGCGTATTATTGCCCATCACCTGCGGTAACGGCGTTTTAAACTGGGCAGAATACAAGGGCACGCACAGCATGCAGCCCGGCCAATTGGGTATTTCTGAGCCGGCCGGCCCGCGTTTTGATAGCCGCGTGCTGTGCGGTTGCGATCTGATTTTGGCTCCCGCCATAGCCATCGATGCCGCCGGAAACCGCCTGGGCAAGGGCGGCGGGTACTACGACCGCGCACTTTCCCTGGTGCCGCGCAACCACCCCGCGGTACTCGCCATGGTCTACCCCACCGAGTTCCTTGACTCTATCCCAGCCGGGTCGCACGATCGCCGCGTCGAGGCCGTGGTTACCGCCGCAGGAATCCACCGCTTTTCTTCCTAAACCGAGGGAACCGCGCAGGCGGTAGCGCAGTCTAATTATGCATGGCTCATTCCCCGTCCCCGCGAATCTCACAGTTCTTCCGCACCCTGCGCACCCCTGGCCACCGCCGCGGCGTGCTCGTGCGCCGCGCGATCGCGCTAGCCCTGCTCATCGCTGCGTTGGTCTCCGCGATTTCCAGGGCGAAGGAACTGCCGCAGGTGCTGGTCTTTAGCCACGATCTGCCCGCCGGTGCGGAGCTTTCCGCCTCCGATGTCTCCCTCGAGCGCCTGCCTTCTTCTTCCATTCCTAGCAGCGCGCTTGCCGATGCCCCCTCCGATCTCGCCGGCCGCATCATCACCGCCGCCGCGGGCAAGGGCGAGGTCGTCACCAGCCAGCGGCTCCTCGGCCAAGAGTTGGTCTCTAGCCTTGTCGCGAACTCGGAGTCTGCCGATTCTAAGGGAGGCGGCTCCGGCCGCATGATCCCAGTAAAACTTGCCGATCCTGACATCATTCCTCACCTGCAGCACGGCGATACCGTCGATATCGTCACGGCAAGCGATGCCACCGATTCCCAGCCCGCGACCGCACGCGTCATCGCCTCCGGCGCCCGGGTGGTCTCCACCACCACTGCGGAGGGTGAAGTTTCTTCTGCCACCGTCTTGCTCGCACTTCCCAATGAGCACGCCAACGATGTAGCCGCGGCCTCATTGAACCAACCGCTGACCGTGGTCATCGTGGGCGATCGCGCCCAGCCTCAAGCCGTTGATGACGCAGATACTGCTGCCTAAAGACCGCACGAAGGTTGACCATTGCCCCGATAATCTGGGCAAATTCTAGGAGAATGGAATCTCCATCTGATCGGTTGGAGCAGGTCAGTCACCACTGCACCAATCAAGTGAAGTGTGCCATTCATTTGTCTTCCAGGTTGTGATGACTTTTAGCTTGAACTAAACTCCCAGCGTGCTCATGGATCGCACCCACCCTTACCTATCCCCAGAAAGGTCCGTTTTCTCCCATGCTCAAGGGCTTTAAAGACTTCATTATGCGCGGCAACGTCGTCGAACTTGCCACCGCAGTCATCATCGGTTCCGCATTCACGGCCATCGTCACTTCCGTGACGGATTCCATCATTCAGCCGATCATTAACTCCTTCGGCTCCGCCGAGGTCGACGGTTTGGGCTTCCAAATCACCGATAATAAATCCACCCTCGTGGACTTTGGCGCCGTTATTACCGCCGCGATTAACTTCCTGATCATCGCCGCAGTGGTCTACTTCCTCATCGTGATGCCGCTCAACAAGCTCACTGAAGCATCCAAGCGCCGCCAGGGCGTGGACCCAGAGGCCCCGGCACCAACCTCGGAGGAACTGTTGGCTGAAATCCGCGATCTCTTGCAGGCCCAGAACGCGGGCGCTGTCACCGCCGCAGATAAGGCACTTGGGGAGGCCACTGCGGCCGAGGACGCCGATAACTCCACTACTTCTGAGGGCAAGCACAGCCGCCACGAGGACTAATTCTTGTTAAGGCGTAGTTAAGCCCGTGTCCACCTTCACATTGAAGAAGGACACGGGCTTTAGTTATGGCTGCTTAAGCATTTTTAGCCCGGGACAAGGATGCGCAGACTATTAGCCGTGATGCGGCGGCTGGTTCTCGCGGTAAAAGTCTTCGTCCCGCTCGGCGGCCTGAGCGCCGTCGCCTTCCGCCGCAGCATCATCGAGCGTGACGATGCGGTGGGCATCGGTGCCTTCTCCGCTTGCTAAGTCCTGCCCTACCGGGCGATCCGCGCTGCGGTCATATTCCGGCGCATCTGATTGCCGGAATACTCGCCTGCGCTGGCGGCGTGGTTGAGAGGTCATGGCAGTATCTCCACCCCTTTCCTTCGCGTTATTGCACGCTGGATTCTTGCAATTGATCCACAAGGTGGTGGACTAGCGGAGTCAACGTGGCCATGCCATCGCGAACGGCAGCCCGCGATGGTGCGAGGTTAACCACGACGGTGGAACCAGAAACGCCCGAGATGCCGCGGGATGCGCACGCATCAACGGCGCCGCACGCCTGACCAGAAGAGCGCAGAGCCTGGGCCACGCCCGGCACCATCTTATCGATGACCCCAGTGGTAGCCTCCGGAGTCTTATCGCGCGGACCCACTCCGGTGCCACCGACGGTGAGCACGAGATCCACACCGCCAACAACGCCAGTTTCAATGGCCTGCCGGATCTTGGATTTCTTCGAGCGCACGACCACCGAACCATCGATGCGGAAATTCGCCTCTGCCAATAGTTCAGTGACCAATTTGGAGGTGCTATCTGAATTTTCGCCGGGGTGATCCGTGATGATCACGACGAGCGCGCGGCGCGGCGCCGCCACCCGGTCCTCCTTCTCACTGGCCAAGAGGTAGGCATCATCCGGCTCCGCCACATCCCGCAAAGTGTCTGTGGAAGCCGAATCCTCCAACCTGGTGGAGTCGGTCAAGTTTTGCTGGGAGTCTGCCATTTTTCTCCTTCAAAGAAACGTCGGGGGCGCACTGCGGACACGGCGCGGGCTGCGTTTTAATCTACTCGCCTGTCAGGGTTACCTCTACCTGACGAGTGTCATCCGAATGTCCATCGGATACTTCCAAGGTGACGGTCGCACCGAAGTCCTGGGAACGCGCGGCAGCGATAAGCGCATCGGCGTTTTCAATCAGCCGGTCATTGACGCGGGTGACGATATCGCCCTGCTTCAAACCTGCTTGATCCGCTGGTCCCCCTGGCTCGACCTCTGCAATGCGCGCGCCATTTCCGTCATCGCGCGCCAGGACCTTAACCCCCAAGGTGGGGTGGGTTACGTGGCCTTTATTGATGAGCTCATCAGCCATGCGCTTGGCAAAGTTGGAAGGAATGGC
The DNA here is from genome assembly GCF_000478135.1 of Corynebacterium sp. KPL1818. NCBI lineage: Bacteria > Bacillati > Actinomycetota > Actinomycetes > Mycobacteriales > Corynebacteriaceae > Corynebacterium > Corynebacterium sp. KPL1818. The sequence continues at coordinate 81,899 of NZ_KI515760.1, read as the reverse complement.
AAACCCGAGGCCGATAGATCCGCCCTCACCCGAGGTCTTATCGGACAACGATGCAATCATCGAGTTCATACCAACGATATTGCCCTCCATATCCACCAAGGGACCACCGGAGTTGCCGGGGTTGACGGCGGCGTCGGTCTGGATGGCATCGATAAGCGAGGACTCGCCACCCTGCTGAGATGCGCGCACCGGGCGGTTCTTCGCGGATACGATGCCGGAGGTCACCGTGGCATTGAGGCCGAGCGGCGAGCCGACGGCGACTACCTCTTGGCCAACCGCAACCGCATCCGAGTCGCCGAATTGCAGGTGCGGCAAGTCGTGCACGTCCTTGATCTTGATGATGGCAACATCCGTATTGGCATCGGAAGCCACGAGAGCGGCTTCGTGCTTGCTGCCATCGTTCAAGGTGACCTGCATGATGCCGCCTTGCTCTGCACCGGCGATGACGTGGTGGTTGGTCAACACGTAACCATCAGGAGAAATGATGGAACCGGAACCTTCCGCAGCCGAGGTCCGAGTCGCAGTCTGAATGGATACCACGGCCGGCAAAACCTTAGCCGAAACCGCTTCCACCGAGCCCTCCTCCGGTTCCTTACCCATACTATTGGCGGCCGGTTTACTATTGAGCGCCTCATTGACCACGGACGTACCGCTACTGGACTGGTTCTTGCCCACGACCACACCGGTAATGGAACCTGCAGCGATTGCCGCTACCGCAGCAATTGCCGTCGCGGCACCCAGCCCGATCTTCCTTTTCTCCTTTGGCTGCGGCGGCAAAGGCGTTACCCCAGGCACGGGCGGCTGGCCAGGCTGGTTATTCGCAGGCCCCTGCTGGGAGTAATCGCCCTGCTGGGTAGCGAAGCTAGATGTTTCCTCCTGCCCGCGGGTAGCACCCGGCTGAGTGCCACCAAAAAGGCGATTGCTGGGCGGGGTGTGCTGCGCGTGCCACGGTACCTCGCTCCCGTGCGCGGAGGCTTGTGCCTCCTGCTCGTTGATGCGCGGCTGGTTCCAGCCTTGGGAATAGGTTCCGTTGGAATACGCGGATCCAGAATCCTGTTGGCCGCCGCGCGGCTGGTTATATGGCGTCTGCCCGTTATTCGTGCCGTAGGGATCCTGCGGGACACCGTGCGACCCACCATTATTGCCGCGGTTGTCATCATTCCTCATGTTCATAGGAACACTATGCCTCGCTTCGCTTGGTCATGACTTAAACTACTCTGCCAACCTACTAGAAGTTCCTGTGAAGTTACTGTAGGCGATAAGCTGGTCAAACTCACCACATTTGACGCCCTCTTGACACTCGCACGCGACTGCACCATTACCCCTATTAAGCATCCTTCCACCCTTCAGCACCCACCGATGTAAACAGAATCACCGGGGCATAAAATCGATCCACCATCAGGTTAGTGTACCTTTATATTTAACTTAGGGTTAGCTTAGTTTTAACTTTAAGTTAATTTCGTTGAACCTTTTACGACCCAAGGAATAGGCAGTGCTGACATGGCTCAAATCTCCCCGCCCACGCCCTCAATTACCGAAAGAGGACGTTGACAAGAAATTCCCCCGGCTTCGTTTCCAGGTCTTTATGGGAATCTTCCTGGGTTACGCGGGCTTTTACCTCATCCGCAATAACATCTCCACCATCGCGCCGCTGCTGCTGGAAGATAACGGGACCATCGACAAGCCTGCAATCGGCATCATTAGTAATGCCGTGCTGATTTCTTATGGCTTATCCAAATTCTTTTCCGCCATGCTCGCGGACCAATCCAATGCGCGCTATTTCCTGCCCATCGGGCTGAGCCTGTCCGCGCTGATGAACCTGATAGTCGGATTCGTCCCGTGGGTCTCTGCATCCGTAGGCGTCTTTGCCACCGTCATGTTCCTCAATGGCTGGTTCCAAGGCATGGGACACCCGCCATGCGGCCGCGTCATTGTGCAATGGTTCTCCACATCCGAGCGCGGTTGGAAGGGCTCGCTGTGGAATACCTCGCACAATGTGGGTGCAGGCGTATTACCGCTGCTGGTAGGCGTCGGTTTGGCGATGACCGGCAATCAATGGCAGGTAGCATTTTGGCTCCCCGCAGTCGCGGCGCTGATCATCGCAGCCTTAGCATTCTTGCTCATCCGCGATAATCCGCCTTCAGAAGGACTGCCGACGGTCGATGAATGGCGCAATGATCCCGCCAAGGTTGCAGACATCAAGCGGCAAGAAGGCGATGGGATCTCCACCAAAGACCTCATTTTCAAATACGTCCTGCGCAACCGCATCATTGTGCTCTTGGCCATCGCCAACGTATTTGTCTATGCTCTGCGCTACGGCGTGCTCAACTGGATTACGACGTACCTCGCCGAAGTCCACCACATGAACATCAATTCCGGCTTGGTCGCCTTCGGCGCCTTCGAGCTCGCAGGCCTACTGGGCACCATTCTCTGCGGTTGGATGTCCGATAAGCTCTTCCACGGCAACCGCTCTAAGGTCATCTTGATCTTTATCCTGGCTACGGGCCTGTCCATCGCCGGCTACTGGCTGGCACCCGTAGGCACCCCGTTCGCGGTCATGGTTATCTTCATCGCGCTCATCGGCGCGTTCATCTACGGGCCGGTTGGCCTCATTGGCTTGCAGGCACTCGATCTCTCCCCGCGCAATGTGGCAAGCACCGCCTCCGGTTTTACGGGGCTTTTCGGCTACCTGCTGGGTGCGACGCTCGCCTCGACCGGCGTGGGCTACTTGGTCAAGTACGCCGGCTGGAATGTCACCTTCATGGTATTCCTGCTCTTTACCGTCCTCGTTTTGGCTATCTTCCTCTTTATTAATAAGGAAGAAGTCCGCCTCACTGAGGAACGCAAGGCCGCGCTTGAGGCATAAGCCTTCGCCTTAAGAGCACGCGCTATTGCTGCGCGCTCTCCCCACACCGCCTGCCACCTACCCGGGATGGCAGGCGCTTTTTATTGCCCATAATGGGGCCTAAAAGGGGCCTAAAACATCGCAACCCCTCGCAGTCGCCAATAAGCAACTGGGAGGGGTAAGACTGAAAGCAGGCTTAGAACTGCTCTACATCAACCAGGCCGAGCTTAGCGGCCTTGACCAGGCGGCGCGGGATACGCACGGTCTGACCGTCGATGGTGACTTCCTGGAGGGCGACGTTGTCAGCCTTCCACTGGGAACGACGTGCGTGGGTGTTCGCACGGGACTTCTTAAACTTAGGAGTTGCCATTTTCTCTTCTTCTCCTTACGCGTTCTTCTTCTTGCGGCGAGCCATGGCACCGAAGCGCTGGTTGAAGCGCTCGACACGGCCAGCGGTATCCATAACGCGCTGTGCACCAGTCCAGAACGGGTGGGACTCAGCAGTAACGTCAACGACGATGAGCGGGTACTCGTTGCCGTCTTCCCACTCAACGGTGCGAGAAGAGGTAGCGGTGGACTTGGTCAAAAAGGAGTGACCGGTACCAGCATCGCGGAAGACCACTGGGTGGTAATCCGGGTGGATGTCTTTCTTCATATATATTCCCTCAGGGTTGGACTACGGGTCGGTTCCGCACACTGAACAACTATGACGGTACGGATCGTGCCCGAGTTGGGATGTACAGTTACAGCTCGCCCGGCGCCACTAAGCGCGCCGACCGATAACCTGAATTATCCTACATTCCACCGCCATATATACGAAATTGCTGACCTGCGGCAACCACAGTCGCCACAGGCGCACATCTACGCCCCATTCGTTATAGTACGGTTTCGACCCCCCAATGCGTTAGGCAGTGCTGCTTGAACATCGACGCAAAGCCGATGGCTTAATGCGCGGGACTATCGTGGCAGCGATTAGGTATATCGCGAGTAAGGCTGTAAGATTTGCTCTTGCTGTTGTCAAAATATACGTATTACGCCCCGTCTACTGGTTTTGACGACGATGCCGCACCTGCTCACACCTCACTTTTTGAGCACTGCCACCCTCACACGGCAGTCGGCACGTAGTCGTTTATAGCCACGATGTGGGCGGCTAGGAGAAAGAAGACCCATGTCGGCTATTTGCCAGGTAACGGGCCGCAAGCCGGAATTCGGCAAGCAGGTCTCGCACTCGCACCGCCGCACTTCGCGCCGTTGGAACCCCAACGTGCAGCGTCGTCGCTACTACCTGCCCTCTGAGGGCCGTACCATTACTCTGAATGTTTCCACCAAGGGTATGAAGATCATTGACCGCGACGGCATCGAGTCCGTTGTTGCCAAGATCCGCGCACGTGGGGAGAAGATTTAAGTATGGCACGTAACGATATTCGCCCAATCATCAAGCTGAAGTCCACTGCGGGCACCGGTTACACCTACGTGACCCGTAAGAACAAGCGCAATAACCCGGATCGCATCACCCTGAAGAAGTTCGATCCGATCGCCCGCAAGCACGTCGAATTCCGCGAGGAGCGATAATTCATGGCTAAGAAGTCCAAGATCGCTAAGAACGAGCAGCGCAAGGAAATCGTCGCCCGCTACGCGGAGCGTCGCGCTGAGCTCAAGAAGATCATCAAGAACCCGAACACCCCGGATGAGGAGCGTTTGGAGGCTCAGTTCGAGCTGAACCGCCAGCCTCGTGATGCTTCCCCAGCCCGCGTTCGTAACCGCGACGCAGCCGATGGCCGTCCGCGCGGTTACCTCCGCAAGTTCGGTCTGTCCCGTGTCCGTATGCGCGGCATGGCTCACCGTGGTGAGCTGCCGGGCGTTCGCAAGTCCAGCTGGTAAAGGGGTAATTGCACAATGGCTAATAAGCGCAATAACCAAAAGAAGTTCCGTATGGAGCAGAGCCGTCGCCCGAAGAAGAACCCTTTGAAGGCTGAGGGCATTGAGAAGGTGGACTACAAGGACACCAAGACTCTGCGTCTATTCATCTCGGATCGCCACAAGATCCGTTCCCGTCGCGTCACCGGCTTGACCCCGCAGCAGCAGCGTCAGGTTGCTACCGCAGTCAAAAACGCACGCGAAATGGCTCTCCTGCCGTTCACCACCCGCTAAACAGTAGCTGGGTATCAACAGCGCACTTTTGCCGCTGGCAAGTGTGACACGGTAAAAGAACCATAAGCTTTCGCCGCCCCGCCTTTCGAGGTGAGGCGGCGAAAGTCGTTTTCGGGGTATTCTTTGGCGCTACGCCGCAAACGCGCTACGCCGCAAACGCCAGTTCCCACGGCAACACCAGCCGCAACGCTCCTCCGCGAACGCCCACAGGCACGGACGCGACGAACCCGCTGCACACTCCCCCAAGCGCTACTGCGATATCGCATAAGTGTTACATTTATAGCAATCCTGCGCCGCACAACTTTTAGATGCGCACCGCTTTGCAATGAGTGAAAGGCAGTGACTGTATGGCCCTGCATCAATCCCTTCTCGATCTTTCGGAGCTTGCTCCCCATTGCCAGTCTCGGGCAACCGCTCGCGGCTTATTGGCGGAAGCACAAGATGTCTTGCGCAATGCGGTAGCGCACCAGGACGATGAGATTGAATTAGCCAACTGGTTTTCGCGGCTGCTGACAGATATCGTGCGCGCACCAGGCGTGGATGCGGATATCCGCTTAACCGGCGCGGCGGCGCGCGGGGATCAGCTACCCAGCATGCCCATCGAGTGGATGGGAGAAGACAGCGACTTGGAGTCCGTCTTTCGCGATGTCGGGCTAGAGGTACATCAAGCGGCCGATTCCATGGCAGCGCGCGTCGATGCCGGCCTGCCTTTAGGCCGCGGCGGTGAACAAGCTTTGTTGGAGGAGGCGTTGTCCCAGCGTCCGCCTCTGCTCCAGCGCGTTGGGGGTTTGCCCGATCGCAGCGCGGCCGTGGACATTAAGTCCATGCTGTTATCCCCCATCGCCGCCATTGCGCGCTGGGCGGCACCGGGCCCGCGTCCCACGGTCGATCGCCTCGCCATTGGCCAAGAGCGCGGGATGCTCACCGCGGAGGACGCAGAGACCCTCGACCTTGCGTGGCGCACTGGGTATTCGGTAGAAATGCGCCGCTGGTACGACAATGTGCACGGCCGTGAATCCGTCCTGCAAGACCTGCCACCACTGGAGCGCACGGCCTACGGCACGGCCTGCCGCATGGTGTCTGCGACCTTCGAGTCCATCTCCCAACGCACCGCGGACGGCGCACATTAAAATCGCCACAAAGTTTTTGTGGCTACGCATGCGATCCGCGCCGGCGGGCTGCAGGGCTGTAGAGTTGTTGAGTAAAAGCATTTTCTGCTGAGAGAAAGGAGGCGTCCGCCGCATGTCAGGAAACGTCGGTAGGCCGCGTAAACATAGCCCCCGCCGCAGAGGCAATAGCGCCCGGGAAGAGATTTTGGACGCCTCCTCAGAGTTATTTACCACCCAGGGCTTTGCCACAACGTCGACTCACCAAATTGCGGACGCGGTAGGCATCCGCCAGGCATCGCTGTACTACCACTTTCCTTCCAAGACGGAGATTTTCCTCGCGCTGCTTAATTCCACCATCGAGCCTTCGCTGGAGCTTGCCGATGAGCTGGTGGATTCCGATGCCGAGCCGGAGCAGCGCCTGTGGTCCCTAGTCGCCGCGGAATCGCGCCTTCTGCTCACCAGCGGTTGGAATGTCGGCCGGTTGTACCAGTTGCCGGTGGCCAATTCGCCGGAGTTTTCGGAGTACCACAGCTCCCGCGAGCGGCTGCAGAGCCACTTCCGCACCACCGCCGCCGCCATTGTGGGCGATGCGGATCCGCGCATCGAATTGCCCTTCCACATCGCGCTATCTGTCATCGAGATGCGCCCCAATAGCGGCACGCCTCCCTATGCCGCGGCCCAGTCGGTTCCGGAGACTGCCGCCATGCTTGCCGATGCCGCCCTTGCCGTCCTCGGCGCCACCGTCCCCGAGGACGCCGAAGCCATGACGCTTGAGCTGCTAAAGAACCGCAATGACTCGATCTCTGCGGCTGCGGCGGCGGCAGCGGACCGCAAAAAGAAAAAGTCTCGCTAACCTATTCCTTGTGGCATCGTTAACCGCTTCCTTGTAGCGTCGCTAACCACTTACTAGTGGTTAGCGTTGCCAGGAATCATCAAAGTCCGCGGTGGCAGCCAAGCCGCCGCCCTCGCGCACGCTAATGCCGCTGGGGGTTACGACGATGGTCGAGGGCGAGGCGTCCACGTAGTAGTTACCGCCGTCTTGGCCAATGATTGACCCAGTAAATTCGCCACCAAAGATGGTCGAGCGGTACGTCAGGACGTTTCCCTGGTTCTCACAGATAATGGCCCTGCCGTCAGGGCCTTTGCCGGCAAAGACGACGCGTTCATAACGGTGGCAATTGGCGTAGGTATTGGTATCGGTCCACCCGTATTCACCTAGGCCGTCGATGAGTTCATTTCCGCCGCCATTAGTGGTCTTCGGCGGCTGTGCCTGTTCTTGTTCGGTCTCGGTCACCGTCACCACGGGTGGTTCTTTCTTTTGGGTTTCCGGGGACTTTGTCGCCGTAGAGGTTTCTTCGGTGGAAGTCTCCGTCGTACTTTCGACGGTGGTCATGCCGCCATCGCCGGAAAAGTCGGGCTGATCCCCATCCGTGCTACTGCTGCAGGCGCTTAAAACGATGCCCGCGGTCGCTACCGCGCCGAGGTGCAGCCCCCAACGCAAACGAGGAGTTAATTGAAAGTGCGGCATGATAAGTCCTTTCTCATAAGCCGGAAGTGGGGCTAACAAGCTGGGGTGGGCCAAGCTATTTCGGCCTTGGAGAGATCGAGCGCCATGCCCGAAAGTAATGGTTGGGCGGAGGCGTACTGACCATCCGGGGCCGAGGCGATGAGTGCTACCGCCACCTCGCGTCCGCCGATGGTGGCAAGACCCATCTGCCGCACATCATAGCCGCCGGCGATATCTGGCCCCCAGCCGCCTTTGAGGGCGGCACCCTCTAGGTTACGCAGGCCATAGCTTTGGGCGGGGTCGGGCGTAGACATCGCGGTGAGGATGGGTTCGGCACCGTTGACGCAGCGCAGCTTTGCCATGAACGCGGCCTGGTCGCCCACGCTCCACTGCGTTTGCCCGAAGGCGCTAAATTCCGGGCGGGTGACCTGGCTTTGGACCTGGGTGGTGGTATCGCCGGTCTCGGCAAGCACTTGTTGCGCGGCCTGGGCGGCTTGCGCTCCGCCGCCGAGCGCGTCCCAGGCGGATTGCGCCGCCGCATTATTGGAATAGGTAATCGCAGATGTCACCACGTCGGGGCCGATGAGCCCTGCGCGATGGGCGGCGATGAGCACCGGCACCTTGGAGGTCGACCATGCGGTTTCGGGCGCGGTGCGCCCGGCGGCATGGTGGTGGTGCCATCCGATACCGCGATGCCTACATTCCCGTAGTTGGCGGCGATACGGTCGAGTTCGCGCTGCAGGTCACCAACCACAGCCGGCCCGCCATCTTCGGCAGCTTTCGCGGCATCGGATTGGTCATCGGCCTGCGCAGCCTCATCCTGCGCTGCGGAATCGCGAGGGCTATCCGCCGTATCCGCCCTATCCGTCGCGCTCTCCGTAGAGCGCGGCGTCGCCTGCTTGGCGATGCCCGGCTCGGATCCCGTCTCCTGCTCGCCCTGCCCGCACGCGCTAAGACACAGCGCCCCCGCCACAAGTAGGCCGCCGAGCGCCATGCGCTTCGGTGCAGTACGCCTCGGCGCGGTGCGGGTGGGTGCGGGCATAACGAGGTTCCTTAGGTTTCAGGCGCTATCGCTAGTGAGCGAAGTGGCGCGTTCCAGTGAGATACATCGTAACACCAGCGGCCTTAGCTGCCTCGATAACTTCTTCATCGCGGATGGAGCCGCCGGGCTGGACAACGGCTTTGACGCCGGCATCGAGAAGCACCTGCAAGCCATCGGCAAAGGGGAAAAAGGCATCGGAGGCGGCGAAGGAGCCTTGGGTGCGGTTGGTGGCATCGGCAAGCGTATTGGCGCGCTCGACCGCAAGCTTGGCGGAATCCACGCGGTTGACCTGGCCCATGCCCACGCCCACGGTCGCATTGTCCTTAGCCAGCAAAATCGCATTGGACTTGACCGCGCGCACCGTGCGCCAGGCGAACTCGAGCTGAGCCAAGTCCTCGTCACTCAGGGCTTCGCCCGCTGCTAGAGTCCAGTTTTCGGGCTTATCGCCCTCGGCCTGGTAGGTATCCGGCTCTTGGCGCAGCACGCCGCCGGAGATGTACTTGCGCTCCTCGCCTTGTTCCTCTGACTCGGCCAAAAGCACGCGCAGGTTCTTCTTGCTCTGCAGGATCTCCAGCGCCTTATCCTCATAGGCGGGCGCGACGATGACCTCGGTGAAAATGCCCTTGACCTGCTCAGCCATCTCTACGCTGACCTCGCGATTGACAGCGATGACGCCGCCAAATGCGGACATTGGGTCACAGGCATGCGCCGCGCGGTGGGCCGCAGCGATGGACTCATCCGATACGGCGATGCCGCACGGGTTGGTGTGCTTGATAATCGCCACGCAGGGGCGCTCGTGGTCCCAGGCCGCGCGCCAGGCAGCGTCGGCGTCCTGGTAGTTGTTGTAGCTCATTTCCTTGCCGTTGAGCTGCTTGGCATTGGCCAGGCCCTTGGTGCCAATCCGGGTGACGGTGGCGGCCTGGTGGGAATTCTCGCCGTAGCGCAGCGAGGTGGTCTCCTCGCCATCGCTGAGCTGGTCAACGAACCATGCGGAAACCGCCGCATCGTAGTTAGCGGTGTGAAGGAAGGCATCGCGAGCGAGGCCACGGCGCTGGTCAAGGCTAAATCCACCCTCTTCAACGGCCTGGGTTACCTCGCCATAGCGCGCCGGATCTACGACCACGGCAACGGACGGGTGATTCTTGGCCGCCGCGCGCACCATGGAAGGCCCACCGATATCGATCTGCTCCACGCATCCATCGAAGTCCGCGCCGGAGGCGACCGTTTCCTGGAAGGGGTACAGGTTCACCACGACGAGCTGGAAGGGCTCTACCTCAAGCTCGTTGAGCTGCGCCAGGTGGTCTTCCTTGCGGGTATCCGCCAGGATTCCGGCGTGCACGCGCGGGTGGAGCGTCTTGACGCGGCCTTCCAGGCACTCGGGGAAACCGGTGAGCTTTTCTACCGGGGTGACCTCGATTCCCAGGTCAGCAATCTTCTTGGCGGTGGAGCCGGTAGAGACGATCTCTACGCCTGCCTTATCAAGTGCGCGGGCCAGATCCTCCAGCCCCGTCTTGTCGTACACGCTAATGAGTGCGCGCTTTACCTGCTTGCGGTCTTCGCTCATGAGGAGGATTAAGCCTTTCGAAAAGTCTTAGTCTGCGAGTTGAATAAAAAGTTCCTCGCCGCGGGGCTGCGCCGCGCGCAGCACATCGACGATGAGTTCGCGCTCTACCTTTTTAATGCGTTCGTGGAGGCTGGCCTCATCATCATCTGCCCGCACGGCCACCGGCCGCTGCGCAATGATGGAACCGGTATCCACGCCCGCGTCCACGAAATGGACGGTAGAACCTGTGACCTTCACGCCGTATTCCAACGCATCGCGCACCCCGTGCGCGCCCTTAAACGCAGGCAATAACGCCGGGTGGGTATTGATGGTGCGGCCTTCGAAGCGGCGGAGGAAGCCTTCCCCCAAAATCTTCATAAAGCCTGCAGAAACAACAATGTCTGGCTGGGCAGCATCTACTGCATCAGCCAGACATGTATTCCATTCGGCACGGTCCGCACCCATTTCCACGATCTCGGTATCGATACCGCGTTCTCGGGCGCGTTCAATACCTCGACACGGTTTATCCGCAACCACCTTCACCACTTGGTATCGCTCATCCTGGGCTTCCAAGATGGCTTGCAAAAGCGAGCCCGTCCCAGAGACAAGCACGACAACTCGTAGGCGGTCAGTAGCTGCAGTAGCGCGTGGTGGCATCGGTGAAGTCACGCGCTATAGCCTAGTCCCTCTTCCCGCTTTCAGTAGAATCTGCCGCGTCAGGCTCGCCCTCATTTGCGTCCTCTTCCACGAGTTCGCCTTCCAGGATCTCGGGGTCTTCAGCCGCTTCGCGCTCGCTGTTTTCCGATGCCCCTTCTTCCCCACCATCGCCCGCGGTACTTTCCGCGTCATCGTCGTCGGTGTCTTCGACGACCTCCCCTTCGATGACCTCGTCGGTGCTGTCTGCGCTGCCCTTGGATTCTACGGCAGCGTCATCGTCGTCGGCTGCGTCGTCCGCGTCATTCGCTGCTGACTCGGAGCCCTCACCGTCGCCAGATTCCGAATTATCCTCGTCCTCGTCCGTTTTGCTCTCGTCCGAATCGGCATCAACATCGTCGCCGTCAGCCTCGTCGGCCTCGGCCTTGTCCGCATCAGATTGTTCTGCGTCAGCGGTGTCCTCGGAAGCGCTATCTTCTGCCGACTCTGCAGCGTCTTCTGAATCCTCTTCGGAGGCCTCCGCCGCCGAAGAATCCGCTTCAGTTGCGCGGGCGTCGCGCCAGTTCATAAGCGCAAAGGCTGCCGCGACAGCCAAGCCCACGACGGCGATCCACAGCGCGGCGAGGCCAGCAGCGGTCCACAGGTGCGGGCCGGTGTGGCCGTAGTAGCCCAGCGTGCCGCTGACCAGATAGCACGCGAAGAACGTGATGACCGCGGTAGCCACCGTGGCTGCAAGCACCTTCTGGAAGGACGGGCGCTTCTTGTACAAGGACATCGTCGCCGCGATGAGGGGAACCACCATGAACACGACCGCCCAGCCGGGCGAGGACGCCGGGATGCCACCGGTAATGGGCAGCGGCGGCAGCGGAACAAGATGGGTGCTAAAGAGGCTGACCTGTGCCTCCCCTGACGAAAACTCCGAACCAACAAGCACTGCCCCAGTGCTGACGATGGCGTTGGGAATATACAGCAGGCTCAACAGGATGAGGGTGAAAATGCCCAGCCCAGTGATGGACGGATATTCATCCATCATCTCCCCCTGGCGCGAGAAGTTCACGATGAAGATGAGCACGAAGACCACGGTCGCGCCAATGGCGAGGTAGGCGAGGTAGCGCAGGGCGATAAGGGCGGCATCGACAAGCAGCGGCGGGGCACCATAGCGCTTGGCCAAGGCGCGCCACAGGCGGGTACCCATGCCGGCTGCCATCGCCGCTAGGTGCACGACGATGACGCGAGCAAGCGCAGCAGCGAGGTTCGGCGGGGATACGTCGAAAACCTTGCCGGCATCCCACAACATCACCCAGGCAATGCAGGTCAATGCCACGGGAACGCCCACCACGCAGGCGACAAGAATCGCCAGGTCCTTCACGCTGACTTTGTGTTTTACCGCGGCGCGCACGCGCACCGCCACCACCGTAGCGAGGATGAGGGCGGGCAAGGCTGGGAGGAACGACAGGTCCACCCCGGCCGCAGATACCGGCGCGAGGTTAAAGACCATCCACGCTTCCGCCACGATGGTCGGCAGCCACGCAAGGGGCGAGCCAAAAAGCAAGAGCGCGCCGAATGCGAGCGCCACAATAATAAGGACGACAATAATATTCGGCAGGGCCGCCGACATGAATAATTGGCGGATGCGCCCCGCCTTCGTCAGCGGGGCCGGCGTGCGACGGGCCTTCGCCTTCGACCCAGCTTTGCGGGCGACGCGTTCTGCGGAATTATGCGGCTTCTGCGTCGCGGTGGCGTGGGGTGCACGTGGGGCGCGCTCTGTCTGCACTGTCCGGCCCCGCGCCTGGCTACGCGGGCGGGGCGTTGACCGAGATTGGGGGCTGGTGTTTTTGTTCATCGGCGTCCACTTTGCCACCTTTTGCCCGCGGTAGCGGGGTGGCGCGACGAGGCGCCTCCAAAATCACCGTGGACTTGTTCAGTAACTACTGTAGACATATATATAAGGAATAAAGTTTTAACTCTTATCCCCCACTGGTCACAGTAATTACATACCGTTGCATTTCCATGGCAGGACGTTACAGTGCACTATTACAGCTTCGGGGCTACCGCGGGGGCTTGGTTTTAAGAGATTTATATCGCACTATGCGCCACAACTTTCCATAACGTGCCTGCATGTAGGCTTATTCCAGACCGGCGCGAGAAAAAATTCATTTTTGGCTTGCTGTTATCTTTTTGAGACGCTACTGTTACATCTCGTTGGTAACAAGAAGGTCACAATCTCGTAACTAACCCAGAGACGGTGTAACGCTCTTTTTGAAGATTGTGAAAGACACGAAAGAAGATTTAATGCGAAGCAAAGTTCAGCGTGGCGCCGGCCGCCATCGCAAGATTGTCACCTCGCAGACCACCAAGGGTCGTATCGCTGTCATGACCGTTGCAGCCGGTGCCGTGTCCACCGCCGGCGTAGGCGGCGCAGCTGCCGCTAACGTTGAATCCGACAACGCCGCATCTTCCACCACCACGACGCAGTCTGTTGACTACAAGCTTGCCGCTGATACTTCCGAGGTCAACAACGCCCCAGCCGGCTCCTCTGATGCTGCACCGCAGATCCTCAACGTGGCTGAGGCAAAGCCGGTTACTAATCTGGTTGACCAGCTGAGCAAGTCCATCCAGGCTTCCGCTGACCGCGCCGCCGAGGACCTTGCCGCTCGCGCCCCTTCCATTGCTCGCCCCGCTGAAGGCGCCTTCACCTCCGGCTTCGGCCCGCGCTGGGGTTCTTTCCACTCCGGTGTGGACATCGCTAACGCCGTTGGCACCCCTATCCTTTCCGTCATGGACGGCACCGTTATCGATTCCGGCCCAGCCTCCGGCTACGGCCAGTGGATTCGCATCCTCCACGATGATGGCACCATGACCGTCTATGGCCACATGCAGACCCTCGACGTTGCCGTGGGCGAGCACGTGCACGCCGGCCAGAAGATCGCCGGCATGGGCTCCCTGGGCTTCTCCACCGGTTCCCACCTCCACTTCGAGGTTCACCCGAACTCCGGTGACGCCGTTGACCCACAGGCATGGCTGGCCGAGCGAGGCATTCAGCTCTAAGAGCCTTCTTTCCTTCTTGTTAAAGCGCCGCAGAAGCTATCTGCGGCGCTTTTGCTATGCCTAGCCCCCAATATAAGCCCCACTCGCCCGCAGCCTCCGCAACAAGACCCCTCGTGCGGAGCCACAGCCCCACCTTCGTCCCGCCAGAGGCGGATCTCTGCGATTGAGATAATTCTACCCCCAAGACGGTCCAAAGAGCGTTAGAAAGCCGCACAGCCGCCCTCCAGGGCCAATATGAGCCCCTAGGGTCCACATAGTCGCCCAAGCCTCCACATCGCGGGATTAGGGCCCTCCATTCGCCCTGAGCGCCGTTACACCGCACGAGAGCACATACACGCGGTACCGGGAATTATCACCGGGTGCGCGCCGCCATAAACGAGCCGCTAATGCAGGCCTCAAAATATCCCCACCGGCTGCCAGTGAAGTCCAGCATCCAGCCTTGTCGCAGGTAGATGGCAGTTTTCTAGCCTGGTGCCAATAACCCCCTCTCCTCACCCCCGACAGTCACCCCCAGAGCTTAAACCAGTACTTCAAACCCGCAACTTTGGCCACTTTCGTAACACGCGCAACAAGCTGGCATGTTCGAAACTTTTCGAATAAACGCCTTTTCTACCAGCATTTTTACAGATTGCGCGGCCTCTATGGGCAGGCTAACTTTTAACTCGTTGCCACAAGCGAACGCCAAATGGGGTATTTCCATTCCTCGGCGTGTCGCAGAGGGCAGTTGAAAGACGCCAAACCTTTAAGGTTTGCGCGCCTCGAGACCATGCACAGCCATGAAAAGGACTTAAACTATGAAGCGCATGAACCGCGCACGCAGGAATGTAGCGCTAAGCATCGTTACGCTTGGCACCGTTTTTGCTACCGGCACCTCCGCTTTTGCTGCTGATCCAGTGGCCAGCGTGGACGTTTCCAATGGCTCCTCTGAGCCGCAAGCAACCAACGTTGATAACGCGGGCGTTATCGACGCCGCCGTCGGCTTCGCAAACGCCGCCGCCGGTGTACTCACCGGCAAAGACGTCCCGGAATTTAGCCCGAACGAATCCGGCGGGATCAACATCATCTTGGACCCCTCCTCCGTTCCTGGCCTACGGGAAGCCTTCGCTCCCGAGGGCGACCGCTCTGGACTGACCCCGCAGCGCAGCCGCGATGCTGCCGGCAATACGGTGGTCTTTCCCACCTCCGGCACGTTGACCTCCGGATTCGGTATGCGCTGGGGCGCGATGCACAACGGCATCGACGTGGCTAACCCAGTCGGCACCCCGATCTACTCCGTCATGGACGGCACGGTCATTAACTCCGGTCCGGCACAGGGCTTCGGCAACTGGATTCGCATCCAGCACGTCGATGGCAGCATCTCCGTCTACGGCCACATGTCCGCCAGCTCGCTGCGCGTGAACGTGGGCGACCACGTTTCTGCGGGCGACCACATCGCGGACATCGGCAACGAGGGCCGCTCCACCGGCCCACACCTGCACTTCGAAATCCACCCAGGTGGCGGCGCGGCCGTTGACCCAGTGGGCTGGTTCAACGAGCGCGGGATCTCGGTCTAGAGCTTTTCCATCGGCACACCACCGATGAGCATGAGCCGCACCTTGCCGGAGGAACCAAAGTCCACGGTCACCGTGGCGCGGGCACCGGAACCGGCCGTTTCAATTACGGTTCCGAGCCCGTACTTGGCGTGGTTGACGCGGTCTCCCACAGCAAGGTTGAGGTTCTTATTCTTCGGCATGGAATTAGCTGCAGGTTGGCGAGTGCGTTGCGAAGGGGAAGACGTAGCGCGCTGGCCAAACCCAGCACCCCCACCACCGGAATAGCCGCCACTAGAACCGCGGCGATAGCTCCGGCCATACTGATAGTCGTCGGCTCCCCAGGAACCGGTGAGGTCACTATCGGAATCCTCTCGCCGCCAGTCGATGAGATCCTCTGGGATCTCGGCGAGGAAGCGACTGGCGGGATTGGTTACCGGATTGCCCCACGCAGAGCGCAAGATGGCGCGGGTGAGGTACAACTTTTCGCGGGCGCGGGTGATGCCCACATAGGCCAGGCGACGCTCTTCGCTTAATTCCTTCGGGTTACCCAGTGAGCGCATGTGCGGGAATTGGCCGTCCTCCCAGCCAGCGACAAAGACGACGGGAAACTCCAAGCCCTTGGCCGTATGCAGGGTCATCATGGTCACTACCCCAGTCTCAGAATCCGGGATCTGATCCGCATCTGCGACCAGGGAGACCTTTTCCAAAAAGGCCTGCAACGAGCCCGGCGCGGCTTCGCCTTCTTCTAATAGCTCATTGGGATCGACCGCATCCGCCCCGGCAGCGGCCAGCTGGTTGGCGGCCTCCGAGGTAAATTCGCGGGCCACGGATACCAGCTCATTGAGGTTATCGAGGCGCGCGCCATCCTGCGGATCATTGGAGTTTTCCAGCTCCGCCTTATAACCGGTGGCATCCAGGATGGCGGTGAGCAGTTCGCCCAAATCGGGCTGGCCGGTCACCTCATCGCGCATACCTGGGATTTGTGCGCGGATGCCGTCCATCATGTCGTTGAATTTGGTAACGGCATTAACGGCGCGGGTGCCAAGACCGGGGACGTCGCCCCGGGGGACATCGGCAAGCGCCTTGCCAAAGCTAATCCCCTGGTTTTCCGCGTGCAGGGCAATCTGGCCCTGGGCCTTATCGCCGATGGCGCGCTTGGGGACGTTGATGATGCGGCGCAGACTCACCGTATCGTCGGGGTTATCCATAATGCGCAGGTAGGCCACCATATCGCGGATTTCGCGGCGCTCGTAAAAGCGCGTCCCGCCAACGACCTTATAGGGGATGCCGGAGCGAATGAAGATATCCTCCAGCGCGCGGGAGGCATTATTGGTCCGGTACATCACGGCGATATCGGAATAGCTGTGGCCCTTATCCGCCAGCGCATCAATCTCCGCGGCGATAAAGCGGGCTTCATCGTGTTCGTTATCCGCCACATATCCCACGATGGATTCGCCATCGCCGTGCGCGGTCCACAGGTTTTTCTCGCGGCGGTTCTCGTTTTTCGCAATCACGGCATTGGCCGCGTTCAAGATGGTCTGCGTGGAGCGGTAGTTTTGCTCCAATAAGATGGTGTGCGCCTGCGGGTAGTCGCGCTCGAATTCCTCGATATTGCGGATGGTGGCGCCGCGGAAGGCATAAATGGACTGATCGGAATCACCCACCACGCACAGCTCTGGGGCATCGGGACCCAACTCGCCCTTGCCCACGAGCGCTGCAACCAGCGCGTACTGGGCGTGGTTGGTGTCCTGGTATTCATCAATGAGCACGTGCTTAAACCGCCGACGATAAAACTCCACCACCTGGCGGTGCTCGGTGAAAATGCGCACTACTTCCCCGATGAGGTCGTCGAAGTCCACCGCATTGGCCGCGCGCAGGCGGCGCTGGTACTCGGCGTAGACTTCCGCCACGGTGGTCTCAAAGGGGTTCTTGGTCTGCTGCGCCTTGTCGGCTGCCTCGGCCGGGCCCACGAGCTCGTTTTTGTGGTTGGAGATCTGGTTGGCCAGCACGCGCGGGGTGTATTTCTTCAGATCCAACTGCATGTCCTTGGCAATCATGGATAGAAGCCTGCGGGCATCGTCGCCATCATAAATGGTGAAGTTGGTATTAAGCCCCGGCACGAGCTGGGCGTTCTGGCGCAGGATGCGCACGCAGATGGAGTGGAAGGTGGATACCCACATGCGCTCGGCCACCGGACCGACCAGGGAACCCACGCGCTCCTTCATCTCTGCGGCCGCCTTATTGGTAAAGGTAATGGCGAGGATTTCCCACGGGTTTACCCCGCGGTGGCGCATGAGGTACGCGATGCGGCGGGTAAGCACCGCGGTCTTGCCAGAACCCGCGCCGGCGACAATCAGCAGGGGCCTGCCGGTATGGGTGACCGCCTCTAATTGCTGTGGATTCAAACCTTGGGTTAAAGGATCGGATTCCGCGGGCCTAGGCGTGCTGCCAAAGGGGTTCTGCTGCTCGGGCTGGCTAGGGGCGAAGCCGCCGCGGGAAGCAGCACCGGATACGGGTTCGCGCGGGGTAGAAGTTGGGCTAAATGGAGAGTTATTCGTCATAATGCCTACCAACCTACTAGCCCCACCGGACATGGCCCGTATTTGCGGCATACCCTGCGCTTTCTAAATACCCGACCAAGTGGCACAATAAGGGACCATGACCGCTGAAGATAATGAATCCATCGTTGACAATGGCTTGGATATCCGCACGCCCACTGGCACGGATGATCCCCTATCTGATGCGGAAATCCAGCAGTATCGCGAGGAAATCAACCGCCTTGACCAAATCATCTTGGATGCCGTCAAGCGCCGCACCGAGGTCTCCCGCGCGGTGGGTCGCACCCGCATGAGCTCCGGCGGCACGCGCTTGGTGCACACCCGCGAGATCGCCATCCTCAATGAGTTCCGCGCGGAACTTGGTGAGGAAGGCCCCACCATCGCCTCTGCCCTGCTGCGCATGGGGCGCGGCCGCCTGGGCTAAAGCCACCACTCAACCCCTCGGATTAATTACGAGCTCACCCATACTATGCAGTACGCTTTCGGGGCATGAACGCAGTACTCATCGCCGTCATCGTCATGCTCGCGCTTGCCCTCCTGCGCGTGCACGTGGTGGTGGCGCTTTTCATCGGTGCAATCGTCGGCGGCCTCCTATCCGGCATGGGCCTCGATGCCACCATGGTTGCCTTCCAGGACGGGCTCGGCGGCGGCGCCAAGATTGCCTTAAGTTATGCCCTCTTGGGCGCCTTCGCGATGGGTGTTGCCTCCGCCGGGCTGCCGCAGATCTCGGCCAACTTTCTCATCGCCAAGCTCGGCGGCACCGGCGAATTAGATCCCAAGGCCGCGGCCACCACCAAGTGGATGCTCGTTCTTGGCCTTATTGCCATGGCCGTGATGAGCCAGAACCTCATCCCCGTCCACATTGCCTTCATCCCGCTGCTTGTCCCGCCGCTATTGGCGGTGATGAATAAGCTCAAGCTGGATCGCCGCCTTATCACCACGTGCCTGACCTTCGGCCTTATCACCACCTACATGTTCATTCCGGTGGGCTTCGGGTCCATCTATTTGAACGATATTTTGCTCTTCAATATTGAAGAGGCGGGTCTGGATACCTCCACTATCAATATTATGCAGGTCATGGCCATCCCGGCCCTGGGCATGCTCGCCGGCCTGCTCATCGCCATCTTTTTCAGCTACCGCGCCCCACGCGAGTACGAGGACCGGCCCATTGCCGCCGAAGAGCACCAGGAAACGCCCTCGCGGTATAAAATCTGGGTTTCCATCCTGGCGATTATCGCCACCTTCGCCGTCCAAATCATCATGCAGGCGCTCGATTTCGAGTCCGATGGCCTGCTCGTCGGCGCCCTGACCGGCCTGGGCATCTTGCTCATTTCCGGCGCGGTGGATTGGAAGCACGCCGATGACGTATTTACCAACGGCATGAAAATGATGGCCCTTATCGGCTTTATCATGATCACCGCGCAGGGCTTTGCCTCAGTCATGACGGCGACAGAGGAAGTCGGCCCGCTTGTCGATGCCACCGCCAACCTCTTTGGCACCAATAAGTTCCTCTCCGCAGGCGCCATGCTCTTGGTCGGCCTAGTGGTCACCATGGGCATCGGCTCGTCCTTTTCCACCCTGCCGATTATCTCCGTTATCTACGTTCCCCTGTGCGCCTCGCTCGGCTTTAGCCCCGCGGCCACGGTGGCGCTCATTGGTACGGCAGGCGCGCTTGGCGATGCCGGCTCCCCCGCCTCCGATTCCACCCTCGGCCCCACCGCCGGCCTCGGCGCCGATGGCCAACACGATCACATCCGTGACTCCGTCATCCCCACCTTTATCCACTTCAATATCCCACTTCTAATCGCCGGCTGGGCGGGCGCGCTCATGCTCTAAATGCCACACTTCTCACGGTGCCGTTGGCACTCATTCTCGACTACGGTGGGAGGGGTACACATTGCCAATGCGCTCGTCGCCAGAAAGGCCAATTGCCATGGATATCACCGCATCGCCCCAGTGGAAAGACCTGGTCAAGGTATTTGAAGATAAGCAGGACATGCTCCTGCGCGATCTCTTCGCCACAGACGCGAACCGCGCCGAGAACTACACCTTCGACGCCGCGGGCCTGCACGTGGATTTATCCAAAAACCTCATCGATGAAGACGTCCTCCAGCACCTGGTCGAGGTAGCCCGCGCCGCCGACGTGGAAGGCCGGCGCGATGCCATGTTTGCAGGCGAGCACCTCAACAACACCGAGGATCGCGCCGTGCTGCACACCGCGCTGCGCCTGCCGGTAGAAGATGACCTGCACGTCGATGGCCAAGATGTCGCCGCCGATGTCCACGAGGTTTTGGGCCGCATGCGCGATTTCGCCACCGCCCTGCGCTCCGGTTCCTGGTTGGGGCACACCGGCCACACCATCAAAAAGGTGGTCAATATCGGCATCGGCGGTTCCGATCTCGGCCCCGCCATGGCCGCACAAGCCCTGCGCTCTTATGAGGTGGCCGGCATTTCCGCGGAGTTCGTCTCCAACGTGGATCCCGCCGATATGGCCGCCACCTTGGACGGGCTCGATGCCGGCTCCACCCTCTTTATCGTCTCCTCCAAGACCTTTACCACCCAGGAAACCCTGACCAATTCCCACGCGGCCCGCCGTTGGCTCATCGAACAATTCGATGGCGATGAATCCGCCGTAGCCAAGCACTTCGTGGCCGTATCTACCAATGCGGAGCAGGTGGAGAAATTCGGCATCGATACGGATAATATGTTCCCGTTCTGGAATTGGGTGGGCGGGCGCTACTCCCTCGATTCCGCCATTGGCCTATCTTTGATGTGCACCATTGGCCCGATGGACTTCATGCGCTTGTTGGAAGGCTTCCACGCCATGGATGAGCACTTCCGCACCACCCCGCTAGAGCGCAATGTGCCCGTACTCATGGGCTTGCTGGGCATCTGGTACACCAATTTCTTCGGCGCCCAAACCCACGCCGTGCTGCCCTACTCGCAGGACCTCGGCCGCTTCCCGGCCTACCTGCAGCAGCTGACCATGGAATCCAACGGCAAGTCCGTGCGCCGCGATGGCACCGCAGTGACCACTGGGCAGACCGGCGAAATCTACTGGGGCGAGCCGGGCACCAACGGCCAGCACGCCTTTTACCAACTCATGCACCAGGGCACCCGCCTCATCCCAGCGGACTTCATCGGCTTTGCCCGCCCCAAGGAGGACTTCCCCACCGCGGACGGCACCGGCTCGATGCATGACCTGCTCATGGGCAATTTCTTCGCCCAAACCAAGGTGTTGGCCTTTGGCAAGACGGCAGAAGAAATCGCTACCGAAGGCGTTGAGGAAGACCTCGTGCCGCACAAGGTCATGCCGGGCAACCGCCCCACCACCACGATTATGGCCGAGGAGCTTACCCCCTCCACCCTGGGCGCGCTCATCGCGCTCTACGAGCACATCGTCTTTACCCAAGGCATCATCTGGGATATCAACTCCTTCGACCAATGGGGCGTGGAGCTGGGCAAGCAGCAGGCCAATGACTTGGCCCCCGCCGTCTCCGGCAGCCAAGAGGTAGATTCCGGCGACCAGTCCACCGATAAGCTCATCGGCTGGTACCGCGCCAACCGTTAGCTCCGGCCCGTGCCCGGGTCATGCGCCCCAGGCTCTAGCGTAAAAGTGTCCAAAACAACCGCGTTCTTAAAAAAAATGCCCTCAAATTCAGACAAACGCGGTTGTTTTGGACATATTCGTGCCTAAGCACCACAGATCACTAAAGCGCCCAGCCGCGAAGCAACATGTCGCTTCGGGCCAGGCGCTTTCAAACTAGGTGAATTTACAGCTTCACCATGGGCTGCCAGCCGGCCGGGATGCTCTTCGAGCTAACAACCTTGCGTCCGAAGGGGAAGCAGGTCACTGGAATCATCTTGAGGTTGGCCCAGGCAACGGGGATACCGATGATGGTAATCGCCTGGATGACGGCGGTAACGACGTGGCCGATGGATAGCCACAGACCAGCGATGACGAACCAAATGACATTGGAGATGCCAGACATCCCGCCGGTGCCCTTGCGGGGCTCCACCACGGAGCGGCCGAATGGCCACAGCGCGAACTGGCCCATGCGGAACGAGGCCACGCCCGCCGGAATCGTCACGATGAAGATGCAGGCGATGATGCCGAAGAGGAAGTAGCCCAGCGCAAGAACGATGCCGCCGGAGAGTAACCAGATGATATTAAATACAAGATTTAGTAGTGATCGCATGCCCGCCAGCTTAGCGCGAAAAGCGTAAAGGAACCTTAGAGCGGCTGGCAGTGCGGGCAGAACCAGATGATGCGCTCTAATTCGCCCTCATCCCCGCCGCGGTCAACGCCGCCCAGGGAATCTTTCTGAATAATGGTGCCGCAGCGCCGACAGCGCTTGCGGTTGCGCCCAAAGACATAGGTGGTCTCCCCGGCGCGGCGCACGCCGGTGGTCACTCGGATGGGCGAGTTCCGGTTGGTCCACATGATGCGCTTGCCGATGTCCAATACCTGTTCCACATCCACCTCTGCCACCGGGGTTGCCGGGTGCACGCCGGCGAGAAAGCAGATTTCGGCGCGGTATTCATTGCCAATGCCTGCCACGATCTTCTGGTCCAAAAGCGCCGTGCCGATGCTGCGCTCGGGTCGCGCGCGCAAACGGCGCACCGCCTCTTCGCGATCCCAGTCGGGGTCCAAGATATCCGGGCCAAGGTGGTTGATGCGGCTAAAGTACTGATCCGCATCGAAGATATCGACAAAGCCCAACCAGTGGCCTACGAGCTCAATATCGCGCGGTGAATGGGACAGTTGCAGCACGATGCGCGCGCTATGGCCGGGCTTGCGCCAGCAGTCACCGGCGTAGTGGATGGCCCAGGTGCCCTCCATTTTTAGGTGGGTATGCACGATGGTCTGGTCGAATTGCATGAAGAGGTGCTTGCCATAGGGCCACACGCGCTCGCAGATGGTGCCGGTGAGGTTAACGGTGGCGTGCTGCGGCACGCGGACGGAACAGCCGGTGACCTCACGCCCGGTCATAAACTGCAGGCGGCGCGAAAGTTGTAGGACGGAATCGCCTTCGGGCATGGGAATGGCCTCCTTCCGTCGGACTCAGACACAGTGGCCCCACCAAAATACACCTGCGGGCGGGTAGCGCTAGCGGCGGTATCCGCCGCGCGGGCGGAAGCCACCAGAATTGCGAGGTGGCGGAGGCGGAGACGGATCGTCGAAGCTGAGTTCCTCGATAGCTTCGGAGGCACGCCTGCCGCCGCGCAGGCCACCGCTCGAGCCACCCCTTGAGTTGTCCGGTGAGCCGTCCCGCCCCCCGCGGCGCGGAACGCGCGGCGGCGCAGCCTGCCCGGCAATGCGCACGCCCTTCGGGGTGATTCCGCCCCCCAGCGAGCGCAGGATGCTAGCCGCCGGGGTGTGATGGATGGGGTTGCCATTGCACTTCTCGATCACCAGCGGCGACATGTGCCCGGCGGCGATGAGTTCTGTGAGCGCGGATAGGAGGCGGGCGTAGACGTCGGTGGTCTCTATCCCGTCGGGAAGGGCGTCGATGAACGTGGTCAAGGTCTTTCCGCCGCGGGTGAGGTGGGCAATAGGGAGGCCATCGCAGAGCACGACCAGTGCCCCGGCGGAGCGGGCCGGCCCGCCGGTAGCCTTGCCGTCGGCATCATCGCGTTGCGGCCAAGGCAACGCCGCGCCGTAGGGGTTGGCGGGGTCCACGGCGGCGAGCACGAAAGTCTCTGGATCGGTGGTGCCGGACGGCCAGCCGGTGACATCGGGGGAATCCGCCAGGCCGCGGAGGCGATCGATAATGGCCGGGGTGGAAAACTGCGCCGCGCCGAGGTCCTCGATGACATAGCCACGCATGGCCTTGCCGGATTCCTCAAAGCCGGAAAGCACCTTATAGGCCAGCGCGAAGCCGCCAAGGACGTCTTCTGCCACCACGGAACCGCGGGTGACCACGCCGTAGCGATCCAGCCAGGCCTCGCCGTGCGCCACGGACCGCGAGGTGGCGTCCTGGGCGGCAGGCACCGCCAGCGACCAGCGGCCGAGCATATCGGGCGGGGTCTGGCCGGCTCCTCCGTTGGCGTTCTGGGTCTGGGCAAACGAGGTGCGGCCCATGCGCAGCCGCGAGCGCGTGGGGCGCCGCTTGGAGCGGTGGGCCGTAGAACCGCGACTGGCGCGGGAGGCGCCGCGCCCGCCTGCCGATAAGCGCGTGCGGATGGGAGCGAAGGAATCCGGGCTGGCCAGGCCCATTTCCACCAGCCCCCAAAGGGCCTCGCGGGTTTCCTCGGCGGTACCGGGGACCTCGGCGGCGATATCGGAAAAGAGGAAGCCGCCGCCGCGTTCCAGCACGCTTATGATGGAGCGCTGCAGCATGCTTACGCCCTCCGGATCGGTTTCGGGGGCGAGCTGGGCGGCGTACTCGGCAGGTAGCAGCATTACCCACGGATCGGCGGCCCCGGCCTTTCCGGCGCCGAGGATCATCACCTCGCCATTGGCGGTCAGTTCATCCAGCATGCGGGGCGAATAATCCCCCACGCGGGCGGGCAGAATGATGGATTCCCAGGCAGAGGCCGGCAGGCGCACCCCGGCGAGCTGTTCGATAGCGGAAAATACGCCATCGGCACCGCGCAGCGCGGGATGCTTCCCGGTAGGCGCGATGCCATGCCACTCCGGGAGGAAGCGGGCGAAGGCGGCACCAGAGACCGGCTCGGTATCCGCGCGCGCAGCGGCAAGCGAGCGCGAGCGGATGGTCTTTAGAACCTCGGCGGCGCAGTACTCTTGCTCCTCTATTCCCTGCCGGTAATGGCCCTCCACAATCGAATTCAGGCCGGCCAGGGTGGTGTGTGCTGCGGACACGGAAATGCCGAAGGCGGCGGTTAAATCCGCGAGCACGAACGGGCCGCGGGTGCGCGCCCAGCGGCTGATGAGCTGTGGGAGGGCATCGGCAAGCGTGGCGACCTGGGCGGGGACGCCGGGAGGAATGGGGACACCGAGGGCATCGCGAAGCAGCGCCGCGTCCTGGGACTGGGCAAGGTGCTCGCGCCCGCCGATGCGCACCCGCATAATCCGCGAGCCCAGGTTATCCAGGGCGGCCAGGGGAACATCCGTATGCTCGCCCAACTCCTCGACCGGGATGGGGCCCAGCACGCGCAGGAGATCCGCGACTTCCTCGGTGGTGCGCGCCCGGCGCGAGGGAGCGGTGCGCTGCAGCTGGGCATGGACCTCATCGATGATCGCGGGATCCAAGAGCTCGCGCAGCTCCACCGTGCCCAGCAGCTTGGCCAGAAGCGCCGGATCAAGGGCGAGGGCCGCCGCCCGCTTTTCCGCCAGCGGGGAATCGCCCTCGTACATGAAGGCGCCGGTGTAATTAAAAAGCAGCGAGGAGGCAAAGGGCGAAGGCTGATCCGTGGTGACCTCCGCGATGCGCACGCGGCGGTGCCCCAGATCGCGCATGACCTCCTGCAGCGCCGGGACATCGTAAACGTCCTGCACGCACTCGCGCACCGTTTCCAAAATAATGGGAAAGGACGGGTACTTGCGGGCAACATCCAAAAGCTGTTCGGCGCGCTGGCGCTGCTGCCATAGCGGGGCGCGCTTGCCGGGATTGCGGCGGGGCAAAAGCAGCGCGCGGGCCGCGCACTCGCGGAAGCGGGAGGCAAAAAGGGCGGAATTGCCCACCTGCTCGGCTACGACATCGGCAATATCGTCGGCGTCGAAGGCAAAAATGGTGCCATCGGGATCGGCCTCGCCCTCGGGCAGGCGCAGCACGATGCCATCATCGCCGGCCACCGCCTGCGGGTCCATGCCGGTGCGCTCGCCCACCCGCGCGCCTACCGCCAAGGCCCAGGCGGAGTTGACCGGCCGGCCAAAGGGCGTGTGCAGCACCACGCGCCAGTCCCCCAGCTCATCCTTGAAGCGCTCGAGCACGAGCGTCTTTTCATCCGGAATAACCCCGGTGGCCTCCTGCTGTTCGCGCAGGTAGGACAAGATATTGCTGCGGGCATTCTCATCAGCATCCGCGATAATGCTCGGGTCCGTATTTACCTCGCGGCGGTACTCGCCCAAGGCCTGGCCCAGCTCATAGGGGCGCCCGGCGCCATCGCCATTCCAAAATGGTAGCCGGCCCGTATGCCCCGGCGCGGGCGTGACTAGGACTTGGTCGCGGGTAATCTCCTCGATGCGCCAGCTGGTCGCGCCCAGGGTAAAGACATCGCCCACGCGGGATTCATAAACCATCTCCTCATCGAGCTCGCCCACCCGGCGCGGGGCCTTCCCGGATTCCCCACCGCTATAGAGGAAGACGCCAAACATTCCCCTATCCGGGATGGTGCCACCACTGGTCACGGCCACGCGCTGCGCCCCCGGCCGCGGGGTCATCACGCCGGATACGCGGTCATAGACCACGCGGGGTTTTAGCTCCGCAAAATCCGTGGATGGGTACACGCCGCTGACCAGGTCGATCACGGAATCATAAACCTCGCGGGCCAGTTCGCGGTAAGGATGGCTGCGCTTGACGATGTCATACCAGTCATCCGCGCTTAAGCCTTCCTCGCCCGCTGCGGCCACCGCCGCCACGGTCTGCTGCGCGAGCACGTCCAGCGGATTGCGCGGGGTATGCATCGTCTCGATCATGCCGCCACGCATGCGCGAAACCGTCAGCGTGGACTGCACCAGGTCCGCGCGGTGCTTGGGATAAAACGCGCCGTGCGAGACCGCGCCCACATGGTGCCCGGCGCGGCCCACGCGCTGCAGGCCCGAGGCCACCGAGGGCGGCGATTCCACCTGCACCACCAAATCCACCGCGCCCATGTCGATGCCCAGCTCCAGAGAGCTCGTGGCCACCACGGCCTTCAGCGTGCCTTCCTTCAACATTGTTTCCGTCATGGCGCGCTCGTCCTTGGACACCGAACCGTGGTGCGCCCGTGCGATGACCGCCGGCGCCTTGCCCGCAACGTGCGAGTGCGCCATCAACTGGGCGGGATCGCGCCGGGTTTCCGGCGAGAGCGAATCCGGGTCATATTCCTGCGCGTATAGCTCGTTAAGCCGGCTGGTCAGGCGCTCGGCGCTGCGTCGCGAATTTACAAAGACCAGCGTGGAGCGATGCGCCATGATGTCCGCGTAGAGGTCTTGGGTAATAAACGGCCAGATGGAGTTCGCGGTGGGCAGCGCGGTGTCTTCTTCCCCGCCGAAGTCCTCCCCGCCGAATTCTTCCCCGCCGTCGCCGCTGCCTTCCGGCCCGCCGGTAATGCCGATGGCATCATCGACGGTGAGCTCCCCGATGGTCGAGCCCGCCTCCGGCGTAGGAAGATCCGACATATCCTCTACCGTCACGCGCACATCCAAGTCCCACTTCTTGTGCGCTTCCGGCGCCACGATTTCCACCGGGCGGTTGCCGCCTAAGAAATCCGAGACGGCCGAAAGCGGGCGCACCGTGGCAGAAAGCCCGATGCGCTGAAAGTCACCGGCAATTTCTTGCAGGCGCTCCAGCGTCAGGGCGAGGTGCGCGCCGCGCTTGGTGCCGGCCAGTGCGTGGATTTCATCGATGATGACGGTATCGACGGTTTTCAAAATCCCCGCCGCCTTTGAGGTCAGCATCAAATATGCCGATTCCGGGGTGGTAATGAGGATATCCGGTGGCTTGCGCACCTGCCGGGAGCGCTCTGCCGAGGGTGTATCGCCCGAGCGCACGCCCACGGAAATATTCGGTGCCTCCAGGCCCAGCTTTTCCGCGGTGCGCGCAATGCCGGTTAGCGGCGCCCGCAGGTTATTTTCCACATCCACGCCCAGCGCTTTTAGCGGCGAGATATACAGCACCCGCACCCCGGTGGCGGAGCCTGCGGCGTTTCCTACCGGCAGGGCCAGTTGTCCTTCGCGCTCCACCAGGTTATTCAGCGCCCATAAGAACGCCGCGAGCGTCTTACCAGAACCCGTGGGGGCAACCATCAGGGCGTGATCCCCGCGGGAAATCTTGTCCCAGGCCTGGGCTTGTACCGCGGTGGGAGCGGCAAAAACGTCCTGGAACCACCGCGCCACTTGGGGGCGAAAGCGCTCGAGGATGTTTTCTGGCATGACCACACTCTAGTCCCCGTTGTAATGTGGGCACCATGACCGTCGAGATTTCTGATTCCCGCCTGACCAATTCGCTCGCCCAAGGCTGCGGCGAGATTTTAAAGGGTGTGCGCAATGGTGGCCTGCTGCGGGGCCTTTCGCTTGGCGATGCCGGCGATGACGCCGCCCAAGAATGGATCGCCCGCGTATTAGAACAGCACCGGCCCGGCGATGGCGTGCTCTCTGAGGAAGCCTCCGATGACCTTGCCCGGCTAAAAAAGAAGCGCGTCTGGATCGTGGACCCGCTAGACGGCACCAAGGAATTTGCCACCGGCCGCCAGGACTGGGCGGTCCACATCGCCCTCGTTGAGGACGGCACCCCAGTCCACGCCGCGGTGGGCCTGCCCGATTTTGGCGTGACCTTCAAGTCTTCCGATGTGCGCGCGGTAACCGGCCCGCTGTCCAAGAAATTCGTCATCTCCCGCAACCGCCCGCCCAAGGTGGCAGGCTACATCGCGGAGAAGATAGGCTATGAGACCGAAGGCGTCGGTTCCGCCGGCACCAAGGCCATGCGCGTGCTGCTGGGCGATTATGACGGTTATATCCACGCCGGCGGCCAATACGAGTGGGACCAAGCCGCCCCAGTGGGCGTGGCCCAGGCGGCCGGCCTGCACTGCTCCCGCCTCGATGGCAGCCCCATCAAATTCAACAACGAGGACACCTTCATCCCCGACCTGCTCATCTGCCGCCCCGAGCTCAAGGACGAGATTTTAGAGCACGCAGCGGCCTTTGCCGAAGAGAACGGCGGCTTTTAGAGCCCTAACTCATCGGCGAGCCGCGATACGGACCGGGCATGGAACTCGGCGAACTCGCTCAGCGTATCGCGCCCTAGGTAGCCGAAAACCTCGGCGTTAATCAGCCCGATGATCCTCACCCAGGCCTCCAGCGCCATTTCCATGGCGTCCGCGCTGAGCTCGGAGCCCATATCTTTCGCGGCTGCCTCCATATCCGCATCCAGGTGGGGCGAGCGCTGCCTCAGCGGCACTACCGTGGACTGCTCAAGCAAGGCGGCGAGGCGGCGGCTCACTTTGGTGCCCGCTGCTATCGTCTCTGTGGTTGGCGCTTGATAGCCCACAATCGGAGTGCCATAAATCAGGCCCCAACGTTGCGGAAATTCAAGGGCCCACTGCCTCATCGCACCTACGAGGCCAATGAATCGCTCACGCGGTTGCACACTCAGATCATCGTGGCGCGCCACAGCCCCATCTAGGGAGTCAAAAGCATCAACGATGAGGAGGGTTACGAGGCTTGCCCTATCCGGTACGTAGCGGTAAATACCAGAAGGGACGATTCCTAGCTCACGGGCTATGGCCCGTAGGTTTAGCGCCTCTACACCACCACTAGCTAGTTGTTGCCGCCCCAGCTCGATGATGCGGGTCATCGTCTGTTCTCGGGCGCGCTCTCGTGGGGTTTGTGCCATGGGAAAACTATAGCAACTCACAAAAGAGAGCACTGCTCTTGCTTTCAAGGGCCCCGCCCTATATTTTTAGAGAGCACCAGTCACTAATATGGATAGGACTCCGGATAATGAAATACCTCATCACTGGCGCTGGACCCGTGGGCCGTGCGGTTGCCCGCGAACTCACCGCCCGAGGCCATGAATGCATCATCATGAGCCGCCACGGTTCCACACTCGACCTCGGCCCACACGTAAAGCACATCACCGGCGATGCCACCAGAAAAGAGTCCTACCCTGCCAATATCGACGGCATCGCGCACTGCATTCACGCCGCCTATAACGCCGAGGCATGGCGCACGCTCCTAATCCCCGCTGAGGACACAGCCCTCCACATCGCCGCCGAACGCGCCATCCCTATCGTCTTTCCAGAATCCATCTACGGATTCGATCCGAGCTACAAATCGTTTTCACCCGGTACCCCTTTAACCACATCCAGACAAGGAAAACCCGGTGTGCGCGCTGCGCTCATCAATACTCGCCTCGCTTCACCTGCCCGCACCGTATCGGTGGTGGCCGCAGATCTATTTGGCCCGGATTCTGGCCCGGGGTGCGTGTATCACCAACTGATCATCGGCAAGCGCATTCCCCTCGCGCTCTTCAATGCGCATACCACGCATTCGGTTACCTACCTTCCGGACTTCGGCCGCGCGCTTGCCGATGCCCTCCTTGACCCCACCAGCCCACCTATCATTTCCGTACCCTGCGCCCCTGCAATTACCCAGGCGGAGTTCGCACATCTCGCAGGCTGCCGGCACTCACCCATAACGCTGCGTCCGTGGATGCTCAAGCTTGGCGGGCTCTTTAACTCCGATCTTAATGGGCTGTTGGAGATGAGCTACCTGTGGGAACACCCCTCCATTTTGAGCGGTGCCACCGCCCAGTGGGAAGCCACCCCGATCGAGCAGGCACTGCGAGAAACACTTCGCGCAAGCAGTCCCACTACCAGCGCCGACAGGAAATAAAAACTCCAACTATCCCCATGGCTTTCTAACGTTCTACACTGGGGCACCATGAGTGATACGTCCACCGCCTCTAGTGCCACTATCAAAACCCCGTATGAGGATCTCCTGCGCCGCGTCCTCGAGGAAGGCACGGCCAAAGGCGATCGCACCGGCACCGGCACGCGCTCCATCTTCGGCGCGCAACTGCGCTATAACCTGGCAGAATCCTTCCCGCTGCTGACAACAAAGAAGGTCTACTTCCGCGGGGTCATCGGCGAGCTATTGTGGTTCCTCAAAGGCGATTCCAACGTGAAATTCCTGCAGGATAATAACGTGCGCATTTGGAACGAGTGGGCCGATGAGAATGGCGATTTGGGCCCAGTCTATGGCGTGCAGTGGCGCTCCTGGCCCACCCCGGATGGCAGCCACATCGACCAAATCCAGCAGGCGCTCGATACCTTAAAGAATAACCCAAACTCGCGCCGCAATTTGGTCTCCGCCTGGAATGTGGCGGAGCTCGACCAGATGGCGCTTATGCCCTGCCACCTGCTATTCCAGCTTTATGTGGCTAACGGCCGACTCTCCCTGCAGGTCTACCAGCGCTCGGCGGATATGTTTTTGGGCGTGCCTTTCAATATCGCCTCCTACGCGGCATTAACCCACATGTTTGCCCAGCAGGCCTGCCTTGAGGTAGGCGACCTCATCTGGACCGGCGGCGATTGCCACATCTACAACAATCACATCGAGCAGGTCCAGGAGCAGCTTTCTCGTGAGCCGCGCGAGTACCCGCAGCTCAAACTCACCAAGGCGAAGGATTTATTCTCCTATGACTTCGCCGACTTTGAGGTCCAGGGCTACGATCCGCACCCTCCCATCAAGGCGCAGGTGTCGGTCTAATGCTCGGCGCGATCTGGGCCCAGTCCCTGGACGGCATCATCGGCGATGGCGCGCAGATGCCCTGGCACGTGCCGGAGGATCTCAAGCACTTCAAGGACGTCACCATGGGCGCGCCGGTCATCATGGGCCGCAAGACCTGGGAGTCCCTCAACCCCAAGTTCCGCCCCCTGCCCGGCCGGGAGAATTACGTGCTCTCCTCGCGCGCGCCCGGCACGTGGTCAACTGGTGCTACGGTAGGCAGGACGATGCCCGCGCTTGCCGATGCCTGGGTCATCGGCGGCGGCCAAATCTACACCGCCGCCTTGGACCAGGTAGACCGCATCGAGGTCACTCTCATGGGCGTAAACATCGGCGATATCTATGGCGAGGATGCTGTCTTCGCCCCGGATATCCCCGATACGTTCGGCTTGGCCTACAGCACGGATTGGCTCACCTCTGACAAAGGGCATTTAGAGCTTCCCAAGCAACCGGCCAGCGAGCTACCCATGAAGTACCGCTTTTTAACTTACGATAGAAAGGACGCAGCATAATGACTGTACAAGCACCCGAAACCAACGCCAATGTCACCATCTTCTACGCCGACTGGTGCCCATTTTGCGCCAAGCTCATCAAGAACTTGGACCGCACCGAAACCCCGTACGAGCTCGTGGACGTAGAAGGCGCTGACACCGATGACATCAACGAGTGGATCAAGTCCGTCAACGACGGCAACCGCATCATCCCCACCGTCTTGTATTCCGACGGCACCCACGAGACCAACCCGCCCGCATCCTCCGTGCGCAATAAGCAGGAAGAACTGGCACAAGCCTAAACCTCATAGCTAAGGCTGCTGGCCGAACCTATACAATTTGCCGCGCACGCAGCCTTTTGGGGCGCACTCGCGCCCCACTGCTATGATGATCCGAGTTGCATAAGCAACATCCCCGCCCCAGTAGCTCAGGGGATAGAGCACGGCTCTCCTAAAGCCGGTGTCGGAAGTTCGAATCTTCTCTGGGGCACCATTGGAGATTGTTCGAACAATTAGATTTGATTGTTCGAACAATCCCCTCAAAACGGCAAAACGCCTCTACCTGTGCAAATAGGAGAGGCGTTTTTGTTGTGCCGGAGCTGTTTCCGGGGGTCAGGCCCGCACTCCCAAACCCACGACACAAGACACAGTCAATGCTAGGTCGTTTCACAGACCAGTACGACTACCCGACCCCCACAAGCCAGCGGTCATAGAGCACGTGTTTGACAATGCGAATTGGGAAATGACACCCATGTGAGACAATCAACCCAATACGGCCCACTCCACCTCAGAAAGGTGACACGATGCCCCACGATGGCAGCAGCCCGAAGCAGAATCGCAATCTGGATTGGTTCGGGAAAATACAAAGTGACATCGCAAACAGCGCTGCAGGCCCCAAAGCCCTCGCGCAACAAGTAGCAAACCTGAACACATCCATGAAACTGGGGACGAGCCCCTACATTGACTTCAAAAACAGCGGAGTAATGCAAGCCCTCAGCCAAGCGCAAACAACCACAAACGCTGCATCCGCTTTTCTGAAAATGTACGATGACCAAACTTTCAAAGTTGCCGAAGCAATACGAAGCGGTATGGATATTGGAATCGGCTCTTCAGCATTGGAACAGATGACTGGGGTGCAAAAATCAATGGCCGCCTTAGCGAAACTCGGCAATCCACTACCAGACATTTCTACTCTCGGTAGAATTGGTCAAGTCATCCCACCAAAGAGCATGCCCGCAGGGCTTAACTTCTCAGCCGTGACCCAAGCCGTCAGCGCTGCACAGGCATTAAATGTACAAGCAATCGTTCCAGGAGGACTCACCGAGGCTATCAATCAAGCGACCAAGAACCTGACTGCCCCCGAACAGTTGTTGAAACAGATGCAGGGACTGGGATTCTCGCCAGGCGCGCAGGTTGCTCTGAAAGGCTATCCGGCAGCTTTCCCTGATTTTGAGAAGTACTCCGCAGCATCAACGATTGTTGGTGAACACTACCGGCCGCCAAACATTGACAGCGTTCTACGCCGCTTTGAACGGCTCGAAAAAGAACTCAACCTCGATATCCCAGTGGAAACCGCTGATGATATTGATGACTTGGTTGAGGACGCACAGGCCGTTGAATTCGTTGAGAATCAAATCACTGAAAACGGGACTCTTAAGCCGTCGATTTCACAAGTCCTGTTCGGTTTCAATCTCAACGAACTTACCCTTACTCAATCCGGCAGTCTGGTCACTTTCGGCGGATCAGTTATAGCTTATATGTATCAAGTTCTGGGGACATTGCTTGAAGAAGATGTCACCGCCGCGCGTTTCTTCACGGTTGCAATTATCTATTTCATCCCCGTGTATGGTGCAGCGATGCTCGCAGATGGAGCGTTAGGCAATGGCAAGGATTCGCCTGCTGCGTAGTTGCCATTAGTAGCCGAGTACCCGCCCACCAAAGTTAGAGAACACCTGCGGCGAGAGTGTCAGGAAGTTTGTGCGTGAGGCTCTGATCTAGAAGGAGTTTCACAGGTAAACTTCCTGACACTCTCGGAAGCGCTGGCCAACCCGCGATACTGCGCGTCAGGCTGTGGCTTACTGGATTGAAGTGGTCTACAACCGTCGGCGCCGGCACTCCACCCTCGGGATGGTAAGCACTGTCGATTTCGAAAACCACATCACCCAAACCAGAAACGAAGAAAAATCGCTGCCTAACCACTAGGTAGCTCTACTACGTGTCCACGATTTGCGGGCAACCCCATGCAGAGGCGGTACACCTTAGTTTCCTCATATCGATAAGTAGTTATTTTACGATCCATAAAAGAACCGATTATCTGCATTCGCCCCCATTAAGGGTGAATCTTGAGATCAACCTAGAAATACCTTTTAAAAAGTATTATACGTTTTAGGTAAGCCTTACTTTCTCTACTGTTTATGAATCGAGGTTTACCATGACCCAACAGTCCTCTACGCCTGCACGGAATACAAGCTCATCCAGTGGGTCGACGGCACGTTTAAACACCAGAGATCTCATCAACGCTGGCATCTTTGCTGCACTTTACTTTGTAATCACTTTTGTAACCGGGATGGTTGGATTCGCAGGACCACAATTCATGTTCATTGGCTGGTTCATCGCGGCAATCGCAAATGGAATCGTGCTAGCGCTTTATGCCGCCCGCACGCCCAAAATGGGCGCTTTCACCCTTGTCGGCGGTATTAACGGATTAGCATTCATGCTCACCGGGCACTACTTCTGGACCCTGCTGGGAAGCATAATTCTTGGGTTTATCGCGGATTTGATTATCACAAAAAGCCGCCTCGGGATTGCCAAGTCCTTCCCTATTGCCTATGGCGTCTTCTGTGCCTGGGTTTCTTTGCCTTTTATCCCGCTAATTCTGGATACGGACTCATACTACGTCGATATCGCAGACCAAATGGGCCAAGAATACGCCGATGCTATGTCGGATATCTTCCAGCCATGGACCATTGGAGTACTGGCCATTTGTGCGCTCATCGTCGGCTTTATCGGAGGAAAGGTCGGAGTTCGCGTCAGCCGCAAACACTTTGAAAGCGCTGGTCTCCTGTGAGCCTGCACAAACAGGGCGTGCTTCGTCGATCTTCGATCGATCCACGGACCGTGCTGCTTTCTGTTCTAGTAATCAATGCGGTAGCTCTCAGCCACGGCCACCTACCGACACTGCTGATTTCTATCGCCTTCAGCTCCATCGCACTAGCTACAGTAAAGCCACACTATGGTCTTATTTGCCTGTGCGCTTTTGCATTATCCTATCTAGGGTATTGGGGCCTATTACAGCTTCCTGGCTCCACATTTTTCGCTTTTTCGGCGGCAATTTTTTCGTGGCTAAGCCGTTTTGTCATCAGCATGTCCATCGGCGCATTCGGCTTGCTCACTCTCACACCATCCACATTGACCTCAGCACTGCGGGACCTGCGTTTACCAGGCTGGGCCACCATTCCACCGGCGGTATTCCTGCGCGTTTTGCCAATCATCGTGGCAGAAGCCAAAGCCATCCGCGATGCCATGGTCCTTCGGGGTCTCCAGCCTGGAGCGAAAAGCTGGTTCACACAGCCCACACAATCGTCCGCGATGCTGATCATCCCCTTGTTAGGCGCCGTCGTCCGCGCTGGTGATGAGCTCGCTGCCTCTGCTCTTGTCCGCGGATTGGGAGGACCCACACGCCCAACCACCACCGCCAACCTTTCCTTCAAGCTTGTCGATGCAACTGCAATAGCTGGGTTGGGCCTCGTTGTTGCCTCTGTCTGGCTTCCCACGGAGGTCCGCTTATGAACGAACGCAGTATCGCAACCAGTGTAAACGCCCACGAAGTTTCTTTTACGTATCCATTGGGCACTCGGCCAGGCATTCAAGGTGTATCTGATGTGTCTTTTTCTGTCTCTCCAGGACAGTGCCTACTGATCACCGGTGATTCCGGATCGGGAAAGTCCACGGTACTCAAGTTGATCAACGGACTCATCCCCCATTTCAATCCAGGAGAGCTACTAGGCACCATCACTATTACAAAGGATGGCCAGGATTTTAATCCTGCGGAAGAACCGCTGTCCCGAGCCATCGAGTTCAGCGCCTCAGTATTCCAGAATCCACGGACGCAGTTTTTCACTGAAAGCGTCAATGCAGAATTAGCCTTCGGGCTAGAAAACCTTGGTGTGGATCCCAAAGAAATTGAGTCGAGGATTCAATCAGCCGTCGAGTTGCTAGGCATAAAGGACCTTCGAGGCCGGCGATTCAAAGAATTATCCGGTGGACAGCTACAAACCGTGGCATGCGCATGCGCGCTTGTATCCCCGGGCAGTCTCGTGCTTCTCGATGAACCCACGTCCAACCTCTCCATGGAAAGCATCGATATTCTTGCACGCGTGCTACACCGCTTGAAGGAATTAGGCACAACGATCATTATCGCTGATCATCGCCTCTTTTTCTTAAAAGATATCGCTGACCAAGTTATTTACTTGACTCAGGGAAAAATAGCGCGCAGTTTCCACGCTCAGGAGTTTTATTCCTTAGACGAACCCGAACGCAAACAATTGGGGCTACGCAGCTTACACCACGTTCCCCTGCCCGCGAGCGTGCCGGCACCACCCACGCCCGAAAACGCCGATCCCCAGCGGAGCGGACTCGAGTTAAGCAATATCCGTTTTTCTTACGGCACGCATGAGGTGCTAAACATTGACCACGCATTTTTCCCCAGCGGCGAAGTCACCGCCTTAATCGGGCCCAACGGGGTTGGCAAAACCACCCTCGCCAGAATCATTTGTGGTCTTGCCTCTCCCAAACGCGGCGGTAGCCTCCAATTGAACAGCAAACGAGTAGGAGCAGCAGCTCGGAGGCGCAGCGCGTACATGGTGATGCAGGATGTTGGCCGCCAGCTATTCGCTGCCACCACCGAAGAAGAGGTCACGCTCGGACTAGCAAAGAAGAAGCGGGACCACATCGATGTCAACGAGATTCTCCATCGCCTCGATCTGGAAGCGATGGCCCAACGGCATCCGCAGTCTCTGTCCGGTGGGCAACGGCAACGCTTAGCCATAGCTTCAGCCCAAGCCGAGCAAGCAGAGGTCTACATCTTCGATGAACCTACCTCTGGGGTGGGCTGGCGCCAACTGCAATCCATCTCTGCGCTGCTTCGCTCTCTTGCAGCGAGCGGAGCAGTGGTCATCGTCATCACCCATGACCACGAATTCATCCAAGAATCAGTCACCAGAATCATCGATATGACGGAAATCAATAAGAATCGAGAAAGAAATGTCTGAGATAAAACAAAGTTCCACAGAATCAAGCGAAACCCACGCACCAGAATCACATGGTGCGTCACCGGAACAAGAGGCTCGCGCAAAACTAAAAGCCGGCCAGGTCGCTCTAAAAAAGCTACTGGCCCCAGTGCAAACAACCATCCACTTCGCACAGTTTCTCGCGCTTATATCCTCGGTACTCGCCGTAGCACCCTACGTCGCGTTGGTGGCACTGGGAAATGCTCTAATCGACGGCAATACTGATGACGTCGCGTCCATTGTGAAATGGCTACTTGCTGCATTTTTGGGCCAGCTATTCTTCTATTTCCTTGCCCTTACGATCACCCACTTCGCTGATGCAAAGCTGGTGGGGATTAACCGGCGCCGAATTATTACCGCTATTGCGAAAGCACCACTCTCGTGGTTTAGCCAGACTAATTCCGGCAAAGTCCGCAAAGCTGTCGAGGACGATACGCTAACTCTGCACACCCTGACAGCCCATGCTCCTGTAGATCAAGTTGCCGCAATCTTCACGCCTCTTGCGCTTCTGGTTTATGCCTTTATTTTGGATTGGCGCCTTGGCCTACTTTCTATTGCCACTGTGCCCATTTTCCTAGCAATCCAGGCGTATTCAATGAAAGATATGGGCACAAAAACTGCGGAAATGGATAATTATCTGGGTGAGGTCTCTGCCACTGCGGTGGAGTTCTCCGAAGGTATTTCCGTCGTCAAGGCTTTTGGCACCGTTGGCAAAGCCCACGCTCGATATCGCGAAGCTGCCCAAAAATTCGCTGACTTCTATTACGAGTGGGTACGTCCGCTTCTTCGCGTAGGCGCAATTTCAGAATCCGTGGTGGCGGTTCCTGTCCTCATCCTTATCAATGTAGGAGTCGGTTCCCTGCTGATAGCTGGTGGCTATGTCACGGTCGCTGAAGTCATCGCAACAACGTTAATTGCGCTGGTGATCCCGGGCACGATTCAAACCGTCGGCCGAATGATGTGGTCTTACCAGCTCGCTGGCAATGCGGCGTTGCGCCTTGATGAAGTCATGACAATTTCCCATGTGGAAGAAGGTTCAAAGAGCCTCGATGCCAGTAGTCAAGACATGGAAGTGGAATTCCACAAGGTCAGCTTTAGCTACGACACAGATACACCGGTCCTCCAAAACTTCTCTGCCCAGCTAAACGCAGGCACTGTCACGGCATTGATTGGTCCCTCTGGTTCTGGCAAATCCACAGCAGCAACGATGCTGGCGCGTTTCCAGGATCCAGATTCGGGCACAATCACAATTAACAACGTGGATATCCGTGATCTCACTTTCGACAGTTTGTACCGCACTGTGGCTTTCGTCTTACAAGATCCTCACTTACTACGCATGAGTATTCGGGAAAACATCCGCCTTGCACGCCCAGAAGCTCGCGATGAAGAGATCTGGCAAGCAGCAGAGGCCGCGCACATAGCTGCTGATATTCGCGCTTTACCGGCTGGGCTCGACACCGTTGTTGGTGAGGACACCTCTTTATCCGGTGGACAACAGCAACGCATTTCTATTGCCCGGGCAATTATTACCAATGCCCCAATCTTGATCCTGGATGAAGCTACTGCGGCAACTGATCCTGACTGCGAAGCAGAAATTCAAGCAGCTCTAGCCACACTCGTTAGAGGCAAGACCGTCTTGGTCATAGCCCACAAGCCGGAGTCAATCCAAGGCGCAGACCAAATAATCCGCCTCGAGCCTATGAAGGATAATTCTCATGTCTAATGCCACTACGCCTGCTAGTTCGCGTCTTCGTGATCCGCTACTCACTCGCAGTGTCACAAAGCTGCAAAGTCCTGTAGGCCATAAGCTCAATAAAAGGCATGCTTGTCTATCGCTTATCGTTGGCGTGCTTGACGGCCTCGCCGTTCTCACGCTCGTGCCACTTACAAAGGCACTCGATGGGGATACGACGATCGCACCATGGATGTGGACGCTTTTGGCAATTGCGCTCGTAGCTTTTGCGCTACGATTTTTCGCAACCATGGCCTCTTATCACACGGCCTTGGATTTCATCCGAACCGCGCACACGACTGTGGGCGATAAATTAGCAACGCTACCGCTCGGCTGGTTCGTACCGGCTAATACCGGCAGCCTATCTCGCCTCGTCTCAGATCGCTTTATGGCGGCGGCCGAGACCATTGCGCATATTCAAGGCACGATATACCGCGATAGCGCGGCACTTGTCACCTTGTTAGTAGGAGCGTGTTTCTGGAATCCGCGGTTGGGATTGGTCTTTGTAATCATCGCACCAGTGGCGCTGGCGGTGATGCAGTTGGCTGCGTGGATTCGTGAGAAAGCATCGAACCGCGCACTCGGGCCGAGTAAAGAGCTCTCCCAGCGCATCGTAGAATTTGCTAACCGCCAGCCGGCCTTGCGCGCGGCGGGAAAATCACAAGGGTTTGCGCCACTTGAGCAAGCGCTAGAAATCGATCATAAAGCACGGATACGCGAGCTATGGGTATCCACATTAGCTTTGGTACTCAACGGCATAGTAGTGCAGATCTTCATCGTGGCTCTCATTATGGTCTCCGCGGATCTTGCCGTTGAAGGCGCCCTATCGCCACTAGAAACAATTGCGATCATCGGAATCAGCTTGAGGTTTACCCGCACGCTTGAGCAGCTGGGCTCTTCTTTCGTCGGTTTAGACGTCGGCCGTATCGCACTTGCAGAAACCGAGCTCATCACCGATGCCCCTTCCCTGCCAGAACCCACTACTCCGCGCACAGGAGACGGTTCGGGCAGTGTTGAGCTGCGCAATGTCACGTTTGGATACGGAGATAAGCCGGTATTGGTCGATGTCGCCTTCCACGCCCAACCGGGCACCGTTACCGCCATTGTCGGTCCTTCTGGCTCCGGAAAGACCACAATTGCGCGCCTTATTTCGCGATTTTGGGATGTAGATTCCGGGGCGGTGATGGTTGACGGCGTAGATATCCGCGAGCTTGGAACCGAACAGCTAATGTCCAGATTATCCATGGTCTTTCAGGACGTCTATCTCTTCGATGATTCGCTGATTGCTAATATCCGCGTTGGTCGTCCCGATGCCTCCGATGAGGAAGTCTTCCGCGCAGCTGATCTTTCAGGCGTGACGTCTATTGCGAACCGGCTAGGGTGGCACACTCCGGTTGGTGAAGGAGGACGGCTTCTGTCCGGCGGCGAGCGCCAGCGCGTATCTGTTGCTCGCGCGCTGCTCAAACAAGCGCCGATTGTCCTCTTTGATGAAGCAACTTCCGCACTCGATGCAGAAAATGAGGCA
Source organism: Corynebacterium sp. KPL1818 (assembly GCF_000478135.1). NCBI lineage: Bacteria > Bacillati > Actinomycetota > Actinomycetes > Mycobacteriales > Corynebacteriaceae > Corynebacterium > Corynebacterium sp. KPL1818. The sequence continues at coordinate 41,482 of NZ_KI515760.1, read as the reverse complement.
AATATCCTTGCCGCAATGGACGAGCTACGGGAGAAGTCTACTTTTATCGTGATCGCCCATAAGCTGGATACAATCAAATCTGCTGATCAAATCGTAGTCTTGGATGAACACGGGCACGTCAGCCAGCTGGGCACGCATTCTGAGCTTTCCGATGTCCCCGGTATCTACCGTCACTTCTGGCAGCAACGCAAAGCAGCACGCGGGTGGAAAATCAGTTCGGGACGCGATTAACGCGGGCACCGAGATCGACGTTGTTTGCGGGGCACCCTTCTCCCCCGCAGCACGGCGCACCCGAAGTGCACCAACAAAGCCCAGCGCGAGGAATGCGGTAGCGGCGACGAGCGACCACCGCGCGGCGGTGGCCATGCCCTCGCTTAAGGCCTGCACAACTGCCCCAAGCACACGGTGCTCTACGTTGCGGAGGCGAACCCCAGGCCCAAGCCGTACAGGGTCAACGGTGCGGCGATGATCCAAGCATTCGTATCCGGCCCTATAAGCAGGACGAGGATAAGGACTCCGACGGCTTCCAAGCCGAGCCCGATGAGCACGGTGCCAGGCGCCCTGAACCGGGCCGCGACGTGGCGGGCTGCCGCGCCGGAGAGAATGCACCGACTGCCATAGCCGCCAGCACAAGACCTGCCGACATCGTGCTAAGGTCCAACGTATTAGTCAGGTACAGCGGCAACGCGAAGATGATGGCAAACTCGCCGATTGCTACCGCACCAGCGGTGATATTGCCCCACGAAAACGTGGAATAAGAAAACAAGCCTAGGTCCAGCAGCGCCGAGAGGTGACCCCGATCACGGTGCTTTTCCGCCGGATAAACAGCGCGAACCCCACAGCCGAAATCGCGAGCGCCACCGGCAAGCGGTCCGACCGCTGCTTCGCCGGAAATCACCGCGCTCCGCACACCAAAGGCTGCGGCGCGGTACTTGCCGCGAAACACGGCATTAACGGTCGAAAGCACGGACGACATGATGAACGCAGCACCGATTTCCTGTACTGCGCACGCGGAGATCAGCGTGGCGGCGGAGGTAGAAAATCCCGCCAATACGCTGCCTGCCACAAATATTGTCAGGCCGATGAGGAAGGCGCGCTTGCGTCCCCAGGTATCAGCGATCTTGCCCGTTGACAGCAGCAGCGCAGCTAATAGCACCGCATAGAGACTATTGACCCACTGCGCCTGCGTCAGGTTAAGCTGCAGGTCAGTGATGATCGAGGGCAATGCCACGCCGACGATAGTGCCATCTAGAACAATGACACCCAACCCGACGGAAAGAACCGCCAAGCTTATCCAATCGCGGCGAGTAGGCGCCGTAACGATTTCTTGTGCGCTGTGCTCTCGCTCATAGTTAGGCGTTCACCGAAGCATTGGCGCTGCCTGCATCTGGCTCCTTGATGGCCCGGCCCAAATTCACGAGAAAGACCGTCAGCCCCACCGTGATAAAGATGTGGCCCAGCCCGGCGATGCCCGAAATCATCTCATTGGATTCCTTGCCCAACACCGTCAATATGCCGTGTGAAATTTGCATGCCGACGGTGAGCACCACGCCTACGTTGTAGAGCCAGAAAAATGAGTTGAATAGCTGGCGGTGCCGCGACAGTGCAAAGACCTTTTCCAACGCCAAGAAGATAAGGAATAGCATGAAGCCTAGCGCCAGCAAGTGGGTGTGAGCCACGCTTAGCTGCGTATATTCGCCTTCCGGGAAATCTTGTAGCTTCGTAAACTCCCGATAAAACAAGCCGGCGACCAAGCCCAAGACGAGGTAGAAAATCGCTGCCCTGTACAAAGCCTTCATATCATTACTCCTTCCCAGTCATCGCTGTGACTGGATAGCCGAGGGGATCAAGTTCTCTAAATACATATCTTGCCCCGACTTGTCCGGCTTTGAATCGCAGAGGCGGTTGAACTTTGAATCAACCAGTAGGTTGATTCAAAGAGAGTGACCTCGGGACCACTTCAGGTCCCGCAAGGAGTGCAGCCCCAAAACTAGCGCTTCTAGCGCTCGGCTTTTATATTTTTTCAAATACAGGACCGGAACGGGCCAGCGCGAGGATCACCAGCACGGTCCCGAGGCCCGCTAAAAGCAATGGAACCACAGCATTGCCTGATTGCTGCCCAGCATCGGCAGTATCAATTCCCATGTTAATTAAAATAGGCGCCGCGATGACCAAAACCACACCGAGAAATCCGGTAGCCAACGACAACCGCAATTTCCGATTCATCACTTATCCTTATTCTTTCGACGCCGTTCGGAAGCATAATCCGCCAGCGATAAAACAACGCCTATGAGCAAAATTGTGACCATTAAAGTCAGTGCCCAGTGATAGTCATTAAACAGAACCCCGAGCACGATGACTATCAAGGCTGACACGCAAAATGGCCGGAAATGATTCCACAAGCTTCTCATGGTTCTCAGGCTACCTCTGCCGCGATTCATTATGGACACGCGGGGTGAACCCCGGTACATGAGCAGACTTGTTCGCGAATGCGTCGTTTAGTCAGCGTCTATGCCCCCTTGTGCCCCAACGTATAAGGTCTGGACCCCTTCACACACTATTCGCGATTTTGTGAAGCCCTCTAGAAAGGATTTCCTCGTTACGCCAAATAGGAAATTTCAAGAAACTTGCGAATCCGTTCGAAGGTGAAAACATACTCCCTGGTGCTAAAAGCACTCCAGCTGATGCAGCGAAGGATGCCAACGTTGTAGCGTCTCGGTGAGTATTTATCCAAATGGAAGTGCCTCCATCGACCGGCAAGATATCCCACTCGGGTAGTAATTCAGAAACAAATCGTGTTGTAAGCTCGAAACCTTTTGTGAGCATTTTGCGACGCTCGCTTCGAGCCTCCTTGGCTTTATCCAATAGTTTAACCGCGATTAGCTGCTCGAATACTGGTGGAGCCAAATCTGACACTTTTCTAACCTCGCGTAGCATGTGAATATTGTTTTCAGAGCTACGAATCCAACCAATACGCAAACCTCCCCAAAAAAGCTTCGAGAGGGTTCCAATCAATAAGTGATTGTTATCCGGAATACGTCCGGCCAATGTCCTACCTACCGAAATTCCTAATGTGAGATCAAAACTACTGCAATCCTCAATAATTTTGACTTTATAGTGCAGTGCATACTCAGCGAGCTTTGTTACACGCTCTTCAGATAAAATCGCTCCTGTGGGGTTATGTACACTGGCCTGACAATATAAAACTTCGTCATGCGTCCCGCCTAAATATTTCTCTAGGCTTGAAGTCCCGAGAGCGGCCCGTGGAATCGCATGCGTCCTAATACCTTTGAGCGATAACGCTTCCACAGTTCCGCGATAGGTTGGATCCTCGCAAAAAATCGTATCCCCTTGAGACATCCACATCTCGATTGCCATATTTGTCGCATGCTGCGCGCCGTTTGTAATCAATAGTTGTTCGGGCTTAGTCGGGATTCCATTATCAGATAGATAGGCAGCCAAACGGTGCCGCAACAACGGGATTCCAGCTGGAAAATACCCGTCCGTTTCAAAATATGGTGACAAATTAGGCCGAGTATTCGCTAGTACGTCAGTAGTCACTTCAGAGGCTGGCAACGCCCCAGTGGAGAAATCGATAACGCCACGCGGTGCATTGGTAAGAGAAAAGAGCCGACCGCTACCGGAGTAGCTTCCTCGAGCACGTGTAGAGCGGACTCGAGCGCCAGCACCTTGCACAAGATGCAAATAGCCACGAGCCTCAAGATTTTTCATGGCCATCGAAACTGTTCCACGTCCTACGACTAAAGCTTTTGCTATTTCACGTTGAGGAGGAAGCTGCGCTCCAGTGGGAAGGAAGTTTGAGTCAATCGCCTTAGCGATACTTATCTCCAACGCAGAGCTAATACGTCCATCAGCGTCTTGCCAACCGGTCAAGATTCTGACGAACGAAGCTATATCCACCGTAAACACGTCAATCCTCCAAGTAAAAATTTTACGAACCAATATTTCACAATTGGATCGGTAATGTTATATAGCTCATATTAACCTGAGAGGAGTTCAAGCTACAGGAAGGCACATATGACTAAAGTTCTACTTCAAGGGACCCTTGACACAAAGGAGGAAGACTGCGAGTGGCTTATCTCGCGGTTGAACCAACTCAACATTGAGACTGTAACTGTCGATGTCGGTTCTTTTTCTCAAAGCTCTTTGGCCGACATAACTTCGGACGAGGTGATTCGTGCCGCAGGCGAAGACCCTGATGCATTGCGCAGCCGTAAAGACCGGGGTGAAATGCTCGAAGTTTTGGGTCGTGGCGCTGCCGAGATCACAAAACAGCTCATCCAAGAAGAGGAGGTCCATGGATTCTTATCTTTTGGCGGATCGGGTGGTTCCTCTGTGGCTGCACCGGTCATGCAGGTTTTCCCTGTAGGATTTCCAAAGCTTTTAGTGTCAACGATGGCTTCTGGCGGCATTTCCCCATATGTTGGCGGTGTCGATGCAACGTTGATGTACTCAGTTGTCGACGTTGCGGGAATTAATTCCATTTCCCAAAAAGTTCTCGGGAATGCCGCTTCCGCGATCGCTGGAATGGCAAAGAACTTTGAGGAAACGCGCCATCAGACGCCTAACAAACCGGTTGTGGCAATCTCCATGTTCGGTTTGACAACCCCAGCGGCTCGCGAGGCAAAAGAGCATCTAGCAGGACTCGGATACGAAGTCCAGATTTTCCACGCAACAGGCGCTGGTGGGAAGTCCATGGAAAAGCTTATAGAGTCAGACTTGGTAGCAGGGGTTTTAGATCTCACTACAACTGAGCTAGCCGACGACTTGGTTGGAGGTGTACTGACTGCTGGCCCTCGGAGACTAGAAATGGCAGGTAAGAAGGGAATTCCTCAGGTAGTCAGTATGGGAGCCCTAGATATGGTCAGTTTTGGCCCCGAAGAAACTGTCCCGCCCAAGTTCGAAGGCCGAAACTTTGTGGTTCACAACGCCTCAGTAACTCTAATGCGCACCAATATGGAGGAAAACGCTGAGCTGGGCCGGCGAATCGGTTCTAAACTGGCTGCCGCCACCGGCCCGACACGAGTATTCATTCCACTCCGAGGCTTTTCTGGGATAGACGCCAAGGGCAAGCAGTTTTGGGATCCCGAGGCTGACGCTCGAGCAATTTCTGAGCTCAAGGAGGCACTCGGTGACTCCTCGGTTCCCGTCATTGAAAAAGACTGCAATATCAATGACGAAGGATTCGGCCTAGCGTTAGCAGAGGAACTACATACCTTAATCAGCAATAAATAACGGCACACCCCACTCATATTCTGAAAGGAACTACAATGACACGCCAACAAATCCTCACCAAACTTCGCAACCAATTAGATGCGGGCAAGCCCATCGTAGGCGGCGGCGCAGGTACCGGCATATCTGCCAAAGCAGCAGAAGCTGGTGGCATTGACTTGATCATCATTTACAACTCTGGTCGTTTCCGCATGGCCGGCCGTGGCTCACTTTCCGGTTTGCTTGCATACGGCAACGCCAATGAAATCGTCATGGATATGGCTAACGAAGTCCTACCAGTGGTAAAAGACACTCCCGTTATCGCCGGTGTGAATGGCACAGATCCATTCATTGTTATGGAGCACTTCTTAAAACAAATCAAAGAGATAGGTTTCGCAGGTGTACAAAACTTCCCTACAGTTGGACTCATCGATGGGGTTTTTCGCCAGAATCTCGAGGAGACCGGCATGGGGTTCGGTTCAGAAATAGACATGATTCGAATGGCCCGCGACTTCGATCTTCTAACTACCCCATATGCTTTCGATGAAGACCAGGCTAAGGAACTCGCAAAAGCAGGTGCAGACGTTTTGGTCCCCCACATGGGACTCACCACCTCCGGCACCATCGGCGCAAAAACAGCTCTTACCCTTGATGATGCTGCTAAGAAAGTCCAAAGTTTGGCCGATGCTGCCCGCTCTGTGAACCCCGAAATTCTAGTCCTATGCCATGGTGGGCCCATTGCGAATCCAGAAGATGCCCAATACATCTTGGACAACACCGAGGGAATTGGAGGCTTTTATGGAGCTTCTTCTGTTGAGCGCTTCCCCACCGAAATCGGGATTAAGGAGCAAACAGAAAAGTTTAAAAATATTCACTTCCATCCCTAGGAACTAGCTTTAAATCCGTTGATTTAACCACTCCAATTAGTGCGTATATTTTATTTGCACTAATTGGACTGTCATCAAGATTAGGTTTCACAACAACTCTCGCATTTTCAATTCACAGAAAGAGACCGCAGCCATCTAAACTAACGCACTTCCGTAAGAATAGATCGATTTTAGATAAAACTATTCGTTAGCTATCCGTATCAAATTGATTCAACTCTAACCCCAACATTCAGATCGTCCCTAAAACCAACACTTAACACAAGTCGCCCTTTGCGCAAATCTTATATTACTTTACGACAGTAATCACCCAAAGGACTCTCTACTTTAAGGCGATAAAAAAGAGTAATCTTTGAAAAGAAGTATCGCCGCAAATAAGAAAGGTAATTTTTCCTACCATGTCGAATTCTCTTAAGATAAAAGGTGCTGTTTTAGAGACTTCTAATGCATCTCTTCCCTATGCTAAATCGCAGCCATTGACAATAAGCGAACTAGATTTGTCTGCGCCTGGCAAGAATGAGGTTCTGGTCAAAATTACCGCTGCGGGACTTTGCCATTCGGATTTGTCCGTCGTCAATAACAACCGTCCACGACCTCTTCCTATGCTTCTGGGCCATGAATCCGCCGGAATTGTAGAAGAAGTCGGCCCGAATGTTAGCAAAGTAAAAAAGGGAGACCACGTGGTCATGACCTTTTTACCTCGTTGCGGAGAGTGCGATGGTTGTAAAACCAACGGAAAAATACCTTGCAAGGTCGGGTCCGCCTCTAATGCAAAAGGAACTCTCATTCGTGGTACTCGACACCTGACCCGTGAGGGTGAGACGATCCAACATCACCTCGGAGTTTCGGGTTTTGCCACTCACGCGGTAGTTTCAGAGCTTTCCGTCGTACCTATCGGGGACGATGTACCTTCTGATATCGCCGCTATCTTCGGCTGTGCTATTTTGACCGGTGGCGGGGCCATCCTCAATGAAGTTGAACCGAAGCCTGAAGATTCTATTGCAGTTGTTGGCCTAGGAGGCGTGGGGATGTCAGCGATAATCACCGCTGCTGCTTTAGGCGTCAATGAGATCGTTGGTATTGACATGCAACCCGACAAATTGGAGAAGGCCCTCGAGCTGGGCGCTACCTCCGCAATGTCTCCGCAAGAAGCAGAAGAATCCGGTAAGCGCTTTTCTGCAGTCGTAGAAGCCGCCGGTCATCCTAAGGCACTCGAAACCGCATACAAGGTGACCGGCCCTGGCGGCCTTACCGTTACTGTAGGCCTCCCAGCTCCTGATTCAACGGCCCAGATCGATCCACTCGTCATGACAAGCGAGGCACGCCGCCTTCACGGTAGTTATCTCGGTTCATCCATCCCCGACAAGGATATTCCAAAGTACGAAGAACTTTGGCGAGAAGGAAAGTTGAACGCTGAAGGGCTCATTTCTTCGCATATCAAGCTAGAGGACATCAATGAGGCGATGGACAACCTCAGTGAAGGCATGGCGCTGCGCCAGATAATCGAGTTCGAATAGCATTTCGCTTTTAAATTCTCATTTCCAAGTGCCGTTTTTCGCAGACGGCACTTGGATCTAATTTCTCTGCCTCTTTAGAGCGCAATTCGGCGTAAAAGGAAAACCAATGTCGCAAGATAAACTACCTCCCAAAAATAAGAGACAAGCTTCTCCGGAGAAGCAAGAAATGGTGTCTTCTAAAGCAGAAGGAATCGGTTCAGAATCTCCGCATTGGAAGGCCGGACCGTTTGAAATTCGCTTACCATTTATTCATTACCGCCTCGAATGGCCTGATTTTACACAGGGCCTGTTCATGTGCGTCGTTGATTTAGGGGCCATTCCCCTAATGACTGAAGCTTTGGGGATGCCATATCAGGTCGCCTTGGCCGTTGTTGTACTCAATGGGTTGCTGTATTTGACCCACCATCTCTTAGGCGATCCGGTAGTGCCTGGCTGGATCACTCCAGCCATCCCTCTTCTGATTCTCTATGTTCACTCCTTCCCAGAAGGAACTGACCGAATATGGGCCCTTATCAGCTTCCAACTCATGCTCGGATTATTTTCTCTAACGCTGGGCATAACAGGATGGGCAACTAAAGTCGTAAGACTAATCCCCTCAGGACTTCGTTCCGGCATCGTTTTGGGAGCGGGTATCGCAGCAATTATCTCTGTCTTCGAGGAAGGCGGACGCTTCCATAGCTTCCCCATTTCTATCAGTGTGGCAGTCGCCGTGGCATTTTTCTTGATGTATTCACGTGCTTTCGCTGAGTTACGTCAGAAAGCTGCTGGATGGCGTTTCCTTGCTTCTCTAGGAATCCTACCTGCCATTTTCGTCGCGGTTTTCGTCGCGCCCTTAGCCGGCGAGGCCCCCTGGCCAGATATCGAGTGGGGTTTTTCGCAGCCAGATTTTGCGACTCTTTGGAGTGAGTACACCGTTTTCGGAGTTGGAATTCCACCAGCAGAAATGTTTCTGACGGCAATTCCTACTGTTCTTGCTGCTTACATCGTCCTCTTTGGCGATGTGCTGCAAGCTAACGCTGTTCTCAAAGAGGCCGACCACGTACGTACCGACGAAGCTGTCGTATACAACCCCTCCCGAGCACACCTGCTTTTCGGAGGGCGTAATGCCCTTATGTCGATAATTGGACCCGATGTTGCCATGTGCGGGCCATTATGGGCTGCCATGCATGTAGTGATTGTAGAGCGCTACAAGCAGGGCAAGAAGGCTATGAAGTCGATCTTCGGTGGCGCAGGATCCTTCAGGTGGGGCTCGATCACTGGGCTATTGTTGCTACCAATCACTTCCTTTGTGGAACCCATCCTTCCAGTCGGATTGGCGCTCACCCTTATTATCCAAGGATTCGTTTCCGTTCGAGTTGGAATCATGGAGTCACAAAATCAAAAGGATCTCGGTATTGCCGGTATCACGGCAGGTGTTTTAGCTACTCAAGGTGCTGCCTGGGGATTTGCAGCAGGAATCATAATGGTGCTCGTAGTCCGAGGCAAAGATATGTTCAAGGACCAGCAGGACGGCACTATTCGTTCCCTCGATGAAATCCCCACAGAAGACAGCGGAGAAGGACCGGCTGACGCCAAACCAGTATCAACAAACTAGTCGGATTGTTTCGTTTCGAACAGTAGTAGAAACCAATGGAGTATCTATTGCCCTGATCTTCGGAGTCCACGGTCCACCTAGGTGAGCAGCAGAAACCCCTGCGTAGCGCCTTTAATGAAGCTATATGAAAATCGATGACTTTGTCCCGCTCGCGGGAGATGACGTTGACAGCGGTGATACTGCTCAGATGATCGTTGCTGCATGGGGTACGCTTTCTAGCCAGACCGCGGCCATAAAACTCGGTAAAACAGGTCAGCTAGAAAGCTAAAATCCTAGAGTCTACGCACCGCAGCAAAAGCCCTAGGCCTCCAGTCTTCTGTGAAGGCCTGGGGCGCTGGTGCGTTGGAGCCTTAAATAGCCTTCTCGCCACGCTCGCCGGTGCGGACGCGGATCACGTCTTCGACGGGGGCAATCCAAATCTTGCCGTCGCCGATTTCGCCGGTGCAGGCGGCGTCGACGATGGCATCGACAATCGCTTCGGCGTCATCGTCTGCCACGATGAGCTCGATCTTGGCCTTGGGGACAAAGGAGGTGGCGAATTGGGCGCCGCGGTAGATTTCTTTGTTACCGCGTTGCTGGCCAAAGCCTTCAATTTCAGACACCGTCATGCCCGGTGAGCCGAGCTTTTGTAGGGCTTGCTGGATATCATCAAGCGTAAAGGGCTTGACCACGGCTGTTACGAGTTTCATTGTTGCTCCTAGGTATCGCTGGGCGTTTTAGTTGCGGCTGGTGGTACCGCGCATGGCACGGCCGCCAATGTCGTAGCCGGTCTCACGGTGACCACCAAAGTCAATGCCGTCGGTTTCAATCTGGTCGGTCACGCGCCAGCCGATGGTCGCCTTCAAAATCACCGCGATGATGGCGGTAATGACTGCGGCGAAGACTACGGCGATCGCTGCGATGAGAATCTGTACGATGAGCAGCTTCCAGCCTTCGGCACCGCCGCCGGTTAAGATGCCGCGGTCATTGGCAAAGAAGGCAACTGCCACAGTGCCCCACAGGCCGGCGACCAAGTGGACGCCCACGACGTCGAGGGAGTCATCGAAGCCGAAGCGGAACTTCAGGCCCACGCCCAAACAACCCAGCATGCCGCCGAGGGCACCCATGATGAGCGAGGTCACCGGGTTCAGGTCGCCTGCGGCCGGGGTAATGGTGACAAGTCCTGCGACCACACCGGAGGCAGCACCCAGGGAGGTGCAGTAGTTATCGCGCAGCTTTTCCACGAGCAACCAGCCCAGGATTGCTGCAGCCGTAGCGGCGGTGGTGTTGACCCAGGCCAGGCCGGCGAGGCCATCGGCAGCGAAGGCGGAACCGCCGTTGAAGCCGAACCAACCGAACCACAGCAGACCGGCACCGAGCATGACCATGGGCAGGTTGTGGGGGCGCTGCACGCTCTTCGGGAAGCCTTGGCGCTTGCCCACGACAATCGCCAGAACCAGTGCGGCCGTACCGGCGGAAATGTGGACGACGGTACCACCGGCAAAGTCAATCGGGGCCACAAGCGCTTCCCCACCTTCGCTACCAAAGATCCAGCTGGTGACGCTGCTTTCGCCCTCACCTAGGATGCCGCCACCCCAGACCATGTGGGCCAGCGGGAAGTAGACAAAGGTTGCCCACAGGCCACTGAAAATCATCCAGGTACCGAACTTCACACGGCCGGCGAGTGCACCGGAGATAATCGCGGTGGAAATAACGGCAAAGGTGAGCTGGAAGCCGATATCGATGATATTGGCGTAGCCTTCCGCACCTTCGAGGTATTCACCGTTGGCATCAAAGATGGAGTCCTTCAGCCCGAAGAACTCGAAGGGGTTGGCAACGATGCCGCCCCAAGACTCCGTGCCGTAGCTCATTGACCAGCCCCAGAGGATGTAAATGATGCTGACTACCGCTAGTGAGCCGAAGGACATCAGCATCATGTTGAGCACACCGCGGCGCTCTGTCATGCCTCCGTAAAAAAGTGCCAGGGCTGGGGTCATGAGCAGCACGAGAGCCGCGCTCATGAGCATCCAGCTCGCATTGCCTGCGATCACCGAATCCATTGTTTCTCCTTGTAGGGTTCCTTCATTGCTTTTCATAACGGTAGTACTACAGGTATCTAAATATCTATCGTACTATAGGTTAATCCCCCAATGTGGGGTTACTGTACCCCTGACCCTCCTCGCGTAATTAATTCACCGCACCGGACGGACTTTGAGCAGCTCAGCGCCTGCACAGCGCCCCCAAATAGTGCACCGTTTGCACCCGCTTTCGAGCGGGCCTAATGTGCTTCCACGCTGGACTCTAAGTTTTCCACTATCGGACTTTCAGCCCACTCGTTTCAATTAAGCACCACCCACAAGGAACGCGTATATGTCCGACTCCCAATCCCCCTCTTCCACTCCCATGGAAGAACGGTCATCCCTTTCTCTAGAGCAGCAGGCACAGCAGTTGCCCGCTGAAGTATCCAAAAAGCGCCGCTTTAGCGATGGCTGGAAGCTCTTTGTGTGCATCGTCATCGTGCTCGTCGGCGCCCTGGGCTCGTCCCTAGTGCAAACCGATGGCGGCAATGTTCAAGTCACTGACCTCAAAATCGCCGGCAAGCACGGCGCTACCGTCACCGCCGATCTCTTCCGGCCGAAGGACGCGACGCCGGAGAATAAAGCGCCGATGGTCATCGTCTCGCCCGGCTTCCAGCGCACCAAGGAAACCCAAGTCTCCAACTCGCTGGAATTGGCCCGGCGCGGCTTTGTCACCCTCGTAGTTGACCCATACAACCAGGGCGAATCGAGTTCGCAGCACCCGGACGATGGCGATACCGCCGTCGTAACCGCCATTGATTACGTCACTGACCACCTGGATACGTTTAATTACGTCGACGAGGATCGCATCGGCATTACCGGCCACTCCGCTGGTGGTACCGCAGTGCGCACCGCGGCCAATAAATACGGCAAGAAGGTCGATGATGCCCTCGAAGCCGCCAAGGATCCGGATAGCGAAGGCGGCACCACCATCACGGATGGCGAGCGCAAGCGCGCCGAGGACCTGGATAAGATCTCCGCGGTCTTTATCTCTGGCTGGCTCAAGAACTTAAACGATAAGAAGTTCGCGCACGTGCACTCCAATATGGCGCTGGGCTATGCCCGCTACGATGAAGGCGGCTACCGCAATATCAACGGCGATGGCGATCTGCGCGATGCCCCAGAGGCCCTGTCCATGGTCAACTCTGGGCTCAAGAAACAAGACCAGGTGGACCACATTGAGATCGGCCGTGGTTATGGGGACATCGACAAGGGCACGTACCGCGTTGCCTATAACGATGAAACGCTGCACCCGCTGCAGCCGCTTACGCCTAGTGCCATCGGCAGTATCCTCGAGTTCTTCGATGACACCCTGGATGCGCCAGTGAAGATGGATTCCGGCAACCAGACATGGTGGCTCAAGGAGGTCTTTAACCTCATCTCCCTCATCGGCGGCATCGCCATGCTCTTCCCGCTGACCCGTATGCTCCTGCGCACCCGCTACTTTGCGCCAGTAGCCCAGGCGCTGCCGACGGTGCCGAAGCGTCCGCGGGGCAAAGAGGCCGCGAAGTTCTGGGCATTCTTCGTGCTTTCGGCGGCCATCGCGTTCTTCACGTTCATGCCGCTGGCGAACCTTTCGCAGGACGTCTTCTACGATGCCGCGAATAAGGTCAGCACCTGGTTCTTCCCGGCGCGCATGGTCAACTCGGTGGTCTTATGGGCCATCGTCAACGGCATCGTGGGGCTTATCTTGTTCTATATCACCCGGGATAAGTCCACCTATGCCCGCGGCGAGCGCGCCCGCGCGTGGGGCATCACGATGAGCTGGCGCACCTTCTGGCGCACGCTACTGCTGGCCTTCATCCTGCTCTTCGTGTACTTCTCCGTGCTATCCATCGTCTACCTCGCCTTCCACAGCGATTACCGCTTCTTGGTCGTAGCCTCCCGCCCGCTGACGCTGCGCTGGTTCCTAGTAGCGCTGATGTACGTACCGGCGATGTTCATCTTCTACCTGGCCAACTCCATCCGCGCCGGTGTGGGCACGCGCTATAACGATACGCCCAAGTGGCAGACCTACCTCATCGCGGCGCTGGCTAACTCCGTCGGCTTGGCGATGATCTTCGTTATCCAGTACTCCGTCTTCGCCGCCACCGGCACGGTGCACTGGACCGATGACTGGCTCTATGTGAATATGCTGCAGTCCATCTTGCCCATGATGATCCTGCTGCCCATCTTGAACAAGATGTTTTATGCCAATACCGGCCGCGTATGGCTTGGCCCCCTGGTTATCGCGCCCATCTTTATCACCATGTCCCTGGGCGGCAGCGTGGCCTATATCCCGAGCCTGGCTTAAGCTTTAAGCCATGAGTGAAATCACCAAGCAGTATTCCGTTGACCTTAACCGCGTAGAAAATTCGGTGTACCGCGCCACCAATGCGGATGGCGCCAGCATCGAATTTGGCCGCGGGGAGGGCCTGTTATCGCCGGTAGAGCTCCTGCTGGCTGCCGTCGCTGGGTGCACCGCGGTGGATGTGGATGTCGTAACCTCCCGGCGCACCGAGCCGGAGTCTTTCCAGGTGCGCGCGGAGGGCGACCGCGTGGATGAGGATGGCGCCTCGCGGCTTTCCGATGTCCGCGTCGCCTTCGACCTCGCCTTCCCCTCCACCCCGGAGGGCGATAAGGCCCGCGCGCTCGTGGATAACCTGATCCGGATCTCCCACGAGAAGGACTGCACGGTATCGCGCACCGTGGAACACGCCACGAACGTGGAATTTAGCAACGTGTCAAAATAAACACGATTCCCCCACCATCTCCTGCTATGGTGCATTTGTTAACTATTGTGACTAATGCGATCACTGCAGGAGCTTTTCATGTCACCGTCTCTGTCTCGTCGCGGCCTCTTGAAGGCAAGCGCCCTTGCCCTTACCGCCGGGGCCATTGGTACGGCCGCACCCTCTGCCGCCGCCCTCGGCCCGGTGCGCGGCACCATTATCGATTTTTCCTCCGGTATCCCCTCCCCCGCCGCCATCAAGCGCGCGGGACACATCGGTACCATTCGCTACGTCTCCAATAAGCGCCCCGGCGCGGCTTGGATGACCGGCAAGCCGGTTACGCTGCAAGAGGCTGCGGCCAATGCCGCCGCCGGCCTGCCCACGGCCTCGGTCTATCAATTCGGCCGCGCCGAAACCGCCGATTGGAAGCAGGGCGCGGCCGGCGCCGCCATCCACGCCCCGCAGGCCATTTCGCTGCACAAGGCCGCCGGTGGCCCTACGCACCGCCCCATCTACATCGCCATCGACGATAACCCCACCCGCGAGCACTACACCCAGTTCATCCGGCCGTACCTGCAAGCGTTTTCCAAGGCCCTATCCGTGGCCGGCTACCAGACCGGTGTCTACGGCAACTACAACACCATCGAGTGGGCCAGCCAGGATGGGATTGGCACGTTCTACTGGATGCACGACTGGGGCTCCAACGGGAAAATCCATCCCAAGACCACCATTCACCAGCTGCCGCAGTCGCGCCAGCAGACCATCGAGAACGTCATTGTCGATGTCAACGAGGTCTACGCCAGCGACTGGGGCCAGTGGACGCCCGGTTCCAAGCAGCCAGGCATCCAGGATCTCAGCTCCACCCTGGACAAGGCCATCCCCAATATGCCGGATTTGCCGCAGCTCAACGCGGATGGGGTGAGTTTTAAGGGGTCATCGCTAAGCAACGAGCAAATTCGCGGGCTTGCCGATGCCGCCCAGGACATCGCCAAGGCCTTTAAGTAGGCCTATTTCCCCTTGGGCCCGGAGGACTTCTTTTCGTCCTTCTTGTCCTCGTCCTTCTTCTCGCTCGAGGTCGGCTTTTCGGAGGTCGTCTCGATGGGCGGGACGTCCTCGCCGTCCTTGTACTTCAGGAACCGCTCGGTGGCCTTGCCCAGGTTCTCGCCGGTGATTTCGCTCTTCACGTAGTCCGTGAGGTCATCGGCAGAGCCATTAATGGAGGCTGCGGCGACGAAATTCTTGCCAAAGGAGACCGAGGAATTGATGGACTTATCGTTGGACCAGCCCCACTTGCTGCCTACCACATTTGAGAGCTTCGCGGTGCCATAGTCTTGGTCATAGCCATCTTCTGAGACGGGATCCGCGTGCGACATCGCCACCAGCACGGGATGGGTCTCATCGCGCTTGATGAGCTGGGAGATGAAGCTGGCCACGTCATAGGTGGAGGTTTCCGAATAGCCCCAGGTCTCGCCTGCCTTGGTGGATTCCAGATCGTATTCCTTGGCAATCTTATCGATGGAATCCGGATACTTTTTAAACAGCTCCTCGGCGCTCTTATCAGAAGAGCTGGCGATCATACCGAGCGCCTCAAATTTATCCTCGTACTCGCCCTGCTCAATGACGTAGGTAGCGATGTAGAGCTTGATGAGGCTAAGCGCCGGGCGGGGATCGTGTTCTGCCGCAGAGCCCATATACATGCCATCATGCAGGCGAATATAGCTAATGGAATGGTCCTCATCCCCCTTGAGGAACTCATTGATCCGCGGGGGCACCGTTGTCGCCCTATGCGCGGTAATCGTGGTGTCTTCGGCTTTGGCGGTGCTGTCTCGCTCGCTATTGCTGCACCCAGCAACCGTAGAGCAGGCAAGCATGCACACGGCAAGGGCGGCACCAGCCTTTACTGATGCCGCCGCGTTGAGAGAGGACGGATTAAACACGTCGAACCATATTACCGGTAATTGCTACCTTTCGGGCAATTAGTGCTGGACTGGGGCCTCGACGCCCACACCGGTCAGGGAACGAACTTCCATCTCTGCTGCCAGCTCGTCCAAGTTGTCTGGCTTGGTCACGATGGAGACGAACCAACCGACGAAGAAGGACAGCGGGATGCTGACCAGACCCGGCGAGGTCAGCGGGAAGATAGCCCAGTCCGCGTTCGGGAACATGGCGCTTTCGGTGCCGGATACCGCTGGGGAGAAGAAGATGAGGACCAAGCAGGAGACAACACCGGTGTACATGGAGGCCACGGCACCCGCGGTGTTGAAGCGGCGCCAGTACAGTGAGTACAGGATGGTCGGCAGGTTAGCCGATGCCGCCACTGCGAAGGCCAGGGAGACCAGGAAGGCCACGTTCTGGGTCATCGCCAAGATGCCCAAGATGATGGAGACGATACCCAGGATTACCACGGTGGCCTGCGAGACGCGCACCTGCTCTGCCTCGGTGGACTCACCGTTGCGGATAACTGCGTGGTAGATATCGTGCGCAATGGAGGCGGAGGCGGTAATCGCCAGGCCCGCCACCACGGCGAGCACGGTAGCAAAGGCCACGGCGGAAATAATGGCCATGAAGATGGAGCCACCGATTTCCAGTGCCAGCAGCGGTGCCGCGGCGTTCGCGCCACCCGGTGCGTTCAGGATGCGGTCCGGGCCAACCAGTGCGGCTGCACCGTAGCCCAGAATCAGGGTCATCAGGTAGAAGGCACCGATGATAACGATGGCCCACGTCACGGAGCGGCGCGCCTCAACGGCGGTCGGCACGGTGTAGAAGCGCATCAGAACGTGTGGCAAGCCACCCACACCCAGCACGAGGGACATACCCAAGGAGATGAAGTCCAGCTTAGCGGCGGTGGAGCCACCGTACTTTAGGCCCGGCTCCATGATTTCCTTGGCCTCATAGCCCTTTTCATGGAGGTAATCGGACGATGCGTGCATATCAATCGCTGTGCTGAACATGTTGCTGAAGCCACCGCGCAGGGAGACAAACACCATGATGCACATGACGACCACACCGGTCACCAACAGGACGGCCTTAATCATCTGCACGTAGGTGGTGCCCTTCATGCCGCCGACCAAAACATAGAGGATCATCAGCACGCCAACGATGCCGACGACAACTGCCTGCCACTTGAAGTCATGGATGTTCAGCAGCACGGCCACCAGGGACCCGGCGCCGGCCATCTGGGCGATGAGGTAGAACAGCGTCACGAAGAGCGTGGCGATGGACGCGGCCACGCGCACCGGCTTTTGCTTCAGGCGGAAGGACAATACGTCCGCCATAGTAAAGCGGCCCACGTTACGCATCGGCTCGGCCACGAGCATCAGGGCTACGAGCCAGGCGACGAAGAAGCCGACGGAGTACAAGAATCCGTCGTAGCCGTTCAGCGCCACCGCACCGACGATACCGAGGAAGGACGCAGCAGAAAGGTAGTCACCGGAAATGGCCAAGCCATTCTGGCGGCCGGAGAACGAGCCACCACCGGTATAGAAGTCAGACGCCTTCTTCGTGGACTTGCCGGCGTGCAACACGACGGCCATGGTAACCACGAGGAAGATGCCGAAAATGGAGATATTCAGAATCGGGTTACCGGCAGAAGTTTCTTGTGCAAGGTAAGTGGTAGTCATTTACTTGGCCTCCAACTTCTCGCGAATAGCAACCGATTTAGGCTGAATATTCTTATTGGCGTATTTCACGTAAATCCAGGTAATAATGAACGTGGTCAGGAACTGGGCCAGACCGAAGACGAGGCCGACGTTCCAGCCGCCATCGCCGAGCTCAATGGCCATAAAATCAGGCGCAAACACGGCGGTGAGCACGTAGACGATGTACCACACGAAAAACGCGACGGTCATGGGAAAGGTGAAACTACGATAAGCGCTGCGCAGCTCGCCAAACTCTTCGCTATCGCGCATTTCTATGTAGTCGGCTGCCGTAAGCTCACGGCGCTCGACTGGAGCAGTTGTATCACTCATAGAAGGGTTGTCTCCTTGGGTGAGAGAGGTTCTGTACAAACGAGGCGCAATGTGTTGTTCATCACTACCCGCGTTGCTATGTAAGATACAGAACAATCTTTGCAAAGCAGTAAATATTGCCAATACGCCCCACAAAAACTCCCCCCTTTTAGCCCGATAGGCTCCGGTGAACTGGGCTAATATTCTTTGCAAATCACCCCCTCCACCCCAGGTTTAACGCGTTCGCAAATTTTGTTAACTAGACATTAACTAATGAGTAAAGGAAGCGCGAAAGGAACCGCCTATCAGCGAGGTGAGTGCCTTAACCAGCACGTACTTCCCACTCAGCCATCCTGCACAGCAAAAGCCACCGACGACGCCGTCGCCGGTGGCTCCTTCGCCCGAGAGTGCCTTCTTAACCCTCTTCGCCCGGGAATTCGCGGGGATCGTTAAACATGCGGCCAAAGCCTTCTTGGCCTTCCAAGGCGTCAATCGCAGCGATTTCATCCTTGCCCAGCTCCAGCTCCGCGGCGGCCAGGTTCTCCTTGAGCCGCTGACTGCGGGCAGACTTCGGGATAACGGAAATGCCCTTGGCCATCAGGTACGCCAGCACCACCTGGCCCTCGGTAGCCTCATGCGCGGCGGCGATCTTTTCAATCTCCGGGTTATTAAGCACCACACCGCGCGCCAGCGGCGACCACGCCTCGGTCACGATGCCGTGTTTGTGGTGGAATTCGCGCAGCTCCGGCTGGGTAAATCCAGGGTGCAGCTCCACTTGGTTGAGCACCGGGGTAATGCCGGTCTTATCAATGAGGTCCTCAAGGACCTCCTCGTAGAAGTTAGCGACACCAATGGACGCGATCTGACCCATGCCCTGCAGGCGGGCAATGGATTCAAAGGTCTCCACGTACAGCCCGCCCTGTGGCCACGGCCAGTGGATGAGGTACAGGTCCAAGTAATCCAGCTTCAGCTTCTCCATGGATTCCTGGAAGGCTTGTTCCGCCTTCTGCGCTCCGTGGTGGGAGTGCCAGACCTTGGAGGTGATAAACAGGTCCTCGCGGCTGACATCGCCCGCGTCAATGGCTTGGTTCAGCGCAGTACCCAATGCCTCTTCGTTCTTATACAGCGTCGCCGTATCAAAGTGGCGGTAGCCCAGGTCAATGGCTTCGCGGACTACGCGAATGCATTCATCGTCATTGAGCTTGTAGGTGCCCAGACCGAGCTGGGGCATCTCGCGGTCATCATTGAAAGAAATAGTTGGCACAGTCATAGTTCCCATTGTGCCCCAGTTTCCCGTCTTATGCGGGCACTTGAAAGAACTAAGGCCCCAGTACAGCGAAAAACCGGCTCCCCTTTTTCGGGAGCCGGTTCAACGTTTGTAGCGCAGTTTAGTCGGCGCGGATGAGGTCAATGATAAAGACCAGGGTGCGGCCGGACAGCGGGTGCGCGCCGCCGGCGGGGCCGTAGGCCTTTTCCGGCGGGATGATGAGTTGACGGCGACCGCCCACCTTCATTCCCGGGATGCCCTCTTGCCAGCCGGCAATGAGACCGGTCAGTGGGAACTCGATGGACTGGCCACGGTCCCACGAGGAATCGAATTCTTGGTTGGTCTCATATTCGGCACCAACGTAGTGGACCTCCACTACGCCACCAGGCTGGGCTTCAGCGCCATCGCCTACGACGATGTCCTCGATGACGAGGTCGGTCGGCGCCGGGCCAGACTGGGCTTCAATAACAGGTTTATCCATGGGGATTATTCTCCTTGGGAAATCTAGTTTGTTCGTGCGGTCGCAATAAAACCGAACCGAGCTGCACCAATTATAGTGCTCAAGCCCGATTCGGCTGAATTGGGGCGACCAAAAGCGCTATTTAGCGCTCGCTGCGAGGGGTAACCTTGCGCAGGGTTTCACCGGTGTAAATCTGGCGAGGACGGTTGATCTTGGTGTTCATCTCCAGCTGCTCGCGGTACTGGGCAATCCAGCCCGGCAGGCGGCCGATGGCGAAGAGGACAGTGAAGAAGTCCGTCGGGAAGCCCATGGCGCGGTAGATGAGGCCGGTGTAGAAGTCCACGTTCGGGTAGAGCTTGCGGGAGACGAAGTAGTCATCGTTCAACGCAATCTCTTCCAGCTTCATGGCCAGGTCCAGCATTGGGTCGCCGCCCAGGTGATCGATGATCTCGTGTGCGGTTTCCTTGACGATGGCCGCGCGTGGGTCGTAGTTCTTGTACACGCGGTGGCCGAAGCCCATCAGGCGAACGCCCTTTTCCTTGTTCTTCACGCGGTTCATGAAGTCGGTAGCGTCGCCGCCGTTGTTCTTCTCGATGTCCTCGAGCATCTCCAGCACGGCCTGGTTAGCACCGCCGTGCAGCGGGCCGGACAGGGCGTTGATGCCGCCAGCGATGGAGACGAACATGTTGGCCTGCGCAGAACCAATCATGCGCACGGTGGAGGTGGAGCAGTTCTGCTCGTGGTCAGCGTGCAGGATGAGCAGCTTGTCCAGTGCCTTGGAGACGACCGGGTCAACCTCGTACTCCTCGGTGGGGTAACCGAACATCATGCGCAGGAAGTTCTCGCGCGCGTTCAGGTTGTTATCCGGGTACATATAAGGCTTGCCCTGGGATGCGCGGTAAGCGTAAGCGGCCAGCATCGGCACCTTAGCCAGCAGGCGAACGGTGGCCTTGTCCAGCTGCTCCTCATCCAGTGGGTCCAGCTGGTCTTGGTAGTAGCTGGAGAGAATGTTCACGGAGGAAGCAAGCACGGCCATCGGGTGGGCATCGCGCGGGAAGATGTTGAACTGCGCCTTAAAGTCCTCATCCAAGAGGGTGTGGTGGCGGATGGCGCTATTGAACTGCGAGAGTTCCTGCTCATCCGGCAGGTGGCCCTTGATCAGCAGGTAGGAAACCTCATTGAAGGTGGCGTTATTTGCCAATTCAGCAATATCGTAGCCACGGTAACGAAGGATGCCCTCCTCACCGTTAATAAAGGTAATCTTGGACTCGGTGGAGCCGGTGGAGGTGTAGCCGGGGTCGAAGGTAACAAGCCCGGTTTTCTTGCGGAGCTTGGAGATATCGAAGCCGGAATCGCCCTCAGTGGACTGCTTGATATCCATCTCGTACTCGTTGCCAGCGTGCTTGAGTACTACCTTGTTTTCTTCAGTAGACACGGAATTTCCTTTCCCTGTTAAAGAGTTCTTTAAGGCACTAACTTAGACAAGTCAGCCTTATACCTATTCACACTCTAGCAAACTTTGTGATTCTGCCAACAAGTTTACGGGCATCAAAATACCTGCCATGCAACCGGAACTGTTCTACACTGGCGGCATGAGTACTCCAGAAATCACCCTGCCAGCAGATCTCTTGCCTTCCGATGGCCGCTTTGGCTGCGGCCCCTCCAAGGTGCGTCCCGCCCAAATCGAGGCCATAGACCCCGCTATCGTGGGCACCTCGCACCGCCAGCCGGCGGTGAAAAACCTCGTGGGATCCGTACGCGAGGGCTTAAGCGATCTCTTCTCGCTTCCTGAAGGGTACGAGATCGTCCTGTCTTTGGGCGGCGCCACCGCCTTTTGGGACGCGGCCACCTTTGGCCTCATCGAGCGCCGGTCGGCCCACCTGACCTTTGGCGAGTTCTCCACCAAGTTTGCCAAGGCAGCCTCCAAGGCCCCGTGGCTCGATGCCCCGGCTCTTACCGAATCCCCCGCCGGCACCGCCCCGGATCCGCGCGAGCTTGCTGCCGATGCCGATGTCGCCGCCTGGGCCCACAATGAAACCTCAACCGGTGCGATGACGGAGGTCGTTCGCCCCCACCCCCACAACGACCAGCAGCTCGTGCTTGTCGATGCCACCTCTGGCGCCGGCGGCCTTCCCGTCAATATCGCAGAGACCGACGTGTACTACTTTTCGCCGCAGAAGTGCTTTGCTTCCGACGGCGGACTCTGGCTCGCCGCGATGTCCCCGGCGGCCTTAGAGCGCATCGAAAAGATCAACAACTCCGACCGCTTCATTCCGGAGTTTTTGAACCTGCAGACCGCGGTAAACAACTCCCGCAAGAACCAGACCTATAACACCCCGGCGATCGCCACCCTGCTCATGCTGGATAACCAGATCAAGTGGATGAATGACAACGGCGGGCTCGACGGCATGGTCAAGCGCACCACCGAGTCCTCCTCCACGCTGTACAACTGGGCCGAAGCCCGGCCGGAGGCCACCCCGTTCGTCAGCGACCCGGCGGCGCGCTCCCTAGTCGTGGGCACCATCGATTTCGATGACTCCGTGGATGCCGCCCACCTTGCCGCCACCCTGCGCGCCAACGGCATCCTCGATGTCGAGCCGTACCGCAAGCTGGGCCGCAACCAGCTGCGCGTGGGCATGTTCCCGGCGATTGAGCCTGGGGACATCGCCAAGCTCACGCAGTGCATCGACTACGTGCTGGATGCCAACTAAGTCATCAACATGCCCCGCCGCCTCGCATGGCGCGGGGCCTTTTCGCGTTATAGTTGACTGCATCACAGATCCGTCCTTCCGTCGATAGGCAAAGGAGCGCCACACTATGCGCGAGCTGTTTCTCGTTGACAGCGAATCGAGCGAAGACTCATTGGTGCTACGCACCGAAGAAGGCGAAGAGTTTTCCCTTCCCATCACCGATGAGCTGCGTTCCGCCCTCACGCCCGCCGCTAGCAAGCCGGAGCCGCCGAAGCTAGCGCCGATGCCCAAGCCCTCCCACGAAGAGGAAGAAAAGCAGATCCGGCCGGCAGAGATCCAAAACCGCATCCGCGCCGGCGCGTCCACCGCGGAGCTCGCGGAAGAGATGCACGTGGATGAATCGCGCATCGAGCCCTTCGCCTACCCGGTCATGCTGGAGCGCAACCGCATTTCTGAGGTGGCCAAGCAGGCCCACCCGGTGCGCGAAGACGGCCCGGCCAAGCTCACCCTGTGGGAAGTACTGGCAAGCTCCTTTGCCGCCCGCGGTCACTCCCTCTCGGAGTCCACGTGGGATGCCTACCGCCACCAAGGCGAGCCGTGGGTTGTGCGGGTGACCTGGAAGGCTGGCCTTTCTGAAAACGAGGCGGAATGGACCTTCAAGCAGTCCATGTCCTCCCCCGCTACGGTCGAGGCCCGCAACTCGGTCGCGGCAGATCTTACGGACCCGGACTTCGTGCAGCCGGTGCGCTCGCTAACCTCCCTGGGCAGCGGCCGCTACGACGAAGCCATTGACGGCGATCAGCCCGCCAATGTCACCGATATTTCCGGTTCCAGCGAAGGGACGGAAGAAGAGGAATTCCTGCAGAATCCTTCCTCCGAAGCCAAGCCCTCGAAGCGCCGCCGCAAGGCCGTCACCCCACACTGGGAGGACGTGCTCTTGGGCGTTCGTTCCAATACCAAGCGCCCGAGGGACTAAACAGTGGACATCTCTCATGCCGTTCTCACGCTGTGGTACATCTCCAAGCCCGGCGCCGAAGAAGTTCTCAAGACCGAGCCCAAGGCGGACCGCGGTTTCGGCCGCAAGTTCCTAGCCCAGCTCAATCCCAAATTCCCGGTCACCCCGATCGGGCAATTCCCCCTCAACCGCTCCGCGCAGACGGATCCGAATGAGTACTACATCGGCGGCTATCCAGGCATTACCGTGGTGCAAACGGTCTGCGAGGGCGATTCCGTCCTGCTCTCCCAACTGCCGCAAGACCTCTTAAACGCGGTCCCCGCCCAGCGGGTCATCGCGCTGGTCAGCAACGCGGACGAGGACTATGCGGGCTTCGCACTGTGGGAAGGCGGCGAGCTCAAGCGCTGCCTGTGCGCCACGCGCGACCGCCTCTACGAGGACACTGGCCTGCCCGAGCCCTTTGAGGCGCCGTTCTGGGCCGGTGAAAAGGACGAATCCCTCGGCGGCATTTCGCTGCCGTTTAGGCCCCACAGCATCATGGAGGCCGCCCAGGAACACTGGTTGGGCATCACCGTGGGGAGGGAAGGCCCAGACCTGGACGTCGTGGGCTATGCCGTGGACGGGCGCCCCGAACCCAAGATCGATCCGCCCAAGCCAAAGCAGCCGGTCAGCGAGTTCGCCGCCCAATCAGCGAATAAGCTGGGCCTGAACGATTATGACGACTACGAGGATCACGATGCCGAGCCGGATTCCACTGGCGATGAGATCCTTTCTACCGCCAAGCACCTCGGCTCGTTGATTGGCAACTGGCTGCGTCAGACGTTCAAGTCGCTCAAGGAACGCTGGCGCTCATAAAAGGAAATGGCGGCCGCGGTCGCAACATTTAGGGAATCGGTACCTGGGGCCATCGGTATCCGCGCGCGGATATCGGTGGCCTTCATTGCGTGCTCGGTAAGCCCGGGGCCCTCCGCGCCAACCAGCATGGCCACCTTGTCCTGCCCGTGCATGGCCTCTGCCAGGTGCACCGCTTGGGGGTTGGGGGTTAAGGAAATGAGGGTAAAGGAGGCATCGGCAAGCGCCTGCAAGGAGCGCTGCCACGTAGTGAAACCGCCCTCTAAATGCGCAAACGGCACGCGCAGCACGTGGCCCATGGATACGCGCACCGAGCGGCGATAGAGCGGATCCGCCGCACCCGAGCCGAGCAATACCGCATCCACATTCATGCCGGCCGCGTGGCGGAAAATGGCGCCGATGTTTTCATGATCCCCCACGCCCTCCAGCACGGCGATGGTGCGGGCCTGCTCCAGGATCTCACCCACCTCCGGCTCTGGGGCGCGGTCCGCAGCGGCAACCAGCCCGCGGTGCATATCGAAGCCCGCGACCTCTGCAAGGGTCTCGCGCGAGACCTCGTAAACGGGGCACTCGGGCTCGCCGTACTCGGCAAAGAAGGCCTCCAGCTTCTGGGGAAAACCCACCAGGCAACGCATGGGAAACCGCGATTCCATGAGGCGGGCTGCCACCAAGGGGCCTTCTGCAATGACCAAACCCTCGCCGGATTTATCGGATTTGTTGAGGTTCCGAATATCGTCCAGGCGAGGGTCACGGGGATCAGAAATATGCATGCCTTCCAGGCTAGCCGATGGCCTCCGAAATCGGATCGATGCCAAAGTAAATGACGAACAAGCCAGCAAGCAGCCACATGATCCAGTGCACCTGCTTAGCCTTGCCCGCGAAGGTGGACATGAGCGCGAAGGTAATAAAGCCCACGCCGATGCCGTTGGCAATGGAATAGGTAAACGGCATGACCACGATGGTAAGAAAGGCTGGGATGGCCACTTCCATACGCGTCCACGGAATATCCGTGAGCTGCGCGGCCATCATCACACCGACGATGACTAGGACCGGCGCGGCGGCCTCGATGGGCACGATTTCATAGAGCGGGGTGAAAAACATGGCGGCGATAAACAGCAGGCCGGTCATGATATTGGCCAGGCCGGTGCGCGCGCCATCGGCAATGCCGGCAGAGGAATCCGCAAAAACGGTATTCGAGGATGCCGAGCCCAGACCACCGGCCACCGCGCCGGCGCCTTCCACGACCAGCGCCTTCTTCATACCCGGCAGGTTGCCGTTGTCATCCACGAGCTTGGCCTGCTTGCCCAGCCCGGTCATGGTGCCCATGGCATCAAAGAAGTTGGTCAGCAGCAGGGTGAAGATGAGCAGGACCGTGGAAATCACGCCAATATTGGCAAAGGCGCCAACCAGGTTCACATCGCCCACGATGGAAAGATCCGGCAGGCCTCCCAGCGCCTCCGGGCTCTCCGGGGCGGCCATGCCCCAGTCCTCGGAGTCCGTGAGCGCCTGAACAATAAAGGCAATCACGGTATTGAGGATGATGGCAATAAATAGCCCGCCCGGCACATTGCGGATGACCATAAAGGCACAAATAATAAGGCCGATGACGAAGACCACCGCCGGCCAGGTGGCAATCGAACCATTGATTCCCAGGCCCACCGGCACGGTGGTCTGTGCGGCATCGGGCACGCGGGTGACAAACCCGCCGTCCACGAAGCCGATCATGGCGATGAACATGCCGATGCCCACGCCCATCGCGGCCTTCATGGGCTGCGGGATGGCATCAAATACCGCGGTGCGGAATCCGGACACGGCGAGCAGGACGATAATAAGGCCCTCGATTACCACCAGGCCCATGGCTTCTTGCCAGGTCAGCCCACTGGTGGCGACCATGCTGATGGCCACGAAGGTATTCATGCCCAGGCCCGCGGCCATGGCGAAGGGGTACTTCGCAATCGCGCCGAAGGCAATGGACATCACGCCGGCGACCAGCGCCGTGGCGGCCGCAACCTGCGGCACGCCTAAGGTATAGCCCTCCGCGTCCGGGCTCGTGCCCAGGATCAGCGGGTTGAGCAAAATAATATATGCCATGGCGAAGAACGAGACCGTTCCCGCACGTAGCTCGGTTCCGATGGTGGAACCGCGTTCAGAAATGTGGAAATAGCGATCGAGAGTGGCTTTCACGCCGTGCCCTTTCACGTAGAGCGGTATTTTTACGCCCTAAGTGTGCTGCCTTAATCCTCAAAATCAAAATCTTGGTAAATGGGCTTTTCATCATCGAAGGCCGCGGCCGGCGCCTTCTCCTCGCTCACCCGCGTCTGCGAATGCGCACCGCAACCGTAGCGCGCATGTACAACGCGACCATCGGCGGAATACTCGTTGGCGCATACCCCAAAGTTATCCATGAATTGCATATAAAAAGCGCACGTGCGGCACTGCAGGTGCGCCTTGGCCGCCATCTCCGAGGTTGGGCCATATTCTTCTTGCCAGCGATGCTTGGCATCCGCCAGCCCCTTGGCGGAAAGCTCATCTCCATTCAGGCGCTCATCATCGATGGCCGGCGGCATGAGGTCTCCCGGGCCCAAATCCCCCGGCAGCACGCGATCCTCATACGGCACCCACTCCGGGGCCTGCAGCGCCTCCCCGCCCGGCACCAGCGCCACCTCGTTGACGGTGACGTAGCGCGAGCCATCCGCGCACGCGAGCACGGCCTGCCATTCCCAGCCTGGGTAGCCCGGCATATCCGCCGCAAAGCGATGGGTGACAACGTTGCGGCCCATTCCGGCGACGCCCCTATGCTTGCCGATGCCCCCTTCCCCCACCTCTTCCAATGCCTCACGCGCAATGCGCACGGCGCGGGAATCGATCAACGGATTTGCTTTTCGCTTACTCACGCCCCTCATTATTCATGATGACCCGCCAACAGTGGTACATATGGTGCATGTCGTTTCTCCGCCGCGCCGCGCTCATTGCCGTGCCCTGCTGCGCCTTAACCGCCTGCTCTTCTGATGCTTCTGAATCTTCCTCCCCCGAGCACCTATCAGTGGAAGTCCTCGATACCGCGCCGCTGCCAGAGAACTCCTTCACGCAAGGCCTAGAAGAAGACGACGCGGGCAACCTCCTGCTCGGTACCGGGCAATGGGGCGAGTCCCGCCTCATCCGCTTCTCCCCTGAAAGCGACGAGGTCCTGCAGGAACACGCCCTCGATAACTCGCTTTTTGGGGAAGGCATTACCCAATATGGCGATTCCATCTGGCAGTTGACCTGGAAGCGCGGGCAGGCCCTGCGCTATGACGGCGACTTTCAGCGCACTGGGACCGCCACCTATACCGGCGAAGGCTGGGGACTTTGTGCCAACCAGGACGAGCTCATCATGTCCGATGGCACCTCTACCCTGCGGCACATGGATCCGGAAACCTTTGCGGAGCGCTCCACCACCGAGGTCACCCTCAAGGGCTCGCCTGTAGAAGATCTCAACGAGCTGGAATGCGTGGACGGTGATGTCTATGCCAACGTGTGGCAGACCAACGATATCTACCGCATCGATCCCTCCTCTGGGGAGGTCACCGCGGTGATTTCTACCGATGCCATCGATAAATCGAAATACACCGATCCCGATGATGTCTTAAATGGCATCGCCCATATCAAGGGCACCGATGAATTCTGGCTTACCGGCAAGCGGTGGGATGAGCTCTACCGCGTTCGAGTAAAGTAATGGGCCATGGCAACTCGTAAGGAAGCAAGGAAAAAGTCGCTGCTGCAAATCCTCGCGCTCATCGTGGTCGTGGCGGTCATCGTCGCCTCCGCGGTGATCTTCCAGAGCTGGCGCAATTCGCGGCCAGGCCCTGAGCCGAGTGAAATCGCGATTACCGCCTCCGTGGGAGATAACTCCAAGGAGGTCACGCCCTACCTCGTGTGCGAGCCGGGAACCGATTGCCCTGAAGGCGATGTCCCCCAGCTAACGGTGGGCGAGGATGACACCTTGCACCTGGAAATCCCCGAGGAGATTTCTAATCACGAATGGAAGGTGCTGTCCATTTATGATGACCCCGCCGCCAATGATGAGACCTCTCACGGTGCGAATGAAACGACCGAGGTAGATATCCCCGGTTCGGTAGATCCCATCGAGGCATCGACTGGCGAGCGCCCCCGGCTCATGGTGGTGGAGGTCTCCTCCCTCATGATTGGCACCGACGACGATGGCGAAGAAACCCCCCTCGCCACCGTGTGGTCCCTATCCACCATGGATAATTAACTATCTAAATCCTTCGCAATCGCGCGGAGGATTTCTGCTACTTGGCGCCCGGTCTTGCGCTCGGGGTAGCGCCCCGAGTTCAGCACCGGCTGCACCTGGGATTCCAGCAGGGTCATGACATCAGAGACCATGCTGCCGAGCTCTTCCGGCTTGCGCGACGGCGTGCGGCGGCGCGGCTTATCCAGCACGCGCACCCGCAGCGCCTGCGGCCCGCGGCGCCCCGCCGCAAAATCGAATTCGATGCGCTGGCCCGGAAAGATTTCTTCTACTCCCTTGGGCAGGACATTCCGGCCAACGTAGACGTCTTCATCGCCCGGGTTGCTAACGAAACCGAAACCTTTCTCGGCGTCATACCACTTCACTTTGCCAATGGGCATAGGTATCCACCTCTTCTCTTGGGTAAATTCTTAAGTTTAGCTGGAAGTTATACAGAACAGAAGTTCCACATGTAATGTGATACAGTTCACACCGCCGCGCCTACCTGCGGAAACTTTGCGGACAGAACCACAATAGTCTCAATTCTTTCCCATTTAGTGCCCAGAACGTGACTATTTCGTTATAAACCACTACGCTGGCCCTCAGTGTCGCCGCAAAGAAGGTTTCCCCGCCCATCCTTTCTTCTAGGCGCAAAACATTTCCACGAAAACGGGCACCACGGAAAGGACTACTTTTATGGGACGCCACTCCGCTAAGACTAACCACTTTGCCGCTAAGTTCACCGCAGGCACCGTTGCCTTGGGTGCAGCCGCCGCCATCATGGCACCGAACGCCGCCGCTGCCCCTGACTCCGACTGGGACCGCCTCGCACAGTGCGAGTCCGGCGGCGACTGGCACATCAACACCGGCAATGGCTACCACGGCGGCCTGCAGTTCAACGCGCAGACCTGGCAGGCATACGGCGGCGGTGAATTCGCCCCTACCGCTAACCAGGCAACCCGCGAGCAGCAGATTGTCATCGCTGAGCGCACCCTGGCTAACCAGGGCTGGGGCGCATGGCCCGCATGCTCGGCCTCCCTCGGCCTGAACTCCGCGCCGACCGAGCGCACCGCTCCTTCCGCACCCGCTGAGGCACCGCAGCCAGTGCAGCAGGCAGTAGAAAACAAGTCCGATGAGCTCGCCGTAGACGCCGTCTACAACCTCGTTAAGGACACCGCTAACGCTTATGGCCTGCAGCTGCCGGCGCAGTTCACCGACTTCTACCACGCCAACCGCCACGACTTTAACGCGTTCTACTCCGCAAACCGCAACGTCATCGACCCGGTTGCACAGCTGGTTGAGAACTTCAGCCGCTAACAAGCGCATAAAAATTCCCCTTGCCTTTCACAGCAAGGGGAATCTTTTAGCGGTTGATGCGGGTATAAGGATGAACGTAGTTCAACTTCTCTGCCGGCATCGGCAGCACCAAGTCATCGCCGTAGGGGCTGGAAGCACCAGCAAAAGGCGCAGAAATTTCCGTAATTGCATGCTCGCGGTGTTCATTGTCCGGCCACGCCGGGGAAACAAAGCCATTCTTTTCATTCGACATAGCTTTATTATTTCAAACCTCGGGCAAAAACGTAACTCAATCCGGCGCTAAAATTGTGATTTATCATGACTCAGCCCTCCCACCTCCCGCATTTTCGCACCTGGCTTAATTCCCTTTCAGAAGAGGAACTGGCCACCATCCTTCGCCACCGCCCCGATGTTTTAACCCCGCTGCCGCCCTCCATCGCGGCGCTAGCCACGCGCCTCCTCTTGCGCACCTCCATCGCCCGAGCGCTAGCAGAGTGTAACGCACAGCAGTTGGCGGTGCTGGAGGACATCGCCAAGCGCGGCGGCGAGCTTGCAGAGGTAGAAGACCACAACCCCGAAATTACCCGCGAGCTCAAGGAGCGCGGCCTCGCCTTCGGCGCGGTGCAGATTCCGCCAGAGGTCATGCCTGCGCTGCCCACCGGCTGGTCGCTGCTTAATCAGCTCGAGGTATCGCCCACAACAATCGATGCCCTTGCTGAAGACGAACGCCACGTCCTTGCCACCCTGGCGCGCTCCAATGGCATCGGTACCACCCGCGAGACCAATCCGTCCCACCCCGTGCCGCGCTTGATTGCCAAGCAGCTCTTACAGCGCGTCGACTCCCAGACCGTTCGCCTCCCGCGCGAGGTGCACCGCGCGATGAAGGGGCACACCGTTCCGCACATTCCCACCGAGCCCTCCGCGCGCCGCGGCCAGCCCACCGCTGACCGCAAGGCCGATGACGCCGGTACCGCCGCGGGCCTGTCGGTAGTGCGAGCCATGCAACAGCTCATTTCTGCCCTGGGTGCCCGGCCGATCGAGCTTCTCAAGGATAAAACCGTCGGCGTGCGCCCCCTTGCCCAGCTCAGCAAGCAGCTGGGCATCGCGGAACCAGAACTGCGCCGCCTGATAACGCTTGGCCTATCTGCGCGGCTTATCAACCGCGGCGAACCGTCCGGGTACGAGGGAAACTTCCTCGCGCCCACCGACTCCGCCCAAGAGTGGCTCGATGCAGGACTAGCCGCGCAGTGGCGCGTGCTCCTCGCAGCCTGGGAACATTCCCCGTGGACCCCATGGGAATCGGGCCGGGTGCTTTCTACCAGCACCGACCGCCTGCCCAAGTTCCGCCGGCACATCCTCGATGTGTACCTCCACTCCGCAGAGCCGCTTTCCGCAGCTGAATTTCAAGCGGATTTGCACTTTTCCTTTCCGCTTTTTGCCACGCACACCTCCCCGGAGACCATCGAGGAGCTGCACCGCGAGGCCGAATGGATCGGTGCCATCGCGCTCGGGCGAGCCACCAGCGTGCTCATCGATGGCTTCGCCGCGGCCGATTCCCTGACCCCAGAGACCATCGACTATTTCCTCGTCCAAGCTGATATGACCGTGCTCGTGCCAGGGCCCCTCGAACCCGCGGCCCACCACACCCTGGAGTCCCTCGCGGATCTGGAATCGCCCGGCTTGGCCAGCGTCTACCGCATCAGCGATGCCTCGCTCCGCCGCGGCCTCGACCGCGGGATGACGGGCACGGAAATCCACGATTTCTTCGCCGCACATGGCGATGTCCCGCATACATTGGAGTTCCACATCGAGGACATCGCCAAGCGCCACGGCACCTTGCGCTCTGGGCCTGCCCTGTCCTACCTGCGCAGCGAGGACCCAGCCCTCTTGCAGATCGCCGCGAAGGCCGCCCCGCTGCGCCTGCTGGCCCCCACGGTCGCGATTTCCCAGCTGCGCGTCAGCGAGCTGTTGGAGCGCCTGCGCGAAAACGGCCTCTCCCCCGCTGCCGAGGACGAAAACGGCGCTAGCCTGTCCATCGCGCCCGAGCCCGCGACGCTTCCCACACCCAGCCCCCGCGCCCAAGCCGCTCCGCCGGATATCGCCCGTGCACTGCGCAACCTCACCACCGGCGAGGCCCCGAGCCTGCCCAACCTGGATCTGGTCCACGCCGCCGCGCGCACCGCACGCCCCATCACCATTGGCTACGCCGATAAAAATGGCAATACCAAGACCCGCACCGTCACCCCACTGACCGTCGCCGGTGGCCAAATCGATGCCCGCGCCGCCGATGGCTCCACCATCCGGTTTCCCTTGCACCGCATCACCTCCGTTACCCTAGACGCATGAACGGACCCCTGATTGTGCAGTCGGACAAGACCGTCTTGCTGGAAGTCGATCATCCAGATTCCGCAGCTGCGCGCACCGCCCTCGCGCCGTTCGCGGAGCTGGAGCGCGCCCCAGAGCACGTGCATACCTACCGCATTACTTCCCTGGCACTCTGGAATGCCCGCGCCGCCGGGCACGACGCCGAGCAGGTCGTCGATGTCCTAGAAACCTACTCCCGGTTCCCGGTCCCGCAATCGCTGCTTGTCGATGTCGCCGAGACCATGTCACGCTACGGCCGAGTCCGCCTCCACGCCCACCCCGCCCACGGGCTCATCCTCGAATCAGAAGAGCCTGCCATCCTTACCGAGCTCTCCCGCGGCAAGGTAGGAAAACTGCTTGGTGCGCGCATTGATGACAACACCATCGCCGTCGCACCCTCTGAGCGCGGCCGCCTCAAGCAGGAACTCCTCAAGGCCGGCTGGCCCGCCGAAGACCTCGCCGGCTATATCGACGGCGAATCCCACCCCATCGCGCTCAACGAGGACGGCTGGCACCTGCGCGATTACCAGGAATACGCCACCGATGCCTTCTGGTCCGGCGGGTCTGGCGTCGTCGTGCTGCCCTGCGGTGCCGGCAAAACCATCGTCGGTGCCGCCGCCATGGCAAAGGCGCAATCCACCACCCTCATCTTGGTTACCAATACCGTCGCCGGCCGCCAGTGGCGCGACGAGCTCCTGCGCCGCACGACGCTTTCCGCCAACGACATCGGCGAGTACTCCGGTGAAAAGAAAGAAATCAAGCCGATCACCATCGCCACCTATCAAGTGGTCACCCGAAAAACCAAGGGTGAGTACCGCGCCCTTGAACTCTTCGATTCCCGCGACTGGGGCCTTATTATCTACGACGAAGTACACCTGCTGCCCGCACCCGTATTCCGCATGACCTCGGACCTGCAATCGCGGCGCCGGCTAGGGCTTACCGCCACCCTCGTGCGCGAGGATGGCAGGGAGGGCGATGTCTTCTCCCTCATCGGCCCGAAGCGCTACGATGCGCCGTGGAAAGAGCTGGAAATGGCCGGCTACATCGCCACCGCGGAATGCATTGAGGTCCGTGTAGATATGGACCCAGAAGAACGCATGCTCTATGCCACCGCGCAGCCGCGCGACCGCTACCGCATCGCGGCCCAAGCCTCCGCGAAGCTCCGCGCCGTGGACAAGATCCTCGCCTCCCACGATCAGCAGGCGCTAATCATCGGTGGCTACGTGGACCAGCTCCGAGAACTCGGCACGCACCTCGACTGCCCCGTCATCGATGGCTCCACGTCCACTTCCAAGCGCGAAAAACTCTTCCAGCAGTTCCGCGAGGGAAGCTTGCCCACGCTCGTCGTCTCTAAAGTCGCGAACTTTTCCATCGACCTTCCCGAGGCCGCATTGGCTATCCAAGTATCTGGAACCTTTGGGTCCCGCCAAGAAGAAGCGCAACGCTTAGGCCGCCTGCTTCGCCCGAAAGAAACCGAGGCCCTGTTTTATACGCTCGTAACCCGCGATAGCCTCGATGCCGACTATGCCATGCACCGCCAACGCTTCCTCGCCGAGCAAGGATATGCCTACCGGCTGATGGACGCAGTAGACTTGGGTTAATGAAAATCTTTAAGTTCGACGTTGACGAGTCCTTTGCTAAGTCCAATAATGAGCTACTTCGTGATTCCAACCGCCTGCGCGTGTCCGGGCTTATCTTCGGGCTGATTCTCGTAATCGCCGGTGCCGCCGTGTGGTGGAGGTTTTCTTGGGGTATTACCTTGGGATTAGGGCTTATCCTGTTCGGCATTGTCGTGGCGATTGTCGGCGTTGCCGCCGCCAGCAAGGTGGGAACGGCGCAATCTCTCTATGACTCCTATCCGCTGGCTCCCGCCGTCATCGCGGAGGTCAACGAGCGTGACATGGTCCTCATGGCTTTGGTCAATACCAACGTGGATCCTTCCCTGCCCCCGCGTTGGGGCGCGTGCCTGCGCACGGTATCTGCCATCCCCGGCGTTCAGCGCACCGTGGGCACCAAGGTTCCCGTCGCCGCCGTTTCCGGCCAACGTTCTTCATCCGATAAGGAGCATTGGCAGCAGATCTCTCCCATGCCTATTGCATGGGGAACCCCCGATGCTGAAACCGTCACCATCGCCCGCAAGTCCATCCCACAGGACCAATGGCAGCGCCTAGAGCGCGCCCGCAAGCGGCTTTCCGATGTCAAAGCAACCCGCTATGACCTACTCGTCCTCTAGCTAGGACTCTCAAGCACCAGATTGTTTCTGGTGCTTTTTCTTTTACCTATGTCAAATGGCTAAAGGTAAATATTGCGTCGGTGTCCTACATCGATGACGTTGACGACCACAGCTTCATCGAGGATAGAAACAATCACCCGATAATCCCCTACTCTCCATCGCCACAATCCAGACTTGTCCGCAACGAGTCCTTTACCGCGCACACGGGGATCGTCTAACTCTGCTACCTCGCGAAGAAACTTACTGATTTGTTTCTGCACGGGTTTGTCAAGCTTCCGAAACGACTTTGCCGCACGCGGGGTGAACTCAATCGACCAAGCCACACTCGTCCTCTAAGTCCTGCAGGGAGATTGTGTCCAATTCTCCGCGTCGTGCTGCTTCGGCTTCGGCTTCAAGCGCATACACATACTCAAGTTCATCTAGGTAGGAATCTAGGGCCTTGCGAAGATAGAAGGCCCCAGTCCGCCCAGTCCGCGAAGCAAGCGCATCTAGGCGCTCTTTCTGCTTCGCGTTAACGCGCAAACTAATTACTGACTCGCTCATGTAAACATGTTTACAACAAGTAAAGCGATTTGTACACCACCCTGTGAGCATTGCCGGCGCTTTGCTGTGGTCACGTCGTACTGCTGACTCCCTTCTCACCCATAGGCACAAATTGAGCGTTTTCTCGGTAGCCGAATCAAGTGATAAAGGAAAACGCGTCCAGTCTCCTTAAGACGACATACCGCTCTGCATAGCGGCACCGTAGATCTGTCAAGAGCGTGTTGAAATCCGCATCCCAGGGCGCTCCCAGCTCCGACGACTTTTCTCTCATGGTCTGCAGCAGCTCGATGCCCATGTCACGACCGACCTTCGTCGAATCTAGGTAAGTTGTGACATTGTCGCGAACGAAAGGAAGGACCTGCGCCGGGAGGTCATCGAGGAACCGTTGCGCCATTGGCCGTTCCATTCCCGCCTTAACGACGGTGCTCCAGGCAAGTCCAGGGTCTTCAAGGCACAAGTGCTGAAACATCACCAAATCCCATGGCTTATCCTCCAACGTGTGTTGTATATGCGCCGCCGATTCCGCCTTGTCGGGGGCGACTGCATAGAGTTCCTGAGCGGACGGTAGTTCCGGGTACGTATCGAATACTTTTCGGGCGACGCGTTCCGAATGTTCGGGAAAATGCTCCCTGGCAAGAACAGCCCAACCCGAGGCTATATTTCGGGTTTCCTCCACGGCGCACTCGTTAACCGCCTTCTCGGACCAATCGAAGGCAAGACCATAGCGGCCGATGTCACAAAGGCCGCCAATGATCTCCTCATATCGCAACGCCGCACTTCCCTTGAGACCATGGGTCCGAAGAACGGCATCAGCACTGCCTTCAAGCACCGCTAGCCGACGCCCCACGTATCCACTACCTTGCTCCGCCGTATTCCACGAACGGATGCGAGCCACCCCCTCTTCACCAAAGGCAGGTGCCAAATAGACTGGGTCGAGGTCGATTTCTTCCGCTGGGAGAATCTCATTCATTCGTATAAACCAGCCAGCCAAAGCGCAACCAGAATAACTAGCTTGCTGTGCCGCGAAAGGAACTACCCGCGCCAAGACTTCGCCGGCATCCCTTACGGCATGGGCATAATCATTCACCCTAGGGATAGTCTTGAGAATCTCTTCTACAGCGTCTAGAGAAACAAGCACAATATCGGACGGACTCGGCGGCACAATCCCGAGAAGTTGTGCAGGATTCTCCACTGCTTGTTCTAATAGTTCAGCAGCTTCAAATATGCGGTCGCTGTAATACACCCCGCGTTCACCCTTGTACAGATCAGGGTCATTGGTCCGAACGAGATCGGTTACCGCCTGTGCAAGAGTCCTCATAGGCTACATTATAGAAAACTATGGGACCACGAAAAAGAGGGGCAAGGTCACCGTTGAAATCGGTGTCCTTGCCCCTCTCGGCACAAACCTTATTTTGTTGTTTTTGTTGTTTGTTGTCGGCGGTGACTTACTCTCCCACAACCTCCCGGTTGCAGTACCATCAGCGCGTACAGGCTTAGCTTCCGGGTTCGGAATGGGACCGGGCGTTTCCCTGTAGCTATTAACCACCGACAAACCTATTAGAACACTACCCACCACATGTGTGTGTGGTGTTGTGTCAGATACTGCATAGTGGACGCGACACACGGAATGTGTACATTTTGTTTACTCGCTAAACAAGAACACTCTTCAACTTCCCTTAAACCACATGGTGTTCGGGGGTTGTTGTGGTGTGTTTGTTTTGGTCAATTAGTACCAGTAGCCTTCACACCTTACAGTGCTTCCAAGTCTGGCCTATCTACCCCATAGTCTTTAGGGGACCTCAAAAGAAACCTCATCTTAAAACAGGCTTCCCGCTTAGATGCTTTCAGCGGTTATCCCTTCCGTACGTAGCCAACCAGCGATACCCCTGGCGGGATAACTGGCACACTAGAGGTACGTCCGTCCCGGTCCTCTCGTACTAGGGACAGCCTTCTTCAAGTTTCAACGCGCGCGGCGGATAGAGACCGAACTGTCTCACGACGTTCTGAACCCAGCTCGCGTGCCGCTTTAATGGGCGAACAGCCCAACCCTTGGGACCTACTCCAGCCCCAGGATGCGACGAGCCGACATCGAGGTGCCAAACCATCCCGTCGATATGGACTCTTGGGGAAGATCAGCCTGTTATCCCCGGGGTACCTTTTATCCGTTGAGCGACACCACATCCACAAGTAGGTGCCGGATCACTAGTCCCGACTTTCGTCCCTGCTCGACATGTCTGTCTCACAGTCAAGCTCCCTTGTGCACTTACACTCACCACCTGATTGCCAACCAGGCTGAGGGAACCTTTGGGCGCCTCCGTTACATTTTGGGAGGCAACCGCCCCAGTTAAACTACCCACCAGGCACTGTCCCCAACCCAGATCATGGGCCAAGGTTAGATGCTCAATCCGATCAGAGTGGTATTTCAACAACGACTCCACCACCACTAGCGTGATAGCCTCAACGTCTCCCACCTATCCTACACAAACCGAACCAAACACCAATACCAAGCTATAGTGAAGGTCCCGGGGTCTTTTCGTCCTGCCGCGCGTAACGAGCATCTTTACTCGTAATGCAATTTCACCGGGCCTGTGGTCGAGACAGCAGAGAAGTCGTTACGCCATTCGTGCAGGTCGGAACTTACCCGACAAGGAATTTCGCTACCTTAGGATGGTTATAGTTACCACCGCCGTTTACTGGGGCTTAAATTCTCAGCTTCGCAACCACAAAGGTTACTAACCGGTCCTCTTAACCTTCCAGCACCGGGCAGGCGTCAGTCCATATACATCAACTTAACGTCTTCGCATGGACCTGTGTTTTTGATAAACAGTCGCTTCCCTCTATTCTCTGCGACCCCACAACACTCCAACCGCACAGGTCTTCACGTCACAGGGCCCCCCTTCTCCCGAAGTTACGGGGGCATTTTGCCGAATTCCTTAACCACAGTTCACCCGAACGCCTTAGTATCTTCAACCTGACCACCTGTGTCGGTTTAGGGTACGGGCCATACACACACTCGCTAGAGGCTTTTCTCGACAGTACAGGATCACCACCATCAACCCTTTTAGGGTCTACGCATCACGCCTCAACCACAAAGTGCGGCGGATTTACCTACCACACGGCCTACACGCTTACACCACCAATCCAATAAGTGGCGCGGCTACCTCACTGCGTCACCCCATCACTTGAACCACACATCAGGCCCCACGACATCAACACCACCAACACTCAAAAAAGTGAACAGGTAGCGTATCCGCAGTGGTTAGTATCCGTGCTTTATCATGGGCGCACATGTACGGGTACCAGAATATCAACTGGTTATCCATCGACTACGCCTGTCGGCCTCGCCTTAGGTCCCGACTCACCCTGGGAAGACGAACTTGACCCAGGAACCCTTAGTCATCCGGCGGTAAGGATTCTCACCTTACAATTCGTTACTCATGCCTGCATTCTCACTCGCACACAGTCCACGCCTCCTCACGGTAACGCTTCCACCCATGCACGACGCTCCCCTACCCAAACAACGTATGTTGCTTGCCGCGGCTTCGGCGGTGTACTTGAGCCCCACTACATTGTCGGCGCAGAACCACTCGACCAGTGAGCTATTACGCACTCTTTCAAGGATGGCTGCTTCTAAGCCAACCTCCTGGCTGTCTTCGCGATCCCACATCCTTTTCCACTTAGTACACCCTTAGGGGCCTTAACCGGCGATCTGGGCTGTTTCCCTCTCGACTATGAAGCTTATCCCCCACAGTCTCACTGCCGCACAACACAATTGATGGCATTCGGAGTTTGGCTGACATTGCTAAGATTGTAGTCCCGCTCAACCAACCAGTCGCTCTACCTCCACCAAGCTAAATGCGACGCTGCACCTAAATGCATTTCGGGGAGAACCAGCTATCACGGAGTTTGATTGGCCTTTCACCCCTACCCACAGCTCATCCCCGCAGTTTTCAACCTACGTGGGTTCGCGCCTCCACAACCTCTTACAGCTGCTTCACACTGGCCATGGGTAGATCACCCCGCTTCGGGTCCAGGACATGCCACTTATCACCCCATTAGGATTCGGTTTCCCTACGGCTACCCCACACGGGTTAACCTCGCGACATGCCGCTGACTCGCAGGCTCATTCTTCAAAAGGCACGCCATCACACACAAACAGGTGCTCTGACGGATTGTAAGCACATGGTTTCAGGAACTATTTCACTCCCCTCCCGGGGTACTTTTCACCATTCCCTCACGGTACTATCCACTATCGGTCACACTGAGTATTTAGGCTTACCGGGTGGTCCCGGCAGATTCACAACAGATTCCACGAGCCCGTTGCTACTCGGGAACCCAACAACCCCCACATCATCATCTTCAGCTACAGGACTCTCACCTACTCCGGTAGATCATTCCAAACCACTTCACCTAACAACAATGCACAGGGCGTGCCACTGGTAGATGACACAAAGCTAGGCCCCACAACACCGCACACACAACCCCTACCAGGTATCACATGCACACGGTTTAGCCTCATCCACGTTCGTTCGCCACTACTAGCAGAATCATTATTATTTTCTCCTCCTACGGGTACTGAGATGTTTCACTTCCCCGCGTAACCCCCACAACAGCTATGAATTCACTGAAGGGTAACCCCACATAACCAGGGCCAGGTTTCCCCATTCGGACATCCTCGGATCAACGCTTTATTGACAACTCCCCGAGGCTTAACGCAGCCTTACACGTCCTTCATCGGCTCAGCATGCCAAGGCATCCACCATGTGCCCTAAATAACGAACACACCAACCACCACACACAAACCACACAACACAAAGGTCA
Organism: Corynebacterium sp. KPL1818; assembly: GCF_000478135.1. NCBI lineage: Bacteria > Bacillati > Actinomycetota > Actinomycetes > Mycobacteriales > Corynebacteriaceae > Corynebacterium > Corynebacterium sp. KPL1818. Next base: position 1,828 of record NZ_KI515760.1, on the reverse strand, counting down.
CACAATCCGTATGCAGTGGCAACAAGTGAACTTGACAAAATAAACAAAAAGAAAAATCACATCACACACAAGACACCACAAGCACAAAAACAAGTGGCATCATGTGAGATGCTCGCGTCCACTATACAGTTCTCACACAACACCCCAACCAGCAACAAACACCACCACAACAGACGACGCTCATCAACCAGTCAGGCACACACAAAAGGGGATAATGCCCCAGACACCCAACAATGCACCAACGTACAATCAACACTCATTTTCGTATACATGGACACTTTTACGCATGTCACAAAGCACTGTCTCAACACTTAGACCTGCTGATTAAGGTGTATGTCCTACCCGGAATTTCCAAACATCGGTGGCAGCAGAACACTCGCCTACTCAACCACCAACCCACCATCAAACAACAGTGGGCAACCCACAACTGTGGGTCATGGCTGCAACTGCAGCCAAAATAAAAGCTCCTTAGAAAGGAGGTGATCCACCCGCACCTTCCGGTACGGGTACCTTGTTACGACTTCGTCCCAATCGCCGATCCCACCTTCGACGGCTCCCTAACACGTTTAGGCCACCGGCTTCGGGTGTTACCAACTTTCATGACGTGACGGGCGGTGTGTACAAGGCCCGGGAACGTATTCACCGCAGCATTGCTGATCTGCGATTACTAGCGACTCCGACTTCATGGGGTCGAGTTGCAGACCCCAATCCGAACTAAGGCCGGCTTTCAGCGATTCGCTCCACCTCACAGTGTCGCAGCGCGTTGTACCGACCATTGTAGCATGTGTGAAGCCCTGGACATAAGGGGCATGATGATTTGACGTCATCCCCACCTTCCTCCGAGTTAACCCCGGCAGTCTCTCATGAGTCCCCAACCAAATGCTGGCAACATAAGACAAGGGTTGCGCTCGTTGCGGGACTTAACCCAACATCTCACGACACGAGCTGACGACAACCATGCACCACCTGTACACCAACCACAAAGGGAAACTACATCTCTGCAGCGATCTGATGTATGTCAAGCCCAGGTAAGGTTCTTCGCGTTGCATCGAATTAATCCACATGCTCCGCCGCTTGTGCGGGCCCCCGTCAATTCCTTTGAGTTTTAGCCTTGCGGCCGTACTCCCCAGGCGGGGCGCTTAATGCGTTAGCTACGGCACGAAAGTCGTAGAAAGACCCTCACACCTAGCGCCCACCGTTTACGGCATGGACTACCAGGGTATCTAATCCTGTTCGCTACCCATGCTTTCGCTCCTCAGCGTCAGTAACTGCCCAGTAACCTGCCTTCGCCATCGGTGTTCCTCCTGATATCTGCGCATTTCACCGCTACACCAGGAATTCCAGTTACCCCTACAGCACTCAAGTTATGCCCGTATCGCCTGCACGCCCGGAGTTAAGCCCCAGAATTTCACAGACGACGCGACAAACCACCTACGAGCCCTTTACGCCCAGTAATTCCGGACAACGCTCGCACCCTACGTATTACCGCGGCTGCTGGCACGTAGTTAGCCGGTGCTTCTTATCTAGGTACCGTCACAAAAAGCTTCGTCCCTAGCGAAAGGAGTTTACAACCCGAAGGCCTTCATCCCCCACGCGGCGTCGCTGCATCAGGCTTGCGCCCATTGTGCAATATTCCCCACTGCTGCCTCCCGTAGGAGTCTGGGCCGTATCTCAGTCCCAATGTGGCCGTACACCCTCTCAGGCCGGCTACCCGTCGCCGCCTTGGTAGGCCATTACCCCACCAACAAGCTGATAGGCCGCGAGCTCATCCTACACCGAAAAAACTTTCCAACCACCACACTAAAGATGGCTCCTATCCGGTATTAGA
>NZ_KI515759.1:806742-817174 GCF_000478135.1 Corynebacterium sp. KPL1818 | reverse complement strand
TCTAATACCGGATAGGAGCCATCTTTAGTGTGGTGGTTGGAAAGTTTTTTCGGTGTAGGATGAGCTCGCGGCCTATCAGCTTGTTGGTGGGGTAATGGCCTACCAAGGCGGCGACGGGTAGCCGGCCTGAGAGGGTGTACGGCCACATTGGGACTGAGATACGGCCCAGACTCCTACGGGAGGCAGCAGTGGGGAATATTGCACAATGGGCGCAAGCCTGATGCAGCGACGCCGCGTGGGGGATGAAGGCCTTCGGGTTGTAAACTCCTTTCGCTAGGGACGAAGCTTTTTGTGACGGTACCTAGATAAGAAGCACCGGCTAACTACGTGCCAGCAGCCGCGGTAATACGTAGGGTGCGAGCGTTGTCCGGAATTACTGGGCGTAAAGGGCTCGTAGGTGGTTTGTCGCGTCGTCTGTGAAATTCTGGGGCTTAACTCCGGGCGTGCAGGCGATACGGGCATAACTTGAGTGCTGTAGGGGTAACTGGAATTCCTGGTGTAGCGGTGAAATGCGCAGATATCAGGAGGAACACCGATGGCGAAGGCAGGTTACTGGGCAGTTACTGACGCTGAGGAGCGAAAGCATGGGTAGCGAACAGGATTAGATACCCTGGTAGTCCATGCCGTAAACGGTGGGCGCTAGGTGTGAGGGTCTTTCTACGACTTTCGTGCCGTAGCTAACGCATTAAGCGCCCCGCCTGGGGAGTACGGCCGCAAGGCTAAAACTCAAAGGAATTGACGGGGGCCCGCACAAGCGGCGGAGCATGTGGATTAATTCGATGCAACGCGAAGAACCTTACCTGGGCTTGACATACATCAGATCGCTGCAGAGATGTAGTTTCCCTTTGTGGTTGGTGTACAGGTGGTGCATGGTTGTCGTCAGCTCGTGTCGTGAGATGTTGGGTTAAGTCCCGCAACGAGCGCAACCCTTGTCTTATGTTGCCAGCATTTGGTTGGGGACTCATGAGAGACTGCCGGGGTTAACTCGGAGGAAGGTGGGGATGACGTCAAATCATCATGCCCCTTATGTCCAGGGCTTCACACATGCTACAATGGTCGGTACAACGCGCTGCGACACTGTGAGGTGGAGCGAATCGCTGAAAGCCGGCCTTAGTTCGGATTGGGGTCTGCAACTCGACCCCATGAAGTCGGAGTCGCTAGTAATCGCAGATCAGCAATGCTGCGGTGAATACGTTCCCGGGCCTTGTACACACCGCCCGTCACGTCATGAAAGTTGGTAACACCCGAAGCCGGTGGCCTAAACGTGTTAGGGAGCCGTCGAAGGTGGGATCGGCGATTGGGACGAAGTCGTAACAAGGTACCCGTACCGGAAGGTGCGGGTGGATCACCTCCTTTCTAAGGAGCTTTTATTTTGGCTGCAGTTGCAGCCATGACCCACAGTTGTGGGTTGCCCACTGTTGTTTGATGGTGGGTTGGTGGTTGAGTAGGCGAGTGTTCTGCTGCCACCGATGTTTGGAAATTCCGGGTAGGACATACACCTTAATCAGCAGGTCTAAGTGTTGAGACAGTGCTTTGTGACATGCGTAAAAGTGTCCATGTATACGAAAATGAGTGTTGATTGTACGTTGGTGCATTGTTGGGTGTCTGGGGCATTATCCCCTTTTGTGTGTGCCTGACTGGTTGATGAGCGTCGTCTGTTGTGGTGGTGTTTGTTGCTGGTTGGGGTGTTGTGTGAGAACTGTATAGTGGACGCGAGCATCTCACATGATGCCACTTGTTTTTGTGCTTGTGGTGTCTTGTGTGTGATGTGATTTTTCTTTTTGTTTATTTTGTCAAGTTCACTTGTTGCCACTGCATACGGATTGTGTGACCTTTGTGTTGTGTGGTTTGTGTGTGGTGGTTGGTGTGTTCGTTATTTAGGGCACATGGTGGATGCCTTGGCATGCTGAGCCGATGAAGGACGTGTAAGGCTGCGTTAAGCCTCGGGGAGTTGTCAATAAAGCGTTGATCCGAGGATGTCCGAATGGGGAAACCTGGCCCTGGTTATGTGGGGTTACCCTTCAGTGAATTCATAGCTGTTGTGGGGGTTACGCGGGGAAGTGAAACATCTCAGTACCCGTAGGAGGAGAAAATAATAATGATTCTGCTAGTAGTGGCGAACGAACGTGGATGAGGCTAAACCGTGTGCATGTGATACCTGGTAGGGGTTGTGTGTGCGGTGTTGTGGGGCCTAGCTTTGTGTCATCTACCAGTGGCACGCCCTGTGCATTGTTGTTAGGTGAAGTGGTTTGGAATGATCTACCGGAGTAGGTGAGAGTCCTGTAGCTGAAGATGATGATGTGGGGGTTGTTGGGTTCCCGAGTAGCAACGGGCTCGTGGAATCTGTTGTGAATCTGCCGGGACCACCCGGTAAGCCTAAATACTCAGTGTGACCGATAGTGGATAGTACCGTGAGGGAATGGTGAAAAGTACCCCGGGAGGGGAGTGAAATAGTTCCTGAAACCATGTGCTTACAATCCGTCAGAGCACCTGTTTGTGTGTGATGGCGTGCCTTTTGAAGAATGAGCCTGCGAGTCAGCGGCATGTCGCGAGGTTAACCCGTGTGGGGTAGCCGTAGGGAAACCGAATCCTAATGGGGTGATAAGTGGCATGTCCTGGACCCGAAGCGGGGTGATCTACCCATGGCCAGTGTGAAGCAGCTGTAAGAGGTTGTGGAGGCGCGAACCCACGTAGGTTGAAAACTGCGGGGATGAGCTGTGGGTAGGGGTGAAAGGCCAATCAAACTCCGTGATAGCTGGTTCTCCCCGAAATGCATTTAGGTGCAGCGTCGCATTTAGCTTGGTGGAGGTAGAGCGACTGGTTGGTTGAGCGGGACTACAATCTTAGCAATGTCAGCCAAACTCCGAATGCCATCAATTGTGTTGTGCGGCAGTGAGACTGTGGGGGATAAGCTTCATAGTCGAGAGGGAAACAGCCCAGATCGCCGGTTAAGGCCCCTAAGGGTGTACTAAGTGGAAAAGGATGTGGGATCGCGAAGACAGCCAGGAGGTTGGCTTAGAAGCAGCCATCCTTGAAAGAGTGCGTAATAGCTCACTGGTCGAGTGGTTCTGCGCCGACAATGTAGTGGGGCTCAAGTACACCGCCGAAGCCGCGGCAAGCAACATACGTTGTTTGGGTAGGGGAGCGTCGTGCATGGGTGGAAGCGTTACCGTGAGGAGGCGTGGACTGTGTGCGAGTGAGAATGCAGGCATGAGTAACGAATTGTAAGGTGAGAATCCTTACCGCCGGATGACTAAGGGTTCCTGGGTCAAGTTCGTCTTCCCAGGGTGAGTCGGGACCTAAGGCGAGGCCGACAGGCGTAGTCGATGGATAACCAGTTGATATTCTGGTACCCGTACATGTGCGCCCATGATAAAGCACGGATACTAACCACTGCGGATACGCTACCTGTTCACTTTTTTGAGTGTTGGTGGTGTTGATGTCGTGGGGCCTGATGTGTGGTTCAAGTGATGGGGTGACGCAGTGAGGTAGCCGCGCCACTTATTGGATTGGTGGTGTAAGCGTGTAGGCCGTGTGGTAGGTAAATCCGCCGCACTTTGTGGTTGAGGCGTGATGCGTAGACCCTAAAAGGGTTGATGGTGGTGATCCTGTACTGTCGAGAAAAGCCTCTAGCGAGTGTGTGTATGGCCCGTACCCTAAACCGACACAGGTGGTCAGGTTGAAGATACTAAGGCGTTCGGGTGAACTGTGGTTAAGGAATTCGGCAAAATGCCCCCGTAACTTCGGGAGAAGGGGGGCCCTGTGACGTGAAGACCTGTGCGGTTGGAGTGTTGTGGGGTCGCAGAGAATAGAGGGAAGCGACTGTTTATCAAAAACACAGGTCCATGCGAAGACGTTAAGTTGATGTATATGGACTGACGCCTGCCCGGTGCTGGAAGGTTAAGAGGACCGGTTAGTAACCTTTGTGGTTGCGAAGCTGAGAATTTAAGCCCCAGTAAACGGCGGTGGTAACTATAACCATCCTAAGGTAGCGAAATTCCTTGTCGGGTAAGTTCCGACCTGCACGAATGGCGTAACGACTTCTCTGCTGTCTCGACCACAGGCCCGGTGAAATTGCATTACGAGTAAAGATGCTCGTTACGCGCGGCAGGACGAAAAGACCCCGGGACCTTCACTATAGCTTGGTATTGGTGTTTGGTTCGGTTTGTGTAGGATAGGTGGGAGACGTTGAGGCTATCACGCTAGTGGTGGTGGAGTCGTTGTTGAAATACCACTCTGATCGGATTGAGCATCTAACCTTGGCCCATGATCTGGGTTGGGGACAGTGCCTGGTGGGTAGTTTAACTGGGGCGGTTGCCTCCCAAAATGTAACGGAGGCGCCCAAAGGTTCCCTCAGCCTGGTTGGCAATCAGGTGGTGAGTGTAAGTGCACAAGGGAGCTTGACTGTGAGACAGACATGTCGAGCAGGGACGAAAGTCGGGACTAGTGATCCGGCACCTACTTGTGGATGTGGTGTCGCTCAACGGATAAAAGGTACCCCGGGGATAACAGGCTGATCTTCCCCAAGAGTCCATATCGACGGGATGGTTTGGCACCTCGATGTCGGCTCGTCGCATCCTGGGGCTGGAGTAGGTCCCAAGGGTTGGGCTGTTCGCCCATTAAAGCGGCACGCGAGCTGGGTTCAGAACGTCGTGAGACAGTTCGGTCTCTATCCGCCGCGCGCGTTGAAACTTGAAGAAGGCTGTCCCTAGTACGAGAGGACCGGGACGGACGTACCTCTAGTGTGCCAGTTATCCCGCCAGGGGTATCGCTGGTTGGCTACGTACGGAAGGGATAACCGCTGAAAGCATCTAAGCGGGAAGCCTGTTTTAAGATGAGGTTTCTTTTGAGGTCCCCTAAAGACTATGGGGTAGATAGGCCAGACTTGGAAGCACTGTAAGGTGTGAAGGCTACTGGTACTAATTGACCAAAACAAACACACCACAACAACCCCCGAACACCATGTGGTTTAAGGGAAGTTGAAGAGTGTTCTTGTTTAGCGAGTAAACAAAATGTACACATTCCGTGTGTCGCGTCCACTATGCAGTATCTGACACAACACCACACACAATTGTGGTGGGTAGTGTTCTAATAGGTTTGTCGGTGGTTAATAGCTACAGGGAAACGCCCGGTCCCATTCCGAACCCGGAAGCTAAGCCTGTACGCGCTGATGGTACTGCAACCGGGAGGTTGTGGGAGAGTAAGTCACCGCCGACAACAAACAACAAAACAACAACTAAATAACAAGCCCGTCACCCAGAGCAACGACTCAAAGGTGACGGGATTCCTCGTTTTCACCCAAACCCTGGGGCGGCTAATGTCAATGAACTACGAACCAGCCCCCTAATCCACACCACAAAAGTACAGACCCGAAAATACAGACCTGCAGGTGGGCATCGTCAAGCGCCTAACAGTCCAGGATCGGTGACCTGCATGAATGCACACCCAGGACTGCAGATTTAGATCCCCTGCAGCACCTACGCCGGTGAATGAAACCCACAACCTGAGGCTTTCACAGAGCGATTCTGCCCGAACCTCCGGAACCTACCTATTTTCAGATCTGGAAGTGTTCTTCGGCGGTCCGTATTTCTGAGACCACAAGTAGTACCGCGGCAGCGGCTGTCACTGTGCCAATTGTTGTTCCACTCGCTATGGCTGCGGGAGTAGACCCCGTCATGCCGGCGATGGTCGCTACTTTTGGCGCATGCTTTGGCTTCATGCTTCTAGTTTTCATGCCACAAAATCCCATCGTTTACGGCTCCAACTGCGTTTCTATCGCGCGCATGATCCACACCGGCGTCAGCTTCGACAAAATCGGCGGCGCGCTGATCATTTTCTTCCTCCCAGCTGTTGCCGCCTTGGTAGGTATTGGTTAGGGGCTGAAGGAGACTTAGCCCTCGGCCGCAGTAAAGGCGGGCCGGGGGCTAGCTCTGCAGGAAGGAGCTCTTCAATTGACGATACCGCTCAAGGTTCAACCTGGAACCTAACCGATCAATCCAAGGCTTACTGCACTTGACGCCGCCATGTAGCCTCCCACAATCGCCGCGATCCACAGCAACGTCACTTTCGCTTCATACTCCAGCCGAGGGATGGCGCGCTCCAAACGAGGAAAGATAGCTGGCCCTGCTGCGCTAGCAATGACAGCCAAAAGAGTTGCCGGTAGGACCATGATGATGCAGTAACCAGCAATAAGCGCGACCTTGCCGCTAAATCCAAATGACATGGATTGGATAATTCCCATTGCGCCTAGGTAAGGCAACATCGTCGCGGCCTCGACAATGGCAGCACCTAGCGCAATCCCCACCATGCCGGTCGCACTCAGTGACGCATCCCGTGCAAGGCGAGAAGCCCGACTCGTTGGCACTTCGGCGCCGGCGGTCTGCGTGGCTGCGGGCTTCTTGGGGGTTGGTGAGAACACACCGAAGACGAAAAGCCCCGCACCCAGAACGAGCGTCACCCACCGGAACCAGTCAGTCTCGCTTACGTCAGAAAGCCTCGATACTGCCGCGTCGAACCCCAATAGAAGCGCAATACCAAGGGCGCAGTAGGCCGTGGCGATCGTAGCGAGATAGGTGCCCAACAGGACTAAACGCACTCGTCGCCAGATAGCAATCAGTGCAATAGGAATGACAAGGGTTCCTGCACTCAAACTATCTACGAGTGCAAGGCCGGCAAGGGGAAGGAAGTCTGACAAGGAATTCTCCGGTACTCGGGTGTCCGCGGGGATGTTGACCTCAGCTTCGTAAAGGCCTCAATCCCGCGTTATACGTTCGTATTAATCGTGTGGTTGGTACGATTGTATGAGGTGTAGTGTACGAGTGCAACTACATTCATGAATGGCTCATCGCATCTGAGCTACGCAAGATTGGAGCTCTATGTCCGTTGATCGCAACACACCCATCACCGGCACCGCCGCAGTGATCGCTGATGCTGCCATTCGGGTAATGGTCAGCCAGGGCCTCGATGCCCTGAGCGTGCGCAATGTCGCCACTGAGGCTGGCGTCGCACCTGGGACTGTCCAGTACCAAATGGGTAAACGGGACGACATCATCGCGAAAGCTTTTGTCAGGTCGTTGCAGCGCCAGGAGTCGCGGGCCCTTATGCAAACCGATGCGACGGATTTTCACGCGGCCTTCCACGGTCGCCTTGCTGAACTTTTGCCAATTGAACCTGTCCAGCGCGAGGATGCCGCTGTGTGGGTCATAGTGGGGGCTGCAGCCTCGACGCGCGAATGGCTAGCTGACTTATATGACGCCGAGGTGACGAAGTTTCGAGCGCGCGTGTCTGAAGGACTCGAAGTAGCGCAACGTTTGGGAAAGTTGGCCCGAGGGCTGTCGCCTGAGCAAGGTGCTCGTCTTGTTACTGCACTGGTCAACGGGCTGACGATCGACTACCTCAATGCTCCTGTGGACTCGGCGAAGCAGTTGTTAGCAGACCTTGCTTCGGGACTCGCGCTGATTGTAGAGCCCGGTTCTCCTAAAAGCTAGAACGGAATGTAGGGGCTGAAAGCCGTTAAAGATAAGAACGCGCAAGTCGGAGGCGGCATGCTTAGGATCGTGTGATCCTAGGACTCTGCAGTTAGACGCCGCACGGCTTCACGGATGACCTCGGGGCGCTTGCAGAAGGCAAAGCGCACCTTGTACTGCCACGGTTCCGGGTTGTCCGTGAAGGCGGCCAGCGGGATGGCTGCCACGCCCTTTGTTTCGGGCAGCTGCATACAGAAGTCGATGCCGTTCATTCCGGTGGGGGAGAGATCGGCAACCACGTAGTAGGTTCCGCCGGTGTCGTGCACGTGGAAACCCAGCTGCTTGAGGCCCTCCACCAGGATGCTGCGGCACTCTGCAAGCTCAGACACCATGCCGTCCAGCCATTCCTGTTCACAGCGCAGTGCATGGGCCACGACGGCTGGAAGGGCGTGGGGGAGACGAAGGTGGTGAATTGCTTGGCATTGATGACGCCGTCGAGAAGCGCGGGTTCCGCAATGGCCCAGCCGGTCTTCCACCCGGTGCAGTTGAAGGACTTGGGCGCGGAAGAGACCGCGACCGTGCGCGAGGCCATCCCAGGCAGGGAGGCGATGCTGACGTGCTTGGTGCCGAAGGTGAGGTTTTCGTAGACCTCGTCAGCTAACACGAGGAGTTTCTTCAGATCACGAGCCACTCGACTACGACACCAACACTAATGCTGAGGCAGGTGAACCGGTAGTCTTTTACGCCACCAACACCCCAAACAATCCTATTGCTGCAGCTGGAGTACAGGCTAGGAAGAACTCCTGGTTTTTCTACCAATCACTACTTCCAGACCTCGACGACGACGTGGACCTGACGTTAACCAGCCTGGCTAAAGACCTAGGCCTAACCTATAGCATCCTATCTGACATTATCAGGGCACACTTCCGCATGCAGGAACTACCGCTGGTTACAGCCACGAATTCTGAGCAATGGATACTAGATACACCACGCCTTAGGGTTATCGACCGGGAAATAGAACGTGTAGGCGACAACCACGAACACATTGGCCTGGTCGATGCCGCCCTGGCAGATTTTCTCACACCGACAGCACCCAGCCAGCATGTGCCCACTGTGGCGGATATCCGCCGGTTTATCCGAGACTTCATCGACACCCATCAGCTAGCAGTCGACGATACTGACGAGGTCGAACCTGCCCTTAACGTAGCTGTGCATAATAACCGGGCCACGATTAGTTTGACGTGTGATAAAGCCACTGCTGCCATCATCGCCCGCCATATCGACACCCAAGCAGACAACAACAGGTGCGGTGCCGGTGAAGCCTTAATCCAACTCATCCTGGACAACACGCATACCAAAGTCGCGATTAATACGTTCACCACCGACACCACCACTGACGACAATAACGCCGCCGGTGCAGGTGCTGGTGCTGGTGAGGCGAAAGTGTATTTCCCAGGCTACGGCTGGTCCCGCATCACCAACCTAGAAAACATCGACACCTTCACCCGACACCTACAACCAGAAGAAACCCCGGGCTACCAGCCCACCAGCCACATCCGCGCCTACACACAAGGCAGAGACCTCACCTGCCGCTGGCCCGGCTGCACCACACCAGCACACAAATGCCAACTCGACCACCGCATCGAATACAACAACGGCGGACCCACCAGCCCCGACAATCTCGTCACCCTGTGCCAACACCACCACAACATCAAAACCGACAAACGAGTCCACTACATCATGGACCCAATAACCGGCACCATCGCCTGGCTACACACCGACGGCACCTACCACATAGACCACCCCACAGGACCACTAGCCACCACAAACACACACTGGCACTACGGACCAGACCCCTGCTTAGCGGACACCTAATATCCAGCCCAGTCGGGCTGGAAAGAAAGGTAATCTACCACCATGTCCGGGTACTCCGAACAGTTCAAACGCGATGCCGTGGCCCTCTACGAAAACAATGAGGACCTCTCGCTGAACTCAGCATCAGCCCAGCTCGGTATCAACCGTGCCTCGCTGCATTCATGGGTAAAGAAGTACGGCACCGGCAAACGTGCCCGCATAAAAGCAGTGCAGGATAAAGCCCAAACGGCAAATGAATCGTGAGACGGATCCGCCAGCTAGAAAAAGAGGTCTCTAAGCTGCGCGAAGAACGTGACATCCTGCGCAAGGCCGCTAAATATTTTGCTTAAAGAAACTCACGGGAGTTCTGCTTCCAGTGTGGCTATGACCACCGAACCAAGTACTCGGCTTATGCGGATGTGTAATGTGTTAAAGCTGAATCGTTCCTCGTTTTACAAGTGGGTCCAAACCCGTAAAAATCGCAGGATAAGAGATGTATTCTGATGCCGTTATCGGTGCGAGGATCGCAACCATCTTTGATGATGAGCATGGTCTTTACGGCGCTAAACGCATCGCCGCAAGCCTGAACGAGGACACGGCGTATGCCCCGATAAATCACAAGAAAGTTGCACGAATCATGAAAGCCATGGGGCTTAGAGGCTTTACCAAACGCCGCCGATGCATCACTACCAGGCGTAAGGACCTGACCCCTGTTTGGTGGACACCTGATATCCAGCCCAGTCGGGCTGGAAGAAAGGTAATCTACCACCATGTCCAGGTACTCCGAACAGTTCAAACGCGATGCCGTGGCCCTCTACGAAAACAATGAGGACCTCTCACTGAACTCAGCATCAGCAGAGCTCGGTATCAACCGTGCCTCGCTGCATTCTTGGATCAAGAAGTACGGCACCGGCAAACGTGCCCGCACAAAAAGCATGCGCGACAAGGTCCAAGCAGCGAATGATTCCGAACGGATCCGCCAGTTAGAAAAAGAGAACGCAAAGCTGCGCGAAGAACGTGACATCCTGCGCAAGGCCGCGAAATATTTTGCCGAAGAGACTCACTGGTGATCCGCTTCCAGTTTGTCTATGACCACCGAACCGAATTCTCGG
>NZ_KI515759.1:258133-806272 GCF_000478135.1 Corynebacterium sp. KPL1818 | reverse complement strand
CTGACAGGCCAAACCACGTCTATGTAGGCGACATTACGTACCTGCCGTGTAAGGGCGGCAAGAACATGTACCTGGCCACGGTCATCGACGTCTACTCGCGCAAACTTGTCGGACATGCACTCGCCGATCACATGCGGGTATCACTGGTTATCGAAGCTTTGTCCCATGCCAGGAAAGTCCGCGGAAGCCTTAAAGGGGCAATTTTCCATTCTGATCACGGCAGCGTGTATACCTCACAAGCTTTTAGGAACTATTGCTCGTCGTTGGGTGTGCGCCAGTCTATGGGAGCGGTAGGAACGAGTGCTGATAGAAGCCCTAGCAGAATCGTTTAACGCCACGCTCAAGCGGGAAGTCTTGCGTGATAGGAAAGTCTTTGACAATCCGATCTCCTGCCGTCAGGAAGTCTTCCGGTGGTGCATGCGCTATAACACGCGCCGGCGGCACTCCTGGTGCAATCTTGTAGCGCCTGATGTCTTTGAATTCGAGACTTCAGCTACACTGACTAAAGCAGCATAGCTAACCCCCGACGTGTCCACTTTCCGGTGGTCAGGCCCCATGTCCTCGGTCTGTTTTACACACTAGCAGCGAACATTGCACGAGTGGCAGTGCCGCAGGCTTCGTTGGTCTCGAACCTGTTTGCAAGTTCGTGAACGGTCCATTTCTTTATCAGGTGTTTCTTGTCAGCTGTCGTGTCGCGTCAGGCCTAGTTGTGGCAAGGCAACATTTAAGATTTCAGCGGCGGGTGTGGTGACACACTCGGCGGCCGTCCGACCCGTCTTATCCATGTAGGCTTGGGTGATACGAGCCCCTGCGGCGTAACCAGCTCCGGTGGGTAGCCCGACCGGTTTCGATCCCATCAGGCGGGCGCTCGAATCTCCAAGCACCCATGCGGCGAAGTCCTGCATGCCTGTCACATCCAAGCCCTCGACGACCCGTTTTAGTACATCTTCTCTCGATCTGGTTTGGTCGGTGACGAAGTGCGTATATCCACGCTTACCGTAGAACTGGGCAGCGAATAGGTCGGCTAGCCCCTCGGCCACGACATGCTCACCGACGGTCACTGTCTGCGGGTCCCATACGATGCCGTCAGCTGAATAGCGGACGTTGTGGTGCAACTCGTGTAGGGCAATCGCTTCTAGCCGATGGAGAACTTCCTCAGTCGGCCAAATGGTGATGGCAATGTAGCCACTGATCCCACCGAAGGCTGACAGGCCTCGAACTTCGTCCATGAAGTGCTCGTTGGAAGGATCACCTAACACTAGAAGCACAGTGAGGTCAGGAATCATGAGTCCTGGGTTAGCAGTCGCCAAGTATTGAACCCCTTTAGCGAGAGCTTGCTCAACTCGAGACCAAGCGTTGGCCTCCTCCAATTTGTAGAGCGCATCATTTACTTGCTGACGTGAGGCATCCGGGCCGAATCCGAAGTTCTGACTGTGCACGGTAGCCATATCGAGACCGCCTGGAATGAAGAAATACATGCCAGCCATGGGCTCCCATAATTTACGAGCGGCCTCCTGCCACTGTCCCGGAGGGCTATCCAACATCGTGCGCATTCCCGTGGCGCTGTCGATCATCGAGATTGTCATGTCCCTAAACGTACACCCTGACGCAGTGTTAAGGTCAACCTCTAGGTTCAATAAACGAGTCCGGTTAATATATCTGGCAAGCGAAGTAGGAGTCGCTGTTATTAACGGGATTGTCCGGTGCTGCAAAACGTGTGCAATCGTACGCTTGCTACCTACAAGTAGTACATCGAGTACCACCTCGGTTGTCACGCTGTGTGCCGTATAGAAGGTTACCCTCGTCTGCAAGAAAGTCCAGAAGTTATAAGGCTACGTGGAGGGTTATAGGACTGTGGTGAGGTTACCCTCGTTTAGTGGACACCCGATTAGTGCGGATTTTGTGTCCGTAACAGAGGATGTTCATTGTGAGTCAATGAAGTGCCCAGAATTTGGTGCACGCCGAAGTTCAGCATGGCGGAGGCGAAAATCAGCGGCGAGGTCACGCACTGCTCGAACAAATCTTGATCGTGCAGCGCCCCATCGGCATCCAAAAGCTCAGCTTCTTCCACTACCGTCTCCCACGCCTCGGCTTCCTTCTCGCCAGCTTGCTCCGGTGAGTAATGCTCTTCCGGTGCGATGGTGAACCCGGGCCTGACCCCCGACGTGTTCACTTTCCGGGGGTCAGGCCCCTACACCTGGAAACAATTCCTCACACACAAAAGAAACAAACACAACAACAAAAAATAAAACCCCACCAACCCAGCACCACCTCACCAGAGCGGCCAAAAGCAGTGACCTGGTTCATGAAACTACGGGCAATCGACGAGGATATTCTAGATTCATTGAATGTCGTTTAGCACTGTAGAATGGGTGCGGTATTTCTGTGCGAGTTCCAACCAAGAAAGGGTAGGACTGAATGTCGGAGCGCAACCAGCACGGCCGTAACGGCCGCGGACAAGACCGTCGGGGTCGAAATCCACGCAATTCGGGGGACCGCGATTCTCGCGGAGGGGGAAAGAAGAAATCTTTCTCTCCACAGCGCTCTGGGTATCGGGAAGAGCGAATCAACCGGCGTATGACCGATCCGGATATTCCTGAAGAGGTTGATATCAATGACTTGGACCCATTGGTGCTCCAAGATTTGAAATCTCTCTCTAAAGAGAACTCGGAGGCCGTCGCCAAGCACATGATCATGGCGGCGACCTGGATGGACGATGATCCTAAGCTGGCGCTGCGGCATGCGCGCGCGGCTAAGGACCGTGCGGGCCGCGTGGCTATCGCCAGAGAAGTTAATGGTATCGCTGCTTACCGTGCAGGCGAGTGGAAAGAGGCACTCGCCGAGCTCCGCGCTGCCCGCCGTATTTCTGGCGGCCCGGGGATGCTCGCGGTTATGGCCGACTGTGAACGTGGGTTGGGTCGGCCGGAAAAGGCATTGGAGTTAGGACGCAGCGAGGAGGCGAAAGAACTAGACAAAGAATCGGCTATTGAACTGGCGATCGTGCTGGCAGGTGCTCGCCTTGACCTCGATCAACCTGAATCAGCGGTGGTTACCATCCAGAGGGCACAACCTGACCGCAGCGATCGCGGAGTGAGTGCTTGTAGGTTGTCGTATGCCTATGCAAACGCTCTTCTCGCTGCGGGGCGCAGGGATGAAGCCCGCGAGTGGTTCGAGCACACTATCGCCATTGATGAGGGTGATTGGACCGATGCCGCAGACCGATTGGCGGAATGTAAATAATGAGTGTTTTGAGCAAACATGACGCCTTATTGCTGGACCTGGATGGAACCGTCTGGGAGGGCGGCCGTCCGCTCAGCAACGTAGTAGACGTTATTAATACGTGCGGCGTTCCCGCAGTATATGTAACAAATAATGCGTCGCGGAGCCCAGAAGCCGTCGCCACAATGCTGACGGATATCGGTTTGACTGCGGATTCTGGTGATATCGTCACCTCCGCCCAAGCGGTATTGCAGTTGGCCGCGGGGGAAATCCCGTCAGGTGCGAAAGTACTAATCATTGGCGCGGATTCTTTCCGGGACTTGGCCAAGGAGATGGGCTTTTCCGTGGTCTCGAGTGCTGATGATAAACCAGCAGCCGTCCTGCAAGGTTTTGATAAGTCCGTTGGTTGGGAACAGTTAACGGAGGGGGCTCTGGCTATCCGGGCAGGCGCGAAGTTTTTCGCCTCAAATTTGGATACGTCCCTTCCAATTGAGCGGGGGCTAGGCGTTGGCAATGGTTCCCTCGTTGCTGCTGTCCAGAAGGCGACGGGAGTAGAGCCCGTTTCTGCCGGCAAACCTGAACCAGCGATGTTCTTCCTCGCAGCCAAAAAGGTCGGGTCGAAAAAGCCATTGGCGGTGGGCGACAGGCTAGATACGGATATCGTTGGGGGTAACACCGCAGCGATGAATACTTTCCATGTATTGACCGGTGTCTCGGGCGAGCTTGAGCTTATCGAGGCCCCCGTGGAGGCGCGGCCCAACTTTATTGGTGCGGGCATGCACGAGCTTTCATTGCCTATTTCGCAGGTGCGACCGGGACCGCAAGGAGACTTTACCGCGCGGTGCGATGGGTATGACGTTCTTTTGCAGGGCGGAAATGAGTCCTCTACCTCGGTGCAAGCATTGCGGACCGTATTGGAAGTGGCGTGGTCAATGCCGGCACCACCTCGGTATATTCAGCCGCGTAGCGAATTTGCGGAAAAGGTTGTGTCGAAATGGCGGTAAAGCCACACGATTTTCGGGCCGTGAAAGAGCCTGAAGCAGTAGATTCAGAGATTTCGACAATTCTTGGCGAAGATGCGCCATCACTTGCAGAAGAAGTCGATCAACTGGACAGGGCGCATTCCGTATTGCGGAATGCTTTGCAGGAGAACTAATGCCACCACAACGCCGCAGGCTGGATGCAGAACTTGTGCGCCGAAAGATTGCGCGATCTCGTGAGCAAGCCCGCGAGATGATCAAGTCTGGCCGTGTGACGGTCGGCGGATTCAAAGCAGAAAAGCCTGCAACAGTTGTGGATCCTGAAGTCTCCATCAAGGTCGAGGAGTCCGAGGAAGACAAGTGGGCGTCCCGCGGCGCACATAAGCTCTTGGGCGCGCTTGCCGCATTCGACGTCGACATGGACGGTCGCATCTTAGATGCAGGGGCATCGACGGGAGGTTTTACGGATGTGTGCCTGGCCTCTGGTGCGAGGGAAGTGCTTTCTGTTGACGTTGGGTATGGGCAATTACTGTGGCGGCTGCAAAATGACGACCGCGTAACCGTCTTGGATAGGACCAATATCCGCACTATTAATCCAGAAATGACCAATGGCCTGTGTGATGGCATGGTCGGGGATTTATCCTTCATTTCCTTAAAGCTGGTACTGCCAGCAATTGTGGAGTGTATGAAGGACGGAGCGTGGCTGCTGCCGATGGTTAAGCCGCAGTTTGAGGTGGGCAAGGATCGCATTGGCAGCGGCGGGGTGGTCCGCTCTCCCGAGATGCGGAAAGAGGTTACACAGGATGTCGCCGAGTTTGCCGTGTCTTTAGGCCTTAGCCTGCACGGTGTTGTGGCTTCACCATTGCCTGGCCCGAGTGGAAACGTGGAATATTTCCTTTGGCTGAAAAAGGACGGTATGTCAACGGACGCAGCTACAATGAAACAGATGATTGATACTGCCGTTGAAGAAGGTCCGCAATAATGCGAGAGATATTGTTGGTTCCGCATGCCAATCGTGCAGAGAACCTGCAGGCTACCTCCCGTGCAGCCGAATTATTGCAGGAAGCGGGGATAACGGTGCGCGTGTGCGCGGACGAAACCGTCTTGCCGGGACTCCAACATGTGTCGCATTCTGATGCTGCTGCGGCGGGATGCGAACTGGTCCTTGTTTTAGGCGGTGATGGCACCTTCCTGCGCGCCGCCGATATGGCGCGGGCGGTAGATATCCCGGTCCTCGGAGTGAATCTGGGCCACGTAGGCTTCCTCGCGGAATGGGAAGTGGAGTCATTAGACCGTGCCGTCGCTCGCGTGATTGAGAAAAGCTACCGGGTAGAGGACAGGTTGACGGTGGATGTCTCTATTTCGGATGCCAACGGTCACCAACTGGCTAGCAGTTGGGCTTTGAATGAGGCCTCGGTTGAAAACCAGAACAGGTCGGGCGTGCTGGATGCGATTTTGGAGATCGACCGGCGCCCCGTTTCGTCGTTCGGTTGTGATGGCGTACTGATTTCTACCCCAACGGGTTCTACGGCGTATGCGTTTTCAGCTGGAGGCCCAGTGCTGTGGCCATCCCTGGATGCAATCTTGGTCGTGCCGAATAATGCCCATGCGCTGTTTACCAAACCATTAGTGGTTTCCCCGAATTCACTGGTGGCAGTGGAATCAACCATGCAAACCACACCGGCCGTGGTTATCTTGGATGGGTGCAGGGAACTTATTATGCCGCCGGGTGCCCGCGTCGAGGTGGTGCGCGGTAAGCGCCCCGTACGCTGGGTGCGGTTAGATGATCAGCCCTTTACGGATCGATTGGTCTCTAAGCTGCGGTTGCCCGTGGAAGGCTGGCGCGGACCGAAGGAGAAATAGTGCTTGTCGATATTTCTATTAATGATTTAGGAGTCATTCGCCATAGCTCTGCGGAATTGTCGGAGGGCTTGACCGTATTGACCGGTGAAACCGGTGCAGGAAAAACCATGGTGGTCACGGGGCTGAGGCTATTGGCAGGCGGGCGTGCCGATGCCTCTCGGGTGCGCGATGGCGCTAAAAAAGCGGCCGTGGAAGGCCACTTTAGTTCCGCGAAAGAGAGCATTAGCCAGCTGGTGGACTCGGTGGGCGGCGAGCCAGATGAAAATGGTGAATTTATTGTCTCGCGGACCGTTTCCGCAGCGGGGCGATCGCGGGCCTATTTGGGCGGCCGCGCCGTACCGGCCGCCACGTTGGGAGATTTCGCGCGGGAGATAATTACCGTGCATGGCCAGAACGATCAATTGCGCCTCTTGGCTCCAGAAGAGCAGCTCGCGGCGGTAGACCGTGCGGATCCGCAACTGGCTGGAATCCGGGAAGACTATGCGGAGGCCTTTAAAAAGTGGCGCAGCCTGGCCAAGGACTATCGTCGGCGCACCGAGTCTCGTAGAGAGCTTGCCCAGGAAGCTGACCGCTTGCAATATGCCTTAGAGGAAATCAACGGTGTGGCACCCGAGCCAGGGGAAGACGCGGAGCTGGTGCAGTTGGTGCAGCGCTTGCAAGACGTCGACGGCCTGCGCGAATCCGCGCACACTGCCTTGGCAGCGATCGATGGTACTGAAGAGCTTGATGAGGCTGCGTCTTCGCTGCTCGGGCGCGCGGGCTCGGCGCTGGTGGGATCCTCGGATAAACAGTTGGCGGATTTGGGCGAGCGCATCTCTGAGCTCACCTCGCAGCTAGGCGATATCTCGGCTGAGCTCGGCGGATACCTCGCGGGGCTGCCGGCGGATCCGAATCTGTTGGAAAAATCGCTGCAGCGCCAGCAGGATCTCCGAGCATTGACCCGGAAATACGCTAGCGATATCGATGGCGTATTGGCGTGGCGCGATGAGGCGGAGGCCAAACTGCAGTCGATGGATACCTCGACGGAGGTCCTCGAGGAGCTGAAGTCGCAGGTCAAAGAGGCCGAACAGGAGATGAAGCAGAAGGCGGCGGAGCTTACGAAGGGTCGGCAGAAAGCCGCGGAAGCGCTGGGCAAGCTGGTGACTGAGGAGTTGCATGGATTGGCCATGCCCAATTCCACGTTGTCGGTTGAGCTTTCCACAGCCAAGTATTCGAAGACGGGTGCCGATGCCGCGGAGTTGCAACTCAATGGGAAGCCGTTGGCCACCGCGGCCTCCGGTGGTGAGCTGTCTCGCGTCATGCTTGCCCTTGAGGTTGTGCTCGCCAGCGAAGATGGTGCGACCTTGGTCTTTGATGAGGTCGATGCTGGCGTGGGCGGGCGTGCGGCGGTGGAAATTGGGCGTCGGCTAGCGCGGCTGGCTGCGCATAACCAGGTTATCGTCGTCACCCACTTGCCGCAGGTAGCCGCGTATGCAGATGCGCATTTGCATGTTTCGAAGGATAAGTTTACCTCTGGGGTAGCCGAGTTATCGGAGCAGGAGCGCGTTGAGGAATTGGCGCGCATGCTGGCCGGTTTGGATGACACGGACACTGGGCGCGCCCACGCCCAAGAGCTTTTTGACCGCGCACAAAAGGAAGCTTCCGCGCGCCTTACCCAGCTGGCGGACTAAGCAAGGAAGAATGGGGCGCATGGCTCTGTTTTCCCGTACCCCTGAGCAACCCGGTGAGTCTGCCGCATTGCGCGATTGCACCCCGGGCGCGAAAGGTCTTAAGAAGTTTTCTGCAGGTGATATCGCCGTTATCGATGCGGCGAATATTTCCCGGCCCGAGGCACAAACGCTTGTGGACTTGCAGCCCTCCGCGGTGGTCAATGTCGCCAGGTTTTCTACCGGTTCCATCCCTAATTGCGGTCCGCACATGCTTCTCGATGCCGATATTGACCTCCTCGAGGGCCTCGGCGAGGAATTTATCTCGGAGTTTAAAGACGGCAAAAAGGCGCATATCGGCGAGGATGGAAAGGTCTACGTTGGCGATAAAGTAATCGGGACGGGGCAGAAGATTTCCCGGGAGCGCGCAGACAAGAACTTCAAGGCGGCACAAAGCGCACTCATTGACCACATGGAGTCCTATTTCGCAAGCTCCATTGACTTCATTAACTCTGAAGGCCCGCTGCTTATCGATGGCCTCGGTGTCCCCGCATCCGGTGCCGAGATAGCTGGCAGGAAGGTCATTGTTTTATCTCCCACCGAAGACCACCGAGCCCTGCTGAAAGACTTGCGGAATTTCATCCGGGAATATGAGCCGCTGCTCGTTGCGGTTGAGGAAGCCGCGGATTCCTTGCTGGAGCAGGGATATAAGCCTGACTTCGTTATTGGGGATCCGGCCAAGGTAAGCGATGAGGCGCTGCGCTGCGGCGCGCGCATCGTCGTACCCGCGGATCCAGAAGGCAGCGTGGAAGGCCTTGACCGCATCCAAGAGCTGGGTATTGGGGCCATGACGTTCCCGGCGGCATCGGAATCGGCCACGGATTTAGCGCTGCTCTTTGCTGATTACCACGGTGCGGGCCTCATCGTGCAGGCAGGCGGCGGCTTTGACCTCGATGATGTTTTTGCCAACCGGGTGGCACCGTCTGCCGTCTTGTCTCGGCTGAAGGCTGGAACCAAGGCGGTTGATGCGGAGGCTGTGATCAACCTGTATTCTGTTCCATCTTCACACCTTGGCTGGCTATGGGCCCTCCTCAGCATCTTGGTCGCGATTGCAGCGATCATCTTGATCGTGGGCTTTGGCGGGAGCCAGGATTTCTTGAGTAATTTGAGCCAAACGTGGTCGAGCCTATTCTGAGCGGGGGTAGCAGTATGGCGAAAACGCAACTAATTACGGGCCTTGGACTCGGCGCAGCGGTCGGTGTAGCCCTCGGAGCCTTGGTGATCGCGCCCAACCTGACTACCAGCGTGGCCGATGATGACCCGATCCGTGCGGAACACCGCAAGGTGGTGCAAGAAAACAAGATCTTGCAGAACCAAAATGAGGCGAGCGATGACATAGTCAAGAACGTGGCACCGGACTTGGTATCTGGGACGTTATCGCAGCGGCCAGTGCTGGTCATTTCCACCGATGATGCAAATAGCAGGGACCTGTCTGATATCACGAAGCTCTTAGAAGCCTCCGGGGCCACCAAGGCAGGAGAAATCAAGCTGAGCAAAGACTTCCTGCGCGGGGAAAGCAAAGACGATATCGTATCGATCCTTAAAGATAAGGCCCCGAAAAAGGCAGATCTTAAGGGACTCGATAAAACCGTGGGAAGCTATGGCGGCGAGGCTTTGGGCGCGGCCTTATCCATGGACCCAGAAAGCACGGAGCCGCTCGCAAGCGTGAAGGAGCGATCCGAGCTGCTGCGTGCCCTGCGCGATAAGGAATTTATTGATTATGAGGACGGGACCATCCTTCCGGCCCAGTCCATCATCATCGTCTCCGGCAGCGGGGTGCGCGGATATTATTCGGATACCTTGGCAAAGTTCGCCACCGCCTTGGACGAGGTCAATGGCAGCGTGGTACTGAGTGCGCGGGCCAAACAGACCCAAGATGAAAAGACAATAGAGCAGCTGCGCACCAAAGACCTGGATCTTTCTACCGTAGATGGCATTGAACGTGCGGTAGAGCGCATCGCCGTCATTTCCGCCGCCGAGGAACAGCTCAATGGGGGCAGGGGAGACTACGGTTCTGCAGAAAGCGCGGATTCCGCCCTACCTGAAGAGGAGAAAGAATAGTGGCCCACGATTTTCGAGTCTTGGATTCAGAGTTAATTTTTGATGCCCCGATCGTCGCCGTACGCCGCGATACGTTGTCCATGCCGGGAGGAAACACCGCGGATAGGGAGATCATTGAGCACCTGGGCGCCGTCGCGGTGGTGGCCCTAGATGCGGATCGGCGCATCGCGATGGTGCATCAGTACCGGCATAGCGTCGGCAAGCGGCTCTGGGAGCTGCCTGCAGGACTGTTAGATGTAAAGGGCGAGGATGAGCTTTCCGGCGCGCAGCGCGAGCTGCAGGAGGAAGCGGGCCTTGCCGCGAAGGACTGGGAAACTCTCACGGATATGGTGACTTCACCGGGGTTTTGTGAGGAAGCCGTGCGGATTTTCCTTGCCCGCGACCTTAGCGAGGTCCCGGCGCTGCACGATACCGGCGATGAAGAAGCCGATATGGGTTTTGCCTGGGTGGATTTAGACAGGGCAGTAAATAAAGTGCTGAGCGGTGAGATCGTTAATTCCGTTGCATGCGCGGGTATCTTATCCGCATATGCCACGGTGATTGGTGGGAAGCCGACTCGTTCGGTGGATGCGCCGTTCGATTTGCGCCCGACCCATATGGCGGCCCGCCGCAGTGGACCGGACCTGAAAAAGCAGTGACTGCTGCAGAGGACATCGCTCAGACTTGGTTGAATCACCTCGCCGTCGAACGCGGGGTGTCAGCTAATACCCTGAGCAACTACCGGCGGGATATTCGCCGGTACGTAGATTGGCTGGCGGACAATGGGGTCCAGGACCTGCGGCAGGTAACCCGGCCGATGGTGGAGGCCTATTTGAAGGACCTGCGCGAAAAGATGGCGGTATCTTCTGCCAACCGTGCCCTCATCGTGGCGCGCGGGTTGCACAAATTCGCCGTTGCGGAGGGCGAAGTCGATAGCGATGTTGCCGCCGAGGTGAGCCCGCCTTCCACGGGGCAACACTTGCCCGAGACTTTGAGCGTGGATGAGGTGACGCGGCTTATCGAATCGACGCCGACGGAAACGCCGGTTGACCTTCGCGATAGGGCGCTACTAGAAGTGCTTTATGGTACTGGGGCGCGCATTTCTGAGGTAATTTCGCTGAATGTCGATGACGTAGCTACTGCCGATGACGTCCTAGTCCTGCATGGCAAGGGCGATAAGGAGCGGCTTGTACCCCTCGGCTCGCATGCTCGCCAGGCCATCGATGCCTACTTGGTGCGCGCTCGGCCCGTGCTGGGAAAGGGCAAGACCACTGCGCTGTTTTTGAATACGCGCGGCGGTGCGCTATCGAGGCAAAGCGCCTGGTCAATTATTAAAACCGCGGCGCAGCGCAGCCAGTTGGATAAATCCATTTCCCCGCACAAGCTGCGTCATTCCTTTGCCACGCATTTGCTCGAAGGCGGTGCCGATGTGCGCACCGTGCAGGAGCTTTTAGGGCATTCCTCCGTGACTACCACGCAGATCTATACCCACGTTACCGCTGATTCCTTGCGGGAGGTGTGGCGGACAGCGCATCCGCGGGCGTAGCTTTCAGCGTTTAAGTCAAAGTTAGAGGCTTGATATTTGCAAAGTCTCGGTAGTCATAAAGGGGAGCGGGTACGCTATAGTTACAACGTTGTAAGCAACCCTATGCCAAATGTCATGGTCCATGACTTGGCGTCAAGGAAGAAGGTTTGACTGTGAGCGAAGAGGGTCTCTTTTCAGCCTCTGATGTAGAGACGGGGCTAACTGGCCGCCCTGTCCGCGAGCTGCCGGAACCCGCCCCCTTGGAAAAACATGGGCCCGCCACCATCATCTCGATGTGTAACCAAAAGGGCGGCGTGGGCAAGACCACGTCCACCATCAATATGGGCGCTTGCCTCGCAGAGTATGGGCGCAAGGTCCTACTGGTTGATTTGGACCCGCAGGGTGCTCTTTCGGCTGGGTTGGGATTAAACCATGATGACATCGAGGACTCGATTTATGACGTGATGCTGGATAGTCATACCTCTATCCACTCCGCCATTCATCACACCAGCGTGTCCGGCATGGACCTCGTTCCGGCCAATATTGACCTTTCCGCAGCAGAGATCCAGATGGTCAATGAAGTAGGCCGCGAGCACACCTTGGCGCGCGCCCTGCGCCCAGTGCGCCGGGACTATGACTTCATCATTATTGATTGCCAGCCTTCCTTGGGCCTGCTTACGGTCAACGCCCTAGCTTGTTCCCAGGGCGTCATCATTCCTATGGAATGCGAGTTCTTCTCGCTGCGCGGGCTTGCCTTGCTCACGGATACGGTGGAGAAGGTCTCTG
The DNA here is from genome assembly GCF_000478135.1 of Corynebacterium sp. KPL1818. NCBI lineage: Bacteria > Bacillati > Actinomycetota > Actinomycetes > Mycobacteriales > Corynebacteriaceae > Corynebacterium > Corynebacterium sp. KPL1818. The sequence goes on along the minus strand of NZ_KI515759.1, from coordinate 794,153 downwards.
ACCGTATCAACTTCGATCTGGAAGTCATGGGCATTCTGGTCACCATGTTTGATCGGCGCACCAAGCATGCCCGCGAGGTAATGTCCCGCGTGGTGGAATACTTTGGGGATCAAGTATTCGATACCGTCATTACCCGTACCGTGCGCTTCCCAGAAACTTCCGTGGCCGGCGAGCCCATCACCTCGTGGGCGCCCAATTCGCAGGCCGCACAGCAATACCGCGATCTGGCGAAGGAAGTCATCGAACGCTCGACCGTTTAAGCTACCGTGACGCAGCCAGAGATTACGGGCTTCCGCATTGCCCTGCGGAATTTCGAGGGCCCATTTGATCTGCTTTTGCAGCTCATCCAGGCCAAAAAGATGGATATCACGGATGTAGCCTTGTCTGAGGTGACCGATGAATTTGTCGGATACACGCGCCAATTGGGCGAAAACGCGGATCTGGATGAGACGACGGATTTCTTGGTCGTGGCGGCGACGCTATTGGACTTAAAGGCCGCACGGCTCTTGCCGCGGGGCGAGGTCGATGATCTAGAGGACCTGGAACTGCTGGAATCCCGTGATCTGCTCTTCGCCCGCCTGTTGCAGTACAAGGCCTATAAACAGGCGGCGGATCAATTTGCCCGTTGGCAACGGGAGGCACAGCGCAGTTACCCGCGAGCCGTGAGCATTGAAGAGCAATTCGCGGAGCTTTTACCTCCCGTAACGTTGGGGCATACTCCAGCGAGCTTTGCGGAAATGGCGGCGGGCGTCTTTCGCCCCAAGCCGCCGGAAGAAGTGGCAACGGGCCATATTCATGGCGTTGCCGTCTCCGTGCCCGAACAGGCAGGAAAGATCCTCGAAACGCTCAAACTCATGGGCGCTGGGCAGTGGACAAGTTTTTCCTCGCTTACCCGGGATTGCACCACAACCATGCATATCGTCGGCAGGTTCTTGGCGCTCTTGGAGCTGTTTAAGGCCAAGGCGGTTGATGCCCAGCAGGAGGAGGCATTGGGCCAACTAGACCTTTCCTGGACCGGCTTGGACGTAGATCCTGCGGTCGTTGCCGCAGCAAATTGGGACTAGTGCTAGCACCGCCGTCGGTGGTTGTAATCTAAGGGGCATGGATCTTCCGCTCATTTCGCAATTGCGATCCCGGCTTGAATCGATCTTGCTGGTGCTCGATTCGCCGGCATCCGTAGAGTCCTTGGCGCGGGCGCTTAGCGTAGAACCTGCGGTCATTAGTGACTGCTTGCGGGCCATCCAACGTGAATTCGATAGCCGCGGCTCTGGAATTGAGCTGCGCGAAACGCCAGAAGGTTGGCGGTTTTATACCCGCCAGGAAAACGCCAGCGCGGTGGAGGAGTTTTTATTGGATGGGGCGCAAACGAAGCTCTCGCGCGCGGCCTTGGAAACCCTCGCCGTCGTGGCCTATCGCCAACCGGTCACGCGCCAGCAGGTCTCTGCGGTCCGCGGGGTCAACGTGGACGGCGTGATGCGCACCCTTAACCTGCGCGGGCTCATCCGTGAGCTCCCGCAGGACGAGTTCGAGGGGGCGTCGCACCGATATGAAACCACCGAGCTTTTCCTCGAACTGCTAGGTATAGACTCGCTGGAACGCCTTCCGGATCTGGCGCCGCTGCTTCCAGACGTCGATGCAATCGACGAAGAGTACTGAGGTGGGGTAGACTCACGCAGGTAATTTCATATCTTCGAGAGAAAAGGACACTTAAGTGACTCCTCCCGCTCGCCGTGACGGCACACCGGATAAGAAGCAGCGAGACAGCGATATCGTTGTCTCTAATGCCAAGCCGGCTCGTAATCAACACGTTTCCAAGAAAAAGCAGAAGGCCACTGCAGAATCGGTGGCGCGCGATTTGGGCGCTGACTGGCTGGTCGATGACGATAAGCCCAAGGGCGAGCGCCTGCAAAAGGTCTTGGCTAAGGCGGGCGTCGCATCGCGCCGCCACGCGGAAATCCTCATTGATGCCGGACGCGTTGAAGTAAACGGCAATGTCATCCTCAAGCAGGGCGTTAAGGTCAATCCCGCCGTGGACGTCATCCGCGTTGATGGCGTTCGCGTCAACGTCAACGAGGACCAAGAATATTTCATCCTCAATAAACCCCGCGGAATGCAGTCGACGATGTCAGATGATCTCGGCCGTCCCTGCGTGGGTGACGTGGTTTCTGAAAAGGTTGCCTCGGGCCAGCGCCTATTCCACGTAGGCCGCTTGGATGCGGATACGGAAGGCCTGCTCATCCTCACCAACGATGGGGAATTGGCCAACCGCCTGATGCACCCCAAATATGAGGTGAAGAAAACCTACCTGGCCACGGTATTGGGCGAGGCCGATAATAAGTTGGTGCGCCAGCTTAAAGAGGGCATCGAGCTAGAAGATGGCCTAGCCAAGGCCGATTTCGTGCAGGTAGTGGACAAGAACCAGGGATTCTCTTTGGTCCGAGTCGAGCTGCACGAAGGGCGCAAGCACATCGTGCGCCGCCTGCTGAAGGAAGCTGGCTATCCCGTGCAGCGCCTGGTGCGCACCAAGCTGCACACGGTCCAATTGGGCGATATGAAGCCCGGCGGGCTGCGCGCGCTGAATTCCAACGAGTTGACGAGCTTGTACAAGGCGGTGGGGATGTAATGATTTCGAATATGCCTGATGAAGGCCTGATTCTCGCGGTCGATGGCCCCTCCGGAACGGGAAAGTCCACGACCTGCCGGGCCTTGGCCAAGCAGTTGGACGCAAAATACATCGATACCGGCGCCATGTACCGGGTGGCAACCCTTGCGGTAATGCGCCACGGCGTGGATCCCGCGGACAAGGAAGCGGTGATTTCCGCGACGGCGAACCTGCCCTTGGAGGTTTCCGATGATCCGGATTCCACGCAGGTGCTTTTCGATGGCGCCGATGTCTCCCGCATCATTAGGGAAGACGAGGTCACCCAGAATGTCTCCGCGGTATCTGCCATCCCGGAGGTGCGGGAGAACTTGGTGGCATTGCAGCGCACGCTGGCGCAACGCGCCCACCGCGCCATTGTAGAGGGCCGCGATATCGGCACCGTCGTGCTAGCCGATGCCCCGGCGAAGGCCTTTATGACGGCTTCCGCGGAAGTTCGCGCGCAGCGCCGGCACGATCAAAACGAAAAGGCCGGCATCGCCTCCGATTTTGAATCGGTACTGGCAGATGTGCAGCGCCGCGACGCCGCGGATTCTTCCCGCGCCACCTCGCCGCTTCGCCCAGCCGACGACGCCACTATTGTCGATACCTCTGACATGAGCCCGGAGGATGTCGTGCAGGCTCTTATCAACGTGGTTAAGGAGTCCCGCTCATGAGCAATAAAGATTTTGAGTCCCCAGAGGAAGAAGTCACGCAGTTCCATTACCCTGCGGGTAAGTTCGACGAGGAAACGGTAGAGACCTCGCCGGGGTGGGCTACGGACGATTTTGATGCCGAAGAATTTGACTACGACTTTGATGAGTCAGAGTTCGGCGAGGCCGACTACGGGGACGAGGACGACCTCGAGCAGCCCCTCAGTGAGGACGAATGGGAGCAGCTCTCGGAGTCGCTCGGCTTTGCCGATGCCACCGAAGAAGCCCTGTGCACCGTCGCTATTGTGGGCAGGCCGAACGTGGGCAAGTCTTCGCTGGTTAATCGCTTCCTCGGCCGCCGCGAGGCCGTCGTAGAAGACCACCCTGGCGTTACCCGTGACCGCGTCTCCTATGTGGCGGACTGGAATGGGCAGCGCTTTATCGTGCAGGATACCGGCGGTTGGGATCCCAACGTTAAAGGCATGCACGCCGATATCGCCCGCCAGGCAGAAATGGCGATGGATACCGCCGATGTCATCGTGATGGTGGTAGACACCAAAGTGGGCATTACCGAAACCGATGAGGTTATGGCGCGCCGCCTGCAAAAATCACCGGTTCCGGTGATCGTGGTATCGAATAAGTTCGATTCCGATAACCAGTATGCGGATATGGCGCAGTTTTACGCCTTGGGCCTCGGGGACCCGTGGCCGGTGTCTGCACAGCACGGGCGCGGTGGCGCGGACGTGCTGGATGAGATCCTGCGCAGCTTCCCCGAAGAACCGCGCGAGACTTCGATTACATCGGGCCCTCGCCGCGTCGCGCTCGTCGGCAGGCCTAATGTGGGCAAGTCCTCGTTGCTCAATAAGCTCACCAGCGAGGAGCGCTCGGTGGTAGATAATGTCGCCGGCACCACGGTGGATCCCGTGGACTCGCTGGTGCAGTTAGATGAGCAGTTGTGGAAGTTTATTGATACCGCGGGCCTGCGCAAGAAGGTCAAGAACGCGCAGGGCCACGAGTATTATGCGTCCTTGCGCACCCGTGGCGTGATCGATGCGGCCGAGGTATGCATCATGCTTATCGATGCCTCCGAGGAGATCTCCGAGCAGGACCAGCGCGTGCTCAATATGGTGCTGGAATCCGGCAAAGCGCTGGTCATCGCGTTCAATAAGTGGGACCTTATGGACGAGGACCGCCGCTATTACCTCGACCGCGAGATTGACGAGCAGCTGCGGCACTTGCCGTGGGTAACCCGCGTTAATATTTCGGCTGAGACCGGCCGCGCCTTGCAAAAGCTGGAGCCTGCCATGATTGAGGCCCTAGAAAGCTGGGATCAGCGCGTGTCCACCGGCCAGCTCAATAACTGGATGCGTGAGGCGATTGCTGCCAACCCGCCGCCGATGAAGAATAATCGTTTGCCGCGCGTGCTCTTTGCTACGCAAGCATCGACCCAGCCGCCGACGATTGTTCTCTTTACCACTGGATTCCTCGACGCATCCTACCGGCGCTACCTTGAGCGCAAGTTCCGCGAGCGCTTTGGTTTCCACGGCACTCCAATCCGCATTGCCGTGCGCGTGCGCGAACGCCGAGGTAAAAAGCGGAAATAAGAGTTCACTGCGAAAACGAGCGAAGCCTTCACAACCGTGGGGCTTCGCTCGTTTTTATCTATCTCATTACGCTCGGTGTCATTGGCAGCTAAGCTTGAAAGACATCAGATCATTGGCTTAGGCCCAGAAAGCAAGAAGGTAAATACGGTGTCACAGAAAATCGAGATCTTGCGCGGGCAACATGTCACTCTCAAGGCGTTGAGCGTGGACCATACTCCTGGACTAGCTGAGGCGGTACAGGACGGGGAGTTATGGAAGCGGTGGTACACCAAGGTTCCATCACCGAGCGAGATGGAAAAAGCCGTGGAAGAGCGCATTTCTTGGTATGACTCCCACGGGGCGCAGCTTTTTACGGTCTTTGATTCAGCCGGCACTACAGTGGGAATGACTGGGTATCAGGCCTTTGATCTGGGTAATAGGCGCTCACAAATCGGATACACCTGGTACAGGCAATCAGCGCAGAATACTGCGGTTAATGCAGACTGCAAACTGGCCCTCATGGGCCATGCATTTGAGCAGCTTGATTGCTTATCCGTGTTCTTCACCACCAACTCCTTTAACCGCGAAAGCCGCCGCGCGTTGGAATCCCTAGGGGCACATCTTGATGGAATCCTTCGTGGCCACCAGATACTCGATAACGGGTTAGTCAGAGATACCTGCGTGTATAGCGTGCTGCGGCATGAGTGGCCCGCAGTGAAAAATCACTTACAGTACAAGGTCGAATTAAAGTCCGGGAAGGACTAGGCCTGAGGAATCGACAACTAATAGTGCACAACATCTTTCGGGGTTGGCACGTGAGGTGTAGTTGAGCTTGTCTCGCCAGCAAAGCCGGAGCTTACTGTAGAGGCATCAGGGGGCCTCAAAACTACATAATTTTGCCGGTTAACCCGGTATTTTACCACTTAGGAGAGCAAAAGTGTCACCAACAATGGTGTGACACTTCGCTCTCCTTTTCGCTTCGGTGAAAGCATTATGGCGCCGATAGGATAAAACTTGTCAACCATTTACTTTCTGTTTGAAAGGCATGACATGTTAGCGAATGTGATTGCCCCGGATTCAGTCCTGGCTATCGTGCTTCAAGTCATAATCATTTTAAGTGCTTTGCTTTTGGGCACCCGCTATGGCGGGATCGGCCTAGGATTAATTTCTGGCATCGGCTTGATGCTGATGGTCTTCGTATTTGGCTTGGCACCGGGCGAGCCCCCCGTGTCGGTCATGCTTACGATCATTGCCGTTATCGGCTGTGCAGCCACACTGCAACAAGCACAAGGTTTGGAAGTGATGATGCAGCATGCGGAGAAGTTCTTGCGTGCTCATCCAGAGCGCATCACCATTTTGGCACCACTGACTACTTGGTTCCTTACCGTACTGTGCGGCACTGGCCACGTGGTCTACACCATGTTTCCGATCATTGAAGACATCGCGCTCAAAAAGGGAATCCGTCCTGAGCGTCCTATGGCAGTGGCCTCGACCTCGGCGCAGATGGGTATTACCGCTTCACCGGTGTCTGTGGCTACCGTTTCTCTTGCGTCGATCCTTGCGGAAAATGCTGGAGCTATCGACAAGGCTTATTCGATTCCGCAGATTCTTACGGTGGCGCTACCCGCGTCCTTGTGCGGTGTTCTTCTCGCCGCGTTATGGTCGCTGCGTCGCGGCAAGGACCTGGACAAGGATCCGGCTTTCCAAGAACGGATGAAAGACCCAGAGTTTGCCGCCAGCATCAATGAGAGCGCCGATTCGCTCATCGGTAAGGAATTTTCCCGCGAGGCTAAGCGTTCAGTAGTCGTTTTCCTCGTCGCTATTGCCTGCGTGGTCCTCCTCGGCGCCTTCGAGTTCCTGCGCCCACTGGTTCCTGGTGATGACGGCGAGCTGAGCCCTGTATCCATGAACCTAGTCATCCAGATGGTCATGCTCGTCGCCGGTGCCATCATCCTTCTTAGCTGCAAGGTAGATACTAAAAAGATTGCATCTACGCCAGTATTCAAGGCCGGCATGACAGCTGTATTTTCCGTCTTTGGTGTTGCGTGGATGGCAGATACGTTCTTCCAATCCCACATCGATGCACTGGAGACGAACTTGGGCTCTGTCGTTGAGGCGGCCCCTTGGACCTACGCCGTCGTGTTGGTAATTGTATCCAAATTGGTAAATTCGCAGGCTGCTGCACTGGTAGCAATTGCTCCCATTGGCTTGCAATTGGGCATTGACCCGGCTGTCATCGTTGGTTTCTACGGTGCGGCTTATGGTTACTTCATCTTGCCCACGTATCCTTCCGACTTGGCCTGCATCGGCTTCGATCGCACGGGTACGACGCGAATTGGCAAATACGTCATCAACCACTCGTTCCTTATCCCCGGAGCGATCTCCGTATTTACCTCCTGTGTGGTCGGCTCCCTCTTGGCCCAGGTTCTCCTGTAATCAGTCGCGAGACTTCGACTCCCGTACCAGCACGAAAGCATCCGTGCGGTACGGGATGTGCAGTTTTTGGCCGGCGGAAAAGCCCATGTGTTCGTAGAGGTACCAGTTCAAGTTGTGGGTCATGCGCTCGTGGATGGCCTCGTTATTTCTGAGCCAGTAGGAACGGGTGTGCATGAGTTGGTGGAGCTGTTCTGGGGTAAGCTCGTGGGTCCAGCTTAGACGGACCTCGCGGTCTAAGGTCCAGGGTGCTTTGTATTCGGGATAGAAGCCTGGCTTATGCACGTCGCCGGAGTGCATAATGCGGCTTAACCGAAGGATCCAGGGATCCGCGTGTACGTCGAGGGTATTCCACACTAAAAGGACGCGCCCGCCCGGCGCGAGGATGCGGTCCAGCTCGGCGGAAGCGGCGGCAACGTCGACCCAGTGCCAGGTTTGGGCGAGGCAGGCGGCGTTGAGGGAGGCATCGGCAAGCGCGGTGTGCTCGGCCGTGGCGCGGATGATGGGAATATCCAGGCGGCGGTGAAGCACGCGGGCCATGTCTGGAGATGGCTCGACCGCGAGCACGGTGGGATTGGTGAGGGACTCAGTGAGCTTGCCGGTGCCGGCGCCGATATCGGCAACACGGTGGGCTCCGGCGATGAGCTCAGCAACCTCGGGCGGGTAATGGGGGCGAACATCCTGATAGGTGTGGGCGCCGCGGTGGAAGGCGCGCGCTGCCTGGGTGCGCTGGGGATCGGTGCCAAAGGTAGGCTTCTGCTTTGCAGAGGGATTGCGGTAGCTGGGGAAGTGCTGGGGGTTGGGGTGGCGAGTCGACATAGGCTATCTAACCTACCGGGAATTAGAATGGCTTGTTATGGCAACACTTCCAGAACCATCAGATCGGCGGTGGTTGCTGAAGACTGTCTTCTCCCGGCCTGGGATGACCATCCCAGCGGCCGTGTGCATGGCTATCTCCTTCGTACTCAACGGCACAACGCCGGTCATCGTGGGCTATGCCATCGATGAAGCGGTGGTGGAAGGATCGATAGGGCGACTGTGGTGGTGGCTTGCACTTCTGGTCCTGGCCTTCGCGGTTAATGCTATTACCGGGTGGTGTGGCCGCGGGCTCAACGCGCGCAGCATGCTGGTTATCGGCCACGACGTGCGCATGGCCATCACGGATCGGATTATGGATCCCAAAGGGATGGGCGGGCCGAAACGCACGCCAGGGGAGTTATTGGCCATTGCCTCGACCGATGCGACCCGTGTGCAGAACGCGGTGATGATGACGGTGTTCCCGGTGGCGGAGATTACGTCGATCATTTATGTCGCGGTGATGACCAGCCGGGTGAATGTGCCGCTAGGCGTGGCCATTTTATGCGGCGGCCCCATCGTGGTGTGGGGATCGCTGCGCTCGGCTGGTCCCTTGCGCAAGCGCTCTGGTATCCGGCAAGAAGCATTGGGCCGGGCGAGCGCGACGGCGACGGATATTGTCCATGGCCTGCGCATTATTAAAGGGATCGGTGCGATAGGTACCGTGCGTAAGCGTTATGCGGGTGATTCCGATGCCGCCTACGAGCGAACCGTTGAAGCCAATGCGGCGCAGGCAGGATTGAATGCTTCTACGGAGGCGCTGGGCTCGATTTATGTCATCGCCGTCGCCGTTGCCGCCGGCTACCTGGCGCTGGATGGGCAGATGAGCATTGGTGAGCTCATTATGGTAATTGGCCTTACCCAATTCATCATTACCCCGATGACCATGCTGGGAAGGAATATTGCCTCCCGGTGGGCCGCGGCGCAGGCGAGTGCGCAGCGAATCGTGGGCCTGCTGGGCGCTCCTGGACTTCCCGAGGACGCCGCACCACAGGTTCCTGCGCTGCGGCCAGGGGTGACCGCCATCGATGGACATGCTCCGGAAGAACTGCGAGACCTACCCCGGGAAAAATTCATCGTCGTGCCACATGAGGTCATGCTGTTTGACGGGACCGTACAAGACAATATTCATCCGGATGCGGATACGGCCGCACGGGCTTTAGAGGTGGCCGCGGGCGAGGATATTCCCGGTGGGCTGGACCGCGCGGTGGGTGAGCGCGGAAACAATTTGTCCGGCGGCCAGCAGCAACGAGTCGCGCTTGCGCGTGCTATAGCCGCGGATCCAGCGGTGCTGATTCTAACTGATCCCACCACAGCGGTCGATTCAGTTACCGAGCAAGAAGTAGCCCACCGCGTTGCGGACTACCGGAAGGATAAACCCACCATCGTCTATACATCGGCGCCTGCGTGGCATGCAGTGGAGGTAGAATCCTAATGCGTTTTCCCACCGCCACGTGGCCACAGGTACGAAAGGTTGTGGCGCAGCAGCTCTCAGCCATCCCGCACGCGCGCCGGCGCGCCCTTATCGCTGTGGTGTTCTTGATAGCCGGGGCAGCAGCCAATGTCACCATCCCGATCCTGCTCGGCAAGATTGTCGATGCCGTGACAACGGGCGCCAGCATCGCCCTCCTCGGAGTCCTGCTCATCGGGGTCGCCGCCGCATCTGCTGCTTTATCGGCAGCGGGATTCTATGTTCTGTCCCAGCTGACCGAGCGCGTCATCGCGTCCCTGCGCGAGGATATGGTCTCTACGGCACTCGGCCTTCCCACGCACCGCGTCGAGGATGCCGGGACCGGAGACTTGGTATCGCGCTCTACCGATGACGTGGCGGAGCTTTCCGCCGCGGTTACAGAGACGGTCCCCGTGCTGGCGAAGTCCATTTTTGCCATTGCCTCAACGGCAGTGGCGCTGCTTACGGTGGACTGGCAATACCTCGTGGTCATCCTGGCCGTGACCCCGCTGTATTTCTTAGCCGGCCGGTATTACCTGCGGCGCGCCCCTGACCGGTATGCCGCTGAGCGCGCCGCCATGGCGGACCGCGCCCGCCGGCTTTTGGAGGCGATCCACGGCAGGGACACGGTGCGCGCGTTCCGCATGGAAAATACGATGCACGATCGGATCGGCGCGGCTTCAACGCGTGTGGTGGAAGAGGGGTATAACGCGCGCCGGACGATGATGGTGCTCCAGGCTCACCTCACCGGCATTGAATTGGTCTTATTGGGCAGCGGTTTAGCGGTGAGCTTTTGGGTGGTGCAGGCCAATGCTCTTACGGTGGGTGCGGTCACCGCGGCGATGTTATTGCTCATTCGCCTGCGCGGGCCGCTGATGGGGCTGATGCGCGTGCTAGATACGGTGCAATCTGGGTATGCGTCATTGGCGCGCATTGTGGGCGTGGTCATCAATCCGCCCGAGCCAGTACCGGATAGCGGCACACCGCGGGGCGATGGCAGCGTGGACATGCGCGATATTTCCTTCCGCTATAGCGATAACTCTTGGGCCGTCGAAGGCCTCAACCTTGCGATTAAGCCCGGCGAAACGGTGGCCCTCGTCGGGGCGTCTGGCGCCGGGAAATCCACCGTGGCAGCGCTGCTCGCGGGCTTGCGCGTCCCGGATAAGGGCACCGTGCTTGTCGATGGCGTCGAGGTTTCGCTGCTTTCCGATGCCGAGCGTATCCAACGCCTCGCCCTTGTCTCCCAGGAGGTGCATGTCTTTTCCGGAAGTTTGCGTGAGGATCTTGCCCTCGCGGCACTACAGGCCACCGACGCCGATATGGTTCGGGCCCTTAGCCAAGTTCAGGCTGACTGGTTTTTCGAGCTTGAGGCAGGCCTGGATACCATCGTCGGCGCGCAAGGCATGCCGTTGGATCCGGTGGCGGCGCAGCAATTGGCCCTTGCCCGAATCGTGCTACTGGATCCGCGCATCATCATCTTGGATGAAGCAACGGCGGAGGCAGGCTCGGTGGGCGCTGAATCTTTGGAGGACGCCGCAGCGTCGGTGATGGAAGGCCGAACCGCCTTGGTGGTCGCGCACCGTTTGGATCAGGCCTCGCGTGCCGATGCCATCGTGGTCATGGATAATGGCCGGGTGGTAGAACAAGGAAGCCATGCAGAGCTGCTAAATTATGGGGGCCGTTATAAACAATTATGGACCGCTTGGCAGAAGGGACGAACATCATGAGCCGGAAGCCGGTGCGCGTTACGTTGAGCACCGCAGTCTTGTGCTGCCTGGCGGCGCTAGGCGTATCGTGCGCAAACAACGAGGAAGAAACGGACTCGGCGGTACCCAGCAAAAGCACGCAATCGCACGGTTCGGCTGCCTCGCAACTCGGCATTCCAACCTCTGCGCCGCTCAGTGGCCCTAAACCGGGATCCCATACCACGATTAACCTGCCGTCTGGGCGTTCATTTATTCTCAGCGTTCCGGAAAATTATACGGCCCAAAAACAGTGGCCTGTGGTGTTGGCTTTTCACGGATGGGGACAGTCAGCGGAAAACCTGCGCGGCTATTCCCGCCTCGATGCGGCACAAGCCATCACCGTATTTCCCACAGGCAAGAAAAAGGCCTGGAGTCCCGCCCCGTACGCGGAAACCAGCGGGAGCGAGGACAAAAAATTCGTGCTCGATATCCTCGATTCCCTCCGCGCGACCTATAACGTGGATGATTCGCGGCTTTATGCCACCGGCATGTCCAACGGTGGCGGTTTTGCTGCCTACTTGGCCTGCCAGATGCCCGGCATCTTCCACTCGGTCGCCACCATTTCCGCTGCGTATTATGAAGATATCCTGAAAGACTGTGCACATGAACCAGTAGGGCGCCTGGATATGCACGGCACCGATGACCCCGTCGTGGGCTATTACGGCGGGACCAGGCACAAGACCAAGTACTTCTCCGTCGAATCCGTTCTAGAACAGGACCGCAAGCGCAATAAATGCTCGGAGAAGGTAGACACCAACCGCTTGGTCAATAATGCCCTCGATTTGCATTGGCGGGGCTGCTCCGCACCGCTAGAGCATATCCGCATCGGTGGCGGCTCCCATGTATGGCCGGGTGGTCTTGGAGACAAAAATAATGAAGTAGGAAAGTTCTTCGCCACTGACCGCGTCCTAGACTTCTTCGGCATTCCGGGCAGGCCCGACGGCACCCGCGAAACCTAGACCGCGCGATAGGCCCGGAAAGAGGACCCAGGCACGCATCGCACGCGCTCTACGCAAATATCCGCGACGCTAAAAAAGCCTGCTCGGTGCGCCGCACTTGCCGGGGCAGTGGGCTCTGGAATTTGCACCAGGTGAAAGCTGCGCGCGCCATTGTCTTCCCGGTTGAGTTCCATGACCGCCTGCGCCGTGGTGCCTGAGCCTGCGAAAAAGTCGAGCACCCGGGCATCGTCCCCGCCGCCAATGGCGATGAGGTGCTTGATAAGGCGCACCGGCTTGGGGAAATCAAAGATTCCCTCTACGTCCATGACCTCTTCTGCGTCGCGGCGTCCGGTGCGCGTTACGCCAAACCTCTGTCCATCGAGGATGGATCGCGGCCGCGCCCCTGCCTTTTGATAGTTCTTGGTGTAGACGAATCCGCGCCGAAAGACCAACTCATCGTAGCGTTTTTCCACCATGTCCTTGCCCCAGCGCCAACGCGCTACCTGGCTGTGGCCAGCCGGTTGGTCCGGCCAATGCTGCGTGCCATCGGGTGAGGAAATGGGAAAATCAAGCGATGGCAGGTACCCCAGGGTCTTAGAATCAAGGCGCACCAAGGAGTATTTGCCGCGTTCATCCTCGTGGTTATATTTGGTGCTGGTGTAGCCCTCTGCATCTACATTGAATCCAGGGTTATCCGGGTTCTTGGCATAGCAGAGGATGTATTCGTGTTCTACCACCGCATACTTGGAATCGTTTTTCCCAGTGCCGGCCTTTTTCCAAATGAATTGCCCGGCATAGCAGCCCTCGCCAAAAACCTCATCCAAGACCTTGCGGGTATTAGCAGCCTCGTCCTCTCCAATGGAGACGAATATAAAGCCGTTTTCCGCCAGCACCCGCCGCGCCAGGATGAGCCGCGGCAACATCATGGACAGCCATTCGGCGTGCCACTGGGCATAGCTGCCGGAATTTACCTCGCGTCGCGCGCGGTAATTATCGCGGTAGACAAAGTCCCGGCCGGTGTTATACGGCGGGTCGATGTAGATGACATCGAAGGTCTCGCCCGTGGAAGCCCAGTGCTGTAGAACCGGCAGGTTATCGGCCAAGTGGATGCTATTGGGTGAGGCAGGAGAGGTGCTTAACGCAGCATCGAGCTCAAACTCGGCGGCTAGGGGAACCTTTGCTGCCGCGCGTGCGGCCTGCTTGCCAGGCCACACCAACCCAAAGAATTCCGCGGCGTTGCCATCTGCACTAGGGCTAGTGTGCGTCATTTTCTGCCTTTTCCGTGCGAGCTGGTCATTGATCTCATTAACGCTATCACTTTAGAACTTCTAACAACCTTTGGTGGCGAAGTCTCGGCAGCGTCGTTATCGTGGGCAGTGTTGCCGGATGCGGCAATGGTTAGATGAAGTAAACAACGAAAGGATTAGCAATGGGTATCTTTGACAAGGCAAAGGAAGCACTGAACTCCGAAAAGGGCGAGGAAGTTACCAAGGAAGGCCTGGACAAGGCCGAGGACTTTGCCAAGGACAAGCTGGGCGAGGACAAGGCAGACCAGGTTGATAAGGCCCGCGATGCCATTGATGACAAGCTCGGCACCAATAATGACGGCGACGACGAGAACAAGTAGTTCGCGCGCTAATTTCTAATTAAATAATGCTTAAGCCCCGTTCCAGACAGGAGCGGGGCTTAAGCCTATTTCTATGGCCGATTTTCTGGAAATTTAAATCCAGCCCTGAGTTTGGGCTTTCGTCGCAGCCTCGTAGCGATTATTTGCATCGGTTTTTGTCATGATACTGGACACGACGTTGCGCACGCTGCCAGGACTAAGATGCACTTTGCGCGCCAGTTCTGAGGAAGCCACCCCAGATAATAAAAGCCGCGCGATTTCTCGTTCCCGGGGTGTGAGCGGGTTGTCCGGGGTAAAAAGACTCTCTCGTGCCAGGGCAGGATCGATAACCCGCAGCCCAGCCTTTACTCGGCGAATTGCCTCCGCGAGTTGTTCTGGGGGAGTGTCTTTGACTATGAACCCAGCGATGTTGGCATCAATAGCACGTTTTACATAGCCGCCGCGGCCAAAAGTAGTAACGATAAGGCATTTGCATGGACTGTCGGAGAGTTCTTCTGCTACGTCTAAACCACTTTTTCCAGGCATCTCAATATCGAGTAGAGCTACCTCCACATTGTGCTTGGCAACGAGCCCTGCAACCTCGTTGCCCGTTGCGCATTGAGCAACTACCTCGATATCTGGTTCGGTAGCTAGGAGAGCGACAAGGGCACCGCGAACCAATGATTGATCCTCCGCGATGAGGATGCGGATGGGTGGAGATGTATCAGCCATCGGACTCCACTTCACTGTCTAAGGGTAGTAACTCAGTATCACCATTCATAGTAATCAGCGCTACGGTGCGGTCGTCCTTCCTCATAATAATCAACTTTCCGCCGCTGTCCTTCATTCGCTTGTGCAGCCCGTGTAGCCCGCCACTTTGGTACTGCTTTTTCGGATCGAAGCCGCAACCATCGTCTACGACTTGGAGCTTATTTTGGGTTATGCTAACCCAGCAGTGCTGTGCTCCTGAGTGGCGAATAACGTTAGTGGTGAGCTCACGTAATGCCCAGGAAAAGGCGGCGTCATAAAGTCCTACGGCTTGGACGTTGGCAGGAAGATGCGCTTGAATCCCTGTAGTATCGAATGCTCGTCGTGCTGCCTGGACTTCTCCTTCGAAGGTCGGCATGCGCATCCGGGTAACTGTGGAGCGGACTTCTGCCAAACTCTTACGGGAAAGGTCACTTATTTCTTGCAGCTCGTTTCGAGCTCGAGTTGGATCTACGTCTACTAGCCGCTGTGCCAACTCAGATTTTAAATTGATGACGGTAAGCGAGTGACCGAGCAAATCATGGACGTCTGTGGCAATGTCTTCACGTTGGCGTGCGAGATCGAGTTGATGCTCTAAATCCGTGCGCGAGTCTTCTCTTTGAGACATTGTGCCTAGCAACACCAGCAAAATTGGCCAGCCGAATATCACAATGAATGTCCCTAAGAGGTCCTGCGAATCGACGCTCCATAAGGCACCTGTGACTACGAGTCCGGTAAGAAGTACCCATAATAATGCCCGGCGCAGTGGTAATTGAAACCCGAGGAAAGCAGCTAGATAGGGCACAAACGTCGTAGCATAAACTCCGAAGAAGGGTATGGAAATAAGTGCTATGAGCGCTAAGGCAGACCACCGAGCGGCCAAGCGATAACGTAAGTTCCAGCCACGCGGGTAGTAAGTCACTGAACCAAAGCTGAAGAAATATAGGGCGCTAAAAGCGATAACACAGGCAGTGGAACCTAGGCGCTGCGTAGCGTCCACACCAGGCTGAGCGAAACTGAGAATTAAGCCGAAGAGCAGAAATATAAGCCAAACGCTGGCAAACACCGCATTATTTGTAGCGAATCCTTTGAAGGGCGAGTGGAATGAATCCATTACATTCGTGATTTGTCGCGGTGGAGCAGCATTGCGCAGGCTCCGACGAAAATTGCGGTCCATACGGCGAAGTTTAGTCCCGCGCTCCACAAGGAATGGTTAACCGTGCCATCGGCATCATTGAGCAGTTGCATCCCTTCTGCCAACGGCCATTGAGCCAGCACTACTGGGCCAAAAAGGGGTGTAAAGCGGCCAAACTCCATAAGTGAGGAAGATAGGGGGATAAAGACATTGGCGGCGAACAGCAGGAGGACAATAGAGGAAGAAGCAATGGCCACGGAGTTATCCGTCGGTAAAGCAAGTGCCCATATCATCCCATATAAGCCAAAGGGAATAGAGACAACAACGCACGCAAGAAAGGACAGAACCCATTGGTGGGGCTCCATGTCAGCTTTAGTTAATGCACCAGTGAGAAACACTGCTGCAATGGGGAGCAGAGCTTGCAATGCTATGGAGGTGATATTCGCCCAGAAGATCTGGTGAGGGCGCAGCGGAGTAAGCGCTAGTTGGCGTCTCCAACCGGATCGAGCATCAGTGACTGAAGCAGCAGCGGCTCCCACCGCACCGGCGACGCCGCCGTACAGGGCCATGCTAATCATTTGGAGAGCTGCAAAGTTACCGTTGTGAATGGGAAGGTTGCCAAAGTCCATTAGTGTGCCGAAAAGTAAATAGAAAAATACCGGCAAAATGGTGGTGAAAAATAGCGGGGCGAGGTTGCGGCGCAGCCGGAGGAAATTGTACCCAGCAAAACGCATTGTGTTACTAAACCCAGGCGCGGTGGAACTAATAGACATGGTTGGAATCTTTCGTTTGGGGGCTGGAGGGAGGAGAAATGGGTTAGCTGTGCTCATCGGTAAGCGCGAGGAAAGTATTTTCCAGACTATGAGCGCTAATGGTGAGGTCATGAGCGCCTGTGTGGTTAAGAAGATGGCGGGCCAGTGGATCCGAATCTGAGGTCGTCATTTGAATGTGATCTCCAGTGCGGGTGACATCAGTTACATCCGGTAGCGAACTGACTGGAGGAATACTGCCGTCAAATTGGGCCGTAATTCTTCGGACCCCGCCGCGGCTACGTATGTCAATTACCTTGTCATCGGCCACAACTTCCCCTTTGTGCAAAAGCACTATCCTTTCAGCAAAATTGTCTGCTTCTTCGAGATAGTGAGTCGCGAAGAAGATGGTGCGCCCGAGCTCAGCCTGGTGCTGCATAGACGCCCAAAAGTCCCGGCGGGCGCCTGGATCCATACCGGCAGTCGGCTCGTCAAGGATGAGAATCTGCGGGTCACCCAGGAGCGCAAGCGCGAAACGAAGACGTTGTTGCTCGCCGCCGGAGCACTTACCCACTCGTCGAGACAATATCGGTTCTAAGTTGGTGTGATGTGCAACCTCGCCAATATCTAGGGGCTGGGCAAAGGTAGCGGAAATCATCTTTAAGGTATCGCTTACGGTGAGATCGGGGAGAAGACCTCCGGATTGGAGCACCGCTGCTAGCTGTGCGTTATTGATCGCTTCCCGAGGGCTTTTGCCTAGGACTGTGACAGTGCCGGAAGATGGTTCGGTAAGCCCCAAGATGAGATCAATAAGTGTGGACTTTCCAGCGCCGTTAGTACCTAGCAGCGCTACGATTTCTCCGGGGGCGATGGAGACTGATACGTCATTCAGTGCTCGCACCGAGTGCGAGGAATGTGCTGCGAAGACTTTTTCTACGTCGCGTACCTCAATCGCTGTTGAGGAACCTGAGCTTGGGGTGCGTGTCGTTTTCATGTCTTGCACTTAACTAGGTTTGCGCTTTTAATAGCAGGGATCGTGTCACGAATTTGCCATGACAATTGTCATCGGTGGACACGTTAAGCTGATTAGGTGATTACTACTCTCGCATCCACAATCGTCTTATTCATCGTCACCAATATCGACGATATCGTTGTTCTCTCGCTATTCTTTGCCCGTGGCGTGGGCAGGAAGGGCACGACTAAAACCATCCTTTTGGGCCAGTACCTGGGATTTTTGGGGATCCTCGCGGTCTCCGTGGCACTTGGTCTGGGACTTAGCGCCATCCTTCCGGAAAACTGGATTCGCTTTTTCGGGCTTATTCCCCTGGCCATTGGCCTCTGGGCAGCCTGGGAGGCTTTTCGCGGGGAAGACGACGATGACGTTTCTGGAAAGAAGCTTAGCGTCGCTGCGGTAGCCGGGGTCACCTTTGCCAATGGCGGCGATAATATCGGAGTGTACCTGCCGGTATTTACCACGTCTTCGCCCGCAGACATCGCGGTGTACTGCATCGTATTCCTCGTTTTGGTCGCAGGCCTTGTAGCGGCCGCGAAGTTCGTGGCCACACGGCCAGCCGTAGCAGAAGCGCTAGAGAAGTGGGAGAGCGTGTTATTTCCCACGGTGCTTATCTTGTTAGGTCTCGCCATCCTATTTGCTTGAGTTCAGAGGGTCGTTGCAACACTTTCCCTTAGGAGGGTGTTGTTGTGCCTGGAGTTGTGGGCCCGTTTCATTCGTTGTCTGAGTCGGATCGTCGTGGCTTGGTGGCCATGGTTGGCAGTGGGCGTAGCGTTCGCTCGGCTGCTGGTGAGCTTGGCTGTCATTACGTGCATGCTTTGAATTTTTGCCATGCTCACGGAGTGCCAGTCATACATAAAGCCAAACGAGTTGATCGCCGCGGTAGCCAGGCTTTACAGCTTGTAGAACTAGTTCAAGGCGGACTCTCAGTACACCAAGCCGCCAAAACGTGTGGAATGCATCCCACCGCTGCGTATGCCGTTGCTACAGAAGCTGGGTGCCATATCCGGCTAACGAGGTATGCCCGGAAAGTCCGCCAAACACAGTTAAGGGTGGAATACTTACGCCTTCGGTTGGCGAGCTTGCCTGTTGGTGATGCTGGGGCTGGGATAGGAATTGATCGTCGATTGTCTTTAGACTTCGAAAAAGGACTCATCAAATCCGGAGGGCCACGTAAAGAGTTCATACCTGTCGGCGAGGATGCCACCACGTAT
Source organism: Corynebacterium sp. KPL1818 (assembly GCF_000478135.1). Taxonomy (NCBI): domain Bacteria; kingdom Bacillati; phylum Actinomycetota; class Actinomycetes; order Mycobacteriales; family Corynebacteriaceae; genus Corynebacterium; species Corynebacterium sp. KPL1818. The sequence continues at coordinate 775,395 of NZ_KI515759.1, read as the reverse complement.
AAAAGACTCATGAAAGCGCTGCGCCAACGCCATGACGTCATCGAATCTGGACGGCTTTGTGCCCCTGCCTTGCCTGGCGGTGTGGATCCGTATAAACGCATCAGTGATCGCTATATTTGCTTTGAAGAACGCGTAATTATCGCCGACCTTCTTCGTGAGCATGTGCCGCTGCGGGAAATCGGGCGCCGTTTAGGGCGAAGTGCCTCGTCAATTCAGCGTGAAGTACGCAGAAACCACAGCGCTGAAGGCCCGTATCGTGCAGAAACCGCCCAGTTAAAGGCTTGTGCGCGGAGATTGCGACCGAAAATACCGAAACTGCTGGCCAACAAAAGGTTATGGGACTATGTATGCGCACAATTGCGGGCACAATGGTCACCGGAGGAGATTTCCAATCGCCTGCCCATCGACTACCCCACGGATAAGGACATGCGCATTAGTCACGAAACGATTTATGACGCCTTTTATCTACAGTCCAAAGGACGACTCAAAGACCTTGGCCTGGACTTGCCTACCGGCAGAAAGAAACGCAAGAAACGCCACACACGCACCACCACACCGGCCCAGCAACGCTTCGTTGACGACATGATCCTCATCGACGACCGGCCAGAAGAGGTTACTGAACGTATTTTGCCAGGCCACTGGGAAGGCGACCTCATCCTTGGTAAAAATAACCAATCCGCGGTGATCACGTTAGTAGAACGCGTCAGCCGATTTGTTGTCCTTGGCCACCTGCCAGGCAGGCACACCAGCAAAGAAGTATTCACAGCCCTGCACAAGGCTGTCGCTGGAATCGATAAAGCACTCTGGTCATCAATTACCTGGGACCAAGGAAGTGAAATGGCTGGCCATAAAGCCTTTACCATGGCCACTGACATTCCCATCTACTTCTGCCATCCAGGATCACCGTGGGAGAGAGGCAGCAACGAAAACACCAACGGCAGGCTCAGGAGAAACCTTCCCAAAAACAGCGACCTGTCCATCTACAGCGCCGAGGACCTGGAGATGATCGCCAACATTCACAACCACAAACCACGCAAAGCACTCAACTGGCGCACCCCAGCCGAAGTAATGACCAACGCCCTGACACAAACCGGTAGTATCACACCAAAGTAACCATCATCGTTGCAACGACCCCTAGAATCCAAGTTTGCGGTGTAGATACAGAAAATCCCACGGCCGAGGAGTTAATCCATAGCCGTGGGATAATTTGTCGGGCTAACAGGATTTGAACCTGCGACCCCTACACCCCCAGTGTAGTGCGCTACCAAACTGCGCCATAGCCCGGCGTCGCATTATTTGTTGCGACTGCCCTAGATTACATCAGGATAATTCCACAGTGAAATCTAGGCCGTGACCTGCATTAAAGCTCGCCGGTGGAATAGACCCATGAGCCATTAAGGCGCCGGAAAGACGATCGCTCCCGCTGGGAGCCCACTGCCTCGCCCTTGTAGAAGGCCTCAAATTCCACGATGCCTTCATCGTCTACAAGGCCACCGCGCTCGGTATCGAGGATATCGAGGCGGTAGAACCGGATGGGGGAGTCAGCCAAGTCCAATGAGCTGGGCCGCGTCACCGGATCCCAGGTGTGCAGGAGGTAGTCCTCATCGCCGCTGACGAAGGCGCTAAAGCGTGACCGCATCAAGGCCTCGGCTGTGGGAGCTTTGGCACCGGCATGGTACTTGCCGCAGCATTCGCCAAAGCTCAGCCCGCTCGTGCAGGGGCAGCGGCGGGAATCGGCGATGGGGTTGAGGGCCACCATTAGTTGGCGTCCACGACATCGGTGATGGTGGCGCCGGCGGCCATGCGCTCGACATCAGTATCGCGTGCGGCCGCACGTAGTGCATCGACATCGGCAGCGCTCAAGGAGCCTTTTAGTTCGATGCGGCGCTCGAAAGAGGTGGAACCGGTTTGGGTGATGGATACGTGGACATCGTCAAGCGCAAGCTTCTTGCCGGCCTCCTTGATGGCCTGGGTGGAAGCAGAAGCCAGGGCAGACATGAGCAGGCCGGTTGCGGTAAAGCCCTTGCCCTTTCCGCCTTCCTTTTTGGTGCGGTCCGCGGTCACGGAGTGATCATTGTGGCGGACCACGACGCCGAACTTGGTGCCGGTAGCGGGACGGGCAACGGCGGCGTCGGTGCCCACTTCCTCGGGTTCATAGTCGGGAACAATAAATTGCTGGGACCAGGCACCGATCAGATCAGCGGCGCGGGCTGCGGTTCCCTGCTTGGTGAGCAGGTGATCGGCCTTATCCAGCGAAACGAGGGATTTGGGGTAGCGGGTCATGCGGAAGATATTCTGCGCATTATCGATGCCCACCGTCTGATCGATGGGGGAATGCAGGGACAAAAGGGGCTTGCGCAACCGCGGCAGGTATTCTTCGGGGTTGGTTTCTGCCAAATCCTCCAGGAATTTGCGCGAAATGGTCAGGGCCCTGCCGCCCAAGACGACCTCGACCTCACCATTAGCGTCTACCTCGCCGATCTTATCCGCGTAGTGCAGCACGGAGTGCGCGGGATCGAAGGGGGCGCCGATGGTGGCCACGGCGCGAATCTTTTTCATTGCCGTGGCGGCCTTGAGCACCGCTGCGCCGCCCAAGGAGTGACCAATGAGCATCTGTGGTGCGGAATAGTGTTCTTCTAGCCAGTCCGCGGCGGCGCGGATATCGTCGACATTCTGGTTAAACGTGGTGTCCGCGAACTCGCCTTCTGATTGCCCCAAACCGGGAAAATCAAAACGCAACGTAGCGATACCGAATTCCGTTAATTGCTTCGAGGTGCGGGCCGCGCCAGGGGTATGGCGCGAGCCGGCAAAGCAATGCGCGAAGACGGCGAAGGCGAGAGGGGGAGCATCAGGAAAGTCGATGGTTCCTGCCATCTCGGTTCCTCGGCTGGACGGCAGCTTAACATTGACGGATTGCATGGCACCTACAATAACGGCCCCATAAGTTCCAAGCCAGATGAGGTTGACTAGAGTCGTAGGCAGCCAGCCCCTAAAGGAGGAATTGTCGTGGGAGCATTCGATTGGTTCTGGAAAGCGATGGGCTCGCAAAGCGAGCGAAACGATAAGAAATCCAAGGCCATCGTGGATGAAGCTCGCTCCGCCGCGGATATATTCGCGCAGAGCGACGATGCTGCCGTGGCCCAAGCCGCCCGCGATGCGGTGCGCGGCGGCGAGGTCGCAGACAAGGCCCAATTCCTGGGTGCCCTTGCCGTAGCGTGTGAACGCACCCTGGGCCTGCACCCATTCACCGTGCAATCGCAGGCGGTACTGCGACTGCTTACCGGCGATGTCATTCAAATGGCTACCGGTGAGGGCAAGACTCTCGTTGGCGCGATGGCCGCAACGGGTTTCGCGCTGACCGGAAAGCGCGTTCACGTCGTGACGGTCAATGACTACCTAGCCAGTCGCGATGCCGAATGGATGCGGCCTGTCGTGGAATTTTTTGGGCTGCAGGTAGCCTCCGTGACGGAGGGCATGAGTGCGGACGAGCGCCGCGATGCCTATGCGCAGAATATTATTTATGCCCCAGTCAATGAATTGGGCTTTGACCTGCTGCGCGATAATCAGATCACCGAACGTGCACAGACGGTGCAGGCTCCTGGCGATGTCGCCTTGGTAGACGAGGCCGATTCCGTCTTGGTGGACGAGGCCCTCGTGCCGCTGGTCTTGGCCGGAAATCGCCCCGGTGAAGCGCCCACCGGGCAAATTACCAATGTGGTCTCCCGCCTCCGAGAGAACCACGAGTACGTCATCTCGGATGATGGGCGCACGGTGCAGCTTACCGATGTCGGCGCAGCCCGCGTAGAGCGAGAGCTCGGCATCGATTCCCTTTACTCCGAGGACACTATCGGTACCGTCCTAGTCAAGGTCAACTTGGCGCTGCACGCAAAGGCGCTGTTGATCCGCGATATTCACTACATCGTGGTGGACGGCAAGCTGCAGCTTATCGATGCCTCCCGTGGCCGCGTCGCCGACCTGCAACGCTGGCCCGACGGGCTGCAAGCCGCGGTAGAGGCCAAAGAGGGCTTGGAAGTCTCAGAGGGCGGGCGCATCCTCGATACGATTACCCTGCAAGAACTCATGCGCCGGTACCCGCTGGTCTGTGGAATGACGGGTACTGCGGTAGAGGCCACCGACCAGCTGCGGCAGTTTTATGACCTGCGCGTCTCCGTCATCGATCGGAACAAGCCTTTGCGGCGCTTCGATGAGCAGGACCGTATTTTTGCCACCATAGGGGAGAAGTCGGTGGCAATCGTTGAAGAAATTGCCCGCCTGCACGATGCTGGTCAACCTGTGCTTGTGGGAACCCAAGACGTGGCGGAATCAGAAAATTTGGCTGAGGCCTTGCGCGAACGCGATATCGAAGTCAACGTGCTCAACGCCAAAAACGACCGCGAAGAGGCGCAGATTGTCGCCGAAGCCGGCGATGTGGGGCGGGTAACCGTCTCCACACAAATGGCCGGCCGCGGTACCGACATCAAGCTCGGTGGCGCCGATGAGGCCGACCACGATGAGGTGGCCGAACGCGGCGGCCTTGCCGTGATCGGAACTTCTCGGCACCGCACCGCGCGGCTCGATAACCAGCTGCGCGGGCGTGCAGGGCGCCAAGGGGACCCAGGCTTGGCGCTATTTTTCGTCTCCCTGGAAGATGATGTGGTGCAACAAGGCGGAGCTGGGGAAAAGGTCAGCGCGCAACCTGGCCCTAGCGGGCTCATCGAATCCAAACGAGTGCAGGACTTTGTAGCCCATTGTCAGCGGGTAGCAGAGGGCCAATTGCTAGAAATTCACGCGCAAACCTGGAAGTATAACCAGCTCTTGGCGGACCAGCGCATCATCATCGATAAGCGCCGTGCAGCGCTATTGGATACAGACCAAGCGTGGCAGGAACTTGCAGAGCGCGCCCCAGAGCGGGCCAACGAGCTTGCGGATCTCCCGGAGCCAGTGCGAATTCAGGCGGCGCGAGAAATCATGCTGTATCACCTCGACATGGGCTGGGCCGATCACCTCGAGCTGCTCGATGATGTGCGCGAATCCATTCACCTGCGCGCCATCGCGCGCGAGACCCCAATTGACGAATATCACCGCATCGCGGTGCGCGAATTTAAGGACTTGGCGCAGCGGGCGGTTGATCAGGCCGTAGAGACCTTCAGGCAGGTGCCTATTGACGCCGAGGGGGCACACCTTGCAGACTCTGGGTTGAACCGTCCAAGCGCAACGTGGACCTATATGGTCTCTGATAACCCCCTTGCGGGGCAGGGAAATTCCGTGTTGAGCGGCATCGGAAATATTTTTCGGTGAAATAATTGCCCACTGAGAGATCAAAGACTCGGTAGAGTCGCTATTATTGGTATAAGTAACTCAAAACTAATCCCCGGAGGTAACAATGAGCGAGAACACCGGAACCCCGGAACCACAGGTGGAGACCACCTCTGTATTCCGCGCTGACCTGCTCAAGGAAATGGAAAATGGCACCAAGGGAACCGAGACCTCTGCGGTAGGTACGGAAAACTTGGAGGACGGCCAGGCGTTGCTTGTGGTCAAGCGCGGCTCCAATGCCGGTGCCCGCTTCCTGCTGGATCAGGACACCACCACGGCAGGGCGCCACCCAGAGGCAGATATCTTCCTGGATGATGTCACCGTTTCCCGCCGCCACGCTGAATTCCGCAAGAACGATGACGGCCAATTCGAGGTAGTAGACGTGGGATCCCTGAACGGCACCTACGTCAACCGCGAGCCGCGTAACTCGCAGGTGCTCGAGGTTGGAGATGAGATTCAGATCGGTAAATTCCGCCTCGTCTTCATCACCAAGCAGGACTAAAACCGCAGCAGACAAACCGTTTTGCCGTACTTGGTTAAAGCGGTTTAGTCTCCTTTTTATATCCAACGACTACTGAGACACTTTTAAAGAGATAGACACAGTGAGCGCAGCAGAATCCGCGGCGGCATCAGCTCGCCGCAAGAGCCCGAACACGAAGAAGGCTAAGACCATGTCCATTGGCGTGGTCTTAGAAACACTGAATCAGCAGTTCCCTGATGTCACTGTGTCTAAAATCCGCTTCCTCGAGTCAGAGGGGCTGATTTCTCCCCAGCGCACTGCCTCCGGCTACCGCCGGTTCACGCAGGAAGACGTGGATAGGCTGCGCTATATCTTGACCACCCAGCGGGATAATTACACCCCGCTTAAGGTCATCCGCGAGCAGCTGGAAGCGATGGATTCCGGCCAGGTCACCGCCATTGTTTCTGCTGGCAATGCGGAGACCTTGCTGTCCCCGCAACAGTTCAAAGCACCCGCGGTAACGCGCTTGACCGATGCCGAGGTAGCAGAGCAAGCCGGAGCATCCGAGGCGGATATTGCCACCTTTATCAAGGACAAGCTCATTAAGCCGGATGCCGCGGGATTTTTCAATACCGACGACGTGGCCATTGCTTCTGCCGCGGTAGCGTTGCAGGCCTTCGGCTTTAGCGCTAGCCAGCTGAAGTCCCTACGCAATAGCGCACGCCGCCAAGCAGATTTGATTTCGCAGGTTGCGGCCCCCGTGGCGCACTCGAATTCCGATACCGCGCACCAGCAGGCAGAAGAGCTCTCCCAGCAGATGACGGCGCTAGTCGTTTCTTTGCACGCCACCCTGGTAAAGACGGATTTGCGCCACGAATTTAACGCTTAACTCACCATGGCAGCCTCCCTTGTGGGAGAGTGGTAGCTATGAGTGATGTAACCCTTGAATTTCACGGCATTCACCAGCTTGGGCCAGAAGATGATGTCTGCGCGCTGCTGCGGTGGCCCGAAGAAAATCGCCTCATTCCAGTCTGGCTTTCGGCCGTAGACGGAATCCAATTGGCCGCCGTTTTTGCTGACCAGCGCCCGAACCGCCCCACGACCCACGATCTTCTGTGCGAGGTCTTGGAGGCTGCAGGTGGCGTCGAGGCCATCGAGATTGTCAACCACCATCAAGGCACCTTCATGGTGGATATTCAGACCGCGCAAGGTGAAGTTTTTGATGCACGTGTAAGCGACGCCTTGGCGGTAGCCGAGTACTTTAAGGTGCCCATTGTTGCCGAATCTGCGCTCTTGGCGCAGGTATCCGTCTTCGCCAGCGAGGACGACATCAAGGAATACTTCGACCTCGAGCTTCCTACCCCCACGCAGGACTGGGAAGACAGCGAGGACTCCTCTGCCGAGGAAAGCACCTCTGCATCCGGAAACGCGCAGGCCGATGCCGATTTCGAAGAGATGATGCGCAGCCTTGGCATGGATGAATCCGATTTCCACACGGGGGAAGAAGACGAAAAAAATTAATGACACGCGTGTGACTAATGGTGACAATGTGGTTTTTAAAGTCTAAAGTTGTACTCGAAGGTTAAGCAAGCACCGCTTGACGGGGGTGTGCGCTTGGCATTTAATTGATCTTTAGAGCTTCCAACAAACCCCATTGGAGTAATTACGTGAGCATCACCGAGGACACTCAGTCCGAGTCCCAGTACGTCCAAGAATCCCTCTTTGATGTGGGGCCGGATGAAGAAGTGGGGTACCGCGTGCCCATCGCTTGCCAGGTTGCTGGCATCACCTACCGCCAGTTGGACTACTGGGCACGCACCAACCTGGTCAACCCCTCCATTCGCACCGCACGCGGCTCGGGCTCGCAGCGCCTATATTCTTTTAAGGACGTCTTGGTCCTCAAGATTGTCAAGCGCTTGCTCGATACCGGAATCTCCCTGCAGAACATCCGCTTGGCCGTGGAATCGCTGCACGACCGCGGTGTCAATGACTTGGCGGAACTCACCCTCGTCTCTGATGGCACCACCGTATACGAGTGCCGCTCCAATGATGAGGTCATTGACCTTCTCGCCGGCGGCCAGGGCGTCTTCGGCATCGCAGTCCCGGGAATCTTGAAGGAACTGTCCGGCACGATTACGTCCTTCCCCGCAGAGCGCATCGAGGAATTGCCCGATGACAACGTGGTTGGCTTGGATGAGCTCGCCGCTCGCCGCAATCGCAAGAGCTCCTAAGTCCTCTTAATAGGTTCTCCCTCCAGACCCCAGCTCACGGGGGTGGAGGGAGTTTTTATACCAAGGCTTGGCTCCTAGATTCTAGGGGTCGCTGCAACGATGATGGTTACTTTGGTTTGTTGCTACGTAATCACGCTGTGGACGATAAAGGGAAAGTCCTCCCTACCTAATAAGGAACTTGAATCATTAGGTTTAGATGAATACTCGACCTCGCCCAGCGGTGCTTCTAGTGCAGTCACTAATGAAGGCGGGGGAGCTTTCCGATCTCTTAGGTACTCTTGATGCGCCTTGGGCTATAGATACGACAGGGGCCTCAGTTCATACATGGTATGAAATTCGTCAAAGCACGATAGTTCAACATATTTCACCAAATTCTTCAACGCAATTTCCCGTAGTAGTAGATCCTTTTTGGATCCCATTCTTGGGAATCATTGGTGGAAATCTCCCGCGTCATGCGTTGACCCAGATGGCTAGGCGGAAGATCAATAAAGAGCTAGTTGAGCACGTTATAAAACAGGCAGAACAAGCAAGGGTAATTATGAATTTTGATTATGACCCAGAAGCTGATGCAGCCTATCTAGCTATAGCGCAGCCAGGCACCCTCTCTGAACGGCAGATATCAGCAATAACTATAGAAGAAATGGAAGGAGAAATAGAGATAGATATCGACGAAAATGGAAAAGTTATTGGTATCGAGTTCGTGAATGCCTCCTTGATTCTTCCGTCAGCCTTCCTAAATAAAGCAAACCGGATATCATAGGCATCATCTAAAGGGGCGCCGCCGAGATAGAATATCTTCTCCTGCGCAGGTTTCTGCAAAAATAGGTCCCAGACCCCATCATCACGTGTAAAAGACGTCCATAACAGGCTAGCCCAGTTCACAGGATCACCTCGTGATCATGTCCACGGCTTTGATTTATCCGAATTGCTGATCCGTACTCAGATGAGCACTCGATGACTTGCAACGTAATGATGTATTCACACTAAACGTCCTTGGCTGTAGCTCCTCCGCAAACGCAAACTCCTCCAGGCCTGCAGGGCTTGCGATTTGTTTTGAGCCGCGTATATCTCCTTCAACGCTTGACACGCGTCCTTGTGATCCACATGGAACCCATCCTGGTTCGCCAGCTCAGCACAGGCATGAGCCAAAACGATGCCCCTTCATTGATTTGGATTCATATGCCAAGCACACGGCTTGTGGCCGTTCGTGTCTACCCTGACAGTCAGTTAGGTAGCCTTGTTGATAGCTGAAGTGTCCCAGATTTTCCCATCTACTCAAACGGAACAAAACCTGGGACTTCACTTAAGCGAGAGATTCCTTTTAAGCTATTTCCTCGATGCCAAAGTGGTTTGAGTCTCTTTGCCCTTTACACCAGAGAATCCCAGATACAAAAGTGGCACAAAAATCATAACGAGAGTATACACAGATATTAGTGGTTGCCAATATAACTCACTCAACATCTCAATCAAACTGATATTCCAGACGAACATCATGAGTAGTCCTAGAAAAAACACGCCAACAAGCACTAATACCTGCGAAGAAAAAACTATTGAAGCAAGTGTGAGAAGTAATGCGAAATGGTATTCACGACTCATAATCCCTAGCTTGAGGAATTTATGGAGGCTACGGTTGAGCAATTGGCTAAGTATGAGACTTGCGGAGATAATCGCTAGTAGCGTAAAGGCTAGAGGCACGGCCATGAGCACCCAGAAGTCCCACTGCGCAATGCCGCCTTCTCCCATGGCGCGGGCTTGCATACCAGATGCGCTGAAAAGTAATGCAGGGATGCTTGCAATGAGGAACAGGAATAACGAGATACCTGAAAAACGTGACCGGTATTCAGAAGTCACAGATTTACTCAAAATGGGGCTGGGACGGTACGAGGATAACCTTGAAACGAGTGTCGTAAGGTTGAGTGCAATACGCGGAGCTGCCTGGGGAACAAGAGTAGAACCAACAAGCAGTATCCCTACCGTGAAAAGAATTCCACCTTGTTGTCCGTTTTCATAGACTATTCCGAATATAATTAATGCGGTCCCGCCTAAAGCGAAAATCCCCGGCAAGAGCCAGCGTTTGATGGATCGTAAAGTTCTGAAGCTATTGTTCACCCTCGTCACTAAATTCGTACTCAGAAACAATACCGAGATAGTTAGTGGAATGAAGAGGCTGATTATTGCGAGAACAATGCCGAAAAAAGTAGGAACGCCAAATGCACTGACACTGATTAATGGAGCTCCGTTATCATCAGGAAGCCATTCTAACAGTGCAGAAAATGGTAAATAAAGCACGACTGTGAGGAGTAAGGCGCCGACGATCGGCTTCCACATTTGCCCAAGCATTATGCGGATAAAGTGACGCCGACCTAGTCCAAAGCGTATAAGCGTTATGGATTGCTCGCGAAGGAGTAAAGACCCGAGAACTGCAAGCGGAATGTTCATGGCGATGGCGACAAATGTTGCCCAAAAGAGCATATTGCCACCAATAAACTTGAATTGGTCATCCGGAAACTCATCAATCAATCGCGACCAAACTGACCCTAGAACAAGAACAAAGCTGGTGGTTATTCCGAGGGCTAGTGCAAGGACAAAGAAATATATTTTGGCCTCGCCGACGATCGACGTCCCAATTTTTTGCAAATTCTTATTCATGGTTTGCATCGTCCTTTTCCATAGTGATTACAGAATCAACGAAGCTTTCGACGACTGGATCGTGTGACACCATGAGAACACCCGTTCCCTCGTGCACCGCATCGTCAATGACACGGAATAAGCTGTCCCTCGAGTCGCTATCTAACGCACTGCTCGGCTCGTCAAGTAGAAGTAATTTAGGTTGTCGTATGAGTCCACCAGTGATCATGACTCTCTGTAATTGACCCTTTGAAAGTTCATTCAGCATCTGGTTTACAGTGTGTTCTACACCTAACGATTCAAGAATTCCGACATAGAATGCTGAATTCACTTCTTTCTTACAAATTTGTAGATTGAATTCTAAATATTCTTTTACCGTAAGGCCTGGGAAAGCTACTAATTCTTGGCCAACGTAGGAAATATCGCTTCGGAGTAATTTCTGGCGGGTCGATACTGAGGTCTTAGATATGTTGAACTCGTTAAGTAGCACTACGTTTCCTTCATGGAGGGGGTGCAAGCCTACGATTGCGTTCAGAAATGTGGTCTTGCCGCATCCAGAAGGACCTGACAATAATGCCTTTTGCCCGCGAGTAAGCTCAAAATCTAGTGGCAACGCTAGAGGGGAGCTATGCCTTGGGGTCGCCTTAACAGTAACTGCTTGAACTTCGAGTACGGGGCTAACGGTTCTCATGGAAGTGTCTTTCTAATAGAGCGAGGAAGGAAATAATCAGGGGGTTGTAGCTGAAATTGTCTGATAGCCTCCGAAATGAGGGGTGGACAAGATACATGGGTCCTGATCCCCGGAAAGTGGACACGTAGGTGGTTAATTATGCAATTTTAGCCAGTGTAGCTGAAATCTCGGCAAAAACATCAGGAGCCACAAGATTGCACTAGGAGTGTCGTCTGCGCTTGTTGTAGCGCATGCACCACCGGCAGACTGAAAGGTCCCAGGTTTTGTTCCGTTTGAGTAGATGGGAAAACCTGGAATATGCCAAGAAGATTTGACTAGGATGCCAAGAACCGTGCGGTCCGTCTCGTGGAAGATTGCATCTTGGCGGAAAATATGTCGATGCGCCCCGCGTGCCAGGCAATAGCCCCAAAGCTGGGGGTTTCATGGAACACGGCGGGTCCTTGGTTTCTAGTGGTCGTGGAAACACCTGACATGGGTTGGGTGATTGTGTGGAGTCGAAATGGGATCCGAGTTCTGGTGTAGTGGCGCGGTTTGCGGCGTTGGTTCGGCTTGGTAGTTCAATCCGGGGGGCTGCTGGAGTGGGGTTTGTTTACCAGAGTCCCCGTTAAACCCCAGAGGCCTTATCCATTGCCGCATTAAAATCTTCCTGCGTGCCCGCATCGACGCTGGTGAAATTGTCGGCGGCGTTTTTTAGCTGTTCATCGACTGCCCCTGGACCCACGTGAACAACGGATAGCTCTACGTTGTCTGACTTCGCGCCGTCAAGGGCGGCGGCAAATTGGGCTTCGTCCATGTCGAGCTCGGTGCCGGTAGTAACGAGGACGACGCGCGCCTTCTGGTTGGTGCCCGCGGCTTGATCCGCTGCGGTATTCAGTGCGGCTATTGTGGCGCTGCGCGATTGCGGCACGCCACCGGTGCCAAATGCCGCGAGCGTCTCCGGCACCGCAGCGCCGTTGCCGAATCCAAGATTATCCCGGTAACCCACCGTGGCGGCTTCCGAAATGGGCGACGAATAGTTCCACAAGGCAACCTGGCTATTGTTGTGGCTCAGCTTTCCCGCGGTGCCAGATAGCGCTTGTTGCGTTGCATCAAACATTGCCGTCATATTCGCGGAAGTATCAACGAGCAGGAGCGTATTGGGCGCCATTTCCACGGTGGAGGAGGAAGCTGGGGAAGAAGAATCTTTGCCTTCTTCGGCGCCGTCTGCCGTGGAAGGCTTCGATGCATCTGCGTCCGTCGTGGCAGGAGTGGAAGAGGAGGCTGCAGTACTGCTTTCCACAGCAGATTCGGATGCGGTCTCGGCGGCAGTAGTCTCGCTCGAGTTATCCCCGCCGCGCAACAGAAAAACCACTAGTGCAATGGCAGCAAGGATCGCGATGATGGCGACCGCGACAACCCAGCCGGCTAGTGTGAATTTGTTTTCCCCGTTTGAGTGCCGTGCCATGTAGTGCCTTTCTCCGAAGTCTCCCGAGCCAGCGCATGATGCGTTTAATCTAGTGTAACTGGGAGTAAGCCCTTTCCATTACTGCGACAAGCCGCTCGCGCAGCGGTTGGGCTCGCTCCGCAAGGCCCCGCTGGCGGTTGACGTATGCCGCCTTTCCCTCTGGTGTTTCAATCGGCACCACCCCAAGGCCCCAGTCGCGGCAGTCGTACGGGGAGGCTTCCATATCAAGGATGCGGGCATCGATAGCCAGATCCAGGCAATCGAGAAAGAGATCACCTGGGACCAAGGGCCCCAATTTCCACGCCCATTTATAAAGATCCATGGTGACGTGCACGCAGCCTGCTTGATCGTTGGCTGGTTGATCCGCACGGTTGAGTACCGTGAGATTGAGCGGACGCGCCGGCGGGGTAAAGAAACGGTACGCATCATAATGCGAGCATTTGAGGGAGTGAGCGTCAACGACGCGGTTGGTCCCCGCTGCGCCTAGGCGCAGCGGGAGATCATGGCGCGGGGAGTCCGTGTGGTAGACCATCGCCCATTCATGCAGGCCGAAGCAGTCAAAGTGCGCCGGGTTGGTAGAAGAGCGCCGCAGTAAGTCCAGAATATAGTCGACGGAGCTGCCGCGCCGTTTCATGTAGGACTCCACGTCCACGGTGATGCCATCCGCGGTTTCGTGGTAATCGCGCCAGTTAGCCTGCGGCGCGTTTCCCGCGAGCGCCGTGTCGATGCCCGGGTGCCAACGCTTCAGATGCGACGGGCGGACAGGGTAGTACTCAAAGAGGAAATCAAATACGGGATGATAAGTGCCGGGATGGCGAAACCTTTCCAGGCGGTCCGTTGCCCGCCGTTCGTGCTCATCCATGCGGGCGGTCCAGTCAGCGGTAGATAAAACCTGCACGGGCCTATCCTCCTTTCTATTGCGCCAGCGCTTAGCGACGCCGCCCCTTACCCCTCCTGGCTCCACCAACCTGCCGCTTCTGTTGGCGTGGGGGTTGTTTCTTTTGTTGCTGGCCCGAGCCGTGCGAACCGTCTTGGCCCGGCGGTGGAAGGGCCGGTCCGTGCGGTTTGCGGGCGCCGGTGACCGTGCGCAGCTCGGGAGCGCCGGCCGGGTTATCGCGGTGGGAAATATCGTATTCGGTAGCGTTCACACCGGCCTTTTTGATGAGGGCAGCTACTTCTGAACGCTGTTCATCGGTGACCAGGGTAACCACCGTGCCTGTGGCGCCGCCGCGGGCCGTGCGCCCTGCGCGGTGCAGGTAGGCCTTGTGTTCTGCCGGCGGATCCACGTGAACGACGAGGGAAACGTCTGCGATGTCGATGCCGCGCGCCGCAATATCGGTGGCAACGAGGACTGGAATGGAGCCATCGGCAAAGCCAGAAATGGCGCGGGTGCGCGCGCCTTGGCCCTTATCCCCGTGGAGTGGATAGGCGTTGATGCCGACGCGCCTTAGCTTTTTCACCTGCCTATCCACGCCGTGCTTCGTTCGCATGAACATAATGGTCTTGCCCGCGCGTGCGGCGATGCGCATAACCACCTCGTTGCGGGCGGGGCGATCGCCGACGAAAAACAGGTGGTGCGACATCGATTCCACCGCCGCGGTCACCGGTGCGGTGGAATGGACTACGGGATCGTGCAGGAATTGCTCGACCAGCTTATTGACGTCCCCGTCGAGGGTCGCCGAAAACAGCAACCGCTGACCGGTGGGCGGGGTGTAGTTTAAGAGCTTGCACACTTGGGGAAGAAACCCCATATCGGCCATCTGGTCCGCCTCGTCCAAAGTGGTGATCTGCACCTTGTCAAAGGACAACTTGCCTTGGGCGATGAGATCCTGGGCGCGACCAGGTGTAGCGACCAAGAGATCCACTGGGCGCGCCAAAGACCGGATGTGGTGGTTGATATTGACGCCGCCGACCACCGCGAGGACGCGCAGCCCTAATGCGGCGGCCGGCTCATCGAGGCGTTGTTGGATCTGCGTCGCCAACTCGCGGGTGGGGGCGAGGACGACCGCACGGGGGTGGCCGGGGGTCGAGGCACCCGAGCCAGCCAATCGGGCCAGCGTGGGAAGCCCGAAGGTAAAGGTCTTTCCGGATCCGGTAGGCCCGCGGCCGAGTACGTCCTTGCCCGCGAGTACATCCGGGATGGCTGCGGCTTGGATGGGAAATGCTTCCGTGATTCCTTGGTCGTTCAAAACGTGAACCACGCGCTGAGGTAAGCCGAGTTCGGCAAAAGTAGTCATCGTTGGGCAATTCTAACTGGAGGGTGCGCAAAATCCCGCATCGGCTAGCGCACGATTGGGCACCGTCTTTATGAGTGAGAAATGCCATAGCAAAAATAGGGCTCTACTTTAGGTATTTCACTGGTTATTACCTAACGTGGAAGGTGGTGCTGGGAAGCACACACGATTTATTCCTCCACTCACCGGCCCATCCCAGGGCCACAACGAACTGTTAAGGAGTCGTCTCCATGGCTCAAGCACAAGCATCCACAGCCAGTTCTTCTTCCCACTCCTCGCCGCAGGAATCTACAGAACCCACGAAGACGGAGAAATTTCACCTTGATGCCGTGTGGTTCGCGCTGGCCTTCCTGGCCCTAGCGGCCGTCTTACTTATCCCGATCCCGGGACTCGACTGGCCCGCTAAAGTGGCCCTAGGCATGCTGGCCTTTGCGGTGATCATGTGGGTGACCGAGGCCGTGAGCTATCCGGTGAGCGCCTTGCTGATCGTCGGCCTTATCTCCCTACTTTTGGGGCTCGGGCCGGATCCAGAATCCGATGGTATCTACGGCACCTCCAACGCCCTCAAGGTCGCGATGGCAGGATTTTCCTCGTCTGCGGTAGCGCTTGTGGCCGCGGCGCTAATCTTGGCCGGAGCGATGCAGGCTACGGGCCTGCATAAACGGATTGCGCTGTACGTGCTGAAGATCGCGGGGGAGAAGACCTCCCACATCGTTATCGGCGCCATCGCGATCGCCATCATCTTGGCCTTCTTCGTTCCCTCTGCCACCGCGCGTGCGGGCGCCGTGGTGCCCATCTTGCTCGGTATGGTGGCCGCCTTCGGTCTATCCTATGAGTCGAAGCTGGGTGCCCTACTCGTCATTACCGCAGCGCAGGCCGTCTCGATCTGGAATGTAGGTATTAAAACCGCAGCCGCACAAAATCTCGTGGCGGTGGGATTTATTGAGGATCAAATGGGGCAGTCGGTCTCCTGGGGGCAGTGGTTTATTTGGGCCGCGCCCTGGTCCATCCTGATGTCCGCCGCGTTGTACTTCATCATGCGCGCCGTCATCAAACCGGAAACGGAGCGCATTGAGGGAGGAAAGGAGCTCATCGCCAAGCAGCTAGAGGACCTTGGGCCCACCTCACCGGAAGAGAAAAGGCTCATCGGGTTTTCCCTCCTCCTGCTCTTGTTCTGGGCCACGGAGGGACTACTACACCCGATTAGCTCGGCCGTCATTACCGCGGTGGCCGTCGCCCTGATGCTGCTGCCGAAGATTGGCGTATTTACCTGGCCAGAGGCCCAAAAGTCCGTGAGCTGGGGTACCCTCATCGTCTTTGCCATCGGCATTTCCCTCGGCTCATTCCTGCTGGATACGGGCGCCGCAACGTGGCTATCAGAAAAGACCTTTGGGTTAATGGGGCTGGATTCGCTGCCGATTCTGGCAACGATTGCGCTGGTATCGCTATTTAATATCCTCATCCACTTGGGCTTTGCCTCAGCGACGTCGCTGGCCTCCGCACTCATCCCGGTCTTTATTGCCTTGGCCTCCACGCTGGATGTGCCCAACGGCGGCATCGGCTTCGTGGTCATCCAACAGTTCGTCATCTGCTTCGGATTCTTGCTGCCTGTCTCGGCGCCGCAGAACATGCTGGCCTATGGCACCGGTGCCTTTAGCACCAAGCAATTCCTGCGCTCCGGTATCCCGCTGACCATCGTCGGGTACCTGCTTATCCTGCTGCTGTCTGCCACCTACTGGTCGTGGCTGGGCTTGGTCTAAATCCAGAGACGAAAAAAGGGGAGGGCCTGCACCGTGCAGGTCCTCCCTCTTTATTTTCAGTACTTAGTCCGTCTGCGTCAGGCTGCGGTCGCCGGACCACTCAACGTGGAAGGTGCCCGGCTTATCGGTGCGCTTGAAGGTGTGTGCACCAAAGAAATCGCGCTGGCCCTGGATCAGGGCGGCGGGCAGGCGCGTGGCGCGCAGGCTGTCGTAGTAGGACAGCGAAGAGGCAAAGACCGGAGCGGGCAGGCCCATCTGGGTTGCGGCGACGACGACGCGGCGCCACGGTTCGATGAGATCTTCCAGCTCGCCCTTGAAGTAGGGATCCAGGATGAGGGCGGGCAGCTCTGGGTTGTTATCAAATGCCTCGCGGATGCGGTCCAAGAACTTGGCGCGGATGATGCAACCGCCGCGCCAGATGGTGGCTAGGTCACGCGGATCGACATCCCAACCGAATTCGGCGGAACCGGCCTTGATCTCATCGAAGCCCTGGGAGTAGGCGATGAGCTTGGCTGCATAAAGGGCCCGGCGAACGTCTTCGATGAAGGCATCCTTATCGATGTCGAAGTCCGCGTTCGTGCCTGCCGGAAGCTGACCCTCCTGCGCGGCGGCGCGCTGCTGGCTCGAAGAAGACAGTGCGCGGGCAAAGACGGACTCGGCAATGCCGGTAATTGGCACGCCCAATTCGAGGCCGTTGATGGCGGTCCAGCGGCCGGTGCCTTTCTGGCCGGCGGCGTCCAGGATGACATCGACAAGCGGGGCGCCCGTATCCGGATCCTTCTGGGCGAGTACCTCGGCGGTGATCTCAATGAGGTAAGAATCCAGGTCGCCGGAGTTCCATTCCTTGAAGATTTTCGCGATCTCGGCAGGCTCCAGACCCGCGCCGTAGCGCAGCAGCTGGTAGGCCTCGCCGATGACCTGCATATCGGCGTACTCGATGCCGTTGTGGACCATTTTGACGAAGTGGCCGGCGCCATCCGGGCCGATGTGGGTCACGCACGGGGTGCCATCCACCTCGGCGGCGATGGATTCCAGGATGGGGCCCAAAGTCTCCCAGGACTCGGCCGGACCACCAGGCATGATGGACGGGCCGTTCAAGGCGCCTTCCTCGCCGCCGGAAATGCCAGCGCCGACGAAGTGCTTGCCGCGCTCGGCCACTTCCTTTTCGCGGCGAATGGTATCCGTAAACAGCGCATTGCCGCCATCGATGATGATATCGCCGTCATCCATGGCATCGGCAAGCTGATCGATGACCGCATCGGTAGCCTTGCCCGCCTGCACCATGATGATGGCCTTGCGGGGGCGCTCCAGGGAAGCGACGAAATCCGCGATGGACTCGGAAGGAATAAAGTTTCCTTCGTTACCGTGGGCCTCAATGAGGGCGTGGGTCTTTTCCGGGCTGCGATTATAGACGGCGACGGTATTGCCATTGCGGGCAAAGTTGCGGGCCAGGTTGGAGCCCATTACCGCTAGGCCGACAACACCAATGTGCGCAAGTTCGTTCTTTTCAGTCATGGTGCCTATCCTACGTCACCGCCGCGCTTTCGCCGCGCTGGCGGCTAAGCTTAAAGACTATGTCAGATACCCAGATACTCAATGACTTGCTTCATACCGCGCACACGCGCCTGCTCAACGAGGAAGAGCTGGAGAAACTAAATTCGGTCAACGGCGGGCTTGCCGAGTTCATCGGCCTTACCTTCGACCGCGTTGGCCCAACCGAGGCCCGCGCGCGCCTTACCGTGACTTCTCAGCATCACCAGCCGTGGGGCGTGGCTAATGGCGGGCTATATTGCACCATCGCGGAAACTGTCGCCTCCATTGCCAGCGTCGCGGCTGCCGATGCCCCGGCGATGGGCGTCAATAACTCCACGGACTTCATTAAGGCGACAGGGGAGGGCGAGCTTGAAGCGGTGGCCACCCCCATTCAATTGGGCACGCGGACCCACGTGTGGAGCGTAGAGATGCGCCAAGGAGACACCCTGGTTGCACGCACCACGCTGCGCACCATGATTATGGATAAGCGCAGCTAGAGCCAGTGGTTCTTCCGGAACCACGCCCACAGGCCGCCAACGACAGCGACCATGATGATGATTGCCATGGGATAGCCAAAGGCCCAGTGAAGCTCCGGCATGATATCGAAGTTCATGCCGTAAATACCGGCGACGAGGGTCGGCGCGGCCCACATGCCGACGACCGCGGAGATCGTGCGCATATCCGAGTTTTGCTGCATGGTGACCTTGGCCACCGAGGCATCAATAAGCGAGGTCAGGCGTTCATCGAAGCTGGCGACCAAGTCATTGACCACGAGCTCGTGGTCATAGACATCGCGCAGGTAGGACCGGATCTGCTTAGAGATGAGATCCTTGTGATCCGAGACCATCGCCTTTAATGCCGCAGAGAGCGGATAAATGGCGTGTTTCATCTCCAAGACTTCGCGCTTGAACATATAAATGCGGTCGACGTCGAATTTGAGGTTCGGGGTAAAGATTTCCTCTTCGAGTTCATCGACTTCATCGCTAATCAGGCGGGCGACCTCGGAGTAGCGGTCCACCATCATGTCCAGGATCTTCCAGGCCATGGCGACGGGGCCGAGCTCCACCAGGTCCTGCTCGTCTTCGACCGTGTAGGCCAGATTGGGCAGCTTCGCACCGTGGCGAACGGTAATGATGAAGTTAGAGCCCATAATCATCTGGATTTCGCCCGTGGAAATAATCTGGCGCTTATCTTTCACCTCATCGTGGTCGCGGTAATTCACCGAGCGGGCCACCACAAAGAGCTGGTCATCGTAGCGCTCCAGCTTCGGGCGCTGGTGGGCCATGACGGCGTCTTCCACGATGAGCTCGTGGATGCCAAATTGCGAAGCGATCTTCGTCATCTGGGATTCATAGGGCTCATGCAGGCCCACCCAGACGAACCCGCGGCCGTATTCCGCCACGGTTTCCAAGGCGGAATGCGCGGAATACTCGCCGGGTAGGGCCTCACCATCGACGAAGACGCGGCAGTGCTCAATGGCGCGCTCCGCGGGAACCGGCGGGAAGGAGGGCTGACTAGGAGGCGTGGATCTCTTTCGGCCCCTAAAGGGCGTGGGTACGGACGGCATCGTTTCAGCCTCCTTTGCACGGTAGTGCGGATAGTAACGCAATCAAGTAGTAAAACGGGCCACGTTTTACGCAGCGGGTAAAGCTTACACCGACGGTGGGTAATATAATCGAATCTATGCCTACGTGGAAAGAAGTTACCGAAGCCAATCCCGCCCACTCCCATAATTTCGCCCGCAAATGGAAGATGCTTGAGGCGCAGGGCAAAGACATTCATGGGGAGGCCCGGCTTGTCGATGCCATGGTGGAACGCAATTCCACCATCCTCGACGCCGGCTGTGGAACCGGCCGCGTCGGCGGGGAATTGCTACGCCGTGGTCACAGCGTGGTGGGCATCGACGTAGATCCCATTTTGATCGAGCACGCTGAACATGACTTCCCCGACGGCGAGTGGTTCGTCGGGGACCTGTGCACGGAAGAGGTTCCTGAAGGCCCCTTTGACTTGGCTGTTTCCGCAGGAAACGTCATGGGCTTTTTGGCCGTGGACGGCCGCGAGGAAGCCCTGCGAAATATTTTTAACTCGCTGGCCCCCGGCGGGCGCTTCGTCACCGGCTTTGGGGAAGGCCGCGGATGGGAATTCCAGGACTTCCTCGATATGGCGCAGAAGGTGGGCTACCGCGTTGACTTCACGTTTTCCTCTTGGGACATGAAGCTTTTTTCGGAGCATTCCACCTTCTTGGTCGCCGTGCTTTCTAGGCCTGGCGCGGACCTCTTGGCCTAAAGCCTTAAAAGCGCCGGTCCGCTTGGTCGAAGAAATCGACCTCGTGGATGCTGGCGCTGATAAAGGCGCGCTCGGCGCGGGTCCGGGTGGCCTCATCCGCCTTCTCCAGGGTTTCCTCCACAATCTTGATGCTCTCGCGCACCCCGGCGAGGAAATCTTCGCCGCCGTAGACCTCCAACCAGGCATGGTAGGGGTGATCGGGCGAATCGAATTCCGCCAGGTGCAAGCCCACCTCTGCATACAGCCAGTAGCAGGGAAGTACGGCCGCGATGCCGACGGCATAATCATCCGTGTGCGTGCTGCGGATGAGGAAATCCGTGTAGGCGCTAGTGACCCGCGATGGCGCGGTAGTAGCAGAATCCTTCAACCACCCGCGGTGCAGTTCAGCTTCCTCTGCGAGGCACTCGTAAGCGCCCTGCGCCCAGTGCAATTGCTGTGCGGTATCGGGTGCCTGGCTGGCCAGGCGGGCCAGGGCCTTCGAGTAGGAAGCCAGGTACTGCGAATCCTGATCGAGGTAGAAACTGAAGGCGTCGTTGGCGAGTGCCCCGGACCCCAGCTTCTGAATAAAGGGTAATGCCTTTACCTGCTCCCAGTGCTCCGCCGCGATATTCCACAGGCGCTGCGTGTACGGTCCTGCGGGCGCAACGCGCGGCTGGTCTGGGCTTTCCGCCTCTTCCAAAGGCCCAGCCAGGTGAGGAAGCGGTACCGAGGACGCCGCCCGCATTAAGCGCTGCGAGCGGTGCAGGTGGTCTACCGGCCCGCTGCCCTTGCCAACGGCCAGCGCATCCGCATTGGCAATCGCCTCGTGCAGCCAATCCGTCGACCATTCGAGGGCGGTGGCGACATCATCGCCGGCACCGAGCCGCGTTGCGAGGGCAGAGGAGAGGGAGCAGCCAGTGCCGTGGGTATTCTTGGTCTGCACTCGGGCCGATTCCACGCGGTGAACCTTGCCATCGGCGGTGACCACGGCGTTATCGGCAATCGCCGAGTCAAGGTGCCCGCCCTTGACGATGACCGCCGTATCCGCCTCAGCGGCCCACGCCTTAGCCACCTCGATGGCACGGTCCAAATCCGTGGCTTCCTCCGTCTGTGTCAGTACGGCCAGCTCCTTGAGGTTGGGTGTGATGACATCAGCGCGGGAGCATAGCTCGCGCACCGCCTTTTCTGCCTCGGGGGCCAAGAGGCGGTCGCCACTGGTGGCCACCATGACCGGGTCCAAGACTACGGGGACGGACGGGTCGATCTGGTCGAGGAACGTGGATACGAGGTCGGTGATGGGGGCATCGGCAAGCATGCCGATCTTGATGGCATCGATGTTTACGTCTTCGCGGACGGAATCCAGCTGCTCTTGGAGGAAATCTAGCGGCGGGACGTGGACGCTGCGCACGCCCTGGGTATTTTGGGCCACCAGCGCGGTGACCACGCTCATTCCATACCCGCCCGCGGCGGCGATGGACTTCAAATCGGCCTGGATGCCGGCTCCGCCTGTGGGATCGGTTCCAGCAATCGAGAGAATACGGGGGTAGGTTCCTTTAGCCACAGTAGGCCTCCTTTAGGTTGTGTGCTGCCGCTGCCGGGTCATCGGCAGCCATAATGTCGCTGACCACGCAGATCCCTGCGAAGTCGCTTCCGGAAAGTTCGTGGGCATTGTGTGCCTTGATGCCGCCGATGGCGACGGACTCGATGCCGCGTTCGCGCGCCGCGGTGGCAAGGCGCCTGGCGGCCTCGGCACCGATTCCCGCTGGCGCATTCTTCTTGGTCGCCGTCGAGTGAACCGGGCCGATGCCAATGACATCGGGGGCCTCCTGCGGGTCAATGGCGTCCAGCTCTTCCCGCGTGCCCACCGAAAGCCCGATGAGCTTATCGGGGCCAAGCAGCTCCCGTGCTTGGTTAAAATCCATATCGTTTTGGCCAATGTGCAGGTGGCAGCCTACCTTGGCCGCTACCTCGGCGCGGTCATTGATAAAAAGCGGTACGCCGCCTAAGACCTTCATGAGTTCGCGGGCGGTAGCCTCGACCTCCTCGTCGCTGGCTTCTTTATCGCGCAATTGCACGACGGTAGCCCCGCCGCGTACCGCCTCTTGCACGATGGGAACGACCTTGTCCCGCCCGCCGGCGAGCTCAGGATCGGTGATGAGATACAGCGTCCAATCGATGCTCATGACAGCCCCGCAATGTCTGCGATCTCGGAGGCAGAGTTGCGCTCCTCGATTGCATCGGTGGACAGCTCATGCAGCGCATCGAGCCAAGCAACCGCAAAGGAGCCAGGTGACGTGGATTTCTCAGCGGCAACGCTGCCCGCGGCTCCTACATGCGCATGCGCGGCGATGATAGCCGCGAATGGATCCTCCCATGCTGCCAGGTAAGCCGCGCAGATAGCGCCCAGCGAACAACCCGTGCCGATGACGTTTTGCAGCATCGGGTGCCCAGACTCGAGGCTTACCGCACGCGGCCTTTCGCCTGCCTGCACGATGAGATCCGTGGGGCCAGATAAGCCAATAACGGCCCCGGTTTCGCGGGAAAGTTTGAGCGCTGGTTCCAGCGCCGCCTCCACGCCATCGGTGGACTCCACGCCGCGCCCGCCGGCTCCGGTTCCTGCCAAGGCGATGATCTCGGAGGCGTTGCCGCGAATCGCCGTCGGGCGCTGCGGCAAGACTTCATGCATAAATTCGGTGCGCTTTTCCAGCCCACCCGCACCGACGGGGTCAAGGACCCACGGGTTTCCGGCCGCGGTCGCACCGGCGATGGCCTCGCGCATGCCGGCGTATTGCTCGGAATTCGGGGTTCCGCAATTGATGAGCACGCCGCTGGCGATCTTCGCAAAATCTTGCGACTCATCTGGAGTATCTACCATTGCTGGGCTGGCGCCGATGGCCAAAAGCGCATTGGCAGAAATATTGCTGACGACCTTATTGGTCAAGCACTGAATAAGTGGAGCGGTTTCGCGCACCGCATCGTGGGCACGCAGAAATGATAAGTCCACAACAATCCCTTCGCTAGTTCTAACTAAGTGCAGGTTCGATGGGTTTTTCTCAGCCACGGTGCGTGGCACCCCATGTTGTAATGCCCAAGCCTAACAAAAATGGGAAAATAGGAACGAAAACCACAAAAGCCGCCGCCCACAGCCCCTAGGTCGGGAGTAGGACGGCGGCTCGTGCCAAGGAGAACTTAGTTCTTTTCTTCTTCTGCCTCGTCGATGAGGTTGCGGGCGATGCGCTGCTGGGTAGTAATCTCCAGGTTGCCGCGGTTGCGGGAGAGGATATTAGCTGCCCAGTTGACCAATACGGCCAAGCGGCTGCGCAGGCCAATGACGTAGGTCAGGTGCAGGGCCAACCAAGCCAACCAGCCTGGGAAGCCGGAGAACTCGGTCTTGCCCAGCTTCACGACGGCATTGAAGCGGGTCACGATGGCCATGGAGCCCTTGTCGAAGTACTCGAAAGGTTCCTTTTCATCGGCGGTGGACTCCTCGTCCACCTTGGTCTCGATGAGCTTGGCGACGTGCTCGCCGCCCTGGATGGCCACCTGTGCCAAGCCCGGCAGGCGGTTCAGGGACATCATGTCACCGATGATGTAGACGTTGTTGAAGTCACCAACGGTCATGTCATCGTTGACGGAGACGCGGCCGGCGCGGTCAGCCTCGACGCCGGCTTGGTCAGCGACCATCTTGCCCAGCGGGGAAGCGGCAACACCGGCGGACCAGATCTTGGTTGCGCCCTCGAGGGTGACCTCTTCATCGGTCTTCATGTTCTTGTAGGTCACGGAGTCTTCGTTGACATCGGTCACCATGGCGTTCAGGCGAACGTTGACGCCTTCCTTCTCCAGGGTGCGCTGGGCGCGGCGGCCCAGGCGCTTGCCGAACGGCGGGAGTACCTGTGGCGCGCCATCAAGCAGGTAAATCTTAGCGGCGGAGGTGCCGTAGGTGGAGTAGACATCGCTAAGCGTGCGGTTAGCCAACTCCGCGATCTGGCCGGTGAGCTCCACACCGGTCGGGCCGGCGCCAACGATGATGAAGGTGAGGAGGCGCTCGCGCTCTGCGGGGTCATCGGTAAGCTCAGCCTTTTCGAAGGCCGAAATGATGCGGGAACGCAGCTCCAAGGCATCATCCAGGGTCTTCATGCCTGGGGCAAACTCCGCAAAGTGGTCATTGCCAAAGTACGACTGGCTGGAACCAGCGGCGACGACGAGGGAGTCATAGGAGTAGGTGCGCGAAAAGTCATCGAGCTCGGCCGTAACCGTCTGGTCTTCCAGGTTAATGTCGGTCACGTTGCCGTTGACAAAGTCCACATTATCCTGGTTGCGCAGCAGCTGGCGGGTCGAGGGAGCAACCTCACCTGCGGAAATCATGCCAGTTGCCACCTGGTAGAGCATCGGCTGGAACAGGTGGTGGTTTTTCTTATCGATGAGGGTGATCTCAACATCGGCGTTCTTCAACTTCTTCACAGTGTTAAGACCGCCGAATCCACCGCCAACCACGACAACGTGGTGACGGCTTCCGTTTGGACGATAAGGGGTATCAGTCATGGAATTAATGCGACCTTCCTCGAGAAAGCTTAATTTAAGTACCCGTATAGTGTAAACGCTCGTCACATAACGTGCATACTTGATACCCATTTACATGCGTTTCGGGTTTACTTTCCTGCGGAGCGTCTTGACCGAAACCGCTCAGAAACTGGCTAAAATAAGCCCACACCGTGACCCCTTGCACCCAGGAGCGCTCCCCAAACCATGAGTTTTTCCACCCCCGAGCATTTACGCTCCATCGACGCGGAGGCATGGCCCAATATCGCGACCGTGCCATCGCAGCGCTGGGCGACGCTAAAATCCCGACGGGCCGAGGCAGAATTCGCCAAGGCCTGCGATAATGCCGGCTTGGAACTGGAACTCGATGCAGCGGGCGGCCCCGATTTAAAGGTGGGCCACGATGCGCTCTTCGAGCGGATCGCCGCTACCGGATGGTTGGGCTTTGCCGAAAGCTATATGGCAGGCGAGTGGACCGTCGAATCCTCCGCCCAATTGGTAAAGGTTTTGGGCAAGCTCCTGCAGGTGGGATACCTCCCCAAGCCGCAGGGAGTAAGCGTCCGCGATTCCGAGCCAGGGGAGCTGCCACTCGACTTGGTGCGCCTCTATGCCGGCGATGGCCTCAGCCACGTTGGCGGGATTTTCTCCAGCGGCGTGCCGACGACGATCCGGGAAACGGTCGAAAGCTTTAGCCCAAAGGCCGGCGGCAGGGAGCCGAAGAGCCACTTTGTCGATGTCACCACGGTGAGCGAGCCCACCAATGTGGACCGGGATGACTTGGGAGAGGCGCAGCGCAGGGCGGCAGATTGGCTCCTCGATGCCACCCGCACCGGCGCCGGCACCCACCTTCTGGTCTATCCCGCGGCCGGAATGCAGGCCGCGATACGCGCTACCAAGCGCCGCGCCACAGTCGACGTCCTGACCAGCGATGTCGAACAAATCACCCAGATGCGCGAGGCGCTTGTCTTTGCCGGAACGGAAGACTCTATCCACGTAGAGCGGATTCCGGATTCCGTTCCGAGCCCCAAGCAGTGGCGCGGGCACTACGACGCGATTATCAGCGTGGAAAAATTCGAGCAATTGAGCCCGCGCGAGCGCAAGGCCTATATCCGAGTCCTCGATCGCTTCCTTACCGCAAACGGGCGGGCGGCTTTTCAATCCATCGTGGCCACCGAATCCATGTCGGATGCTGCCCGAGCATCGTTGCAGGCCATGCGGGCCTATATTTGGCCAGGCCTCGACTACCCGCTGACTATGGATGTGCACCGGCTCGTGGATAAGAACTCTCACCTGCGCATCGTGTCCGAGACGCACGTGGGCAGCCACTATATTGAGTCCCTGCGCCAGCAGCGATCCTTTTTTGATGGGCACCTTCGCGAGGCCGCCGCTGCCGGCTTTGATCCGGTTTTCCGCAGGTTATGGACCTTCCAATTCGCACTTCGCGAGGCGCTCATAACCCTTGGGATGATCGATTCCGTCCAATTCGGATTGACCCACCGCAATCGCGGCGGGCGCCGCTAGCTCTTTAGTGCGGAAGCTCGTCGAATTCGTCTAGCAAGTCAACGCTCGGGACGAAAAAGTTCGTCCCGGTCAAGGCCGTGGAGAAGTCCAGGATCCGGTCGTAATTGCCTTCCGGATCGCCGATAAACATATTGCGCAAACGCTCGTTGATATCTTCTGGGTCTTTGGCATACCCAATGAAGTACGTGCCCATCTCACCTGCGGCAAAGGAACCGAAGACCATGTTCTCGCGGTAAATATCTTCCTCGAGGTCATTGAGGGCCACGTGGGAATTGGAGGGCTGCGCATCCTCATCGAGCTCCACGTCATCGGCCTTGGTGCGCCCGATAACGCGTTCTTGCTCTTCGGTGCTGATGCCGCTCCATTTATCGAGGTCATGGGTGTACTTTTGCACGGTGACGTAGGAGCCGCGGGGATAATCGGCGTCATCGGCAAGCAGCACCGTCTCTAAAGCTTCCTCGGGGAGGGGATTGGCGGTGCCATCCACAAACCCCAGGAGGTCGCGCTGGTCCAGGTACTTGAAGCCCTGGGTCTCATCGACCACGGTGGCGGCATCGCCCAGCTGGCGCAGGACCTGGCGCGCCATCTCGTGGCAAAGGTCATACGTATTCGCGCGGAAATGCAGCAGGATATCGCCGGGCGTAGAGGGAGCCTTGTACGTACCCTCCAGCGGCTCGAACTCCTTGAGCTTGTCCGGGCGGGGAGCGCTGGTAAGGCGCGGCCACATAGACGCGCCAATGCCGACGACCGTATAAAGCTCGCCCTCATTGTGGCGGAAATTGACGGACTTGAAGGTATCGCTAAAAGCGGAGAGCATGTCCCGAGTGGCTTGCTCGCCGCCTTCCGCAATATCCAAGACCAGGAACAGGGCGGCGCGGGAAGGCTTTTTAACAACGCGTTGAATAGTCATGAGCTCCAGCATATGTGTTGGCTTTCGGCGGTGCACGTTTGGTGTCGTGTGCCGGCGTGGCTTGCTGGCGTGAGGCGTTGGCATGGTGTGATGCGTTGGCATGGTGTGATGCGTTGGCATGGTGTGATGCGTTTTTGCAAATAGTGATCCGATTTGGGCCGTTCGGAGGGCACTATTTGTCAATTTGGAACATACTGCGCTGTGAGTGGCTTGAACATTCTTGACTGACAGGCCTCGGCACGATGGGAGGGACTTTGACGGATCTAAAATGACATAATGTACATTATCGGACAATTATGGGGATCTGCAGGTTAAGCTGAGGTCGGCTTGAGTGTGCTTGGATTGCACGGGATCCCGCCTGCCGTATTCGCCGGTTCTGTCCGGAGCTTTGACCGCCCTGTTTGTTTTGGATGCGGCGCGCTAAGGCTTGCAGGTTCCGTGGTTAAGCTGGCCCAGACTTGGCCGAGTCGCCTTTGAGCGCCTAAGGCGAGCCGGCCTTTCGAATCCGCTTGGGCTTGCCTAGGGTGTCCGGCGAACCTCCCGACGGCCCAAACGCCCGATTGTGCGTACGGGCGCCGATAGCGGGACTTTCCTGCCGCTGCGTTAAGGCACTTATACCCTGACATTTAGTCACGGTGACGTTAATCAAAGGAGGAAGCCTTGGTCCTCTATTGGTTTTTATAGGCACTCCATAGCTGCCAGATGGTTAATACCGCCAGCAATGCTGCAACCGCAGTGACAATCCACATCTGCTGGACCGCAACGAAAATCGAGAAAGCTATGACGACTATGAGGCGGAACCACAGGGCGGAAATTAAACGTCGAGAATTCACGATGTAGTCCTAATTCTTAGTCCTTGTTCAGGGAGATGCGCAGGTTGATCTCGCCGTCCTCGGCGACCTTGGCCGCCAGCATGTCAGGCGTCTCCACGTTGTAGTCCAGGCGGTTGATCGGAATATCGCCGCCAATGACTATATCGTCACCGTCGCGCAGGACATCGAACTCATGGGTGATCTCCTGCGTCTTGTCCTTGATCGTGAGGTCACCAGTGAGCTTAACGGAGCCGATGGTGCCGTCTTCGGGGACATCGGCAAGCGAGGCGGGCTTGGTAAGCGTGAAGGAAGACTCTGGGAAGTCTGAAGTCTTAAAGAGCTTGGACTTCATGTTTTGGTCGCGGACCTTCTTGTCCGTGGTGAGGGCATCCATATTGACCGTAATGGTGGCGGATTCCAGCGTGGAATCGGAAATCTCCGCCTGGCCGGTGACCTCCGTGGTCGAGCCGGAGGTGGACGTCCTCTCCGCGGGCAGAACCTCATCGAAGGTAAAGCCCACCGAGGTGTGGTTATCGGCGCGACCCTTGGCCACGGACCAAGAACCGTCGAGCGGAGTCGAGGCTGCCTTGGCGCCATCGGCAGTCACGGGCTCCGTCTTGACGCCGCCGCTTTTAAAAAGCGAGTACACAATCGGGCCGATCGCTACGGCGGTAAGCACGAGGATTAAAACCACGAAGATGGAAACGACGAGTTTCCGGTTATAAAAAAGATTTTTCATCTACTATCGAAGTCCTTCTAAACGCCGAGCCAGCGAAACAAGCTCCTCACACAGACTGGAAAGCTCTTCCCCGCTCGCGCCTTCTTCTGCGGCGGTATGAATATCTTCTGCGGAACACCGCAATTCAAAAAGGCCGTCGCGCAAACCTTGCACTTTATCTGGGCTTAAGATTACTGCATCAGCAGGAATATCCGTGCCACTGACATTGTTTCTTTGTTCATAAGCACGCTGTTTGCACGAGGCGCTGCAAAACTTACGTGGTCGTCCCCTACCGCCTTGGTCAATATCCTTTCCACACCATTGGCAGGAACCGACATTGCTTTCACGACTAGCTGTACGGATCACTCGATACACTTTAGTCCATTAAACGGCGGGCTGGGAACAATACCGCGTGGGTGTTCGTTATAATTAATAGCTCTTAGGCGAAACTATCGCCGTCAATCAGGGATCTCTTTGAAAAGGATGATGTTGCATGGCAGATCGCGTACTCCGTGGCAGCCGTATGGGCGCAGTCAGCTACGAAACTGACCGCGACCACGACCTCGCACCGCGCCAGATGGTGAAATACCGCACGGACGATGGTGAGATTTATGAGGTGCCCTTTGCACATGAGGCAGAAATCCCTGAAGAATGGATGTGCAAGAATGGCAAACTGGGCCACCTCGTAGAGGGTGAAGGCGTGGAAGCTAAGCCCATCAAGCCACCGCGCACCCACTGGGATATGCTGCGGGAACGTCGCTCCATCGAGGAACTCGATGAGCTTTTGGAAGAGCGCATCAACCACCTGCGCTCCCGCCGTCGGACCGCTGCTCGCCTCCTCAAGGAGCAGGAACAGCAGAAGAAGTCTTAAAGGCTCAAGCGGAATTAATTTAAGCCCGTACCCTGACTGCCATTTTGGCACGGGGTGCGGGCTTAAATGCTGCCTAGATTACTTCTTCTTGGTCAGCTGGCCCACTTGGTGCTTGACCAAGTAGCCCAGCTCATTGGCCAAATTGGTAGCCCAGCCCACACCGTTACGGGCCTTCTGGCCGGCATTGTGAACGGAGCCGTATTTCACCTCGTGGTCCGCCAGCTTGGACACCTCGCCGGCGAAATCCTTCACCTGCTCCGCGCGGTGGGCCACGCCCCACTTGGTTACCTCGAAGAGGGAGTCCTTGACAAAGGAGCCATCCAGCTTGGATTCGCCGTACTCGCGCTCGGTGAAAGTGATGGGCACCTCGCGGATATCGTATCCAGCCTTGACCGCGCGGAAGGCCAAGTCCACCTGGAAGATGTAGCCGGCCTTGGACAGCTCATCAAAGTCGATGTCTTCCAACAGCTCGCGGCGGAAGGCGCGGTAGCCTGCGGTCATATCGGACAGGTCGGTGCCGAGCGCGAAGGAGATGTAGAGGTTGCCCAAGCGGGACAGGTACTCGCGGGATGCCGGCCAGTTAACGGTCTCGCCGCCTGGCACGTAGCGGGAACCGATGACGAGGTCCGCGCCCTTGTCAATCTCCTCCAGCAGCAAGTGCAGCTGCTCTGGGGCGTGGGAGCCATCAGCATCCATCTCACAAAGGACCTGGTAGTCACGCTCCAAGCCCCACTCAAAGCCGGCGAGATAAGCGCCCAAGAGGCCGCCCTTGCCCTCGCGGTGCAGCACGTGAATGTGGTCATCTTCTGCTGCGAAAGCATCGGCCTTCTCGCCGGTGCCGTCGGGGGAATTATCATCCACAACGAGGATGTGAACCTCTGGCAGCGC
Organism: Corynebacterium sp. KPL1818; assembly: GCF_000478135.1. NCBI lineage: Bacteria > Bacillati > Actinomycetota > Actinomycetes > Mycobacteriales > Corynebacteriaceae > Corynebacterium > Corynebacterium sp. KPL1818. The sequence goes on along the minus strand of NZ_KI515759.1, from coordinate 744,574 downwards.
CTCGCGGACGCGGCCGGTAATCAAGGGAAGGTTTTCAATCTCGTTATACGTTGGGATGATAACCAGCGTCGCAGAATCAAGAGTGCTCACAGTAATTAATGCTCCTACTTTTCTTTAGCGCCGACACCGCGAGGTGTACGACCCAATCGGTTGGTACGCACGGCAATGAGTGCGCAGACGGTACCAATAATAACCATCAGCCACTGCATGAGCGAACCGTAGCGCACCGAAAATGTTTCGCCGGTTTTCAGCGGCAGGCTTTCTACCAGTGCCGCGGGCTCAAAGAGCTCCGAGGATTGGCTCACGCTACCGTCCGGGTGCACGAGTGCGGAGACCCCGGAGGTGGCCGCGACCACGACGGCGCGGTCGGTTTCGAGCGCGCGCAGCCTGCTCATGGCCAGCTGCTGGTACGTCATATCGGAAAACCCAAACGTTGCGTTATTGGTAGGTGTCGTCAGAATCTGCGCGCCGTTATTAACTGACTCGTGGAAGGCGTTGTCGAAGGAGACCTCGTAACAGGTCGCCACACCTACCGCGACGGAATTCATGGAGACCACACCGGGTCCATCCCCTGCCTTGAAATCCCCGGCGAGGTCGACGTAGTCCGAAAAATGCGCGAAGAAGTCCCGCATGGGCATGGTCTCACCGAACGGCTGCAGGTACTTCTTATAGTGATGGTCGCCCACGCCGTGGCCGGGGGTAAAGACTTGCATGGTATTGCGCGCGCCCACCTCATCGCGGGTGGCGGTGCCAACCAGCACTGGCGCGTCAATGGCATCGACGGCCCCGCTAATGGCCTGGGCTGCTTCCCCATCGCGGAAAGGATCGATATCGGAAGAATTTTCCGGCCAGATCACCAGATCTATATCGTCTTCGCGGCGGGCTAGCTTCTCCGTTTCCTGGACGTGATTATTCAGTACCGCGCGACGCTGCCCAGCGAAGTCCAGACCACTGCGCGGCACGTTGCCTTGAATGGCGGCCACCTTGGTCTCGCCAACCTTGGTATCTGCGGGATCGATGCCGCGCCCAGCCGCGAGTCCCGCAATGAGCGGGAGGATAAGTGCGGCGCCAGCGGCCACCTTTACCCGCCCGCCGCGCAGCAACAAGCCGGCCAGGCCGCAGGCGCACAATGCCGTTGCCACCGTAATCAGCGAGGTCCCACCCCACGGGGCGAGGTTGGCTAGGGGCCCTTCAATTTGTCCCCACGCCAGTTTGACCCAAGGGAAACCGCCAAAGGGCACCGAGGAACGCAGGACCTCAACGGCGAGGTATACGAAGGGAAAGACCAAAAATCCGTATCGCCACCGCGCCACAGCGGCCCCGAAGATACCTAAAAGGACCGCATATACCGAAAGCCAGATAGCAAGCGCCGCATAGGGCACGGTCCCAACCAACTCGCCAATCCACGGCAGGCTCAGCAGGTACAAGACCAACCCGTGCGTCACCGCCAAAAGCGCGCCTACGGATCCGCGCACCTGTCGCCCACGCCACGGCATCAGGCTCACATATAACAGGGCGATGCCAATAATCGCGCCCCACCACCAGCCACGCGGCTCAACGGCGGTAAAGGTCAGCGCACCAGAAATGCCCGCTATGACGAGGCGGGCGAAAAATACCGCCACTTATTTTCCACCCTGTGAGTTATCGTCGCCTCCGCGAGGACCGAAGTCATCAGGGTCCAGGTTCTCGGACCAGTTGCGCAGCTCTTCCTCATCGATTACCTCGTGGGAATCGCTCTGACCAGAGGACTGGCCAAAGGATTGCCCCGCTGCTTGCCCAAAGGAACCAAAATTGCCATAGCTATCGTGCTGTTGCGCCATGGGCGATGCCTCGTAAATGCGCACACCCATCTTCTCCACCTTGCGGTAGATGGATACGGCCATAAACTTTCGAAACAGCGACCGCGTTGGGGCGAAGATGAGCAGAATCCCCAGAAAACTGGTCAAGAACCCAGGCAGGGACAGCAACATGCCACCGGCCAAGGTCAAGCCCACGTTGCCGGCGGTTTTTCCTACGTTGTCATCGCGCACGTAGTAGGTCCCGTCACCGGCCTGCTCTACCTGTTTACCCATCAGCCGGCGCACCTCAATGCCGGCGATGGACATGCCAAAGAACATCGTGATGAACAGGGCAATGAGCGCCCAAAAGACGCCAATCCACTCGGCTACGGCCCAAAACGCTAGGGTTTCCGCCAGCATATAGAGGACGAGATATAAAAACGGCATAGCTTCCAGTTTAACGAGCATTGCTGACAATATGCTGGCAACACTCAGGCTACACTGGCAAGCTATGCATTACCCCGAATTTTTCCAGCATCCCGAGTCCGGCACTTGCCTGCGCCTGCACGTTGTGGGCGGTTTTACCAGCCCCAATGATTGGATCCATTTGGGTTATTGCGCGGCGCACTGGGCCGATGGCAGCGTCTATATCCGCCCCAATTCCGCCATCGAGTTGCGGGGAGTTACAGACAAGGCCCAGCTTGCGGCGGAGCTGGATAAGTTAGAGCTGCAGAGCTTCCACATTCCTATGCTGGCCTCTCCCCTTTCTGCCGCGGCGAAGCAGGCCGCGCGCGAGCTGGCCACGCACCTGAATACCGAACAACCCGGCTTGGAGTCGCTCGCGATTACCACTACCGACGACGATCTCCCGGCTTCTGCCACGCAGGTCAGCATGCGGCTGCTTGACGATGCCACCTTGGATATCATCCAGTCCCCCGCCACCAACAGCCCGACCGCGGGCCTCTCGCTTGCCGATGCCGCAGCCCACCTCCTTCGCCTCGGTGTACAAAGCACCGAGGCGAAGGGCACTGGGGCAAGTGGCGCGGAGCTTAACGCGGAGCCAGGGCCCATTGGCTGGCTGGACGAGCACCACCAGGCAGATGGCGTGGTCGACCTTGGCGCGGGCGTCCACCAAGGCGCCATCCCGGCACAGTTCGCGCAGCTTATCGGCCAGCTCGAGGTGGCCATCACCGTCACCCCGTGGGGTGGCTTAGTTTTTCACGACATCGCGGAGGGCGATGCCGAGGTCGTCCTCCGCGTGCTCGCCCCGCGCGGTTTCATCTTCGACATCAACTCGCCCCTGTTGCGGGAAGGCGAAGCCGACTAACGCGGCATGTGCCGCCACACGGGTCGGGGCACCAACCGCATAACCCATGCCAATGCTTGCAGCGCCCTTGGGATCCACAGGGTGTGGCTGCGCGCCTGACCGCGGCGGTCGTCGTTATCAATGCAGGCAACGACGGCATCGGCGACATCGCCTGGCCGCACCGATAGCGGGGCCGGTTTCATTCCTTGGGTCATGGATCCAATGACGAACCCGGGGCGCGCGGTAATCAGCCCGAGCCCGCTGCCGTGCAACCTATCCGCAAGGCCCTGGCAAAAAGCATCCAGGCCAGCCTTGGTGGAACCGTAGACATAATTGGCGCGCCGCGCCCGCCAGCCAGCGATGGAGGAAAAGGCCACGATATGGCCGCGCGGCATCGATTGCGCCGCCACCGTGAGCACGGAGACCTGGGCGGTGTAGTCGATGGTGGCGATCTGTGCCGCGTGGGCAGGATCGGTGTCCGCCCTATCTTGATCCCCCAGGATGCCAAAGGCGACCACCGTCAGTTCAATGGCGCCGACGCGTTCCTTGGCCTCGGCAAAGATCTGGCGGTGCTGGGAAAAGTCCTCCGCGTCAAAGGACAGCTGGTGGACGCTGCGCGCACCAGCGGCCTTTAGCTGGGAGGTAATCTCCTCAAGCCCGTGGGTCCCGCGCGCGGCGAGGACGATGTCGTTGCCGCGGGCCACGCGCTGGGCGATTTCGCCGCCGATATCGCTGCGCCCTCCCAGGATTAGTACGCCAGCCACTTAGCGCACTTCGCGTTCGACGACGTTGAGGGACTCGTAGCCATCCTTGGTAAGTACCACGATGTCCTCGAGGCGCATGCCCCACTGACCCTCCAGGTAAATCCCCGGCTCGATGGAAAAGGCCATGCCCTCTTCCAGCGCCAGGTCATTGCCCTCCATGATGAAGGGCTCTTCGTGGGTCGAGAGACCAATACCGTGGCCGGTGCGGTGGACGAAGTTATCGCCCCAGCCGGCATCGGCAATAGCCTTCCTAGCAACCCCGTCGATTTCTTCGGCCGTGCTACCGGGCTTGGCGGCGGCGCGGGCGGCCGCCTGGGCATCGTAAAGCACGGCATAGGCGTCCTGGAAGTCCTGCGGCGCCTGGCTGAGATCGCCGCCTACGACGTAGGTGCGGGTGCAATCGGAGTGGTAGCCGGAGGGCAAGGTGCCGCCGAGATCCACGACGACGGGCTCGCCCGCAGCCAGCTTCCGGTCGGAGAAGCTGTGGTGCGGATTGGCGCCATTCGGGCCGGAACCTACGATGACGAAGTCAATGATGGAATGCTCTTCGAGGATGAGCTTTTCCAATTCACGGGCCACCTCGGCCTCGGTGCGGCCGGGATGCAGGAGCTCGGGGACCTTGGCGTGCACGGCGTCGATGGCTTGGCCGGCTTTGCGCAGCTCCGCGATTTCCGCTTCGTCCTTGCGGGTAAACAGCTCCGCGAGCGCGTAGGTGGCAAGGACGTAGTCCGCCTCAGGCACGAGCCCCTGGAACTGCAAAATATGATCCGCCGTTAGGGATTGGCCCAGCGCGACCTTCTTGATCGACGCAGCGCCCTTGAGGGCGAGCTCGTAGGGATTATCGCCGTCATTCCACCCGCGCAGCTCCACATCCAGCTTGCCGACGGGCGCCGATTTAATATCCGTAATATCCGTATTCGGCGAGACGACCCACGGCGTGCCGCTTTGGGGAACGGCCAGCACCGTCAGGCGCTCATGGGACGATACCCACGAACCCGTCAGGTAGGCGAAATCGGGGCCGGTGCCAATCAGCAAAAGGTCAATGCCCTGCTGGGCGGCCGCTTCTTGCGCAGCCGCGAGCCGGCGCGAATACACTTCGGGAGAAAAAGCCTGAGTAGTCATGCCCCACAGTCTACTAGCCAGTAGGACGCGCTAGCTTAAGCCCCGATCGCGACGACCCCGCGCTGAATAGCGTCGATTGCGCGGCGCGCGTTGCGCTGGATCTGGCCATCGTAGCCAGTCTTGGCGATTTGCTGCAGTAGGTCCACGACCTGGCGGCACCACCGCACGAAGTCACCGGGGGTAAGCTCCGCTCCCGCTTCATTGGCCGCCGCCATGCAATAGCCCAAGGGCGCACCCGCCGACCACTGGTGAATGGCCAGCGCAAAGCCGGCTTCCGGCTCGCGCGTAGGCGGCAGGCGGTGGCGCCGCTCATCCGCGCTGAGCTCGGTATAAATGCGCCAGGTCGCATTCATGGCATCGGCCATGCGATCCGTTGCTGCCTCCGGCTGGCCCCCTGTGGCCTTCCTATTTTCAAAGCAGCACAGGGAAGCAACGCCGGCCAATTCCGCCGGATCCAGCTCATCCCAAATACCTCGCTTCAGGCATTGGGCAACGAGCAGATCGGATTCGCTATGAATCTTGGCCAGGCGCTCGCCTTCCTCAGTGATGACCGGCGTGCGATCGCTGCCCGCGCCAGAGAACTCGACATAGTCCATCTCCGCGAGCAGATCCACGATGCGTTCAAAGGTGCGGCCCAGCGTATCGGTCGCCTTATTCACCTTGGCCTGCAGCTTTTCGAGGTCGCGCTCGCGGCGCGCCAACTTCTGCGCCACCCCGGCCAGTTGCTCCCTATCGGTGGCGGGCCACTCGTGTGCAGGGTGCTCGCGAATGGCATCGCGCAACTCGCCCACCCGCTTATTTGGTCGCAGGCGTGGCTTCGACTTCATCCGCTTCGGGCGGTCAAACTTTTCGCGGCGGAAGACATCTTGAATGTACTTGGTATTGCGCCGCGGGTTCTTCCGCACTGGCTTCGGGATCTTTATACGGCCCAGCTGAATCGGCGGATTGCTAATACCAGTGGCATCGATGCGCCCTGACCACCCAGATTCCGTGGTCACCCACGGGCGAGGATCCTCAGTCTGGTTGGCCGGGGTGACCACCGCGGCAAGGGTGGGCCACTTCTTCCCGGCAATCGCAATGACATCGCCCAATTGCAGGCGGGCTAGCACCGCGATTACTTCCTGGGTGCGTTGGTGTTCCTTATCAACCTTGGATTGTTTTTCTTCTGCCGTTAGCTCGCGGCGCAACCGGATATAATCCATGAGCACCTCGGCGGGATCCTCGCCGTCCTTGGCTGGTGGTGCGAGGGCATCGACGGCATCGTCAAGCTGCTCCCGCAATTCGCGCACGCGATGCTCCGCCCGTTCAAGTTCACGGGTTTCTTCCACCACGGAGCCATCGGCCTGGAACTGCGCGAAGGACTTTTCCAGCAGCCGCAGCGAGTCCTCAAAACCAAGCATACCCAGCAGGTTAATGGCCATGTTATAGCCTGGCGCAAACGTGGAAATAAGCGGATACGTCCGGGTCGATGCCAAACCGGCGACAAAACGCGGATCCATGGCAGGTGCCCACTGCACGACCGCGTTGCCCAGGGTATCGATTCCACGCCGGCCAGCGCGCCCAGTCAGCTGCGTGTATTGGCCTGGCGTGAGGTCCACGTGCGCTTCACCATTGAACTTAATGAGCTTTTCGAGCACCACCGTGCGGGCGGGCATATTAATGCCCAAGGCAAGGGTCTCTGTTGCGAATACGGCGCGCACCAAGCCGCGGACAAAGAGATCTTCTACGATGTGACGAAATGCCGGGAGCATTCCTGCGTGGTGGGCGGCAAAACCACGGGAGAGCGCTTCGCGCCACCGCCGGAAATCCAGGACCTGCAAGTCTTCTTCCGGAATGCCCTCAACGCCGGCATCGACGATGGCCTTGATCTCTTCTGCTTCCTCTTGCGTCGTCAGCACCATCCTGCTGCGCAGGCACTGATAGAGCGCGCCATCGCAACCGGCGCGGGAAAAGATGAAGGTAATCGCGGGCAGCATATCTTGCGATTGCAGCACCTTCAGCACCTCAGGGCGCCCTAAGGGGCGGTAGCGATCTTGCGGCCGGGAGGAACCGGAACGCCCGCCCGCTTTACCATGAAATTCGCTGCGCCCTCCGCCCTTGTGGCGCGCCCTCGCGCGAAAACCCTTGCCGGATTTATAGTCCGCGCGTCCATCATCGCTATCGCCTGCCTCCAGGCGCTGAATTCGGCGCTCTAATTCGGAATTGACTTGCCCGCCGGATTCCGGCTCGAAAAGCGGGTAAATCTTGCGGCCCAGCATCATCCATTGATCGAGCGGGACTGGACGGTGTTCGGTCACAATGACAGAGGTATCGCCACGGACCGTGGCGAGCCATTCACCGAATTCCTCGGAATTGGACACGGTGGCAGATAGCCCAATGATGGATACGTGGTCCGCCAAGTTCAGGATCACTTCTTCCCAGACCGCGCCGCGGGAGGCATCCGCAAGGAAGTGGATTTCATCCATGACCACGTGGGTAAGCCTATCCAGCGCGGGCGAATCCGCGTAGATCATATTGCGCAGAACCTCGGTAGTCATGACGACGATTTCGGCATCGGCGTTGATAGAGACATCGCCAGTGAGCAGACCAACGGCATCCTCGCCGTGCTCTGCGACGAGGTCGTGGTATTTCTGGTTGCTCAGTGCCTTAATCGGGGTGGTATAAAAGCACTTCGTGCCGCGGCTTAGTGCCAAAGACACGGCGAACTCGCCAACGACGGTTTTACCTGCACCAGTAGGGGCGCAAACGAGCACCCCTTGGCCATTTTCTACCGCCTCACACCCCTGCACCTGGAACTCATCCAAGGGGTATGGGAGGCCGGCGGCGAAGGTATCCAGGTGAGTTTCAGTCATATCTCACAAGGCTACCCGTGCTTAAAGCACATCGTCGAAAAAGCCGCCTTCATCGGTAGGCCGGTGCGGCCCCTTGCGATACTCAGCCTGTTGCGAAGCGCTATCCGATGCCCCCTTTTCCGCGCGGACAGTCTGCGATGACGCGCTGGGTGCCGCGGGCTTTGGCGAGGCATACACGCCCGAGGGGGCATCGACAGGCGCGGGCCCGCCTACGCCCGTGGGGCCCTCATCAAGCGCGGACGCGGATTCATCATCGAGATCCATCCACGCAGGGCGCTCACGGTTCTGGCGTTTATCGTGAACGCGGCAGAACTGGAATGCAATCTCAATCAGCAACAAGAGGCAGGCGGACAAGACCACCATCGTGAAGGGATCTTGGCCCGGAGTCACGAAGGCGGCGAAGATCATCACGGCGACGATGATAATGCGGCGCTTGTCCTTGACGTGGTTATATTCCAAGGCGCCAATAAGGTTGAGCGAGACGATCAACAGCGGAATCTCGAAGCTGATGCCGAAGATGAGCAAGAGCGCCAAGAGGAAGTAGAAGTATCGCTCACCGGTTAATGCTGCTGTTTGATACTCGGCGCCGATGCCGATGAGGAATTCTAGGCCCACGGACAAGATGAAGTAGGCCAAGATGGCGCCCACCAAGAACAGGAAGACGGCCACAGCGACGAAGCTCAAGGTATAGCGGCGCTCATTCTTATGCAGCCCAGGGACGATGAATGCCCACACCTGGTAGAGCCAGACCGGGGATGAAAGCACCGTGCCTGCCAAGGTGCCGACCTTCAGGCGCAAAATCAGCATCTCGAAGGGGCTGGTGGCAAGCAACCGACACTCGCCGTCGTTATTGAAATTGGCCCGCTTATCTTCCGGCAAAGAGCAATAAGGCTCGCGCAGAATCTCTCCCAGCGGCGGAATCCGGAAGGGCGCCTGCTGGTACCAAATAAAACCGATGATCGCGCCGATGACCAAGGCCAGCAAGGAGATAATGATCCTTCGCCGCAGCTCTTGCAGGTGCTGCACTAAGGTCATCTCGCCCGTTGGGTTCTTGGGCTTGCGCGAAAAACCTCGCCGCTTGCGGCGCACGCGGGATCCGTGTTCACCGGCAGGGTTGGACTGTGAGGACATCAATTTGGCTCTTTCAACGCACAAGAGCGAACACTACCCTGCCCACTCGATTTCTGAGGGCCGGTCTCCGGCACGGCCGACGAGTGCATAGGCAGAGCGTGTTCGCCTTTTTAGCTGGCAGGCGTTAATTCTGAGAGGAAGAGTTTCCCTGCTGGTGGCCAGGTTGCATATCCGGGCGGTTCCAGAACTCCTCATCGGACTGCTGGCGCTTCTGGCTCAATTGAGCTTGTGCCTCAGAGCGCTTGGAGTCCTCCGATTGCATTTCATTGACCTCGGATTTGAAAATGCGCATCGAACGGCCCATGGAACGAGCAAGATCGGGCAATTTCTTCGCGCCAAATAGCAAGATGATGACAAGAACAATCAGGCCGATTTCGAATGGTCCTAAGGTCATAAGATCCTCTTTCGGTTCTTCTTTGCCTGCGCCGGGTAGCCGCCGCGGGCGCTCCCTTCGCGGGGAATAGTCGCGGGGCACGTGTAAGACGCATGTGCGTGCAGTAACTGAAAATTAAGTATAGCCCTTCAACGCGGCATTCCCGCGTTCCGCAATGAGATTCACGATAGATTGCGGGGCTATAACGCGTAACCTATCTGCCTGACCGAGGGCGAAACGAACCACCCAATCTACCGATCCCACCTGCATTGTCGCAGCTATGGTGCCGTTTTCTAGGCGTTTTCCTAGTTGCATGTCGTAGTATTCTGCCAACCAGGTGAATTCTTCGCGGATGGCTAATTCCACGGAATCCGCCGTACCTAAATTAAAGGGTGCCGCAGCGTCGAAATCCAACTCCTTGAGACGCGGATGAGCGGTTTCCTCGGTCAATTCGGCATGCTTGATGCGGTCGATGCGGAAGGTCCTGTGCCCCTGCTTTTCTTCCTCCCACGCCGCGAGATAAGGCTCCGCATCCACGATGAAGATCCGGGCCGGATCAACTAGGCGCTCGGTTTCCTTATTAGATGAAGCACTCCAATAGCGCATCCGGATGCGCCGTTTTTCATTGAGCCCGCGGTTTAAGGTTGCCTGGATATCGGATTCTTGCGGGTCCACCGTCGATAATGTGTCATAAATGCTCAGCGTGCGCTCATCCATAATGGAGCGCAGTTTCGCGGCGGCAGACTTAATCGCCCGCGTATCTAATAGCCCGGACATAGCCTCGAGGGATTCAAGGGTAAGTAAGAGCGCGCCGGCCTCGGTTGGGGTAAGCCGCAATGCTTGTCCCAGACCTTGGTCATTGTAGATGGTGACCCCATCGCGGTAGCTGAAAGAGAGATCGATGAGCTCTTCGGTATTGCGGCCGGTCCCAGAGCAAAACAGCCGGTCCACGGCATCTTTGAGCTCTCCTGGGTCCATCCCCAAATCCGCGGCCGCCTCCATCGGGGTTTTATCCGGATGGTTTTGAAAATACGGGATGAGGTTGAGCGACCGGACGAGCGCTTGCAGTTTATGAGATCCATCGGCCATTGGTTTACTCAGCTCCGTTGTGGTTGGCGGCTGTGCGCAAAAGGTTAACGATGTCAGTGCGCACCTCAGGGGGATCGAGCACTTTTACTTCTGGGGCATAGCCCGCTGCGGTGCGCACCAACCAATCTTTTTGGACCCCGGTCAGCACTACGGTGCCTTCGGCGGTGCGCTCCCCCGCGCTTTCTAGCTCTTGGGCTTGACCTTCAGGGATATGCAGGGTCGCATCTACCTTTTCGCCGCGTTGTAGTGCTTCTTTGACGAGCTTGTCGATGTCCACCGTCGGCTCGATGTGCTCAGCCGGCTGGTGGGACCTTTTGATATCGGAAAGCCTTAAGGCCCGGAAGACGCGCGGGGCGGCGCGGTCCACATCAAAGCCAACGATATAGATGCGACTTTGGTGGTTGACCACTCCCCAGGGATCCATGGTCCGGCGCACGGTCTCAGCCGCCGGATGGGGGCGGTAGGAAAAGGTGATGCGCACTTTATTCCGCACGGCGGCGAGGACGAAGGTGATCACTTCGGGGGCGAGCCGGGTGATGTCATTGACCGCGGTATAGACGGGCGCGCCCTCCAGGTTGCGAGAAGCGCCCGAGGCGGCGATCTTGGTCCACCCGGACAGGGAGAAATCGCTCAATCCACCAGGGGTTCCCACTCCCCCTGCGATGCCAAGCACCATCGCTTCTTCCGGTGAAAACTCCACCGGTGGGAGCTGGTAATTGCTTTGGTCGAGGCGGTACGAGGCACCGTCTTCCCCACCGGTGTGCACGATGGGGACTCCGGCGCGTTGCAAGGTGGCGATATCGCGCGCCAGGGCCTTGGTAAAAGCCTCGTCGGATTTATCGCTATAACCTGCGACGTGGCTGCGAATCCAGGCTGCAGAGCGGTCAGGTGAACCGCCCGAATTCGCCGCTCCTTGCAGCGCAAAGGATAGGTTGGTGAGCCTTTCTACTGCCGCATCCTGCCGGCTCGGCGTGGATCGTGATGCCACCACGTTGTCTACTCTCCCCAGTGCTCAATGTGCACGCCCTAGGCGTGATTTTCGTGCATATAGTCTAGCAATGCCTCAACGCGCGGATCGGTGGACGCGAAGGGATCGAGCAGTTCCTCGGTGCGCGGTTCTGGGCGGTTGACCTTCAGCCGCGTCCAATCCACGGTCACGTGCGCGCCGCAGTCTTCGGCGGCAGTCAGGAACGCGCCGCGCAAGGCCGCGCGCGTGGTCGGCGGCGCGGTCGATACTGCACGCTCGATGTCTTCATCTTCAATCCAGCGCTCGATCATCCCGCGGCGCAGCAGGACATCGTATAAGCCTCGCCCGGGCCGGATATCGTGATAAGTCATATCAACCTGCGTCAGCTTCGGATGCGCCCAGTCACCGCCCAAACGGGAGCGGTAGCGCTCGAGCAACTCGAGCTTGATCACCCAATCAATCTCGCGGTTCACGCCGGAGTAATCTCCGGTCTCGATGGCGCGCAGGATGCGCTCCCACAGGTCAACGACGCGCTCCAATTCCGCCGTGGGCGTGCCGGCGTCTTCGCGGTGAGCAAGCCAATCGCGGGCCCGCGCGCAAAGCTGCTGCTGGACCTCCAAGGCTGTAATGGTTCCCCCGCTAACAAGCGGCAACGGCGTTGAGCCGGTCACATCGCGCGCAATGGAGCGAATGTGGTGGATTGGATCTGCGATCTCGAGTTCGGGCAGCTCGAAGCCCGCCTCCAACATCTCCAGCATGAGCAGGGTGGAGCCGACCTTTAGTGCGATGGTGGGCTCTGCCATATTGGAATCGCCCACGATGATGTGCATGCGGCGGAAGCGCTTGGAATCCCCATGCGGCTCATCGCGGGTATTGATGATGGGCCGGGAACGGGTGGTCGCGGACGATACGCCCTCCCATACCTGATCGGCGCGCTGGGATAAAAGGAATTGCGCGGGGTGATCGCCCTTGGCAGGCTGTACCATTCCCGCCCCGCAGATAAGTTGGCGGGTAATCAAGAACGGCAAGAGCGCCACGCCCAGGTCTTTGAGCACCATGTGCCGGCTAATGAGGTAATTCTCGTGGCAGCCAAAGGAGTGCCCGGCGGAATCGACGTTGTTCTTAAAAAGGTAGACCGAGCGCTCGTTTCCTTCTTCGGCCAAAGCGTCTTCTGCCTGCAGGGCCAGGCGGTTCATCACGCGGTCACCGGCGCATTCATGGGCGATGAGCTGGCTGAGGCTATCGCATTCGGCGGTGGCTACCTCAGGGTGCGAGCCGACGTCGAGGTACAGGCGGCTGGCATTGGTGGCAAAGATATTGGACGAGGCGTACTTTTCCACGATCGGCCGAAAGAGCACGCGCGCAACCTCATCCGGACTTAATGCCCGCCGGCTCTTCGGCGTCGCGGTGGACAGACCATACTCGGTTTCGATGCCCATGATCCGCCGGGCAAACACGGGACGGGTGGATTCCACGCCTACTGTCCGCCCTTTTGGACGTACGAGCGGACGAATTCTTCCGCGTTATTTTCTAGCAGGCCATCGATCTCATCCAAGAGATCATCGGTGCCGGAGGTGTTGATATTGAGCTGGGTAGCGGTAAATTCTTCCTCTGACTCGGGGCCATTTCCCCCATTATTGCTAGAAACCTGGCGATTCGAAGTGGACACGGTGTCATCCTTTCGTCATATTAGGTGATCATTACTTACGATACTCGGGCTGGATGCCGATGGCAGCAAGCCCTTCAAGTAACTCCTCTACGCTGCTGGCGCCCTCGATAATGCCTTCGCAGTCCGCGCGGGTAAGGCCGCGGGTATCATCCATGGCCACGGTGGCCCAGACGCCATTGCGGGAGCGCCCGTCCGTATCACCACGGCGCAGGGTGAGGCTTTGCCAACTGGCGGCGATGATATCTTCGCCGAATTTCTGCGTTATGCGCCCGCGGAAATATGCCCGCGTATCGGCGGGCGGCTCGGCCGCGGCGCGGTGCAGATCTTCGGCGCTAAAGAGCTGGCGCATCTGCCCCTTGCGCACCAGCGCATGGTGCAGCGACTTCTCGGGATCGATTTCCGCGTATTGCAGGTCGATCAGGCGCAGCTTGGGATCATCTGGGGCGATGCCGCGGTCGAGGTAGCTCTTGATCAACCGGTACTTGGCCACCCAGTCCAGAAGGTGGGCGGCCTTGAGGGGGTCATCGGCAAGCAGCTCTACTGCCTCGTCCCAGGCCGCTAGCACCTTGTGATCGGCGTCGGTCTCCGGCTGCAGGCGGCGGCGGTATTCGGCGAGCAGCTCGAGGGCGGTGAGCGTGCGGCCATCGGCAAGCGTGAGCCGGTGGCGCAATTCGAGGTCGCGGCTTACCAGGGGGACCTCCGCGACGGCATCGGCAAGGCGCAGATCGCTAAAGTCCGTGCCGGCCTCAATGGCATCGAGCACCAGCGAGGTCATGCCCAATTTCAGCAGCGTCGAGGTCTGCGACATATTCGCATCGCCGATGATGACGTGCAGGCGGCCGAAGTCATCGTGGATGGCATGGGGCTCGTCGCGGGTATTGATAATGCCGCGGTTGAGGGTGGTTTCCAGGGAGATTTCCTGCTCAATATAATCCGCGCGCTGGGAAATCTGGAACCCCGGTTCCTCGCCAAACTCCCCGCGCCCCATGCGCCCAGCACCAATGACGACCTGCCGGGCCACGAAGAAGGGAATCAGCGCCTGAGCCATGACCGAAAAATCGGTGCTGCGAGCATACTGATAGTTCTCATGCGAACCGTAGCTGGCGCCCTTGCCATCGACGTTATTCTTGTACAACCGCAGCGGCGGGCACGGCTGCCGGTCCGCCAAGACGGAGTTTCCCTGTGCCGTCAGCTCCGCCACAGCATCCCGGGCCTGCAGCAGTGTGAAATCGCCGGCGGCATCATAGAGCGTTGCGTCCCAAGCATTCGTGCACTCCGGAGCCGAATACTCGGGGTGGGCGTGGTCCACATAAAACCGCGCCCCGCTCGGGGTGACAACATTGGCTACCCCCACCGCATTGGGGTCTACCACGGGAACCGTATCGTAGCGCTTGAGATCGAAACCGCGCGAGTCCCGCAAGGGGTGTTCCTCCGCAAAATCCCAGCGCGAACGCGCCCCCGTATACAGCGCGGCATAGGCCACAACCGCATGGGTCGAGGTAATGATTGGGGATTCCTCCGGCGAATCAGGCGTAGAAATACCGTATTCCGTTTCCGTTCCTAGCACGCGGGCCACGTACAGCTCCTTCCGCTTAAAAGTTCCACACTGGTCACACGCGATCCGCTGTGATCCGTGGAGACAATCTTGCTCCATTCCTCGGGGTTGGTTGAGGTGGGCATGTATTCCGATTCTTCCTGCTCGGCGGCGATGGCGGTGCGCAGATGCTGCTTGCCGATGCCCCCTTTAACGCCCCCATCGCCTTCCTCCGCGGCGCGCTGCGCACCGTGGTGCGATAACGCCTCCTTGATGGCCAGCTTCTTTGCCCGGGCCAGGATATTGGCGATCATCGCGCCAGAGACGAAATCCCGGTAGTGCAGGACCTGGCGCTGCCCATTGCTAAAGTGCAGCTGCGCAAAGGGCCTATCGCTATAGAGCTCATCCACGGCATCGCCGATGAGCTCGTCGATATCGCCCTCGTGTGGAATGGACGGATCGAAGTGGCGGGCGAAGATCTCCCGCGCGCCGCGCTTAGTGGGGCGATTGATGCGCACCTTCATATCCAGCCGGCCCGGGCGCATGATGGCGGGGTCAATGAGCTCTTCCCGGTTGGTGGCGCCGATGATGACCACATTGCTGAGGCCCTCCACGCCATCGAGCTCCGTCAGTAGCTGCGGAACGACGGTGGTTTCCATATCGGAGGAAACCCCGGATCCGCGGGTGCGGAAAATGGATTCCATCTCATCAAAGAAGATGACCACGGGGCGATCCGCGCTGGCCTGGGCGAGCTCGCGGGCGCGCTCAAAGATAAGCCGGATGCGGCGCTCGGTCTCACCGACGTACTTATTCAGCAGCTCTGGGCCCTTAACATTGAGGAAGTAGCTGGATCCGTCTCCCCCCATCTGGGTAGACAGGGAGTTCGCCACGGCCTTAGCAATGAGCGTCTTTCCGCAGCCGGGTGGGCCATAAAGCAACACGCCCTTGGGCGGCTGCAAGCCATACTGCCGGTAGAGCTCGGGATGGATAAAGGGCAACTCGACGGAATCGCGGATCTGGGAAATCTGCTCGTCCAAGCCACCGATGTCCTCGTAGCGCACATCGGGTACCTCTTCCAGCGAAAGCTGGGAAACCTCTGCTTGATCCACCTTTTCCACGGCCACGGAAGCCTTTGTATCTAACAGCACCACCTCGCCCGCGCGCACGCTTTCTTGCAGCGCCTGTGCGAGCAGAACAACGCGGTTATCCCCCGCAGAATTAGCCACGACGGCGCGGCGCTGGTCCAAGCGCTCGACCACGGTGGCAAGCTCGCCAGTGCTCGTAGGAGCGCAGCCTTCGACGACCACGAAGCCATCTCCCAGCCGGACCTGTTGGCCCACCTGCAGGCTGCCCGGCTCCACGTTGGGAGAGACCTTGAGCTGCATGACGCGGCCGTTGGTATAGACCTCCGCGGTGGTACCTACCTCGCTTTGGTGCGGCGAGTAGGCCAAAAAGACCCCATATGTAGAGGCGGGCTCTGCAAGCGCATTAACCTCAGCAAATAACTGCTCGAGCTCGGCGCGCGATTTCTGTAATAGCTCCACCAGCTTTTGGTTGCGCGCAGCAAGCTGGCTGAGTTGCCGCTTATTATCCGTGGCTTCATCCATGCACACCACTTTAACGTGCGAGCAGCTATGAGCGAGGCCACTTTAGTAATTAATTACACCCGTGTACTTAAAACTGTGCACCTTATTTGCGGGCGCGGCGCTGGGGGCGCGGCGGGGTGACGCCATCGGCAAGCCGCCTGGTCCAAATAAGGAATGCGGTGTGCGCGTTCATGCGGTGCTCCGGGCGGGTGGCTAGGCCTTCTACCTTCCACTCGCGCACCAGGGATTCCCACGCCTTCGGCTCAGTAAAGCATTGCAGCTCCCGGATGCCCTCCATGACCTTCATCAGCTGTGGAACGGTTGCCACATAGGTCATGAATACGCCGCCGGGGATCAGCAGATCCCGCACGGTCTCCAGGTTCTCCCAGGGTTCCAGCATGTCCAAGATGATGCGGTCGACGGGGCCGCCGAGGTCCTCAGCGGTGACATCGCCGAGATCGCCTAGGCGCGGCGACCACCACTCGGGGCGGGATCCAAAGTATTCCTCGACGTTATCGACCGCGTACTCCAAGTGATCGTCGCGGATCTCGTAGGAATAGACGTGGCCTTCAGGGCCCACGGCGCGCAGGAGGGACATCGACAAGGCGCCGGAGCCCGCACCGGCCTCCAGCACGCGGGCGCCCATGAAAATATCGCCCTCGACCAAGATTTGCGCGGCGTCCTTGGGATAAATAACGGCGGCGCCCCGCGGCATCGAGAGGACGTGATCCACCATGAGGTGGCGGAAGAGCAGGAAGGACGAGCCCAAGGTGGACTCGATGACGGAACCTTCATCCATCCCCACGATGTCATCGTGGTTGATTATGCCTTTATGGGAATGGAACTGGCCTCCTTCTTTCAAAATGACCGTGTAGTGGCGCCGCTTGGCGTCCGTCAGCTGCACGCGGTCGCCATAGGAAAAGGGGCCAGAATAAGCCATGCCGCAAAACTCCTCGAGGTTGTGGGTACTAACCCTTCAAGTATGCCTCAAGAGCCCGCGAGAGCCATATTTGGTCCTGCTCGCCCACCATCTCGCGCGCGGAGTGCATCGAAAGCATCGGCACGCCCACATCGACGGTGTCGATGCCCAGCCGCGTTGCGGTAATCGGGCCGATGGTCGAGCCACACGGCACATCGTTATTGCCCACGAAGCGCTGCACCGGAACCCCAGCCTTGGCACACGCGGTCTCCCACAGCGCAATCGTCTGCGCATCGGAGGCGTAGCGCTGGTTACCGTTGATCTTGGTCACTGGGCCCTGCCCAATGATCGGCTGGTGGGTGGGGTCGTGCTTATCCGCGTAATTGGGGTGCACCGAGTGCGCGGCATCGGCAGACACGCAGCTAGAACGCGCAAACATCTGGAATCGCTCTTCCTCATTGGCCCCCAGCGCGCGGGCGGTGCGAGTCAGCACGTCCTGCAGGATCGGCCCGGCGGCACCATAGCGGGAGCTCGAGCCCACTTCCTCGTGGTCAAAGGCCATCATGACCAAAATATCGGAACCGTCATAGTCCTGCGCAGCGCTCTGCATGGCCTCGAGCGAGGCGTGCACCGATGTCAGGTTATCCATGCGGCCAGCCGCGATGAATTTCTCGCCCGCGCCAAAGACGGCACCCCGGGCGGCATCAGCGGTAATCAGGTTGAAGGAAGCAATATCCTGCTTGGCGATGCCCGCCTGCTCCCCCACCACCTGCAGGATCGACGCCTCTTCATCGCCAACCGTCAGCACCGGCTGCATGTGCTTTTGGCGGTCCGGCTTGAACTCATCCTTGCGGTACAAGTGAATAGCCAGCGAAGGAAGGCGCAGGACTGGGCCCGTATTCACGAGGTGCTGGCGCCCATCCGTGGTCACGACCTGGCCGGCGACGGTAAGTTCGCGATCGAACCAGGTATGCAGCAAGGCGCCGCCGTAGATTTCCACCGCTACCTGCTGCCAGCCCGCAGCGGAAAAATCGGGCGTTGGTTTAAGCGCCAGGCCCGGCGAATCGGTATGCGAGCCAACGATGCGAAAACCGGAGTTCTTATCGGCGCCTTCCGGCACGTACCACGCGGCAACCGCGCCGCCGCGGACCATGACGTGCCCGCCCGGTGCGGCCGACCAATCCTCGCGCTCATCCTGAACCTGGAAGCCAGATTCTTGCAGCTGGCGCGCTACCTCATGCGCGGCGTGGTACGACGACGGCGAGGCCGCCAGAAAATCAAGGAACTTATCGGTATAACTCATACCTTCTAGCTTGCCACGAAACTAACGGCGATAGGCTAGATACACCATGGCTACTTCATCTACTCCCCGTTCCCGCCCCCGGCCCCGTCCCCTTGCGCTGTCGCCTTCGCGAGCCTCCGACTACCAGCAGTGCCCGCTGCTCTATCGTTTCCGGGCCATCGACAAGATTCCCGAGCCCAAGACCATCGCCCAAGTTAAGGGAACCCTGGTCCACGCGGTTTTAGAAGAAACGCATAAACTCCCGCGCGAAGAGCGCACCTACCCGGCAGCGGTAAAGATGATTAAACCAAGCTGGGCCGCGATGACAGAAAAGGACGCTGAACTGCTCGAGCTCGTGCCCGAAGAAGAAACGTATGACTTCTTCGTCGCCGCCCGCGAACTGCTCAAGGGATATTTCCAGATGGAAAACCCGCAGGGCTTCGACTGCCAAGAAACCGAGATGTATGTCAATACGGTCCTGCCCAATGGCGTACCCGTGCGCGGGTTTATTGACCGCGTGGACCGCGCCCCCACCGGCGAGGTGCGCGTCGTGGATTATAAGACGGGAAAGAAACCAGCACCGCGGTTTTCCCAGAGCGCCCAATTCCAGATGCGCTTTTACGCCCTGGTGTACTGGCGCCTGCTGGGTATCATCCCCCACCAACTGCGGCTGATGTATCTCAAGGTACTGGACTCGATGTTTTTAGCTCCTAGCCAGGAAGAGCTCGAATACTTCGAGCGCGATCTAGGCCAGCTGTGGGCCAAGATTGAAGCCGATGGGCGCGCCGGGGACTTTCGCCCGAAGCGCTCCAAGCTCTGTGATTGGTGCGCGCATCAGGCAATATGCCCCGAATTTGGCGGCACGCCGCCGGAGTACCCGGGGTGGCCGGGCTCCGCGGCGGATTAAAACCTTTTAGAACAGTCCGGATACCGTGCCATCGGCGGCGACGTCGATATTATTAGCCGCCGGCTTCTTAGGCAGGCCTGGCATAGTCATCACGTTACCGGTCAGCACCACAATGAACCCGGAACCGGTGCGCGGCAGTAGCTCGCGCACGTGCAGCGTGTGGCCTTCCGGTGCGCCCAATGCCGTTGCTTCATCGGAGAAGGAATACTGCGTCTTGGAAATGACTACGGGCAGTTTATCCCAGCCATTGTCCTTGATGTACTGCAGGTCCTTCACAGCCTTGGAGCCGTATTCCACGCGGTCCGCGCGGTAGATCTCGCGGGCGATGGTCTTGATGGAGGCCTCGATGCCTTCTTCCGGATCGTAGAGCTGCTGCGCGCCGCCCTCGAGGTTCTCCAACAGGGTCTCGGCCAGCTTCGTCGCTCCCGCGCCGCCTTCGGCCCAGACGTTAGCCTCTTCCAAGGCCACGCCGAAGTCGTTGGCCCAATCGCGCATGAACTGGCGCTCCGCCTCCGTATCAGACCAGAAGAGGTTCAGCGCGACGACGGGCTTGATCCCAAATTTGCGCAGGTTTTCTACGTGGCGCTCAAGGTTGACGATGCCCTTCTGCAGCGCCTCAAGGTTTTCCTCGGTGAGCTTGTCCTTGGCAACGCCCCCGTTGTACTTCTGTGAGCGAATCGTCGCCACAACCACCGCGCCGGCCACGTCCAGGTCACCAAAGCGGGACTTGATATCCATAAACTTCTCGCCGCCGAGGTCTGCGCCGAAGCCGGCTTCAGACAGCACGATATCGCCGAACTGCAGCGCGGTCTGCGTCGCCAGCAAGGAGTTGCAGCCGTGCGCGATATTGGCGAAGGGACCACCGTGCACGAGTGCGGGAACCCCGCCGAGGGTTTGTACAAGGTTCGGGTTCAAGGCATCGCGCATCAGCGCGGTCAGTGCACCTTCCGCATCGAGCTCGCGCGCGGTCACTGGGCGTTGGTCATAGGTAAAACCGACGGTGATATCGCCCAAGCGCTGCTTGAGGTCATCGAGGCTCGTCGCCAAGCACAAAATAGCCATGATCTCGGAGGCTGCCGTAATGGTAAAGCCAGTTTCTGCCGGCACGCCGTGCGCAGGGCCGCCGAGCCCGGTGACCACATTGCGCAGTGCGCGGTCGTTCACGTCGACGCAGCGCTGCCACGTGACGCGGCGCGGGTCGATGCCCAGCTGGTTGCCCTGGTGAATGTGATTGTCGATGATGGCCGCCAGCGTATTCGTTGCCGCGGCAATGGCGTGGAAGTCACCAGTAAAGTGCAGGTTAATATCCGCCATCGGCACAATCTGGGCGTAACCGCCGCCCGCGGCGCCGCCCTTGATGCCCATGACCGGGCCCTGGGATGGCTCGCGCAGGGCCACGATGGCCTTCTTCCCGATCTGGTCCAGCGCATCGGTCAAGCCGATAAGCACCGTAGATTTTCCTTCCCCGGCAGGTGTTGGGGACACTCCTGTCACCAGCACGAGCTTGCCGCGCTTGTCTTTGGCGTAGTCCACCTTGGTGATATCCACCTTGGCCTTCGTGGAACCAAAGGGAATTACTG
This sequence comes from Corynebacterium sp. KPL1818, assembly GCF_000478135.1. Lineage (NCBI taxonomy): Bacteria > Bacillati > Actinomycetota > Actinomycetes > Mycobacteriales > Corynebacteriaceae > Corynebacterium > Corynebacterium sp. KPL1818. The sequence continues at coordinate 723,715 of NZ_KI515759.1, read as the reverse complement.
CATCTTCGGGGATGCCTGCTTTGGCTGCGATCTTCGCAATCGGCTGCAGGTTATGGGCTTGTGCGATTTCAACATCGTATGGCTGCGTAGTCATAGCACCTACCCTACCGATTTCTGGCATAAGCCAAGTCGCATGGGGTATCAAATGTGAGACACAACATTTTTATGAAGGGCTCCCACATAAAAGTGGCGCCCTCTCCGCGGAGAAGACGCCACTGGGAATGCGAATTGAAGGACTCGCTAAATGATTACCGCGCCGAGTGCGTAGCCCAAGAGCACGGAACCGACAATGCTGACCACGCCGGGGATAAGGAATGGGTGGTTAAAGACGGCCTTGCCGATCTTGGTCGTGCCCGTATCATCCATTTCGACTGCTGCCAGCAACGTTGGGTAGGTAGGCAGGATGAACAGGGCAGATACTGCCGGGAATGCGGCCACGGCGGTAACCGGGCTTACTCCCAGCGCCAAGGCGGCGGGCATGAGTGCCTTGGTGGTGGCGGCCTGCGAGTACAGCAGGGCTGCGGCGAAGAAGAGCACTACTGCCAGCAACCATGGCGAAGCTTCGATGACGTCGCCAGCCAAGGCCTGAATATCGTCCAAGTAGTGGTTGATGAGGGTGGTTCCCAACCACGCGACACCCAGCACACAGATGCAGGCAGACATGCCCGATTTAAATACCGGGGTGTTGAGGACGTCAGCTGCCGGAATCTTGGTCTTGAGCACGATGATCGTTGCGGCCGAAAGCATGACGGTCATAATCGCCTCATTGCGCGGCAACGTGGGATCCGTAATGAGACCAACCTGCTCGGAAGAAATGGTAGCCCACGCCATGACGATGACGATGGCGATAAGGAAGATAACGACGGAAGACTTAGCGCCTTCCTTTGGCTCATATTTGCTAGCACCAATCGGCGCTTTGACCAAGCCCTGCGCCTTGCGCTCTTGGTAGACGGGGTCATCTTCCAGTTCCTTGCCAAACCTATTGGCCAGCCACGCTGCCGGGAAGATGGACAGGAAGGTAGCTGGAATCAGCACGCCGAGCACCTGGAGGTACCCCACGCCCATGGGCTCCAGCAGGCCAGCCAGGATGACCACCGCGGCCGAAATCGGTGAGGCACAGATACCCATCTGCGCGGCGACGACCGCGATAGACAGCGGGCGCGACGGGCGGACCTTGCCCTCCTTGGCCACCTCGACGATCACCGGCAGCGTAGAAAAGGAGGTGTGGCCGGTACCGGCAAGGACCGTCATCAGCCACGTCACAATGGGTGCGTAGTACGTAATTTTCTTAGGGTTTTTGCGCAGGAACTTCTCGGCCACGTGAACCAAATAGTCCATGCCGCCGGCTTTTTGCATGGCGGCGATGGCCGCAATCACCGTCATGATGATGGCGATGACATCGAACGGAATGTCTTCCCTAGTTACGGGAACTCCCGCAACACCCAAAAGGAGAACGCCCAGGCCACCGGCCATGCCGATACCTATGGACCCAATTCTCGCACCCAAGATAATGGCCGCGAGAACGATGACAATATGAACAATAACCATGGATACACTCCACACGTTCTCAACTACACGTAGTGGACCCGCCTTGACCTGCCGGTCGTGGACCACCCTTACACTTCTATTTTGCCCTGAATGTGTTGTTTTATTGACACAATATGCCCGTTTGTGTCGGTTCCCACATGTGTTCTACCTCGCGTTATAAACCGTTCGGTATATTTCCATGCCACTGCGCTATGGAAGCGGGAGACACCAATTCGGGCATAGACGAAAGAGGCCGCACACACCGTGGAGTACTCCCCTCCCGTTTTCCACGGGAAGAGGGAGCACGGTGTGTGCGGAATGTTGCGCTATGGATCGCGGGCTTTACTTAGTTTTCGTCCAAGAAAAGCTGGCCGCGGAATTCTGGGTGCATGAGGTTTTCTACCGACAGCACCTTGTTCAGCGTTGCCTCATCAAGAAGGCCCTTCTCCAGGACGAGTTCCTTGACGCCCTTGCCGGTCTTGAGGGATTCCTTAGCAATCTCGTCACCGTTGTGGTGGCCAATGAATGGGTTCAGGTAGGTGACGATACCGATGGAGTTCTCCACGTACTGGCGGCACACATCGGCGTTAGCGGTAATACCGGTGACGCACTTTTCGCGCAGCGCATCAACCGCGTTGCCCATAATGCGGATGGACTGGAACAGCGCCTCACCGATGACCGGCTCCATCACGTTGAGCTGCAGCTGACCTGCCTCTGCGGCCATGGTCACGACGTGGTCGTTGCCGAAGACCTTGAAGCAGGTCTGGTTGACCACCTCTGGGATAACTGGGTTGACCTTACCCGGCATGATGGAGGAACCTGCCTGGCGGGCCGGCAGATTGATTTCGCCAAGGCCAGCGCGTGGACCGGAGGACAGCAGGCGCAGGTCGTTACAGATCTTGGACAGCTTCATGGAGGCGCGCTTGATGGCGGAGTGCAAGAATACGTAGGCACCGCAGTCAGAGGTGGCCTCGATCAGGTCGCTTGCAGTCTTCATCTCCAGGCCGGTGACTTCAGACAAGGCGGCAGTAACCTGGTGACGGTAGCCGGCTGGAGTGTTAACGCCGGTGCCGATGGCAGTAGCACCGAGGTTGATCTGCAGCAAGCGGCTCTGTGCGTCGCGCAGAACGGCCTGCTCCTCGTTCAGGTTATTGGCAAAGCCCTTGAACTCATCGCCCAAGGTCATGGGGACGGCATCCTGTAGCTGGGTGCGGCCCATCTTCAGGATGTCTTGGAACTCATTGCCCTTGTCTTGGAATGCGGAACGCAGGCTGTCGATGCGCACGACGAGGTCATCGATGGCAGCGTACAGGCCCAGACGGAAGCCAGTTGGGTAAGCATCGTTGGTGGACTGGGACATGTTGACGTCATCGTTGGGGTTGATGATGTCGTAGGAGCCCTTCTCCTCCCCCAAGTGCTCAAGCGCCAGGTTGGCAACGACCTCATTGGTGTTCATGTTCAACGAGGTGCCGGCGCCGCCCTGGAATACATCGAGCGGAAATTGGTCCATGCAGCGGCCCTCGTCCAAGATCTGGTCACACGCCCAGATGATGGCCTCTGCTTTCTTCTTTGGAAGCACGTGCAGGCGACGGTTGGCCATCGCAGCGGCCTTCTTGACCTGCACCATGCCGCGGATGAAGTGCGGAATGGTGTTAATGGTCACGTAGGAAATCTGGAAGTTATCCATCGCGCGGACGGTGTGGACACCAAAGTAGGCATCAGCAGGAATTTCCAAGTCACCGATCAGGTCGGTCTCCGTACGAGTGTTTTTGCTCGACGTCTTTGGCTGCTTCTGCTCAGCTACCTTTTTCTGTGCAGAATGGGTGGTCTTATCCTCCTGCTTTTCCTGCCCTTCCTTTGCAGCAGACTTAGTGTCTTTTTCTTCTTTCTTAGACGACTTTGCCATGATGGCGCGGCTCCTTTGCCTGTCGAGAATGATGTCCGAGTAAATGTTCTCAAGCGCCAATGGTAGCCACGTTTCGCCCCAGTTGGGACGACCAAGAATTTAATACTCCCCCTAAAAGCGGGCAATGCGGAGATCGGAAGCCAAAATTGCCTCCGCACCGAGTTGGGAAAGTCGATCCATAATCTGGTTGGCTTCCTTCTGCGGAACCATCGCACGCACCGCCACCCAGTCTTGCCGCGCCAACGGTGAGACCGTGGGTCCAGTCAGACCCGGAGTAACACCAGCTGCTTTGTCCAGATTTTCTTCCGCGATGTTGTAGTCAATCATGAGGTAGGTGCGGGCGTGCAAAATTCCTTGGATGCGGCCTAAGACCACCTGCTCTTCCGGCATCACCTCTGCATCGTGGCGTTTGATAACCACGGCTTCTGAGGTGACGATGGGTTCGCCAAAGGGCGCCAAGCCCTGCTGCCGCAGCGTAGTACCAGTTGACACGACATCAGCAATCACATCGGCCACGCCCAAGTGGATGGAGATTTCCACCGCCCCGTCTAGGCGGATCACATCGGCGGAAATTCCCTTCTCCGCCAGGTCCTGGCGGACCAAATTCGGGTACGACGTCGCCACACGCTTGCCCTCTAGGTGAGAGATATCCCACCCCTCTCCTTGGGGTGCGGCGTAGCGGAATGTCGAGTCGCCGAAGCCGAGCGAGAGGACTTCTTTAAATTGGGCATTGGAATCGAGCGCCAAATCGCGCCCCGTAATCCCTAGATCGAGCACGCCGCGGGCAACATAGATCGCGATGTCCTTCGGGCGGAGGAAGAAAAACTCCACCCCGTTATCCAAATCCACCACGTTCAGCGTTTTGGAGTGGCCGCGCCCCTTATATCCGGCCTCACCAAGGATTTCTAAAGCCGCCTCCGATAAGGCCCCTTTATTTGGTACTGCAATTTTGATCATGCTGTTCTCCAAGAATTTTGCTCCACCGCAGGAGGCAACAAGTTATAGGTATTTATAAATATCTTCAGGGCGCAGGCCACGCTTGATCATCATGACCTGCGTCCAATAGATAAGCTGCGACATTTCTTCCGCCAGTTCCTCATCGGACTGGTATTCGGCGGCGATCCATACCTCGCCTGCCTCTTCGATGATCTTTTTGCCAATATGATGGGCGCCTTCTTCCAGCGCCTGGACGGTCCCAGAGCCCTCAGGCTTCTGGTCTGCTTTGTTTAGTAGCTCAGCAAAAAGTGTCTCAAAATCCTTCACGGCTAACTATTGTTCCACAGGTAAGCAGACAATGCGAAGGGTTTTAGTTCATTTCCTGGATAGCCCGGAACCACTCGTAGACATCCGTGTGGAGCGCGCCCGCGAGGTGACGCGAATCGCGCAGCCGAGAGATTTCTACTACCCCGTCCGGTACTTCCACTCCTTCATCTTCTGGCAGACCGATAACGGTGCATCCCGCGGCCACGGCAGCGCGCATACCCGCCGGGGAATCCTCAAATACGAGGCACTGAGTTGGATCAAGCTGCAGGCGCCGAGCCGCTTCCAAGTACATGTCTGGGGCAGGCTTGCCGGTGGGAACTTCATCGCCGCAAATAGTGTCTACGAAATACTCGCTGCCGATGACCGCAATGGCGGCGTCCGCAACGTCGCGGTCCGTATTCGTCGTAACCATCATCGGCATGCCGTCGTGGAGCAGCGAAGTTAAAAGCTCAGGGATGCCGGGAAAGATTTCGAGGCGGCCGGCAAAAAGAGTCTTCATATAATCAAACATCTTGTGCCGGTAGGCCTCGACATCGCCTGCGCCCAAGACAACCCCAGCGTTGTCGGCGCAAATGCGCAGCGTCGTCGTAAAAGTAGCCCCCACCGTATCCATCCGTTGGCTTGGGGTAAGGCGTTTTCCCAGCACTTCTGAAAGGTAGTACGTCGCCTCGCCCCACAGGGGCTCCGAGTTGGTTAAGGTGCCGTCCATGTCCCAGAAAATCGCCGCTGGACGGGGCAAAAGCTGGGAATTACTCACTGTGGTCATACACACTCCACCGGATTTTCCGGCATAGAATTAAGGCTCAACGAGGATATTCGCGCTGCGCGGTGATCGATCAACTTCACCTTAGGAATCTACCCACGGCGGGCTGGCGCCGTAAAGAGGCTTAGAAGTCCAACTCGGGAATCTGTGATAGCGCCTCATCATCGGCACCGGTTGCCGCGGAGGCGTTGTACATAAGCTCGGCGATTTCTTCTTTTTCCTCCGGCTCCACCACGGCATCGTGTTGCTTGCGATTAAAGGTGGCGAGTTTTTTAACGGTCTTATTCAGCACCGCGGCGAGCTGGCCGCCATCAGGATCATCCGGCAGCCCGTCTAGCCCGTCCAGCATCTGCTCGAGGTGGCCTTTAAGTTCTGGTAGCACCGCCGCGTTAAACGGCGCCTCCCAGAACTCTTTTTCCTCATCCTTGAGGTAATCACCGGTGGCAAAGGACTTCAGATCAGCAATGAACTCATCAACGGTGGGTTGGAAATCTGCGCGAATGCTCATGCTGTCGATATTGCCCTAAGTTGGCTAGGCCCGCACGCCGAGCAGCGAATCAAGTGCGGTACGCACCAACTGCGCAGCCCCTTCCTCGTCCTCGCCGCGGTCACTGCCTGCCCAATCGTCGATGGCGCGCAGGGCGGTGGGGGTATCGAGGTCATCGGCAAGCGCTTGGCGAAGCCCCGCTACCGCACCTTCTGCAGCCGACAGGGACCCAGGGGCCTCCAGTGCGGTCCGCCAGGTGGCCAGGCGGGCCTTGGCCTGGTCGAGCACCTCATCGGACCAATCCCGCTCGGCGCGGTAGTGGCCGGAGAATACGCCAAGGCGGATGGCGGAGGGATCCTCGCCCTGCTCCACAAGCTTGTGGACGAAGACCAGGTTGCCCAGGGACTTGGACATTTTCACGCCGTCGAGGCCGATCATTCCGGTGTGGACGTAGAACTGCGCCATGCGGTCTACGCCCAATGCGGCCTCTGCATGCGCGGCGGAAAATTCGTGGTGCGGGAACTTCAGATCGCTGCCGCCGCCTTGGATATCAAAGGTGCTGCCCAAGTAGTTGGTGGCGATGGCAGAGCACTCGATGTGCCAACCGGGGCGGCCGGGGCCGAAGGGAGACTTCCACGCCGGTTCGCCTTCGCGGTGGGCGCGCCAAATCAGGGCGTCCATGGGGTGCTTCTTGCCTGGGCGGTCGGGGTCGCCGCCGCGCTCGGCAAAAAACTCCCGCATCTGTTCCATCGAGTAGTTGGATTCGTAGCCAAATTCCTCGGTGGCATCGATGGAGGCATATACATCCGGGTACTCTGGGTCATCGACCACGTAAGCGGCGCCGTTATCCAACAGCTTTTGCACCATGTCCACGATCTCATCGACCGCCTCCATAGCGCCGATGAAGTGCTGTGGCGGGATGACCGATAAAAGCTCCATATCGGAGCGGAAAAGGTCGATCTGGGAGGTGCCGAGTTCGCGCCAATCAACGCCGTCGCGCTCCGCGCGCTCAAAGAGTGGGTCATCGACGTCGGTGATATTTTGCGCGTAATTGACCTTCTTGCCAGCGTCCAGGAACTGCCGGTAAATCAGATCGAAAGTGAGATAGGTGGCTGCGTGGCCCAAGTGGGTCGAATCATACGGGGTAATGCCGCACACGTACATGGTGGCGGTATCCCCCTTTACCTGCACGGGGGCCTTGGTTTGATTCGCGGAATCGTAGAGATAGAGCTGCGCCGCATCGCCTGGGACGCGACTATAAGAAGGTGTTGGCCAAGAATGCATGGCACCTATCCTAACGCGAACTTATGGGGTGCTTTAAATGGGCTGTAGGACTCCCAAGGCCAGCAGAATCATCACGAGGATGCCTACTGGGATGCGGTAGGCCGCAAACCATGCAAAGGAGTGGTTGCCCACGAAGTTCAGCAACCAGGCAATCGACGCGTAGCCCAAGGCAAAGGCAATGCCGGTGCCGACGAGCAGCTGCATACCGGACGCGGCTTGACCGGCCTCGGGCGCGAAGGCATCGGGAAGCGAAAAAAGCCCCGACGCCAGCACCGCCGGAATGGCCAAGAGGAAGCTAAAGCGCGTGGCCACCTCGCGGTCGAGGCCCAAGAAAAGACCACCGGAAATAGTGCCGCCCGAACGCGAAACGCCAGGAATCAGCGCCAAGCACTGGCACAAGCCCATGATGATGGCATCCTTCATCGTGAGCTCGTCATAACCGCGCTTTTTGGAGCCCACGCGCTCTGCGGCGATGAAGACGAAGGAGAAAAGGATCAGCATCGCGGCGGTGATCCACAGGTTGCGCAGCGCACCGCGGATGGCATCTTCAAAAACCAACCCGATAACGCCGATGGGAATGGATCCGGCGATGACCATCCAGCCCATGCGCCAGTCCTGTCCGCGCGAGGCGGGGTTGGTCCACCCACGCAGCCATCCGGAGAGGATTTGCCAGATCATCGGGGCGAAATAAACCAGCACGGCAAGCTCGGTGCCGAGCTGGATGACGGCTGTAAAGGAAGCACCGGCATCGTTGCCCCAAAAGAGCTCGGAAACAATGCGCAGGTGCCCCGAGGAGCTTACCGGGAGAAACTCCGTAAGCCCCTGCACAATGGATAAAACGATAACTTGTGCCCAAGAAACTGCTTCGGTCGCGGTATCAGAAATCACCCGCCATACACTACCGCCGCGCACGGCTTCGGGAAATCGCAACGCGCGCTGTTAGGATAAGTATCCGTGAAATCACGATCCCGCTCCACACTCGTACTATCCAGCTTGCTAGCACTCTCCACTGCTGCGCTGGCCGCCTGCGATTCCACCGTGGGCGTAGGCGGTGATCCCGAAACCGCAGTGAAGGGCAACGCCACCCCAGCCGCTTCTCCGAGCGACACCGATCCTGCCGGTACGGTCATCGACCTCGATGAAGACATCACGGATCTGGCCGCGGTGAAGGATACGATTGCCGTTCGCACCGCGGACCAGGTGCGCATTGGCAGCCAGGATGACTTTGCCGCCAAGAAGGCCAAGAGCATCGATATCGATTCCACCTGCGGCGATTTGAGCTCCTCCGAATCTGGATTCGTCTTGGCTTGCCCGGATAAGGTCCTACTCATTGATCCTTCTGCGCCGGAGTCACCGGAAGAAATCAAGATGGAGGAAGACTTCCAGGTCACCGCTGCGACCCAACTTTCCACCGGCGAAGTCTTTGTCACCGCGAGCGACTCCGCTGTGGTCGGCCGGTACAAGGATGGCACGCGGGACGGCGAAATCTCCGTCGAGGCCGGCTCGGACCAGATGCTCGCCGTTCCCAATGCGGACGGCGATGACGGGATTGTGCGCATTCAGCGTTCGGATTCCACCATCCAGAATATCGATTGGCCCAATGACCGCGCCGGCGGCCGGTTGCGCGCTGGCCAGGGTGTCGGCCAAATCGCGGTGGGTAATAACGGCGTCGTGCTCGCCTCCGATACCGAGGGCGGCGGGATCGCGGTCTATACCTCCGATGACGTCGTCCGCCTGCACCAATACGGCGTGGTCGACGGCACCCCCTGGGCGGTGGCCTGGGATGATTCGCGCGAGCTTGCGTGGGTTACCACCACCGATAACAACATCGCGCACGCCTATTCCATTGACAAGGGCGTTCCCGAATCCCGCGGCGAGATTGCCACGCTTGCCGATGCCCAAAATATGACCGCCCTATCCAATGGCACCATCGTGGTTGCCTCCGCATCCGGCCAGGGGCTGCAGTTCGTGGCGGATCCACACCTGACAAAGGCAAAGGAGTCTTAATTCATGGTTTCGACCTTCGATTCGCTGCGCAAAGGCGCCTATCAGCTGGCGCTGCGCGGGATGTTTCGCTTAAGCCCCGAGCGCATCCACGGCATTATCAATTCTGGGCTGCACGGCCTGCACGCGGCAGGTCCCGCCAATCGCGCGCTCGGCCGCGTCCTGCCGGTCAACGATCCGGTCTTGACACAGGAAGTATGCGGGATCACCTTCCCGCGCCCGCTCGGCCTGGCGGCTGGGTTTGATAAAAACGCCGCTGCCGCCGATGCCTGGTCTCCCCTAGGTTTCGGCTACGCCGAACTGGGCACCGTCACGGCGCAGGCGCAGCCTGGCAACCCGACTCCCCGCCTCTTCCGACTCAAAGAAGATGCCGCCATCTTAAACCGGATGGGTTTTAATAATGAGGGCGCGGCCGCCGTGGCAGAGAACCTGCGCAAGCGCCGGTACAACGACGTCATCGGGATTAATATCGGCAAAACCAAGGTCACCCCGGCCGAACGCGCCGTGGATGATTACCGCCGTTCCGCTTCCGTTTTAGGCGGTCTGGCGGACTACTTGGTGGTCAATGTCTCCTCCCCCAATACCCCTGGGTTGCGGGACCTGCAGGCGGTCGAATCGCTTCGCCCCATCCTGCGCGCCGTGCAAGATTCCACCGATGTCCCCGTGATGGTCAAAATCGCGCCGGACCTTTCGGATGCCAATGTCGATGCCGTTGCCGATCTCGCCGTAGAACTGGGCCTTGCCGGCATCGTCGCCACCAATACCACCATCTCCCGCGAGGGGCTTAGCACTCCCCGCGCGGAGGTAGAAGCCCTTGGCGCCGGTGGAATTTCCGGCCCGCCGGTGGCCGAGCGCTCCTTAGAAGTACTCCGCCGGCTGAACGCGCGCGTGGGCTCGCAGCTTGTCCTTATTTCCGTCGGCGGCATTACCACCCCGGAACAGGCGTGGGAGCGGATTGCCGCCGGTGCCAGCCTCCTCCAGGGCTATACCGGGCTCATCTACGGCGGGCCGGACTGGATTCGGGACATTCACAGGGGCATCGCCAAGCAGATTCGCGCCCACGGCCTAAGCAATATCTCTGAGGCAGTAGGCTCCAATCTGCCGTGGAAGGCAATAAGCTAGCAGCCATCAGATAAACAACATGCCACGTGTATATACACGTGGCATTGCTTATTTATTGGCCAGCTTAGGAGGTCGCCATGACGCTGCGCCGCAAGATTAAGGCACAGATGGCGGACATGCCGGCATAAAAGAGCAGCCAATACTGCTGTTGAATCAGGAGATCGTGCTGCGGCAGAAAGCGGCTAGCAATAATCAAGGCCACCGCCACCGCTAGGGCGATAATCTGCGCGCGGCTTCCGGCATGCTCTTTGCTCATCGTGCTGAAGGCACCCACCATCACCGCCGCGATAACGATCGCGAGGTTACTGTAGGTCCAGACAAAAGGTGCGCCCCATCCATCGCTAAAGACGGAGATCAGGGCGAAGAGGACCAGCACGAAAGCGACGACCAAAAAAGCGCCGCCCACCCGCAGCGCTGCGGGTGGGGTCACTGGATTTTTAGGAGCAGAACTCGCCATTACTTGGCCTCGTACCAACCCCACAGGATTGCCCGGCCCAGTGCGTGGAAGTGCAAGTTGAAGCCGAGGACGGTGGGGGAAGAATCCGGATCGATATCAAGGGTTTCTACGTCTACGGCGTGGACCGCGTAGAGGTAGCGGTGCGGCGCGTGGCCGGCCGGTGGGTTGGCACCAAAATGGGTGCGGTTGCCGGAGTCATTGCGCAGGCTGATAACACCGTCGATGCCAAGGTCCTCTGCCGCACCGGCATTGGTGGGCAGCTCGGAGACATCGGTGGGGATATTAAAAGCGGCCCAGTGCCAGAAACCGGAGGCGGTCGGTGCATCCGGGTCAAAGCAGGTAACCGCCAAAGACTTGGTTCCCTCCGGCAGCCCGGACCATGCCAGCTGCGGGGATACGCTTTCCGGTGCGCGGTGCTTTTCTGGGATCTCATCGCCTTCTACCAAGTCGGTAGAAGACAGCCCGAAGCTGGGGAGATCGCGCAGCGGGGCATAGGGGTCAGGTCCGGGGAATCGAGTGTCATCTGCATAAGAAGTCATGTACCCCTTTGTACCGCAGATCACACGCGCTTGTCGATGCCCCTCCCACTCACCCCACCACCGTCCAGCTGGTTTCAAACCGTGCCCCTATCTGGGTGCTGCGGCCACCCAAGTTACAAGGATGTATTTACCCGCCTTGCGATCGTCCGGTTTATGAGCGTTTACCTGGCGATTTGTATTCCAAAGGCCGAACACGATAAAGTTTCGAGGTGCCCAACCGAGAGGTTGCAAACACCCTGCCCGGGTGGCGGAATGGCAGACGCGCTAGCTTGAGGTGCTAGTGTCCTATTAACGGACGTGGGGGTTCAAGTCCCCCTCCGGGCACACTGTGAAGTCTCGAGACATCGTTCCTACGGTGCCTCGAGATTTTTCTATAAGTACTGCTCTTTTCTAAAAGCACGGCCGCGCCGACTACGATACGAACGCATGACCACTTTCCGGGATTGGATACGCAGCTTTGGTAGCTTCTGCGTTCAACTCGCCCACTCTGCGTGGGGCTCAGTCCGCGCGTGGTCACCGCAACGTTGGGTACTCATCATCGCGCTCACGCTTGCTGGAGTTGCGCTTTTTGTCTGGCTCGACATTCCCGATCTCTCCCAGATGCGGACGGCCGCTGCCCACCTGGGTGCGTGGTTTCCGGTTGCCTTCACGCTAGGTTATGTCATATTTACGCAATTTCCCCTGCCTCGGACCATCTGGACGGTTGCAGTAGGCATCCTTTTCGGCCCCTGGCAGGGTCTTGCCATTTCGCTATTCGCGCTCACCATCTCGGCCGTATTATCGCTGCTGATTGTGCGCAGCCTGCTCGGAGAATGGATCAGGCCGCACCTTGCCCACCCCGCGGTTTATACCATCAATACCCACTTGGAGCGGCGCGGTTGGCTGGCCATCGCTTCCCTGCGCATGGTCGCGGGGGTGCCCTTTAGCCTCCTCAACTACGTCGCTGCGCTTACCCCCATCAGCGTTTCGCACTTTACGGTGGCTACGTTTGTGGGCTCGATTCCCACTACGGTCATCGGCGTCTTTTTCGGCGATGCGCTTACCGGTACGGCCAGCCCTGGGATCATCGCTGCCTTTATCGTCTTTGCCCTCGCCGGCATCGGCGGGCTTGTACTCGATTCGCGCCTGCCGACTCCCGTCCAGTCAAGGTTAAGCGGTAGACTGTAACGAACTGCTCGCAATAAAGGAGGATCCTCGTGCTCGCTGTCCATGCCCGCTACCGTGGGCGTTCCGTGCGCCGCGCTGAGCTCGTGCAGCGCTCGGCGGCCGCGCTATCCACCCTCGAGGGCGTCGGCGAGTTTCACGTCCTTGGTGTGGAGGATATTTGCGCCGTTGTCGATTCCGCCACCGCGGTGTGTGAGGTCGTCATGGCCTTGCTTGCCGATGGCGACTGGGCCATCGGCATTGGTATCAGCCCCGGAAACCAGGCAGACGAGAAAAGCGCGCGCCACGTGGCCACCGCGGCGCTGAAAAATTCCGCCCGCATGGGACAGGTCTACACCAAGCTCAATAAGCGCGGCCGTTCCGCGGAGGCAAGCGATATCGCCGCCGCCTTCGCGCTCATTGGATACGTGCTCAATAAGCGCACCATCGAGGGCCGCGAGGCGACCTCGCTCGTAAGGGCGGGGCTCAATCAAAATGAGGCCGCGGAAGAATTGGGCATTTCCAAACAGGCGATGTCCCAAAGGCTGCAGGCTGCGGGCTGGAGCGCCGAGATGGCCGGGTGGCAATTGGCGGTCAACCTCATTGAACGGGCCAATCTAGCCTAGGCCCAGAAAGATCGGCCCGCGGCGGCTTAGACAAGGTCTGATTTGTGCAGCTCCGGCGTGGTCACAAAATCCACCAGCCGCTCGACCGCCCCGATAAGGCTCGAGTCCAAATCCCGGAACGAATGCACCGCGTTATAAACGTGGCGCCACCCATCGGAGGGATCAGACCATCCCACGCGGCGGCAGATTCCGGTCTTCCAATCTTCACCGCGCGGTACCTCCGGCCATGCTTGCAGGCCTACCCGTTGCGGTTTTACTGCCGCCCAAATATCGACAAAGGGATGGCCGGTGACTAGAACGTGCTCTCCCACAGACTCGGTCATTCGCGTTTCTTTCGACCCCTTGACCAGGTGGTCCGCGAGCACGCCGACCCGGCGGCCAGGGCCAGGCTGAAACTCGGCCAGCCTTTCTTCGAGGTTATCCAAGCCTTCTAGGTATTCCACGACCACGCCTTCGACGCGCAGATCGTGCCCCCACACCTTTTCCACGATGGCGGCATCGTGGACGCCCTCGACCCAAATGCGCGATGGCGCTGCCACCTTGGCCTCCACGTTTTCTACCCGCCTAGAACCCGAATTCGATTTGCGGGGTGCTTGCTTGGGCACGTACCTCGTCAGCGTCACCGGTTGGCCTTCTACTAAGAATCCACCCTTGATAAGGTTAAATACTCGCTCGACACCGTGGCGGTCTTCTAGCCGCACGACCTCACCAAAGACGGTCTTATCCACGCCTAAAACGGCGCCCACAAAGTCATCACCGCGCACTTCCACCACCATGCCCGGCTCTGCCGGCACTTCTGGGTACTGGGTGGGCTTGCTGCGTCGGTGCCCAGCAAAAATATCTCCGCCATAAGGATCTAAACTCATGGCCCGATAGTCTATCTACTACACTTGCTCGCCATGGATATGCGCGCCGAAGTGTGGTCCCCTCTCCAAAACTCCGCCATCTGGCTCGCTGCGTGGTTGTGGGGACATGAGACAACAGATGAGCTGCTCGATGCATTGACGGAACTGGGCGGGCGCCCCGAATGCCTCGATGAATCCCCCTTCATCGACTTGCTCGCCCTGCTGCGCGCCGAAACACAAGAGCTCACCTCTCAGCCAGGCGCGGGCGGGGAGCCCCTCCTCCGGCTCATTTTATCCGGGCCGGGTGAAGCGCCGGCGCTTCCCGCGGGCTCAGAGTCTGCCCGTGCAGCCACGCAAAGTTCAGCAGGCGCCATTGTGGTGCGCACCAATGATCCGGAAGCCTCGCTCGTCCTTATCCCCCATCCCCGTCGAGCCCACACGGCATGGCAGGTGATCCGCGAGGATCAGCCGCTGCCCTCGCCTGCCTGGCTAAGCCCCGGCGAGGCGGACGCATTGTTGACTAAGGCAACGGATGAATCCGCCGATCTCATTACGGCCACCGGCTACCAGTCCACCGCTCTTAATAATCCCCGGCTCACGGTGGGGACCTTGAACGATTTTTATGACACGCCCGGCCTGCCACCAGCCACCCCGCCACGGGCTGCAAAGCTCTTTGCGCGCGCGGACCGCGTTGCCGCGATCATCGAAACAGTCACGGATAGGATCAACGATCACAGCCTCGACCCGGAGCTTCTCCGGCTGTGGCGCCATATCCGGCAGGCGCGGATGACGGGAGTGGCTTATTCGGCAGCGGAATTCGCCCGCTAGAGCGGGGCTCGCCGGCCCCTTAGTGAGCGCGGATATCGCAGCAGCCCGCAGCGCAGGGCGCGCCGTTGGCGGTACACCCCTGGACGGTGACATTCCCGCTGGTCTCCCACGGTTGCCCCTGCTCGAGTTCTTCCACCAGATCCACGATCATGCCGGCAAAACGCTGGGAGGGGCCAGCGGTACGGGCGCGTTCGACCTGTACGCCCATTTCATCGGCTGCGGCTTGCAGCTCAGAATCCAAGTCCCAGATGACCTCCATGTGATCGGAGATAAAACCGATGGGGCATACAACGACGGCGTCTACCCCGTCGCGGTCATGAATTGCGGTGGTGTGGTCAACGATGTCAGGTTCTAGCCACGGCGTCTTTGGATTGCCGGAGCGCGATTGCCAGACCAAATCGTAATCCGAGATTCCGGCGCGCTCAGCCACCAAGCGGGAAGCTTCGGCTACCTGCCGGGAGTAGAGGTTCTTGTCCCCGTCGGCGCCACCGACATTATCGTGTGCATTCGGCACGGAGTGCGCCGTAAACAGCATGCGCGCGCTGTCCATCTTCTCGGCGGGGATACGCTGCCAGGCCTCGGCGACGGCATCGACCATCTCCGCGATGAACTTGGGGTGATCATAAAACTGCCGAATCTTGGTGAACTCGATTTCTGGCAGCCCCTTATCTGCAAGGTGCTGGCGCATCGCCGCAATGTCCTCATCGTATTGCCGGCACGCGGAGTAACCGCCCCAAGCCGAGGTGGCAAAGACGGCCACGTTGCGGATCCCCTCTTCCGCCATTTTTTCAGCGGTAGCCGTACCAAAGGGGTGCCAGTTTCGGTTGCCAAAATAAACCGGTAGATTATGTCCGCGTTTTTTCAGCTCGCCTTCGACGTTATGGATAATTTCCCGATTCAGGCCGTTGATCGGGCTTACCCCATCAAAGTGGTAATAGTGCTTGCCCACTACTTCTAAGCGCTCGCGAGGAATGCCTCTCCCCCGCGTAACGTTCTCTAAAAACGGAACGACCTCCTCGTTTCCTTCCGGGCCACCGAAAGAAAGAACGAGGAGGGCGTCGATTTTTTGGGCAGGATGCTGTGCGTCAGTCATGCCCTAAATAGTAGCAACCACAAGGGTAAGAATTAGAGAAGGCGCACGACATCCGGGGTCGCACCAGCCCAGCGCACAGGGGAGACCTGTACATTCTGTCCAGACTGTGGGGCCTCAATCATTTGGTCATTGCCCAAGTAGATCGCCACGTGCTGGCTGCCGCCGGCACCGTAGAAGATGAGGTCGCCGCGTTGCATGTTATCGCGGGAGACCTTATTGCCCATTTGGTACTGCGCACCAGAATAGTGTGGAAGATCCAGGCCGGCTGCGGCGAACGCGTACTTAGTCAATCCAGAGCAATCAAAGCCGGTGCGGCCGTAGTCACCAAAGCTATCGGCAATGCCGCCGTCCCGGAGGCCACCGGTGGGGCCATTATTGTCGCCGCCGCCCCACACGTATGGGGTTCCGATCACAGATTCTGCGCGAGCGATGACCGCTTCAATCTGGTTGCTGTTGCCCGGGGCAGCGCTGGATGGGGCACCTGGCCCCTGACTGAGGGCGGAAGGGTCGGTGCTTGCCGATGGCGCCGTATCCGGGCTGCCAATCCCCAACAGGTCCGCGGATCCCGCCATCAGCGCCCGCACATCGTCCTGATCGACGGCTGCGGCGAGCTCGCCGGCAATGTCCATAACATCCGATGCCGAGGATCCGGTGCCGTAGTCCACCGTGTTAAAGGACGGCGTTGCCCCTTGGTTAAGCGCGGTGCCGAACTCTGCCTTCGGGGTAGTCGAGTGAGCCTGCCCCTCTACAGCGGCGCCATCGTTGGCCGCCTCAGGTAGTGGTGCTTCATCCGGAACGATTTCGTCGGTAAAGTCTTGAACCTTGTCTTTATTCAAGCTTTGGGACTTGACGGAATCATCGGCAAGCGCATCCGCATCTACCCTAAAATCAAGGTTATTATCTTGATTTTGCGCACTTGGAAGGTCGCCCTGGTGGGTCACTTCCCTTGCCTGCTGCTGGTGTGCAAAAGAGGCCTCGGCGAAGTTGCGCGTGGCATTCATTTGCGCTTCCCGCTGGGCCAAGTTGCGGCGGTGCTCGACCAATGCCGACTCAGCTGCGCGCTTCTCGGCATACGCCTGGTCAAGCTCTGTCGCATCGTCTGCAACCTCAGGATCGGCCGAAAGCTCGGCGATGCGATCCGTCGCGGCCGCTGCTTGTTCCTCTGCCTGGTCGAGCAGCTGCCGTAGCTGATCTACTTCCCGCTGCTGAGCATCAACATTGGATACAGCGCGGGCTATGGAGGCATCGGCATCGGCCTGGGCGGGATCGGGGTATTCTTCTGCTCCCGCGGGAGCGACGGCGGTCAGGGGTGCTAGCGCTGCGGTACCTGCGACTGCAGCAATGATTGCGCGAACGTGTCGAATGCGCGGTAAACGAATGGTGGCCACTGGAATTCTCCTTGTTGGACCACCTTCCTTTTTAAGATTGGGACACAATGAGCCGTAAATGGACATAGGAATGCCCGAGACCCTTAGCTTGCGCATTTCGCACAGCAGCAAGCCCAGAGTCTTTAGTGGAGTATTCCACATCCAATTGCTACCTACCCGGAGGATTATGGGTAGGCGTCATCGCCCTGGCAGCACTCGGCTCCAGGAGGTAAACGGAACATGTGCCCGAAAATCTAGAGACTTCACTTAGGGAGTGCGCATGTCTAAAGCCCGATGCACTGATGCTTAAGTGTGCTGCCTCACGGCTCAATGCCCATCACTCGCTACTATTTCCCCATACCAGCGATGTATATGGTGCACTTCTCCTACGTTTCCTACGCGGTTTATTGTGAGCGTGAGCGCCCTAGCCTTGCGGGAAGCATCTATGCTCCCATCGCAGTGCCAATCCGGGAGATCCGGGATTGGCGCATCTTCATCGAGCTTCGCTTATGGCGTGCGGTGAGTTTGGGTAGCTGACAGAGTCTAGGCCCCCTCGCACGCTGCGCTTGGCATAGTGAGAACTGCCCTATGATCCTTGGCTCAACTCTCCGCGGCGCAGTGAAAGTACAGCTCCAAATCTGAGCTCATCCCTGCGAGGGCAAGCGGCCACAAACCATGAACAGGCCACACGATGCTGGCCCTAGTGTGATTTCGGTTCCCTCTTTCTCTCATTCTGCGCGTACCCGACTGCGCTCCTCCGCGAACCTTGCGACTGGGTCCCGCTTCTCCGGGAATCCAACGTTGAAGGGTTCAGGGAGAACCACATCCGCATACCCACACGATGGAGCTCTAGCGAACTCGTCTCACCACTTTTAAGGAAGGTGGGTTGATGTTTATTTTTTCGAACATTGTCATCGCTCAAGTGAAAAGTTTTTCTGCCCTCCCGTTCGAGAGGTCCCTCGTGGTTCATTGACTTCCAAGTACCGCCAATTCCTCGATTCCCGCGAGGCGTGCTTCCCCACATACCCGTGTGAATCTTCAATTGACCGTCAAGGCTAAGCCCATGAACTCAAGAAGATATTCATGTCCCTTGAGTCGACACTCGAACCATACGTCACGACACGCCCTTTTCGCACACATTCCACTTAATTACGTGGAGTCAAGTTAAACCACATGACACAACAGGCGTACCTAACCTGCAATGATTTTGTTACCATCCCGTTATTGTGATGTTCATCACTTCAATTTCTAGATTTCACGACCCTCCCAGCCATAGGTGTGGCCAAAATCAGGGCCGATTCACCGCTCGAGAACCACTCCCCCGGCCGAAGTCAACCACTAAGCCTTTACTTCGACCCCTCCCCCGCTCCCCTGGCCTCCTTTAGGCGTGTGGAGTTTTCTTCATTCGCGGGCGCCCGGTGCCACCCGGCGGAGGCCTATAGATGCCCCAACTACGACGCCGCCACTTGACGATCATTTTCCATAAATCTCGGTGCGGCTTCCCCACGCCTTTCGGCGCGACGGGCCACGGGGACTCCCTCACCCTTGAAATTTCGGGCCCGCATCGGCGGAAAAATTTGGGCCGCACTGGAGGCTCAAAGAACGGAAAATGTCCACTACTTTTTCGAACAAACATGTCTGGAAGCTGGCTAGTTTCGAGGCCGCTTTTCGCCCTACTCCTAACTTCCCTGAGGGGTGCTACTTACCCTCGCGTTTCGCGATACCGGGAGGCGCGCCGGTAACTTAGGCCGCCAAAAACTAGGGCGAGAATTAAGACGGCGACGACGATAGCGATCATCGGAAAGCTGCTGTGCTCAAGCCCCGCGTAGTACCGCTCTAAGAGATCGACCTGATTGAGCCCCGGCGTTAACTGCGCTTGGGTGGATTCAATATCCGCGCGGCTATAGTTCTCGCTGACCGAGGAGACATGGCGCGGGGTCTGCACGATGACGGTCTGTAGTCCCGTGGCGTCATATAGTTCTTGCGCAATATCGCGCGCGTCTGCGGCCTTGGAGACAGAAACGTCGACGACGGCAAGCCCGTCACCCTCGCGCAGCTGCTTGGCGACGTCCGCATTCAGCTGAGCGTCCGATTCCAATGAGGGCGCGGAATAAGCAACGCCATCCTCCTTGAGCTGCTGGGCCAACTGTGGAACGTCCACTTCATCTGGAACCATTCAATCCCCTTCCCTCTTCTTCCCTATTACGGGGGCTTGTGCACCTGAGATCGGGGGTTGTGCACTG
Source organism: Corynebacterium sp. KPL1818 (assembly GCF_000478135.1). Lineage (NCBI taxonomy): Bacteria > Bacillati > Actinomycetota > Actinomycetes > Mycobacteriales > Corynebacteriaceae > Corynebacterium > Corynebacterium sp. KPL1818. The sequence continues at coordinate 704,218 of NZ_KI515759.1, read as the reverse complement.
CGCTTGTGCCTGGGCCAATCTTTTCTAAAGATAAAGGTTACCGCGGCCGTTCGCGCAGTTAACGCGCCGAGAGCCGCCAATAACTTTAAACAGAACGCTTGTCCCGTTACAATGAGAGCAACGGAAGGTTTTTACCTCTACAATAAATAGGTGAACCATCGCGTTCTTTGCCGTCTTTGGCACTGCGGGCCCCATGGCTTCGTCGCAACCATCAATTGGTCGCACGCCTTTTGTTTATCCCGCAACTCCAGCAGGCGGCGAGTACAAAACAGAACACACTGTTTATCAACAAGGAATGGAGCTCCCTGTGACTGAAAGCTTGAACTCCTTCGACGCCAAGAAGACCCTTGATGTCAACGGTAAGTCTTACGACTACTTCGACATCAACACGGTTCCTGGCATGGAGAAGTTGCCGTACTCCCTCAAGGTGCTGGCAGAAAACCTGCTGCGCAATGAGGATGGCAAGAATGTAAACGAGGACCACATCAAGGCCCTTGCCAATTGGGACCCAAAGTCCGAGCCGGATACTGAAATCCAGTTCACCCCGGCCCGCGTCCTCATGCAGGACTTCACCGGCGTTCCCTGTGTCGTCGACCTCGCAACCATGCGTGAGGCCGTGTCCGCTCTTGGCGGCACGCCAGACCAGGTGAACCCGCTGAACCCTGCCGAGATGGTTATTGACCACTCCGTTATCGTTGAGGCCTTTGGTTCCACCGACGCTCTTGAGAAGAACGTCGAAATCGAGTACCAGCGCAACGAAGAGCGCTACCAGTTCCTGCGTTGGGGTGCTGAGAACTTCTCCAACTTCCGCGTTGTTCCTCCGGGAACCGGTATTGTCCACCAGGTCAACATCGAGTACCTTTCCCGCGTTGTCTTTGACAACGAGGGCCTTGCATACCCGGATACCTGTATCGGTACCGACTCCCACACCACCATGGAAAATGGCCTGGGCATCCTGGGCTGGGGCGTTGGCGGCATCGAGGCAGAGGCTGCCATGCTTGGCCAGCCGGTATCGATGCTCATCCCGAAGGTTGTTGGCTTCAAGCTCACCGGCGAAATCCCGACCGGCGTTACCGCAACCGACGTCGTCTTGACCATCACGGAGATGCTGCGTGAGCACGGCGTTGTCCAGAAGTTCGTAGAGTTCTACGGCAACGGCGTTAAGTCCGTCCCGCTGGCTAACCGCGCCACCATCGGCAACATGTCGCCAGAGTTCGGTTCCACCGCGGCCATCTTCCCCATCGACGAAGAGACCACCAAGTACCTCGAGCTCACCGGTCGCCCGCAAGAGCAGATCGACCGCGTCGAGCAGTACGCTAAGGCCCAGGGCATGTGGCTGGCAGAGGATACTCCGGAGCCGGAGTACTCCGAGTACATCGAACTCGACCTGTCCACCGTTGAGCCGTCCATCGCCGGCCCGAAGCGCCCGCAGGACCGCATCCTTCTTTCGGAGGCCAAGGAGCAGTTCCGTAAGGATCTGTCCAACTACACCACCGACGAAGTATGCGTCGACGACTCCTCCGTTGAGGCTAAGCGCATGTCCGGTGAGGGCGGCGCGCCTGGCGACGATGATGTCACCGGCGGCCTGAACAAGTCTCGCGAGGGCCACGGCGAATCCGCAGCGGTTGGCGCTAAGGGACGTCACTCCAACCCGATCACCGTTGAACCTGACAACGGCGGTGAGTACACCCTTGACCACGGCATGGTGGCCATTGCCTCCATCACCTCGTGCACCAACACCTCTAACCCATCGGTCATGGTGGGTGCTGGTCTGATTGCACGTAAGGCCGCTGAAAAGGGCTTGCGCTCCAAGCCATGGGTCAAGACCATTTGTGCGCCTGGTTCCCAGGTTGTCGATGGCTACTTCCAGCGTGCAGACCTCTGGAAGGACCTCGAGGCTATGGGCTTCTACCTGTCCGGCTTCGGCTGCACCACCTGCATTGGTAACTCCGGCCCGCTGCCAGAGGAAGTTTCTGCAGCCATCAACGAGAACGACTTGGCAGCTACCGCAGTCCTGTCCGGTAACCGCAACTTCGAGGGTCGTATCTCCCCGGACGTCAAGATGAACTACTTGGCATCCCCAATCATGGTTATCGCTTACGCTATTGCCGGCACCATGGACTTCGACTTTGACAACCAGCCGCTGGGTCAGGACGAAGACGGCAACGATGTCTTCCTGAAGGACATCTGGCCTACCCCGCAGGAGATCGAGGACACCATCCAGTCCGCCATCTCCCGCGAGATGTACGAGGCTGACTACGCCGACGTCTTCAAGGGCGACGACGCATGGCGCAACCTGGATGTTCCAGAGGGCGAGACCTTCGAGTGGGATGAGGACTCCACCTACATCCGCAAGGCTCCGTACTTCGAGGGCATGCCGACCGAACCGGACCCAGTTGAGGACATCAAGGGCGCTCGCGTTCTTGCGAAGCTGGGCGATTCCGTCACCACTGACCACATCTCCCCTGCTTCTGCCATCAAGCCGGGCACCCCGGCCGCGCAGTACCTGGATGAGAACGGCGTGTCCCGCTCTGACTACAACTCCTTGGGTTCCCGCCGCGGTAACCACGAGGTCATGATGCGCGGTACCTTCGCCAACATCCGCCTGGCTAACCAGCTGGTGGATGAGACCGGTGGTTACACCCGCGACTTCACCCAAGAGGGCGCACCTCAGGCATACATCTACGATGCATGCGAGAACTACAAGGAAGCCGGTATCCCACTGGTCGTTATCGCTGGTAAGGAATACGGCACCGGTTCTTCCCGTGACTGGGCTGCAAAGGGCACCAACCTTCTGGGCGTTAAGGCAGTTATTACCGAGTCTTTCGAGCGCATCCACCGCTCGAACCTCATCGGTATGGGCGTTATCCCGCTGCAGTTCCCTGAGGGCGAGTCCCACGAGTCCCTGGGTCTGGACGGCACGGAGACCTTCGACATCGAAGGCATCACCGGATTCAACGACGGCTCCATCCCGAAGACCGTTCACGTCACCGCTACCAAGCAGGACTCCGACGACGCCGTCGAGTTCGACGCTAACGTACGTATCGACACCCCGGGTGAGGCAGAGTACTTCCGCCACGGCGGCATCCTGCAGTACGTGCTGCGCCAGATGGTGAAGAACTAAGCCATTTAATGCGACGACGAAGTACTAACCCCCTTGGACTTAGTACTCGTCGCTGAGCTTGAAGACGCGGGGTCGCACCGCTCTCTCCCGTAGAGGGCTCTGCGGCCCCGCGTTTCTTCGTTGTCGTTCTATGTTCGTTTTAGAACATACTTAACTTGAAGCATTAAACATTCCTAAAAGGAGACGACCTCACCATGCCAATCGTGAGTGAATCTGAGTTAAATCGGCGCAGGCACGAAATTCTCGTCGGAGCTCGCCGGTGCTTTGCCGAACATGGCTATGAGGGCGCGACTGTCCGCCTCTTAGAACAAGCCACGGGGAAATCACGCGGCGCCATATTCCACCACTTTGGGGACAAGGAGTCCTTATTCCTCTCTTTAGCCCGCGAGGATGCCGCACGCCAGGCAGAAGTAGTGGCCAATAACGGCCTCGTCGAGGTTATGCGGGAGATGTTGCGTCACCCAGAACGCCACGATTGGCTTGCCACGCGTCTGGAGATCACTTCCCTCTTGCGCACGGACCCATCGTTTGCTGCTCGGTGGAAAGAGCACCAGTCCATTCGTGACGAGGCTATCCGTGCCCGCCTCGCCTCCAACGCGGAGCAAGGCCGCCTGCGAGACGATGTCGATATAGATACCCTGGTGTGCTATTTAGAAACCTTCATGGATGGGTTTATTAATAGGCTCGCCTTAGGGGATACGGATGGCCTGGAGCGTGTCCTCGATCTGGTGGAGCAATCCATTCGGAGTTCTAGGTCTCCACAGCGCTAACCGAGCCCATTACGTTGCTCTTGGGGCCTGACCCAGGAAAGTGGACACGTCGGGGGTTAGGCTCGCAATTCTTTGAACGAAAGTGCAAGGAAGGCAAGCGTCACAACGCTGCGGTTGTAGCACTCGCCCGCAGACGAATCAACGTCCTCTACGCCATGATGCGCAACCACGAGTATTACCGCGATCCCGCCCCAGCAAAGGAAGCCGCAGCAGCCTAACCTCTAACAGCGAAACAAGCCGACTGGAAACCCCCAGTCGGCTACCAGTCGCGCGCAAAACAACACACCTAAAATCCCGAGTTGAGGATCCGCCCCAATCAACCTCACCCGCGAGATTGACAAACTATATAGGAACACCCCCCACCTTCGTCACTCCGCTTTTCTCACTGGGAGGCGAAGGCGCCAGCTGAACGCGGACTTGGTTAGTCGGTGCTCTCTGCCAAGCCGCCGGTAGTGGAAAGCTCTACTTCCTGGACGCTGACATACTGCGCGATCTCTGCGACGAACCCTGGATCATGGCACGTAAGGACGATTGCCGTTCCTGATTCCAGCGCCCTATGAATCAGTTGATGCATGAGTGCTCGATCCGTTAGCGAAAGCAAGCTATCGGGCTCATCCATGAGCAAGATGGCGTGGCCCATCCCCACCACATGTGCAGTTTGGGCAAGCCTCAGCCGGGAAGCGGATAGATCCAATGGGTGCTCATCGGCATCAAGTTCCAGCAGCTGCCGTAACGCGGTATCGGGAACAAAATCCCCCAAAGCGGAATATATTACCTGGTCATAAGGAGATTGTAGGACCAATCCCAGAGGCTCTGCTGGGCGCTGTGCCCCATCAAGGCCGGCGGCGGCGCGCAGGAGCGACGTTTTTCCGGTTCCGTTTGCCCCGCGCAACCAGGTCACGCCCCCGCCGCGAATGGGGATGGTTACCGGTCCGACGCTAAAGGTATTGCCGGAAGGCTTCGCCGATTGCCACCAGCGCTTCTTTTCTTGTCCGCGGCGCGCAGTAAGCGGCCCGAGGTATTCTTGCGCCCCATAATCCGAAATCGATTGCAGGTGTATAGGAGCAGGTTGTGGGATCTCTCCTACGACCTCCCCGCCCAATTCGGGCCAGTGCATGGATGACACGGCGAGAACGCACGTGTTGTGCAACGAATGCAATAGTTGCACCATCATCGCCAACGATGTGGGGTCAAGCCCCGCGCTCGGCTCGCACATAATGAGCACCTCGGGTTCGCGGATGGCGACGCATGCAGCGGCGAGCCTCCGCGTCTGACCGCCAGAAAGCTGGGTGGGGTTTTTCTCCGCGTAATCGCTAAGCCCCACCGCCGCAAGCATTTCCTCTCCCCGCATCTGCATGCGGGCTGGGTCCTCACCCTGGTTTTCTAATCCTAGGACCACTTCTTCGATGCAGGTATCGCGCAAATAGCTCATCTGCGCGGAGGAGTCAGTACCGATGATGACAGACGTAGAGAATTTTTCGCCCAGCTCTTGCGCCACGTTTTCGGCGATGGCATCCGAAGGAACAAGTACTTGGACGATGCGTCCCTTACTCGGCTGAATATCGTCTATATCCATACAAAGACCATGACTCCTATGGTTCCCAGGGGAACGATGTAGCGCAGCACGCGGGACAAGTTTGAATCCGGCACCGGCCGCAAAAGGGTCCTGGTCCCCTCTTCATCAAAGCCCACGGCGGCAAGCGCGTGTCCACGCTCGGTGCCTTGGATCAGGAGGCGCGAAATTACTGGGATGACTACCCGCGAGATAGTATTGCGCCATGTCACCTTGATTCCTGCCAGCTGGTTGGCATCGCGGACGGTCCGCCAGGCTTGCGCGCCCTGCGGTAAAGACTGCAGTGAAGCACCAACGATGTAGGCAATTTTGTGCCCAGCGCGCGAGACCTGTAGCCATTTCGCAATATCGGAAATTCGCAGCACTGACATCGCCACGATGAAGCACACCATGAGCGCGAAAAAGCGCAGGGCTAGTGTGGCGGCGATGAGCAGGCCATCGCTTGTAATAAGCGGAATCAGCTGGTTATCGCCATAGGGGGCGTGGATCACCAACATCGATAAGGCCACCGGAACACAGAGCGCTGCAGAGGCCAAGACGATCGCAAGGGATCTCGTGGCCAACACGCCATAGGCAAGCATTGCGCCAGCTACCACTGCAGAGGCTAGTGGGCTATTGAGAGCGAGGATAAGTAGCCAACCGCACGCAGCAATGGTGAGGACCGTCGACGGGTGAAGGCGATACATTAGCGAGGCTGCAAGGATTCCCGGGTGCGCTTAGGCAAGGATTTCACGGCAGCCCACACGATGAGGAAGACGACTGCCTTATCCAATGGGTCAGAGATAAGTGATTGCATCGTCACGGACGCAATCAAGGAGTTGCCGAGTTCGCGGAAGAGGGACGTGAGCGCGCCGGTACCGACACCAGCCGTACCGCCGTAGACGAACGCGGCCACGGGTGCGGCGAGCATGCCGCAGATGATGCCGATGATGGCACCGCTGACGATGACCTTCCAGATCTTGGTAAACGCGCCCTTTTGGATGGCCCAGCCGGAAAGGAAGCCGGTAGCAGCGGACACCGCGGCGAATGGGAGCGCCATCGGGTTGAGCAATCCCCAGACCACTGAAGACAGCGTACCGGTAGCAAGCCCGGCAATGGGGCCTGCCAGTGCCGCCACCAGGATGGTTCCCACGGAGTCGATATACAGCGGAATGCCGCTCGATCCGATGATTTGGCCCACCACGATGTTGAGCACCAACGCGATGGGAATAATGGCGATGGTACGAGCTGGAAGAGATGGCACGGTGCCGGCAAGCAGCAGCGCTGCGCCAATGAGGTAGCCGGCCAAGGTGATCAACGCTTCGGCAGAGCCCGCTACGGACTCCCAATCGGTGGGGCGGAAAAGCACCAAGTAGATCCACGTGGCGACGACTAGCGCGGCGCCCGCGATGACCATCCCCCGGCGGGCAGGGGTAAGAGAAAGCTGAGGCATAGAGGTATTCCTAATCCATCAATGTGTAAAAGAGATCGGGGCACACTGCTTTTAGTTCCAGCCTATGTCACCTCAGCGTAGGAAAAATGTGGCGTATGCGCTGCGGATTAGGGTAAAAGATTTATTCGCCTAGAGCAACACGCGCGCTCAATGCGCGCAACGCCCTATCGAATTCACGGTGGGCGGCTGGAATATCCGCGCTGGTCACCAGCGAGGCATTAGCCGGCCGGCGCCAGTGATTGCGGAGGTCTGCGACGCTGGTCCCGCGCATCAGCGCAGAGTCCGCTTCCACGTCAATAGTCGTTTCTACCGCCTCGAACGGCACCTTCTTTAGCGCGATGATGCAGGTCAGCAGGTCATGGATCTGGGCTTGGTAGCCTTCTTCTTGCGCTTGATGGAATTCGAAGTAGAACCGCAGTAGCTCCGGCAGCTTTTCCGCCATTGGGTGTGTACCAAGAAGCCCTTGAATTTCTGCCAAGCGCTCTGGAGTGATGAGAAATTGCTCGGTGACCTCGAGCGAGCACAGCGTACTGTTCAATTCTGCTGAGGCTGAAAAATGACGTGCTGCCGCGTGGGGATCTACCCAGAAATTCCATTCCGCCGTAGGCGTGGTATTACCGCGATAATTAACGGCACCGCCCATGATGGTAATCGAGGCGCACCGCGCGACGGCATCGCCGTGCTCCCGCTCGAAGTCTGCCAAGTTAGTTACCGGCCCGGTGACGATGAGGTGTAGCCCCGGGTTGCGGGCAATGGCGCTCGACCACAACTCCTGCCACTGCATATCGCCGAAATCGTGATCGGGCGCGGAAAGATAACCCAAGCCGGACGCACCGTGGGTTTCAGGTGTCGTGGTCAGCTCTACTTCGAGCGGAGCCGGCCGCCCTGGTGCGACGGGGACCTCCGGTAATCCACAGAGATCCAGAATCCACCGTGCATTGGCGGCAGTCTGCTGGACTTCGACGTTTCCAGCGGTCGTGCTCACACCCACCAATTCGATCTCGCCTGCGTGATGCAGTCCTGCCAGGTACATCAGGGCGAGGCAGTCATCTATGCCTGGATCGCAGTCGACCAGGACGGCTGGGCGCGAGAGACTCATAGCTAGCCTGGCTAACTATTACTTAATCGAGCTGACTGGCTTGTCGCCGTCAACGAATACGACTGGGGACTCCGGAAGCTCATCGCGGCCCAGCACTTCTACGATGACGTCTGCCACTAGGTCACGAGACGAGGTCTGGCCCTCTTGCAGCATCTTGTCCTCAACAAATTCCAGCCCCTGCGCAGGCTCCTCCGTCAGGCCAGCGGGTTTCAGGATGATTTGCGGGATAGAGCTATTGGCCAAGCGGTTGTCCACTTCCTTCTTGGACTCCACATAGGCGTACCACTTTTCATCGGCTGGGTCTGTCGTCGCAACCTGGGAGCCGACATAAGAAATCATGACGAACTGAGGAACGTCTTTGCCCAGCTTTTCCAGGGCCTCGATGGCGGCCAATGCGCCGTCGCGGTCGACGGCCCACGTCAGTTCCGCGCCGCCACGGCCGCCGTTTCCGGCGCCCCATACAACTGCGTCATAATCTGCGAATAGCTCGGCCCATTGGTCAACGGACCGCTCGGTAATATCTGCAATAACCGGCGTAGCGTTGGCCTGCTCAATATCGGCCTTCTGGTCTGGGTTACGGATAAGCGAGTGAACCTCGTGGCCAGCTTCCGCTGATTTTGGAGCCGCCAGCAGGCCAACCTTGCCGTGTCCACCGATGTACAAAACCTTTTTCTTGGTATCAGCCATAGCGCCCCATGGTAACAGCGCGATTTTTATGCTGCAGCGGTTCTTTTCAGCAGTGCCAGAACATGCCGCGACCGTGGTGCGAGCGTTGCCCACCGAACCAGATAGAATACTGGTTATGTACGCCATTATGACCGTCACCGGTGCCGATAGCACCGGAATCATTGCCGCAGTGACCACGACTCTTGCTGATCTGGACATCAACGTCATTGATGTCTCGCAGACCATTATGGGTGACTATTTCACCATGATCCTCCGCGTTGAATTCGATGCGGATGCCGTATCCATCCAGACCATCAAGGAGCGGATGCGTCCGGTTGCGGAGGAAAAGCAGCAATCCATCCGCATTCAGTCCGAAGACCTCTTTACCGCCATGAACGAGATTTAACATGAGCACGCGTTTTAATACCACCAATATCTTGGACACCATCGAGATGATCGAAAACTATCGTCTCGATATCCGCACCGTGACGATGGGCATTTCCCTACTGGGATGTACGCGCTCGACCATGGAGGCAACCTGCCAGGCCATCTATGACCGCGTAACGCAGCAAGCAGGCCGCTTGGTTGAGGTATGCGAGGGCATCGAAGGTGAGCTCGGCATCCCGATCGTCAACAAGCGCATCTCTGTCACCCCCATTTCCCTCGTTGTCGCAGGCTTGGATGGCAACCCCGTCGATGCCGCGCGGGCGCTGGATAAGGCTGCGAAGGAGGTGGGCGTTAACTTCGTCGGCGGCTACTCCGCGCTGGTAGAAAAGGGTGCGACGAGCGCAGAGCAAAAGCTCATCTCCTCCATCCCCGAGGCTTTGGCCGAGACGGACGTGGTCTGCTCCTCGGTCAATATCGCCAGCTCTCGCGCAGGGATCAACATGGATGCGACGAAGCAAATGGGCGAGGTCATCAAGGAAGCCGCTGAGCTGACCAAGGATAATTCCGCAATTGCCTGCGCCAAGCTCGTCGTCTTTGCCAATTCCGTGGGCGATAATCCGTTTATGGCCGGTGCCTTCCACGGCATCGAGGAGCCTGACTGCGTCGTCTCCGTTGGCGTCTCCGGCCCCGGCGTGGTGGACCGCGCCCTCGGCTCCTTGGAAGGCGCAAGCCTGGATCAGGTTGCAGAGGAAGTCAAGAAGGCCGCCTTCAAGATCACCCGCGCCGGGCAGCTCGTGGGCAATATGGCCTCCGAGCGCCTCGGCGTTCCCTTCGGCATCATTGACCTCTCCTTGGCCCCCACGGCAGAACTCGGCGACTCCGTGGCGCACATCCTCGAGCACATGGGCCTCGATCAGGTGGGCACGCACGGCACGACGGCGGCATTGGCGCTGCTTAACGATGCCGTGAAGAAGGGCGGCATGATGGCATGCTCGCGCGTGGGTGGCTTGTCCGGTTCCTTCATCCCCGTCTCTGAGGACAGGGGCATGATCGATGCCGTAAAGTCCGGCTCCATTTCCATGGACAAGTTGGAGGCCATGACCGCCATCTGCTCGGTAGGCTTTGACATGATCGCACTCCCCGGCGATACCTCTGCGGCCACGATTTCCGGCATGATTGCGGATGAAGCCGCAATCGGCGTGATGAACCATAAGACCACCGCCGTGCGCGTCATTCCGGTACCTGGTGCCAAGGTGGGCGACGAGGTCAGCTTCGGTGGGCTTTTGGGTTATGCACCGATCATCCCGGTCAATCAGGTGGGCAATTCGCAGTTCATCAACCGTGGAGGCTTCATCCCTGCCCCGGTGCATGGTTTCCGCAACTAGGTGTGGAGTACTCCACGCCTAGGGGCAAGCGTGCCTAGGACAAGCGCGCCAAGCTCCCCTTAGGACTCGGAGTCTTCATTCTCCTCGCCCGGCTTTTCGGATTCTTCCCACCGGGCGAGGTTTGCTTTGAAGTGCTGAAAAGAATCTTCTAACTGGCGCAATTCCACCTCGCCGCCGACCTGGCGGCCCGCATCGGAGTAGATGGCCTCCACCGCTTCATCCAAGACATTGCGGCGCTCCACGGTGCGCAGCAGTGCCACCACCTTAGCTAGGTTATTGAGCAAACTGAGATAGATTTCGGCTTTATCGGCCGCATCGCGGCGGATTTGGGTGAACATCGCCTCAATGATCTGTTCATAGCTAAAGGTTTGATAGTCCAAGCGGAACTCGCCATCGATATGCATAATCCCTTGCGGCAAGCGCTTGTCCCCAATGACCACCAAGATTTGCGTGAAGCGGTCAATGATGTCGATGACCGTATAAGGGTCATTGACGCCGGTACTTAAAGCGCGGGCGGCAATCTCCGCGAGGTGCCGGGCCGTAAACCGCGGGTCGTGCGCGGAGGCATCCTCACGGTGCTGCGTGACCACGATGTGCTTTTCAATGTTTTCCGGCATGTGCGGCACGCCGTGGGCGATGACCTCTCCTTCAAGCACGAGATCGCCGGGGGCCACACCTAAGTGAACCGCGCAATCTTCTTCGGCCGCCGCTTGGGCAATAGACTCGTAGTCCACGAATTTCAGGTAGCCCGTTTGGGAGCTGCGGGTTTGATCCGCGGATTCATAGAAATCCGAGCCTGGTGCCTTGGCAACCTTCTCTTCCTCGCCGCGTTCAATGAGTCGGCGCATGTGCTCTTCCACGTCTTGGGCCACCACGTGCACCACGTGAGACATGCTAATGGACTGCGCGATGTGGACGATGAAATAAATCAAAAAGACCACGCATATCAGTGCCAAGGCAATGTCGACTGCTACATTCAACGAAGGGACGTGCTCTACCTTGCCCTCGCCGCCGGCGCGCACGGCACGCAGGGATAGGAGCGAGTAGGTAAAGGTCGCCAGGTAGATCCCCAGCGTGGACTGGATGGAGCGGTCCTTCAAAAATTCGTGCAATAGACGCGGTCCCATTACCGTCACCACGCCGGAAAGCGCGGTCAGGGTGATAAAGAACAGGGTCCCGGCCAGGGACAGCGTGGCGGTGGCCACGGCGGTGAGTAGGCCTTGAGCGCTTTCCGCGCTACCGTCATAGAGCCGAGAGAGCGCCAGATCGAAGTTGCGGTCGAGTGCGAGCATGCCTTCGGCCGCCACGACGGCCACCGCCACCGCAACCGCGGGAATGACCCAAAACTTATCCCGCCAGGCAGGCATCCTCTCAATCAGCGTCTTCATAAGGCTTAAGCCAGCTCGACGATTTCCATGTACTCATCGGACCACAGGTCTTCATCGCCATCCGGCATGATGATCACCCGCTCAGGGTCGAGCGCCTTCACCGCGCCCGGATCGTGGGTAACCAAGACCACCGCGCCCGTGTAGGTATTGAGCGCGTCGAGCACCTGCTCGCGAGAGATGGGGTCGAGGTTATTGGTCGGCTCATCGAGAAGCAGCACGTTCGCGCGGCTGGAGACCAATGTAGCCAGCGACAGGCGGGTTTTCTCACCACCAGACAGCGTTCCGGCGGGCTGTTGCAGTTTATCGCCGGAAAACATAAACGCTCCCAGGAGCCCGCGCAGCTCTTGCTGGTCCGCATCGGGGCAGGCCTCGATGGTGTTTTCCCATACGCTCTTATCCGGGTGGATATTGTCGTGCTCCTGCGCAAAATAGCCAATGCGCAAACCGTGGCCACTGACGATGCCACCCTCGCCGTCGGTGCGCTCCTCCCCTGCCAAGAGCTTGAGCAAGGTCGTCTTACCGGCACCGTTATACCCCAGGACAACGACGCGGGAGCCCTTATCGATGGCCAGGTCCACGCCCGCGAAAACCTCCAGCGAACCGTACATCTTGGTCAAGCCTTTGGCGTTCATGGGCGTCTTGCCGCACGGGGCAGGCTCGGGGAATTTGATATTGGCTACCTTATCCGCAACGCGCACCTCATCGAGGTCATTCATCATGCGCTCGGCGCGGTTTAGCATCTGCTTCGCCGCTGCGGCCTTGGTGGCCTTAGCACCCAATTTGGCGGCCTGTTTTTGCAGCGCGGAGGCCTTCTTTTCCGCATTCGCGCGCTCGCGGCGCCGGCGTGCCTCATCGGTAGCACGGGCATCGAGGTATTTCTTATAGCCCATGTTGTAGACGTCCGCCTCGCCGCGCACCGCGTCGAGGAACCAAACCTTATTACACACGGCCTCGAGCAACTCGACATCGTGAGAAATCATGACCAGCCCGCCCTCGTGCTTGGACAAGAACTGGCGGAGCCAGACGATGGAATCCGCATCCAGGTGGTTGGTCGGCTCATCGAGGAGCAACGTGGTCTGGGATTTACCCGAGCCCTCGCTGGCCGCAAAAAGAATCTGCGCCAGCTCCACGCGGCGGCGTTGGCCACCCGATAGCGTCTTGAGCTTTTGGTCCAAAACGCGCTGAGGCAGGCCTAGGTTATCGCAGATTTGGGCGCACTCGGAATCAGCCTCATAGCCGCCCAAGGAGTCGAATTGTTCTTCCAAGCGGGAGTATTTACGGATGGCCTTATCGCGGAACTTCTCATCCGTGGCCGTTTCCATCAGCTCTTGCTGCTTGGCCATCCGCCGCTTAATATCGTCGAGCCCACGGGCAGAAAGCACGCGCTCGCGCGCGGTTTGCTCGATATTGCCTTCACGCGAATCCTGCGGAAGGTAACCAATCGGACCCGAACGAGAGACAGTACCGCCATAAGGCTCGGTCTCGCCTGCCAGGATGCGCATGGTCGTGGTCTTTCCCGCACCATTGCGGCCCACTAGCCCGATGCGGTCGCCGGGCTGGACGCGGAGGTGCTGTCCGGGGGCATCGAGAAGCGTGCGGGCACCTACGCGTACCTCAAAATCATTGGTCACAATCACGACAAGCCAGTCTAGCAACCAAAGGCCAAGGCACTAATTCACGCAAAAAAGCGGCGGTAGTTTTACCGCCGCCTTTTAAATTTTCCGTGGTGATTAAACCGCAAAGCCCAGAGCTTGGAGCTGCTCACGGCCTTCTTCGGAAATCATGTGTGGGCCCCAGGGGGGCATCCAGACCCAGTTGATACGCACGCCATCGGCAAGCTTCTTGCCGGTAACGATGTCCTCAACCTGTTCCGCAATGACGTCGGTCAAAGGGCAGGCCGGCGAGGTCAACGTCATGTTGATCATGGCGAGCTCTTTGCCGTCCTCTTCTTCCAGCCACAGGTCATAGACCAAGCCCAAGTCAACGACGTTGATGCCGAGCTCCGGGTCGATGACGTCGCGCATGAACTCGGTGATGTCAAAGGCCTTCGACAGCTGTTCTTCCGTCTGCTCTGGCCGCTCGCCGCCTGCGCTGAAGGACGAATTCTCGTTCTGGTAAGGATCTACGGGATCGGTCATTTACTTCTCCACTTCATTGAGCGCATCTGCGGTGGCGGCCTGAAAAGCCTTCCACCCTAGCAGCGCGCATTTAACTCGTGCCGGGTATTGAGAAACACCTGCAAAGGCAACACCATCGCCGATGATGTCCTCATCGCCCTCGTCCTGGCCACGCGAGGTGACCATCTTTTCAAACTCGGCAAGCTTTTTATTGGCTTCCTCCAAGGGCAAGCCGACGATCTCTTCCGCCATGACGGACGTCGATGCCTGCGAGATGGAACAACCTTCGGCGTCGTAGGACACATCTTCAACGGTCTTGCCGTCCGCGGAAAGGTTGACGCGCAACGTGAGCTCATCGCCGCACGAGGGGTTCACGTGGTGAACCTCTGCCTGGAACGGCTCGCGCAACCCCGCGTGTTGCGGATTTTTATAGTGATCCAAGATCACGTCTTGGTACATCGAATCTAGATTCATTAGGCAACTCCAAAGAAATCGCGGGCGGCCTTAATGGCTTCTACCAGCTTATCTACTTCGACTTCCGTGTTGTACAGGTAAAAGCTAGCGCGCGCGGTCGATTGCGCACCGCAGGCGCGGTGCAGCGGCCACGCGCAGTGGTGGCCTACTCGAATGGAAACGCCTTGGTCATCCAGAACCTGACCCAGATCGTGCGGGTGCACGCCCTCCACGGTAAAGGAGATGGCCGCGCCGCGGTTCTCGGCCGTTTCTGGGCCGATGATGCGCAGCCCTGGAATCTCGCGGAGCTGTTCCAAGGCATAAGCGGTGAGCTTTTGCTCGTGGGCATGGATATTGTCCATCCCCACCTCCTCGAGGAACTTCACCGCGGCGCCGAGGCCGACGACCTGACTGGTCATCTGGGTTCCCGCCTCAAATCGCATGGGCGGTTCCGCGAAGGTGGTTCCTTCCATCTTCACTACCTCGATCATGGAGCCACCCGTAAGGAACGGGGGAAGCTTGCGCAGCAATTCGTCCTTGCCGTAGAGCACGCCCACGCCATTGGGGCCACACATCTTATGGCCCGAGAATGCGGCAAAATCCACATCCAGGGCGTGGAAATCCACCGGCATATGTGGGACGGACTGGCAGGCATCAAGCACCACCATGGCGCCGACCTCGCGAGCACGGCGCACCATTTCCTCGACATCGGAAACCGCGCCAGTGACGTTGGATTGATGGGTAAACGCAACGACCTTAACGGATTCATCGAGCTCGAGCGAATCCAAGTCGATGCGGCCATCGTCAGTCAACGAGTACCACTTCAAGGTGGCACAGGTGCGCTCACAGAGCTCTTGCCAAGGCACGAGGTTGGCGTGGTGCTCAAGCTCCGTGATGACGACGGTATCGCCCTCTCCCACGTACAACTCGCCCGCACGCTCATCGGAAAGCGTATAGGCAACCTCATTGAGCGCCTCGGTGGCGTTTTTAGCAAAGGCAATCTCATCGCGGTCCGCGCCAACGAAGGCCGCGATGGCCTGCCGGGCCGACTCATAGGCGTTATCCGCCTCTTCAGCCAACTGGTAAGAGCCGCGGTGGACGGGGGCGTTGGTATGGAGGACGAACTCCTCCTCTGCCTTCCACACCGGCAACGGGCGCTGGGAGGTAGCCCCCGAATCCAGGTACACCAGCGGCTTATCGCCGCGCACGGTGCGCTGCAGGATTGGGAACTGCTCCCTAATTGCGTTTACATCAAATCCAGACATAAAACTTCTTCGATTCATCGAGGAGAACCAGCTCTGGGCTGGTCTTTACTGCAGGAACTGGTCGTAGCCGTCAGACTCGAGCTGGTCTGCCAGCTCGGCCCCGCCGGTCTTCACAACCTGGCCGTTAGCGAATACGTGCACGAAATCTGGCTGCACGTAGTTCAGGATGCGCTTGTAGTGGGTAATCATCAAGATGCCGCCATTGGTGTCATCCTGGTAGCGGTTGATGCCATCAGAAACGATGCGCAGCGCGTCAACGTCCAAGCCGGAGTCGGTCTCATCCATGACCGCGAACTTGGGCTTTAGGATGTCCAGCTGCATGACCTCGTGGCGCTTCTTCTCGCCGCCGGAAAAGCCCTCGTTGACGGAGCGGGAGATGAAAGACTTATCAATCTTCAGGTTCTCGCGAGCCTCAGTAAGTTCCTTATTCCACTCGCGCAGCTTGGGGGCCTCGCCGCGGATGGAGGTTACGGCGGAGCGCATGAATTGCGATACCTTCACGCCAGGGACCTCGGTTGGGTACTGCATGGCCAAAAATAGGCCGGCGCGAGCGCGCTCGTCGACGGGCATGTCGAGGAGGTTTTCGCCATCGAGAAGCACCTCGCCCTCGGTGACCTCGTACTTCGGGTGACCAGCAATGGTGTAGGACAAGGTGGACTTGCCGGAGCCGTTAGGACCCATGATGGCGTGGATCTCGCCGGAGTTAATGGTGAGGTTGACGCCCTTGAGGATTTCCTTGGGCTCGCCGTTTTCTTCGTTCGGCAGAACCTGGGCGTGGAGATTCTTAATTTCCAGAGTAGACATAGTGTGTGGGTTTCCTTCTGTAAGTGCGTTAAGCGGAGATCTTTTCCAGTTCTTCGGAAATGCGGTTTTCCAGTTCCTCGGACAGGGATTGCACCGGGATGCGGTGGATGACCTCATTGAAGAAGCCACGAATGATGAGGCGACGAGCCTCTGCCTCCGGAATGCCGCGCGACATCAGGTAGAACAGCTCAATATCGTCGAAGCGGCCAACCGTCGCGGCGTGGCCGGCGCCGGTGATTTCACCGGTCTCAATCTCCAGGTTCGGGATAGCGTCAGCGCGCGCACCGTCCGTAAGGATGAGGTTATTATTCGTCTCATAAGTATCGGTGCCCTGTGCGTTGGAGCGGATAAGCACGTCTCCTACCCAGCAGGTACGAGCTTCGTTCTTCTTCTCACCCTGCAATGCGCCCTTGTACAGGACATTGGACCGGCAATTCGGAACCGAGTGATCCACGAGCATGCGGTTTTCGAAGTACTGACCAGAATCGGCGAAGTACACGCCCAGCAACTCAGCGTCGCCGCCGGGAGCGGTGAAGTTCACGCGCGGGACAATGCGCACGACCTCGCCGCCGAAGATGGCGGAGTTATGGTGCAGCACGGCATCGCGTCCCACCTGTGCTACCTGGTTAGACAGGTGCACCGCGTCGTTTTCCCAGTCGACATCCACGATGACGGTCAGGTGCGCGCCATCGCCGATGATGAACTCCACGTTATCCGCGTGGGTGCCGGAACCAACGTACTTCAGCACAACGGTGGCTTCTGCATGGTGGCCAACTTCGATGGAAGTGGCACCGAATGAGGTCACGTCCTCGCCCTTGCCCGTATAGGTAATGGTGATGGGATCTTCCACCTGCACCTCAGGGTCAATGGTTACCACTTGACCCTCGGGCATGGAGGTCCATGCCTGGGCAGCCACGCGGTCAGAAGGCTTGCCCACGCGGCCAAGACGCTCATCGTCGCGGTCTACAGTCTCCGCAGAAACGCCTGGGTGCTCGCTTACCTTGACGTCCTGGGCAACCGCTTGAGCAAATTCCCCGTTGTGCAGGCCCCGCAGCTTGCGCAGGGAAACAAAGCGCCAGACCTCATCGCGGCCGTGCGGTACCGGGAAATCCTCCACGTTGGTAGAGGTAAAGACGTCACCCTTGGTGATCTTATCCGGATTGAATTCGTTCGAAGCGACCATTTCTTTAGCCGACCGATCCTTCCATTTGCAGTTCGATGAGGCGGTTGAGCTCGAGGGCGTACTCCATCGGCAGCTCCTTAGCAATCGGCTCAACGAAGCCACGCACGATCATTGCCATTGCTTCTTCTTCCGCAATGCCGCGGGACATGAGGTAGAACAGCTGCTCTTCAGAGACCTGCGACACGGTTGCCTCGTGGCCCAACGTGACGTACTCGTTGCGGATGTCGTTATACGGGTATGTGTCCGAACGCGAGATATTGTCCACGAGCAGGGCGTCGCATTCCACGTTGGACGTGGAGTGGTGCGCATTCTGGTTGACCTGCACCAAGCCGCGGTAAGCAGCGCGGCCACCGGCGCGGGCAACGGACTTGGAGACGATATTGGAGGAGGTGTAGGGCGCCATGTGCGTCATCTTTGCACCAGTGTCCTGGAACTGTCCTTCGCCAGCGAAGGCGACGGAAAGCACCTCACCCTTAGCGTGCGGACCGGTCATCCACACGGCCGGGTACTTCATGGTGACCTTGGAGCCGATATTGCCATCGACCCATTCCATGGTGCCGCCCTCTTCCACCTTGGTGCGCTTGGTCACCAGGTTGTAGACGTTGCTGGACCAGTTCTGGATCGTCGTATAGCGGCAGCGGCCGCCCTTCTTCACGATGATCTCCACCACCGCGGAGTGCAGGGAGTCCGACTTGTAGATGGGCGCGGTGCAGCCTTCCACGTAGTGAACGTAGGCATCCTCATCCACGATGATAAGGGTGCGCTCGAACTGGCCCATGTTCTCGGTATTAATACGGAAGTAGGCCTGCAGCGGGATATCAACGTGTACGCCCTTCGGGACGTAAATGAAGGAGCCGCCGGACCACACTGCGGAGTTAAGCGCGGAGAACTTATTGTCACCGGCAGGAATAACGGTGCCGAAGTGTTCCTTAAAAAGCTCTGGGTAATCGCGCAGCGCGGTATCGGTATCGACGAAGATAACGCCCTGGCTTTCCAGGTCTTCGCGAATCTGATGGTAGACAACCTCAGACTCGTACTGTGCGGCCACGCCGGCAACCAAGCGCTGCTTTTCTGCCTCAGGGATGCCCAGCTTATCGTAGGTGGCCTTAATATCATCCGGGAGGTCGTCCCAGGTCTGCGCCTGCTCTTCGGTGGACTTGACGTAGTACTTGATCTGGTCAAAGTCGATGCCGGAGAGATCCGCGCCCCAAGTGGGAATGGGCTTCTTATCAAAGATATCCAGGGCCTTGAGACGCTGGTTCAGCATCCACTCGGGCTCGCCCTTCTTTGCGGAAATATCGCGGACAACGTCCTCGTTCAGGCCACGGGCGGCAGAAGCGCCGGCCGAGTCCGAGTCGTGCCAGCCGTACTCATACGCACCAATAGAATCGATGATCTCATCATCGGTCATCTTGTTATCAGGTGCCGATTGTGCCTGGGTCATGACTCGCTCCTTTCAGTATTAGTTTTGACAGGTGTCAAGGGGATATTCGTGGTACAAATTCCGTGGCCATCTGCGATAGAAGCCAAAGGTTGTACGTGTTTGCCTAAGAGGGCGGAAAAGACTTCCTGCTCTGCCTCGCACAGTTCAGGGTGCTTGGCCGCCACATGGGCAACCGGGCAGTGGTGTTGACAGATTTGCACGCCCTGGCCGGCACGGTCCACGGTTGCGGCGTACCCGTGCTTATCCAGGGTTTCAGCCAGTTTGCGCGCTACTTCCTCGACCGATTCTTCCGCGTCCACGAGGGGACGCACATCGGCGATGATGCGCTCAAATCGAGCCTTAGCGAAGTTCTTCACAGCCTCTGAACCGCCCGCAGAGCGCAGCGCGGTCAACGCTTCAGAAGCCAATTCATCATAGGCGTGGCCAAATTGCGCACGCCCACGATCCGTCAGGCGGAAGTGTTTTGCCGGTCGCCCACGACCCGCTCCGGAGTGCATCCGCGAACGAGAAGCTGGACGGCGCTCGACAACTTCCGTTAGTTCTTCTTCCACCAGAATGTCTAAATGCCGGCGGATCCCGGCGGTCGAAAGACCAAGGCGCTCACCCAGGTAAGAGGCGGTTACAGGGCTGTCCTTAAGCAATAGCAGCAGTACCTGGCGGCGGGTATCACCATCCGTGGACCGTGATTCTTTCACCGCCACATGCGCCGCTGCCGCGCGCTGTGAGTTAGCCATGCCCTAAAACCTCCCTTCCTTAGGTCAGTTGCCTGCAGTCACCGTGCTCCGTCGCGCCGGAAATGCCGTCGCTACGCAAGCGCCATAACTGCGCTTTCATCATTAGACAACACTAGTGTTCCTTAATTCATTCCGGAATGCCACCATTGCAGTCACCGGGCGTGGCGGCGGGGGTGAATTTCCCACCCCACGGTCCTCGCGTAAGGTCTTAAGCCATGAAAGGGAAACTACGGGGAGTGCTCGAGAGCGTAAAGGCGGAATTGCCACGCTTAGGCACCGCAGGTTCTCGTTCCGCGCAGCTGCACGCCGAAGGCACCGGCGCGCAAGCCGGGGATACTCGCTACGATTTCATCACCCAGGCGCCAGAGGAACTGCAGCACACCACGGTCTCCCAAAAGCGCACCTTTTTCATCTTGCGGTGGGCCGGAACCGTCGGTTCCCTCCTCATTGCCTTTGGCGCTTTGGGAGCAGGCGCACTGCCTGTAGTGGGCAACCCCTATGACAATGTGCCCTTTGGTTCGCTTATGTCGCGCATGCTGCAGACCTCGTCTGCGCTTGTCATGGTGGGCGTGGGGCTTTTAGTAACGGCCTGGATTTTCCTCGCCCCCTTCGTGGGCACCCCGCTGCGCCAGGCGCGACCCGGCGAGCCCGCCAGCGATCGCTCCCGCCGGCTGGTCTCCCCGCGCCAGCTGTGGATCACGTGGGCTGGGTGGATCATCCCCCTCATCTTTACCGCACCCTTATTTACCCAAGACATCTATTCTTATTTGGCCAATGGCTCCATCGTGGCCCAAGGGATGGATCCCTATTCCGCCGGCCCGGTGCAGCTCTTGGGCGCTGGCAACGAGCTCGCGCGCTCCGTTCCGTTTATCTGGGCAAATTCACCATCGCCCTATGGGCCCGTTGCCTTGGGGCTGGCGGCCATCGTCAGCATCATCACCGGAAATTCCATTGTTTTAGGTGTGATCGCCCACCGCCTACTTTCCATCGTGGGCATCATCGTGGCTGGCTGGGCCATCACACAGCTTGCTCAGCGATGCCGCGTCTCCCCTGCCTCCGCACTATGGCTCGGCATCTTGAACCCGCTGACCATCCTTCACCTCGTCGGCGGTATCCATAATGAATCCATCATGCTTGGATTGTCGTTACTGGGCATGGAGCTTGGATTAAGGGGCATCGATAAGCTGGGGCAGGATAAAAGAGGAGCCTACGTTGCGCTAATAGCCTCTGGCTTTTTCCTATCCTGCGCCGGAATGGTCAAGGTCACCGGCTTTATTGGGCTCGGCTTTATCGGCATGGCGTATGCCCGCCACCTGCACGTGCAGGCGCGCGTGCCGCGCTGGCGGGCCTTATTTATAGCCATTGCCGTGCAGGGCGCGGTGCTCGTAGTCACCATTGCGCTCATCAGTATCATCACGGGCATTAACCTCGGGTGGATTACCGGGCAAGGCGGAGCCGCCACGATTCGCTCCTGGCTTTCCCTATCCACGGCCACGGGAGTGGGCGCCGGTTTCCTCGGCATGTTTTTAGGCCTTGGGGACCACACCGATGCCATATTGACCATCACGCGCAGTTTCGGCGTCTTGGTCGCCGTCGTCTTCATGTCCCGCATGCTCTTTGCCACGCTGCGCGGATATATCCACCCCGTGGGCGGGCTGGGAATCTCTACCCTGGTGCTCGTTATCTTCTTCCCAGTGGTCCACCCGTGGTACATCCTCTGGGCCGTTTTGCCGTTGGCGGCGTGGGCGAACCGGCACATCTTCCGGTTTAGCGTCGTTGCCTATACCGGCGCGATGAGCTTTTTCGTCCTTCCGCGCGGCTTGGGCCTGCCCGCTGGGACGGTGCTTTCCATCTATATCGCCGCTGCCTGCGCATTCGCCGTGGTAGCCGGAGTGTGGTGGGGTGCAATGCGCCGAAACGGAATCCGTGTCTTAAACTAGGCACCCGTGAATGCAATTCCAGCTGAAAGCCCCGCCCTGTCCTTGGATGGTGTGGTAAAGAAATTTGGCCCCACGGCAGCCGTCAATGGGCTCAGCCTGAGCGTTGCACACGGCGAAATATTTTGCCTGCTCGGCCCCAATGGTGCTGGTAAATCCACCACCATCGAAATGTCTGAAGGCTTTATCCACCCCACCGCCGGATCCATTAAGGTCTTAGGCCTTGATCCCAGCACCGAGCCCGATAGGGTGCGCGAAAAGGTGGGAATCATGCTGCAAGGCGGCGGTTCTTATTCCGGCATCCGCGTGCTAGAGATGTTGGAATTGACCGCGCGCTATAACGCCAATCCTCTACCGCCGGAATGGCTGCTCGAAACGTTGGGCCTGCAAGGCGTTGCGCGCACGCCTTATCGGCGGCTTTCCGGCGGGCAGCAGCAGCGGCTATCGCTCGCGCTCGCGGTCATCGGCAGGCCCGAGCTGGTGTTCCTCGATGAACCCACCGCGGGCATGGACGCCCAATCCCGGCTCGCCGTATGGGATTTGATTCGCGCCCTGAAGCGCGACGGGGTCACCGTGATATTGACCACCCACCTGATGGATGAGGCCGAATCGCTGGCAGATCACATCGCCATCATGGATCATGGCGCGCTCGTGGCGCAGGGAACGCCGGCAGAACTTACCTCCCAGGGCAAGGGCGCCGGATTTAGTTTTAGCGCAAATTCCGCGGTCGATTTGGACGCCTTGCAGCGAATTGGCATCCCCACGACCGCCTCGCGACCGCTGCACTACAGGGTGAGCCAGCCCAGTTCGCCGGAACTGATTTCCGCCCTCGCCGCCGAGCTAGCTCGGCAAGGCGTGCTCTTGCGAAGCCTGGAATCCCACCACCGGAACCTCGAGGAAGTATTCCTCGATCTCACAGGCAGGCACTTGCGCAGTTGATAAAACCCTGTGTCCTGTCTTCATCTTAGAATCACCAGTACCTAAAATCGCCACTTCAAATTTTTCAAGGAATAGGCCCCGATTATGAGCGCAACGTTTTCCCCCGGCACCTTCCGCCCGGCACCCAAACGAGCGAGTGCGGGCGCCATCATCCTTGCCCAAGGCGGCATGGAGGCCAAGCTCATGCTGCGCCACGGGGAGCAACAATTGCTCAGCATCATTATCCCGCTCGCCATCCTGATTGGGACCGCCCGCCTGGAATCATCCACCGGGCATGGGCTGCACGAGGTCTTTCCCATGGTGCTCGCGGTGGCGGCAACCTCGGCTGGTTTTACCGGGCAAGCCATCTCCCTCGCCTTTGACCGCCGCTACGGGGCCTTAAAGCGCACCGGCGCCTCCGGCGTACCGGCGTGGGCGATCATCGGCGGCAAGATTATCGGCGTGCTGACGATGGTGGTATTCCAGATTCTCGTGCTCGGTGCCACGGCCTTTGCCTTGGGCCTGCGCATCAGTGCGCCCGGCATCCTGCTCATGATCGTCTCGCTCATTTTCGGCGTCGCCGCCTTTACCGCCATGGGTTTGGTGCTTGGCGGCACCCTTAGCTCTGAGGCCGTACTCGCGCTGGCGAACCTCATTTGGTTTATCCTGCTGGCGATCGTCGGCTGGGCCCTGTACTCCCAGGGCTTGGGCGATAATGGCCTGCTCAACATCGTGCCCACCGTGGCACTAGCGGGCGCGCTTGCCGATGCCTCCAATTCCACCTTTCCTGGCATCGAACTCATTTCCTTGACCGCGTGGCTAGCGGTGGCGTCGTATGCGGCCGTTCGTTGGTTCCGTTTCGACGGCTAAATGTGAGTTATACCCAGTTCCCCGCGAAACAGAGCCAAAGGTTTCGGCTCGCTACACACCCCCTAGTAAGATGCACCTTGTGAATTACTGGACCAGAACTAAACGCTTTTTTAAAGAAGCCGTCCCTACCGTGGAGCAACAGCGCCTCATCGCGCTGATCCTGATCTTCTGCCAAGGCGGCATCACCGTATCTGGTTCCATCGTCCGCGTCACCGGTTCCGGCCTGGGTTGCCCCACCTGGCCCCAATGCCAGCCTGGTTCCTTGGTGCCGGTAGAAGGCGCCGCGCCGGCAATCCACCAAATCATTGAATTTGGTAACCGCCTACTCACCTTCGTCGATTCCGCCGCAGCAGGCGCGGCAGTCATCGCCATGTATATGGCGTGCCGCCGGCCTGAGCTCAGGGTCTATGCATGGCTCAACGTGGCCGGCATCGTCCTGCAGGCCGTCATCGGCGGCATCTCCGTGCACTTGGATCTGCGCTGGTGGTCCGTGGCTCTTCACTTCCTGCCTTCCATGGTGCTGGTGTGGCTTGCCTGCATGCTGTATGCCCGCATCAAAGAACCCGATGATGGCACCGCCCAGCCGCGGTTCCCGCAAGCGATTCGCATCCTCGCCGTCATCGCGACCATCGCCCTCTCGATCGTCCTGATCACCGGGACGATGGTGACCGGTTCCGGCGTCCACTCCGGCGACTCCGGCGTGGGAATGGACGGCCGCTTGGATGTGGATACCGAGTCCATGGCCATCGCCCACGCCATGTGCATGTACGTCTACCTCATCTTTACCGCCATTACCGTCTTCCTGCTGTACAAGCACCGCACCCCGCAGGAGACCAAGAAGGCAGGGTGGGTCCTTATCGTCTGCATCCTCATCCAGTGGGCCGTGGGCGTCTTGCAGTTCTACCTGGGCGTGCCGCGGTGGACGGTCCCCTTCCACATAGGTATGTCCGCCGTGGTCACCGGCTTTACCGCCCTGCTCTGGGCACACGGGCGCCACCGCGTCGGTGGCACGCCAGACCTCATCTCGGGCTCTCCCGCCGGCGACGATAAATACGCCGTTCGCCAGCAATCATTAAATGAGGAACGCGCCGCCGTCTAGGATTTAGACAGCACAATTTTTCTGCAGCTACTGCGCTTTGTGGGATAGCATGGCCTTATGCATGCTATCCAGATCACAGAAACGGGCGGGCCGGAAGTCCTGCGCTACGCCGAGGTTCCTGCGCCCACGCCTAGTGAGGACGAAGTCTTAGTTGATGTCACCGTGGCGGGCGTGAACTATATCGATACCTACTACCGCGAGGGTATCTATAACGCCCAGACGCCTTTTATCCCTGGCTTTGAGGGAACGGGGCGCGTTGTCCACGATCCCAAGGGGGAAATTGCGGAAGGCTCCCTAGTGGCATGGCACCACGCCTTTGGTTCCTATGCCGAGCAGGTCTGCGTCCCCCGGAACGGCCTTGTCGCTGTACCGGATGATTTCCCCACCGAGATCGCTGCCTCCATGCTGCTACAGGGCATGACCGCCCACTTCCTTTCCCACGGCGTGTATGAGCTTGGCGAAGGCGCTACCTGCCTCATTACCGCTGGTGCGGGCGGTGTGGGCCAGCTGTTGACCCAAATGGCATCCTCTTTGGGGGCAACGGTCTATACGGTTGTCTCCACCGATGAAAAGGAAGAGATCTCGTATAAGTGCGGCGCCGACCATGTCTTTCGCTACAGCGATGGTTTGGGCGAGCAGGTTCGTCGGTTTAATGGCGGCCGCGGCGTCGATGTGGTCTATGACGGCGTGGGGCAAGCCACCTTCTTCGAATCGCTCGAGGCCGTTCGCCCGCGCGGCACCGTCGCGCTCTTTGGTGCCGCTTCTGGCCCGGTTGAGCCCATCGATCCGCAGCTGCTCAATAAGCATGGCTCCATCTTCTTGACCCGGCCTTCGCTCGGCGCGTGGACGGCGCAAGAGGGCGAATTCCAGATGCGTGCGCAAGCTGTCGTCCAGGCCGTGATGGACGGGGACCTCAAGTTCAACGTATCGGCCTCCTATCCCTTGGAAGAAGCAGAGCAGGCCCACCGCGACCTACAATCGCGTAGCACCACCGGTTCTATTGTTCTGCGGGTAAAGCAGGACTAAGGAAGAATAAAGCGCGAGCCACACGGGCTCGCGCTGCAGCGTGCTACTGGGTTCTAAAACAGGGTGGCGGACCAACCAAGCATCCGGCCGATTGGCTCCCAACCTATGACGGCATCGATGGACAGGCCAATAAAGAGTACCGACAGGTAGTTATTTGAATAGATAAACAGGCGCATGGGTTTTACCTTTGCGCCTTTCTTTACGCCTTGGTGCAGGCGGATAGCTAGCCATAAGAAGACCGCGCCAGAAGTTACGGCGGCAATGAGGTAAATCCACGATGCCGCAGGAACGATAAGCAGCGTGACGATGACCGTGCCAACGGAATACCACACGATTTGGCGGGTTACTTCTTGTTCCGTCGCCACGACCGGCAGCATCGGCACCCCGGCCTTGCGGTAATCTTCCTTGTATTTCATGGCCAAGGCCCAGGTATGTGGCGGGGTCCAGAAAAAGATAATGAGGAATAGGACTATTGCCTGCCACCAGCGGTCGGGCTCTCCCGCCGGCGCGTTATCGCGGATGACTGCCCAACCCACCATGGCCGGCATGCACCCCGCTAAACCGCCCCACACGATGTTTTGGGCATTGCGCATCTTCAAAAACTTGGTGTAGACGAATACATAGAAAAAGTTCGTGAGGATGACGAAGAACGCCGCCAACCAAGAATTTGCCAGGATGCCCAGCCACAGCACCGACACCACGAGCATGATCCAAGCAAAGATCGCCGCGTTCCGCTTCGAAATCGTGGCGCGCACAAGTGGGCGCGCGCGGGTGCGTTGCATCTTCTGGTCAATTTCATAATCGACCACGTTATTAAAGGTATGGGCGGCCGCAGCGCCCATCCATCCGCCGAAAATGGTGGAAATGATGAGCCAGATATTCTCAGAAACCGCCTCAACGCCCCGTTGCGCTTGGAGCATCGCCGGAATTGCGGCCACGAGGAGGAGTTCAATAATCCTCGGCTTCGTTAGCGCAAAATAGGCCTTGATGGTCTCCAAGGAATTCCTCCACTATCTGAACAGACGTTGATCTACAGCACACACGCTACACAGTGCGCTATGCCCACGGTGTAGTGGTCGCACACTCCGGCACAAAAGTTCCGGAGAATTAATTCACACTATGGCTTACATATAAAATGCGCTACACATGGATCGTAGCAATGCAGCGGAAACGCAGAGAGTAACTAATGCTGTGCCGTACACCGCTTAGCCATGCCAGCTTACCGGTTCCCCGCAGCTTTCAATAATTCCGCACCGCCGTCAAAAAAGTAACTAGACTGTGTGGAGTTCAGTAATAAACGCCTAGATTTAAGCGAGGCCTTATACCGTGTCGAAAGATAATTTGTCCCCAGACCTGCAAGCTATGGTCGAGCGCCGTTATCCGGACGACTGGACAGACACCGATACTCGCGCGGTCGACACTGTGCGCGTGCTTGCTGCCGATGCCGTCCAAAACTGCGGCTCCGGGCACCCAGGCACGGCGATGTCGCTGGCTCCCCTCGCCTATACGCTCTACCAGCGCGTCCTCAATCACGACCCCAATGACGTGAAATGGGCCGGCCGCGACCGCTTCGTGTTGTCTGTCGGCCACTCTTCCCTGACCCTGTACATCCAGCTTTTCTTGGGTGGGTTCGGCTTGGAGATGAAAGATCTCCAGCAGCTGCGCACCTGGGGCTCTCTCACCCCGGGCCACCCTGAGGTGCACCACACCGATGGCGTGGAGATCACCACCGGCCCACTCGGCCAGGGTCTGGCATCATCTGTAGGCATGGCCATGGCCGCCCGCAAGGAGCGCGGCCTCTTCGATCCTGAGGCACCGGTCGGCCAATCCCCCTTTGATCACTACGTCTACACCATTGCCTCCGACGGCGACCTGCAGGAAGGCGTTACCGCTGAGGCATCGTCTTTGGCTGGCACCCAGAAGCTGGGCAACCTGATTGTCTTCTGGGATGACAACCGCATTTCCATCGAGGATGACACCAATATCGCCTTCAATGAGGACGTCGCTGCGCGCTATGAGGCATACGGTTGGCACGTCCAGACCGTGGAATCCGGCGAGGACGTCGTTGCCATTGAAGAGGCAGTGCGCAATGCCCAGCAGGAAACGGAGCGCCCCTCCTTCATCCGCGTGAAGACGGTCATTGGCTACCCTGCCCCGACCAAGATGAACACCGGCGGCGTGCACGGCGCGGCGCTTGGCGATGACGAAGTTGCCGCCACCAAGGAAGTCCTCGGCTTCGACCCAGAAAAAACCTTCCACATCGATAATGAGGTCTTGGCCCACACCCGCAAGCTGCGCGAGCGCGGCGCCAAAAAGCACGCGCAGTGGCAAGAAAAGTTCGACGCGTGGGCGGCGGACAACGCCGAGAATAAGGCGCTCTTTGACCGCATGAGCGCCCGCGAATTGCCGGAGAGCTTCGATGCCGAGCTCCCCGTATGGGAGCCAGGCGATGCGATTGCCACCCGTAAAGCCTCTGAGGCGACCATCCAGGCGCTGGCTGCTGCCTTGCCGGAAATGTGGGGCGGCTCGGCCGACCTGGCGGGTTCCAATAACACCGTGATTAAGGGCGCGGATTCCTTCGGTCCTGAAAACATCACCACCAATAAGTGGTCCGCGCAGCCTTATGGCCGCAACCTCCACTTTGGCATCCGCGAGCACGCGATGTCCGCCATCATGAACGGCATCGCCCTCCACGGAAATACCCGCGTGTATGGCGGTACCTTCCTGATCTTCTCCGAATATCAGTACCCAGCCGTGCGCCTCGGCTCGCTGATGTCTACCGATACTTACTACGTGTGGACGCACGACTCTATTGGCTTGGGCGAAGACGGCCCTACCCACCAGCCGGTAGAAACCCTGTCGGCCTTGCGCGCCATTCCGAACCTGTCTGTAATCCGGCCTGCCGATGCCAATGAAACCGCACAGGCCTGGGCCGCAGCGATGGAATACAAGGCAGCCCCGAAGGGACTTGCGCTTAGCCGCCAGAACCTCCCTATTTTGGAAGGCACCAAGGAAAAGGCACGCGATGGCGTTCGCCGCGGCGCCTACACCTTGGTCGAAGGCTCCAAGGACGAGCCCGATGTTATCTTGCTGGCCACTGGCTCGGAGGTACAGCTCGCGGTGGAGGCAGCCAACCAGCTCGAAAGCGAAGGCACGGCAGCCCGCGTGGTATCGGCGCCGTGCTTGGAGTGGTTCGACGAGCAGGACGCAGAATACCGCGAATCGGTCCTGCCCAGCAGCGTGAGGGCCCGCGTTTCCGTCGAAGCCGGCCTCGCTCAGTCCTGGCACAAGTACACCGGTACTTTCGGCCGCAACGTCTCCCTAGAGCACTACGGGGCCTCCGCTCCCGGCGACGAGCTCTTCGAAAAGTTTGGCTTTACCTCTGCTGCGGTTGCCGATGCTGCACGCGAAAGCATCGCCGAAGCCCAAAGCTAAGCCCACCTCACCGACGCTAAAAGGAATGACTATGAACAACATTTCTGAACTTGCCCAATTGGGCACCTCCACGTGGCTCGATGATCTCTCGCGCCAGCGCTTGGAATCTGGAAACTTGAAGGAGATTATTTCCTCCAAGTCCATCGTGGGTGTGACCACCAACCCGGCTATCTTTGCCACCGCCATGACCAGCGGCACGGCCTATGACGAAGACCTGGCAGCCTTGAAGGAGAAGAACGCTTCGGCCGATGAAGCCGTCTACTCCCTGGCAATTACGGACGTACAAAACGCCTGTGACCTTTTTGCCGATATTTATGCCGAGTCCGACGGCCAGGATGGCCGCGTATCCATCGAGGTGGATCCGCGCATCTCCGACGATGCCGCGGCAACCCTCAAGCAGGCCCGCGAACTGTGGGACCAGGTGGACCGCCCCAATGCGATGATCAAGGTCCCGGCTACCAAGGGCTCCCTCCCCGCTATCGAGGATGCCTTGGCAGAGGGAATCAGCGTCAACGTCACCCTGATCTTCTCGGTCGCCCGCTACCGCGAGGTCATCGCCGCATTCCAGGCTGGGCTCAAGCGCGCAGCCGAGGGTGGCAAGGACGTCACCAAGATTCACTCGGTCGCATCGTTCTTCGTCTCCCGCCTGGATACGGAAGTGGATAAGCGCTTGGAAGCTATCGGTTCCGATGAGGCCCTGTCCTTGCGAGGCAAGGCCGGTGTCGCTAACGCGCAGCGTGCCTACGCCCTCTTCCAGGAAGAATTGCTCGGTGACAACAACGGCCTCCCAGAAGGCGCGCCCATTCAGCGCCCGCTGTGGGCTTCTACCGGCGTGAAGAACCCTGACTACCCAGCAACGCTGTACGTGACCGAGCTGGCTGGCCCGCACACGGTAAATACCATGCCGGAAAAGACCATTGATGCGGTCCTGCAGGAGGGTGGTTTCCACGGCGATACCCTCTCCACGGCCGGCGAAGAAGCCGAGAAGGTCTTCTCCCAGCTCGAATCGGTGGGCATTGACCTAGAAGATGTCTTTGCAGTCCTGGAGCGCGAGGGCGTCGATAAGTTCGTCGCCGCGTGGAATGACCTCCTTGATTCCCTCAAACAACGACTCGCGTAAACTACGACCGTGGTCCTAGCCCCGCCGGATAGCCGGCGGGGCATTATGCCGCCACTAGTTGAAAGACTACATAGCTTTTCCCTCCAGGAAGGATAATCCGTGACGGACTCAGCCGCTTGGGTCAATCCCTTGCGTAATGCCGCCGATAAACGATTGCCACGCATCGCGGGCCCCGCGGGCATGGTCATCTTTGGTGTGACCGGCGATTTAGCTTTCAAAAAGCTCCTGCCGGCCATCTATGACCTTGCCAGCCGCGGTCTCTTGCCCGCTGGCTTCACGCTCGTCGGCTATGGCCGCAGGGACTGGGATAACGCGGACTTCTGCGATTATTTCCGCAGCGCGGTAGAAGCCGGCGCCCGCACTGACTTTAACCACGACGTGTGGGAGCACTTATCCCAAGGAATCGAGTTCGTGCAAGGTTCCTTTGATGATGAGGGCTTTGACAGGCTTTCTGCGCGGTTGGCCGAGCTGGATAAGGCCCGCGGTACGGGAAGCAATTGGGCATACTACCTTTCGGTGCCGCCAGAGTTCTTCTCCGATATCTGCCACCAGTTGGAACGCGTGGGCATGGCCAATTCCATGGAGGACTCGTGGCGCCGAGTGATCATCGAAAAGCCCTTTGGCCACGATCAGGAATCCGCGCGCGAGCTCAATGAGATCGTCAACGCGGTCTTCCCAGAATCGGCCGTCTTCCGCATCGATCACTACCTGGGCAAAGAGACCGTGCAAAACATCATGGCGCTGCGGTTTGCCAACCAGATTTTTGAGCCGATGTGGAACGCGCACTATATCGACCACGTGCAAATCACCATGGCCGAAGATATCGGCCTTGGCGGTCGCGCTGGCTATTATGACGGAATCGGTGCGGCGCGGGACGTTATTCAGAACCACCTCCTGCAGCTGCTCGCCCTCGTGGCAATGGAAGAGCCTTCTTCCTTCGAGCCGGAGGCGCTGCGCGCTGAAAAGGTTAAGGTCCTGCGCGCTACGCAGCCGGTCCATCCGCTCAATAAAACCACCGCCCGTGGCCAGTACACCGCCGGCTGGCAGGGCTCGGAATACGTGAAGGGCTTGCGCGAGGAGGAGGGTTTCGATCCCGCCTCCACCACAGAGACCTATGCGGCGTGCACGTTGGAGGTCAACTCTCGGCGCTGGGGAGGCGTGCCTTTCTACCTGCGCACGGGCAAGCGTCTGGGGCGTCGCGTCACCGAGATCGCCCTAGTCTTCAAGGCCGCGCCGAACCAGCCTTTTGTCGATGGCGAAACCGATGCCCTTGGCCAAAACGCCGTGGTTATCCGCGTTCAGCCCGATGAGGGCGTGACCATGCGCTTTGGCTCAAAGGTGCCTGGTTCCACCATGGAAGTCCGCGATGTGAATATGGACTTCGCTTACGCCGAGGCCTTTACCGAGGAATCCCCCGAGGCCTATGAGCGCCTCATCTTGGATGCCCTCCTCGATGAATCATCGCTGTTCCCCACCAATGAAGAAGTCGAACTTTCGTGGTCGATTTTGGATCCGATCATCGATTACTGGTCCAAGCATGGTGAGCCCGAAAATTATAAGGCGGGCACGTGGGGACCCACCTCAGCCGATAAGATGCTGCGCCGCCGGGGTCATTCCTGGCGTCGCCCGTAGAAGGGACGTAGTCAATGATTATTCCATTGCCTAATACCACCACCGGTGAAATTGCCAAGAAGCTTGTCGATGCCCAGGAGCACTACACCCGCACCACCGGCCGGGTGCTCACCCTGATCGTGGAGGCACAAGAAGGCGACGATCTGGAACAGATCCTTTCCTCTGTGCGCGATGCCTCTCATGAGCACCCCTCCCGCGTGCTCGTCGTGGTCCCCGGAGATCCAAATTCTGATACCCAGCTCGATGCCCAGCTCCGCGTCGGTGGCGAGGCCGGTGCCTCCGAGACCGTCGTCATGCAATTGCACGGTGCGCTCGCGGATCAAGCCGAGTCCGTGCTCACACCGCTCTTGCTGCCGGATACCCCGCTGGTCGCGTGGTGGCCAAACCTGTGCCCGCAGGTTCCCTCCGAAAGCCCCGTGGGCAAGTTGGCGCAGCGCCGCATCACGAATGTGGCGCATAAAGGCACCGTGGGCGAGCAGGATCTGCGCGCGCTTTCTCATGGCTACTCCCCCGGCGATTCCGATATGTCCTGGGCCTCCATCACCTTGTGGCGCGGCGTCGTCGCATCGGCGCTCGACCATCATCCCCATGAAAAGGTGCAATCGGTAGAGGTCGCCGGCCCCGCCGGGCATCCGGCACCTAACTTCGCTGCGGGGTGGCTGCTTGACCGCCTGAGCGTCCCAGTACAGCGCATGGCCGAGGAAACCAATAGTGACTATTTCCCGGTTACCCACCTGCGCTTTAACCGGGAGACGACCCACGTGGATGTGGATGTCGTGGACGAGCGCACCGTGCGGGTGCGCGTGCCTGGCACGCCAGACTCACTGGTCAGCTTGAGCCCGCGCACGCAAACCGAAATCCTCTCGGAGGAATTGCGGCACCTCGACGCCGATAAAACTTATGCTCAGGCGCTGCGTGCTCTGGGAGAAGTAGACTACAGTAAGCTTTAATAGCGCACTTGCTCATACCGATTCTTTGCAAAGGATTCTGATACCGAATGGTAACGCTTCACCGCGTCAGCGATGTAGATGACCTTATTTCCCAAGCCGCACTCAAATTCATTGAGACCATCGCCGGTATTCAGGCCGGCAACGGTGGCCTCCATGGTGACGGCGTGGCAAGAGTCGTACTAACTGGCGGGGGCGCAGGAATTGGGCTGCTGCACGAGCTCGCGCGCTTGGACTTCGCCGCACAGCAGCAAGGCGAGAACTACCCCGCCTTGCGCATCGATTGGTCCCGCGTGCACATCTTCTTTGGCGATGAGCGCAATGTCCCGGTCAGCGACCCAGATTCCAACGAAGGCCAAGCGCGTTCCGCGCTGCTCGATCACGTGGATATCCCAGATCAGAATATCCACGGGTTCGACCTCGGTGCGGTCTCCATGGAGGCGGCCGCCAATGCCTACGAGCCAGAGTTGAAGGACTTCGCGCCTTTAGGCTTCGACCTCCACCTTTTGGGCATGGGTGCAGAAGGCCACATTAACTCCATGTTCCCCCACTCTCCTGCCATCCGTGAGCAGGAAGAACTCGCGGTACCGGTACACGATTCGCCGAAGCCGCCCAG
Organism: Corynebacterium sp. KPL1818; assembly: GCF_000478135.1. Lineage (NCBI taxonomy): Bacteria > Bacillati > Actinomycetota > Actinomycetes > Mycobacteriales > Corynebacteriaceae > Corynebacterium > Corynebacterium sp. KPL1818. The sequence continues at coordinate 670,794 of NZ_KI515759.1, read as the reverse complement.
CGAGCGCATCACCCTGACGTTGCCGGCGGTCAATAGGTCTGAGCGCGTCTGGCTCTTGGTCGCCGGGGAAGAAAAGGCCACTGCCGCAAAAAGCATCGTGGGCGGCGTCGACGCTGAAGAGTGCCCGGCCGCTGGTGCGCAAGGGACGAAGGAAACGATCCTCTTCCTTGCAGACGATGCCGCCCAGGAGTTGTAAAGTCAGCAACGCCGGCACCGCCACTTAACGCATAAGCGCCGGTACCTCGGTCCTTTCCCTTCTCTACGAAGGGTTATGGGACTGAAGTACCGGCGCTGTTTTGCGCGGTTGGCCGCCGCTAGTGGTTAGCGGGGGCCTGCTGCGTGCTTCCTAGGAAGCGTAGGCCTGGATAAGGTCAAGGCCAACGATGCAGGCCAACCAGATAATCACCATGACGACGGTATAGCGGTCCAGGTTCTTTTCCACCACGGTCGAACCGGACAGGTTCGATTGCACACCGCCGCCGAAAAGGCTAGACAGGCCGCCGCCTTTGCCCTTGTGTAAAAGCACAAAGATGGACATCAAAATAGCTGAAATTAGCAAAATGATTTCCAGTGCTAAGACCATGAGGTTCTTCCTTTTCTCAACGTGCGCCCAGTGGCACCTTCGATGAACTACCGAAAGTCACGCTAGCCACCGGCGCGAAGTACTTACCTGCTTTGCCTACGCAAAGCAATCACAAGGGCCTACTGTACACCATGCCGCGGGCGGGGCTCACCCCAACCCGCGGCACACAAGTCACCTTGTGATGGTTGTTAACGCATGTTAACTAACGGCATTAGCGGCATTGGCAGCCAACTTGGCAAAGTCCTCTCCTACCAAGGAAGCACCACCGATAAGGCCGCCGTCTACGTCGGGCTTGCTGACGATATCAGCAACGGAATCGACCTTCACGGAACCGCCGTACAGGATGCGGATGCCCTCGGCGACCTCGTCGCCCGCGAGTTCCTTGACCAGGCCGCGGATGGCGGCGCACACTTCCTGCGCGTCATCGGCGGAGGCAACCTTGCCGGTGCCGATGGCCCACACGGGCTCGTAGGCGATAACCGTCTTGGATAGCTGCTCGGCGCTAAGTCCCTGCAGGGAATCGCGGGTTTGGTTCACCACGTAGTCAACGTGGGTGCCGGCCTCGCGCACGTCGAGTGGCTCGCCCACGCAGACGATGGGGCTGATGCCATTCTCCAGGGCCGCTGCGGCCTTCTCAGCGACCAGCTGGTCAGTTTCGCCGTGGTATTCGCGGCGCTCGGAATGGCCGACGACTGCCCAGCTGCAGCCCAGTTTGCTCAGCATCTGACCGGATACCTCACCGGTGTAGGCGCCGGATTCGTGCTTGGAGATATCCTGCGCACCGTAGGTGATCTTCAGCTTATCGCCCTCAACGAGGGTCTGAATGGTGCGGATATCGGTAAATGGAACCATGTAGGCTACATCGACCTTGTCGTAGTAATCCTCCGGCAGGGAGAAGGCAAACTTTTGAACGGAACCGATGGCCTCGATGTGATCGAGGTTCATCTTCCAGTTGCCAGCAATAAGTGGTGTACGTGCCATAATTAATCCTTTCTGTGTACGCCTGTATTTAGCTGTTTTAGGCGGTTTATGCCTCGAGCACGGAAACGCCCGGCAGCTCCTTGCCCTCGAGGTATTCAAGGGATGCGCCGCCGCCGGTGGAGATGTGACTGAAGCCATCCTCGTCGAGGCCCAAGGTGCGCACGGAGGCTGCGGAGTCGCCGCCGCCGACGACGGAGAAGGAACCGTTGGAGGAGGTGGCATCGATAATCGCCTGCGCCACCCCAGCGGTGCCCTTGGAGAAGGCTTCCATTTCGAATACGCCCATGGGGCCGTTCCAGAATACGGTCTTGGAATCTGCCAGTACGTCGGCGAATTCCTCGATGGACTTGGGTCCGATGTCCAGGGACATCCAGCCCTCAGGGATGCCATCGAGCTCAACAACCTTGGTCTCAGCGTCTGCGGCGAACTCGCTGGCGGCGGTGAGGTCTACCGGAAGGACGATCTTGTCGCCGAAGCGCTCCAGCAGGCTCTTGCAGTTTTCGATCTGGTCCTCTTGCAGCAAAGACTCCTGAACGTTGTAGCCCTTAGCGGCCAGAAGGGTGTAGCACATGCCACCGCCGATGATGATCTTGTCGGCCTTTCCGGCAAGGGCTTCGATAACGCCGAGCTTGTCGGAAACCTTTGCGCCGCCCAGAACGACGACGTAAGGGTGCGCTGGATCCTTGGCCACGGTGGACAATACGTCCAATTCCTTTTCCACCAGCTTGCCGGCGTAGGCGGGCAGGCGCTTGGCGACGTCATACACAGACGTCTGTGCGCGGTGAACAACGCCGAAGCCGTCGGAGACGAAGGCGCCGTTATCGGCAGCCAGGGCGACGAGCTCGTCGGCGAATTCGCCACGCTCTGCCTCATCCTTAGAGGTCTCGCGTGGGTCAAAGCGGACATTTTCTACCAGCATGACATCGCCGCTGTTTAGTCCGTTGGCGCGCTCGTGGGCGTCTTCGCCGGTGACGTCGTTGGCCAAGGCAACGTACTGGCCTAGGGCCTCAGACAGCGCTTCTGCGACCGGAGCCAGGGAGTACTTGGAATTTACCTCACCCTTGGGGCGGCCGAGGTGTGCGGAAAGGATGACCTTCGCGCCGCCATCGACAAGAGCCTTGATGGTGGGAAGAGATGCGGTAATGCGGCCGGGGTCGGTGATATTTCCGTCATCATCCAGCGGCACGTTGAAGTCAGACCGAACCAGAATGTGGCGGTCCTCTACGCCTTCTTCTAGCAGGTTATCTAGGGTCTTAAAAGCCATGTGTTACTCCTTTTAAAGTGGATTCTACAATCGAAGTTCCTACATAAAATGATACCGGCCACAACGTCGTGCCGTCAGGGGCGTTCGTTGTGGCCGGTATCGCATTAAGGGCTGCTCTGTATTAGAACTTTAGAGCTTTTCTGCAACCAGGTTGGTCATGCGGACGAGCTGGGAGGTGTAGCCCCACTCGTTGTCGTACCAACCCAGCACCTTGACCAGGTTGCCGTTGGAGACCTTGGTCATGCCGGCATCGAAGATGCAGCCGTGCGGGGAGGTGACGATGTCGGTGGAAACCAGCGGATCCTCGGTGTATGCGAGGGTGTCCTTCAGCTCGCCTTCAGCTGCTTCCTTGAGTGCGGCGTTGATCTCCTCAACGGTGACGTCGCGGGAAGCGGTGAAGGTCAGGTCCGTTGCGGAACCGGTGATGACCGGAACGCGCATTGCGTAGCCGTCCAGCTTGCCTTCCAGCTCAGGCAGGACCAAGGAGACGGCCTTAGCTGCACCGGTGGAGGTAGGTACCAGGTTGACGGCTGCGGCGCGGGCGCGGCGCAGGTCCTTGTGAGGAGCGTCCTGCAGGCGCTGGTCACCGGTATAAGCGTGAACGGTGGTCATCAGGCCCTTTTCCACACCGAACTTATCATTCAAGACCTTGGCCATAGGAGCCAGGCAGTTGGTGGTGCAGGAAGCTGCGGAAATAACGTCGTGGTTAGCTGGGTCGTAAGTGTCGGAGTTAACACCGTAGACGAAAGTTGCGTCAACTTCCTTGCCCGGAGCAGAGATGATGACCTTCTTGGCGCCGGCCTCAATGTGAGCCTTTGCGTCGTTGCCGTTGGTGAACAGGCCGGTGGACTCGATAACAAGGTCCACGTCCAGCTCGCCCCACTTCAGGTTCTTCGGATCCTTCTCGTTGAAGACCTGGATGCGGTTGCCGTTGACGGTGATGGAGTCATCGTCGTAGGTAATCTCGCCGTCGAAGCGCCCCAGTACAGAGTCGTACTTCAACAGGTTAGAGAGAGTCTGGTTATCGGTCAGGTCGTTGACGGCAACGATCTCAAGGTCGTTGTCGGTCCGGTTAACTGCGTGGAAGAAGTTACGACCAATGCGGCCAAAGCCGTTAATGCCTACGCGGGTAGTCACTGTAAATCTCCTCAAAAAGTCGAGTAATAATTTCTATGGGCCTACCGCGGGTCCTTCGAGTACTTTACTGCTCTGGGTGAGTAAGGTGCCCGAGGCTTTGCCCAACAACCGCAATACTACAGAGCCTTTATAGCGCGTGCAGTGGGCTGCAAGGCTGCCAGAAAAGTATCTGAAAGTTTTCCGATCTAGGCGTACAATCTTCCCGAGTATTTTTGTTTCTCCCAAATTATCCGGCAGTTCAAGCCCGTTTAAGTTGGTTCTTGTGGACTTTACACCATTAATGTGTGATATATCACTGTACGGAGTATTCCGCTGCCTGCTCGCACACTGACTCCCCACAGAGACGGTGACATAAATTAACTTGGGCCAAATCACACGACCGCGTTTATGACGCGATATGCTTACGCTAACTCACTGTGTTCCAGGTAGCACTCGGGCATTCGCTCGGCGCTAGCTCTCGCCTGAAACGCGTGGGCAACTAATTTAAGTCCCCCGCAGACCGAATGCGCCTGCGATAGTACCCCCGTTAGAATCGAGGATACTCAATGTTTGAGATAAATACCTCTGTTGTGGGAGACAGTCTTGGGCTCACCGCGCTCGTGGCAATTCTCCCCCTCGTGGCTTTCTTCATTATGTTGATGGGCTTTAAAGCCCGTGCACATACTTCAGGAGCCGTTGCCCTTGCGACCTCCATCATCCTGGCCATAGTTGCCTTTTCGATGCCCGTGGATATGGCACTGTCCTCCGCGGTCCGCGGTGGGCTCTTCGGCCTCCTGCCCATTGTTTGGGTCATTATTACGGCGATTTGGTTTTACGAAATCACGGTCGCCTCGGGCCGCTTCGAAGATTTGCGTAAGACCTTCGACCTCTTAGGCGATGGCGATATCCGCATCCAGTCGATGCTCATCGCCTTCTGTTTCGGTGGCCTCCTTGAAGCCCTTGCGGGTTTCGGCGCCCCGGTGGCCATCACCGCCACCATGATTATGGCGCTCGGCGTCAAGCCGCTGCGCGCTGCGACGGTCGTTCTTATTGCCAATACCGCTCCGGTGGCATTCGGCGCGGTTGGTATTCCGGTCACCACCGCCGGTGAGGTTGGCGGACGTACCGCCGAGCAAACCCAAGATATCGCCGGCCTTATCGCCCTGCAGGTCTTGGTCATTGCCGCGATTGTTCCGTTCCTCATCGCATTCATCCTGGACGGCATGCGCGGCGTGAAGGAAACGGCGCCCGCCGCCGCGGTCATCGGCATTTCCTTTGCCGCCGCACAGTGGCTGACCGCCACCTTCTTTGCTTACCAGCTCACCAACGTTATTGCCTGCATCGTCTCCCTGGGTGCCGCCTTCATCTTCCTCCGCGTCTGGAAGCCACGCGGCGTCGCGCAGCTGCGCGAGCGCATGGAGCTGCCCGCCGCAGAAACGTCGACCGACCTCAATGGCCGCCGCATCTGGATGGCCCTGCTGCCCTACGCCGTCGTTACCGCCGTATTTGCCATCGCGACCGCAGCACCGGCGATCTTCGGCTTCTGGAAGCTGAAGTTCGCGTGGCCGCTGCTGGATGGCACCGTCATCGGCACCAACGGCGAGGCCATGGACACCAGCTTTAGCTTCAATGTCTTTGGCAACCCCGGTACCTTGCTCTTGCTCTCCGGCATTATCGTGGCCATTGTTTATCACTTCTGCAACGAAAACGGCCGCTACAAGCTCAGCTTCGCCCAACCCGTGCAAGCTTTTGGTGAAGTTGCCAACCGCATGAAGTTCTCCGGACTGACCATTGTCTTGGTCCTCGCTTTGGCCTACACGATGAACTACTCGGGTCAGACCATCGCCATCGGTGAATTCGTATCTTCCGCCGGTTCCATCTTCGCTCTCTTCGCTCCCGTGCTGGGCTGGATCGGTACCGCGGTGACCGGCTCCGATACCTCCGCGAACGCGCTCTTTGGCAACCTCCAGGTCGCCGCCGCTGACCGCATTGGCGTCAACCCTGACCTCATGCTGGCCGCCAATACCGCCGGTGGTGTTGTGGGTAAGATGATTTCGCCACAGTCCCTGGCCATTGCGGCAACCGCCGTATCCATGGAGGGCAAGGAATCCGTCATCTTGAAGAACGTCGTGGGCTACTCCATCGCGTTCTTGGCCGTTGTCTGTGTCATCGTCTTCTTGATGACCAACGTCTTGGGATTCTTGGTCCCATAAGGCGGTCCCATAAAGCTTAGGCCGCCACCGGCTTTAAGCCCCTGCCCCCGCCTAGCACCAAATCATCCTCGGTGCTGGGCCGCGGCACAACACAAGGCGGGAAGGACAAGCACCTCAGTGCTGTCTCCTTCCCGCCTTTCGTGGTTCAAAGAGCCGGAGCCAATCGTACCCAGCGCCTAAGAGTCACCAAAAAGATCGTCCGAGATGGACTCGTTAGTATCGGGGATATCCAGTTCTTCGGCCCGCTTATCCGCCATGGACAATAGGCGCCGAATGCGCCCGGCCACCGCATCCTTGGTCATGGGCGGATCCGCCAGCCGGCCGAGCTCCTCCAAGGAGGCCTCGCGGTGCTGCACGCGCAGGCGGCCGGCATCGGCCAGGTGCTCGGGAACGTCATCACCCAAGATTTCCATCGCCCTATCCACGCGCGCCGCGGCGGTCACGGCGGCCCGTGCGGAACGGCGCAGGTTGGCATCATCAAAGTTATCCAACCGGCGCGATGTATCGTGCGCTTCGCGCTTTACCCGCTTCTTTTCCCAAGACAAGCGGGTCACCTGAGCGCCCATGCGGGTCAGCAGCGCGCCAATGGCATCGCCGTCGCGAACAACGACCCGATCCTCGCCGCGGGTCTCTTTTGTCTTCGCGGAAATCCCCAGGCGCCGCGCGCAGCCCACGAGTGCCAACGCGGCCTCTTGGCAGGGGCAGGTTACTTCCAGCGCCGAAGAACGCCCTGGCTCCGTCAGGCTGCCGTGGGCAAGGAAGGCACCCCTCCACGCGGCCTCGCTATCTGCCACCGTGCCGGAAATGACCTGCGGGGGAAGCCCCACCACGGCGTGACCGGAACGGGTGATCAGGCCCAGGCGGCGGGTTAGCTCCTTCGCTCCTTTGGTGATGCGCACGATGACGCGGGATTTCTTCGCCGTCCCCGCAGGGCCAACAACATGGCTTTCCGCTTCGATCCCGTAGAGCTCGTCCAAAGCCACGAGGATGCGCTGCGCAATAGCCTGGTTATCGAGCTCGAGCTCATAGGCCATGCTGTCCCCAGAGACGTCTACCTCTCCGGCAAAGCGCAGAATCGATGCGAGCTCCGCTGCGCGCGCGGACTGACGGGTTACGCCTACCGCCGCTAGTTCTTCTTTGACCTGTTCGGTCAACGGTGTGGTCACCTAGTTCGCCCCATTTCTCTGTCACAGTCACGAATGACGCTTGTGCAATGCACGGCCCCACGCACACCAACTACTGCGTGGGAAACTGAATTTTCTTATTTTACCGTGCCCCGCGCATTGAGGACTGGCTGGCCTGACCTTAGCTAGGCCCGCCGGTACTCGTTATAAAGATCCACGATGACAGAAGAAAGTTTGTCTGGATCGTGTTTCATCAATCGCTGTCCATTGTCATCCTGAATGCTGACATCCGCAAATACCGCGCGGGCCCCCAAGGCTTGCGCGGCGCGCTGCACATAAACCCGTTCGCTCTCATTCGGCAGCGCTGCCGCATCCACCACGATGCGATCGATGCGCAAATTCGGTGCGTGACGGGCAAGAACGTGCACGTGGCGCTCCGCAGAAAAGCCTTGGGTTTCTCCCGGTTCGGCCGACAGGTTGAGCATGACGACGCGCAAAGCATTGGATTCAGAAATGGCCTGGACGATTTCTGGCACCAACGTATGTGGCAGCACGGAGCTAAACCAGGATCCCGGACCGATGGTAATAAGATCAGCCTGCCGAATAGCCTCCAGCGCAGCCGGGCTCGCTTGGGGTGCTTCAGGCAGGATGCGCACCCGCCGCACATGCCCCGGCGTCGATGCCACCGCGACCTGGCCGCGGACCTGGCGCATGACCCGGGGGTCATCGTCAAGCCCTGAGACATCGGCCTCAATTTCTAGGGGATGCGGGACCACGGGGATGACCCGCCCGTGCGAGTGGGTAAGCTCCGCCACCGCGTCCAAGGCGGCCTGGTAATCGCCCAAAACCCCGGTCAAACCGGCGATCATGAGGTTGCCCACGGCATGGCCTGCCATAGCGCCATTGCCGCCAAAGCGATGCTGGAGGGTCTTGCCCCACAGCTCGCCTATCCGATTGTCATCGGCTAGCGCCGCCAAAGCCATGCGCAGGTCACCGGGTGGAATGATATCCAATTCCCGGCGTAGGCGCCCCGAAGAACCGCCATCATCGGCAACCGTCACGATGGCAGAAATATCCGCTGCATTGCTGCGCCTGGCGGATAAAAGGGTTTGATAAAGACCATGGCCGCCGCCAAGGCAGACCATATGAGAAGGGTGTTCCATACAGTTTTTAATGCTCCTCAGCCCTAATTGCGGGCGATATCCCGGTGCAAAATGCTGACGTCAAGGGTGTCATTGGCGCGCAGGCGCTTGGCGATGTCCTCAGCTACCGCCACCGAGCGGTGATGCCCGCCCGTACAGCCGACGCCCACGGTGATGAAGTTCTTGCCCTCGTGCCGGTATCCCTCCAGCATGGTGGAAAACATGGCGACAAAACTATCCACGAATTTCTGGGCGGCCGGTTGCGACAGAACATAATCGGCCACCGGCGCATCGGTACCGCGACAGCCGCGCAGCTCCGGAATCCAGTAGGGATTGGGCAAAAAGCGTACGTCGACAACGATGTCGGCATCGCGCGGGGAACCGTTTTTAAATCCGAAGGATTCCACCGTGACGTGCTGGTTCGTATTCTGAAATTCGCCAAATGCAGCTTCGATAGCCCGGCGCAAGTCATGAATCGAGAGGTTCGTGGAATCAATGATGATATCGGAGCGATCCCGAATCTCGGCCACCGCTTGGCGTTCGCGTTGAATGCCCACCTTCAAGGTATCGTCGCCCTGCAAGGGGTGGGTGCGTCGCACAGAGTCGAAGCGGCGAATGAGCACATCATCGCGGGCATCGAGGAAGAGCACGGTGGGCTTCATGCCCAGCGCCGTTAACTCATCGATGGTTTCCATGAGGGAACCCGGAAACATGCGGGAACGCACGTCCGTTACCGCCGCAACCTTTTCAACGGGCGTTTCTTCCTGGTTGCACAATTTCCACAGGTCCACGATGGCGCGCGGCGGGATATTATGCGCCACGTAGTAGCCCTTATCCTCAAAAACCTTGGCGGCGGAACTCAACCCGCCGCCGGACATGCCGGTAATCAAGATGGGCGGAGTCTCGAAGTGCGTCATGCACACCAGTCTAGCGTTTTCGCGCTCTACACTTCTGCCGGAAGGCTGCTTATTTACTGTGCGTCGTGCAACTTATCGTAGACGGTCTGGGCCAGCTTCGGCCCGAAGCCGTTGACCTCGCAGATCTCATCCACCGAAGCAGCCTTGAGCTTTTTGACGGAGCCAAAATGCTTGACCAAATCCGTCCGGCGCTGCGGACCGAGACCAGGAATTGCATCAAGCGCCGAAGAGCGCATGCGCTTAGACCGTTGTTGCCGGTGGTAGGTAATGGCAAAGCGGTGCGCCTCATCGCGAATCTGCTGCAGCAAGAACAGGGCCTGGGAATTGCGCGGCAAAATCACCGGTTCATTATCGCCTGGAACCCAAATTTCTTCCAAGCGCTTGGCCAGCCCCACGAGGGTGACATCGACAATGCCCAGTTCATCAAATACCTCTTGCGCCGCGGCCACCTGGGGCGCGCCGCCATCCACGATGAACAACTGAGGAGGATAGGCAAAGCGGCGGCCTGCCTCGGCGGATTCTTCCGCCACCTTTTCTTCCGCGAACGAAGACTCTTCCTTTTCCTCGTCCGGGTTCGCCAACTTATCTTGGTTGTGGCGCTTAAACCGGCGCCGCGTGATTTCTGCAATGGAGCCGACGTCATTGGAATGCCCGTCGCCGGCGGCTTCCTTGATGCGGTAGCGCCGGTAATCGGATTTCTTCGGGATACCGTCTTCAAAAACCACCAACGAGGCGACGACATCGGTGCCTTGGATATGCGAAATATCGGTGCACTCAATGCGCAGCGGTGCTTGGTCCATGCCCAAGGCATCCTGGATATCCTGCAGCGCCGCAGACCGCGCGGTGAGGTCGCCCACGCGCTTCAGCTTGTGCTGACGCAGCTGCTCCTTGGCGTTCTTCTCCACGGTATCCATAAGGGAGCGTTTATCGCCGCGTTGGGGAACGCGCAGATCGACGCGCGCACCACGCAGGTCTTCCAAGAGGGACACCACTTGTTCGGACTCCTCCGGCATGGCCTGGACCAGAATCTCGCGCGGGATGACGTGGACGTGGCGCTGTTCCATGTGCGATTCCTGGTCCACCCCGCGCCGCGGCACATCCGCAGCTAAAGCCGCGTCCTCACGGGCTTCTTGTTCTTCGCGCTCCACGGCATCCGAGTAAAACTGGATGAGGAAGTTTTGCACCAAGGCGGGCAAGGCGGGATCGGGTTGGCCCTCCTCAATGGGCTCAGAGGTTGCCTGATCGCCGGCGCGTTCAACGACCCAGCCGCGCTGGCCGCGGATCCTGCCGCCGCGCACGTGAAAAATTTGGACGGCGGCTTCTAATTCATCGGAATTAAACGCAATCAGATCGGCATCGGTGCCATCGGCAAAGACAACCGCTTGTTGCTCCATAATCTTATCGATGGCCCCAAGGTCATCGCGCAACCTAGCCGCACGCTCAAATTCCAGGTTTTCGGCGGCAGCCTCCATGTCCTTAACCAGCTTGCGCCTAACACCCGCCGTGTTGCCGTTCATGAACGAGACCAACTCATTGACGGTCTCGCGGTGTTCTTCCTTGCTTACCCGCCCGATACAGGGCGCATCGCACTTGCCGATGTATCCCAAAAGGCACGGCCGCCCCAGCCGCTCATGCCGGTTATATACACCCTTTGAACAGGTGCGCATGGGAAAGACGCGGGTGAGCAGATCCAGGCTTTCGCGCACCGCCCATGCATGGGAATAGGGCCCGAAGTAGCGCACCCCCTTACGCCGGGGGCCGCGGTAGAAAAAGGCGCGCGGGACAACCTCTCCCACCGAGACGGCAAGCATGGGATACGTCTTGTCATCGCGGTACATGACGTTAAAGTGCGGATCGAACCGCTTGATCCACGTATATTCCAGCTGCAGGGCTTCAACTTCGCTGGCAACAACCGTCCACTCCACGGAGCTGGCGGTCAACACCATTTGCCGCGTGCGCGGGTGCAGCTGCGTGATGTCTTGGAAATAATTGGACAGGCGCGCCCGCAGGTTTTTGGCCTTGCCTACGTAGATGACGCGCTTGTTTTCATCGCGGAACTTATAAACGCCCGGCTCCGTCGGAATGGTTCCTGGGGCGGGGCGATAGGTGGTTGGATCTGCCAATGCTTAATCCTGCGGCATGTATTTGGCTTCCAGATCGCGGAAGTCACGGACTTTTGTGATCACGGTATCTTTATCGCCGGACTGCAGCGCCCACACGGGCACGGCCTCAAATTCGGGCAGCTCAAGGCGGGCCATGCGCTGGCCGACGGGGAAGGATAGCCCGTAGACCACCTGCCACGGGTAAAAGCGCGTGCCGATGATATTGCGGATCTCTACCCCATCCTCATTGGCCTGCAACCGCGGCCGGTTCAGCGCAATCCAGGACAAGATGGAAATGACTACGCCCACACCGGGGAAAGCGAATTTATCGATGGTGGTCACGTGCGCGCCGGTAAAGGAGATATCGAGCGTGACACCCATGAAAATATGGATGGCCATGACTAGGATGACCCAGCCGATGGCGATCTTGCGCAAGAACGGGGACTTAGCGGTATATTCCCACGGCTTCGACGTGGTCCGTGCGAAGGGATCCGCGCTGGTATAGGCCAATACCTCTGCATCGCTGAGAGAGCGGCGCGGGTGGGATTCATTCGAGGCTGCGGCCTCATTCATGTGCTTTACTCCTCCGGAAGTCCTGCCTGCCTTTAATCTGCGTTTAGTCTACGCAATTGCAGCGCGGTATCTAAAGCCGCAATCATGGATTCTGCGCCCTTGTTTTCCGCCGAGTCAGGAAAACCTGCGCGATCGATGGCCTGCTGCTGGTCATTGACCGTTAATACCCCATTGCCAATCGGCGTCGATTCATCCAAGGAGATGCGCGTTAGGGCTTGGGTGACGGAATCGCAGACGTAATCGAAGTGCGGGGTGCCGCCGCGGATGACGCAGCCCAAGGCAACGACGGCATCGAACTTCCGCGCGGCTGCTTGGACAACCACGCCCAGTTCCAGGGAGCCGACGACGCGGAACTCCGCGACCTCTGCCCCATTAGCACGCGCAGTGTCCACCGCTTGTTGGTGCAACTGATCGCAGACTTCCTCGTTCCACGTCGCGGTCACCACCGCGACGCGGAGGCCGCGCGCATCTACCTGGGCGATAGCCGGTAATCCTTCTTTACTCATTTACCTAATTCTCCTTCGTGCTGCGCGTCCCACTGTGCCACCTGCGGAAGATTGTGGCCCATGCGGTCGCGTTTGGTGCGCAAATACCGAATATTATCGGCATTTGCCGCGATGGTCAGCGGGGTGTACCGGCTGACCTCGATACCAAAGCCGGCAAGGCCTTCGCCCTTGTGTGGGTTATTGGTCAACAGCTGCGCCGATTCCACCCCAAGGTCCTTCAGGATCTGGCCGGCCACGGAATACTCGCGGGCGTCTTCGGGCAGCCCTTGTTCCAGGTTGGCATCGACTGTATCCCAGCCCTCGTCCTGGAGCCGGTACGCCTGCAGCTTGTGCACCAACCCGATCCCGCGGCCCTCGTGGCCGCGCAGGTAAATGACTACCCCGCTGCCGGCTTCCTGCACCTTGCGCAGGGATTCCTGCAATTGGGGGCCGCAATCGCAGCGGCGCGAGCCAAAGACGTCTCCGGTCAGGCACTCGGAATGCACGCGCACCACAACATCGCGGGCTCCACGAAGCTGCGTGGGATCACCGGCGATCAAGGCGATGTGCTCTTGGCCATCGAGGTCATGTCTGTAACCAATCGCGGTGAATTCGCCATACTCGGTGGGCAGGCGGGTTTCCACCGCGCGCTGGGTTTGCACCTCATGGTGGCGGCGCCACTCGATGAGCTGCGCGATAGAAATCAGGGCGAGGCCGTGCTTATCGGCAAAGCGGCGCAGCTCCGGCCCGCGGGCCATATCCGTCGGGTCTTCTTCTGATACGACTTCACACAGCACGCCGGCAGGGCGAAGGCCAGCAAGGCGGGCCAAATCGACGGCGGCTTCCGTGTGCCCATCGCGCTCCAGCACCCCACCGGGCCGCGCGCGCAGGGGAACAACGTGGCCCGGCCGGGTAAAGTCGCTGGACTGGGTCGAAGGATCCGCCAAGCGGCGGATGGTTTCCGCGCGGGAGGCCGCAGAAATTCCGGTAGAGCCCGTTGCCGCATCCACGGTGACCGTATAAGCGGTCTGGCGCACGTCCTGATTCTGCGCCATCATCGGCGGCAAATCGAGCCGCTGGCAATCTTCCGGCAATAGCGAGGCGCACACGTATCCGGAGGAATACCGCACCATAAACGCGACCAGTTCCGGGGTTGCCAGCTCCGCGGCAAAGATCAGATCCCCTTCGTTTTCCCGTTCTTCATCATCCATGACGATGACCGGCTTGCCGGCGGCAATCTCCGCAATGGCGTGATCGATGGCATCAAAATGGATGCTCTCTTCAGTCGCGAACATAACCTAGCAGTCTAGTCCTTTGCTTGAGCACTTCCGGATTCGGGGTGAAGCATCTTTTCCACGTACTTCGCCAGCACATCCACCTCGAGGTTTACGATATCGCCAACCTTGGATTCACCGTGCGTCGTCTCCCGCAAGGTGGTTGGGATGAGGGAGACCTCGAACCAATCTTCGCCTACGGCGCTGACGGTCAAGGACGTGCCGTTGACCGCGATGGAGCCCTTTTCCACGACGTACCGAGCAAGATCGCGGGGCAAGCTAAAGCGCAGCACGTCCCAGTGCTCCGAGTGCTCGCGCGAGACCAAGCGCGCCGTGCCATCGACATGGCCCTGCATCATGTGTCCACCCAGCCGCGTGGTCGGCAGCAATGCCGGCTCAACGTTCACCCGCGCGCCCTCTTTCAGCTGACCGAGTCCCGTCCGGTCCAATGACTCTTGCATCACATCAGCGCAGAAAATATCCCCATCCAATTCCGCGATGGTAAGGCACACGCCATTGATGGCGATGGAATCCCCTAGGCGCGCGTCACTCACCGTCTGCGGCGCGCGAATGCTCAGCCGCAGCGCATCCGCCTGTTGCTCGAGCGCGGCTACCGTGCCGAGTTCTTGTACTAGCCCTGTAAACAATTAATCCCCTTGTGTTTATCTCTTAAGTATCTAATCTCTTAACGCTCATTCCGCGCCTCGTATTCGATGAGGACATCGGGCCCGAGGCTGGTGGTGCGCACGGTGGTAAAATGTGGGGCATCGGCAAGCGTGTGCGCCACCGCATTCGCCAGAACCCCGCGCCCTTGGCCGAGCAGGATGGGGGCAATATACGCCGCCAGCGTATCCACGGCGCCAGCCTCGATAAAGCTCTGGGCCAGGCCAGCCCCTCCTTCCACCAAGACGTCGCGGGCGCCGCTGGCATATAGCTCCTTCAGCGCGCCCTCGATGGTGTCATATTGCTCAAATCCCAGCCGCTGCAGGTGCGAAGCCTTCTCACCCGCGGCTTGGAGATCGCGCTTGCCGATGACCACGCGGCGCGGCTGGTGCTCCCGCAGACTCCCATCGCTAAAGCGCGCGGTAAGCGAGGGGTTATCGGCAAGCGCGGTGCCGGTGCCGATAATGATGGCATCGCGCCGCGCCCTATCGGCGTGGACCCACTCGCGGGCCTTAGGCCCAGTGATCCACTGGCTCGTGCCATCGGCGGCAGCGGTAAACCCATCTAAGGTCTGCGCAAATTTCAGGGTGACGTGCGGGCGCTGCAGCTTTACCGCGCGCAACCAGGCACGCACCGCGTCTTCGACGCCATCCGGTGCGGTGAGCTGGCCCACCTCTACCCCGGCGGCGGCCAGGGCCTGCGCACCCCCGCCCGCTTGGGGCGTGGGATCGGGATGCAGGTAGAACACGCGGGCAATTCCGGCATCGATAAGCGCCGTGGCACAGGGACCAGTCCTGCCCGTATGCGCGCACGGCTCCAGGGTGACGACGGCCGTACCGCCGCGGGCCTTCTCGCCGGCCGCGCGCAGCGCCATGACTTCCGCGTGGGCACCACCTACCGGCTGGGTCGCACCAATGCCCACAACGGCGCCGGTAGCAGACAAAATCACCGCGCCTACCGGTGGATTGGGGCTCGTGGTGCCGCGCACCGCCGCACCGGCCTGCATGGCCTGAAGCAATGCTCCGGGAATATTGGTTTCATCCATCGCGCCGGCCATTATGACCGCGCCGCAAGCGCGCGCAGTTCTTCCACCGCCTGCGCTGGATCGTCGCTTTTGAATACGGCCGATCCCGCCACGAAGGAATCGCACCCGGCCTCCGCGGCCAAGGCAATCGTATCCGGGTCGATGCCGCCATCGATTTCGATGACGGTATCGAGGTTCTGCTGGTCAATGCTTTCGCGCAGGGCGCGGACTTTATCCAGCATGGCGGGCATGAATTTCTGCCCGCCAAAACCCGGTTCTACGGACATGACCAGCACCTCATCAAAATGGTGCAGCTTATCCAGCCACGGCTCAATGGGCGTATCCGGCTTGATGGAAAAGGCGGCACGCGCGCCCAAGTCCCGAATATTTTCTGCCAATTCCACCGCGGCTGCTTCACCCTCAACCGCTTCCACGTGGAAAATGATGGTGGTGGCACCGGCCTTGATATAAGTCTCCACCCATTTCGCCGGCTCCTCAATCATCAGGTGCACGTCAAGCGGCTTATCCGTGGACCTTTTCACCGTGGCCGTAATATCCGGACCGAAGGAAAGGTTGGGGACAAAGTGCCCGTCCATGATGTCTACATGGATCCAATCGGCATTCGAGATGGCCTCTAGTTGTTCACCTAGCCGCGCGAAGTCAGCAGCCAAAATTGACGGAGAAATAAGTGGTGCAGGCATACCTTTAATCCTAGCGCCCTTCCTCATCGCCGCGCCGCAATACCGCCATGAACATGGCATCGGTGCCGTGGCGGTGCGGCCACATTTGGACGGATTTTTCTTTTCCTACATTGCCCATATCCGGGATAAAATCCCGCGCATCCAGCTCCTGCGCGCCCAGCTTTTCTACCGCTTGGTCGACGATGTCACGGGTTTCGCGCAGGTCCGGCGAACAGGTGGAATACACCACGACCCCGCCCGGGCGCACGAGCTTTAAAGCAGAGGACAAGAGCTCGAATTGAAGTGTCGAAAGCTCGGCAATATCGGCCTCAGATTTCCGCCAGCGTGCCTCTGGGCGGCGCCGCAAAGCGCCCAGCCCTGAACACGGCGCGTCCACCAAGATGCGATCGAATCCCGAGCCCACCTGCGGGTTGCGGCCATCGGCCACGTGGACGGTCACCGGCAGCCCTTGCACGGTCTTTTCAATCAGTTTCGCGCGGTGCGGTGATACTTCCACGGCATCGACATGCGCGGACTCGATGCGCGCCAAGGCCCCTATCAGGGCCGCCTTGCCACCCGGGCCCGCGCATAGGTCGAGCCAACGTCCCTGGTCGGTACCGTTGACGGGCACCTCGCACACGGCGCGGGCGATAAGCTGCGAGCCTTCATCCTGCACCGCGGCCATGCCCTGCTGGACCGGTTCCAATTGGCCTGGGTCCCCAGAATCCATATACACCGCGTAGGGCGAGTAGGTACCTTCTTCGTTTCCGGTAATCAGCGCCAGTTCCTCGGCGGAAATTTCGCCCGGCCGCGCCACCAGGTGCACGCTCGGTCGCTCGGAATCCGCCGCTAAGGCAGCCGGCAATTCCTCGGGGTCGACAACGCGGGCAAAAGACTCCGCGATCCACGTTGGGTGCGCATGCCTAAAGGCCAGGCCCGCAACCTCACCTTCTGGGGCAAGGCGCTTGAGCCACTCATTCGGCGGGGTCCGGGTAATGGTGCGCAAGATGCCATTGGCAAACCCTTTGGCTTTTTCTTCCCCGCCCGCCACGACGAGCCGGACGGAGGTATCTACCGCAGCGTGGGGTTCCACGCGCGTATAGAGCACCTGGTAGGTGCCCAGACGCAGGGCATCGATGACCACCGGCGAGATTGCCTCCAACTCGCGCGAGGAGCACTGCGCGATTACCGCATCGAGCACGCCCAAGGTGCGCAGGGTGCCATAGGTAATCTCCGTGGCGAATGCGGCATCGCGGCCAGAAAGTTTCTGCTTGCGCAGCGCCTTGGGCAGGACAAGGTTGGCAAACGCATCCTCTTCGCTTACCCGGCGCACCACATCAAAGGCAATGGCGCGGGCCGGATCCACGCCCTGGTCGATGGCGGCCTGCACAAGTGGCTTCCCCGCGCCTGCATTATTTGCACCCGCATTCCGGCTACCCCGGCCACCCCGGTTGCCCTGGCGTTGCGGACCACGCTTGCCTTGGCCGTCCTGCGCATTGCCGCGCTGGGGCGCGCCGTTCTTGCCGTGTTGTTTAGCCTCCGGCGCCTTGTCGCCGGACTTACTGCGGGAGCGGAATCCACCAGTCACTGGAACCTCACCTCTGCGTTCTTTCCTAATCCACGCGCCCAATCGGCCGCATTCATCATCTTTTTGCCCGGCGGCTGAATCCTATCCAGCTGCACCGGTTGCGTCGCGGTCCCGATGTACACCGCGTCCTTGCTAATCAGCGCCTCGCCCGGATGCAGCTGCTTGCCGATGCCCTCGGTGAGACTCACCGGGCCGAGCTTGAGGCGGGCATCGTCAAGCAGCGTCCACGCGCCCGGGCCTGGGGTGTGGGCGCGGATATGCCGGTCGATGGCGAAGGCAGGCTGCGCCCAGTCAATGCGGGCTGCCGCGGTAGAGATCTTCGGCGCATAGGTGGCTTCGCCGCTTTGGGCCTGCGGCTCCAGCGTGCCGGCCTCCAGCCCATCCATGGTGGCGACCAGGAGATCCGCCCCGGAATACGCCAGCCGTGTGAGCAGATCGTCCGCGGTATCGGTTCCGGTGATGTCTTCTGTAACCGTGCCGAATACCGGGCCCGTATCCAGGCCTTCTTCAATCCGGAAGGTGGACGCACCGGTAATATCATCGCCCGCCGCGATAGCCGCCTGCACCGGCGCCGCGCCGCGCCAGGCGGGAAGAAGGGAAAAGTGCAGGTTGACCCAGCCATGGCGCGCGACATCCAAGAGATCCTTGCTAATGAGATTGCCATAGGCCACCACCGGAATGGCCTCGGGCTGCAGCTCCGCCAGGCGCTCACGCAGGTTATCGCCATCCTCCGTGCCAGGCCGCAGCGTGGTCGGGGTCAACACCTCGATGCCGTGTTCTTGCGCCAGCGCCTTTACCGGGCTCGGGTGAAGGCTGCGGCCCCTGCCCTTCTTCGCATCGGGCCGGGTAATGACCGCTACCACTTCGTGGCTGGAGGCAAGCAATTTCTCCAATGCCACCACCGCCGGCTCTGGGGTGCCGGCAAAAATAATCCGCATACTGGATGAGTCTCCTCGAGGTCTCGGGTGAAAATTCTAGGGTACAACGAGCCTGCCTGCGTTGCCGAAGCTCGCCTACCCCGCGCTATTAAACCAATCGGCTTCGCGGATGGTACGCATGGCGGCCTTGCGGTCGGCATCGCCAAGCCGGCACAGGAATAGCACTCCATCAAGGTGATCGGTTTCATGCTGAATGCACCGAGCCAAAAGCCCCGAGGCGACCATCCCCACCGGCCTGCCTTCTACATCGCGCCCAGAGACAAATACCCGGTTGTGCCGCGGGGTATCGGCGCTAATCCCCGGGATGGATAGGCATCCTTCCGGGCCAACCTGCATGTCTTCTCCCAGCGGCGTCCACACGGGGTTGATGAGAACCCCGCGCAATCCGGCCTGGATAGGCGAACAGTCATAGACAAAGATGCGCTTGAGTATGCCCACCTGATTCGCCGCGAGCCCCACCCCGCCGGCGGCATCCATGGTCTCTAGCATGTTTTGTGCCAGCGTGCGCAGGCCGGTGTCAAAGGTAGTAATCTCTTCTGCCCGCGAGCTTAATACGGGATCCCCGTAGAGCCTGATGTCTAATTCCGCCACTGATTTGTCCCTTTCTCTTGTACTGCCTAATCGGGTAAGTCTATGCGCACTTCTAACCCACGTGAATGGGATCGACCGTGATGCGAAGCGGCAATTCATCTTTTCTTGCGCTGCGCGCCGCATTAGCCTTGCGCAGCGCGCGTCCCAACTGCGATCGCGGCCCCAGCGGGGCGCGCACCACTAGGCGTTGGGGTGGGCCAAAGCGGTCCGCATCGTATTCCCCGGGGAGGCTGTCCCCTGGTGGAAGCGGAACCGGGCCTAAGACCTCGGCGTGCTCTGGCAGATCCACCAACTGCTCGAAGGAATCCAATGCCGCATCCGCCCCATCGATGGCGGCAAAGTGCACGGCCGGCGGAAAGCGCACCTCGCGCCGGGCCCGCAATTCCTCTACCGCGGCCGCGACCATGTCCCAGCTCATGAAGTGGCGCACCACGGGAAGTTCCGGATCCGCGGCGATGATGACGCGCCCGCCCTTAAAATGCGGCCTGACCATGGTGGCCGCCTGCGCCCATTTGGCCAGGCAGTCCTCGGTGGCGCGCAAGTCTTGCCGGTTTAATAAAGTGCCCGCGTCCAATAGCAGCGCCGCGCCATAGGCGCCGCCATTCACCCGCGGCTCGGCGCCAGGGGTAGCAATCACTAATGCCGGGGCATTTTCAATTGAGCCCACAACCTTATTGCCGCCGGAGACCACAACGGATGTATTGGGAAAGGCGCGCCCCAATTCCTCGGCGGTGCGTTCGGAGCCTAAAACGATGGCGCGCAGGCGCGGCGAGCCGCACTCGGTACAGCGGTGGTTGGTGGCAATGCGCCCGCACCAACGGCAGGTAGGCATGACGGCTTCCTCGCTTGAGCGCTCCGAGCTCGGAGGCAACCCCAATGGCCCGTTACAGTGACGGCACCGCGCGGGAGAATGGCACTTTCCGCACGCCAAAATAGGCGCATACCCTTTGCGTGGGACCTGCACTAGCACTGGTTCGCCGCGGTCGAGGGCCTGCTGCGCTGCCTGAAAGGCCGGCGCTTGCACAGAGGTCGTACCGCCCTCCAGGTCCCTAGAAATGGATAGCCCGTAGGCACCAATGGCCAAAATATCGGGCCGGCGCGCCTCTATGGTTGAGGCGCTCGGAATGAGGTCGTGTGCCCACCCAGAGTCGACCAATAACTGGGTTTCTGCCGTGCGCGAGTGGTTCGCCGCAATGAAGCTGCAATTTTCAAAGGCAGAGCGGGTGGTAAGCACCTCCCGGGCGTGGACGTAGGGCTTAATATTATCCACCAAGTTATCGTTACCATCATCAAAAATGACGGCCAGCTGCAGGTTGTCCACGGGGGTAAAAGCCGCCGAGCGCGTACCAATGACGATTCGCGCCTGCCCCACCAAGGCCGAAAGATAGCGGCGATAGCGCGCCTGCGGGCCCATGCTATTGGTCAGCACCGTAATTTGTTTCGGCCCCACAACACCGCGCAGGGCATTTTCAAGGGCGTCCACTACCTTTTGGTCTGGGACCACGATAAGGACGCCTCCCCCACCCAGGGCAACCTTGGCCGCTAAGGCCGCGAGCGCATCTTCCCATTCATCGCCGGGAGCGATTTGCCACGCGGCGCGGGCCAATTTCCCGCCCAAGATGGAATCAACAAAAGTTTCCCCATGTTGATAGGCAGACCACCCGGATAAATCGGGCTCGCTGGCGGCGCCGAGTTCTTCCCACGGCGTATCCAAATCCGCTTCTTCTGCCTTTGCGTGCCGCGGCGGAATGGCGGAGCGAATGATATCGGAGCAAATTCCGCCATAGCGATCCGCAAGGGCTTCTACCAGCCGGGACAGCTGCGGTGGATAGACCTGGAATGAAGAGATGACCCGCTCGATAAAGCGCAGCTGCCCGCCAAAATCGGACTCATGCTTGCGCTCGACGATGATCGCATCCACCAAGCGCCCATTGAACCGAATGCGCACCTTCACCCCAGCTTGGGCGCTATCAGATTCGGCCTCATCTACCAGGTAATCAAAGCCCCGATCGAGGTGGGCAACCCCTAAAAGAGGCAACACCCGCGCGACCGGTTTCCGGGCGGCGGGTGTTTTCTTAGGCATAAGCCCACATTCTACAGACCAGCGGCAGCGCGCAATTCCTCCACTCGGTCCAACTGCTCCCACGGCAGGTCAACGTCGGTACGTCCAAAGTGGCCGTAGGCGGCGGTCTGGGCGTAAATAGGACGCAGCAGATCCAATTCGCGGATAATGGCCGCCGGGCGAAGGTCAAAGACCTTATTGACGGCAGCCTGGATCTGCTCATCGGTCAAGTTCTGCTTCGCGGTTCCGAAGGTCTCGACGTAGAGGCCAACCGGCTTGGCGCGACCGATGGCGTAGGCCACCTGCACCTCTGCGCGATCCGCCAGGCCCGCGGCGACGATATTCTTGGCCACCCAGCGCATGGCGTAGGCCGCAGAGCGGTCCACCTTGCTGGGGTCCTTGCCGGAGAAGGCACCGCCGCCGTGGCGGGCCATGCCACCGTAGGTATCCACGATGATCTTGCGGCCGGTAAGGCCTGCATCGCCCATTGGGCCGCCCAAGATGAAGGAGCCGGAAGGATTGACCAAGAGGTTGGTCTCATCGGTGTAGTACTTATCAAGGCCGGCATCCTTAATGACCCAGTCCAGCACCTCGCTGCGCAGGTGGGTTTCTAGCCACTGGCTATCAACCTCAGGATCGTGCTGGGTAGAAATAACGACCGTATCCAGGTGAGAAGGCTCATTATCGTCGTTATAAGCGAAGGTCACCTGGGTCTTGCCGTCCGGGCGCAGGTGGTCCACGATGCCCTCTTTGCGCACCTGGGTCAGGCGGCGGGACAGACGGTGCGCCAAGGCGATGGGCAACGGCATGTACTCTGCGGTTTCATTCGACGCGTAACCAAACATCAGGCCCTGGTCGCCGGCGCCGGCGGTGTCATTTTCCTCGTCATAATCCGCGCCCTGGTCGCGCGCCTCGGTGGAGGTATCCACGCCAGCACCGATTTCCTGCGACTGCTCGCCGATGGCGATGTTGACGCCACAGGTATTGCCATCAAAGCCCACATCGGAAGAGGTAAAGCCGATGGACTTTAGGGTCTCGCGCACAAGTGCCGGAATTTCCACGTAGGCGTTGGTGCGGACCTCGCCCACGACGTGTACCTGGCCGGTGGTAACCAGCGTTTCCACGGCGACGCGAGACTCCGGATCCTTTTCTAAAAGTGCATCCAAGATGGCATCCGAGATGGCGTCACAGATTTTATCCGGGTGCCCCTCAGTAACGGACTCGCTTGTAAAAAGACGAGCTTCCACTGCAGCGTTATCAGTCACAAAAACTTCCTTTGATTATTACGTATTCGATACCGAGGCATTCTGCCCCAACCCATTACAAGGCAACCCTAGACCAAGCGGTCTATAAACGCAATATTTAATTTCCCGGTTCAATCATTTCATTCACGGCGTCCAGAATCTGCGCCGCGACGACCTGCTTGGATCCATGCTCTACGCGCTGTGGTTCCTCATTCCGCCTCAGGATCCACCCCTCGCTACTTTCCTGGCCAAAGGTCACGCCGCGGCCGACCTCATTAGCCATCAATACATCGCACCCCTTGCGCGCAAACTTTTCTTTCGCGTAATCCAGCGCCGAAGAATCGCCATCCCCCGTCTCGGCCGCGAAACCGACGATGACGCACTTTTGCGGCACCTCGCCCTCCTCGCGCGCTGCCACGAGAGACTTCAAGATATCTGGGTTTTCCACCATCTCTAGCGTCGCGAGCGCATCATCCGCCTTGCCCTTTTTCATTTTGGACTCAGCCACGTTCGCGGGCCGGTAATCCGCGACCGCCGCGGCCATGATGACGATATCGGCATCGCGGGATTCCTCGCGCATCGCGGCCTCCAAGTCTTGGGCGGAAACGATATTCCGGATCGTAGCCCCGCTCGGTACGGGCAGCTCCGCCGTATTGCCTGCCACAACCATGACATCCGCGCCCTTGTGTGCGGCGACCTCAGCCAGCGCAAACCCCTGCCTGCCGGAGGAACGGTTTCCTAAATAGCGAACCGGATCCAATTCCTCTTGAGTGCCACCGGCAGAGATCACGACCTTCAGCCCCGCCCAGCTGTGATCGATATGAAAACCCGCGAGCTCGGTGCGCGCGATGGCCGCAATCTGTTCTGGATCCGGCAGCCTGCCTGCGCCCGTATCCTTACCCGTAAGGCGCCCGTGCGCCGGCTCCATGACGGTAATGCCGCGTCGACGCAGGGTCTGCACATTGTCCTGTGTCGCTGGATTATTCCACATTTCCGTGTGCATGGCGGGCGCCACGATGATGGGACACGTTGCCACCAGCACGGTCGCGGTCAACAAGTCATCGGCGCGTCCCGCAGCCAAGCGCGCAATGAGGTCAGCCGTGGCAGGGGCGATGACCACGGCATCGGCCTCCTGCCCTACCGCTACGTGTTGAACGTCCTCTACGGCCTCAAAAACACTGGTGGAAACGGGATTTCCGGATAATGCCTCAAAAGTGGCGGCACCTACGAAGTTCAATGCGCTTTCTGTAGGAACGACGCGGACATTATCGCCATGTTCTTTGAAATTGCGCACCAAGTGGCAGGCCTTATACGCGGCGATGCCACCGGCAACGCCAAGCACGATATTGCGAGGAGATTTTGAAACAGTCACATCGCACAATCGTACCGTGCAGGCATGACAAGAGCCCCGCCCGGCCACCACGTTAGTTCCACAGAAGTGAAACCAAGTGGGCTTGGCCGGACGGGGCTGAAATGAGGCACAAGGTGCGCACGCGAAAGCGAGCGCTACTTACTTGCCTTCCTCGTGGTCCAACAGACCTGCGTCGATTTCGCGCAGCGCGATGGACAGTGGCTTCTCGCCGGGCTCTGGGTTAACCAGTGGGCCGACGAACTCAAAGACGCCTTCATCTTGCTCTTGGTAGTAGCTATTGATCTGGCGCGCACGCTTGGCAGCGAAAATTACCAAGGCGTACTTGGAAGAAACCTTGTCCAACAGCTCATCGATTGGCGGGTCCGTAATGCCAATCGGGTCATCAAATACCGGTTCCGACTTCGCGGATTCAGTGTTAGAAGGGGTGGTCACGTTAGTCACATGCACCTTTACATTGGTTGAAGATGGTCAAAAGAAGAGTCTATCCACGCAGGATATCACTAATGGCGGCCACTGCCTCATCTAGGTTTTCATTGACCACAACGTGATCAAACTCATCCTGTGCAGCTAGTTCCTCGTACGCAGTGTGCAACCTACGATCAATGACGTCTTGCGGTTCGGTACCGCGACCGGTCAGGCGCTCTACCAACACCTCCCACGAAGGCGGTGCCAAGAAGACCAAATCCGCTTCCGGCAAGGCCTTGCGAACGCTGCGCGCACCGGCCAAATCGACCTCGACGAGAACCGGGCGACCGGCGTCCAAGGCCTCTTCTACGGGCCGGGCGGGTGTTCCGGAACGCTGCAATCCGCCGTGAATATCTGCCCATTCGAGCATCTCACCGGCATCAATGCGTTCCTGAAAGGCCTCAGGGGTGACGAAGAAATAATCCACGCCGTCTTTTTCCCCGGGGCGGGGCTGGCGCGTTGTCATAGACACGCTGAAATACAGCCCCTCGACGTCATGCCGTAGACGCGAGACTACGGTGGATTTCCCCACTGCGGAAGGACCCGCCAACACGACGAGGCGACCGCGAGCAGTTGCGTCAGCCATAGACGTGATTATTCGTCGTCGTAACCGAAGCGCTCAAGCAGAGCACGACGCTGGCGCTCACCCAGACCGCGCAGGCGACGGGTCTGCGCAATCTCCAGATCTTCCATGATTTCCTTGGCCTTGACCTTGCCAACCTTAGGCAGAGCCTCGAGGAGTGCGGAAACCTTGGTCTTGCCGATGATCTCATCGGTCTCAGCCTTTTCCAGCACGTCCTTCAGGTCGGTCTCGCCGCGCTTAAGCGCAGCCTTGAGCTCAGCGCGAGCCTTGCGGGCCTCAGCGGCCTTTGCGAGAGCTTCCTTACGCTGCTCATCAGTCAACTTTGGAAGGGCCACGAGTTTCCTCCGATTCATTAGATTGCTTCTATTACTTCTGATACTTGGTACCAGATTCCGGTTGCCAAACGCGATGGAAATACCGCGGAAAGTTACCCTGAACCTTCGAGCACACCGACTTCTGATTATCCTAGCACCGCTAGTGACACGATGACGATAGGCGACCCAGATGAGCCGCTCGTTTTAGCACGTCAACGCACATGCCTAGACCAAAATACCAGGTAAACGGCGCGGCCGTTAATTGGCCCCGCCGCGTGTTCTAATCCCGGAATTGGTCTGCGGTATCGATCACCGCTTTGCGCAGGTCATCGACCTGGGGGCCGCGTTGCAAGACGGCGCGCGAGACATTGGCGAACCCAAGCTGCGGGCACGCAGACACAATGGAGTGCACCTGCGCGGGACCCGCCCCCTGGGCGCCGACGCCGGGAAGCAGCACCGGGCCATTAAGCGCGTCCAAGCGGGGTGGGTTCTCGACGGTCGCGCCCACCACAACGCCCACGCTTCCAGCCACGCCGGCCTCAAGTGCTGTGGCATTGAAGGTGGCGCACTCGTCCACCACGGCCTGGGCAATCGAGTCCGCCGTGCCCGCAGGAACCGCTTGAATGGCGCGCGCCTCTGGATTAGAGGTGGCCGCCAAGACGAAGACGCCGCGGTTGTTTTCTAGTGCTGTGGCAATGGCCGCGCCCAGCGCCCCTACGCCGAGATACGGCGATAAGGTCACCGAATCAGCGCGCAGCGGCGAGGTCTCCCCTAGCCAGGCATCGCCATAGCCTTCCATGGTGGAGCCGATATCGCCGCGCTTGGCATCTGCTACCGTGAGGCACCCTGCCTCGCGGAGGCCAGCCAGCGTTTCTTCCAAGACCGCAAAGCCAGCGGCGCCGAAGCGCTCGAAGAAGGCCACCTGCGGCTTTACCAACGCAGCGGAATCTGCAAAGGCCTCAACGCAGCGCAGGCTGAAGGTGCGCAGGCCCTCCGCGGTATTATCCAGCCCCCAGTGCTCTAAGAGGTACGGGTGCGGGTCGATGCCTACGCAAAGCCGCCCGCGCTCGCGGCCGGCGTCTACTAGGCGCTGGCCGAAGGATTTAGTTGCGTGGGCCATGCTCAAGCTCCTGAAGTGCGCGGACCTGCAAATCACCCTGGCGCAGCGCCTCGATGCCCTGTACCGCCGCCGTAATGCCCTGGACCACCGTGACGAGTGGTAGGCCCATGTGCACCGCTGCGGCGCGGATATCGTAGCCGTCGTGGCGCGCACCGGCAGAGCCGGCTGGCGTATTGAGGATCCAGTCAATCTCGCCGTTGAAAATCTTGTCCACGATGGACTCTTCGCCTTCCTTGGCCTCAGAGACCTTGACGGCAACCTCGCACTCGATGCCGTTGCGGCGCAGCATCTGCGCGGTACCGGCTGTGGCGACGATGTTGTAGCCCATGCGCGCCAGGCGCTGGATGGGGAAAATCAGGGTGCGCTTATCCCGGTTGGCCACGGAGACGAAGATGGTGCCTTCCGTGGGCGGGACAGCAAAGGCAGCGATTTCGCCCTTGGCGTAGGCTGCACCGAAGTTGGTGGCTAGGCCCATCACCTCACCGGTGGACTTCATCTCCGGCGACAACAGGGTATCCAGCAGGCTACCGTCTGGCCGGCGGAAGCGCTCGAAGGGCAAGACCGCTTCCTTGACCGCAATCGGGTGGTCAAGCGGCAAGGAGCCGCCATCGTAGGCCGATGGGATTAGGCCTTCTTCCCGCAGCTCCGCGATGGTGGATCCCATCATGATGCGGGCGGCAGCCTTAGCCAGCGGCACGCCGGTCGCCTTGGACACGAACGGAACGGTGCGCGAGGCGCGCGGGTTGGCCTCGATGACATAAAGGACATCGTCCTTCAAGGCGAACTGGACGTTCATCAGGCCCTTCACGCCAATGCCCTCGGCCAAGCGGCGCGTGGATTCGCGCACCTTGTCGATGTCCTCTGGCCCCAGCGTCATCGGCGGCAGGGCGCACGAGGAGTCGCCGGAGTGAACGCCGGCTTCCTCGATGTGCTCCATCACGCCGCCCAAGTAGACCTCGTTGCCGTCGCACAGGGCGTCGACATCGATCTCGATGGCCGAGTCCAAGAAGCGGTCCACCAAGACCGGGTGGTCTGGGGAGAGCTCGGTGGCGCGCTCGATATAGTTCTCCAGCGACTGCTCATCGTAGACGATTTCCATGCCGCTGCCGCCCAAGACGTAGGAAGGACGAACCAGAACCGGATAGCCGATGGAGGCTGCGACCTTCCGGGCCTCCTCGAAGGAGGTGGCGGTGCCATACGATGGCGCTGCCAGCTCTGCTTCATCGAGGACCTTGCCGAATTCGCCGCGGTCCTCGGCGGAGTCGATGGCCGCGGGGCTGGTGCCCACCACGGGCACGCCGGCGGCGTCGAGGCGCTCTGCCAGGCCCAGCGGGGTTTGGCCGCCCAGCTGCACCAACACGCCGGCGACCTCGCCGGAGGCTGCCTCTGCGTGGTAGACCTCCATGACGTCTTCGAAGGTCAGCGGCTCGAAGTACAGGCGATCAGCGGTGTCATAGTCGGTCGATACCGTCTCAGGGTTGCAGTTGACCATCACGGTCTCATAGCCCTTGCGGGAAAGCTCAAGGGCGGCGTGCACGCAGGAGTAGTCGAATTCGATGCCCTGGCCAATGCGGTTCGGACCAGAGCCTAAGATGATGACCTTGCCCTTCGAGCCTTCCGGTGCTGGGTGCACCTCGGTTTCGGCATCAGGATCCAGCTCATAAGAGCTGTAGTGGTACGGCGTTTGCGCCTCGAACTCGCCGGCGCACGTATCGACGGTCTTGAAGACGGGCCGAATGCCCATGCGCCAGCGCAGGCTGCGCACGCCGTCTTCGCCGTTGAACTCGGGACGCAGGGCGGCAATTTGGGCATCGGAAAGCCCAAAGACCTTGGCCTCGCGCAGGAGCTGCTCGGTGAGCACGGGGGCATCGACAAGCTCCTGGCGGAATTCCACCAGGCCCTCGAGCTCCGCGATGAACCATGGGTCCACGCCGGAGGCCTCGTGGACCTCGTCGACCGTAGCGCCAAGGCGCAGGGCCAGCTCGATATCGTACATGCGGCCTTCGGTGGGGCGCTCGAGATCCTTGAGCACCGCCTGCACGTCGGCGGCGCGCTCGCCCGCAAAATACTCATCGGGCTTGGTCCAGAACCCGTTGGGCTTGTTTTCCAGCGAGCGCATGACCTTATTCAGGCCGGAGATGTAGTTGCGGCCGATGCCCATGGCCTCGCCCACCGATTTCATCGTGGTGGTCAAGGTGTCATCGGCGCCGGGGAATTTCTCGAAGGCAAAGCGGGGCGCCTTGACAATGACATAGTCCAAGGTCGGCTCGAACGCCGCCTGGGTTTCGCCGGTGATGTCATTTTGCACCTCGTCCAAGGTGTAGCCGATGGCCAATTTCGCGGCCAGCTTGGCAATGGGAAAACCCGTGGCCTTGGATGCCAGCGCCGAGGAGCGGGAGACGCGCGGGTTCATCTCGATGACGATGATGCGGCCATCATCCGGGTTCAAGGCGAACTGGATATTGCAGCCGCCGGTATCAACGCCCACCTCGCGGATGATGTCGATGCCCAGATCGCGCATCTTCTGGAACTCGCGGTCCGTCAGCGTCAGCGCCGGCGCCACGGTCACGGAGTCACCGGTGTGCACGCCCAGGGCATCGACGTTTTCGATGGAGGCGACGACGACCACATTGTCATCACCATCGCGCATGAGCTCGAGCTCGAATTCTTTCCAGCCGAGGATGGATTCCTCGATGAGCACGTTGGCCTCCGGCGAGGCCGCAAGACCGCCGCCGGCGATGCGATCCAGATCCTCGTTATTGAAGGCCAGGCCAGAGCCCAGGCCACCCATGGTAAAGGACGGGCGCACCACGACGGGCAAGCCGAGCTTGTCGACGGTCTCGTGGACCTCATCCATGTTATGGCACACCGCCGAGCGGGCGGATTCCCCGCCTACCGAGGCCACGATATCCTTGAACTTTTGGCGGTCTTCGCCGCGCTCGATGGCATCAATATCGGCGCCGATGAGCTCGATATCGTACTTATCCAATATGCCCTGGCGGTCCAGCTGCACCGCGGCGTTGAGCGCGGTTTGCCCGCCCAAGGTAGCCAGCACGGCGTCGATGGGGTGGCCTTCCTCGGTCTCCTTGACCAGGATCTTTTCGATGTATTCCGGCTCGATGGGCTCGACGTAGGTGTGGTCGGCGAACTCGGGGTCGGTCATGATGGTGGCCGGGTTCGAGTTCACCAGGGTCACGCGCAGGCCTTCGTCCTTGAGGACGCGGCAGGCCTGGGTTCCGGAGTAGTCGAACTCGCAGGCCTGGCCGATGACGATGGGCCCGGAGCCGATGACCAGGACGTGATTAATGTCAGTGCGCTTTGGCATAATATTTCTTCCTTTTCCTGGGTGACTACTTTTTCGGGGTGTGGTTGGCCATGAGCTCTAAGAATTGATCAAAAAGCGGGTTGGCATCGTGCGGGCCGGCAGCGGATTCCGGGTGGTACTGCACCGAAAAAGCCTTGCCATTGCGCAGGGCGACGCCCTCGACCGTGTCATCGTTCAAGCAGATGTGCGTGATGTGGGCCGGGCCGAAGTCCGAAGCGAATTCGGCGTCCTTATCGGCCAGGTCGTAATTATCTGGCGCCTGCAGCGCGAAGCCGTGGTTTTGGGAGGTGATGTCGATCTTGCCAGTCAGCAGGTTGCGTACCGGGACGTTGATGCCGCGGTGTCCGAATTTCATCTTGTAGGTATCTAGGCCCAGCGCGCGCCCGAGCAGCTGGTTGCCAAAGCAGATGCCAAAGAACGGGATGTCCGCCGCGAGCACCTTTTTGATGGTGGCAACGGTGTCATCGGCGGTAGCTGGGTCACCCGGGCCGTTGGAGACAAAGACGCCATCCGGGTTATAGGACTGAACTTCTGCAAAGGTGGTCGTTGACGGCACTACGATGGTCTCGATGCCACGCTGGGAAAGGTAGCGCGGCGTAGCGGATTTCACGCCCATGTCAAAGGCGACGATGGTGTGCTTCTTTTCTCCTTGGGCCTCAACAACATAGGGCTTATCGGTGGATACCTCGGCGGCAAGGTCCGCGCCCTCCATGGAGGACTGGCTCTTTACCTCCTCGAGGAGCTCCTCGACGGGCCGGGTGGCGGCCTCGCCGGAGAAGAGGCCCGCAGAGATGGAACCGTAGTTGCGCAGGTGGCGCACCAGGGTGCGGGTATCGATGCCGCGGATGCCGATGACGCCTTGGGCCTGCATTTCTTCGCTCAAGCTGCGCTCGGCGCGCCAGCTGGATACGCGGCGGGACAGATCGCGGATAACCAGGCCTGCGACCCAAATATTATTGCCGTGGGACTCGTTGTCCTCATCGTTCCAGCCGGTATTGCCAATGTGCGGGGCTGCGGAGACGACGATCTGGCGGTGGTAGGACGGATCCGTCATCGTTTCCTGGTACCCGGTCATCGCGGTGGTAAATACGGCCTCACCGAGGGTGGTGCCGGTAGCGCCGAAGCCGTAGCCACGGAAGGTACGCCCATCCGCAAGGACGAGGATTGCTGGGGTTTTATCAGTCACGTCGTGGCCTTTCTGTGCCTTGATTGGGTGCTGCGTGCAAGGTTAGTCCTGAGTTGCGGCGTTCAGATCGAACGTTACCGAGCCGCGCAAGATGGTGTGGGTAACTCGCGCACCAAATTCCTCGCCCGCGTACGGGTTGTTGTGGGACTTGGATGCAAGCTGCGCGGAATCGGATACCCAGTGGTGTTGTGGGTCAACGATGGTTAAGTTGGCAGGCTCCCCCACTTCCAAGGGGCGACCGTGGCCTGGCAGGCGCGTGATCTCAGCGGGGCGCTCGGACATGACGCGCGCGATAAAGCGCCAGTCCGCCAGGCCGGTTTCCACAAAGAGCTTGGCGATGACCGCCAGCGAGGACTCCAGCCCCAACATGCCGGGGCGCGCATTTTCGAATTCCACGCACTTGTCTTCGGAGCCGTGCGGCGCGTGGTCGGTGGCGACGCAGTCAATGGTGCCATCAAGAAGCGCCTGGCGCAGCGCCTCCGTATCGCGCTGTTCGCGCAGCGGCGGGTTCACGCGGAAGAGGCCGTCATAGGTGCGCAGTTTGTCATCGGTCATCAGCAGGTGGTGCGGGGTGACCTCTGCGGTCAGCGGAATATCGTGTTCCTTCGCCCACTGCAGGAGCTCCACCGTGCCCTGCGTGGAGGCGTGGCAGATGTGAACGCGGTTGCCGTAATCACGGGCTAACAGGGCGTCGCGGGCAACGATGGATTCTTCCGCCACGCGCGGCCAGCCGCGCAGGCCCAACCGCGCGGCGTTTTCGCCCTCGTGGGCAGACGATCCACCGGTCATGCGGTCATCCTCGGCGTGCTGGGCTAATAACACGTCCATGCCCTTGGCGTATTCCAGCGCGCGGCGCATCAGCTGTGGGTTCTGCACGCACTTGCCGTCATCAGAGAACATGCGCACCTTGGCATCGCTGCGCGCCATCATGCCGAACTCCGTTAAGGACTTGCCTTCTAGGCCCTTGGTGATGGAGCCGACCGGGTGGACATCGCAAAGCCCCAGTGCCTGGGACTTTGCCCATACGGATTCGGCGATAATGGGCTGATCCGTGACCGGCGTGGTATTGGCCATGGTAAACACCGCGGTAAACCCGCCCTTGGCCGCGGCCTTGGAACCGGACTCGATGGTCTCGGTATCCTCGCGGCCTGGCTCGCGCAGGTGCACGTGCATGTCAACCAGGCCAGGCAGCAGCACGTTGCCGTCGCCCTCGATGGTCTCGGCACCCTCTGCCTGCACCTCGGGCCCGATGGAGTCAATAACGCCACCGCGGATGAGGACGTTGGTGGGCTCGCCTTCCCCGTAAAGGCGAATATTTTTAATCAGTAGTGGGTTTTCGGCCGGTGCGGACAGCCGGCCGGTAGCTGGGTACGTAGTCATTTTCTCTCCCTTTTACGTGGCTTATGCTCTGCCCGGTTTAAATCCCGGCGTTATCGCCATTGGTCAGCAGCGTAAAAAGCACTGCCATGCGCATGTGGACACCGTTGTTGACCTGCTGCAATACCGTGGTTTTATCCATATCGGCCACGGCGTAGTTGATCTCCATCCCGCGCAGCATGGGACCTGGGTGCATGACGATGGCGTCCTTGTGCAGCGCCGCGGCGCGCTGCTGCGAGAGCCCAAAGAGCTGCGCATACTCGCGGTGGGACGGGAAAAAGCCGCCGTCCATGCGCTCTTGCTGCACGCGCAGCATCATCACGACATCGGCATCTGAAAGCTCTGCATCAAAGTCATAGGACACGCGCACCGGCCACTTGTCCACACCCCACGGCATCAAGGTCGCAGGTCCCACGAGGGTGACCTCCGCGCCCAAGGTGTGCAGGAGATCCACGTTGGAGCGCACGACGCGCGAGTGCAGGCAATCGCCCACAATCTTTACCTTTAGGCCCTCGAAGCCATTATCGCCGCGCAGGCCTAGGCGCTGGCGCATTGTAACGGCATCAAGCAAGGCCTGCGTCGGGTGCTGGTGCGCACCGTCGCCGGCGTTGATCACTGCAGGGCCGTTGCCATCCGAGTCCACCCACTGGGCCAGCTGCTGCGGCGCGCCGGAAGAGGGGTGGCGCATGATGATGGCATCGGCGCCGATAGCCGCCAGCGTCAGGCCCGTATCCTTTAAGGACTCGCCCTTTTTCACGGACGAGGTCGACGCCGAGAGGTTGATAACGTCAGCGGACATCCACTTGCCGGCCGTTTCAAAAGACGAGCGCGTGCGCGTGGAGTTTTCATAAAAGAGCGTATAAATCGTGCGTCCGCGCAGCGTCGGCAGTTTTTTGACCTCGCGGCCATCGAGCGCCTCGCGGAAGCGATCGGCCTCATCCAGCAGGCCGATAATCTCTGCGCGGGATAGTTCCGCGCTATCAATCAGGTGTTTCATGAGTGCGTTCCCCTTATCTGCGCGGCATCGCCCGCGGACGTAGAGCGGGTGAGGACTACGGCATCGCGGCCATCGATGTCTTGGATGTATACGGAGACATCTTCTTCCCGCGCCGTGGGCAGGTTCTTGCCCACATAATCGGCGCGGATGGGGACTTCGCGGTGCCCGCGGTCAACCAATACGGCCAACTGGATAATCGAAGGCCGGCCGACATCGCCCACCGCATCGAGGGCGGCGCGGACGGTGCGGCCGGAATAAAGGACATCATCGACCAAGATGACCGTGGCATTATCAATGCCGCCGTCTGGGATCGAGGTCGGTTGCAAGGCGCGGTGCGGGAAATTGCGCAAATCGTCCCTGTACAACGTGATGTCGAGCGAGCCCCACGGAACGGGAACCCCGGAAAACTCGTGTATTTTCTGCGCGAGGCGCTCCGCTAGGGGTACTCCGCCTGAGGGAATGCCCAACAAAATGACCCGCGGGGCTTCCGCGGAATCGAGCGCCGTCTTTTCAATAATCTGGTGCGCGATGCGTGCAACGGTACGCGAGACATCATCGGCGCTTAAAAGCTCCAACTGATTCGCGTTCACGTCAGTTCCACTCATCGTGACCTCCTTCCCCGCCTCACGGTGCGGTCATTAAAGGATGCCTGTCAATGAACTTGTAGACGTCTATGCTGATAGACACGTATTACTCTAGCACCTTACCCACCCGTGGGTGAGGCTTAGCCGAAAGAGGTGCATCACGCAGTGAGTTTCTCCGCGCAGCACGTAGTCCCAGCCTCCCGCGAACACGTCTGGCAGTGGCATTCCCGGCCAGGGTCGCTCGCACGCCTAAACCCACCTTTCGCATTCATGAAGCCCGTGCAACAGGCCACCGATCTGGGCGATGGCACCTCCCTGCTCGCCCTGCCCGGCGGATTGCAGTGGACGGCCCAGCACGATCTATCGCGCTACCAGGCCGGCTATAGCTTCAGCGATGTCTGCATCAACGCGCCGATCCGCAAATTTGCCAAGTGGCGTCATACGCATCGCTTTGCCGATCACCCAGACGGGACGCTGATTACGGACGAGGTAGATACCCGCATTCCCGCCACCGCCCTCACCTCGCTATTCGCCTACCGGCAGCACCAGCTCATCCAGGATATTGCCTTTGAAAACCGCCTGCGCGAAGCCCAGCTCGGCCACAAGCCGTTGACCATCGCCATCACCGGCTCGCGCGGCAGCGTGGGCAGCGCCCTGACCGCGCAGCTACAGACCCTGGGCCACACCGTGATCCAGCTCGTGCGCGGCACCGCGCAATCCGGCCAGCGCGAGTGGCGCCCGCACCACCCGCGGCCCGATCTCCTCGAGGGCATCGACGTGCTGGTGCACCTAGCCGGCGAACCCATCTTTGGGCGCTTTAATGACAGCCACAAGGCCGATATCCGCGACTCCCGCGTGGGCCCCACCGAAAACCTCGCCCGCCTGGTGGCCGCCACCGATTCCGTACAGGCCATGGTGTGTGCCTCTGCCATCGGCTTCTACGGGTCTGAGCGCGGCGATGAGCTGCTAACCGAGGACGCCGAGCGCGGCGAGGGCTTTCTTGCCGATGTCGTGGCGGACTGGGAGAAGGCCTGCGCGCCCGCCCAAAAGGCCGGAAAACGCGTGGTCAATATCCGCACCGGCATCGTGATGTCCGGGAATTCCGGCCTGCTACCGCTGTTGCGCGCGCTGTTTTCCACAGGGCTTGGCGGCGCCTTTGGTGACGGCAACTTTTGGTACAGCTGGGTCGCCTTAGACGATCTCACCGACTCCTATATACGCGCCATCGTGGATGAGAACCTTAAGGGTCCGGTCAATGGGGTATCACCAAACCCGGTGCTCAATAAGGACTTCGTATCCGCCTTGGGATCCGAATTGCACCGACCCACCATCCTGCCGATCCCCCAATTCGGACCCGCTTTGCTCCTGGGCAAGCAAGGCGCGCAAGAACTCGCCTTGGCCGACCAGCGGGTGAAGCCACAGGTGCTCGAGGACATAAGCCATACCTTCCGCTACCCCACCATCGACGCCGCCTTGGCGCACGAACTCGGCGGCGAAAGCCTGTGGGAGTCGCCGTAGGAGCGCTATGAGTTAGGTAAACTAGGCAGGGTTGACCATTATCCCCGATTAGTACATGGATTGAGACTACTTACGTGTCTGAAGAACCAACCCTGTATCCCGATACGCCCATTGAGGATGTCACCCTAGAGCGCATCGGTGAAATTTTTGACTCCGAAAAGCTCGAGTACCGCGTAGAAGAACAGACCGTCGGCGAAGGCGAGACGGTAAAGATCCTGCGCACCGGCTTTTCCAATATCGCCATTGCCCTGCAAGTGCGTGACGATGTCCTCGTGGCAGACTCCGTCTGGCGCGGCAACGCCCCAGCCTCGGAAGGCCCGCAACTGCTCATGGTCCTCAATAAGTGGAACCAGCAGCACTTCGCGCCCACCCT
Organism: Corynebacterium sp. KPL1818; assembly: GCF_000478135.1. Classification (NCBI taxonomy): domain Bacteria; kingdom Bacillati; phylum Actinomycetota; class Actinomycetes; order Mycobacteriales; family Corynebacteriaceae; genus Corynebacterium; species Corynebacterium sp. KPL1818. Next base: position 635,016 of record NZ_KI515759.1, on the reverse strand, counting down.
GCGCTTTTTTGAATCGGCCGAAAATAATCTGGCTGTCTCCGGCGTGCGCGAAATCAACATTTCCCATGGCCTGTCCCGCAACCAGATCGGTGCCTTCGTGATGTCCACCTTGGACTCCATGCTGCAGTCCATGGCTTTTGTTGAAGAGCACTACCCACAGCTTGTCACCTGGGAGGAGCATAACCATGACTAATGCATCCACCGCATCTACCGAAAACAATTTGCCTGAGGTCGATCTAGACCGCGTCGTAGCTGCCATGGGCACCTTCGACATTGAGCTGACCAAGGTGGAAGGCGAAATTGACGCCGCCACCGCCAACCTCAATGGCCTGCCCACCATGTTTGCGGTCCTGGATTCCGTTGTCATCGTGCGCTGCGATGTGCCAACCGATGCCTCGTTCTCCAAGGCCGATGCCGGACTCTTCCTCGCCGCCAACCAGATCAACTCTGTAGCATTCGGCGCGCGAGCAGTTATTTCTGAGCACGACGATATGCTCGTCGTCCGCACCGAGCGCGATATTCCCGCCGCGGCCGGAATGACCGACGAGCAGCTCACCACGGCTTTGAAGAAGGCCGTCGATGCCGTCATCAACGGCCAGGACGCCATGGTTTCTGCCGCCGAGGAAATGGCCAAGCTCGGTTCTGAAACCGCAGCGAAGGCCGGAAACGGCGGCGAGGAAAACTCCACGCCGTCTGACAACGCCTAAGCCGCCTTACCTAAGGCTTCTCCCCCGCACTTGTTTCGCCCCGTCTCCGTGCTATCGCGCACTGCGGCGCGGCGACGATGCGGGGATTTTTAGGTGCCTTACCCTACTTGGGTTCTCAGCGCCGCGGCTAGACGCTAGTCCGCGTCGAGGATGCGCTGCTTTTCTGCCTCCGGATCGAATTCGGGCGCGGGCCACGACAGGTTCAAATGCCGCAGCGCATCGACGATGAGATATTTCAAGGCCATGCGCGCATACTTCTTATTATCCGTGGGGATAACAAACCACGGCGCCCAAAGCTCATCCGTCCGGCGGATGGCATCTTCATAGGCGGCCATGTATTTATCCCAATAGCCGCGCTCTTCAAGATCTGAAGGGTCGTACTTCCAGTACTTATCCTCACGCTCGGTCCGCTCGATGAGGTTGTCCTTTTGAAACTCCGGCGAGATGTGCAAAAAGACCTTGAGGATTTTTACCCGCTTTCCAGCGAGCTCTTGCTCATATTCACGAATCGCCTCGAAGCGGCGGTCGATCTCTTCCTCATCCACCCACTCGTGCACGCGTTGAATCAAGACGTCCTCATAGTGGGAACGGTCAAAGGCCACGACTTGGCCAGGAACCGGATCGTGTTTGCGGATGCGCCACAGGAAATCGTGTTCCATTTCCTCTTCCGTGGGCTTACCAAAACCCACGGTCTTGGTGCCCTGCGGATCAAAGACGGAAAAGACGTGGCGAATCGCCCCGCCCTTGCCGGAGGTATCCATGCCTTGCAGGACCACTAAGAGCGAAGGTGCGTCATCGCTATGCGCCCTGCCATTAGCAAAAAGGCGCTCCTGCAAATCATAGAGCTCATCGTCGTAGCGTTCGAAGCGGTCCGCTAAGTCAGACTTTGAGCCATCGAATCCTGGAGTCGCCGTGGGATCGACATCTGCAAGCCGAAAGGTTTTTCCGGCGCGCAGGTCTAGCGCATCTTTGATCTTAAATTTACCCATGACACACAGTGTACAAACGCCAGGGTGTGGAGCGGGTGGAGCGGGCGAACCGGGGCTGGCTCCCGCGACGCCTCGCTGCAGGAGACATGACCAGTTCCCCAGCTTCATTGCTTCTTAAACTAAGCAAGCCGGGAAACTGAGGAAACTGGGAATGGGTTAGGAGTTACCCTCTTCCGATTCCGCACGTGGGGAGGCTTCCCCAGACTCCTCTGGCGTCTTCGGCATTTCTGATGCCTCTGCGTGCGTCGAGTCCGCAGAGTCCTCTTGGGCATCCTCGGCCTCCGCGTCGTCGCTTTCTTCCTCTTGACCGACGTTATTCATCGGGCTTAGCTCAGAACGAGATTGCGCGACGTCATCCAAGACCGCGTGAATATACGGTGCGGCTTGATCGTGGGAATACTGCGAGGCCAGCTCCACGCCTTCGACGACGGCCGTCGCGGTGGGAACATCCGGATTAAACAGCAGCTCCCACACCGAAAGGCGCAGGATAGCGCGGTCGACGGCGGGGATCCGGTGCAGCTCCCAGTTCTGGGAAAGATACCGCGAGATCGTGTCATCGATAGCGTCTAGCTCTTCTGCTACACCTTGGACGATGACCTTGGTGTAATCCGCAATCGGCGCTACCGCGTGGCGATCCTCGCGCGCCAGGGCAACGCGGTCCTCAACGATGGCGACGGGATCGAGGTCCCGGTTCTCCGCTTCATAGAGGATATCCGCTGCGCGACGGCGCGCGCGGTAGCGCGCGGTATGGCGTTTATGATTGATATCCCGCTTAGCAGTGTTATCAGACAAGATAAAGCCCTAGTTATTGACGCGGGACAGGTACTCGCCGGTGCGGGTATCGATCTTTAGTACATTGCCGATTTCAATGAACAGCGGAACCTGAATCTCGGCACCGGTCTCCAACGTGGCAGGCTTGGTGCCGCCGGAGGAACGGTCACCCTGCAGGCCTGGTTCGGTGTGCTCTACCTTGAGGTCGACGGAGATAGGAAGCTCTGCGAACAATGCCTCATCCTCGTAGAAGGAGACCTGCACGCGCATGTTTTCCAGCAGGAAACGGGCGGCATCGCCAAACTTCTCCGGCGAGAGCTCGAACTGTTCGAAGGTCTTTTCATCCATGACGACATAGCTGGTGCCGTCGTTGTACAGGTAGGTCATATCGCGACGGTCCACCGTGGCGGTTTCTACCTTGACGCCCGCGTTCCAGGTCTTGTCCACGGTCTTTCCGGAGACAACGTCCTTGAGCTTGGTGCGCACGAACGCTGGACCCTTGCCCGGCTTCACATGCTGAAACTCGGTGATCTGCATCAGCTTGTTGTCAATCTTGAGAACGAGTCCGTTCTTGAAATCAGTAGTATCAGCCATTGCGGTTAAACTCCCGAAAATTGTGGTTGAAAGGTTGAAAGCAAAGTATAAGCCTACCGGATAGCCCGCACCCGCTGGGCCACCGGTACCCCCCTAAATTCTCCGCCCTCGGGAGGGCGGAGTCACGGAACCAAGCCTACCTATGCCGGCAGCTCCGTAAAGTCCTTGGAGGCAGCGGTAATGATCTTCGGGGCACCATCGGTGATGATGAGCGTATCTTCGATGCGCACACCGCCCTTGCCCGGCACATATACGCCCGGCTCGATGGTCAGGGTCATTCCCGGGGCCAGCTCTCCCTTACCGGTCGTGGCGGCAAAGGGGGCTTCGTGCACGTCCAAGCCCACGCCGTGCCCAGTGGAGTGGACGAAGTAGTCGCCGTATCCGGCGTCGGCGATGATGGTGCGGCAGGCGGCGTCGACATCGGAAAGCGAGGTGCCCGCTACCGCTGCTTCGACGCCGGCTTGCTGTGCGCGCAGCACCACATCGTAGATCTCCTTGGCAAAGTCATTTGCCGTGCCCACGACGTAGGTGCGGGTGCAGTCAGAGTTAAATCCGCGCAGGTGAGCACCGAAATCGATGGTAACCAAGTCCCCATCTTCGATCACGCGATCGTCCGCGCCGTGGTGCGGCATCGCAGAGTTCGGGCCAGAGGCCACGATGGTATCGAAGCTCACGCGCTCCGATCCTAGGATGCGCATGCGGAATTCCAGGTCAGCGGCAACTTCGCGCTCCGTGCGGCCCGCGCGCAGCTCGCCTGCGGCAAGGAGGTCCTCCAAGGCCTGGTTAGCAATCGCTGCGATCTCTTCCAGCTTTTCCAGCTCGACAGGATCCTTGGTCAGGCGGATATCCTCGATGATTCCGGTAATGGGCACCAAGGTGACCCCATCAGGTGCAGAATCCTTCAGATCTTCCAGCTCCGATACGGACATGTAGTCAGCTTCGAAACCAACGCGAACCGGCGACTGGGCATCATCGAACTGCTGCAGGAGCACCTTGCCCACAGCACGGCCCTCTACCGCCTCCAGGTCCGGAACTTCCTGGGCAATCTGGGTGGTATAGCGGCCATCGGTAGCCATGAGCGCGGAGAGATCCTTGCGCAACAACAGCGCACCGTTGGAGCCAGAGAATCCAGACAGGTAGCGGACGTGGGTTAAGTGGGTCACCAATACCGCATCGATGCGCTGACCAGCTAATTCCGCAGCTAGCTTCCGGCGACGATCGCTGAAGCGAGTATCTGCAAGTGCCATAAAATCATCCTTTGCGGGGATCGTAGTGAAGTGTAAAAATTTATTCCTCCACTATATCTATTTCCGCGGCCATGGTGGCCAGGTTCGGTGTATTCTTACCGGCTGCGCTCAACAGGCTCCGAATTGGGCCGGCGTTTATTGGCACAAATAGTCCACCGCGGCGCAGTATCCAAAGACCCCCAGGCCGGCAATGACGCCGCGGGCAATGGGGCTTAGATAAGAATGATGCCGGAATTCTTCCCGGGCATGCACGTTAGAGATATGCACCTCCACGAAGCCGGCGCCATCGGCAATTTCTGCCAAGGCATCGCGCAAGGCAACAGAGGTATGCGTCAGCCCACCTGGGTTAATGATGACCGCGCTGCCGGCATCGGCGGCGGCATGGACCTTCTCAATGAGCTCGCCTTCAAAATTAGACTGGAAAAACTCGACCTCTGCCCCGTGCTTCGCCGCGCACTCGGACACGAGCTTTTCGACATCGCTTAGCGTCGTGGAACCGTATACGTCCGGTTGGCGCTTGCCCAACCTATTGAGGTTCGGTCCATTAAGAACAACGATTTTCATATCTACTCCGTGATGGCGGCATACGCCGCTTCTAGTTCTTCGCGCGTGGGGCCTTCTATCCGCGTCGTCGCGCCGATTCCGGTGAGCGCCACGAAGCGTATCTTCCCATCGCGGTTTTTCTTATCGTGGGTCATAGCCTCATATAATTCCGCGAATTTACCCGGTTGATAGCTCGTGGGCAGGCCAATATTGCTCAAGATATTGCGGTGCAATTCCACCAGTTCTGCATCAATCAGGCCACGGTGGTGGGAAAGGTGGGCGATGAACATCATGCCTACGGCTACCGCATTGCCGTGGCGCCACGCATAGTTTTCCTGCCTTTCTATGGCGTGGCCAAAGGTATGCCCATAATTGAGGGTCTCGCGCAGCCCGGCTTCCTTGAGGTCTTCTCCCACCACCGCTGCCTTCACCGCGATGGAACGCTCAATCAGTTCGGGCAGGACACCGCGTGGGTCAAGGCAAGCACCTGGATTTTCCACATAGCGTTCCACGATGACCGGATCATGAATGAACCCGGTCTTAATGATCTCCGCGGAACCAGCCACGATCTCCGCCTGTGGGAGGGTCTCTAGGCGCTCCAGATCAACGAATACAGAGTCCGGCTCGTGGAAGGCGCCGACGAGGTTCTTCCCGGCCTTCGTATTAATTCCAGTTTTCCCGCCCACCGCGGCATCAACCATGGCGAGAAGGGTCGTAGGGACCTGAATCACTTTGATTCCGCGCATCCATCCGGCGGCGACAAAGCCTGCCATATCCGTGGTTGCCCCGCCGCCTACACCAATGACGATATCGCTGCGGCTAAAGCCGGCCTCACCAAGGCGGTCCCATACGCCTCCCACCACGCTCAGTTGCTTGGCCGCCTCAGCATCCGGCACCTCGCACAAGACGGGGGCGACGCCCTGTAGTTCTACGGATTTCGCGAGTTCTTCTGCGGCGGTGCGCAGGGCAGGCTGGAAGATCACCGCCGCCTTATCGGCACCCGTGTCCGCGCAGCGCCGCGCGATATCTTCGCTGAGACCCGCTCCAATGCGGACCTCATACGGGCTCGGTCCGTTAACGGCGATGGTAGGCATTGGGTTGTCCTTTCTACGCAGCGATAACCTGCGGGGATGCGGGTGGGGTTCCCGGCTAGAGGGTTTCTAAAAAGCCCAGGATATCGCCCACGACCTGCTGCGGGGAGCGAGTATCCGTGCGCACGCGAAAATCGGCTACTTCCAGGTAGAAAGGCCGGCGCGTTTCCACGATTGACCGGTAATGTTCAACCGGGTTATCCGCCGCTAATACCGGACGGTTGCGATCGTCAGCCGTGCGGCGCGCGCCTTCTTCTGCGGAAATATCGAGGAAGACGACGGTGTGGCGCTCCAGAAGCTCGCGCGTAGAGGCCGTCATCACCGCGCCCCCACCAAGGCTTACTACCCCGCCCTTCTGCAGGGCTTCAGCGACATGTTCTGCCTCGAGCTCGCGAAATGCCGGTTCGCCTTTCTCACTAAAGACCTCGCCGCAAGGTTTTCCCTCGGCCATTTCGATCAGGTGATCCGAATCCACCAGATCGCAATTCAGCGCGTGCGAAAGCCGGCGGCCAATCGTGGACTTTCCCGCCCCGGGCGGGCCAATCAATACCACGCAAGGATGCGGTTGTCCCGTTACATCGGTTGGCGTTGTCATCATTTACTCCTGGTTAAAGGCGAGTCGCTGCGAAACGTATTCTTCATATGCAGCAATGGCGCGGGAGGTCTCGCTCAAGCTATCCCCGCCAAATTTGTCTAAAACTGCGCGCGCTAGCACGAGGGAGACCATGGCCTCAGCCACAACTCCTGCTGCCGGCACGGCACAAACATCTGAGCGCTGGTGAATTGCGGTGGCATCGGCACCCGATTCCATATCGATCGTCTGCAAAGCACGCGGCACCGTGGAAATCGGTTTCATGGCGGCGCGGACCCGCAATTGCTGCCCGTTAGTCATGCCGCCTTCCAAGCCGCCGGCCCGGTTGCTCAGGCGCGTCACGCCATCCTCGGTGCGGACCATCTCATCGTGGGCTTCGGAGCCGCGCCGACGCGCCTCTTCGAAGCCATCACCGATTTCAACGCCCTTGATCGCCTGGATGCCCATCAATGCTCCGGCCAGCTGCGCATCCAAGCGGTCATCGCCCGAGATATGTGAGCCGAGGCCAATGGGGAGGCCATCGACGATTACCTCAACGATGCCGCCTAAGGTATCGCCCTGCTTCTTGGCGGCTTCAATCTCTGAAATCATCGCGGATTCGGCGTCCTTGTCAAAGGCGCGCACCGGCGAGTTATCAATGTCTTCAATATCCGCAAAACTCGGGGAAGCGCCGGTATAGGGCTGCGATGCGCCGATGGAAATCACGTGGGAGAAGACTTCAACGCCTAGCGTTTCCCGCAGGAAGTTCCGCGCTACGGTAGCGGCGGCAACGCGTGCGGCGGTTTCCCGGGCAGAAGAACGCTCCAAGATGGGGCGGGCTTCGCTGTGGTTATATTTCACCATGCCGGCGAAATCGGCGTGGCCTGGCCGCGGGCGCTGCAAGGGCGCGCCACGGCCCGAATTCATCGCCCTGGCTACGTCCTCATCCTCCATATCGATGGGATCTGCGGACATGACGGTAGTCCACTTCGGCCACTCGGTATTGCCAATCATGATGGCAATGGGGCTACCAATGGTCAGTCCGTGGCGTACGCCGCCCAGCAGCGTGACCTCATCGGCTTCAAACTTCATGCGCGCACCGCGGCCATATCCAAGGCGGCGCCGCGCAAGCTGATGGGAAATATCAGCACGGGTAATGGGTACTCCGGCCGGCATGTGCTCCAGCATGGAGATCAGTGCCTGGCCGTGGGATTCACCAGCGGTAGTCCAACGAAGCATGCGGGTATTATCGCACGCCACCTATCCACAGGGAATAACTAGGCACCCCAATATATTCGCCTCCCCCTCAAAGAGGGTATGCACGGCGATGACCAGCCCGGCGGCCACGAGCATCGAGGGCCCGTGGGGCACGCCGCCCTTGGTCCGCGCGATGCCGCTTGCGATCAAGGTGAGTACAGCGGCACCGCCACAGGCGATGATAACCGCCAGCGGGCCTGCCGTGGCACCAACGAGCATGCCCAGCGGCAGGGCCAATTTAATATCTCCCCCGCCGATGCCAGCGCCCCGCAGTGCTACTAGGAGGTACAGCACCGGCCAGAATAACCCGCCCCAATTAACAACAGTGACCGATAGAACCCCTGCTGGGATGGTCAGCGCATCGGGCAAGCGCCGCTCGCGAATATCCCACCAGCTCAAGGCGGCTGCCCACAGGCCATAAATTATTCCCCCGAAAATACCCATGGCATAAGGCTAAGCGCCCGCCTTGCCACTCTTCATGGCAAGGCGGCGCACATGGGCGTATTTCCAGCGTGGTTAGAGGTTGCGCAGGCGAAGCTCTTCCTGCAGGGCCGCGACCATCTCTTCGCGCGGTGCAGTAAGCCCGGTGAATTGCTCGAATTGGCTAAATGCTTGATGCGCCAACATGACATGCCCTCCCACGGTGAAGTAGCCATTCGCGGCGGCGCAGGCGGCGAGCGTCGTAGGCCACGGGTGATAGATCACATCGAGCACTGGGGCGTGGGCAAGCTGGAAGCGATAATCCTCTAACGCAGCCGAAGGCACGGTGGAAATAATCAAATCCGCGGAGCGGGAAAGGTCCTCGAGGTCATCGTCAAAGGTTGCATACTGCAAATTGAGCCCGAGCCGCTCGGCCAAGGGCTGGAGTTCTGCTTGGCGGTTCGAGCGGTTCAAGATGGTGACCTGGTCGATTCCGCGTTCTGCCAAGGCCCACAGCGCTGGACGGGAGGTTCCGCCCGCACCGATGATAAGCGCCTGGGAGACTGGCCGAAGCCCAATGAGTTCTTGCAGGGCGCCGCGCACGCCCTCGGTATCGGTATTATCCGCGCGCCACCCATGTTCGGTGCGCACCAAGGTATTGGCGGACCCGATAAGCTGCGCCCTATCGCTTCGTTCTTCCGCAACCTCGAGCGCGGCGAACTTACCGGGCATGGTGACGGAAAAGCCGCGGTACTCGGGGCCGCGTTCTTCCAAGAATGGGACAAGGGTATCGGCCGTGACCTCAAAGCGGGTATAGGACCACTCCTTGAGCCCCACTGCGGCATACCCCGCGTTGTGCAGGATAGGCGATAACGAGTGTGCGATGGGGCTACCGAGTACTGCGGCGCGCGGCATGGGAGAGCAACTACCTTTCTGGCTGCGGCCTAATGCCTACTCAGCCGGTTGATCTGAGGCGGCATCGCCGTTGCCGGCACCTGCTCCCTCACCCTCGCGCTGCGAGTCGAGGACGCCGGAGCGGATGGCATCGTCCACGCGGTCCAGGTGCTCATCGTAGGTATCAGAGAACACGGTGGTGCCGTCCTTATCCACGGTGACGAAGAACTTCCAGTTACCTTCGGCCGGTTCTTCCATGGCGCGGATTGCCTCATCAGAAGGCGAGGAAATCGGCGTATCCGGCAGGCCTTCCTTGGCGTAGGTATTCCACGGCGTCTTCTCCGCACGTGCCTCATCGGTGGTGGCAAGCTCAACATCCTCCAGACCGTAGTTCACGGTGGAGTCGAACTCGAGGCGCATGGGCTCGTCCAAGCGGTTCAGGATAACGCGGGCGACCTTGTCGAATTCGCCGGCAGGTGCCTCGCGCTCCACCAAGGAGGCAGAGGTCAAAAGCTCGTACGGCGAAAGACCAATGGCCTTGGCACGGTTTTCAATGTCGGTTTCTTCATAGCGCTTGGCAGAGCGGGTAATGAGGTCCTTCAAGATATCCTTGGCGCTCATATTCGGGTCGAGCACGTACTGACCAGGGGCAATCAGGCCCTCAATACGCTTCGGGTCATTGCCGCGCTTCTTAATGGCATCCAGTGCCCAATCGGGCGCGCCGAGCTCCTTAGGATCGGTTTCCGCTGCTGCCTTCTCCAGCTCTTCCTTCTCCAAGCAATTGCCGTCATCGCAGCTAACCTGGGCGATCAAGGAGTAGATACCAAAGCGCACGTCACCGCCGACGACCTTCACGTCCTCCAGGGTCGCACCACCTTGGACCTCGAGCATGTCCACACGGTTGTTTTCATCCAGCAATGCCTCTACCGCATTCGCCGCACTCATTTCTTCTTGCAGGCGGTAGAAGCCAGGTTGAATCTGGCTGGCGCTGTGGTTCATCGATGCCGCAGAGTCGAATGCCTCTTGGGTCTTGACCACATTCTTTTCCACGAGCGTGGGACCCAGCTCGGACATGGAGGACCCTTCTGGAACCTCCACCAATTGCGTGGTGCCGTTACCGGCCCCTTCGTAGTCGGCCGAAGAAGTGCCGATGCGTACTCCGATGTAGATCAGAGCTCCTAGAATAACGATGACGGATGCGACCACCACGGCGATGCCGCGCTGGCGCCGCTTGACGTACTTATCATCCATCGATCGCCCGAGGCGTTGTTGGTTACGGCTCACGTGTTTAGTCTCCTGAGTTTGAAGGCTGGGCTACTGCATCATCCGAGCGGAGCGCGTTAGCACGCCCATCCAGCCAGGACTGTAGTATTTCCACCGCTGCAGCTTGGTCAATGATTTTTCTGCCCTTCTTTTCGGACACGCCGGACGCGCGCAGCGCGGTGGTTGCCGCTACCGTCGTCAAACGTTCATCAGCCAAGCGTACTGGTGGTGGAACTTTATCTATATTTTCATCTTGATTCAAGCGGCGTCGAATCCGAAACGCAATTTCTTTCGCGTGTTTTACACTTTTTGACCCATTTCCGTGTAAATCACGCGGCAAACCAACAATGACTTCTACCGCGGAATATGCCCCAATAAGCTCGAGAATTCGATCAATGTCTTCTTGATCGCGGTCTTTGAAGCCGGTCTTCCTGGGAACGGTTTCCACAGGGGTAGCGAGGGTGGCCTCGCGGTTGGATGCCGCGACGCCAATTCGCACTGTGCCCACGTCGAGTGCTAACCGGCGACCCTCGCCTGGGTCATCCACTCCGGGGGAATCTGGTTCAACCTTTGCCACAATGAATCCTTATCGCGACTGCAACAGATCCTTGACGGCCTCAAAGCCGCGCTGCGCACCTTCCGGCGCGGTACCAGAGCCCTGCGCCATGTCTGGCTTGCCGCCGCCGCGACCGTTGACGTATTCGCCGAGGCGCTTGACGATGTCCCCTGCTTTCACGCCCTCGTCCACAGCCTTGCCCGTAGCGGCGGCGATGAACGGGAACTTGCCCTTATCCACCGCGCCGAGCACGATGACCGCTGCCGTATCCTTCATGCGGTTGCGGATATCGGTGGCCACGGTGCGCAGGTCGCCGCCCGAGGTGCCATCGGGAAGCTGGAGCGTAATGGTCTTGATGCCATTGACCTCGGTAGCCGAGTCGATGATTTCAGAGGCGCGCGCGGTCAGTTGCGCCTTGCGCAGGCCCTCGATTTCCTTTTCGGCCGCCTTGAGCCGCTCCGAAAGCTGCGAAATGCGCTCCGGCAGTTCCTCGGATTGCACCTTCAACTCGCGGGAAACGCCTTCTACCAGCGCGGTTTCCTTGGAGTAGTACCGGAAGGCATCCATGCCGGAGTAGGCCTCGATGCGGCGGGCACCGGAGCCCACTGAGGACTCGCCCAGCACGGACACGGGTCCGATTTCTGCCGAGGAACCCACGTGGGTGCCGCCGCAGAGCTCGATGGAAAATGGTCCGCCGATTTCTACCACGCGCACTTGGTTGCCGTAGTTTTCACCGAAAAGCGCCATGGCACCCATCGCCTTGGCCTCTTCCAGCGAGGTCTCGATGGTGTTGACGGCCATATTGGAATCGATCGCCTGGTTGGTAATAAGCGCGATTTCTTCCATTTGCTCCTGGCTCAACTGCTCGGTGTAGTTGAAGTCGAAGCGCAGGTAGCCCGGGCGGTTCAGGGAGCCTGCCTGCACTGCGGTGGGTCCCAGCACCTGCCGCAGGGCTGCGTGAATGAGGTGGGTGGCCGAGTGGGCCTGGGTTGCACCGTGGCGCCACTTCTCATCGACGGAAGCCTCAACGGACATGCCAAGGTCGAGCCCGCCGGCGGTAACGGAAGCCTTGTGTACCCACAGCTTCTTGCCAATCTTCTGGACGTCATTGACCTCCAAGAGGGATTCGCCCGCAGAAATGCGGCCGCGGTCAGCCATCTGTCCGCCGGACTCAGCGTAGAGCGGCGAGTGGTCCAAAATGACCTCAACCTCATCGCCCTCGTGTACCTCGTTGACCTTCTGGCCGTCTTTGACCAGGCCGATGACGTTCGCGCCCGAGACCAGTTCCTCATAGCCGGTGAATACGGTGGGGTTATTATCCACCCAGTCGCGGTACAAGGAGAGGTCGGTGTGACCGTGCTTCTTGGCCTGGTTATCGGCCTTGGCGCGGCGGCGTTGCTCGCCCATGGCGGCATTAAAGCCGTCCATGTCCACGTCGAGGCCGGCCTCTTGCGCCATTTCCAGGGTGAGGTCGATGGGGAAACCGTAGGTATCGTGCAGTTCGAAGGCCTTATCACCGGAAAGCACCTTTTGGGTCTTGGCGCGGTGGGTGGAGCGCAGGTCCTCCACTGCTTCATCGAAAAGCTTGGTGCCAGACTCCAGCGTCTTCAAAAACGCCTTTTCCTCGTTGATGGCCACGCGCAGGATGCGCTCGCGGTTATCCGCAATCTCGGGATACGACGGGGTCATGGTGTCCATGACGGTATTCATGAAGCGCTCCATGGTGGGGCCCTCGGCGCCGAGCAGCTTTGCTGAGCGAATGATACGGCGCAGCAAGCGGCGCAGGATATAGCCCCTGCCCTCATTTCCCGGGGTAACACCATCCAAGATGAGCATCATGCCGGTGCGGGAGTGGTCAGCCACCACGCGGAAGCGGATATTATCTTGCTCCGTTGCCTTCTCACCGTAGGTGGCACCGGTAAGCTCCTCGGCGACGTCAATGACCGGGCGCAGCAGGTCGGTCTCGTAAACGTTGTCTACCCCCTGCAAGAGGCAGGCGACGCGCTCGATGCCTAAGCCGGTATCGATGTTTTTCTTCGGCAGCTCTCCGACGATCTCAAAATCGCCCTTTCCGGTCCCCTCACCGCGCTCATTTTGCATGAACACGAGGTTCCAGATCTCCATGTAGCGGTTATCATCCGCAATCGGGCCGCCGTCCTTGCCGTATTCGGACCCGCGATCGTAATAGATTTCCGAGCAGGGCCCACATGGTCCCGGCACGCCCATGGACCAGTAGTTATCTTCCATGCCCAGGCGCTGGATGCGCTGTTCTGGCACGCCGATCTTATCGCGCCAGATTTCCGCTGCCTCATCGTCATCGAGGTACACGGTGACCCACAGGCGCTCCGGGTCCAGGCCAAACCCGCCGTCGGCTACGTCTTTGGTCAACAGGTTCCATGCATTGGAAATGGCGCCTTCCTTGAAGTACTGGCCAAAGGAGAAGTTACCCGCCATTTGGAAGAAGGTGTTGTGGCGGGTGGTAATGCCCACCTCCTCAATATCCAAGGTGCGCACGCACTTCTGGATAGAGGTGGCAAGGCCTTGCGAAAATGGTGGGGTCTGCTGGCCCAAGAAATAGGGCTTGAAGGGCACCATGCCCGCGTTAACGAAAAGCAGGTTAGGGTCATCCAGGATCAAAGAGGCGCTGGGGACAACCTCGTGACCAGAATTGACGAAGTGCTGGGTAAACCGTTCCCGGATCTCATGAGTCTTCACGAGCAATAATCCTAACTGTCTAAGCTTTTATCTTCCATCAAGAAGCTTTCTAACCCACCCAACTTTACCTACTGGTGGGCAGGCTGTGCCCATCGGTGGGGCCAAAACCGGCCATGCCGGTTCGCACTTAGCGGCGCTTGCCGCGAAGTATCCTGCGCAAACGGCTAATATAGTCAAAGATTCGCTTCTCAGCGCCGTGTTCGGTGGGCTCATAATATACGGTGCCCTCGAGCTCATCGGGCAGGTATTGTTGCTCCACTACCCCGCGCGGATCATCGTGGGGATAGGAATACCCCGTCGCATTTCCCAGCCGCTTGGCGCCCTCATAGTGCCCATCGCGCAGGTGCGGCGGCACGTGGCCCACCTTGCCGGCCGCGACATCGGCCTGCGCCTTAGTAATGGCAGCGATAACGGACGGCGATTTCGGCGCCGTCGCCAAGTGAATCGTTGCCTGCGCCAATGGGATGCGCGCTTCCGGCAAGCCGATCAGTTGCGCCGCCTCTGCGGCAGCGACGGCGACTTGCAAGGCCGTGGGATCTGCCATGCCAATATCTTCTGAGGCGTGAACCATCAGGCGGCGGGCGATAAACCGGGGATCCTCGCCGGCTTCCACCATGCGCGCTAGGTAGTGCAGCGCGGCATCGACATCGGAGCCGCGGATGGACTTGATGAAGGCGGAGGTCACGTCGTAGTGCTGGTCGCCGTCGCGGTCATAGCGCACCACCGCCCGATTCACGTTATCCGTAATCGTGGTCGCGGTGATCTCGCCGCCATCGTCAACTGCTTCCGCGGCCGCTTCAAGGTAGGTCAGGCTGCGCCGGGCATCGCCGCCAGAAAGCACGACGAGCTGGTTTAATGCCTCATCCGTAATGGTTAAGTCGCGCTCGCCTAGCCCCCGATCGCTGTCTAACGCGCGGCGGGCTACGCCTTTGAGGTCCTCCTCGCTCAGTGAATGCAGCTGCAAAAGCAGCGAGCGCGAAAGCAACGGCGAAACGACCGAGAATGACGGGTTTTCGGTCGTCGCTGCGACGAGCAGAACCGTCCGGTTTTCCACCGCTGCCAACAAAGCGTCTTGCTGGGTTTTGGAAAAACGGTGTACCTCGTCGATGAAAAGGACCGTCCGGCGGCCGTGGATAAGCTCTTGCCGGGCATGGGTAATGACTTCCCGCACCTGCTTGACCCCTGAATCAAGGGCAGAAAGCCCGACGAAGTTTTGGCCCATCTGGCTCGCGATGAGCGAGGCAATCGTCGTCTTACCCGTCCCAGGTGGCCCATACAAAATGACCGAAGCCTCCCCGGATCCTTCCACCAAGCGGCGCAGCGGCTTGCCTGGCGCAAGGAGGTGATCCTGGCCCACGACTTCTTCTAAAGTCTGCGGGCGCATGCGCGCGGCCAAGGGCGAACCGGAGTGCGTGGCAAAGAGATTGGCCGTGGGAAAAGACGATGCCGAGCCATCGCCTCCCATGCTGCCGCCGGCATTGGGAGAGGCGCCGAAGAGAGAATCCTGGCTCATGTGGTTTTAGCTCCCCAAAAAGGTGTAGTGATTAGTCGTCGTGGACGCGGCGGGCAACCAAGTTGCCAAACTCCGCGATGGCCGTACACGGTGCGGTCCCGCATTGGGCGGCGTAGCGCGCGAGCGCGTCAAAGGTTTCATAGAGGTCTTGGCGCACCAATAGTTCGTCCTCATTAAAAGGTCCGCTCTCTGGTGGGCGCAGGATCGAGCGCTGCGGGTCGTGGACAACCTCCGCTTCCCCGCTAGCAAGAGCAACCAATCCCTCAATTCCCCCAGCGTGCATGGTGGTCACGCTGGACAGAGCCCAGCCGATGAGGGAGGCGACGATAAGTCCGTGCAATTCGTCTTCATCGGCAAAGCGCGGCCACACCTCAGATACCTCGCGCGACCATGCGGCGAGGAATGTATCTGCTTCCTTATCCGTAATTGGCTTAGAAAACAAGAATTGCGGAAAGCCCGCGATAACGCAGGCGACATCGAAGCCCACGTTCCTAAAGCCTGCCCATTCGTAATCCAAGAAGTGCAAGCGCTTGGAAACGATGATGTTATCCGGCGAAAGATCGAAGGGAGTAAAGGCCCTATCCTTGCCAGAGGCGAGGGATTCGGCGGCTTGATTGGCCAAGCTGCGGAAACTTTCGGGGGCTTCAAGCCCCGCCTCATCCAGCAGATTGAGACCAATGCCGATGGAGCGATACAAGGATTGATCGCGCACGGATTGGTGATCGGCGTATTCCGGGTTATGGCGCAAGGTGCGGTTGAGCAGGGTTTCGAAATCCTGCTCGTGATCTGCGGTGCCCACGTGGATATGCCCCAATGCCGTGCCCAAGGAACGCAGGATGCGAATGCGATCCTCATCGCCGGATTCTAAGAGCACATCCGCAAGGGTCTCGGCTTCACCCAAATCCGTTAGGACGATGATGCGCCGGTCTAAATCGTGGGCGAGCAGCACGGGTCCAGGGCGCACGTCTTCTGCTAAGGCGGTGGTGAATTGGTAGGCCACGACCTCGCGCAGCATCGCTGCGTCATCCACGCCGTAGCCGGTGACCGGATTGTATTTGATGACCACAGAGCGATGCGGCAAAAATGCGCTAGGGGCAACCTTCGCGCGCAGGACTAAGGCATTGCCAGATCCGCCTAAATCCTCAATGTCTGACATTTCCGGCGTGCCACCAAAGCGGCGCGACAACATTTCCGATGCGGCACCAATGACCTCATCGGCCGAAAGCACTGTCTGTGTATCAACCATAGTTCTATCCAGTATGCCCGCCAACACAAAGCGGGGGCTACACCCTCGCCGCACAAGTGTCCGCTGCGGCGAGGGCGCGCGCCCCGCTTACCCTAAAAATGGTGTCGTGATAGCGAGCCTAAGAGCTAGTTCTCCTGCTCTGATTTCGCGGCCTTAGCCTCTTCGCCGTTCTTTTTCTTCTCCGGCTTGAAGTCCACGCCGGTCTCCTTGCGCTGTGCGGCGGGGATGGGCGCGGGGGCATCGGTAAGCGGATCCACGCCGCCACCGGACTTCGGGAAGGCAATCACGTCGCGGATGGAGTCAAAGCCGCCCAAGAGGGACACGATGCGGTCCCAGCCAAAGGCGATGCCGCCGTGTGGCGGTGCGCCGTAGGAGAAGGCGTCGAGCAAGAAGCCGAACTTCTCTTGTGCTTCCTCATCGCCGATGCCCATGACCTCAAAGACGCGCTTTTGCACATCTTCTTGGTGAATACGGATGGAACCGCCGCCGATCTCGTTGCCGTTGCAAACGATGTCGTAGGCATAGGCCGTGGCCTCGCCCGGGTTCTCGTCGAAGGAATCGATCCACTCCGGCTTCGGCGAGGTAAAGGCGTGGTGCACCGCGGTCCACTTGGAGTGGCCCAAGGCCACGTCGCCGGACGCGGTGGCATCGGCAGAAGGCTCGAAGAGCGGGGCGTCAACGACCCAGGTAAAGGCCCAGTCGCCTTCCTTGATGAGGTCGAGCTTCTTGGCAATTTCGCCGCGGGCCGCACCCAGCAGCGCGCGGGAAGACTTAGTATCGCCGGCGGCAAAGAAGATGGCGTCACCGGGCTTTGCGCCAACGTGCTCGGCGATGCCCTCGCGCTCCGCGTCGGTGATGTTCTTGGCCACAGGCCCGCCCAGGGTGCCGTCTTCTGCGACGGTGATGTAGGCAAGGCCCTTGGCGCCGCGCTGCTTGGCCCAGTCCTGCCATGCATCGAACTGGCGGCGCGGCTGCGAAGCACCGCCGTCCATGACTACGGCACCGACGTATTCGTTCTGGAAGACCCGGAAGGTGGTGTCCTTGAAGAACTCCGTGCACTCGACAATCTTGATGTCAAAGCGCAGGTCCGGCTTATCGGAGCCGTAGTACTTCATGGCATCGGCATAGGTCATGCGCGGGATTGGGGTCTGAATGTCGTAGCCGATGAGCTTCCACAGCTCCTTGACAATCTCTTCACCAAGCGCAATGACATCGTCTTGATCCACGAAGGACATCTCCACGTCCAACTGGGTAAATTCCGGCTGACGGTCGGCGCGGAAGTCCTCATCGCGGTAGCAGCGCGCGATCTGGTAGTAGCGCTCCATGCCGGCCACCATCAGCAGCTGCTTGAATAGCTGCGGCGACTGCGGCAGCGCGTACCAAGAACCCGGCTTCAGGCGGGCAGGGACCAAAAAGTCGCGCGCGCCCTCTGGGGTGGAGCGGGTCAAGGTAGGGGTTTCGATTTCGGCGAAATCGTGCTTATCCAGCACGTTACGGGCCGCGCGGTTGGCAGCGGAGCGCAGGCGCAGGGCCTTTGCTTGGCGCTCGCGGCGCAGATCCAAGTAGCGGTACTTCAGGCGGGTCTCCTCGCCTACCTCGCCAGAGGCGGAAGGATCATCTACCTGGAAGGGCAGCGCTGCGGATTTGTTGAGCACCTCCAGGTCGGTGACGTTGACCTCGATATCTCCGGAAGGCAGGTTCGGGTTTTCGGAGCCTTCTGGGCGCGGCTCCACCACGCCGGTTACCTTGACGCAGTATTCCGAACGCAGGTCGTGGGCGCGCTCTGCCACATCGGATTCGCGGAAGACCACCTGGGCGATGCCGGAACGATCGCGCAGGTCGATGAAGATGACGCCGCCGTGGTCACGGCGACGAGAGACCCAACCGGTTAGGGTTACGGTCTCTTCTGCCAGTTCTTTGCGGAGCTCACCGGCCAAATGGGTACGCAGCACTATAATTCAATCCCTTCTGAAATGGAGTTACTTGCGGGTCCAGCCACGCGTAAACAGCGCGCGCCCAACCAAGCACAAGACTAGGAACTTGGCCAATTCTACATCCCACCGCCACTTTCGCCCCTATTAAGCCCACTTAAGCCACCGCGCAGGCACGCGGCCCCGGCACCGCTAACCCTGCCGGAAATAAATGGGCTGCTGCGCACTGCCGCGGCCGACAAGGTGTGGCACTATCTAGACATGACCTTTAAATCTGGTGCCGATTTCGATGGCCAGCGCGCAACCTCCGGCGGTGGCGGCGGCCTCGCTATAGGCGGCGGCATCGGCTCCGTCGTGCTCGTCGGGCTCTACCTCTTATTAGGAGGAAACCCCTCCGATATTGGTGCCCTGTTGGGCAATGAACAGTCCCAATCCGGCACCCACACCGGTGCCGATGATTCCGCCTTCGATCACTGCCAAACGGCAGAAGACGGCAATAAATACGATGACTGCCGGGTCATGTTTACCGCCATGAGCGTGGATAATGTCTGGACCGCCGAGCTACCCGAGCAAGCCGGCATCGAATACGCCAACCCTGGCCGGGTGATTTTTAATAGCTCCACCAATTCCGGCTGCGGCACTGCGTCTTCAGCCACGGGGCCGTTTTATTGCCCCGCCGACCAATCGGCGTATTTTGACACCACGTTTTTCAATTCGCTGAGCAACTACGGCGCGCACAATGCCCCGTTCGCGCAGATGTACATCGTTGCCCACGAGTTTGGTCACCACATTCAGCAGCTCGAGGGCACGCTGCAGCTATCTGACTATAACGACCCCGGCGCGGATTCCAATGCGGTAAAGATCGAGCTCCAGGCAGATTGCTACGCCGGTATTTGGGCTTCCCACGCGGATAAGGGCGAGGATGCTCTGCTGGAGCCGATTTCCCAACAGCAGGTGGCTGACGCAGTCACCGCGGCGCAGGCTGTGGGTGACGATAATATTCAGCGCCGTTCCACTGGACAGGTCCAACCCGATGCGTGGACGCACGGTTCTTCCGAGCAACGCCAGCGAGCTTTCCTTGCTGGTTATAATTCCGGCCGGATGGCTGAGTGCGACACCTTGGGGCGCGGGGTCTACAGCTAACTCCCGGCCCCCTCTTTACCCCGCTGGAAATAATCTCCCTGCCCGTATTGTTGACATGTCACGTACAATGATTACAGGTACGCAGCAAGGGCAGAAAGGGACACCATGCAATTTGGCATTTTCACGGTCGGAGATGTGACCACCGATCCAACGACGGGCGAAACCCCATCAGAGGCGGAGCGAATCCGCAATATTACGGAAATCGCGCTCAAGGCAGAAGAAGTGGGCCTCGATGTCTTCGCCACAGGCGAGCACCACAACCCGCCCTTCGTTCCGTCCTCCCCGACGACCCACCTAGCCTATATCGCAGCGCAGACCGAGCGCTTGCAGCTTTCTACCTCCACGACGCTGATTACCACCAATGACCCGGTAAAGATCGCCGAAGATTACGTCTTTTTGCAACACCTTTCCGGCGGCCGGGTGGATCTGATGATGGGGCGCGGCAATACCGGCCCCGTCTACCCGTGGTTTGGCAAAGATATCCGCCAAGGCATCCCGTTGGCCGTGGAAAATTACCACTTGCTGCGCCGCCTGTGGCGGGAAAACAGCGTCAACTGGGAGGGCAAATTCCGCACCCCGTTGCAGGCGTTTACCTCTACCCCGGCGCCCCTCGATGGCATCCCGCCGTTTGTATGGCACGGCTCCATTCGTTCTACCCAGATTGCAGAACAAGCGGCCTATTACGGCGACGGGTTCTTTCACAATAATATCTTCTGGAATCAAGAACACACGGCCAAGATGGTCAACATGTACCGGCGTCGCTTTGCTTCCTATGGCCACGGCCAAGCAGACCAAGCCATCGTGGGGCTCGGCGGCCAGGTATTCATCGGCGATACTGAAGAGGAGGCCAAGAGGTTCTTCCGCCCGTACTTCGATAACGCCCCCGTGTACGGGCACGGGCCTAGCCTGGAGGAATTTACTGACTACACCCCGCTGACCGTGGGTACCGCAGAGCAGGTTATTGAGCGCACCCTGAAATTTGCGGACTACGTGGGCGATTACCAACGCCAGCTCTTCCTCATCGATCACGCCGGGCTGCCACAAGAAGTGGTGCTCAAGCAGATAGAAATTCTTGGCACACAAGTAGTACCGGAGCTTCGTCGGCGCTTTGAGCAGCGACGACCAGAGCATGTACCCTCGGACCCACCAACGCATGCCACGCTCAAGCAGCACCCAGATTCCCCGCACTTTCGCGTAAGCCCTGGAAAGGAGGACTAAGCAATGCGCTCTTTAGTTGTCCTCACGGCCGGGCTCTCGGAGCCATCATCTACCCGGCAATTGGCTGAGACCATTGCAGAAGCCACCGAGGCGAAGATTTCCGCGCGCGGTGAAGGCGTAAACACCCACATTATTGAGGTGCGCACCCTTGCTTCTGAATTGGCCACAGCCATGACCAATTGGGCGGCTCCAACGCCCCAACTGGATGAAGCAAAAGAGTTGCTTTCCACGGCCGATGGCTTTATTGCCGTCACCCCTGCCTTCCAAGGCAGCTACTCCGGGCTGTTCAAGATGTTTTTTGATGTTCTGGATGCCCACGCCTTGGAGGAGCTGCCCACCATCGTGGCAGCTACGGGCGGTTCACCGCGCCACGCGCTCATCTTGGACTATGCGCTGCGCCCCCTGTTGAATTACCTGCACGCCCACGTCGTTCCGACCGGCATTTTCCAGGCAACCGAGGATCTGGGCACCGCCGAGGGCGCGCGCATTCGCAGCCGTATCGAGCGCGCCGCAACGCAGCTTGCGGATCAGATGATTCGCCCCACGGATCGGGTCGCCGGGCTTGCCGATGCCCCCAAACCCAGTCCCCATTCCCGCCCTACCGGAATCGGAGTGGACGAAGAGTTTCTGCCTTTCGAGGAAATTTTGTCCCAATACGACGGAAAGCGCTAGCGCCGCAATACCTATCGCATATTCTAAAATTGATACATGTCACATATTTCTCTACGCTTGAATTTTAGAATGTTCGACCCGAATCCCCGCGCCAGAGAAAATCTCTTTTTCATGCTCTTGGACCGATAACTCTCTTGCTACCAAGAAAGGTTTCTTAAGGCTTTCACCATGACTATTAGCGTTACTGACATTTTCGCCATCGGCATTGGTCCATCCTCCTCTCACACGGTTGGGCCGATGCGCGCCGCGAAGCAATTTCTAGAATCCCTCGATACCCATCCCGCCCGCGTCTCGGCGGAACTGCGCGGTTCGCTGTCCGCCACTGGGCGCGGCCACGCCTCCGACCGCGCCGTCATCCTTGGACTCGCCGGCTGGGAGCCGCTGACCGTTCCCATCGATGCCGAGCCGCAAGCCGGCGGCACAATCCCCGGCGAAGGCACCATCTCTGGCCCGTCTGGCACCGTCGACTACGAAATCACCTTTGATAACGAGCCACTACCCCAGCACCCCAATGGCATGATCTTTAAGGCCTGGGACGCAGAGGGCAATATCCTGGCTGAAGACGAACAGTACTTCTCTGTCGGCGGTGGCTTCATCCTCTCCCGCAAAGAGCTCGACGCAGAGATGGCCGATAGCCACGAAGTACCCGCCGGCGTTGCCGCAGCAACCGTAGAAGATACCGTGCCCTATGAATTCACCACCGGCGAAGAACTACTCAATCTGTGCGAGGCCAACGACAAAGATATTTGGGAAATCGTCCTTGCCAATGAGGAAGTGCTTCACAAAGAGGACGGCGGCGCGGATTATGTCCTGCGCCACTTGGATCTTGTATGGGACATCATGCGCGAATGCGTGACCGATGGCATTTCCACCAAGGGCCTGCTGCCCGGTGGCCTCCGCGTGCCGCGGCGCGCCCCCAAGATGTATGCGCAGCTGCTTGAGCAGAAAAATGACCCACACTCTGGCTTTTCCGCCATGGAATGGGTCAATCTCTTCGCCTTAGCGGTCAACGAGCAAAACGCCGCGGGCGGCCGCGTTATCACCGCGCCCACCAACGGCGCCTGCGGAATCATCCCCGCGGTCTTGCACTATGCACGCGATTTCCACGGTGGCTTCTGCCGCGAATCAGCACGCCGCTACCTGCTCACCGCCGGCGCCATCGGCATGATCATCAAACAGAATGCCTCCATTTCCGGCGCCGAGGTGGGCTGCCAGGGCGAGGTCGGCTCCGCCTCGTCCATGTCCGCTGCGGGAATGGCGGCACTCCTCGGTGCTACCCCAGCCCAGGTGGAAAATGCGGCAGAGATCGCCCTTGAGCACAACCTCGGCCTCACCTGCGATCCGGTCGGCGGCCTCGTGCAAATCCCGTGTATTGAGCGCAATGCCATTGGCGCGGTGAAATCCATTAACGCCGCCCGCATGGCGATGATGGGTGAAGGCACCCACCACGTCACCCTCGATAACGCCGTGCAAACCATGGCGGATACGGGTCGCGATATGCACTCCAAGTACAAGGAGACTTCCCTCGGCGGCTTGGCCAAGACGATGGGCTTTAGCGTTTCCCAGGTGGAGTGCTAATCAGCTGAACACATACAAAAAGGAGGCACCGAATTTACTCGGTGCTTCCTTTTTGATCCTGCGCTTAGCCTTCTAGATCCCGTGCCAGAATGGCAACCAGCTGCGATAGCTCTACGTCGCGCTGCTCGTGGGCGGCCAAGTCCTTCACGGCAACGGTGCCGTTTTCTAGTTCTTGATCTCCCAAGACCAAAGCAAAGCGCGCGCCCGCGCGGTCGGCACCCTTCATCGCGCCCTTAAGGCCGCGATCACCAAAGGACATGTCCGCTGCGATTCCCGCCTTCCGCAGGTCGTTGATGATGCCGGTCATGCGGCGCTTGGCCGCAGCGCCCAAGGCAATGCCGTAGACATCCACGCGGGAGTCACTGCCTTCTAAGGTGATGCCCTCCGTCTCGAGGGCGAGGATGGCGCGGTCAACGCCTAAGCCATAGCCGATGCCCGAAAGATCCTGTCCGCCCAGCTGCGCCATCAACCCGTCGTAGCGGCCACCGCCGCCAATGCCGGATTGGGCACCCAGGCCATCGTGGACGAATTCAAAGCAGGTCTTGGTGTAGTAGTCCAAGCCGCGCACCATGCGCGGGTTAATTTCGTAGGCAACGCCCATATCATCCAGCATGCCCGTCACGGTCTCAAAGTGCTCGCGGCACTCGGCGTTGAGGTAGTCGAGCATCAAGGGGGCATCGGCAAGCTGCTCCTGCATCTCCGGGCGCTTATCATCCAAGACGCGCAAAGGATTAATCTCCGCGCGGCGGCGGGTTTCCTCATCCAAGTCCAGCTTAAACAAGAATTCCTGCAGCTTTTCGCGGTAGGCGGGCCGGCAATTGCGGTCGCCCAAGCTGGTCAATTCCAAGCGGAACCCGGAAAGCCCCAGGGCCCTGTAGGAGCGATCCGCCAAGGCGATGACCTCAGCATCCAAAGCCGGATCGTCCACGCCGATGGCTTCCACACCGACCTGCTGAAGCTGGCGGTAGCGCCCTGCCTGCGGGCGCTCATAGCGGAAGAACGGGCCGCTGTAGTTCAGCTTTACCGGCAGCTGACCGCGGTCCAAATTGTGTTGAATGACTGAGCGCATCACACCCGCGGTTCCCTCTGGGCGCAGGGTCACGGAGCGCTCACCGCGATCTGCAAAGGTGTACATCTCCTTAGAGACCACGTCGGTAGATTCGCCCACGCCGCGGGCAAAGAGCGCGGTATCTTCAAAAATGGGCAATTCAATGTGCTGAAAGCCGGAAAGATGCGCCTGTTCCACCATGGTCTGGCGGACTTTATAAAAAGTCGCAGACTCTGGTGGGTAATAATCTGGCACACCCTTCGGTGCGGACAGTGCCTGGAACCGCTTCTCTTCACTCATGGTCACTAGACTACCCCATGGGATTTTCGCAGGAACGGGTTGGTCGCCCTCTCCTGACGCATGGTTGAGCTTGGGCCGTGGCCGGGAAGAATGTCCAGCTTATCGTCTAAATCCCACACCGGGCCCGCCAGTGAATCCAACATGGCCTGCGGATTAGAATCCGGCAGATCGACCCGCCCCATTCCCCCGGCAAAAAGCACGTCCCCGGTAAGGGCAAATGTATCCGAAACGATCAGTACGCACCCCGGCGAATGCCCAGGGGCGTGCTGGAGGCTAAATGTGTGCCCGATAAGCTCTAGTTCCTCCCCACCGTGGAGTTCGCGGAGATCGGCAATGGGCAGCATACTCGAGGCATCGAATAGCTCCTGCGCCTGGTCGGAGACACCCTCCCCGGAATCCAACATGAACCTATCTGCCGGATGAATATAAACGGGGATATCGAGCTCCTGTGCCAATTCACCGGCCTCGCGGGTGTGGTCGATGTGGCCGTGTGTGAGCACAATGGCTTCATAGTCATAGTCGTGCGCTAGGACCTGCGACATGGAATCCATGCCCGGATCCACGATGAAGGCGCGCTTTCCCTCCGCCACGATATAGGTATTCGTGCGAAATGGTCCCGCGGTAAATCCTTGAATATCCATGATTTAAGTCTAACGAGGCTCGTCCCCATCGCGCCCCTGAACGCAGTGGCCTCTGGATTCAAGCCACATAACCATGCAAAAAGCACCCAGCCTTAGCGCCCACACCCACGGTGGGCTATGGGGAAAGACTGGGTGCTGGATTTAATGATCCTGCCGGCTTAAAGCCTTATTGCAGGGCGGCAAGAGCCTTCTCGTAATCCGGCTCGGTGGTTACCTCTGGCACCAACTCGTTGTAGATGACCTTGTGGTCAGCGTCGGTGACCACAACGGAGCGCGCCAACAGGCCCTTAAGCGGGGAACCCTGCAGGGTCACGCCGAACTTCTCGCCAAAATCGGAGCGGAAATCGGACGCGGTTTCTACGTTCTCAATACCCTCTGCGGCGCAGAAACGATCCAGCGCGAAGGGCAGGTCGCGGGAGACAGACAAGACAACGGTGTTGTCCAAGCCCGCAGCCTTTTCATTAAAGGTGCGCAGCTGCTGCTGGCACACGCCCGTATCGATGGAAGGGAAAATCGAGATAACGAGGCGCTTGCCCTCGAAATCCTTATTGGTGACCTCAGAAAGGTCGGTGCCAACAAGGGTGAACTCTGGGATGGACTCCCCTACTGCGGGAAGTTCACCAGCGGTTTGGGTAGGTTCGTCAGAAAATTTAACTTCAGCCATGGCCCCGAGCGTACTGATACTTTTGCTTCGCCGCTATAGCTCACCGGTTTTTGCTTAAGCCAATCCCCGAGCCAAGTCAGCCCCGTGTCCGCAAAGCCGCTAAAATCGTCCAAGTTGAGACACGTCACCGATAATCGCTAGAAAGGTTGTCCCACGGTGCCAGATAATAAAAAGCGCGGAGAAGACGCGCTGCACAAGCTCGATCGTGAGCTAAAGTCCCGTGACCGCAAGCAAAAGACTCGTCCTTTTGGTGTCGCCGCAGCCTCGCTCGTCGTCATCCTTGGCATCGCCGGAGGAATCTACTTCCTGTCCACCCGCGATGGCTCTGAGGGCGACATCCAGGCAGAAGATACCTCTGAGGCACAGACCACGCAGGAAGCCCCCAAGGCTGAACCCTTGAGCGGCAAGCGCGCGGAAGCCCTGCCAGCCACCGTCCAGTGCAACTACGAGGACAATGGCCAGGATGGCCACGGCGCGAAGAAGCCCGACGGCAAGGATATTTCCACCGAGGGCACCGTCACCGTCTCCTTCGATACCACCCAGGGACCGATTGAGATGGACCTGGACCGCGCCGCTGCGCCGTGTACCACCCACGCCATTTCGGAACTGGCTGATTCTGGCTTCTACGATGACACCGTCTGCCACCGCATGACCTCTGGCGTCTTGAATGTGCTCCAGTGCGGCGATCCCACCGGTTCCGGTTCCGGCGGCCCAGGCTTCAAGTTTGCCGATGAATACCCCGCCGATGAAACCGATGCCAAGGACGCACAGAACCCCGTTGTCTACCCCCGCGGCTCCGTCGCCATGGCCAATAGCGGCCCAGATACCAACGGTTCCCAGTTCTTCCTTAACTACGATGACTCGGAGCTTGCCCCTAACTACACCTACTTCGGCACCATCTCCGAAGAAGGCCTGAAGACCCTAGACAAGATTGCCGAGGCCGGCGTAGACACCGGCGATCAAGGCGGTCACCCAGGCCAAGAAGACGGCAAGCCTGCTGAAGAGGTCAAGATCAAAAAGGCTACGGTAAAGGCTTAGTCTGTGGCATCGGCGCTTGCCGATGCCCATTACGTTGTTAGCAGTTCTGCTTCAAGGAGCCCAGAATTCGTAACTCTGCCCCCATGCCGGGGCAGGTTATGTTTGTCTGCGTTCCTTTTGCTTTTCTTTTGAGGAGCAGTGGAACTAGTCGCTGGCTTCGGTATGGCTTATTTTCGTCCCTGTCTGACAATGATCCGGGGGTGATGCCGCCGAAGGCAGTGACATACTCCAAACTGCTAATAGGAACCTGAGCCCTAACGGTGGCGGCGAGCCAACCGGTGAGCTCGCGGAGGCTATCGACCGCGACTTCGGTTCCTTCGAGAAGTTCAAGGCGCACTTCTCCGCAGCAGCACACGGCCTGCAGGGTTCCGGCTGGGCCGTGCTGGGTTACGACCACATTGCTGGCCGCCTGCTCGTTGAGCAGCTGACCGACCAGCAGGGCAACACCTCCGTGAACTTCACCCCACTGCTGATGCTGGATATGTGGGAGCACGCTTTCTACCTGCAATACAAGAACGTCAAGCCTGATTACGTCAAGGCCGTCTGGAACGTCTTCAACTGGGACGACGTTGCAGAGCGTTTCGCAGCAGCGAAGAAGTAAACCTTCCGCCGCACCATCATCGCTGCGGCTTACATGAACGCCGTGCCCACACACTTTACGTGCCGGACACGGCCATTTTCATGGCGTTTTTATCTCGCGGGGCACCGTTTTGGCTTAGCGAGTTCTCCCGGAAACCATAAGAAGAATAAATCCCAGCCAAAGTAATCCGGTGGCTGCAGTTATTACCCATAAAAGCTCACTAAACAGCGGTTCCCAAAACCACCGGCACGAAACAGCTGAGTGATAACGGCAGCAACTGCAATAACAATTCCGGCGGTAATTATCCACGCGCCGATTTTTCCTATCGTGGATGTAGAATACCGCGCTCGCCTATGGCTCCAGAGCGAAATATTTATCCCGATAAGCACAACCGCGATAGCGGTGGCCAGAAGAAATAATGCACCAACAAGAAACGGAAAGCCGTCATTCGAGGCAGCAATAATGCTAATAAATACATAGAGCGTGAGGGCCATGAGGACCGAAAAAATTGTGAAGCTTTCCAGGGGTTTCAGCATGTACATTCCACTCCCTAATTGTTGAGCCGGGCCTACCCCCCGGAAAGTGGACACGTCGGGGGTTAGCTATGCTGCTTTAGTCAGTGTAGCTGAAGTCTCGGCTTCAAAGACATCCGGCGCTACAAGATTGCACCAGGAGTGCCGCCGGCGCGTGTTGTAGCGCATGCACCACCGGAAGACTTCCTGACGACAGGAGATCGGATTGTCAAAGACTTTCCGATCACGCAAGACTTCCCGCTTTAAGGTGGCGTTAAACGATTCTGCTAGGGCTTCTATCGGCACTCGTTCCTACCGCTCCCATGGACTGGCGCACACCCAACGACGAGCAATAGTTCCTAAAGGCTTGTGAGGTGTACACGCTGCCGTGATCGGAATGGAATATAGCCCCGTCAAGACTGCCACGTACACCGTGTGCGTGAGCTAGGGCATCGACGACCAGTGAGCCTCGCATGTTGTCTGCGAGCGCATAACCTGCAAGTTTGCGTGAATGAAGTGTCAATGACTGTAGCCAAATACATGTTTTCCCTCCCTTGCACGGCAGGTAGGTAATGTCGCCGACATAGACGCGGTTCGGCTCGGTGGCTGTGAATTTACGGCCTAGCAAATCCGGCATGACACGGTGGCCAGGCTTACGCCTGACAGTGATGCATCGGCGACGTTTGGTAAAGCCTTTAAGCCCCATGGCTTTCATAATTCGTGCGACTTTCTTGTGATTGACCGTGGTATACGCCGTGTCCTCGTTCAGGCTTGCAACGATGCGTTTAGCACCATAAAGCCCGTGCTCATCATCGAAGATGGTTGTAATTCTCGCACCGATAACGGCATCAGAATACATCTTTAACCTGCGAGTTTTACGGGTTTGGAGCCACTTATAAAACGAGGAACGATTCAGCTTTAACACATAGCACATCCGCTTGACCGAGTACTCGGTTCGGTGGTCATAGCCACACTGGAAGCAGAACTCCCGTGAGTTTCTTTAAGCAAAATATTTAGCGGCCTTGCGCAGGATGTCACGTTCTTCGCGCAGCTTCGCGTTTTCTTTTTCTAACTGGCGGATCCGTCTCACGAATCATTCGCCGCTTGGGCTTTATCCTGCATGGCTTTTATGCCGGCACGTTTGCCGGTGCCGTACTTCTTGATCCAAGAATGCAGCGAGGCACGATTGATGCCGAGCTCGGCTGATGCTGAGTTCAGTGAGAGGTCCTCATTGTTTTCGTAGAGGGCCACGGCATCGCGCTTGAACTGTTCTCAGTACCTGGACATGGTGGTAGATTACCTTTCTTCCCAGCTCGACTGGGCTGGATATCAGGTGTCCACCAAATGGGGGTCAGGTCCAAACTATATAGGAAGACCCCCTACTGCCTCCCGCCTCCTTCACTTACTAACCCCATTTAGGGGTTAGTGGGAACTCCCCAGCGTGGAGCACGGATCATTTCGGTGCTCAACGTTGGGGATTTTTCAGCTCCATTTCTCCGCTCAATATAACCCTCTACCTGCGCTTAAGGATCTAATATCTCCCCGAGCCATTCACACCATTAACATTAAGCGTCAACTACCACACTGCCCGATGCGTTTTGACAATCTTTTTTAATAAAAGTTTGCACGATCTGTTGCAGACCGTAATACGGCTGTCTAATATCTAAGGAGTCTTTGAACACCACAAGCTCGTTAGGAAGCAAGATATGAAGCTTATCTCCCGCAAGGCTCTCGTCGCCGGCGCAACCGCCCTGTCCGTCACCTTCGCTGGCACCGCCGTGGCCACCGCTGCTGAGGAAACACCGGTCGTTTCCCAGAACCCGCAGGGTTCCTCTGCAAGCACCACTGGCAAGCTTGTTCAGAACAACGATTCTAACGCCGGCAAGAACAACGGCAAGGAAGGCAAGAAGGACTTCTCCTTGAAGGAGGCAAATCCTGACGACATTAAGGCATGGATCGGTGTCTTCACCGCTGCTATCGGCGCCTTGGGTACTCTCTTCGCTTTCGCTGACAAGTACCTCGATATCGAGGGCTTCCTGAAGAACTTCAAGCTTCCTTTCTAAGCTTTCACGCTTCTTAAGCGCTTTTAACCGCTGTGCTCGGAATACGAGCACAGCGGTTTCGCATATTCTGGGGCAGCTAGAGCACTATCCAGATGGACCTTCACACCGGTACTTAGCCACCCTTGCTCAGAACCCTTTAAGACTCCTTTGCCCGCTTAATGTAGCCAGAGCCAACGAGGTCATTGAAAATCTCGGGGTCAATTTCTTGGCCATTCTTAATCACGGAGATGTGGCCGGTAGGTTCTAAAACCATGACCTGGACGTCTTCCATGCGGCCGAGGCCAGACTTGCGCACAGCGGAATATACGTCCGAACGAGTGATGTGGGAAACGGTGAGATTATCGTCAATCATCTCGCCCTGAAAGACGATGAGAACGGGCCGGCGATCTAAAAACCGCGTCCACTTCACCACCTTACGGATGGTACCGAACGCAGCTTCCAAGGCCATAAGGGTTGTCAGGCCAATAACGCCCGCCGCCAATGTGGGTGGTACGCCGATGATCACACGCCCGGCGACGGCACCGAACATAATAATGATGATCGCGTCAGAGGCCGTCATGGAGGTCAATACGCGGGAGCCAAACAGCTTCACCAAGACCATGAAGGCAAGATAGATGCCTAAGGTAGACAACATGACCACAGGAACTCGATGCAGCTCGATTCCTAGTTGAAAAGTAGCCTCGCGTAAAAACCGTTCAAAGATATCCACGGCATTTGAGATTACTAGGCGATAAGAGAATGCACAGAAAAATAAGCGCTTTTCCTCGCGGTAAAGGAGGAAAAGCGCTCAGTGTGAATGTGCAGGAATTAGATTCCTATTTAGATGTGAAAGGTCTTGCGCAGATCATCAAAGATGGCCCGCAGGGGTGCCGGAAGCACCTGAGGGTTAAGGCCAATGAAAGCGATTCCTGCCGCGAGCGCCGCGATGATGGCCAGGGCTGCACCGCCAATAGACGAGCCTTGCGGGAGCTTCGGGGAGTCTTCGTCTTCTGAACCATCCTCTTGGGAGCCGGCCTCGTCACTGCCGGCTTCACCCACCTCCACGGGCAGGATTGCCTGCGTGCCGGCATCGGTGGTGATTTCCAGGTTCTGAGAGCCGGTCAGGTCCTCTGGAACGGTCAGCTTTACCTGCGCGCGGCCGCGCTCGCCATATTGGTCATCGCCTTCTTGCTTGGCATTATCGATATCGGCGGTTGCTTCCGCGTTACCCAGCTTCACCGTGACGGTCTTGGCCATGGGCTCGCCCTCGCTGGTGTAATTCAAGCTGGACAGATCGACGGTGATTTCTTTGCCCGGGGCAATGTCGCCATCGATGTGGGCGCCATTCTGGCCCTGTCCCTTGCGGACTTCGGACTCGCCGGACGCGATGTAATCGATCATGGCTTGGGCGTCCATGTATCCCACATCGTTCTTGTCCTTGATGGAGCCTGCCTCAAAATAGCCATCGCCGCCTTTTTCGCTGTCGCTGGACGCGAGGAAGGAAGAAAGCGCGATGGAATAGTCTTTGTTCGGGTCAAGGGGCTCGCCGTTGATGGTGACGGACTTGACGCGCTCACCCTGGGCTGCCTTGTAGTCATAGACCACCTGCACGTTATTGGACAACCCCATGGCTAGACGCGGCCGGCTACTGCCCTCTTGCCACTGGTTTTCCAGTGCGGTGATGAAGTCCTTGCCGGAGACCTTCGCGGTAATAACGGAGTTACCAAATGGCTGGACCTCAAAGATGTCCTTGTAGGTGACGTCGCCACCGTGCAAATCGGCGCGAACGCCGCCGGCGTTCATGACGCCGAGGTCAATGTCCTCGCCCACCTGCTTGCTCATGGCATAACGCTGCCCTTCCGCGATGAAGTTATTCAGGGTGGACTCGACACCGCGATTGGAACCTGGCTTTTGCCCCTCATCGGAGCCGCGGAACAAGTCGGTTTCGACTGTGCCAGCGGTCTTCGAGCCTTCTACCTCGGCCTCATCCTGTGCCTTCTTAACGATGCCCGCAATCTCAGCATCCGGCTCTACCTGCGCGGCAGCAGTCGCATCGTACTGCTTGAGCTCAATGCTTTTTACCTTGCGGGCGGCCTTGTCGTAGGTAATATCGGCATCGTTAAGCAGCTTGCCGTACTCGTAGCCTTGCGCCCACTGCAGTGGCAGCGCGCCCTCGCGCTCAACCGTGCCCTGGGTGGTCTGGTGGGTATCGCCACCAAAGAGGATATCGACGTCCTTATTAAAGCCCTGTGCGTATTCCTCCGCATCCTCGTGGAAGAGGGAAACCACGACATCCGCCTCGCCGCTTTCCTTCAAACGGGTGGCTTCCTTGTTCGTTGCCTCAACGGGATCGGTAAAGGTAACGCCCGGAATCTTTGCCGCAGATACCTTGAATTTGGTGTTTTGGGTGACGGTGCCGACGTAGCCGACCTTCACGCCGTCGATTTCTTCCACATGAGAGGCATCCAAGAGCGGCTTGCCGTCTTTTAATACATTGGCGCCGAGGATGGGATAGTCAGAAGCTGGCTGGATACGGTCCGTTAGGTCCTCGGTGCCCTTGTCGAATTCGTGGTTGCCCACCGCGGTGACCTTCATCCCCATCGCGTTGAGGGCCTCTAAGGTGTACTTGTCATCCGAGATGGCCGAGACGAATGCAGAACCGCCCACGTTATCGCCCGAAGAGGTGAGGTTGAACTCCTGGCCTTCGTTGACCTGCTTGATAAGCGATTGCAGGCGAGCCACGCCAATCTCATCGCCCGCCTTAGCAGGGTCGCTCAGGCCATCTTCCAAGTGGCCGTGCAGGTCAGTGATATTGGTGACCGAGATGGTAATCGTATCCTCCTGCGCTAGGGCGTGTGTGCCAGAGAGCGCGACGGCGGTGACGGTGGTAGCGGCCACCAACTGGCCAATGCGGCGGAACTGCATAATTACTCCTGTGTCGTCGAAAGCATTCAGACAATATATACCGCTTTCTTAACCAACCCGCAGGAAGCACAACCACCGTGAGCTGGGCTTTTACCTTTCCTCCGCCAAGAGTTCACGCAATCGTCACGTGCGCGTCGCCCGCGCTTTGCTCTATCAAGCAACCGCACAGGGAGGTAGCCGCGCGGGAAGGCGGTTAGGCAGTCACGCGGTAGACGTCAAAGACGCCCTCGGTATTGCGCAACGTCGTCATCAACGAGCCCAGCTGTTTGGTATCCGATACGGAGAAGGTAAAACGCATCGTGGCAATTTGGTCCTCGCCGCGGTTCGAATTCATAGTCAACACATTGATGTTCTGATCGCTTAATACCCGCGTTAGCTCAGACAGCAGGCCCTGGCGGTCCAACGCCTCAAGCTGCAGCGTGGCGGAAAAGGCGCCGGTAGAAGAGGTGCCAGAGGACCACTCCACCTTCAGCATGCGCTCCGGCTCAGATTTGAGCTTTTCCGCGTTGGCGCAGTCCGCGCGGTGTACGGATACTCCCCCGCCACGGGTGACAAAGCCAAAAATGGCGTCCCCAGGCACCGGCTGGCAGCACTTCGCAAGCTTAGCCATGACATCGGGGCTTCCCTCCACCAAGATGCCCGTGCCGGAGGCGGAGTCCTTAGTATGCTGCGCGCGGGACTGCTCGAGCTCCGAGAGTGGGGTGCGGGAAGCAAGGGCATCTACGGCATCATCGCGGTCGCCGAACATGGCCACCAATTGGTTGGCCACGTGCTGTGCGGAGACGTGGCCTGCGCCGATGGCCGTGTACAGGGCATCGACATCGGAATAGTGCAGCTGTTCTGCGACCTGCTTCATGGAGCTGGCGGTAAACAGACGGTGCATCGGCAAGCCGCCGCGCTGCACCTCAGAGGCCAAGGCATCGCGCCCGGCTTCGAGGTGCTCCTCGCGCCTTTCCTTGGCAAACCACTGGCGCACCTTCGCCTTGGCCCGCGGTGAGACCAAGAATTCCTGCCAATCGCGCGAGGGGCCGGCGTTGGGATCCTTGGAAGTAAAGATTTCTACCTTGTCGCCGGATTTCAGCGGCGATTCTAGCGCCACCAATTTGCCGTTAACCTTGGCGCCAATGCAGCGGTGGCCAACCTCCGTATGCACGGCGTAGGCAAAATCCACCGGGGTGGAACCCGCCGGCAAATCCACCACATCGCCCTTTGGGGTAAAGGCGAAGATCTGGCGCGCCGTCAGGTCATAGCGCAATGAATCGAGGAACTCATTGGGGTCTGCCGCTTCCTTCTGCCAATCCAGCAGCTGACGCATCCAAGCCATCTGGTCCACCTCTTCTTGGTGCCCAGAATTCTTGCCCTTCGTTTCCTTATAGCGCCAGTGCGCGGCGACGCCGAATTCGGCGTTGTAGTGCATCTCGTGCGTGCGGACCTGTACCTCCAGTGTTGCTCCGCCGTCTGCTAGCACCGTGGTGTGCAGAGACTGGTAGACGCCGAAGCGCGGGGAGGAAATATAATCCTTAAAACGCCCAGGCAAGGCCTGGTAAATGGAGTGCACGACGCCAATGGCGGCGTAACAGCTATTGATGTCATCCACCAGTACGCGGATGCCCACAAGGTCAAAGATCTCCGCGAACTCGCGGCCGCGCACGACCATCTTTTGATAGATGGACCAGTAGTGCTTCGGCCGGCCCATCACCTCAGCCTCGATGCCGTTTTCCTTTAAGGCGGCACCTACTTGGTTGATGATTTCCTTCAAGGCGCGATCGCGCGAGGGCGCGCGCTCTGCCACCATGCGCACGATTTCGTCGTACTTTTTGGGATAGAGGATGGCAAAAGACAGATCCTCTAACTCCCATTTCACGCTGGCCATGCCCAACCGGTGGGCCAAGGGGGCGATGACCTCTAGTGTTTGGCGCGCCTTCTTTGCTTGCTTTTCCGGCGGCAAAAAGCGCATGGTGCGCATATTGTGCAGACGGTCGCTGACCTTAATGACCAGCACGCGCGGATCGTTGGCCATGGCGACGATCATCTTCCGGATGGTCTCGGCTTCCGCCGCAGCCCCCAGGGCCACCTTGTCCAGCTTCGTCACGCCATCAACAAGCCGGGCCACTTCGGGCCCGAAGTCGCGGGTCAGATCCTCCAGCGTGTAATCGGTATCCTCCACCGTATCGTGCAAGAGTGCTGCAACGATGGTGGTGGTATCCATGCCGATTTCCGCGGCGATCGTAGCCACGGCTAGCGGGTGGGTAATATACGGCTCGCCCGACTTACGGAATACTCCCTCATGCAGCCTTTCTGCGGTGTTATAGGCAGCGTTGAGTAATTCCGCATCCGCTTTGGGGTGGAATTTCCGGTGAATGGACATGAGGGGATCGAGCACCGGGTTAATCTTGACCCGCCCGCCGGTCAGTGACCGGGCAAGGCGGGCAGACATGCTCCGCATCCCGTTATTAGCCTGGCGTTTTGCTGACTTATCAGTGGCCATCTCTACCGCCCTTCACAATGCCACAGCCTATAGTGCTAGCTGCGGCGCCTTTCCAGATCGTGTGATCTAGCTTAGACGCACCATC
The DNA here is from genome assembly GCF_000478135.1 of Corynebacterium sp. KPL1818. NCBI lineage: Bacteria > Bacillati > Actinomycetota > Actinomycetes > Mycobacteriales > Corynebacteriaceae > Corynebacterium > Corynebacterium sp. KPL1818. The sequence continues at coordinate 599,774 of NZ_KI515759.1, read as the reverse complement.
TTAGTCAGCGTCATCCAGCACAATGAGCGGCGGGCCCGATAAGCGCTCCCGGCCGTTCAGGCCCTTTACCTCTAGCACCACGACGTTGCCCGCAACCTCGGCCCCGGCGGACTCAAGCAGCAGCTTGGCGCCGTGGAGGGTGCCACCGGTGGCCAGGACGTCATCGACAAGCACCACGCGCTTGCCCTTCACATCAACGCCGCTGGCGGGAATCTCCAACGCGGCCGAGCCGTACTCCAGCTCGTATTCTTCGGTATAAACCGGCGGCGGAAGCTTGCCCTTTTTACGAATGGCCAAAATGCCCAAGCCCAACTTGTACGCCACGGCAGAGCCCAGCAGGAATCCGCGGGCATCCAAGCCGCCAATGAGATCCGCGCCCAGCTCCTCGCAAGCGGCCGCTAGGCCATCAACGACGGCCTGAAATGCCTCAGGATCGGCCAATACCGGGGTGAGATCTTCAAAGAGGATTCCTTCCTCTGGAAAATCCTGAACGAGGCGCACCTTGTCGTGCAAAGCTTGTGCTGCTGATTCGTACTGGGAACTCATCATCTTCCTTGAGAAATAAATAGCGAGAAATATTTTGAGAGCGAAAAAGGCCTAGGCCTTTTCCACAGGTTCTTGTGCCGGCACGTGCCAACGGTCCATGTTCCAGCCGATGCCCGAGATGCCAGTGTACGGCAGGACACCCTCCACGTCGCGGTGAACGATGAACACGCGCGGCTGCGCGGCAATAGGAATGGAGGGAACGCTGTCCCACAGCTGCTCTTCCTGCTCCTTGAGCTGCACGGAGTTTTTAATGCTGGAATCTGCCGCGGAGTACTCGGTCAGCGGGTCGACCGGGCCTAAGAAGGCATCAATGGTGGGCTCACCCGTTTCCGGATTGGGATTGAGATAGAACTGCGATAACTGTTCGTCCGCAGCATCCTCAATGGTAATGCCCGCCGGTTCGCAGGAGGCGCGCAGTGCCTCGACCATTGCCTGGTAGCGCTTATCCGGGCCAACGTAGCCCACCTTGATGGTAGTGCCGTTCAACTGGCCGGCCGCGGCCATGTCCGTTCCCTCGTGGTCCTTCGCCACCGAGCCGAGCGTTTGGGCCACCGGATCCTGTACGGACACGGTGCGGACATAAGCCGGCGGGACGTCGACGCCAGATATTTCGGAGCTCTTGTGCGCCATCGAGGCTTGGTCCACGCAGGCAGCAAATGCCTTCCTGGCAGAGGGCTCTGCGAAAATCCCGGCCTGTGACAGGGTCAGCGTATCGGTTTGCAGGCCCACCTTGGTGGTCGTCTCAAACTCGTCATTGCCTGCGCCCGCGGAGTCCTCCCCAGCGGAGTCGTGGTCTGGTTCTTTGCCTTCCGCGGATTCTGCGTCCTCGCCCGCGTTCCCGGAAAGCCAGCCGGGCGCCGCGGTGGCGGAGTCTGCCACCTTGAGTACGCCCTTATCCGCAAGCTCCTGCGCGTCGGCGCTACTCGGCCACACGACGAGCCGGTCCAAGGCAGGCTGGTCACCGTGATACTGCTCATTGGCCTTTAAGAAAACCTCGCCAGAATCGCCGACCTTTTCTGCCGTGAAGGGGCCGTAAGACACCTGCAGCTCGGGATCAAAATCATCCTTGGCAGTAGAAAAACCATAGCGCCACAACTCAGCCACTGGCTGCAGCGCCGCCATGTCTTCTGCATGCAGGGCCGCGTTGAGATCCTCCATGCTCATGTCCGTCTTCTGTGCAAGCGCGTGCGCAGGCATGACCGTGCCAGGGCCAAACATCTGGCGCCAGCGGTGGCCCTGGTCTTTATAGAAGGTCAGAGTAAAGGCCTTGCTGTGCGGTGCGCACTCGATGTCCGCGATGTCATTCATCAACGGCATATGCGAGGCAAATTCCACCGGGTGCGTACCGGCCGTATAGGCAAGCAGGTAATCATCGCAGGTGACGGGGGCGCCGTCGGAGAATGTGGCGTCATCGGCAAGCGTCAAACGCACGCTTTCCTGGTCGCTATCTGCTGCGGGCGGAAGCTTTTCGGTCTCGACCAAATCCGCGTTGGGAATGAGCTGTCCGGAGGGGCCCGGCACGAAAAGGCCGGGATAAAGGCGCGTCGAAAGCTGCGCCGCGGAGGTGGTGCTGCCGAAGGCGGTACCGGCATTCGTCGTTGCCAGCTGGGAGTTGACCATATAACCGGGGTAGTTATAGGACTCCGGATCGCTGGGCGCTGCATGGTCACCGCTATCGGATTTCTCGCTGCTGCACGAGGCCGCTACCAGCGCGAGGGCGGAAAGCCCCGCCACAACCGCCGTGATTTTGGGACGGCGACCCCACCACCGTGTGGTGCCTAGTCTGCGTTCCACGGTTCGCACAACCCCCTCTTCTCCTTCAAAGACCGAGCCTTACCCCGTCTGATTATGACGTGTTTCAGAGCACTTAGCGGCCTGGGCGCCAGGTAGCACCGGTATGACCGGAGGCGCTGCTGCCGTGATCAGATTGCTCTTCTGCTACTTCCTTGTGCGTCTTGGCGCCCGCATCAGAAGGCGTTACCACCTTGCGCTTCGCAGAACCCTCTTGCGCCGGTTCACCATCCTCAGACTTACCCGCGCGGTAATCCAGCACACGCTGCGTGTGCTGTTTGACGCGCTTGGTCCAATTAGCAAACGTCACCACCAACGGGGTGGCCAAGAAGATCGAAGAGAAAATGCCCTCGATAACGCCGATGAGCTGGATCAGCGCCAGATCGCGCAGCGTACCGATGCCCATGAGCCATACAGCGATGACGAACAGGGCGATAATAGGCAGCGCGGAAATGATGGACGTGGAAATGGAGCGCATGACCGTCTGGTTGATCGCCAAGTTGGCCAGCTCCCCGTAGGTCTTAGATCGTTGACCTTCCAGCCCCGCCGTATTTTCATTGACCTTGTCAAAGACGATGACGGAGTCATAGATGGAGAAGGTCAGCACGGTGAGCAAACCGATGATGACGGCGGGAGAAACTTCAAACCCAAAGAGGGCATAGATGCCGGCGATGACGATGCCATCGATAATAAGCGCCGAGATGGCCGCAAACGCCATGATCTTTTGCAAGCGCACCGCCACATAGATGGTCGCAGCTACGAGGAATACGACCATGGCCAGAATCATGCGCTGGGTAATGGAAGAACCCCAGGACTCGGAGACGGTGGAGGAACCAATGGCGTCCGGGGTGGCCTCCCCGTTTTCGTCCTTCGGCTGGAATTCCTCGTAGATTGCGGAGCGGGCGCTGTCTACCTCTTCTTGGCTCAAGCGCTCAGAGGTGATTTCGAGCGTCTCAGAATCGCCGGCGCCGACGATGCGCACCTGCTCGGGTTCAACGCCGGTGGAGTCCTCAAAGACGGTAGCTACCTCGTCCTCTTTCAAGTCCCCAGCGGGCATGGACAAGGTGGTACCTCCCTCAAAGTCGAGGGAGAGGGTGAACCCGCGAATCAAGATGGCGGCGATGGCGCCGACGAGGAGCGCGGCGGTAATCGCGTACCACCGTTTGGTGTGGCCAATGAAGTCATAGCCACGCTCGTCTTCATAGAGACGATCCAAACGCGAAATCTTGTGTTTAGTAGATACGGCCATGATTATTTCTCCTCATCTTCCGCAGCTGCTGAGGGCGCTGAGCTCTCAGACGAATCGGCGCTAGCGGATGCCGAATTGTCAGTGGCGCGCGCCTGCGATGCGGTAGCAACGCCGCGGGACTCCGCGTAGTAGCCGCGTTCGCGTCGCTCTTCAATCAGCGCGTAAATTCCGCCCAAGCCATTCATCGATGGCTTGGCTGCCGCTGGGCGGCGGCCGATGATCTGCATCAACGGCGCCATGACCAGGAAGGACACGACGAGGTCGAAGATCGTGGTCAAGCCCAAGGTGAACGCGAAGCCCTTTACCTCACCGATGGCGAGGAAGTAGACGATGACAGAACCAATCAGCGTCACCGCGTTACCGGTCACGATGGTGCTGCGCGAGCGCTCCCAGGCCTTCTGCGTTGCTGACCTGAAGGTTCTACCCTCTAAGAGCTCGTCCTTGATGCGCTCGTAGTAGACCACGAACGAGTCCGCGGTGGCGCCAACACCGATGACCAAACCGGCGATACCAGACAGGTCGAGCGAGTAACCGATCCAGCGCCCCAGCAGCACGATGGCGCCGTAGGTCAGCAGGCCGGAGCCGAGCAGGAAGATGATGGACACGCCACTTAGTGCACGGAAGTAGTACAAGGAGTAGAGGATGACCAAAATCAAGCCGGCCAAGCCTGCCCACAGGCCGGCCTCGAGCGCTGCCTTACCCAGTGTCGGCGGAATGGACTCTACCGTGCCGCCGGGCTCGCCATTCTCTCCGGCAAAGGACAGCGGCAATGCACCATAGCGCAGGTTATTGGCCAGGTTATTGGCTTCTTCCTGGCTAAAGTCACCGTTAATGGAGGTAGCAGAGCCGTACGGGGTAGCGCCCTGGATAACCGGCGCCGAAATGACGGCCGAGTCAAGGGTGATGGCAATCTGGTCGTTCAGGTGCTCCCGCGTGAGGTCAGCCCAGGTCTGGGAACCGTTCGGGCCATTGCCGGTCTTGAAGGAGAAGCTAATCTCCATCTGGCCGGACTGCGGGTTCAGGCCGCCATTAATCGGGGAATTGGTATCAATCTCATTACCCGTCAAACGGGTACCGTCTTCATCCTCAACGCCGTTGAGCAACGGCGCTGGCTCCAAGACATAAGGGGTGCCGCTGTCGTAATCACAGGTCACGAAAGGCTTGGACGGATCGTCCGCACCAGCCAGTGGGTCGGCGGAACCTTGGCAGGTCAAGAGCGACGAGGCCGCTGCCTGCGTCGTCGGATCGTCCGATTGGCGGTCCTTCAACAACATCTCAGTGACTTCGTCGCGGCGCTCGGTCTGCTCAATGGAGTTGGAAGGCTCGTCCAAGGGCTTGGCGGAGACCTTCGGCGCCTTGACGTCCTTGGGTTCCTTGCCTTCCGCCTGCGCCTCTTGCTGGGCAACGGCATTGGTGACGTCTTCCAGCTTCTTATTGGCCTCGTCCTCATCTAGGACGCCGTATTTGACCCACCGGTTAGCCATATCTTCCAGCTCTTTGTCGAGCTTTTCCAGATCCGGCGCGGAGGGTTGTGCCACTGGGCGGAAGTACAGCTGGGAGGTCTGTCCCACCGCCTGGGCTTGGGACGCATCCTCGCCCGGCACGGTGATGACGAGGGTATTGCCGTTGATGACGACCTCGGAACCAGAAACGCCCATGCCGTTAACGCGCTGTTCCAAAATATTGCGCGCCTGCCGTAGCTGATCCTGGGTGGGGTCTTCACCTTGTGGTGCCAAGGTAACGCGAGTGCCGCCCTGCAGGTCGATGCCTAGCTTCGGGGTGGCTTGGCGGTTTCCGGTAAAAAAGACCAGCGCATAGATAACAACCACGATGAGCCCAAAGAGCGCGAGGGCGCGCTTGGGCCATTGGCGGTTGCTATTTTTCATAGCGCCTCGAGATGATGCGGACAACGATATTCTCCTGTGCACTGCAAACCAGGGTGATTAAACAATAAATACGGCCCGCCCGATTCGGCGCGGGCACGTTAACAACGCACAATCGTACGTCATGGAACAACATTTTCCTTAACGGGGTCTGCGATTCAGCGAAAATGTGTCAGGTTCTACGTTTCTCATAAGCCGATTGCAGGTTCAGAGAACCCCCAGCTTATGCACAGAATACGCCCGCGGCCTACTCGGAAAAGGGCGCGGGCGATAGCGAGGACTTAACGGTTGGAGGGCTGCTCGCCTTCCCCGCCGTTGAATCCATCATCATTATTGTTCTCACCGTTATCGCGCTGCGGCTCTACGGCATTGTTTGCACCACCGCGGTCTAGCTTCTGGGCCTCGCTTTCGGTGCGCACCACCGCCATCTTGTCAAAGGTGAGGGTAACGCCCGGGGAAACCTCGAGGTCCACGCTGGTATCCGTGGTTCCGCGCACCACGCCGTGGACACCGCCGGCGGTGACGATGCGATCCCCATTCTGCAGGGAGTTTTGCAGCGATTGCATATCGTTCTGGCGCTGGCGTTGCTTACGCATCGCCATAAAGGAAGGAATGATGAACAAAATGACAATGATGATGAGAAAGATGATTTCCATAACTTTCCAGTATGCCAGACCGTTTCGTTCACAAAAACCATGAGCCGGTTCCACCTCTGCGGCCGCTCCAGCGCGGTGCCGACGCTTGCCTAAAACAGCCCAATCGCGCCATCGGGAGGCGTCAGGCCGAGGTGTTGCCAGGCGGCCGCGGTGGCTACCCTGCCCCGCCCGGTGCGCGAGATCATGCCGGCGCGAACCAAGTACGGCTCACACACCTCTTCCACGGTGGAGGGTTCCTCGCCCACGGCGATGGCCAAGGTATTCACACCCACCGGCCCGCCGCCGTGGCCATTGATCAGGGCATTGAGGACGGCGCGGTCCAGGCGGTCCAGGCCCATTTCATCGACGTCGAATACCTCCAGCGCCCCTTGTGCTGCGGACAGATCGATGCGTCCGGTGCCATTGACCTCTGCATAATCGCGCACGCGGCGCAGCAGGCGGTTGGCAATGCGCGGGGTGCCGCGCGAGCGGGAGCCGATTTCCACGGCGGCATCGTCATCGATGGCAACGTCCAAGATATGCGCCGCACGCTTGATCACGCGGGTGAGATCCTCGGTGCTGTAGTACTCCATTTGGGCGGTAAAACCGAAGCGATCCCGCAGCGGACCAGTGAGCATCCCCGCTCGCGTTGTCGCCCCGACCAGCGTAAACGGCGGAATCTCCAAGGGGATCGAGGTAGCACCCGGCCCCTTGCCCACAATCACATCGATGCGGAAATCCTCCATGGCCATATAAAGCATTTCTTCGGCGGGCCGGGCGATGCGGTGGATCTCATCGATGAACAACACGTCGCCCTCCATGAGGTTGGACAGCATCGCCGCCAAGTCTCCCGCACGTTCCAGCGCTGGCCCCGAAGTCATGCGCAACGAGGTGCCGAGTTCCTGCGAAATGATCATCGCCATCGTGGTCTTACCCAGGCCGGGCGGCCCCGATAACAGGACGTGGTCCGGGGTGACCCCGCGGTTTTTCGCGCCGGTAAGCACGAGGGAGAGCTGCTCCCTTACCTTTGGCTGCCCAATGAATTCCGTCAGGGACTTGGGGCGCAGGGAGCGTTCAATATCGTGTTCTTCGGCGTGAGCGGTGGCTTCCACATCACTATTGTGCTGGGATTCGTGCGCCTTACTCATTCCCTCTGGGAGGTTGAACTCGGTGCGCTCAATATCGGACATGCTGTAGCCTTTGTGTCTTCTTGACGTCGTATTCTTTTAGCCCTGCTTACCCAACTGGGCCAGGGCCGCACGCAGCAAGGTTGAGGTATCCGCCGCAGGGGCTTCGGCGTATGCCGCCTCCACCACGGGGCGAGCCGCCTTCTCAGTAAATCCTAGGCCCAAGAGGGCTTCAGTGACACTATCGACAACTGGGCCACCGGCACCTGTTGCCTCCGGCGCAGCATCGGGCGCGGGAGTTCCAGCAAAGCGCTTTACCTTATCCTTGAGCTCCAGGGTAAGGCGTTGGGCCATGCGCTTGCCGACGCCCGGGATAGACTGCAGCGCCTTCACATCCTCCCCGCCAATGGCCGCGGCCAGCTCTTCTGCGCCCATGACGGATAATGCGGCCAAGGCGAGTTTGGGCCCCAAGCCTGACACAGATTGCAGCACTTGGAACATTTCGCGGTCATCGTCGCTGGTAAAACCGTATAAGGTCAATGTGTCTTCCTTGACTACCAAGGTAGTGAGCACAAAGGCGGTTTCTCCGCGGCGCAAGGTTCCCAACGTCTTTGCGGTGGCTAAGAACTTATAGCCCACCCCGCCGCATTCAATAACGCCGTGGTCTAAACCAATGTGGAGTACCTCTCCCCGCAATGCCGCAATCATTTTCTACCGTGCCTTCCTACCTGTGTGCGCTTTCAACATGACCTAGTACTGAACAAAACTTAACCTGTGGGGTGTGGCGCGCTAGGGCTGAACACCCTTCCCTCGCCCGCGGACGCCGCTGGTCTTTGCGCCGAGCCCTAAACCGGTACTATCCATTCTCACGATCGCCGGCGCGCGCCAGCAGTGGCAGACGGCCAGCGCCAATGCATCCGCCGCATCCGCCGGCTTGGGCGGCTCCGTAAGCCCCAGGATACGGGTGATCATGGTCGTCATTTGCTTCTTATCCGCGCGCCCATTGCCAGAAATGGCCTTTTTCACTTCGGATGGGGTGTACATGTACACCGGAATATCCCGCTCGGCGGCCGCGAGTACCAGAACCCCTACGACGTGCGCGGTCTGCATGACGGTTGAGACCTGGCCGCGTTCGAAGACGCGCTCTATGGCCACCACATCCGGCGAATAATCGTCCATCCATTCCTTGGCCGCCACGGATAGCCGCAAAAGCCGTTCGGTTAAGTCTTTATCGCTGGGGGTCCGCACCACGCCCACGGAGACAGGAAGAATTGCGCGCCCGCGGCCTGCTTGGACTACGGACAGGCCGCAGCGGGTAAGCCCGGGATCGATGCCCATCACGCGCATGCCTTCGATATTCACACCCGCCCACTCCCGTTCCGCGGCCTCGTCGTTACCAATCTTGCTTCCCTATTATGTCTTACACACACATGTTCTACAACACGGCGAGAACCTAGGGCCCCAATAAAGCACAATAAAAAGCCCGGCGCCGACATCTCCACATCCGCGAAGAGCCGCCACCGAGCTAGTGCCTAATAAGAGCAGTATCCCTACTCTGCGTTGAGCTCCGCTAAAACCTCATCGGATAGATCCATATTGGTATATACGTTCTGGACGTCGTCGGAGTCTTCCAAAACATCGATGAGGCGGAAGATCTTCTTCGCGTCATTAGCCTCGAGGGGAACCTCAACGGAAGCACGGAAATCATTATCGGAGTCATCGACCTCGATATCAGCTTCCTTGAGAGCCTCCTTGACGGCCTGCACATCCGTGGGGGCGCAGACGATCTCGAATTTCTCGCCCTGGTCTTTAACCTCTTCGGCGCCGGCATCGAGGACCGCCATCAAGACGTCGTCCTCGCTCAGCTCGCCCTTTTCCACCAAGACATAGCCGGTGCGGGAGAACATATACGCAACCGAGCCGGATTCGCCCAAGTTGCCGCCATTCTTGCTCATCGCGGTGCGGACATCGGTAGCCGCGCGGTTGCGGTTATCGGTCAAGCATTCAATCAGCATTGCGACACCGTTGGGGCCATAGCCCTCGTACATGATGGTCTCCCAGTCGGCACCACCGGCTTCTTCACCAGAACCGCGCTTGCGGGCGCGTTCGATGTTGTCATTGGGGACGGAGGCCTTCTTGGCCTTCTTAATCATGTCATCGAGCGTTGGGTTGGCCGCAGGATCACCACCGCCGGTTCGCGCCGCCACTTCAATGTTCTTAATGAGCTTGGCAAATTCCTTGCCGCGCTTGGCGTCATTGGCAGCCTTCTTGTGCTTGGTAGTTGCCCATTTTGAGTGGCCTGACATTAAGTCCCTTTCTAATTGGGTTCTAAATCTGTTGACAATTATACGTGCCCTGCACGAACTGGGAAAAGCGCCCCCAGGATACGCAGGCGTTTCTAGACGTTATGCCAATTGCCGTGGGCAGAACCGCTGCCCAAGTTCTCATCGAGGAAACGCGTCAAGCCCTCCTGGTTGACCAGCGCAACCAGTTCGCCCTGTTCAGTGAATAATTTACCGCGCGCGATGGCCGTGCCTTGCGACGCTGTGGGCGATACCTGCTCATAAAGCAGCCACTCATCCACGCGGAAAGGACGGAGAAACCACACCGCATGGTCAAGGCTGGCCAATTGGATCTTCTCCCCCTGGTGCGGAATGAGCGCCGACCGAATGAGGGTCATATCGGACATATACGTCAAGGCAGCGCGGTGAAAGTCGGGATCACTCCCAAGCTCGCCGGTATTGCGGAACCAAATATGGCGATATCCGGCACCGGTTACCTCCGCGGCGGCATCATCGCGGCCTTCATCGGGGACCAAACGGATATCCCAATCGGTCCACTCCTTCAAGATGATTCGGGTGGAATAGGGCGCCCCGCCACCGCGGCGCGCGGCTTCATCGGGGCTTAGTACCTGCGGTGCCACATCCTGATGCTCGGGCCCTGTATCACCATCGCGGTGGAAACTAGCCAGCATGATAAAGACGAGGCGACCATCTTGGATGACTCGAACCTGCCGGCTGGCAAAGGAACGGCCATCGCGCAGCCTTTCCACCCGCAACTCAAGCGGCTTTTTCGTATCACCTGGGCCAACGAAATAGCCGTGGAGGGAATGCACCTGCTTATTATCTACAGTCCTTTGCGCCGCGGCTAGCGCTTGCGCTGCCACCTGCCCGCCAAAGGTGCGCTCAATCTGCGAGGGAATCGCCGGGCCAGAAAAGACATCCGCTTCTTGGGTGCCTTCTAATGCCAAAACCTCAGAAATGGTGCCCACAGTCATCCTTCCTTATGCGCCTACTATGCGCTATATCACGTAACTTCTTATCTGCCTTGCCACCCTACTCCCTAGCCGGTCCAACCCCTGTGGCTAGCAACCTGATTCGAACTACCCACTGCCCAAATTTTTTCCTAGAATCTTTTGGGTGAAAAGAATCGCGTCAGTTCCTGCAGTATGGGTGGGCTGGGTTCTCGCCCGCTTGGTATTGGTCTATTTCTTGAAGCTCGACCACAGTGCACGCGGCGATGTTGCCTATTATTTCGCTGGGCTTTATGGCGACGATCCCACGCTGATGACCGAATACCCCCATGCGGGAACGTGGCCCACCATCATCTTAAGTTGGTTTACCGGCGGGGACCGCGGCGTGTTTTACATCGGTTTTACCATCATGACGCTGCTTGTCGATGCCACCTTCCTCGCCCTCCTGCTGCGCCACCACCAGCGCAATAAGCGCGTTTTCCTCGCCGGCTGGTTCTGGGTCTTTTTTGGCACGGCCGCAGGCCACGTCTTTGTATGGCGCCTCGATATCTTCCCCGCGGTTGCCGTTGCCGGTGCCGCCGCGCTCCTAATTTCTCATCCCAAGACTGGCGCCGCTCTCTTGGGCTTCGCCACCACCATGAAGCTCTGGCCAGGCGTCCTCGCCGCAGGCCTAGTGGGGCGGTTTAATAGCGCTAATTCCTGGCTGCGCCTGGTGTCCTTTTTCGGCTCAGTTGCAGCACTATCTGCGCTGACGGTCACCACCTCCGGCATGGACCGGCTCCTTTCACCCCTGGACTATCAGGGGGTGCGCGGGCTCCAACTCGAATCCGTCCCGGCGACGTACCTGCTCCTGCAAGCCCACCTCAACCCGGGCACATGGCATCTAGGCTATGCGCCGTCCAAGAGTTTTGAGATTTCTGGCCCAGGAGTCGATACCGCCATCATGTGGAGCGCCATCGCGACGGCCGGAATGCTCGTCTTCGCCCTGGGCTGGGCGCTGTACCGTTTTATTGCTGGCGGCTGGACCTCACGCACCACCGTCGCCTTCTTCACCCTCATGGTGCTGCTGCTCATTGCCACCAATAAGGTATTTTCGCCCCAGTACATCATCTGGCTCGGCCCACTTTTCGCGGTGGTCGTACGCCAACAGCTCCCCGCCGGATTCGTCCCCATCAAGATCTGCCAGGGCCTCCTCGCAGTCTGCGCGGTTGCCGCCGCCGCACTCGGCACCTACGCCTATCCGTTCCACTATGACTACCTGTGGAAGTACGTGGGCGCAGACCTTACTCCGGTCTACGTCCTCGTTGCCCGCAACGTGCTCATCCTCGTCATGGTCCTCATCGCACTCATTTGGTTCATCCTTGAGATAAGCCTGTCGCGCCGCATAGAAAAGGCCATCGTGGCAGCAAGCGGTCCGGAGCAAGCACCGGACGCCGGCGCAGAGAAGGAGCCCACTCCTAATACGGGTAATACTGGGCGAATCAACGTGCCAGGCTCGGACACCGCTGCCGAAAATGACGCGAGCACCGATGCCACCACGCAGGTGCCGCACGGCTAGATTTTCAATCCGCCAGCATGTAGTCGAAGTACTCGGGTAATTTAGCGGTTCCGCCGAGGTGGAAAAAGCGCACCGCTGGGCGCAGGCGCAGCGCGCGCGTATCGCTGACTGCCTCGTTATAAAAGCGATGCGCCAATTGGATGCGGCCTTCTGCATCCGCCAAGGCGGCCGGGCGCTGGCCTACCGGAAAATCGCGCACGATGGCGGCCGAGAGCTCGCGTTCTACCATGGTGCGGGCTTGAAAATGCCCATGCGAAAGCTCCGTGGATTCGGCCTTTTGCGCCAAGGCGGCAAGATCCGGGGAGACCGCCGCCGTTACCGCCGCGCGCCGGTCTAGTGCCGCCTGCAGCTGCGCCAGTGCGGCATCGGTGCGAATGTGCAGGAAATTTAGCCGCTGCGCGGTAAAAATGGCCCACGATCCTAAAAGTATGAGGATGACGAGCGCAATGGTTATCTCAATCCCCATCATCGCTTCACCCTTACCTTCGTGCCATCTTGCACCGTTTCATAAACCTGCATGACCGCCGCGGCGACATGGTCCCAGTCATACATCTGGGCGCGTTGGACGCCATTGCGCACCAAGCGCCGCCGGTAATCGCCATCATCCAAGACCTGGTTGAGCACGCGCGCCAAATCGGTGGCATCGCCGGTGCGAAATAGCGCGCCCGCAGGCTCATCCGATTCCGCGTTGCACACCGCCCGAAAGGCCTCCAAATCAGAAGCCACGACGGCCGCACCGGCGGCCATGGCCTCTACCAACACGATGCCAAAGCTCTCCCCGCCCGTATTCGGCGCCACGTAAACATCGGCCCGGCCTAAAATCTGTGCCTTTTCTGCATCGCTGACGCGCCCGACAAAGTCCACGCCCTCAACCTCGCGGGCGCGGCCGCCGCCCATAATGGTGACGCGAATATTCTTATTGACCTGACGCAACGCGGCTAACAGAATGTCCAGGCCCTTGCGCGGCTCGTCGAGGCGGCCGAGGAAGACGACCTCGAGTGGGGCATCGGCAAGCGCGGGCTGGCTTTTCTTGCGCGCAAGCGCATAGACGGAGGTATCGACTCCGTTGGGGATCAGGACGGGATCGCCGCCCAGTTGCTCCACCTGCCAGCGCCTCGCCATGTCCGATACCGCGATACCGCCGCGAATCTTTTCCAAAAAGGGCACGAGGAGCGGCTTAGCCAAGGTGAGGATGAGGGAGTTGGCCGCCGAGGCGTGGTACGTCGCCACCATCGGGCCGTGTGCCACGGCCAAGGCGGTCATGGAAAAACTCGGGGAATTGGGCTCGTGGATATGCAGGACATCGAAATCGCCGTCCTGGATGAAGCGCTTGACCTTGCGGGTTACCTTCGGCCCCACCGACAAGCGCGCGACCGAGCCGTTATACGCAATCGGGAAAGCAGGCCCGCCCTTGACCACGAAATCCGGCAGCGGAGTCGTTTCCGCGGCGGGACCAAGGACCTGGACAAAGTGGCCTTGTTCTATAAAAACGGTGGCCAGGTCAAGGATATGGGCCTGCACGCCACCGGGCTCATCAAATGAATACGGGCAAATGATACCGATGCGCATTAACGGGAGCATTCCTTTCGCGCTTGCCGGCGCCGCTCCACATCCTCATTCCATTGCGGCTGCAGCATGTGCCAGTCTGCGGGGTGGCGCTGGATATTGGCCGCAAACCCATCCGCCATGCGCTGGGTGGTCTCCTGAATATCGGTGACCTCAACTTCTGGTGACACCGATAACCCCCAGCCATCGCCTTCAAACCAGGAATGCACCACGTGGAGTGCCGCACCGGTTTCGATGGCCAGCTGCGCAGGACCTGCCGCCATATTGGCTTCCTCGCCCATGAAATCTACCGTGATACCGCGGCGGGTAATATCGCGTTCTGCCAATAGGCAGACCACCCCGCCTTCCTCGAGGGCTTCCTTTAAGCGCGCAAAGGGCGTGGCCGCACCCCCGGTAAGCGGCAGGACTTCAAAGCCTAATTCCTCGCGGTAATCTACGAAGGCATCAAAAAGCACCTCCGGCTTTAACCGCTCTGCCACGGTGGTAAATTGCCCGTAATGGCCCACCAGGAAGACCCCGGCCATATCCCAGTTTCCGGAGTGTGGCAGCGCCAGGATCACGCCGCGGCCAGATTGCGCGGAGGCATCAAAGTGCTCAAGGCCCTCCAAACCGCTCATAAGCCGCTGGTGCAGCTGGGGATCGGCATGAATAGCGGGAAGGCGAAACGCCTCCCTCCAGTAGCGCATATATGAGCGCATGGAATCGCGCACCAATTCGCGCGTGACGTTTTCTGCCCCCACCACGCGGGTGAGGTTTCGCCGCAGGCCGTCCATGCCGCGGCCATGGTCGCTCGCAAAATCCGCGACCCACCGGAAGATGGTGCGCGCTACCGGCTCGGGCAACCAGCGAACTACCTTCCAGCCCGCCAAATACCCAGCCGCTGCTACATCTTCTTTATCCCACATGGTGGCCGGATCCTCCAGAAAAGTGTGTGCGCAATCCATGAACTAGCCGGAACGATAGCTCCCGCTGCGCCCACGATCGCTTAATTTATACTCCGGCATCTTGGCGCGCTGCAATGGCAATGCGCTGGTACACGGTAAAGATTGAGCCCACTGCCAAAATCCACAGCGATACCGCCGCGGCGTACTCTACGCCCAAGCCCTCTAGGCCAATGCCGCCTAATGCCAGGATGAGGCGCTCCGGGCGCTCAATCAGGCCACCTACCATGGTGAAACCGGAGGCCTCTCCCCTAGCCTTGATATAGGAAATGACCTGGGAGCATACCAAGGTGATGAGGCACGCCGCCACTGTCCATTTGGACGCGTCTGCGGTATACACCAGCCACCACGCAATGGCGCAGAACAAGGCGCCATCGGTAATGCGGTCGCAACTGGCATCCAGCGTGGCACCGAAAGCGCTCGATTTACCGGTCAGGCGCGCCATGGTGCCATCGAGCATGTCAAAGGCGGCAAAGAGGCCGGATAATACGGCGGCGATAAACAGGTGGCCGGTAGGAATGAGGATCACCGAAATGGCGATGGTCACAATAGTGCCTACAACCGTGACCACGTTGGGAGTCAATCCCAACTTTAAAAAGGTCTTGGCTATAGGTTCCACCACCACGGCGGCGGGCTTTCGCCCATGCACGCTAAGCACGCGAGTCCTCCTCTTCCATGTCACGCCAACCCTCTGCCAGCACACGACGAGTGTCTTGCAGTAGTTGCGGTAATACCTTAGTCCCATCGAGGACAGTCATAAAGTTACTATCCCCGGGCCACCTTGGCACCACATGCAAATGCAGGTGGTCTCCCACCGAGCCGCCGGACGCGCGCCCCAGATTAAAGCCCACGTTAATGGCCTCTGGGCGTGACACACGCTTGAGCACCCGCACGGCCTTTTGGGCAAAGGTCATGAGCTCGTGGGATTCCTCCTCGGTGAGGTTTTCCAGCTCGGATTCCTTGCGGTACGGCACCACCATGAGGTGGCCGGCATTATAGGGAAACAGGTTAAGCAGCGCATAGACCGTCTTACCGCGGGCGATAATGAGCCCATCCTCATCGCTGCCCTTGGGTGCTTCCACGAAGGGATCCTCGGACCGCTGCGCAATATAGGCCATCCGGTACGGCGCCCACAATCGCTCCAACCGGTCCGGCTCACCGGCACCGGTATCGACGAATGTCTCCTCGCTCTGTCCCTTCCGCGGATTAGCGCCGGGCACGAATGAGCTCTTCTGTCGGCTGCTCGTTGGTGCGCTCTGCCACCCACGTGGAGATGAGCTCGACGGCTTCATCGACGGGCACGCCGTTGACCTGCGTGCCATCCAAGAAGCGGAAGGAGACCGCACCGGCTTCCACATCGCGGGCGCCGGCGACCAGCATGAAAGGAACCTTGCCCGTCGTGTGATTGCGGATCTTCTTCTGCATGCGGTCATCGGAGGTATCTACATCCGCGCGAATGCCCTTGCGGCGCAGCTTTGCGGCGACTCCCTCCAGATGCGGCACGAAGTCATCTGCGACTGGGATGCCCATGACCTGGTGCGGTGCCAACCACGCTGGGAATGCGCCCGCGTAGTGTTCAAGAAGCACGCCGAAGAAGCGCTCGATGGAGCCGAAGAGGGCACGGTGGATCATGATCGGGCGCTTCTTGGTGCCATCGGATGCGGTGTATTCCAGCTCGAAGCGCTCAGGCAGGTTGAAGTCCAGCTGCACCGTGGACATCTGCCAGGTACGTCCAATGGCATCGCGGGCCTGGACGGAAATCTTTGGCCCGTAGAACGCGGCGCCCTCAGGATCAGGAACGAGCTCGAGCCCGGATTTTTCTGCCACGGACTGCAAGATGGCGGTCGAGCGCTCCCAAATCTCATCGGAGCCGACGAACTTATTGGGATCCTTGGTGGAAAGCTCCAGATAGAAATCGGACAGGCCGTAATCCTCAAGCAGCGAGATGATGAAGTCCAGGACCTGGGTGAGTTCTTCTTCCAGCTGCTCTTCGGTGCAGTAAATGTGGGCATCGTCCTGGGTAAAACCGCGCGCACGCGTCAAGCCATGCACCACGCCGGACTTTTCGTAGCGGTAGACCGTACCGAATTCAAACAGTCGCAGCGGCAACTCGCGGTAGGAACGGCCGCGGGATGCAAAGATCAGGTTGTGCATCGGGCAGTTCATCGGCTTGGCGTAGTAGTCCTGCGGCTCCTTGACGGTATTTCCCTCGGCGTCATACTCGCCATCGAGCTGCATCGGCGGGAACATGCCATCTGAGTAGAAATCAAGGTGGCCGGATTTACGGAAGAGGTCGCCCTTGGTGATGTGCGGGGTATTGACAAAGGAGTATCCCGCCTGCACGTGGCGGTTGCGGGAGTGGTTTTCCATCTCCATGCGCACGGTCGCGCCATTGGGGTGGAATACGGGGAAACCAGAACCGATCTCATCCGGGAAGGAGAAGAGATCCAGTTCTTGGCCCAAGCGGCGGTGATCGCGCTTTTCTGCCTCTTCCACCATGGTCTGGTAGGCAGCCAGTGCGTCCTTGGACTCAAAGGCGGTGCCGTAGATGCGCTGCAGGCCAGCATTGGCCTGGTCGCCGCGCCAGTAGGCGGCGGACGACCGAGTCAGGGCAAAGGCCGGAATGTATTTCGTGGTGGGAACGTGCGGGCCGCGGCACAGGTCAAACCATTCCACCTCGTTGGTGCGCGGGTTCACGTTGTCATAGTGCGTCAGATCGCCGGCACCCACCTCAGCGGCCTCATCGGAATCCGGGTCCACGTTGCCCTTGTCCTGGATAAGCTCCAACTTGAAGGGCTCATCCTGCAAGGCCTGTTCCGCCTCTGCCGTAGACGCATAGGTGTGGCGCTCGAAGCGCTGGCCGCCCTTGATGATCTTCTTCATGCGCTTTTCCAGGTTCTTGAGATCCTCCGGGGTGAAGGGCTCAGCGGTCTGGAAATCGAAATAGAAGCCGTTTTCAATGGACGGGCCAATACCCAGCTTGGTGCCGGGGAACTCGGCCTGCACGGCCTGGGCCATGACGTGGGCGCAGGAGTGGCGAATGACGGCGCGTCCATCTTCCTCACAGGCGGCTACCGGGACAAATGTCGATTCCTCATCCGGGGTGTGCGAAAGGTCATACAGGGTACCGTCCACGCCGCGGACTACCACGACCGCCTCTGGGCCCTTATTGGGAAGGTTCAGCTCGCGGAGGGCCGCACCAACCGCTTGCCCGGCCGGCACGGTGAAGGATTCGTAATTTACCGGTGCTGCGGGAATAAGTTCCGCCATATTCGCGCTCCTTTTTGCGCTCACGCAGATACGGCATACCTGGCCGCATCCACTAGTTAAATTTACGGATCGTCATTCTACAGGCCAGCATGCGTGCAAAGCGATTCCGCCCACCACGTTTCTTTGCCATCGCTGCCTTTAGTTCCCGGCGGGCAGAAATACATCGCCGAACCGATGTGGGTAAGCCACTCATTCAGCAGGTCCGCCTCATCAAGGCGCGCCTGAATAGGCTCGAATTGCTTGGTGGGATCCTGCTGGTAACAGATGAAAATCTGGCCAATATTGGATAGTTGGCCATCCTTGCCATCCGGCGGCAATTCATAGTTATAGGGCCGGCGCAAGATCTTTTGCTCCGGGTGGTCCTTCGGCGCAGTCGCGCGCGCCATGTGGGAGTTCTTATCGATGACCGGCAGGCCATACTCATCCGTGGCCTTAAAGTCCGCCTCATCGAATTCCTTATCACCCGTAAGCGGTGCCCCGTTTTCCAGCTTGCGGCCCACCGCATTTTCGCGGGAGGAGCGGTCCAGCTTTTCCCAGGTATCGAGGTTCATGCGGATGCGGCGCACCACCATGGCCGCACCACCCTGCTGCCACTTCGGGCCATCTTCGATCCAGACCTGGTCCGCGAATTGTTCATCGCCGCGCGGGTTCACGGTGCCATCTTTTTGGCCAAACATATTGCGCGCGGTCTCGCCCTTTTCGTGACTGCCGTAGGCATTGATAAAGCCCTGCTGCAGCCAGCTAACTTCGGCATAGTGCTCGCCAGAGCGCACCATGTGCCGCAACGCATAGGTATTCATCAGCGGGTCATCGCTGCAGATTTGCAGGACGATGTCAGTCTGGCTCCACTTGTCATCTAATTGGTCGCGGGAATAGGCGCGGACATCGCCAAGCCATTCTGGCTTATCCACGCCCAGCAGGGAGAAAATGCGCTCGCCCAGCCCACACGTAATGGTGAGGTTCGCAGGCTGGCGCACCATTTCCGGTTCCAAGGTCCCCAACGGCGGCTGGCCCGTGCACAGCGCTCGCGCGTCCTCGGTCCACAGCTTCATGAGCCGGGCAAAGCCCTGCTTGCCGATGCCCCCTTTAAGATCAAAGCCCACCAAGTTCAGGTGCGCTTGCTCCGGCGTGTCAATGCCGGCCTGGTGTGGGCCGTCGAAAGCCACGGTGGCATCGGCAAGCGGGGGCTGCTCCTCCGCTTCAGCGTGTGGTGTTGATTTATCCGAGTTGCATCCCACCAGCGCAATGGCGCTGGTAGACACTGCAGCGCCGGTGAGAAATCCCCTTCTGCTGAATCCCGTCATGATTAGTGCTTGTGGTTTTCTTTCTCGTCGTCCTTGCTGGAGTGGTCGTGACCGGAGTGATCATGGCCAGAGTGGTCGGAGTGATCGTGGCCCGCGTGACCGTGGTCCATGCCCTCCATGTCGCCGTAGTCCTCATCGCCAGCACCCATGGTGCGGGCCTGGATGGTGCCCAGGTCAAGCTCCTCGCCGTCAGACAGGGTGACCGTCATCTCGAGGGAATCACCAGGCATGATGCCTTCTTTCATACCCATCAGCATGAAGTGGTCACCGCCAGGAGCAAGCTCGTGGCTCTCGCCAGCCTTGACAACCAAGGGGCTGGACTTTTCGCGCATCTGGCCATCGACGGTCTCGTGAATCTGGTTCATCTCTGCGTCCAGGCTCGTGGAGAAACCGGTGATCTCGATGTCTTTATCCGAGTGGTTGACCAACGTACCGAAGATGGCGGTCATGTCCTTGTCTTCGTTGGCGCGGACAACAGCGTCCTCGAAGGTCAGGTCCTTATCCGCTGCAGCGGTAGATTTACTGGTTTCTGCAGTCGAAGAAGCGGCCGAAGTCGACTCCGAGTTGCTGGAATCGCTCTCGTTATCCGGGGAGCAACCAGCAAGAACCAGGGCGCTGAGGGATACGCCGGCAATCAGGTGGGAAATTTTCTTAGTCATTATTTGTGACCTTTCGAGTCGTTTCGACGGGTTTTAGCAATCAGCAAAGCCAGAACGGCCGCTATGGCCAGCACACCGCCCACTCCCAGGATGATTTTCACCGAGGTGGGCATATCGCTCGAAGAATCTGCAGCTCCATCTGCATCTGCAGCGTCGGTGGAGGAAGCATCATCGCTATCCCCACCGGTGACCGTAAATGAGACTCCACCGCGCGTGGCGTGTCCATCCGAGGAGGTGATGTTGTAGCCCACCTGGTAGTTACCTGGGCCGGGATCGACATCATCTGGAGTCGTGATCGTCAGATCGCGTTCATCGAGCTCCGGCTCCTGGCTAAAGATCTGTTCCCCAGTGTCCTTATTGGTTACCGCAAAGGTGTTGAACTGGTCTTTAGGGATGCCGGAGAACTCCAGGGTAATTTCCTCAGGAAACTCCTCGAGCTGGTCGCCCTCCTTCACGGTTCCGCCCACGACGGAATCGTGCGCCAGTGCTACGGGTGCGGATCCGCCGGCGATAAGCGCGGTAGCTCCCACTGCCACTGCCGTGCGGCGCAACCAAGGTACGCGATGGCTCATTTTCAGCTCCTTCAGTTCTGAATTTTGCGTGTACATGCAAAGACATCCTAATCCCACCGAATGCCTTGGTGACAATCGTGGTCATCAGGGTGTCTCTATCAATAGTCGGGAACCATATCCCCATAGTTCCGCACCAAAGCGAAAAAGTCTGCGATCTCCATCACTACAGAAGCTTTGAGCTTGCCGCATGCAAAAAGCCGCCTTGCTAACAAGGCGGCTTGAGTGGAGCGGATGACGAGACTCGAACTCGCGACCCTCACCTTGGCAAGGTGATGCGCTACCAACTGCGCTACATCCGCAGGTAAATCAAAAGATTCACCAAGGGCCACAAGGTGACCCTCGTGCGCGATACTGGGATTGAACCAGTGACCTCTTCCGTGTCAGGGAAGCGCTCTCCCACTGAGCTAATCGCGCCTAATGCCCGAAGGCATTAAGACGTTGAGGTGGAAACGGGAATCGAACCCGTGTGCACGGTTTTGCAGACCGTTGCCTCACCACTCGGCCATTCCACCGTGGCGATACCGCCTCACACAATACAGTGTTGGAGCGGATGACGAGACTCGAACTCGCGACCCTCACCTTGGCAAGGTGATGCGCTACCAACTGCGCTACATCCGCATGCGAAACCAGGCCCGGTTTCTAGGACAAAGTCCTTGTGCGCGATACTGGGATTGAACCAGTGACCTCTTCCGTGTCAGGGAAGCGCTCTCCCACTGAGCTAATCGCGCGCTATTCATTTAGTTCCACTTTCCCTTTGTGGTGTAACACCCTCTAGAAAAGCGTGGAGCGGATGACGAGACTCGAACTCGCGACCCTCACCTTGGCAAGGTGATGCGCTACCAACTGCGCTACATCCGCATCGCGCCGCAGTGCTTAATGCTTTGCGGTGCGTGAACAAACATTATCGTGCTCCCTGCCAGTTTCCAAATCCCCAGCCCAGCACACCTATTGCGCGGAGTAAATCACTCACTTATCGGCGCTGTGAATTGCAGGGTTGTCATTTAACCCGCGCGCTCACCTTCCCAGGCATATCCGCTTTAACCCCACCTTCCGCGCCCTCCATCCAGCCAATTAGGAAAATGGAATGCACCGGGTGTAGATTTATCCCCCGCAAGGTCCTATAGCTCAGTGGGAGAGCGTTCCGTTCACACCGGAAAGGTCACTGGTTCAATCCCAGTTAGGACCACCACCGCCCGCTTAAGCTTAATTTCCTTTGCTTAGGTGGGCTTTTCTCATTCAAGTAGGCTTTTTGGCTTATCTGAGTAAAGTGTCCACCCGTGTTGTGGATACTTTTGGGAATTCTTGCTGGACTGGTCTTACCGATTCAAACGCTAGTCAATACTCGCCTTCGCGCTTCCACCGGCACCCCGTTTTCCTCCTCGATGATTTCCTTCGCCGTAGGAACGGTAACCCTGCTCATCGTGGCTACTGCCGTTACCGGCGGGGATTACGGCATTGCGCAGGCTTTTGATGAACCACTTTGGATTTGGTTCGGCGGTTTGCTGGGTGTTGTCGCACTGACCGGAAATATTCTCCTCTTTCCGCACCTAGGCGCGGTGCAGACCGTAGTCTTACCCATCGCGGGGCAAGTCATCATGGGTCTTATAGTTGACCACTTCGGGCTCTTCGAGTCCCCTCAGTCTTCTTTAACGGTTGTGCGCGCTATCGGTGCCATTATCGTGCTTATCGGCGTGATTGCGGTGGTAGCTACCCCGAGCGCTGCAACAACTAGCGAGGATTCCGCGACCGCCCTGTGGCTCTGGCGGCTCGCCGGGTTTATCTTTGGCTGTTTTACCGCTAGCCAATCCGCTATCAACGGACATCTGGGCCAAGTCACGGGCTCCCCAGTCAGCGCTGCGCTGGTATCTTTCGCCGTCGGCGTTACCGCCCTGGTCATCGTCAATATCGTGTTGCGCTGGCGGCCGCGCATCGAGCGCCCGGAAGGAAAACCTAACCCGTGGTGGATGTGGGTAGGCGGTGTATTGGGCGCGCTTTTCATCTTCGGCAACGCCGCCCTCGTTCCGCAGATTGGTACTGGCCTCACCGTCGTCGCCGGCCTGCTTGGCTCGATGCTGGGCTCGCTCATCATTGACCGCGTAAGCGGCGCCCCCATTAAATCCCGCCAGGTGCTTGGCATTGCCCTGCTCTTAACCGGTGTTGTGCTCATTCGGCTGGTGTAGTTAACGGGGCCCTTCAGGCTCGCACAACCATTACACTGGCAGAACATGGACATCGCTTCGCTTTTAGGGCCCGAGCCCACTCACCTACCCGCCCTCCGGGCCAATATGGTTTCTACCCTCACCGGGTCTGCCACCATCAACGACCTTTCTGAGGCCATGGGCAATGACACCGATGCACAGCTTTTCCAAACCCTGCGCGGCTGGGCGGACGTGGTCTTTGTTGGCGGGCAAACTGTCAGGTCAGAAGATTATTCGGGAGTAGAACAGCACTCTCCTGATTCACGGCCCGCCCCCATCGCCGTGTCCACGCAAAGCTTAAAGTTCGATCCGAGCTCTAAGTTCTTAACGGACTTCACCACTGCCCCGCTCTTCCTTGTCCCCCACGCGGCGCTGCAGAACCCGGAGGTCTCCGCGAGGAAAGGTCCTCTTGAGGCGGCAGGCGCAGAGGTCATCGATGCAGGTGAAGGCACCATGCAGGACTACCTCCGCGTATTGCGGGAGCGTGGATTTCAACGCATCCTTTGCGAGGGTGGGCCAGGAATGCTCGGCCAGCTGGTGCATGTCGATGCCATCGATCAGATGTATCTCACCTTGGATCCCCACCTGTCCACCGGCGTGGAAAAGCCCGTGGCTACCTTTCATGGCACGCACTCCCACCGCCGAATGCACCTAGAAAATATTGCCGCAGATACTGATAGCACGGTGTTTCTGCGATACTCGCGGGCGCCTGAACCCGTAGACTAAAATGTCGTGTCTGCTCGAATAAACGCCGCCGCATGGCCTATTGCCGTTCTCCTTGTCATTCAGCGCGTTTTCATCGTCGCGCGCAATGGGACGCTGACTGATGATTTCACCACGGTCTATAGCGCGCTAAGGCGCATGATCGACGGTATTCCGGTGTATGAGCAGGCCTATAACCATGTGGATCCTTTGTATCTCTACACCCCGGGCGCCACGCTCTTTTTATCGCCTTTAGCGTGGCTCGATTTCGGCCCAGCGCGTGGGCTTTTTATCGTAGTCAACGCCTTTGCCATTATCGCCGCACTGGCGCTACTGACCCACGTGGTAGGTAGAAAGCTCACCTCACCGATATTTCCGGTCTCAATTGCTTTAGCCTTCGCCACGGAATCTGTCACCAATACTTTGGCGTTTACCAATATCAACGGTGTGCTCTTATTTTGCATGGCGCTTTTCCTGTGGGCTTTTATAGAAGCAGAACGCTCCCCTCAGCTCGCGTGGGTTTCCGGCATAGCCATTGGGCTAGCCATTTTGATTAAGCCCCAATTCGCGCCCCTCCTCTTCTTGCCCCTAGTCAAGCTGCAGTGGCGCAACCTCCTCGCGGGGCTGGGGATTCCAGTGGTGCTTAACCTCCTCGCGTGGCCCCTGGTGCCCGGTGCAAGCGGTTACCTGGACAAGCTTGTGCCCTATCTGTCCACGACCCGCGATTATGCCAATTCCTCCTGGGCGGGATTACGCGCCTATGTGGAATTTGGACCAGTCCTCTACTGGGTGGTGTGGGTAATCTTCGCTGCCTTGATCGGCTGCGCGGTGCTTGGGCTATTGCGGTGGCGACAATCCGAACCGGTGTTTTGGGCGCTGACGACGAGTGGCGCGATTATGGTGGGGATCTTCTTCTTGTCCTCGCTAGGACAGCAATATTATTCGATGTGGCTATTCCCGCTGATATTCACCGTGGTCCTGCCGCGCTCCGTCTTTCACTCAGTGGGCGCATGGGTGGCCGCGTTCCTGTTCTTGGCGCCTGTGTCGTGGACATCGCACGCGCACCCGGATGCTGGGCGGTGGATGAACTTCTTCTCCGGCACCGTGGGATGGAGCCTGCTCATCGTCATCATCTTCGCCTGCGTTGCCGGATGGTGGCGTGCAACGCAAATAAAGGATTAAACTTAAAGTCATGACTGATTTTAAGCTCATTGCTGATGCCGACTGGCAAAAGCGCCTTAGCCCCGAAGAATATTACGTATTGCGCGAAGCTGGTACGGAGCCTCCGCACGTGGGCAAATACACCGATACCACCACAGAAGGTGTCTACTCCTGCAAGGCCTGCGGCGAGGAGCTATTCCGTTCCACCGAGAAGTTCGATTCCCACTGTGGTTGGCCTTCCTTCTTCTCCCCGCTAGCCGGTGACAAGATCATCGAGCGAGAAGATAACTCCCTGGGCATGCGCCGCATCGAGGTTCTCTGCGCCAACTGCGAGTCCCACTTGGGCCACGTTTTTGAAGGCGAAGGCTACGATACCCCGACTGACCTGCGCTACTGCATCAACTCTATTTCCTTGAACCTGGAAGAAAAGCCCATCGAGGAAAACTAGGATTTCACTACCACGCGCAGTGAAATGAAATGACAGCGCTGGGAGCTCCCTCCAGTAAAGGGTGCTCCCAGCGCTGTTTTGTTTCACATCTTAGGGCAGAACCTTAATGAGTTCTGCGATGTCCTCCACGCGGCGTCCGGTGTGGAAAGGAATTTCCTCGCGGACGTGGTGGCGGGCTTCGGTATAGCGCATCTTATACATCAGGTCCACGATGCGGTGTAGCTCGTCGGCCTCAAAGGCAAGGACCCACTCATAATCCCCAAGCGCGAATGCCGGCACAGTATTGGCGCGCACGTCGGGGTAGTCGCGTGCCTGCATGCCGTGCTCCATCAAAATGCGGCGGCGCTTTTGTTCGTCCATCGTGTACCAGTCATACGAACGCACGAAGGGGTAGACGGCAATCCACTCCTTGGGCTCTTCCCCCATGATGAAGGAAGGCAGGTGGGATTTATTAAACTCGGCGGGCCGGTGCAGGGCGTTTCCAATCCACGTTACTTCGCTTACCTGGCCCAGGGTGGTCTCCCGGCGGAAATCGCCGAAGGCTTTTTGGATATCGGAAAATTCCTCAGCGTGCCACCAGATCATGAAGTCTGCAGAATCGCGCATCGCGGTCAGATCGTAGACGCCGCGAACGGTGACCTTATTGTCCTTTTCTAGCTCCGCAAAGAATTCTTGGGCTTGGGAGATAATCTCCTCGCGCTCGGTGCCCAGGCCGCCTGGGATCACCTTAAAAACGGCGTGTTGGGAGTACTGCTGTACCTCGTTGAGTTCCTTGAAATCGAGCTTCGCCATTGCCTTCTCCTTTGCAGAAGCTTATTCGAATATTCGGACATATCCATCATAAGTTGGAGTTACACCGATTGTCATCCCGCTCCCCTGTGTGCCTCCCACTATCGGCGCGCCTCCGCCAGCTCAAGGTAGCGAAACTATAGCTTTATCAAGGTGAGTAATTCCGAATCGACCACGCCCAGCGCCGGTAAGAATGCCGGAGGCAACTCCGGAGATGGTGCAGCCTTTACCTCCCTACGCCGCAACGACGAGGCACAAGAGCCGACGACGCCACCGGCTTTTACTCAGGCGGTAGAGTCCATGCACGCGGCCACTCTTCGCCCTGAGATTAGCCTCGGGTCCATTCGCCCACCGCAGCGGCTAGCCCCCTTTAGCCACGCCATTGGCCTTGAGGTGGGCACGGAAGAGGAGCCCGATATTATCGCCACCGATTCAGATGGCGATGCCTTCGGGCGTCTCATCCTCCTCCATGACCCGGGTGCAGAAGAAGCCTGGGAGGGCGCGATGCGCCTAGTGGCGTATATCCAGGCCGATATGGATGATTCGGTTGCAGGAGATCCGTTGCTTCCGGACGTCGCCTGGCAGTGGCTCAATGAAGGCTTAGAAAAAGAGGGCGCGGAGCTTACCAACCTCGGCGGCACCGTCACCTCCACCGCTTCGGTCCGCTTCGGGGAGATCGGCGGTCCCCCGCGCGCTTATCAGATTGAAATGCGCGCATCGTGGACCGCGGAGGGACTAGATTTAGCACCGCACGTGCAGGCCTTTGCACAAGTATTAGCCAACGTCGCGGGCCTGCCGCCTGAAGGCGTTACTGAACTCGGCCGCTAAGATGGTGGAATTTCGGAAGCGTCCGAAAGAGGGTATTCCGAAGGTATTATCCACCCCGGCGGAATTTGCCGCTGCCGCCGCGCGGTTGCAGGCAGGCACCGGGGCCTTTGCCATCGATACCGAGCGCGCCTCAGGCTACCGGTACGATGACCGCGCCTTTCTCATCCAGATTCGCCGTAACGGCGCCGGGACGATGCTTTTTGCCCCAGAAGGCCACCGCGCGGAGTTAACCCAGGTGCTGGCCCCGGTGCTCAATGGTCAGCACTGGATCATTCACGCCGCCCCCTCGGATCTCCCCTCTCTTGGGTGGCTCGGGCTTTTCCCCGGCGCCCTTTTCGATACGGAATTAGCCGCCCGGTTTGCTGGCTTTCACCGCACCAATTTGGGCGCCATTATCGCGGAGCTTTTCGATGTCCAGTTAGAAAAGGGCCACGGCGACGATGACTGGTCCATCCCGCAGTTGAGTGAAGAAATGCGCGCTTATGCCGCGCTCGATGTCGAGCTCCTGCTGGAACTAGCTACGACGCTGCGCGATATCTTGGCCGAACAAGAAAAGCTGGAGTGGATGCTGGAGGAGTGCGCGGCAATCGTCGCCAAGCATGCACATGACACCTCCCCACAGCCGGGCTCCTGGCGCGATATCAAGGGAGTATCGAGCTTAAAGAATGGGAAGCAGCGCGCCGCGGCGCAATCACTGTGGAACCTGCGCGATGATATTAGCCGGCGAACCGATACCGCGCCTGGGCGGGTACTGCCCAATAAGGTCCTGGTAGAGATTGCCCGGATCCTGCCCAGCACGCAGCCGCAGCTCACCCGCATCAAGGGGTTTCCGCGCCGGCGCAAGGGTGCCGCGCAGCGCTGGTTGCGGGCGGTGCAGCAGTCCCAGAAAATTCCACCGCGGGGGCGCCCGGGTGCGCTCCGTGAGGAAAGAACCGTTCCCTCCAAATCGGTGTGGTCCAGGGAGTATCCAGAACTGTGGGAGGAGTATCAGCAAATCCGCGCCGCCGTTGGGGACATCGCCGAAGAGCTCGGGCTACCATCGGAGCTGCTCCTGCGACCCGCTACCCTCCGCGCTGCCGTGTGGGCGGCGATTGGTGGGAGCGGAACCATCAGCCAGCCTGAAGACGTGCCCGCCTTCCTAGAAAGCGAAGGCGCGCGGTCATGGCAGGTCAACCTCGTTGCCCCGGCATTGATCGCGAGCCTATTTTCCCAACCAGATTAAGCGGTGAGGTTTTCTACCCACTCGGTAATCGATGCGGCAGTGAGCTCTGGGCTTAGGCCAAATTCTTCCAAAACCTCGCCGCGGGAACCGTGCTTGGGGAAGTAACCAGGAACGCCAAGGCGCCGCACCGGGGTATCCACCTCTGCGGCTCCGAGAGCCTCAGCAATCATGGACCCGATGCCGCCGCGAATGAGGCCGTCTTCTACCGTCACCACCAGATCGTGATCTGCCGCCATAGCGATGACGGAGTTTGCCACTGGCGCGACCCATCGCGGGTCAATGACCGTGACGTTGAGCCCCTGCTTCTCCAGCTCTTGCGCGGCCTTAATGCTCCGTGCAGACATCGCACCGATAGAAACGATGAGAACCTCGGGGGTATCCTCACCGGCATCGGCCTCGCCGTAGTAGAGGATATCGACGCCATCGGCAAGCGTATCCACGGCTTCCATATCGGGCAGCAAGTTTCCCTTGGGGAACCGGACGACTGAAGGCCCAGAATCAATGTCCAGAGATTCGTGAAAGAGCTCGCGCAGGCGCGCACCATCGCGCGGGGCGGCGATGTGCATGCCAGGGACAATGCTCATTAAGGACATATCCCAAATTCCGTTGTGGGAGGCGCCATCAGATCCCGTCACGCCCGCGCGGTCCAGCACGATGGTCACCGGCAGCTTGAGCAAGGCAATATCCATGATCACCTGATCCACAGCCCTATTCAGGAACGTGGAATACACAGCCACCACGGGGTGCATGCCGCCCAAAGCCAAACCAGAGGCAGAGGCCATCGCGTGCTGCTCGGCGATGCCCACATCAAAGAACCGCTCTGGGAAACGCTCCTGGAAGGGAGCCAACCCCGTAGGACCCGCCATGGCTGCGGTGATTGCAACGATGTCATCGCGCTTTTCCGCCGCCGCGATCAATTCTTCAGAAAATGCGGCCGTCCACCCCGGCTGCTTGGTGCCCTTGGCAACGCCGGTTACTGGGTCGATGGCACCGGTCGAGTGCATCTGATCCTTCGGCTCATTGACCGCAGGCGCAAACCCGTGGCCCTTTTCCGTGACCACATGCACGATAATGGGGCCCTCATAATCGCGGGCATAGGAAAGCGCATGCACCAAACCATCGATGTCATGGCCGTAAATGGGGCCAATATATTTAATGCCCAGCTCCGGGAAAATCTCCGTGGGCAAGACCGTGGACTTGACGCCTTCTTTCATGGCATGGAGCGCATCAAAGGCGCGCTCGCCTACCCACCCCATGGATTTTAAGCGGCGCTTGCCCTGCTCCATGAGCTCGTCGTAGCCATGCTGAGAACGAATGCGCCCCAGGTTTTCAGAAATGCCGCCAATCGTGGGCGAATAGCTGCGGCCGTTGTCGTTGACCACGATGACCGCATTGCGCTTTTTATCTTCAGAAATATTATTGAGCGCTTCCCAGCACATGCCGCCGGTCAAGGCGCCATCGCCGACGATGCCGATGACGTTGCGGTGGCCTTCCCCGCGAATCTTGAAGGCCTTGGATAGGCCATCCACAGTCGATAGCGAGGCGGAAGCATGCGAGGATTCCGTCCAGTCATGCTCGGACTCACCGCGGTCCGTATAACCGGACAGGCCGCCCTTTTGGCGCAGGGTATCGAATTGGGCCGTGCGGCCAGTGAGCATTTTGTGCACATAAGACTGGTGGGAGGTATCGAAGATGATGGGCTCGCGCGGGGAATCAAAGACCCGGTGCAGCGCAATGGTCAATTCCACCACGCCCAAATTGGGCCCCAAGTGCCCGCCTGTCACCGATACCTTATCGATGAGGCGCTGGCGAATATCCGCCGCAAGTTCCTCCAACTTTTCTGCAGGCAGTGCCTTCAGGTCTTGCGGCGAGTTTATGGTATCCAAGATAGTCATGGAGCGGCCTTCAACTCCTTCTGTGCTTAGTTCTTCCTATCCACCGTACCCGTGGTCCGTATTTTCTTTTATATCGGCTCATTACTTCAGGCGAGGTATTTTCGCGTTAAACGGACCTCTGCGCCGGCTTATCTGCTTCCTTATCTGGGGTAATAAGAGCGATAACCTCAAAGTGATGGGTGCCAGGAAAGGCATTGATTAGCGCCATTTTCTCAGGCTTGTACCCAGCGTTTTGCCAGAGGGACAGGTCGCGGGCAAAGGTGGCAGGGTCGCAGCCCACATGAACCACGGCCTGCGGCTTTGCCTCCGCCACGGCGCGGATCACCTGCTCGCCCGCCCCGGTTCGCGGCGGATCGAGCACCACGGCACCAGGTTGGGGCAATTGAGCTGCAACCTGTTCTACCTTGGCGGATTTTACTGCGATATCGATATCGCGCAGCCCCGGCTGCGTAGACGCCGTTGCCGCGGGCGAATAGTCCACGGAAATGACTTTTCCGCCGGTGGCATCAGACAACGCAGGCGCGAAAAGTCCGACCCCGCCGTATAAGTCCCAGGCGGTCTTGTGCTGGTAATCCCGGCCGGCCAGCCACTGCCCCGCCACAGCGCTATAAAGCTCCGGCGCCGCCACATGCGCTTGCCAAAAGGCCGTGGCAGGAAAGGAAAACTCGCGGCCATTGACATATTCGGCCACGGTGCCAGAGCCCTCGATAACTTCGCGAATGGTCTCCACGCGCCTGCCCCTCGGGGCCTTGCGCGTTTCCACCACATGCCGGTTACCCGCACCATCGAGAACCGCGACTACTTCGGCCCCAGGGGTAAAACGCCGCGCGCCGTCGCCTACCAAACCATCAATCAAGCCATCTGCTAGTTGGGTACAACCGACAGAAGTCACCAGCTCATTCGAGCGGTACTTCCGCAATCCGGCGCGGCCTTGCTTGTCGACGCCCAACCTGACCCTCGTCCGCCAGCCCCGTACCGGCGGCAGGTCGTGTTGTTCAATAGTGAGGGACTCGAGCCCTTCTATGCCGCTACGGCGCAGCTGTTCGCGGAGAACGTCCATCTTGATGTCTAGTTCCGCTGCGGGATCCAACTCTGCAAAATCGCAGCACCCAGCACCAAGCTCCGCGGCGGGGCAACTACTGGGTACGCGCAGAGCCCCTGCGGTGACGATGCTATCGAGTTCGCCCTTGATAAAGGACTTTTTCACCTTACCGGCGGTTGCGCGAACCGTGTCCCCCGGAAAAGCCCGGGGAACGAAGACGACGCGCCCGTCTGAGGCGTGGCCGATGCCAAGTCCACCATGGGCCATGCGGTCAATGGTGACCTCCAGGGTGTCTCCGCGAGATAGAGCGGACTCATTCATTTTCTACCTCGAACTCTTGTGTACTGCGATCTGAACTTGTGGCAAGCCCGGCATTTTCTGCCGCTTCTACCGCGGCATCTGCGCGGCGCACCATCCACACGGTCAATGCGGTCACCAATAGCGTCAAGGGCCAGCCCATGACGATCCTGGTAATGCCCAAGGCGGTCGTCTCCCCGGCATCATAAATCGCCCGCTGGATGATAAACCGCGCTAAGAAGATAACGGCCCACCCGGCGGTGGCAATGGAATAGGCCCTGCGCGCAAGCTTTACCTTCTGCCAGGCCATATCATCGCCGTTCAAGCCCTTCCAGATAACGCCAACGGCCGGCCACCGGAAGAGAATTGATAGCGACGCGGCGATAAACAGGGCCAGTGACATCCAAATGCCGTATAGGAAGTAGCCTTTGGCATCGCCGGTAAACCAGGCGATGGCGGCGCAAATGGCCACCCCGATAAGGCCAGAGATGGCCGGCTGAATGGTCTGTTTGCGAACGATGCGCCATATGGCGATCACTACCGCCACACCCAGCGCGGAGATGAGCGCCGGGGTTAGGCCGTAAAGGCTATTAACTGGAATAAGGACGACGATGGGCAAGGTGGCCGCAACCAGTCCGGGAAGGCCTCCCATTTGTTCCAACAGAGTTGGCTCAGTATCGCGGTCCTGGTCGTCGCCTAGCTGTGGAGCCTGCGGCTCCGGCAAAGAGTTACTCACGTAGCGTTCTGCTTTACTTACTTATCGGTATCGGGGTTAGACCCCTTGTCTTTGTCATGTGCGGGAGATTCATTGTCCCCCTTGGGTGGCTGCGCGCCCAAATCGCGCAGTTGCTGTTCGGCTTCCGCCTCAGCTGCGGGATCGGGGCCGCCTACCCCGTTTTCTGGGTGACCTTGGGCCGCCTGCCCCTGGGAATTTGCGCCTGATTGGTCCTGCTGACGCTTTTCCATGGCTTGTTTGACCTGCTCCACCAGCTGCTTGGGCATGATGACCGGCAGTGCATTGCCCGCCAAAATGGGATCTTCACCGCGGTAGACAAAGGTGCGCGATGCTACATCGCGCGCGATCTGCGCCAAATCCTCTTCAAGGCCGGTAGGTGCCGCAAGAGTCAAGCGCAGCATCCACCGCGGGCCTTCGGCGCCAATGACGCGGAGCTGACCGTTGTCATTCTTGCCGACGATCTCCAGCCCCCAGGGGCCTTGCTCCGTGGTGACGGATAGACCATCGCGGCTCATGCCTTCCTTGATTTCTTCCACGGATTCAGCCCACTGGCCAGGCTTGCGCGGCGCTGCAAAGGCAACGGGAGTAATACGGCCCGCCTTGGTGACAATGTGCAGCATCTTCGGGCCTTGTTCGCCCATTTCTACCTGGACCTGGGAATCCTTGGGCAGCGGAATGCGCATCGAGCCAAGATCAAGGATGCCGATGGAAGAATCAGAAAAGTCAAAGTCTTCGATATTGACGGAATCGCCATCGAAGGGACCGGTTTCGCCATTTACGGCGTCGTGGGCAAACTCCGTTGGCACCTGTCCTGAGGCTGCGGCGGCATCGGCAGCCGTGTCTTTTACGGATGCAAAGGAACTCGATTCAGCCGAAGCCGAGCCTGCGGAATCAGCGGCAGGCTCTTGCGGCTGCGATTGCCGTGAGTCCTCCGGCTCTTCTTTCCGGTTGTCATCGTTTTTCTTTTTGCCAAATGGCCAAATACCCATGTGTTTAAACCTTTCTACACCCCGGTTGATCCGTAGCCGCCGGTACCGCGGTCGGTCTCATCCAAGTCTTCTACTTCGCTAAAATCCATTAGTTCTACACGCTGTACCACGAGTTGAGCGATGCGCATGCCGCGCTCGATCTCGATCGGGGTGTGGGGATCGTGGTTGATCAGGCACACCTTGATCTCCCCGCGGTAGTCAGCATCCACGGTACCCGGCGTATTGACAATGGACAGCCCATGTTTGGCTGCTAGGCCGGACCGCGGATGGATTAATCCCACGGTGCCCAGCGGCAAGGCCATGGCTATACCGGTGCCGACAAGGGCGCGTTCGCCAGGTTGGAGGGTAAGCGCCTCGGCAGCATAAAGATCGGCGCCGGCGTCACCCCGATGCGCCCGAAATGGCATCGGCAGCCCTTTATCGAGGCGCTTAATTTTGACGTCTCCTACTGGCGTTAGTTCCTGCGGTAGCGAATTCGAATCAGTCACTTAGCCAATCCTACCTGCCCCAGCCGGTTCATTCTGCGCCTGGAGTGGACTAGACTGCCTAGGCGTGTCTGATATTTCTGCTCCTCAACCCGCTGCCCCGAAAGTGTTGTATCGCGAACGCCAATGGGTGCCGTGGTACTTCTGGATTTTTGCAGCAATCGTCGTGGCTTTAACCTCAGCTACGGCCGGACTCAACCGCTCTGTGTGGTGGACCATCGTTCCCGCTGTCTTGCTCGGCGCCATCGCTATCTGGGTGCTCATCACGTGGTCTGGGACCGTTGTTCAAGTAGAACAAGATGAAGATGGAACGCGGTGGCTGCTCGTCAAAGACGCACAGCTGCCCAATGAGGTTGTCTCTCGCTCGATTACCGTTCCAAAGTCTGCGCGCCATAACGCACTGGGCCCGCAATTCGATCCGGCCGCATTCTTGGTCTCTCATGCCTGGATTGACGAGCACGCCATGATGGTCCTCAATGATCCTGAAGATGACACCCCATATTGGCTCATTGCCTCGAAAGATCCAGACCAACTGCTCCGCGCCTTCCTGCCGGAGCAGCACGCTTAAGCTTCATGGGTTTCGGCGGAGCTTTAGGCAGAACTCAGAAAGATGGAAAACCCTGGATACCGCCGTGGTGGTTTTCCTTCGTGCTACTGCCGCTAATGGTCATCGCTGAATTCTACGTCAGCCAAGTAACCGGTTGGCGGGGAGTGTCCTCATCCAACGTGGAAGGAGTCTCTTGGAGCGAAGTGAGCTCTGACGGCATCGTCCTTCACGTAGTGGGGTACATGGCTTTTTACTTCGTTCTAGTCATGCCCATCTTCTTGGTTCGTCGATACCTATGGGAGAAACGGCAAAAGCAAGGGAACGAACCGGATGAAAAGGGCAAAGACGAACAGCCTTAGATATAGCTGGATAACTGAGGGGGCCTGCCCCCGAAAGTAGAGGCCCCGGGGAGTTAGCTCCCGCGCACATTAGGTGTCTGCTAAACAAGGAAAACTTCACACCCCGCCACGTTTGCCTGTGCAAACTGCGGCGGGGTGAATCTTTATTTGGGTTGTGCGCAGTAACGGCTAGCTAGGCCAATACTGGCTGTTTAGGCACAATCCTTACAGATGGGCATGCCATCTTCTTCGTGCGAGTAACGCTTATTGGACTGGACCAAAAAGCAGGATCCGCAGGTAAATTCGTCTTCTTGGCGGGGAACGACCTGTACGTTGAGTTCCTCGCCGGTGAGGTCAACTGATGGCGGCTGGAATGCTTCGACGATTTCGCCATCGTCATCCATGCCATTGCTTTCGGGTTCAGCTGCTTTCAGTCCCTCTAAAGAGTCAGTTTCAAGTTCGTCTTCTGCACCGCGGCGCGGTGCGTCATAATCGGTGGCCATACTGCACGCCCCTATAAGTCGAGTTGCTTTAGGAATAGTTGTTTATCGATCGCGCATAGTAAAGGACAAACACCGATATGTCATCCTGCTGCTAAGAAATTCTTAAATCCTTCACCCCCGCATCGCTTCCTTAGCGCCATGTGCTGCCAAAAGTTCCTCAAATGCGGGTGCCAAATTCACCCCCGCAGCCCAGGTTAATTCACCATCGGCGGACCCCTTGTCCAGCCCTGGATGGTGGACTTTAGCTCCTGCCTCGCGGGCGATGAGAGCACCGGCGGCAAAATCCCAAGCGTTAATGCCGTGCTCGAAATAGGCATCTACGCTCCCCTCGGCCACGCGGCACAAATCAAGGGCGGCTGCGCCGATGCGGCGGATATCGCGGACCTGCGGCAGCAACTTGGTCAGCAGTTCCGCCTGTTGCTTGCGCCGCTGTGCGCCATAGCCAAATCCTGTCGCAACCAAGGAAAGGGCGGGGTCATCTTGTTCACCGCACCGTAGCGAGGACCGCGTGCCATCCGCAGTGGTAACCGTGGCACCCTCGCCTGCCGCTGCGGAATACACCTGCCTCCGCGCCACATTGACCACTGCACCCGCTACCAGGCGGCCATCGTATTCCGCACCGATGGAGACCGCGTAGTCCGGAATGCCGTAAAGGAAATTGACCGTGCCGTCGATGGGGTCCACGATCCACCTGACCCCGGTCGTCCCGTCGAAGCTCGCACCTTCCTCACCTAATAAGCCATCGCCAGGGCGGCTTTCCTTAATCGTGCGCGTAATGAATTCCTCAGTGGCGGTGTCGACCTCCGTCACCGGGTCGACGGCGCTCGATTTCGTCTGAGTATGTGCCGCAATACCATCACCAGCAACCAAATCTGCACGGCGAGAGCGAATAAGTTCAGCCGCACGCAGTGCGGTAGATTCCGCAAAATCTCGCAACTGCAGAAAATCTATGTCATGATCCATGCCAACCATTGTGCCTTCTTCTACACTTGCGAGCATGACTACTCATACTGGCCACTCATTTGGCATCGATATCGGCGGCTCCGGCATTAAGGGCGCAGAAGTCGACCTCAAAAACGGTGAATTCGTGGGTTCGCGGCTAAAGATCCCTACCCCACAGCCGTCCACACCAGATGAGGTAGCCACGGTAGTAGCCCAAATTGTGCGCGAAAAAGAGTGGGACAAGCCCGTCGGCATCACGTTGCCCTCGGTAGTGTCCAAGCACACGGTGCACTCTGCTGCCAATATCTCACCTGAGTGGATCGGAGTAGATACCACCGAGTTGTTTTCGCGTTATCTAGACGTTGACTTTGTGGTCTTAAATGATGCCGATGCCGCAGGACTTGCGGAAGTCGCGTATGGAAACGAGTTGGCTAAAACCGGGCCAGTCATCTTTTTGACGCTGGGAACCGGTATCGGATCGGCTTTCTTCCTCAACGGGCAGCTCTTCCCCAATACCGAGCTTGGCCACCTCACGGTGGGAACTAACGAAGCCGAGGCGATCGCGTCCTCCGCCGCCAAGGAACGCGAAGGGCTGAAGTACAAGGAGTGGGCACCTCGGCTCAATCGAGTGCTGCAGGAATACGAGAAATTATTTAACCCGCAAGCATTCCTGATCGGGGGTGGCATATCTCGCAAATTCCACAAATGGGGACCCCACTTAACCATTGATACCCCCGTTATGCCTGCACAGTTGCAAAATCGTGCGGGTATTGTAGGTGCAGCGATGGCGGTATTGGAAGGCCTAGAGCCATAAAATCGCCGTTGCATTAACCCTATCTACCGGCATTGTGTAAAAATCGCCTATACTGGGCGGTCGATCCAAAATTGCATGGCTCTCGGGCGTGTCTGACCTGCATAAGGCCTACACCCGCTAGCATTTCTTAATGCTATTGCCACCCTGTGCGGGTGCGGTGAGCTATTCCCATCAAGTAGTAAGTCGAAAGGGCGTACGTGGCAGCCACTGATTCTTCAGACCAGGCACTCGGCGAGGACGATAAGTCTGTCGAGGCATCTACTCCTGCAAAGAAGACCGCCAAAAAGACGGCAAAGAAAACGGCGAAGAAAACCGCCAAGAAGACAGCTAAAAAGACGGCGAAAAAGACTGCCAAGAAAACGGCGAAGAAAACCGCCAAGAAGTCGGCGAAGAAATCAGCCAAGAAAGCTGTCAAGAAGACCGTGCGAGCCTCTGCGACGGAACCGCAAGACTCCCCTGCAAACTCCGCGGAGAAAGCGCCGTCGGAGGAGGCAGAGGACGCAGAGGATCAGCTCGATTCCGTTGAGCAAGATGCCCCTGCGGATGACGTCGACTTCGACCCAACTCATGAGGACATCGAAGAGGACGAATTCGATGCCCCCACTGACCTCGATGAAGACGATATTCAGGAAGAGTTGGGCGAAGAAGAAGACGAGGACGAAGTAGAAGATACGTCCTCTGTCTGGGATGAGGAAGAATCCGTCGCCCTGCGCCAGGCGCGCAAGGATGCACAGCTGACCGCCTCCGCCGACTCCGTGCGCGCGTACCTCAAGCAGATCGGTAAGGTTGCCTTGCTGAATGCTGAGCAGGAGGTCTCTTTGGCAAAGCGCATTGAGGCCGGCCTGTACGCGCAGCACCGCATGGACGAGATGGAAAAGGCTCGCGCGGAGGGCGATAAGGCTGCCAAGCTCTCCCCCATGGAAAAGCGCGACCTGCGCAGCATCGCGAGGGACGGGCGCAAGGCTAAGAATCACCTGTTGGAGGCCAACCTTCGCCTTGTGGTCTCCTTGGCCAAGCGCTACACCGGCCGCGGCATGGCCTTCTTGGACCTTATTCAGGAAGGCAACTTGGGTCTTATCCGTGCGGTGGAAAAGTTCGACTACACCAAGGGCTATAAGTTCTCTACCTACGCCACGTGGTGGATCCGCCAGGCCATTACCCGCGCCATGGCAGATCAGGCTCGCACCATCCGCATCCCGGTGCACATGGTGGAGGTCATCAACAAGTTGGGCCGCATCCAGCGCGAGCTGCTGCAGGACTTGGGCCGCGAGCCCACCCCACAGGAGCTCGCGAAGGAAATGGACATCACCGAAGAAAAGGTGATGGAGATTCAGCAGTATGCGCGTGAGCCCATCTCGCTGGACCAGACCATCGGTGATGAGGGCGATTCTCAGTTGGGTGACTTCATCGAGGACTCTGAGGCCGTCATCGCCGTCGATGCCGTGTCCTTCACCTTGCTGCAGGACCAGCTCCAGGACGTGCTGACCACGTTGTCCGAGCGCGAAGCTGGCGTCGTGCGCCTGCGCTTCGGGCTTACCGATGGCATGCCGCGCACTTTAGACGAGATCGGCCAGGTCTACGGCGTTACCCGCGAGCGCATCCGTCAGATCGAGTCCAAGACGATGTCAAAGCTGCGTCACCCCTCTCGTTCGCAGGTATTGCGCGATTACCTCGACTAGATAACTCGCCCGCCTCGCACAGCATTAAGGCCGCACCACGGTGGTGCGGCCTTTTATGTGCCTTTCCCTCCTGCGGGGCTGGCGTCGCGAAAGAAGCGCAGCGCCAGCAAGCCGGCCGACAGCCAACCGGCGATAAGGAGGCTTGCTACCACTTGCGCAAGTAGTTGATGCGCTCGCGCAATTGGTCCGCGCTACACAACGCGGTGGGCGGTCCGCCGCAGGCCTTGCGGACCTCGGTGTGGATGGCACCGTGCGGCCGGCCGGAGCTCTGCGCGGCAATGGAGACCACCGTGTTGAGCTCCTTGCGCAGCGCGCCGAGCTCATCCACCACGCCGGTATCCTCCGCGGCATCGGACTCTTGCTGCTTCGCGGCAGGCGCATGGCCCATGCCGTAAATCTTGCGGCGGTGGGCCTCTTCTGCCTCGGCTGCCCGGCGCGCCTTTTCCTCGGCCTCGCGGCGGTCCATTTCCTCGGATTGCTTCTTGCGCAGGAGGTCTTTGACCTGGTCGGCATCGAGGAGCCCGGGGATGCCAAGGAAGTCGGCTTCCTCATCAGAGGTCATATCGCCGGTATTAAACTGCGAGCCGTTATAGAGCAGGCCAGAGAATTCGGCTTCGGCGCCTAAGGACTCGTAGGACTTTTCCAGCATGTCCGGTTCGGTCTTTTTCTGGTTTGCCTGCTCGAGTAGCTCGTCGTCCCAGCCTTCTTTCTCGGTCTTTTCTTTGCCCAGGACGTGGTCGCGGGATTTTTCCATGTGCTCGGCAAGGCCGAGCAGCACGGGGACGGAGGGCAAGAATACCGAGGCGGTTTCACCCGGCATGCGGGAGCGCACGAAGCGGCCGATTGCCTGGGCGAAGAACAAGGGGGTTGACGCGGAGGTGGCGTAGACGCCCACCGCGAGGCGGGGCACGTCAACGCCCTCGGACACCATGCGAACGGCAACCATCCATTCATCGGTGGAGTCCGCAAATTCTTGAATGCGGTCCGAGGACCCTGGGTCATCGGACAAAATGACCGAGACCGGGGTATTGGAGAGTTGCTTGAGGATCTTCGCGTAGGCGCGGGCGGTGGTCGTATCGGAAGCGAGCACGAGGCCGCCGGCATCCGGCATATTGCGCCGCATCTGCATGAGGCGGGTGTGCGCCGCCTGCAGCACGGCGGGGATCCATTCACCCTTGGGGTCGAGCGCGGTGCGCCAGGCGCGCGCGGTTTGTTCCACGTTCATGATGTCGCCTAGGCGCGCGGAGTGCTCCTCCCCGGCGGAGTCCCGCCAGCGCGCCTCGCCAGAGTAGGACAGGAAGACGACGGGGCGCACGACGCCATCGGCAAGCGCATCGCCGTAATCGTAGGTGTGGTCGGCCCGCGAGACCTTGTGGCCTTCCCCATCGTCCTCATAGCGCACAAAGGGGATGGGCGATTCATCGGAGCGAAACGGCGTACCGGTCAGCGCAAGGCGGTGGTTGACGTCGTCGTAGGCCTCCTTGACGCCATCGCCCCAGCTTTTGGCGTCGCCGGCGTGGTGGATCTCGTCCAAGATCACCAAGGTGCGCCGCGCGGAGGCAACGGCGCGGTGCTTGAAGGGATGCATGCCCACTTGGGCATAGGTCACCACGATGCCATCCATGCTGGGGTTGACCGCAGAGGAATTCGTGAAGGCAGGATCCAAGGCCAAGCCCACCCGCGCGGCGGCGGCAGACCACTGCGTCTTCAGGTGCTCGGTAGGCACCACGACGATGACGCGCTCTACCGTGCGGTCTTCCATAAGCTCCGTTGCGATGCGCAGAGCAAAGGTGGTTTTACCCGCACCTGGGGTCGCCACGGCCATAAAGTCTTGTGGCTTGGTGGCGAGGAATTTATCGAGGGCTGATTGCTGCCACGCGCGGAGGTTCGTCTTCTTAAACGTCCTCACTTGCGGCGAAGACCCTTAAAAACGCGTTCGCAATCGGGGCATACCGGCGAGCCCGGCTTTGCTTGTTTAGTTACCGGGAAGGTCTCACCGCACAGGGCAACGACGTACTTGCCGTTGACCGCGGAATCGAGAATCTGATCCTTTTTGACGTAGTGGAAGAACTTCGGCGTGTCATTATCCGTCGTCGAAGTGTCTTCACGAATATCTGGCCGTTCAATTGTCTTCGTAGTCGTAGTCACGCACCCCATTTTGCCGCATCAGCATCGAACTTTGCGAGTCATGCGTCTACCCTTGGAGAACATGCACACTCTACGCATTCCAACGCCGGCTTTCCCGTCCCCTGTTGTAGGGTTACACGCCGCGCTCCAGGGAGGTGCGTAATTTAAGTGTTTGGCAAAAAGGAACGTTTTCTCATCACGGATGCCAAGCTCTCGCCCGCACAAGATCGCAGGCGCCGGGAGCTGTGGTACGGCTTTTTCCAATTCTTGCGCGTGCCATCGCTGCTCATTGCCGGGGTCTTTTTGTACCTGCATTGGTGGTTGCTCGCGGCGATTATCGTGGGCGTGACTTTTCCTTTGCCGTGGATTGCCGTGGTCATTGGCAATAGCCGCGGTGAGAAGAAGGACAAGCGGGATAAGAATGTCTATAAACCCGCGATGAATCGTCAGCTATATTCGCAGTATCAGAACCAACAGATTTCCCGCGGTGGCTCCAAGGCAATCGAATCTCAGCATTCCGTTATTGATCATGACGATACTGCCTCCGACTAGCCACATCATCAGCACGACTGGAAAGGATCTTCTCCCAGCATGACGTCCTTTGGCCCTCATTTCGATGCCGCCGCGCTGCGCAATCTTGCCCCAGAGCTAGCGGAGGCTTTTTCGCAGGCCGGTTTTACTACCGATGGTTTAGCGGGGCATTTGGGCCCGGAGCTTACGGAGGCCCTCTACCGCGGTGAGCCTGCCGCGGTGGCGCGCGGCACCGCCGGTAATTCCCAGCTGGATACGCTCATCCGCTTCTTCCTGCTACATGAGCATCTGCCTGCCACGCTGCTTGCCGATGCCCTCGGGGCCCGCCTTGCCGCCAAGCTCCTGGATGCCGGCGTGGCGCTTTCCGATGATCGCGGCAGCATCTACATTGCCCTCGATATCCGGCCCCATATCATCGTCGGCTCCAACCGCCTCGTCTTTTCCGATGTCGATGCCTCGCTCGTGGATCACGTCCCCGGCGCGGATCACGTCTTGGGAGTCGGGGCGGCAAGCCTCTCACTCTTGCAATCGACGCCGGTAAGCCCGGTATCAACGGTGCTCGATCTGGGCACCGGTTCGGGAGTGCAATTGTTGGGTCAGCTCGAGTGCGCGCGCAGCATTACCGCGACGGATGTCCACCGGCGCGCGCTTGATTTGGCCGGCGCTACCGTCGCCGCCGCGGGAGCTAGTACGGAGGTAGAGCTAGTTGAGGGCTCGTGGTTCGAGCCCGTTGCGGGGCGCACCTTTGACCGGATTGTTGCCAACCCACCATTCGTCGTTGGCCTCCCTGAGGTGGGCCATGTCTACCGCGATTCTGGCCTGAACTTGGATGGGGCCAGCGAATTGGTGGTATCCCAGGCAGTGGATCACCTCACCCCGGGCGGAACCGCGCATTTGCTCGCCGCCTGGGTGCATACCGGTGGGCAGACCTGGCAGCAGCGCGTGGCCTCGTGGCTGCCGGATAAGGGTGTGGCTGCCTGGATCATTCAGCGGGATGTCGCCGATCCTTCCCTCTACGTATCCACCTGGCTGAAGGATGAATCGTTGGATGTGCGCAGCGATGAGGGCAAGGCGCGCTCAAAGGCCTGGCTGGATCATTTCCACCACCACGATGTCACGGGAATCGGGTTTGGATTCGTCGCCATCCAAAAGATCGCCGAAGACGCGCCCTCCGATATCTTGGCCGAAGAAATGCCACAGCACTTTAGCGATCCTTTGGGCCCTGAGGTGGAAGAATACTTCGCCCGCGTGGCCTGGCTGCGCGACTTGGTTCCTGGTGAGTTGGAGGGAAAGCACTTCCAGGTGCGCCCTCAGGTGGCCAAGGAAGAAGTCAGCGTGGCCGATACCGATAATAAACAAGGATTTAGCCGGGCGGTTATCCGCTTGACGCGTACCGATGGGCCCCGGTGGAGCCACGAAGTCGATGAACACTTGGCAGCAATCGTAGCTGGCTTATCTCCCCATGGGCTCAACCTTGGAGAGACCGTTGGCCTGTATGCGGTGGCGCACGGCTTCGATGAGGCAGAACTGACCGCGGCCGCGCTTCCCGCCATTATCGATCTGGTTCGCCACGGCATGCTCATTCCCGCCGATCTGTTGCTTGAGGATGATGCTTCCCCGGCTGCCCACACTGAATAGCACTGAAGAGCACTGAATAGCCAGGAAAGGAAGGTACAGGCATGCGCGCAGTACTAACCCGCGTATCCGAAGCAGCTGTCACCGTTGCGGGCGAGACCGTCGGCGCCATCGACTGCCCTGAGACCGGCGGGCTTTTAGCCCTCGTCGGTGTCTCCCGGGAGGATTTAGCCGATTGGAAACCGCGTGCAGAAAAGATGGCCCGCAAGATAGCGGAGCTGCGCATCCTAGACGGTGAAGTATCGGTTGCAGATGCCGGAGCCCCAGTCTTGGTGGTCAGCCAGTTCACGCTGTATGGCCGCACCGCCAAGGGGCGGCGCCCATCGTGGGCCGATGCTGCACCGGGAGAAGAGGCCGAGCCGGTCATCGAGTACATCATCGAGCGCCTCCGCGAGCGCAATATCGCGGTCGAATCAGGCCAATTCGGGGCTATAATGCGCGTATCTTCCGTCAACGAAGGCCCGTTTACAGTTTTGGTCGAGACCTAATTTCCTCTCCTGCATTTTCTCTTCATCCGACGCCTACCTGCACGAGCGCCCGCCCACACCCGCGGCTGTCTATGAGCTAGCTCGCACAACCGCCCACTTTGTTCAACAATGCATACCTCTGGGTGCCGCGCAAGCTTTTTTAGAGTGATAATTAACCTACTCAAAATGTAATAAATTATTATCAACCAGCATCACCGCGGGCTTATACTTAACGTGTAACGAAGCGAATGGGCTGGACACAAGCTGAAAAAATAATTTCAGTCCCTTTCCCTCGCACGCTGGTGAGAGAAAATCTTTTCTCACTCCAGGGTGACAGGAGCCCTCAAGCTTCGGTCAACCCCATGCAGAGGAGGAAAGAAAATGTCCCACAAGCTCTTGCGCCACGGACAAGTCGAACACCCGGAACACGACGCGCAAATTCCGGAACAACTACCCGCAGAAGAAAAGCCACCCGCTGACGGCATAGAGACCCCATTTGCGGGCCAAGAAGGTGCTCCAGCGTGGAATAAGGAAGACACCGTATGGATGCTCTCCCTGTTCGGCACCGCCATTGGCGCCGGCGTACTCTTCCTTCCCATTAACGCTGGCATCGGCGGCATCATCCCGCTTCTTATCATGACCGTCGTCGCCTTGCCGATGACCTACTGGGCCCACCGCGGCATGACCCGCCTGGTCCTTTCAAGCTCAAAGCCAGACGGCGATCTCACCGACGTCGTGGAAGAACACTTCGGCGTTAAAGCCGGCGTGTTGATGAATATCCTCTACTTCCTCTCCGTCTACCCCATCCTCTTGGTGTACTCGGTAACCATCACCAACACGGTGAACTCCTTCCTGGATCACCAGCTAGGTATCACCCCTCCAGATCGCTGGCTTACCTCGCTGGTTCTCGTCGGCGGCCTCATCCTCGTCGTGCGCATGGGTAAAAACGTGGTCGTCCACGTCATGTCCTACTTGGTCTACCCATTCATCGGCATCCTGGTACTACTCTCGCTGTACCTCATCCCCAAGTGGAATACTGCACTCTTTGACAGCTTCGACCTCAGCGTCGCGCGCGAAGCCTCCGGCCACAGCATGGGCATTACCTTGATGCTCTTGGTCCCGGTCATGGTCTTCTCCTTTAACCATTCGCCCATGATTTCTTCCTTCGCCGTCGACCGCCGCCAAACCTACGGCAAGTACGCGGAATACAAGTCCCGCAAGATCTTGCTCCGCGCGGAAATCCTCATGGTCGTCGTCGTGATGTTCTTCGTCTTCTCCTGCGCGCTCAGCCTTTCTCCTGCAGATATGGCCGAGGCTAAGGAACAAAACATCACCATCCTGTCTTACCTGGCCAACCACTTTGACAACCCCCTCATCCAGTGGATTGCCCCCATCATCGCCATGATTGCCGTAGCCAAGTCCTTCTTGGGCCACTACCTCGGCGCTGCAGAAGGCTTTGAAGGCCTCCTGGTCAAAGGCAGCAAAAATGCCAATAAAGATGATGCAGAATCCAGCCACAAGCTCGACACCATCACGCTCGTCTTCATGCTGGTAACCGCATGGCTCGTTGCCTGGGCGGATCCTTCCATCCTCGGCATGATTGAAACCCTCTGCGGCCCGACCATCGCCATCATGCTGTTCCTCATTCCGATGATTGCCATCCACAAGGTTCCAGCACTCGCCCGCTTCAAGGGCAAAGCCTCCAACTACTT
Organism: Corynebacterium sp. KPL1818; assembly: GCF_000478135.1. Classification (NCBI taxonomy): domain Bacteria; kingdom Bacillati; phylum Actinomycetota; class Actinomycetes; order Mycobacteriales; family Corynebacteriaceae; genus Corynebacterium; species Corynebacterium sp. KPL1818. Next base: position 555,333 of record NZ_KI515759.1, on the reverse strand, counting down.
CGTCTTCATCATGGGCCTCGTTGCCCTGGCCACCATCATCTACTCCATCGTGCAGGCTTTCTAAGCAGCACCCACTTCTCAGGATTTTCCAGGAGAAAAACCATGTTCATCAGTATCTTCGATATGTTCAAGATCGGCATCGGCCCCTCAAGCTCACACACTCTTGGGCCAATGAAAGCCGGTAAGGCCTTCGTCGACGAACTCAAAGAAAAAGGCCTCATGGATAAGGTCACCCGCGTCCAGGCCAACGTCTACGGCTCCCTATCCTTGACCGGTGTGGGCCACTCCACCGATAAGGCCATCCTGTTGGGCCTGGCCGGCGAAGAACCAGAAACCGTCGATATCGACGGCATCTCCGCCTTCATGAAAGAGGTCAACCAGACCGAAACGCTCCTGCTCGGTGGCACGCACACGGTGAGCTTCCCCAAGGACGGCGGATTCTACTTCCACGATGAATACCTGCCCATGCACGAAAACGGCATGTGCCTTATCGCCTTTGCCGGCGAGGAAGACATCCTGCACAAGACCTACTACTCAGTGGGCGGCGGGTTCATCGTCAAGCAAGAAGACTTCGCCATGCGCACCCAGGATTCCGTCGAGGTCCCATTCGCTTATTCCAGCGCCGAAGAACTACTGGCGCTGTGCGAAACCAATAATATGACACTGCCGGAGCTCGGTCGGGCCAATGAAAGGGCGCTGCACAGCGATGAGGACATCGACGAGCACCTGCGCAAGGTCCGCGATGTCATGTACACCGGCATCAAGCGCGGCTCCACCACCGATGGCCCGCTCCCCGGTGCCCTGCTCGTACCGCGCCGCGCCGCCGCCCTGAAGCGCAGGCTGGAACAATCCGACCCGCACGATGGCCTCAACATTTTGAGCTGGGTAAACATGTTTGCCCTGGCCATTTCGGAGGAAAATGCCGCCTGTGGCCGCGTCGTCACCGCGCCGACTAATGGCGCATGCGGCGTCGTGCCTGCGGTCCTGGCCTACTTCGATGAATTCGTCGAGCCAGTCACCCCGAGCATGTTCGCGGACTATATCTTCGCCTGCAACCACATCGCCGCGCTGTACAAGATGAACGCCTCCATTTCCGGTGCGGAAGTTGGCTGCCAAGGAGAAATTGGCGTCGCCTGTTCCATGGCAGCAGCCGGGCTGGCCCAACTGATGGGGGCGACACCGGAACAGGTGTGCGTGGCTGCCGAAATCGGTATGGAACACAAATTGGGCCTGACGTGTGACCCAGTCCTAGGCCAGGTGCAAGTCCCCTGCATCGAGCGCAACGCCGTAGCTGCGGTAGACGCCATTACCAGCGCACGCATGGCCCTGGACCGCGAAAGCAAGCCGTGTGTCAGCCTCGATGAGGTCATCTGGACCATGTACAACACCGGTAAGGACATCAACGCCAAATACCGGGAGACCTCACAGGGCGGCCTAGCCCTAGCGGTGCACCCGCCCATTCCGGTATGTGGTTAATGCCGGCAACCTAGGCTCCGGAAAGAGCGCCTTTAAAGGAGGCGAGTACTTGGGCACGGCCGGGTACTCGCCTCCTTTGTCGTTACTTTGTGGTACCTTATCAATAATCTGACAGGAATTATAAGGACATGCTTCAGCTGATGAATCTTTCTAGCAGCCATGCCCCCGAAGAAAACTTCCTCGAGCAGTACATACCACTCGTCGATTTCCTCGGTCAGGCCATGGGCCCCAACACCGAAATCGTGCTCCATGATCTCGATGTACCCGATAAATCCATCATCGCCATTGCCAATGGACACATCTCCGGCCGCGAACTAGGCGGCCCGGTCACAGACTTTGCGCTCTGGTTCATGAAACAGGGCGACGCCGCGGCCGTTCCTATGATGACCGGCTACCGCGCGGTCAATAGCGAGGGAAAAGTCTGCCGCTCCTCGAGCTATTTCCTGCGCGATACCACCGGCCATATGCGCGGCATGCTTTGTATCAATGTGGAATTATCCGAGCTTATCCAGATCCGCGATGCCGCTAACGCGTTGATAGGCGGTACCGAGCCGGCCATCGATAAGGCAAAGGCCTTCGGCGGCTACCCCGGCACCACCGCACCGCAGCGCACTCCCGCCCCAGAAGCGCCCGCGCAGAAAGAGCCGGAGGCGCCCTACAGCGAATCGCTGCGCTCCAACGTCGAGCACCTCTTGGATTCCATGCTGGATTCCGCGATTTCTACGCACTCCACCCCGGTCGAGTCGATGCAGCGCCACGAACGGCTAGAGGTCATCGCTTCCCTCGAGGATGCTGGCTTCTTCCTCCTCAAAGGCGGCATCGCCGCGGCGGCCACCCGGCTCGGCGTATCTGAGCCCACGGTCTATCGCTACCTCGTACAGGTCCGCGGCTAAGACTACCCCGCCACGTGGATGTAGCGGTTTTACTGCATCCACGTGGCGCCTGTGCTTGCCGACGCCCCCAAAAAGGTGGACCAAAGCGGCCGGCACGTCGCTGTTTTAAACATTTCAGGATGGGCGGGAACTAAATGCGTCCTCACACCGTTGTACTTTTTGAAACAGGCGACAATTTCAGGAGGCTGAAAAGATGACGAATCCATCTGCCAACACCGCCAATGGCACTTCGACTGCCACTACTGATGAGGAACAGGAAGTAGACCGCGGGTCTCGCCGCAATCAAACCAATGACAATCCCTCCGCGGACTTGGTACGCGTCTACCTCAATGGCATCGGTAAGACCGACCTGCTCAGCGCCGAGGACGAGGTTGAACTCGCGCAAACCATCGAGGTAGGCCTGTATGCAGAATACAAGCTCAATAATGCAGAGAAGCTGACGCGCGCAGAAAAGCGAGACCTGAAGATCTTGGCTCGCGAAGGCAAGAAGGCCCGCTCCCACCTGCTGGAGGCGAACCTTCGTCTCGTAGTCTCCCTGGCCAAGCGCTACACCGGCCGCGGAATGCCGCTTTTGGACCTCATCCAAGAGGGAAACCTGGGCCTTATCCGCGCCATGGAAAAGTTCGATTACGCCAAGGGCTTTAAGTTCTCCACCTACGCGACGTGGTGGATCCGCCAGGCCATTACCCGCGGCATGGCCGACCAATCGCGCACCATCCGCCTGCCGGTCCACCTGGTGGAACAGGTCAATAAGCTTTCCCGCATCAAGCGTGAGATGTATCAGTCCTTGGGCCGCGAGGCGACCAATGAGGAACTGTCTGAGGAATCCGGCATTGATGAGAACAAGATCGAGATGCTGCTGCGCCAGTCCCGCGATCCCGTCTCGCTCGATATGCCCGTCGGCACCGACGAGGAAGCCCCATTGGGTGACTTCATCGAGGATGCTGAGGCTACCGATGCTGAGACCGCCGTCGTGGCCTCCATGCGCCACTCCGATATTCGCGGTGTCATCGATACGCTAGAAAAGCGCGAGCAGGACGTCATTCGCCTGCGCTACGGCTTGGATGACGGCGTGCCACGCACCCTCGACCAGATTGGTCGCCGGTTCGGGCTCTCCCGCGAACGCGTACGCCAAATCGAGCGTGAGGTCATGGCAAAGTTGCGCGATGGCAACCGCGCCGACCGCCTGCGCGAGTACGCGCTGTAAAACTTTTCGCCTCCTGAACCTTATTTAATCGCGACCTCGACTGTGCCGCCGAGAATTTTTCCAGTGTACTTTCGAGGTCGCATTCTCTATGCAAGCGGCGAGTACGAACTCGTCTCCTTAAAATCTCTCCAGCAAACTTAGGGCAACTTAAGCTAGTCTGGATACAGAATGTAAAAAGCGCTGTCTGCTTTGCGCACGGCACGCATTACTGTTTTCAAAGAAAGGTATGCCCACGTGAGGGACCTCGTTGATACTACTGAGATGTACCTTCGGACCATTTATGAATTGGAAGAAGAAGGCATCACTCCCCTGCGCGCCCGGATTGCGGAACGCCTAGAGCAGTCCGGACCTACCGTATCCCAAACCGTTGCTCGCATGGAGCGCGATGGCCTCCTCCACGTTCGTTCGGACAGGAGCTTGGATCTAACCGAAAAGGGACGCGAATTGGCCACGGCAGTGATGCGCAAGCACCGACTCGCGGAGCGTTTGCTTACTGATGTCCTCGGGCTCGATATCAGCAAGGTCCACGATGAGGCCTGCCGCTGGGAGCACGTGATGAGCGAAGAGGTGGAAAAGCGCATGGTATCGGTCCTCGATGACCCCAGCCGCTCGCCTTTTGGCAACCCCATTCCGGCGCTAGCGGAACTGGGTTTCCAGGTTCCCGAGCCATCGATTGGGACGCGGGCTATCGATCTCCCCGATGGCGAAGAGAAGTCCGCAAAGATTATCCAGATTAACGAGATCCTGCAGGTGGATGAGGCCACCTTCCGGGAACTCGCAGAGGCTGGCATCCGCATCGGTACCGAGGTCACCGTGGTCAATAATGGCGGCACGATTTCGCTTACCACTCCCTCGGGTAAGGTCATCACCTTGGCAGATGATCTCGCACACGCCGTGCGCGTGGAGGTCTAGGCCATGAAGCTTTTGGTTACCGGCGGTGCCGGCTATGTCGGCAGCGTGTGTTCCGCAGTCCTCGTAGAGCAGGGCCACGATGTCACCATCATCGATAACTTTTCCACGGGTAACAGGGATGCCGTACCGAGTTCGGCCCGCGTGGTAGAAGGCGATGTGGCAGACAAGGCGGCAGAGGTACTCGGCGAAGGCGGCTTTGAGGGGGTCCTCCACTTCGCCGCACGCTCGCTGGTCGGTGAATCCGTGGAAAAGCCGGACGAATACTGGCAGCACAACGTCGTGACCACGCTGCGCTTGCTCAACGCCATGCGCAATAACGATGTGAAAAGCCTCGTCTTTTCTTCCACCGCAGCCACCTATGGCGAGCCGGAGCAGGTCCCTATTACTGAGGACATGCCGACCCAGCCCACGAACCCCTATGGCGCTAGCAAATTAGCTATCGACTACATGATTACCTCTTTTGCACAGGCCTTTGGGCTCGCGGCAACGTCCCTGCGCTATTTCAACGTCGCCGGTGCCTACGGCTCCATCGGCGAAAACCGTGAGATTGAAACCCACCTCATCCCCATTGTCCTGCAGGTTGCACTGGGGCACCGCGATAAGATTTTCATGTTTGGCACGGATTGGGATACCCCGGATGGAACGCCGGTGCGCGACTACATCCATATCCGCGATCTTGCCGATGCCCACGTGCTTGCCCTCCACAGCAATGCCCCCAGCACCCACCGGATCTATAACTTGGGTTCCGGCGAGGGATACTCCGTCAAGCAGGTCATCGAGATGTGCCGGAAAGTCACCGGCCACGAGATTCCGGCGGAGATCGCCCCGCGCCGTGCCGGAGACCCAGCCACTCTCATTGCATCCTCAGACAAGATCAAACGGGAGCTGGACTGGAACCCCCAGCGCACCGACTTGGAAACCATCGTGACCGACGCGTGGAATTTCACGCGCCAGCTGGGCGACCGGGCGCATTCGGCGCGGCGCTAAAGCGCGGGGCTACACAAAGCCATCGGCATCAATCCCCGCTGCTTCCCGCGCCGCGTCGCAACCACGGCTTAGGCTGGTAATGAGGCGTTCCCCCATTCCGCTGCGATAGGCCCGGGCGATGAGCTGGCTTAAATTGTGCCCCGGTGCCTCATCGATGACGACGGTCAGCGCCGGACCGGCGTAGAGCCCGTACCTCTGCGCCACCTGGGTCGCTGCAAATAGCGCCAGCGCATTAAAGCGGATGGTGCCGCCAAAGGTGCGCGCCGTGGCTAGGAGCAAGGTACCGGCCGCGTGCGGGGATTCGACGAGATCTCGGATGACCAAGTCGCGCATCCACGTCGTCGACATCCACATCGCCCCCACGCAGAGTAATTCTTCGTTGTCTAGGGTCTCTTCCAGCGTCTCTACCTCGCTTAATACATACTGCGCATCCGCGATGAGGTGCTGGACCACCCGGGTTGGATCCGTCGTGCCATACCCGTGGCCGGCACGCATTTGCCGGGACAATTCCTCGGCGCAGCGCTGCATGGACACGATTTCTTCGTGCCCAAAGTACGGGTTGTGCGGGGCAAATTGCTGGACCAGCTCATCGCGGGAAAGCTCCGGTAGGGTGCCGTTTTCTACGCAGGCGCGCATGGAAGAGCTGGTGGAAATAGCGGGAATGGTTCCCTCGGTCCACGCCTGCATTGGGCCTTTGCCATTTCCGGTGCTAAAGCCGAAGACGAGGTCGTAGGCGGTGGATGTGGCGATTTCTTCTACCAGCCAGCAGGCATCGATTCCGGTGCCCTCGTCATCTTCGAAGTGGTAGAGCGACTCAATCATCTCCCAGAGCTCTACTTCCTCGCGCTGGGAAATGATAAAGCCGAGGACGACTTCCGGATTACCGCAATGAAAGGCGCTCATGATCTCTGGGAGGGCGTCGGGGACATCGGACAGGTCTATGCGTGCAACTGGCCCCATGGTGCGGCCCGCTGGGGTTGGTTCGATGGAGATGAGGACGATGGACTCTGCTGGGAAGAATCCGAGGATTCCTGGAATATTGGCAAGGATATCGCCGGGTGTACGGATGGGCTGTTGTGGTGTTGTGATCTTCATGGCTCCTAGCTTCGGGGCCTGCTGCAAGTGCCGAAAGCCCAGCGCGGGCAGAGGGCCGAAATCTGTGGATAAGGTGGGTGGAAGGGGGCATCGGCAAGCAGTTATGCACAGGCCCACCGCACCGGGCCTAGCGCGGGTTGCTCCATTAGGGCATAATGGGTTATTTAACTACTCCGCGAACACTGACCTGAGTGCGTGTGGGAATAGTGCGGTCCTGGCGGTCGTTGATCTAGATTAAGAGACCAAGGAGGTAACACATCATGCACGAAGAAGAGCGCAGCATGTACGAATTGGAGTACCCCGCTCCGGTGGTCAAGGACAATTCCGGTGAAGGAAAAGGCCCCACCATGATTGTTGCCATGCACGGCTATGCCGATGCAGGCCAGGCCGTTGAGTCGAGCGCCGATCACCTCAAGGCGGCGCTGGAAAACCGCCAGCTAGCCTCCTTTAACTCTGACGAGCTCATCGATTATCGCTCCCGCCGCCCCGCCGTCACCATCGATAATGACCGGGCACTCGAGGTTGAACCCATGGATTTGGGCTTGAAGGTGCTCCGGGATAATTCCGGCAAGTCCTTCCTCCTTCTCTCCGGTCCTGAGCCGGATATGCGCTGGGAAGCATTTACCACGGCGGTGGTCAAGCTGGTGGAGAAATTCGATATTGAAGACACCATCATGCTCTACGCCGCGCCGATGCCCGTGCCGCACACCCGCCCCACCGTGGTCACCGCGCACGGTACCGCCTCCCGCCTGACGGACAGCATGGTCAAGATGGATTCGACCATGATGGTTCCTGGCGCCGCGGCGCTGTATATCGAAAAGGCCTTGGCGGATAAGGGCCGCACGGTAGCGGGCTATACCGCTCACGTGCCGCACTACCTGGCTGCGTCTCCGTACCCACAGGCCACCCTGGAGCTCCTTGACTCCGTGGCTAAGGCTGCTCAACTGAATATTCCGCTGGGCAGCATCGAGGCGGATATTTCCCGCGTCGAGGGCCAGCTGGATGAGCAGGTCAATGGCTCGGAAGAGATTGAGGGCGTGGTCCAGCAATTGGAGCAGCAATACGATGCCTTCATAGAACGCTACCGCGAAGAGCACCCGCAAGCCATCATGCCGGGCGAGGAAGCCGTGCCCAGCGCTGAGGAAATCAGCGAGGAGTTCGAGGCCTTCCTCGCCTCGCTTGATGAAGCCGATAGCGAGGAGATTATCCACACGGATATCGATGACCGCGAAGACTCTGACGATGACGATGACAGAGACTTAGGCGACGATATCTAACGAACCCGCCCCCATCGCCGCTAAGGTGGTGGGGGTGAACTTATCTCAACAGCTGCCAGATTTAACGGAAGTCCCCGAGTCCCTCATTGATGAGGCCATTTGGGATACTTTTAACTCGTGGACCACCAGCAAGGGAATCGATTTATATCGCGCGCAGGAAGAGGCCTCGCTCGGCATCTTGGCCGGAGATAACGTCATCCTCGCGACCCCAACGGGTTCCGGAAAGTCCATGGTGGCCAACGCCGCACATTTCATCGCTCTCGCCCGCGGGCAGCGGAGTTTTTATACCGCGCCCATTAAGGCGCTGGTTAGCGAGAAGTTCTTTGCGCTGTGTGAAATCTTCGGCGCAGAAAACGTGGGCATGATGACTGGCGATGCCACCGTAAACGGCAACGCCCCCATCATCGCCGCCACCGCTGAGATCGTTGCCAATATCGCGCTTCGCGATGGCGCCGAGGCCAATATCGACCAAGTGGTTATGGACGAATTTCACTACTACTCCGATCCAGATCGCGGCTGGGCCTGGCAGGTGCCGCTCTTGGAGCTACCCAAGGCGCAATTCCTCTTAATGTCCGCCACGCTCGGTGATACCGACTGGCTGCAGGAAGATCTCACCCGCCGCACGGGCCGCGAGACTAATTTAGTGGCCGGCTCCACCCGCCCGGTGCCGCTGGATTTTTCCTATGTTTTCAGCGCGGTGCACGAAACCATCGAAGAGCTGCTCGCCGATAATAAGGCACCCATTTATGTCGTGCACTTTTCCCAGCGCGAGGCCGCCGAGCGGGCCCAAGCCCTGACCTCGCTGTCTGGCATCATTAACAAAGAGGAAAAAGAGGACATCGCTGAAGAAATCGGCGGCTTCCGCTTTACCACTGCCTTTGGTAAGGACCTCTCAAAGTTGCTTCGCAAGGGCATTGGCATCCACCATGCGGGAATGCTGCCCAAGTACCGGCGGCTCGTGGAGCGCCTCGCGCAGCGCGGCCTCCTCAAGGTTATTTGCGGCACCGATACCTTGGGCGTGGGCATCAACGTGCCCATCCGCACCGTATTGATGACCGGCCTGGCCAAGTTTGATGGGCAACGCCAGCGCATCTTGAAATCCCGCGAATTCCACCAGATTGCGGGGCGCGCTGGGCGCGCGGGCTATGACACGGAAGGCACCGTCGTCGTCGAGGCCCCAGACCACGAGATTGAAAATGCCAAGGCCCGCAGGCGCATTGGCGATGACCCGAAGCGGCTCAAGAAGCTTAAGAAAAAGTCCGCACGCGAGGGCGAAGTCTCGTGGTCCGAGAAAACCTTTGCGCGGCTGACGGAAGCAGAACCAGAGCAGCTGACCTCGCAATTCCGGGTCTCGAATTCGATGCTGCTCAATGTCTTAGCCCGCCACGGCGATGGTTATGCGCATATGCACCACCTCTTGCGCGATAATCACGATCCCCGCAGCAAGCAGAACAAGGATATCCTCACCACCCTCGACCTATTCCGTGGATTGGTGGATTCCGGCGTGGTCCAAAAATCCACCAAGGGGCTGGATATCTACGGCCGCCCCTACCACCTCGTGCGGGAATTGCCGCGAGACTTTGCCCTAAACCAGCCCCTCGGGCCCTTTGCCTTGGCCGCGCTCTCCCTGTTGGACCCAGAGGCAGACAGCTATCACCTTGACGTAATCTCTATCTTTGAGGCGATCCTCGATGATCCCCGGCAGGTGCTGCAGGCCCAGCAGAAGAAGCGGCGCGGGGAAGAAATCGCCGCGCTCAAGGCGGACGGGGTGGACTACACCGACCGCATGAATATCGTGGAGGATATTACCTGGCCCAAACCCCTAGAGGAGCTGCTCGAGCAGGCCTACGATACCTTTGCGGAAACCAATGCGTGGGTAAAGGAATTCGAGCTGCGGCCGAAATCCGTGGTGCGCGACATGGTGGAAAATGCCATGACCTTCTCGGACTTGGTGGCCACTTACGGCTTAGCCCGCTCTGAGGGCGTTATCCTCCGCTATCTCACCGATGCCTGGCGCACCCTTAAACAGTCCATCCCCGATGAATACACGACGCCCCAAATTGAAGACATCATCGTCTGGTTAGGCGAGCTCATCCGCCAGGTGGATTCTTCGCTTGTCGATGAATGGGCGCAGATGGCCGGCGAAGACTCCCCCATCGATCAAGATACGCTCGACCGCGAGCTGGCCTTTGGCGTCGAAGACCCAACAGCCCTTACCGCTAACCGACGCGCCTTTGGCATCATGGTGCGCAATTACATGTTCCGCCTCGCGCAGCTCTTCGCGCTGGAGGAAGAAGACCGCCTGGCCGAGGTATTGGATTATCTGGACGAGGTCCCCGATTTTGGCGCCGTCTTGGATGACTACTTTGACGAATACGACGACATTGATACCGGCCCTGAGGCGCGCGGACCCGAGTACTTCCGGTTGGAAGAATCCAGCTCCCGCAGCTGGCCCGTGCGGCAAATCATTAAGGATCCGGCAGGAGACCGCGCCTATCAATTCGTCGCTACCGTCGATCTGGATGCCTCTGATGAAGCCGGCGAAGTCCGCCTGTCAGAGTTGCGCGTTGAGTATTAGGAACGTACGGGTTGGGTAAAACGACTTAAGCCACCCCCTGCTGCACCCGGCGTCCTATAAGGGACACCGAGTCAAGTAGCGCGGGGGTGGCTTAGTTTAAAGGCTGATTAAGCAGCGCTTTTAGCGTGCAGCCTCAATCTGAACAGCCTGTGCGACTGCCTGGATGACAGAAGCAACCTTGATGGCCTCCCAGACCTGCTCCTTGGTTGCGCCAGCATCGTTGATCTTCTGGGTGTGTGCGCCCAAGCAGTGCTCGCAGCCGTTGATGGCGGAAACGGCGATATTCCACAGCTCGAAGTTTGCGTCCTCGACGCCAGGCTTGGAGATGAAGTTCATCCGCAGGCCGAACTTGACCTGTGCGTAGTCATCGCCCAACCAGCTCTTGGCGCGGTAGGCAACGTTGTTCATTGCCATGACGGTGGCAGCGCCATAAGCAGCGTTGATAGCGTCCTCGGAGAGGTGCTCTTGTGCCTCTTCCGCGATTTCAGAAATCACGGTGTCATTGCGGGTAGCTGCAGCAGATGCCAACAGGGTGCCCCACAGCTGCTCTTCATTCAGCTCGGTCGTGCGGGTCAGCGCACCGAGGTTGAGCTTCTGGTCCTTGGCGTACTCAGGCAGTGCTGACTTCAAGTTTTCGATAGACATAGTCTTTCTCCTTCTAAATCTTTTCTCAGTAACTTAAATTGCAAGTCGGGGGCGGGCCCTCCCCCGCCTCATGGGGACGGGGACAGCGCTCACACGAAACTAATGCTTAAAGCTGGGACTGAACGACGTCCATCTTGTCGATGTTCTTCGTTGGGTCGTTCTTCTCCCAGTTGCAGGCGCAGACCTCTTCGGACTGCAGGGCGTCGAGGACGCGCAGGACCTCGTCAACGTTACGGCCCACAGCGTCCGGGGTAACGGAGACGAACTGGATGACACCATCTGGGTCGATGATGAAGGTTGCGCGGTCAGCAACGCCGTCAGCGTTTTCTACGCCCAGTGCGCGGATCAGGTCGTGGCGCACGTCGGAGAACATCGGGAACGGAACGTCCTTCAGGTCCGGGTGGGTTGCGCGCCAGTTGAAGTGAGCGAACTCGTTATCGGTGGAGCCGCCCAGCACCTGGGTGTCGCGGTCCTGGAACTCTTCGTCCAGCTTGCCAAAGGCAGCGATCTCGGTCGGGCAAACGAAGGTGAAGTCCTTGGGGTAGAAGAAGACGACCTTCCACTTGCCCTCGTACTTGTCCAAGGAAACCTGCTCAAAGTAGTCCTCTGGCTGGCTAGCGTTAACGTTGTGCAGGTCGCCGCCGGTCAGGGCGGTGAGGTCGAATTCTGGGAACTTTTCGCCAACGGTCATGATAGGCATGTTCTTCAACTCCTTCTTAAAAGGGTAATCTTTTTCAAGTTTCCGACAGTCCTGTGCCGAGGACCACGGGCCGGACCCTCTCCGGCCCAACACCAAAGACAATACCATTAATTCCGGTCACGTCAATAGCTAATCCTATAGATAAATGTTAGAGTGATAGGCATGCATAATAAAGAGTATCGACCAACACTTGCCCAGCTGCGCACGTTTGTCACCGTGGCGGAAAACAAGCACTTCGGCACCGCTGCCGCCAAGCTGGAGATCTCTCAGCCTTCCCTCTCCCAGGGTCTCGTGGCGCTCGAGCAGGGGCTCGGCGTCCAGCTCATCGAACGCTCCACCCGCAAGGTCATCGTAACCTCGGCCGGCGAAACCCTTCTGCCCTATGCCAAATCCACCCTTGAGGCCGCCGATACCTTCCTCGCACACGCCCGCGGCGCCCACGGCACACTGTCCGGTCCACTGACCATTGGTGTTATCCCGACCATCGCCCCGTATATCCTCCCGGACTTGCTGGCAAAGATTACGGAGACCTACCCGGAACTTGAGCCGCGCTTTGTGGAGGAGCAAACCCAGCACCTCATCGCGCGCCTGCGCAACGGCAACCTCGATTTAGCCGTCCTTGCCCTGCCTTCAGAGGCCACGGGTATGGTCGACAGCCCGCTGTACACCGAGGACTTCGCCATCGTCAGCCCGCCCGATCACCCCATCGCTGGGCGTACGGACGTCCAGGTTGCGGAGCTGCGGGATCTGGACTTGCTACTGCTTGACGATGGCCACTGTCTCCGCGACCAAGTCGTCGATCTCTGCCGGCACGCCCACGTCAACCCGGCAGAGGCAACGAATTCCGTCACGCGCGCCTCATCACTGACCACCATTATGCAGTTGGTCATGGGCGGGCTCGGCTGCACTCTTATCCCCAAGTCCGCTTTGGCCACCGAATGCCACGGCAAGAACCTCGGCATAGCCTACTTTGACCCCGATGTCACCGCTGAGCGCGAAATCGGCCTCGTCTTCCGCTCCTCTGCCGCACGCAGTGAAGAGTTCCGCGAATTCGGCACCCTGATTACCGCCGCTTATGAAAATGCCCTCACTCGCTCGCTGGAAGGCTAAAACTTAAGCGTCTTCATTTCCCACGGACCCTCGCCTGGATTAGCCCCGCCAAATAAGTTTAAGGCCACCGAAGCAGTGCCTCGGTGGCCTTAAACAATGGCAAAGCCATTACGCAGTTTGGCCGGCTGCGCGCCCTGCACACTGGCGGAACAAATAAGCCGTAGACAGTAAGGTAACCGGTACAGCAACAATCAACCCAACAAGGAATACGATGAAGCCGCCAATTATAATCAGCATGTTAAGCACCGTTAGCAGCAAAAGCTGGCCGTAGTTTCCTTTACCGGCCTTAAAACCGTTCTTGATGGCTTGGCCAACTCCGTCGCCATCGGCCGCAAACCACTGCATCAACATATAAAGCGGCTGAATAAACAGGCCGATGAGAGTCAATAAAGCCACAACTCCGAAAAGGCCTGCCATGGATTCCAACGCCTCTTCCTCTGTGGCACCGGTCCCCATATCAGGGCTAAGGAAGAATGAACCACCAACGAAGATGAACATTACTAACCAGGTAATAATGCCGATGATGATCATGATCGCTAGCGGCTGCCACCACCGCACATTCTTGCCCACATAGTTCCACCCAGTGCGCGGATCATCGATTTGGAATAGCGCCAGTCGCAGCGCCATCAGGCTAATGACGGCCACGAACACATAGGACACGATCTGCACAATGGCTCCTCCACCGAAGGCCTCCGCACCCTCTGAGGGAGCAACGGCCGCGCTCAAGATAGAGAAAGCGATGGCAATCACGCCAACGAGCAAGCTACCGAGGATCCACAATTTCCAATTCTTAAATACCGTACGAAAGGCCCACGAAATAGAATCGATGGCCGAGGGTTTTCCGGTAAACCCGCCGTTGTTTACGGTGTTGTCCTGTGCTTGGTAGCCCGCATATCCTTGATTGCCAGAGCTCTCGTGGCTACCGCCATAGGAGGGCAGGTTGCCGTAGCTTGGCTGGTCCTCTGGGTGGTTAGTCGGTTCATAGCGTGGAAAATCGTCGTTTCCACCGGATTTATTGTCATTCATCAGCGGTGCCTTCCTTCTGTATCCGGGTTGGGCGCAACGAGAAAAGTATCGTTTGACAAGTATTTTCATACTAGCAACTTTTTCCACTCCACGTAACCGGGGTAAGCTCATAAATTAGCCATGACACAGCATGAAACCACGACGTCGCAGGCCCCTAGCCGCGATGAACTTTTTGCAGCATTAGACAACGTCACCATCGCCGAGGCCCGCAGCTTCCGGCGCCGCCTATCGAAGGCACGCGCCCCCAAGGCCCTGCGCGAAATCGGCCAGGATATCCAGGCTGCCGCAGATCGCCTCGCGCTTGTCGATGCCGCCGTTCCCCCACTCACCTACCCCGATTCCCTGCCGGTCAGCGCCCGCAAGGACGATATCGCCGCCGCGATTGAAAAAAACCAGGTCGTCATCATCGCCGGCGAAACCGGTTCTGGTAAGACCACGCAGATCCCCAAGATCTGCCTCGACATCGGCCGGGGCCGCCGCGGCCTTATCGGCCATACGCAGCCGCGCCGCATCGCCGCGCGGACCGTCGCCGAGCGCATCGCCTCCGAGCTGGACCAAGATATCGGGGAATCGGTAGGCTACGCCATCCGCTTCGATGACCAGGTTTCTGATACCACCGCCGTAAAACTCATGACGGACGGCATCCTGCTAGCTGAAATGCAGCGCGATCGCTTCCTTAATAAATACGACACCATCATTATCGATGAAGCACACGAGCGCTCTTTGAATATCGACTTCCTCTTGGGATATCTCAAGCGGCTGCTGCCCAAGCGGCCCGATCTCAAGGTGATCATTACCTCCGCAACCATCGATCCGGAAAGCTTTGCCGAGCACTTCGCCCAACCCGATGGCACCCCCGCGCCCATCATTGAGGTCTCTGGACGCACGTACCCGGTAGAAATCCGCTACCGCCCCCTCGAATTCGAGGCCGGTGGAAAGCTGGTGGATCAGGACCCGCTCGATGGCTTAACCGAGGCCATCGAGGAGCTCATGGCAGAAGGCGACGGCGATATCCTCTGCTTTTTCCCGGGCGAGCGCGATATCCGCGATGCCATGGAAACAATCGAGGCCAAAAAATGGAAAAACGTCGAGGTCGCGCCCCTCTTCGGGCGCCTATCCAACCAGGACCAGCACCGCGTATTTAGCAATCACCGCGGAAGGCGCATCGTTTTGGCCACCAATATCGCCGAAACCTCGCTGACCGTACCCGGAATCCGCTACGTCGTGGATACAGGCACCGCGCGAATCTCGCGCTATTCCACGCGCACCAAGGTGCAACGCCTGCCCATCGAGCCCATTTCGCAGGCCTCTGCCAACCAGCGCTCCGGTAGGTGCGGCCGCGTCGCCGATGGCATCGCCATCCGTCTCTATAGCGAGCAAGATTTTCAAAGCCGCCCGGAATTTACTGATCCGGAAATCCTGCGCACCAACCTGGCCAGCGTCATTTTGCAGATGGTCTCGCTCAAGCTCGGCGATATCGAGCAATTCCCCTTCCTCCAGCCACCCGAATTCAAGGCCATTCGCGATGGCCTCAACCTCCTCCACGAGCTCGGTGCGCTCCAGGACAAGCACAAGAAACCGGCGCTGACCGAAACCGGCCGCAACTTGGCTCGCATCCCACTCGATCCGCGCATGGCGCGCATGCTTATCGAGGCCCATACCAACGGCTGCCTCCACTATGTCATCGTCATTGTTGCCGCCATGACCATCCAAGACGTGCGCGAACGCCCGCTGGAGTACCAAGCGCAAGCCGATCAGGCGCACGCGCGCTTTAAGGACAAGACCTCTGACTTTTTGTCCATGCTGAAGTTGTGGGATTACATCAAACAGACCCGCAATGAGCAATCGGGCAATAGGTTCCGCAAGCGCATGAAGCAGGAGTTCCTCCACTACATGCGCATCCGCGAGTGGTTCGACCTGGTCCGCCAACTCAAAGACGTCTCCAAGCAGCTGGGGTGGGATTACCAAGAAGGCACCGAACGCCGCTCCGACGATATTCACATCGCGCTGCTATCCGGCCTGCTGTCCAATATCGGCGCCCGCGACGGCAATTCCAAGGAGTTCCACGGCGCGCGCAATACCCGCTTCCTTGTCTTTCCAGGCTCCGCCTTGGCCAAAAAGCCGCCCGAGTTCGTCATGGCGGCAGAGCTCGTCGAAACCTCTCGGCTTTGGGCACGCGACGTTGCCGCCATCGATCCGGCCTGGGTGGAAAAGCTCGGCGCGGACCTGCTCAAACACAACTATTCCGATCCCACGTGGTCCCGCAAGCGCGCGGCCGCCATCGCGCACCAGAAGTCCACGCTCTACGGCGTGCCCATCGTTGCGGATCGCACCGTGCCCTATCACCGCGTGGATCCCGTCGCTGCGCGCGATATGTTCATCCGCAATGCCCTTATCGCCGGCGAGTGGAATGCGCACCATGACTTCCTCAAGGCAAATGCTCAGGCCCTTGATGAGGCCGCCGAATACGAGGAAAAGGCCCGCCGCCGTGGTCTCATCGTGGATGAAGATACCCTCTTTGATTTCTATGACCAGCGCATTCCAGACAAGGTCACCACGGGCCGGCATTTCGATTCTTGGTGGAAGAAAAAGCGCCGCCAGGAACCCGATCTGCTGAATTTCGATCCAGCCACGCTTGTCGATGACTCCCACGACGTCACCGAAGTCTCCTTCCCCGATCACTGGCGCAAAGGCTCCATCGATTACGAGCTGACTTATAAATTCGAACCCGGCGATCCTCTCGATGGCGTCACCGTCATGGTTCCCGTTCCCATGCTTGCCGGCCTCGATACCGAAGGCTTCGATTGGCTCGTCCCCGGCCTGCGATTCGAGCTCGTCAACGAGCTTATTCGTTCCCTTCCCAAGGCCCTGCGGCGCACCGTCGTGCCCGCCCCGGAATTTGCCGAGCGCGCCATGGAACGCCTCATTCCCTTCGAAGGCCCCCTTACCCAGCAGCTTGCCGATGTCCTGCGCGAGCTCGGCGGCCACGGCATCAACGCCTCCGACTTCCAACCGGACAGGCTGCCGGAACATTTGCGGATGAACTATGCGGCCATCGACAAGCGTGGCACCATCATCGATTCCGATAGGGACCTTGCCGCCCTGCGCGAGCGCCAGGCCGGCCACATTAAATCGTCCGTCTCGCGGGTAAGCCGCACCGCCGAATCCACCGCGGTCAGCGAGTGGACCGACGATACCCTCGGCACCGTTGACGAGACCGTCACCACCACCGTCGATGGCCACGAGGTCACCGCTTACCCAGCGTTGGTGGCCACCAAGGAAGGCGTTGAGCTTAAGGTTCATCCCACCAAGGCGGCTGCCGATGCCGCCATGGTCACCACCACCCTCACGCTCCTGATGCGCGAGATTTCCGTCTCGACCGCGCAAATGGTCAAGGGGCTTCCCCTGCAGCAGCGCGTCGCCGTGGATTCTTATCCGCATGGCGGCGCCGACGGCCTAGTCAATGACGCCCGCGTAGCGGCAATCCGCGACCTCATGCTCGAGGCCGGCGGCCCCGTGCGCTCGCCAGAGGTATTTTCCGAGCTCAAGGATACCGTGAAACCGCAGGTTCCCGGCCGCGTGCGGCAATCAATCGTCTCGATCGCGCCTGGCTTGGCTGAGTACTCCAACCTCCGCGCCGAACTTTCCCAGTGGGACGGTCCCGCCATCGACGATATGGAAAAGCAACTCGCGTTCCTTCTTCCGCCGAATGCCATCACCGTGCACGGATCCGCACACCTGCGACACCTTCCCCGCTACATCCAGGCAATGCGGATCCGTCTGGAGGACATGTCGCTCGATCCGGATCGCGATGCCGACCGCCAGGCCGAGGTCGATAACGCCAAGGCCTACCTGGCAAACCGCCTCCGAAACCTCCCCGCGGGCCGCGAAAAGACACGCGAGGTCAAGGACATCCACTGGATGATCGAGGAATTGCGGGTCTCGCTATTTGCCCAGCGCCTCGGCACGGCGCACGCGGTGTCCCTGCGGAGGATCCAAAAGGCAGTGGATAAATTGCGCTAGTCACCCCAACCTCACGTTCCCGCCGCCCGGCCGGCCATACCTAAGCTAAAAATCTGCTTACTCGGCCGCCGGCGGCGTAAACATTGGGCAGGCCCTAACGAAACGATGCACCCAAAAGGCCAGTTAAGACTGCTTCGATCCTGCGCAGGAACGGCTGTATAACTGCTGAGAAATCGTCCTACACTGCGCAGTTTAAAGGTCCCCGCGATCGCGCCGCCGCATCAAACGAATCTCCGATTCAAAGTCATCCGCGCTCTCGAATGATTTATACACCGAGGCAAAGCGCAGATATGCGACCTCGTCTAGGTCACGCAGTGGCTCGAGAATCGCTAGCCCGATTTCGTTGGCGTTTACCTGCGAGGACCCGTGCCCCCGCACCGTTTCCTCAACCTCTTGGGCCAGCTTTTTTAAGGCATCATCGCTAACGTCGCGCCCCTGGCATGCGCGCCTAACGCCCCGAATGAGTTTATCCCGGCTAAATGGCTCAGCGAGGCCATTTCTCTTAACAACCAGCAGTACGGCCTTTTCCACAGTGGTGAAGCGTCCCTTGCAGGAAGCACACTCCCGCCGGCGCCGTATCGATGCGCCGGCATCAACCACGCGCGAGTCAATAACGCGGGATTGTTCGTTATGGCAAAACGGGCAGTACACACTAGTCCTTTCGCTAATTTAGCTTCTCGGTTTAGTTTACCTCCCACGGCCAAGCCAAAAACCTGACACCATTGCGCCAGACTCCTCCTGCTCGAGTGCCTGTCTCCGTGAAGCAAGCGGGCCTTATCTGCGGCCGGGAAGACAAGCTGCTGCCTAAAAGGCTCTAAGCCTTAAAC
Organism: Corynebacterium sp. KPL1818; assembly: GCF_000478135.1. Taxonomy (NCBI): domain Bacteria; kingdom Bacillati; phylum Actinomycetota; class Actinomycetes; order Mycobacteriales; family Corynebacteriaceae; genus Corynebacterium; species Corynebacterium sp. KPL1818. The sequence goes on along the minus strand of NZ_KI515759.1, from coordinate 536,577 downwards.
CCCCGAAGTGCCTGCTTTAGTGGCCTGCTTTACTGCAAGCTGCACTACTGACCGATCGCTGCTTCTACTTGCTGTACCGAAGCGCCAGGATCAGTCGGCGTTTCAGCGCTCGTACCCATCAGCCCGCCGGCAACCGTGCCGAAAAATACGGCAGCACCAAATACTGCACCGAGGAGGTAATTCTTGCGCGAACTATGCGCACCGTCTTCTTCCATCGGCCTGTTCGCGAAATCGGATAAGGAACTTTCATCAGTCCACGTATTCGAATAATCTTCACGGTTCGTTCGATATACGGAATTTAAGGTCCTGATTTCCCCCTTTTCGGAAGGAGAATGCTGCACGCACCAGCTTTGATCATCAATATCCCAAATAGCGGCTGAGGGGACGATCTGTGGACGTGCCGCGCGCTGTTTGACCATGTTATTACGAGAGTGAAGTAGTTGAGACATTGCTTTCCTTTCGACGACCGCCGTAAGTCTAAAGCGGCCCCTTGACACAACAAGAGCTCAATGTCGCTCCTGTGTTCGAGATTGTTTCTATGTTCGATTTATAGCACCACTTCGAAAACCTGTCCAGTTTTTCGCGTAAATCTCGAACGCTTGTACTTTTCGTGCTACAAATGAGTTATGGCACGCAGGTGTCACCCAGTCCCTTTTCAAGCTACGAACGCAGAACCTCAGACCCCTTAGCTAGGAGCCGCACATGGGCCGCAAGAAAGCAAGCACCGCAAAGAACGATTACGCCCCCCTTTCCGAAAGGCAACGCCGCATCCTTAACGTCATCAGCGATGCAGTGATGCTCCGCGGTTACCCGCCCAGCATCCGCGAAATTGGCGACGCCGCCGGCCTGCAATCCACCTCGTCCGTGGCCTATCAGCTCAAGCAGCTTGAGGAAAAGGGCTTCTTGCGCCGCGATCCCAATAAACCCCGCGCGGTCGACGTACGCCACCTCAACACTGACGACGCCGAAAAGAAGCCGGGCCGCAAGGCTAAGGACGTCCCCGATACCTCTGCCCGCGGCCCTGAAGAGTCTGCCGCCGTAGCTTATATTCCCGTCGTTGGCCGCATCGCCGCCGGTGCACCAATCACTGCAGAGGAAAATATCGACACGTATTTCCCCATGCCAGACGAGGTCGTCGGCGGAGGAGAGCTTTATATGCTGCAGGTCGTGGGCGATTCCATGCAGGATGCCGGCATCCTCAACGGCGACTGGGTCATCATCCGGTCGCAATCGGTGGCTGAGGAAGGCGAGTTTGTCGCCGCGCTTCTCGATGGCTCCGAGGCCACCGTCAAGGAATTCCACCGCGATTCCTCTGGCGTATGGCTCCTTCCGCACAACGATGCCTATCCGCCCATCAACGGTGATGATGCGGAAATTATGGGCAAGGTAGTATCCGTCTTCCGCAAACTCTAGGCCCCGGCCAGCTACTTTAACCAAGCCGCACGCGGGTGTTCGCCTGTGGTTGTTGTCGCCGCCGACACTCTGCGCCCGCTTTCTTGAAACCCGCTCTTTGCACTTCGTACGCTGCCCTGTTCCCCGCATAGGGAGCAGGGCCATACGAGTTTTAACGCATTCCACGCCTTTCTGCCTCGCAATCGCGCCCCAAAAAGCCAACTTAAGCGCGCGGGGTTTATTGAGAAAGCACCCCCGAAATAACGGATCCGTAAGTTAAGCGCTACTAGGGTTGGCTTTCAACTAGGGCAAATAAAGCTGACTGACCTGCGGCTTTTATCCCAAACCAGACAACAGCGCACACCTTAATTTTTGTTTTCGTCCGATTACCGCCGAATTTTGACACAATGGAGGGAGAAATCCCACATCAGTTAGCTTTCACCGAGCGCCTGCATTCGCAGATGGAGTAACCGCCCGGCCGAAGGCGAGGAGCAAGGAGGGTCCGTGTACGCAGAGGAGCGACGCCGCCAGATCGCGTCCCAAACTGCCGTCGAGGGTCGCGTTAACGTCACCGATTTATCAGAGCGTTTCGAGGTGACTGCGGAAACCATTCGGCGCGACCTAGCCGTACTGGATCGTGAGGGCGTTGTCCACCGCGTTCACGGCGGCGCCGTGGCTTCGCAAGCCTTCCAGACCGCGGAGCTCACCCTCGATACCCGCCAGCGTTCCGCATCTGGGGCCAAGGCCGCCATCGCGCACGCCGCGCTCGACTTCCTTCCCCCTGGCGGCGGCAGCATATTCCTGGACGCCGGCACCACGATTAATACCTTTGCCGAGCTCATTAGCCAGCAATACCCGCAGGCGCAGTTCAATATCGTCTCCAATAGCCTGCCCATCGCATTGTCGCTAGCCAATAGCGGCGTTCCCGATGTCCAGCTCCTCGGCGGGACCGTACGCGCTATCACCCAGGCCGTCGTCGGCGATACCGCCCTGCGCACCATGGCGCTCATGCGCGCCGATGTCGCCTTCATCGGCACCAATGCGTTGACCCTCGATCACGGCTTGTCGACGGCCGATTCCCAAGAAGCAGCCATCAAATCCGCCTTCGTCACGAATGCCCACAAGGTCGTGGTCATGTGTGATTCCAGCAAATTGGGCAACGACTACCTGGTGAGCTTCTCCTCCATTGCAGATATCGATGTCGTCATCACCGATTCCGGCGCACCGAAATCCTTCGTCGATGCCCTGCGTGAGCGAGAGATCGATGTCGTGCTCGCCAGCGAATAGCTCCAGCATGCGCACGACTTCGCCCTCCCTACCTTGACACCTAGGTAGGGAGGGCGAAACCTTTTGCCGTTAGTTGAACTTTTCTATCTGCTCCATCGCTGCGGCGCGGGCGGCGGAGGGGCCTTCGGAGTTGAGGGCGGCATCGGCAAGCTGTTGGCACTGGTCAAAGGTCAGCTCGGCCAATTGGGCACCAACGCCGGCGACTGCGGTCGATGCAGCAGACAAGGAGTTGACGCCTAGGCCGGTCAATACGCAGGCCAATAGCGGATCGGCCGCGGCCTCGCCGCACACGCCAACCGGTACGTTGTATTCGTGCCCCGCAATGCAGGTGTGCTGGATAAGCCGCAGCACGGCCGGCTGCCACGGATCGGTGAGGTACGCCAGCTGCGGTGACAGGCGGTCAGCGGCCATCGTGTACTGGGTGAGGTCATTGGTGCCGATGGATACGAAGTCCAGATGCGGCATGATCTTATCTGCCATCAGCGCTGCTGCGGGCACCTCAATCATCGCGCCCGCGGTCAGGCCGCGCTCCCGGCACAGCTCCGCAAACCACTGGGCTTCCTTCGACGTCGCCACCATCGGTGCCATGACCCAGGTTTCGGCATCGTCGCCGCGGGACTCCGCGGCCTGGGCGATGGCGTCCAACTGGCGCGTCAACAGGGACTCGTTATCGCGGGCAATGCGCAGACCGCGCACACCCAGCGCAGGGTTCTCTTCAGATGACAACGTGGCATAAGAAATCGGCTTATCGGAGCCAGCATCCAAGGTGCGCACCACGACCTTGGAATTGGGGTAGGCATTAAAGACCTTCTTGTAGATTTTTGCCTGCTCGTCAACGGAAGGCTCCTCGCTCGCGGACAGGAACGACAACTCCGTGCGGTAGAGGCCAATGCCCTCTGCCTGCGAGTCGGAAGCGATGCGGGCGGCGTTGCCATCGGCCACGTTAGCCAACAGCTGCACGCGGTGGCCATCCTTAGTTTGCGCCGGCCCAGTCCATTCGGCCACGCGGGCGGCGCGCTCGCGGTATTCCGCGACCGCCTTAGTGGATTCTTCCTCGTCCGCACCCAGCGTCACGGTTCCGAGCGCGCCGTCGACGAAGACGAGCGTGCCGCTTTCAATCTCCCGCAGCTTATTTCCCACGGCGACGATGCACGGAATATCGAGCTGGCGGGCGATGATCGCGGTGTGGCTGGTGGGCCCGCCCAGCTCGGTGACGAGCGCGCGAATATGCGCGGTATCCAGGGTGGCGGTATCGGCGGGCGCGAGGTCATCGGCAAAAAGCACCGCTTGGCCCTCCACCATGGGCAAACCAGGCTCCTGCTCGCCGCGCAGCTGGGCGATGACGCGGTCGCGCACGTCCTTCAGGTCGGTGGTGCGCTCGGCCATGACGCCGCCGGCCGCCTCAAACATGGTGACGAACTTATCCGTGGCTCCCACCGTGGCGAACTCGGCATTCTTGCCCGAGCGAATATTCTTGCGCACGGCCTTGTGCCAGCCGCGGTCCTTGACCATGCCGACGGTTGCGGTCAGCACTTCCGAGGCTTGGCCCTCGGCGGCTGCGGCGCGGTTTTCCAAGCGGCTGGCGACGATGTCGACTGCCTCGAGGAAGCGATCGTATTCGGCTTCGCTGCTGGCCTCTTGGTCAATACTTCCTTCAGTGGGCAGGTCCGGGCGGGGGCGGACCCATACGGCTTCTGCATAGGCGACTCCAGCGACAACGCCGGTTCCTTTAACAGTGGACTGAAGCGTATTTTCCATGGCGATACTTCCTTCGAAGATAGCGGCTTATTTATTTCCAGATCATCACAAATCCAACAGAAATGCAATGTATGCCACACGGTTTCTATTGACTTTCCAACACAATCGGGCAAGAATAAACATTAACGGCGGGCTTAAGCACGAGTTTCAACCGGACCGACTGCGTGTGGCCCCCAATATACGCACTCTGCGAAAGGGATAAGTTCTCGATGATCCTCACGCTCACCCCAAACCCAAGCATTGACGCCACCCTGGCGCTCAATCAGCAACTGACCTCAGGCGATGTCCACCGCGCCGCCAGTGTTACCCAGGTCGCCGGCGGCAAAGGCGTCAACGTCGCCCACGCCGTGCACCTCGCCGGGAAAGAAACCCTGGCCCTCTTCCCCTCCCGCGCGGCCGATCCGTTCATGAACCTCATCCAGGAGGTCCACCTCCCCTACGCCCACGTGGACATGGACGGTGGCGTCCGCGTCAATACCACCATCACCGAGCCAGATGGCACGACCACCAAGGTCAACGGCCCTGGCCCGCTGCTTTCCGATGCCACCCAAAACCACCTCATTTCCACGCTTACCCACCATGCCCAATCCGCCGATTGGGTAGCCCTTGCCGGATCACTGCCCAAGGGTGTTGACGCCGGCTGGTATACCGACCTCATCAAGGAGATCCGCACTGCCGCCCCGCAGGCGCGCATCGCCGTGGATACCTCTGATGCTCCGATGAAGGCCATCGCCAAGCAGCTCGCTACCGCCGCCCCGGATCTCATCAAACCCAACGGTTTCGAACTGGGGCAGCTGACCGGCCAGGACGGCCTCGCCCTCGAGCGCGCCGCTGCGGCCGGGGATTATAGCCCGGTCGTGGAGGCTGCAAGGGATGTCGTGGGTCGCGGCATCAAGGAAGTCCTTGTCACCCTCGGCGGCGCCGGTGCCGTGCTGGTAAACGCAGAAGGCGCATGGGCTGCCACCCCGCCTCCCGCCACGGTGAAATCCACGGTTGGCGCAGGTGATGCCGCATTGGCCGGATACCTCCTGGGGCGCACGCAGGGGCACGGACCAGCAGACTCCCTCGCGCTCTCGGTGGCTTATGGCACCGCTGCGGCCGCAAAGCCCGGCACCCAATTCCCCCGCCCCGAAGAACTCGATACCGCCCATACCTCCATCTCTGCTCTATAGCTAAAGGAGCCTTCCATCATGGCATCCGATCTCATCACCACAGAACTTGTCGCGCTTGACGCCGACTTTGGCGATAGCGTCGACTCCGTTATCACCAACCTTGCCACCTTGGTGCACGATACCGGGCGCGCGACCGAGGTCGCAGGCCTCGCCCAGCCCGCCATCGACCGCGAAGCCAAGGCCGGCACCGGCGTGCCAGGCGGCGTGGCCATCCCCCACTGCCGTTCCGAGGCCGTCACCGAACCGACCCTAGCTTTCGCCCGCCTTACCCGCGGCGTGGATTTTTCCGGTCCCGACGGCGATGCCCAGTTGGTCTTCCTCATCGCCGCCCCCGCCGGCGGTGGCAAGGCCCACCTGCAGATTCTTTCCAAGCTTGCCCGCGCCCTCGTGCGCAAGGACTTTTTAGAGGCCCTGCGCACCGCGTCGACGAAGGAAGAAATTGTCAAGGAAATCCTCGCTGTCGTCAACGCGGAAAAAACGAAGAAGAAAAAGCAGGACACCGCGGAGGCTGCAGCTGGAGCTGCGGAAGGGGCATCGGCAAGCGCGGGTGCTTCGGCGCAAGCTACCCGCATCGTTGCCATCACCGCCTGCCCAACCGGCATCGCACACACCTACATGGCTGCCGATGCCCTCACCCAAACCGCCGGCGAGCGCGACGACGTCGATCTCACCGTCGAAACCCAGGGCTCGTCCAATAATGAATCGGTCTCGCAGTCCACCATCGACGCTGCCGATGCGGTCATCTTCGCCACGGACGTCGGAGTGCGCGACCGCGAGCGCTTCGCGGGCAAACCCGTCATCGAATCCGGCGTCAAGCGCGCCATCAACGAACCCGGCAAGATGCTCGATGAAGCCATCGCGGCGGCGAAGAACCCGAATGCCCGAAAGGTCTCTGGCACCGCCTCTTCCTCCTCCGCCGAAGAGGAAGGAAAATCGCTGGGTTGGGGCAAGCGCATCCAGCAGGCGATTATGACCGGCGTGTCCTACATGGTGCCGTTCGTTGCCGCCGGTGGCCTTCTCTTGGCCCTCGGATTCCTCTTCGGCGGCGCCGATATGGCCAATGGCTGGCAGGCGCTTTCCACGGATTATTCCCTGTCCAACCTGCCGGGCAATGAGATTACCGTCGACGGCGAGACCATGTCGTTCGAGAACTCCGGGTTCGGGCTCTATATAGGCGCAGTGCTCTTTGCCATTGGCCAGGCTGCAATGGGCTTTATTGTTGCCGCGTTATCTGGCTACATCGCCTACGCCCTGGCCGGGCGCCCTGGTATTGCGCCGGGCTTTGTCGGCGGTGCTATCGCCGTGACCCTCGACGCGGGCTTTATCGGTGGCCTGGTGACCGGTTTGTTGGCCGGCTTTATCGCCCTGTGGATTGGCAATTGGAAGGTCCCGCGCTGGCTCGGCTCCCTCATGCCGGTGGTCATCATTCCACTGCTGACCTCCCTCGTCGTTGGCCTGTCGATGTACCTGCTACTGGGCGCCCCACTGGCCGCGCTGATGGAGGGCCTGCAAGATTGGCTGTCTTCCATGTCTGGCTCTTCTGCCGTAGTGCTCGGCATCATCTTGGGCCTGATGATGTGCGTCGACTTGGGTGGCCCGGTCAACAAGGCCGCATACCTCTTTGCCACCGCCGGGTTGTCCACCGGCGACGCAGCCTCCATGCAAATCATGGCCGCTGTTATGGCCGCCGGCATGGTGCCGCCCATCGCGCTGTCCTTGGCAACCTTCATCCGCAAGTCGCTATTTACCCCTGCCGAGCAGGAAAACGGTAAGTCCGCTTGGTTGCTTGGCTTGTCCTTCGTCTCCGAAGGCGCCATCCCCTTCGCCGCAGCCGATCCGTTCCGCGTCATCCCTTCCATGATGGCCGGTGGCGCCGTGACGGGTGCTATCTCCATGGCGCTGTCGGTCGAGTCGCGCGCCCCACACGGTGGTATCTTCGTTGCCTTTGCTATCGACCCATTCTGGGCCTACCTGGTAGCCATCCTTGCCGGCGTGGCGGTATCTACCGTCGCGGTCTTGGCCATGAAGCAATTCTGGCCTAATAAGACCGTCCAGGAAGCTGCCCAAAAGGCCGCTCCAGGGTCCAAAACCGCTTCCCAGAACGTGGCGGCATAAACCAAACGCTCGTACACTGGATCACGATAAATTAACTACAGAAAGGATAATTTCCATGGCTTCCAAGACTGTAAAGGTCGGCTCCTCCGTAGGACTGCACGCACGTCCTGCCTCCATCATCGCTGACGCCGCTGGCGAATACGACGAGGACATCTTCCTGAGCCTCGTTGGTGAAGAAGATGACGATAACGAGACCGACGCCGCTTCTTCCCTGATGATCATGGCCCTCGGTGCCGAGCAGGGCGACGAGGTCACCGTTACCTCTGATAACGAAGAAGCCGTTGAGAAGATCGCCGGCCTCATCGAGCAGGATCTCGACGCTTCCTAAGCGCTGCTGCTCATAACTAGCGTTTAAACACGACTAGTAGGCTCCTCGCCTTGTTGGCGGGGAGCTTTTGCGATCCATAGGCCGTTTCCAAGTGCCCATTGCGCCAGCTATTCAGCTCGCTCGTGCGGCGCATTAGCGCAGTCGCTAGGGTTTTTGACCCTGAACCTGTGGATCGGTGCGGGCGCGCGAATCCTTTTGCGCTAATTCTCTTGGCCCGGATTCTTAGGATGGCGGCCGGTCGTTTTCGTTCGGGCTGCCGGGGTTCGTGGCCCACGGCGGAAGCCAGCGGACCTTTCCTTGTATTCGGGCCAATCGCCCGCGCCGCGGCGGGGCCTGCGGGTCATCATCGTTGACGCCGTTATGGTACGGGCAGCAGGTCGCGAGATTAGCGGCATTGGTATTGCCACCGTGCTGCCAGCTGTCTAGGTGGTGGATCTGGCACTCATCGGCAGGATAATTGCACTTTTCCCAGGGGCATACGGGATTGACGGCGGCCGCCATCAAGCGCTGCTTCGCATTGGCAAACCGGGACGTGCGGTATAAGTTGACCGGCCCCTCAACGGGATGCACAAGCGTGATGTATCCATGATCGCTTAAGACGCGACTCGCGAGGTCAGCGCCGCTGATGCGCGAGCCATTGGTGAGCTGGAGGGTTATTTCCTCACCATCGCCATCGACGATGCGGTCGAGCTCGTCCAAGGTGATAACCACCTGCGTGGTCGCAGTGGTGCGCGCCCCAGACTTCCCGCCGAAGAAGATGGATTTAACGGACTCCAGTGGGCGCTCGTTATCAAGAGCAGAGTGCATATCGGCGACGTCGGCGGATTCCCCGGTGATGGTCAACGACCACGGTCCGCGCGGCCGGCGGGTGATCCGCACGCCTTTCTTGGGAGTGCGGGGAGGTTGCAGCTCCCGCAAGAGGGCGCGCGCCCGCTTGCGCAATGCCGTGGCGCTTCCGCGGAACTCGCATAACTCGGAGCGTACGACCCAGGCATCGCGCTGGGTGCGAGCGCGCAGCGCGAACTTTTCGATGAGGCTGAGCACGTCGAGCGGGTGCGTCGTCGAGCGCGCCGTGCGTTGCTTGGCGCTAAAGGCACAGCGGCCAAAATAGACATCGCAAAGATGCACCACCTCGCGCGCGGCGACGTCGCTGGCGCCACGCTGCACCAAGTCGCGCTCGCTTAAGCCCTGAGCGGCGGCGATGATGTCCATCCCTTGGCCCAGCGCAGTTAAATAACGGTCGAGTGCGTTCATGCCGCCTAGTACAGCGCACAACCCGGTGCAACGGCGACCGCACGCACGAAGGCCTGTGGATTACGCGGCGAACCTTGCCACCAAGGCGCTATTTCGCGGCAGGGTCAACAAAGTTATCCACAGAATTTAGTACTTGGCGTCGTGGCCTTCGCCCACGCTTTCGTACAGGCGCCGCATGATGGGATATGCAACGATGATGCCGACAGAGCCCCAGGCGATGCCCTCCAGGCTCACCCCACCCACGGTCAGGGTCAGGTTGCCGATGCCCGCGATCAAAGCCACCGCAGCCGCCGTCAGGTTCACCGGGTTATTGAAGTTGACCTCATTATCCATCCAGATGCGCACGCCCAGCATGCCGATAAGACCATAGAGCACGAGGGTGGCCCCGCCGAGCACGCCGGTGGGGATGGTGAAAATCAGCGCGCCGAACTTCGGGACGAAGGCCAATAGGATGGCGGTGAGGGCGGCGACCCAATACGCGGCGGTGGAATAGACGCGCGTGGCGGCCATAACGCCGATATTCTCAGCGTAGGTCGTGGTACCGGAGCCGCCGAAGCCACCGGCGAGGGAGGAGGCGAGGCCATCGGCAATCAGGGCATCGCCGGCGAGGTCGTCCAAGTCGCGGTTGGTCATCTCGGAGACGGCTTTGACGTGGCCGACGTTTTCCGCAATCAGCACCACGAGCACCGGCAAGGCCACGGCGATCGCGGAAAGATGGAACTCTGGGGCGTGGAATTCGGGCAGGCCTACCCACGGTGCGGCATCGATGGCAGCCTTGGCATCCTCGCCCAAATTACCGGTCAGGGCAGCGAAAACCCAGCCGACGACCACGCCGATGAGGATGGACAGGCGCGAAACCATGCCGCGCCCGGCGACGGTGGCTAGGAGAATAACCAGCAGCGTGATGCCTGCGACCAAGGGCTGGCTGGCGAAGTTCTCGGCCGCATTCGGCGCCAAATTAAGCCCGATGAGCGCGACGATGGCGCCGGTAACCGCCGGCGGCATCACCGCATCGAGCACCCGCCTGCCGGCAGCCTTGACCACGAATCCGACCGCCACCAGCACCAAGCCGGTCACCAGAATGGATCCGGCCTGCGCCGCAATCCCGTATTGCTGCGAGGCGGTCAGCGGGGCGATGAAGGCAAACGACGACCCCAGGTAGGACGGCAGGCGATTGCGCGTAATCAGCAGGAAGAGGATGGTGCCGATGCCGGAAAATAGCAGCGTGGTATTGACCGGAAAGCCGGTCAGGGTGGGCACCAGCAGCGTGGCACCGAACATCGCCACCACATGCTGCATGCCGATGCCAATGGTTCGGCCCCAACTTAGTCGTTCCTCGGGCGCGACCACGGCGCCTGGTGCAATCTTCTTACCGTCGCCGTGGACGGTCCAACCTAGTATGCTCACGAACCACCATTATGGGCCATGGAGCACGAATTTTAGGAATCTTCCTCCACGATGAATTCGGCGAGCTCGCGGGCGGTGGTGGCGGGCAAGCGGACATCGACAAGCGTGCCGTCCTCGGTGTATTCCTCGCTACGCACGGTGCCCTCGGCATGCACGCGGGAAACGACATCGCCGCGGGTGAAGGGAACCTGCAGCTTAACGTGGCTATCGCGGGAGTTGAGGAAGAGCTCCACGCGCGCGCTCAGCTCGTCGATGCCCTCCCCCGTGCGCGCCGAAACATAGACGACGTCCTCATGATCCAGGACGTGGCGCAGCTCCGCGAGCACAAGCGGATCGGCCTGGTCGATCTTATTGATCACGATGATTTCCGGCGGGGCCTGCTCACCAGTCTCGCTGACGATATCGTAGATGACCTTATTGACCGCCTCGATTTGCTTGAGCGGGAACGGGTCCGATCCGTCCACGACATGCAGCATGATATCGGCGGCGAGCACCTCTTCCAGGGTGGACTTGAAGGCCTCCACCAGCTGGGTAGGCAGGTGGCGAACGAAGCCGACGGTATCGGTGAAGACGACCTGGCGGCCATCGGCAAGCGAGGCGCGGCGCGTGGTGGGATCCAAGGTGGCAAAAAGTGCGTCTTCCACAAGCACGCCCGCGTTCGTCATGGCATTAATGAGCGAAGATTTGCCGGCGTTGGTGTAGCCGGCGATGGCGATCTGGGCGATCGTGGAGGACTGGCGCCTGGAGCGCTTGACCTCGCGGGCGGTTTTCATCCCGCGCAGTTCCTTGCGCAGGCGCGCCATTTCGGTGCGGATGCGCCGGCGGTCGGTCTCGATCTTGGTTTCACCGGGACCGCGCAGGCCGACGCCGCCATTGGAACCGGCGCGGCCGCCGGCCTGGCGCGAAAGGTTGCCGCCCCAACCGCGGGTGTGGGTATAGAGGTATTCCAGCTGCGCCAGCGAGACCTGCGCCTTGCCCTCCTTGGACTTTGCGTGTTGGGCAAAGATGTCCAAGATGAGCATGGTGCGGTCGATGACCTTGGTATTGAGCGCGCGCTCTAATGCTGTGAGCTGGCCGGGGTTCAGCTCACCATCGCACACGACGGTATCGGCCCCGGTGGCCTCGACGATATCGTGGAGCTCTTTTACCTTGCCCGAGCCGATGAAAGTACCAGGATCCGGTTTATCGCGCTTTTGGTAAATCATTTCGACTACGTCGGCACCGGCGGTCTCGGTCAGGGCGGCCAGCTCATCCATCGTGGCCTCAACCTCCGCTACGGTGCCTTCGGTCCACACGCCCACGAGGATGACGCGCTCGAGGCGCAGTTTTCGGTATTCCACCTCGTAGCCATCGGTGGTGTCCTCGGCGCGGATGGAGGTCTCGCGGGTAACGCGGCGGAAGGCGTTGCGCTCGGCCAAATCTAGATCGCCGCTGGTGGGCGTGGTTTCCTGCGGGGTGTCCGCGTGGTCGCGGAAGGCCTGGGCGAGAAGTTCGTCCTTGCTCGCCGAGCTATCAGAATTCTGCGGGGAAAATTTGTTCATATTGCTATCTATTTTGGCACGTTAGGCCGCAAAACGGGAATTGCGGTTTCCGGGCTTACTGGACAAAGCGATACAATGGTGGCTATGGAAACGACGCAGCCTAGGCCAACGACTACTACCCAGAAGAAGAATACCGAAATGCAGGCGATCGGCCTGGATTTCGAACGCTGGCAGGACGCGGTCGAGGCAGCCATCGCCACGGACCGCCTTGCCGTTACCGGCGAGGTCCGCGGTGGCCAGCTCATTCAATACGGCGACCCCTCGGGCGCCCAGCTTAATATCTTGGCGGTAGAGCCCTACGCCACCTTTATCGGCTTCGACGCGGTCACGCAGGGTTTCGCCCACGTGGAGATGTTTAATGACGTGCTAGCGATCATGGACATCATCGATCCCTTCGGCACGCCGCTGGCCCAGGTCACGGCGAACCTCGCGCAAGGGCCGCTGTTGGCAGAAGAACCGCGGCAGGAATGGCAACAGGTATCGCTGACCGCCATGGGCCTTGATATCTCCACCTACGAGTCCCCGGCTGCCTACGAGGCCGAAAACGGCGAATACCCCGCCCTCTTTGAATCCGAGGGCGCCCGCGTCATCGCCTCTGGCTCCGGCGCACAGGCCCCCACGCCGGCGGCTACCTTCGCCGCCCGGGTGATGGAAGCCGAGTGGCGTACCAATGAGCTCACCGGCGAGAAATTCGCGCACCTCGTCATGGACGGGCTATTCCCCTTCGATCTCTGCCTGCCTGCGGACCGTGGCGAATTGCCGGCCAAGGATTCCGTGATCTCCGGTACGGCCCTGCTCACCGCCGCTATTGACATGCCGTCCGGCGGCTGCGGCGATGGCGGATGCGGTTGTGGATCCGGCGGTTGCGGCTGCGGCGGACACTAGATTTTAGGCCATGCCTTTCCTTAGCGATCCGCAAAACCGGAGGATACTTGTCTTTATCCTCCTGGTCCTTTGCGCGATCGCGATCGTTGTAACGCTAAAACTGCCCGGACTCATCATCGCCGCCATGCTGGTGGGCGCGGGCTGGTTCATGCTGCGCACGCGCCCCGATACCGCGGAAAGAAAGGCCCTGCGCAGCTCCATTTCGCTTTCGGCGGACGATATCCAGGACGTCATCGCCGAATTCGAAGAATTCGAAACCTCCACGGAGGCCGAGTCGCTGGCGGATCGAACGCTGTACCGGCCAGCACTGCTGGACCTCGACTGCTCCCACCCCGCCATCGATGCGTTCCACTACGAATTGGCTGGGGCGCGCCGCTTCCTCCGCCGCCTCAATATCCGTATCCACGCCCACGGCATGCGCACGCAGGACTTGGAAGCCCTCCTCCGCGTCACCGATGAGCGCGCCCGCGAGCTGAAAGAATCGTGGCTGGCGGCCCGCCGCGCGGCCTTCCGGCTCGGCCCGGATTACCGCACGCGGCAGATCGACGACGAAAACTAAGGCCCTTACAGGCTCGTTTCACCCGTCGCGACGATGGCGGACGGGCCCGTCAAGCGCGTGCCGCCGTCATAGACCTCGACGGTGACCTCGCCGCCGGGAACGTGGACGTGGACGGTGCCGAGGGCTTGGGCGGCATCGGCAAGCGCGGCGGTAGCTGCCGCGACCGTGCCTGTACCGCACGACTGTGTCTCCCCAACCCCGCGCTCGAAGACGCGCATGTGCACGTGCCCCGCCCGCAGCGGGGTCACCAGCTCAAAATTCACCCCGCCGGGGAAGAAGGACTCGTCGTAGACCGGCGCCGTGAGGTCCTTGGCGGCCAATGCTTCCGGTTCCAAGCCTGGGATGACGGCGGCGAGGTGCGGGTTGCCCATATCCACCCCGAGGCCGGCGTAGGACTCACCGCTCACGGACGCGGTAGATACCCCGGTCACGCGCGCGGGGCCCATCTCCACGGTGACGCTCGCGTCGGTAGCGTTACAGGAATGGACCGTCACCTGCTTGGCGCCCGCACGGGTACCGATGGTGAATGCGTCCTGGCCCACCAAGTCGTGCGAGCGCAGCCAGTGGGCAAAGACGCGGGTGCCATTGCCGCACATTTCCGCCACGGACCCATCGGCGTTGCGGTAATCCATAAACCAATCGGCGGAATCCACCCCGTCCGGAAGTGCCGCCAACTCGCCCGCGTCCACGAGGGCGCCGGCGCGCACAACGCGCAATAGGCCATCGCCGCCGATGCCCGCCCGGCGGTCACACAGCGCCGCCACGCGCTCTGGTGAGAGCGGCGCCTCGGCGTCGAAGTCTTCTACGATGACGAAGTCATTTTCGGTTCCATGGCCTTTGGCAAATTTCATAGCCTCTACCCTAGCGCCCAAGCGCGTACAAAGCTTGGGCGGTGGTATCGCCCGCGGCATCGAGCCAGGTAATGCGCTTATCGCGGTTAAACCAGGAGCGCTGGCGGCGCACGTACCGGCGGGTGCCAGTAATCGTGCGCTCCACGGCATCCTCCCAGGTCAGCTCGCCGCGCTGGGCTTGTAGAACCTGCGTATAACCAATCGCGCGGCCCGCGGTGGAATCGGCCACAAGCCCCTTATCCTGCAGGCGCTCGACTTCCTCGACGAGGCCTTGTTCAAACATGAGGTGCGTGCGCTTTTCGATGCGCGGGTTCAACCACTCGCTATCAGTCCGCAGCCCCAGCAACTTGGTCCCCCACCGGGGCAGGCCGTTCTTCGGCGGCTGGCTGGCTTTAAAGGACTTGCCGGTCAGCTCGATGACCTCGAGCGCCCGGACGGTGCGGCGGGGGTCTTTATCCTCGATGATAGCGGCGGCTGCCGGATCGACGCGCGCGAGCTCCACGTGGAGCGCGTCGGTTCCGATATCGGCGCGGCGGGCCTCGTATTTGGCCCGTACCTGCGGATCGGTGGGCGGGAATTGCCAGTCATCCACCAACGCCTGGGCATAGAGCATGGATCCGCCGACGAGGATCGGAGTCTTGCCGCGGGACATGATGTCCTCGATATCGCGCAAGGCCGCCTGCTGATAGCGCGCTACGGAAGCAGTCTCCCTCACGTCCCAGACATCGAGCTGATGATGCGGGATGCCTTCGCGCTCTGCGGGGGAAAGCTTCGCGGTCCCGATATCCATGCCGCGGTATAGCTGCATGGAATCGACATTGACCACTTCCCCATCTAGTTCATGGGCAAGGGCCAGCCCGAGCGCGGATTTGCCGGATGCGGTGGGGCCAACTACTGCGATGGGGTGCATGCTACCTCCCAACCTGCCACGTAGCGGCCTACCCCGAGGGTGGCGTCCGTCGCCCGGACCTGCGCGCGCTTGGGCGTGCAGCCGGCAAGCTCGAGCCAGAGCGCCGGCTCTTCCACGCCGCGTTGCTTCAGCCACTCAGCCTCGCTGCTTGCCGATGCCCCCATCAACACCTCCTCGCACCACCGATGCGCCTCCTGCGCCCCGGGGATAAGCGCCAGCGGTGCCCTCTCGGTAAGCCCCGCGCTGCCGTCCGCAACCACGATGCTAAGTACCTTTGGGTCTGGCGTGCCCAGGCGGTCGCGGCTATCGCGCACCGTTATCTGTGGGACCGTGGACAGGACGTAGCGGGCCATGATTTCTGGCAGGTAGTCTCCCGCGCCCACGTGTACCTGGTCGGCTCCCCAGGCGCGCAGGCTTCCCGTGTGGCGGGTATGCCACCGCGAGGAGCGGGATCCGATAATTTCTGCCTCGTCAATGCCGGCGGCTGCGGCTTCGACCGCCAACGTGCGCGCCGCTGCCAGCAGCGCCCGCGAGGCGGCATCGTTGGGAGCTAGCTCGACTGCCAGCGCCGGCGAGGCGGGCATAACCATGAGATTGAACATTATTCCTCCATACTATCTACCCAAGAGGAGGTAATTAAATAGATTCTAGGCACACGGCGATTTTTCGCGGTAATGTAACCAGTGATTTCATCCGGCAGCCGTGACGCGCGGCGATATATGTCTAGGAGGGCTTTCCATGTCTCCCACCCCTACCCCAGGTTCCATGCCCAAGAAGGGCCCCCGCCCCACAGCCAAGCCCGTGCCCGTGCAATCACCGAGCAAAAACGACCCGGCCAAGTGGGGGCGCGTCGATGCCGATGGCTCCGTCTTCGTGTCCGCCCCCGAGGGCGAGCGCAAGATTGGGGAATGGCAGGCAGGCTCTGCGCAGGAGGGCCTCGAGCACTTCGGCGCCCGGTATGATGACCTAGCCACCGAGATCGAGCTCCTAGAGGCTCGCCTGCGCGCCAACCCCAGCGAGGCCGCAGGAATCAAGCAGACCGCCGCCGAACTCCGCGAGACCCTGCCTACCGCTGCGGTCATTGGCGATATCGCGGCGCTGGATCGCCGCCTCGCGGCGGTTATTGATCACTCCGTTGTGGCCGGGGAACAGGCGCAGGCGGAGCGGGAAAAGCGCCGGCAGGATGCGATTGCGGCGAAGGAAAAGCTCGCCGCCGAGGCTGAAGAGATTGCCGAGAATTCCACCGAGTGGAAGGCCGCCGGCGACCGCATCCGCGCCATTTTGGAAGAGTGGAAGCAGATTAAGGGCATCGATAAGAAGACCGATGACGGCCTGTGGAAGCGCTATTCGCGCGCCCGCGATTCCTTTAATCGGCGCCGCGGTTCGCACTTTGCGGATCTCGATCGCGCCCGCGCGGCCGCGCGAAAGAAGAAAGAAGAACTCGTCGAGCGCGCCGAGGCCATCCAGGACTCCACCGATTGGGGCCCTACCGCCCGCGCCTACCGCGATCTGATGGCGGAGTGGAAGGCGGCCGGCCGCGCCCCGCGCGAGGTCGATGACCAGCTGTGGGCGAAGTTCCGCGCGGCACAGGACCGCTTCTTTGATGCCCGCAATGCGGTCAACGACGAGCGGGACCGCGAGTTCGCCGAAAACGCCAAGGCAAAGGACGCGCTGCTTGCGGAATACGACAGCCTGATTGACCCATCGCAAAGCATGGACAAGGCCAAGGCTAAGCTGCGCGAACTGCAGGAAAAGTGGGAGGAAATCGGCTTCGTGCCCCGCAACCAGGTGCGCGAGTACGAATCCAAAATTGAGCAGCTAGAAAAGCGCGTCACCCAAGCGGAAGAATCCGAATGGCGGCGCACCGACCCTGAAGCGCAGGCTCGCGTGGCCCAATTCCAGGCCAAGGTGGAAGACTTCAAGGCCCAGTCCGCGGCTGCGGAGGCTAAGGGCAAGGAGAAGAAGGCCGCGGAGCTGCGCGCGCAGGCGGAGCAATGGCAGGAATTTGCCGATGCCGCTGCCAATGCCGTCAACGATAAATAGTGCACCTCGTTCAGATTGCGCGCCCGACCCAGGTAGCCGAGGCTGAACCGGCGGATTGTATCCGTTCCTTTGTTTTCTGGGCAAACCTGGCGGCGCAGGAAGCAAGCGGGGATGCGGCGACCTCGACCTCGCCTAGCCGCGTGGTGCACCGCCTGCAGGGTTCGGGCGAATCGCAGACTTACCTTTTCGCGGTGGTCGATGGCCCGGCGACGCTCGGGCCCGTCTCCGAGCTCGGTCTGCCCCAAATTCCCGCTACCGCACCGAGCCCCGAGCTGGACTACGTGGGATTTATCCACATCAGCCTGCCGCTTTTAGAAGAGCGCAATGCCGCGGAAATCGAGTGCGTCCTGTGCGATCTGCCGCTGCCCGGAGAACCGCTTGATGCCAAGGGGCAAAAGGTGGCTACCTGGATGGGAGATACCGCCTTAAAAATCACCCAACAGCTCGGTCGCAGCGTCGCGCACGTGGGTCTGCTGCACCCACCGGAGACTTCGCCGGAGTACGACGCAATGGCGGAGGTCTACCAATCCCTGGGCTTTACGCGGCGCCATAGCGAGCGGCAACTAGCCATCGATATTCCAGAGCACCCGGCTGCTGCCCTCTTTCCGCCCGGGCTTTCGGCCGCGGTTTGGCAGGACTATGCCATTCCGGAGGCACATATCGACGATGTCATGCGCCTTTTAACGGTCGCCTCCGCGGATGCCGATACCGGCACCTTATCCACCGAGCCCATCGTGTGGTCCCGGCAGCGGTTGGAAGAAGCGCACCAACGCCTGCGCTCGCGGCGCGGGCATACGCTGCTCGTAGCGCTCATCGATGACACCGCCGGAATCGTGGCGCTTACCGAGCTGGCGCGCCACGAGGCGGCGGATCCGGAGGTCTGCGAATGGACCCTCACCGTCACCGACCGCGACCACCGACGGCAAGGCTTGGCGCAATTGGCAAAACTCACCGCCCTACGCGAAGTCAACCAAGCGTGGCCACAGGTGCGCCGCTGCTATTGTTCCGTCGCAGCCGGCGACGCCGCCATGAACGCATTGTATGCGCGGCTCGGGGCGCGGGAAATCTCCCAGTCTTCTGCCTGGGAGCTGCACCTTTAGCCCTCCTGCTGGTGGCGGTGGCGCTCGGCGGCCTTTTTCCGGCGGTCATCGACAAGCAATTCCTGCGGCTGCGGGGACGCAATATCGGACTGGAATTTGCCTACCTCATCCAGCTGGCCCGCCGAGGCGCGAACCTTTTCTTCTGCCGCGCGTTGTTCCGGGCTGCGGCGCAGGGCGACGAGACTAAAGCCCAAGAAGGCCAGGAAGGTCGCCAGCATGCCCACCCACATGCCAATGGCCGGGCCGTCCGCGGTGGAGCCGCGGTACCAAAAGCCCCACAGGTTAACGAAGAAAGAAACCGTCACCATCATCCACGCAATCAGACCGAGCGTGGCGCGGCGGGTCAGCAGGGTTGCCGTCGTCAGCACGCCCACGCCAAGTAGCGCGAGCCACGCGGAGACGGTCTCCATCAGCGAGATCTTCACCCCATCCTCGGTGGTGCCAAAGCTTAAGACCTGCCACCCGTGGGCGGAGCCGGCATAAGGAACGATGAGGTAGACAATATAGGCCGCCACAGCGATCCACAGCGTCACTTTCTGCCCACGCAGATCCATGGTTTGTGCTGCTCGGCGCTCCGCCTGTGCCGCCTCCTGGGCGGCGGTGGTGGTATTTCGCTCTCTCATGGCACCCTAGCCTACTCCCCGGTTAGCAGCCGCAAGAATCCGCTGCGGCAGCGCCAGCAGGCTTGCCGATGCCCGGCAGCCCCAAGCCCACCCCGATGGGAGCGGTAGTGGGGGTTTGGCCCGAAGCCGACATGTCGCCGGCCTTGGTGCGGGTATGGGTGCTTACGGCGGCATCGGCAAGCAGGAAGAACGAGCCTGCACCGGTGACCTTGGTGCGCACGACGTCGCCGGGGCGGATCTCAGCGGAGATATCCGCGCCGTTGTCATCAATGGGGCTAAAGTGCACGAGGCGCCCGTCGCGGGCTCGACCCGACATGCGGTGAGTCTCATCGTTCTTGCGCCCGCCTTCAGCCTGGACCAAGAGCTCCACCTCAGTGCCCACGAGCTTCTGGTTCTCTTCTGCCTGGATGCTATCTTGCAGCGCAACGAGCCGCTCGAAGCGGTCCTGGACGACTTCCTTGGGGACTTGGGTTTCCATCTCCGCCGCCGGGGTGCCAGGACGCGGGGAATACTGGAAGGTAAACGCCGAGGCGAAGCGGGCGCGGCGGACCAAGTCCATGGTGTCCTGGAAATCCTCTTCGGTCTCGCCCGGGAAACCGACGATGATATCGGTGGTAATCGCCGCGTTCGGAATCTTCTCACGGACCTCATCGAGGATGCGCAGGAACTTCTTCGTGCGGTAGGAACGGCGCATGTCCTTCAAGACCTTATCCGAGCCGGACTGCAGCGGCATGTGCAACTGCGGGCACACGGCCGGGGTTTCCGCCATGGCGTCGATGACATCCGAGGTAAATTCCGCCGGGTGCGGGGAGGTAAACCGCAGGCGCTCGAGGCCGTCGATCTTGCCCACTTCGCGCAGCAGCTTCGAGAAAGCAAAGCGATCGCGCGGCATTTCTGGATCGGCGAAATTCACGCCATAGGCGTTGACGTTTTGGCCCAAGAGGGTGACCTCAGAAACTCCCTGATCCACCAGCGCCTGTACCTCGGCCAGAATATCGCCCGGCCGGCGGTCCTCTTCCTTGCCGCGCAGGGAGGGAACGATGCAGAAGGTGCAGGTGTTATTGCAGCCCACGGACACCGATACCCAGCCCGCGTAGGCGGATTCGCGCTTAGCGGGCAATACCGAGGGGAATGCCTCTAGGGAATCGACGATTTCGACCTGAGCTTCCTCGTTATGGCGGGCGCGCTCGAGGAGGGTGGGCAACGCTGCCATATTGTGGGTTCCGAAGACGGCATCAACCCACGGCGCATTGTCGAGGACGGTGTCCTTATCCTTTTGTGCAAGGCAACCGCCCACGGCGATTTGCATGCCGGGATGGTTCTCCTTCGTCTTCTTCAATGCGCCCAGCGTGCCGTAGAGGCGCTTGTCGGCGTTTTCGCGGACTGCGCACGTGTTAAAGACGATGAGATCCGGCTCCGTGGCTTCGTCTGCGGCCGCGTAGCCAGCTTCCTCCAGCAGGCCGGAAATGCGCTCGGAATCGTGCACATTCATCTGGCAGCCGAAGGTTCGGACTTCATAGGTACGGGTTTCAGGAATTGTCTGCTCCACGTCGGCATAGTCTAGCCATCACCCAGAACAACTCATAACCGTCGCTGCTCGGCGCCCGTGACAGCAAGTGGGCCAGAATGGGCGCATAGTGCGGCGCGTCGGGGCGCGGGCCCGCGGTGGGTGGGGCGCGTGTGCGAGTCACAAGGTTGGAGCCAACAAGGCACTAAGCCCCATCCGCCGGATTTAAGGAGAAGACAGCTCCTCGCACCGTTCCTCGAGGGCGCTAATGGCAATGTTCAAAGACATTCCTTCGTTGAACCCGCGGCGCGCCAATACGCCCATGATCCTGCGCAGGGCCTTATCCCGTTCCTTCCTATCTACAGGAATGGATTTCACGCTGCGCGCCTTCTTTTCCGCCAAGGCTCGGGCCATCGCCTCTTCATCGGCGGCGTCAATTTGGGCAAGGGCTTCGTCTCTGTCTTCTTGGCTTACGCCCTTTTCCCGGAGCTCGCGGTCGAGGACGCTGCGCGATTTTCCTCGCCGCTTATGCCGCTGCCGCACCCATTCGGCAGCGAAGGCGGCATCGTTAATGAGGCCCGCATGCGCTAAGTCATCGAGGACCTCGTCAACCACCTCAGGGTCGAATTCGGCTTGTACTAAGCGATCATACAATTCCTGGCGGGACCGCGAACGCTGGTCAAGCAAGCCCAATGCGCGGGACCGAACCTTTGACTTTGCCTCTTCGGCCTCCCGATCAAAAAGCCCACCCCCGGCTTCTCCTTTTTCATAGGCTTCAAGGGCCTGGCGGAGTTGCTCTAACTTTTCAGGGGCGGGTTGATTCATAGCGCGGGTGTTAAGCGGTGGGAGTGTTGGTGGACAGGCTTAATCGTCATCGAAGTCGACGTTCGGGACCAAATCTACGGATTCATCCGTCAATGGGTCATCGGAACCGGGGACATCCATGGCGGTAGCTTCTTCACCATTTGCCGCCTCTTCCCCAATGCCGAGTTTTTGGAAGATCTTCTTTTCGATCTCATTGGCAAGGTCAGGGTTATCCTTCAAAAAGGAACGAGCCTTCTCCTTACCTTGACCCAGCTGGTCGCCCTCATAGGTAAACCAGGAGCCGGACTTGCGGATAAAGCCGTTTTCTACGCCGAGATCGATGATGGAGGACTCGCGAGAAATGCCCTCGCCGTACATGATGTCGAACTCGGCAATCTTGAACGGCGGGGACACCTTATTCTTTACCACCTTGAGCTTCGTGCGGTTACCAATGGCATCCTGGCCATCCTTCAGCGTCTGGATACGGCGGATATCGCAGCGCACGGAGGAGTAGAACTTCAGCGCCTTACCACCGGTCGTGGTCTCTGGGGAACCGAACATCACACCGATCTTCTCGCGCAGCTGGTTAATGAAGATTGCGGTGGTGCCGGAGTTGTATAGCGCACCGGTCATCTTGCGCAAGGCTTGGGACATAAGGCGGGCCTGCAGGCCGACGTGGCTATCGCCCATCTCGCCTTCGATTTCCGCCTTTGGGGTCAGCGCCGCCACGGAGTCCACGACGATAATGTCGATGGCGCCGGAGCGCACCAGCATGTCCGCGATTTCCAGGGCCTGCTCACCGGTATCGGGCTGGGACACGAGGAGGTTATCGGTGTCGACGCCTAGCAGGCGTGCATATTGGGGGTCGAGGGCGTGCTCGGCATCGATAAACGCTGCAATGCCGCCGTCTTTTTGTGCCGAGGCAATGGCATGCAACGCCACCGTCGTCTTACCAGAAGACTCTGGGCCGTAAATTTCCACAATTCGGCCCCGCGGGAAGCCACCGATGCCCAGCGCTACGTCGATTGCCGTGTTGCCGGAAGAAATGGCCTTGATGGGCGGGCGGTCATCATCGCCCAAGCGCATGACGGCACCCTTGCCATAATCCTTTTCGATCATGGCCATCGCGGCGTCTAGCGCCTTTTTGCGGTCATCTCCCTTGGTCGCGGCGGAGGATGATTTCTTTTTCGTTGCCATTGTTATAAATCCTTATCTCGTACGACGCTGCGTGAACACTTAATTAGACTGCTGCAAAACCCTAAATGGTTCCGCCCTCAACGCAATCCCACTGTAGTCGCCCACACCGACACCCCAACTAGAGTACATACATCTGTTCGAATATCGAAAATGGACACGCCTTTTCAGGCTCTCTTGGGCCTATAAGGATGGGTAATCTACGCCGAGACGTCGTTCTTGAGGGACATCAAAGTCATTGCACAGCCCTATCCAGACACGACGGGGATCGACGCCACGTTCGATAAGCTCATCCGGCGTTCCATTGAGCTCTGATAAAACATGCGAATGGCTAATCCACGCCCCTTTTGATTCGCCAAATTCATCCACAACCAATTGGTGGTACTCCGTCAATCGCATGCGCGCAATCCTACCCACCACCATGGAAATATTTCCAAAACTTTTACCAGGACCCCAGAATTAGCTTTCTTGAACGACGTTCAAATTGGTGTGTATACAGAGTTTTTCTCCAAGGTGCTAATCTTTTCCCATGCAGAAGAACTCCGTGGCAACCACCATTGCCTATGTAGCGGTATTTACCGCCCTCGTTATCGTTTTAGCCTTCGTTTCTATCCCCGTAGGCACCGCCGGCGTGCCCATCGTCTTGCAAAACGCCGCGCTCATTTTGTCCGGCCTCATCTTGGGCGGAAAACGCGGCGGCTACGTTGGCTTGCTATTCCTCTTTATCGGTTTGGCATTGCCCGTTTTGGCAGGCGGTGGCACCACGCTCCGCGCGCTTGCCGGCCCCACCGTGGGATACATCATCGGTTACGTACTCTCCCCCATCGCCGCCGGCGCCATCGCTTATCGCGCCCCGCGCGGAAAGGGCGGCATGACCGTGGTTTTCGCTATCGCAGCCATCGTAGGCCTTCTGGTGCAATACACCTGTGGCGCGATCGGCTTGATGCTTCGCTCCGGACTAGACGTCGGCCCGGCCATCGCGGCGCAAGGCCCGTTCGTCCTCGTTGACACCGCAAAGCTCATCGTGGCCGTTATCATCGCCGTTGGTGTTCACTCCGCATTCCCCGACCTGATGGGTAGGAAGGCCTCCTAGTGCCCACCATCGACTTTTCCTCGGTCACGGTATCCTTCGATGAGACGGTCGTCCTCGATGACATCAACCTCATTTTGAGCGAGCAGCGGATCGGCGTCATCGGTCAAAATGGCGGCGGAAAGTCCACGCTGACTCGGCTTATCAATGGCCTGGGTGAGCCCACCGCGGGTACCGTCACCGTTGACGGCATAAATCCCAGCGAGCAGGGCAAGAAGGTGCGCGAAAAGGTGGGGTTCGTCTTTTCTGATGCCGAAAATCAGATCGTCATGCCCAATGTGCGAGATGACATCGCTTTTTCCCTGCGCCGCTTCAAGCTGCCTAAGGACGAGCGTACTGCGCGAGTCGATGCCGCCCTGGAACGGTTCGGGCTCTTAGAATTTGCCGAGCGCTCCCCGCACACTCTTTCTGGTGGACAAAAGCAATTGCTCGCCTTAGCCGCAGTGCTGGTCATCGACCCGGTTCTCATCATCGCCGATGAACCAACGACGCTGCTTGATCTCCGCAATCGCGACCGCATCAAGCGCGAGTTCGCGCAACTTGACCAGCAGCTCATCGTCGTTACTCACGATCTGGAATTCCTCACGGATTTCGACCGTGTCATCTGCATCGATGACCAGAAGGTTGCTGCCGATGGCGCTCCCCAGGAGGTCATCGATTTTTACAGAGATCTCATGGCGCAGCGGCCACTCTAGAAAGCCACCTCCAATGACCCGACGCAGAACCAATATTCCGCTATCCGTATATGTTCCGGGCACGACGGTAATCCACCGGATGAAGCCCAGCTGGAAGATACTCATTTTGCTGGTATTTATCCTGGTTACCAGCATCTTTTTCAACTCTTTGCCGTGGTCCGGCGGCGCGGTGATCGCTGCAGCATTGACGTATTTCATCGCCCGCATTCCCCCACGGATTGCCTGGAGCCAGCTCTGGCCGCCTTTGGTCATCCTCATCCCCCTTGCCGGTTTCCAATGGTGGGCGAAGGATTTTGACTACGCCGCCGTGATGTTCCTTAACATCTTGGCCGCCATGATTTTGGCCTTCTTATTAACGCTTACCTCGACGGTCGACGCGATCATGGAATCCCTGGAAGAATCCCTCCAGCCGCTGAATCGTTTCGGCGTCCCAGTAGAAAACATCAGCTTGGCGATGTCCCTGACAATCCGCCTCATCCCCCTCATGTTCGAAACGGTCTACGAGGTTCTCGATGCCCGCAAGGCGCGCGGCGCTGGCTTTTCCCCCTCGGCCTTTGTCACGCCCGTCATCATTCGCTCCATTCGGCGCGCTCGAGCCATCGGCGAAGCCCTCCAGGCCCGCGGCGTCGGTGACTAAGGAAACCTAGGCACATGCCCAACTAGCACCAAAATGCCTCCGCCTTCCCCCACCGCTCGAAACGGGAAAGGAAAGATCGGAGGCTAGTGTGCAGTTTGCGCTATGGCAAGCCCGGGATGACGAAGTTACTCTCCGCGCAGCTCGCGCAGGCGAGCCTGGACGGCGTCATCATTCGCGGTCGGCTGCGCTGCCTGATCCGCAGCGGAACCAGAGGCCTTATTGCCCTCGATGGCCTGAGTGCGGTTAGCTTCTACGGACTTCGTGGAGTTCATCTCGCTACGGATCTGCTCCAAGCGGGAGTGGCCGGCCATCTGGATACCCGCCTGCTGCACCTCGGCCATACGGTTTTCGACGGAATTTTCCGCCAGCTCCGCCTGCCCCAGAGCCTTAGAGTAACGGCGCTCAATCTTATCGCGCACGGCATCGAGCGAAGGCGTGTTGCCGCCGGCCGAGAGCTCGTTCATGGAGTTCAAAGACTCGGAAACCTTCTCCTGCATCTTTGCCTGCTCCAGCTGCGATAGCAGCTTCGAACGCTCATCAACCTTCTGGCGCAGGGCGGCATTATTGCGTTCTACGGCGCGCTTGGCCTGCTCAGCCTGTTGCAATGCCTGGTCATGGAGCTTCTTCGTGTCCTCCACAGACTCTTCTGCGGTCACCAGCTGAGCGGCAAAGGCCTCGGCGGCGTTCTCATACTCCACGGCCTTGCTCTCATCGCCGTTGGCGCGTGCCTTATCGGCAAGCTCGAGCGCTTGGCGGGTATTGCCCTGCAGCTTTTCGACCTCGGCGAGGCGTCGGTTAAGTTGCATCTCCAGCTGGCGTTGATTGCCAATAACCGCCGCGGCTTGCTGCGATAGCTCTTGATGCTGACGTTGGGCATCTTCGATGGCCTGCTCAATCTGGATTTTCGGATCGGCATTCTCTTCGATTTTATTATCGAACAGTGCCATGAGGTACTTCCAACCCTTAACAAATGGATTCGCCATTATGCTCTAGACCTTTCTAGGGAATGTGGTAATGCGTCGCGTTGTCGTGTTCATAGTAACCCAACGCCTAGGGCTCTGCCGCTACTAATCGCAGGTATCCACCGCGGCTATTCTTTTCAGAATCCCGCACGCGTTAAAGCTCAGAAGCAGCCGGCGCGGTATGCGCGAGCTCTTCATCCATCGACGGCAGCGCCATATAACCGGCAGCCTCGATCAAGACGTCAGACACAGACGCGTCGAGCGCATGGCACACGGAGGCCAATAGCTCAGAAGAAACTTCCTTGCGGCCTCGCTCGAGCTCCGACAAGTAGCCCGGTGACACGCGGGCAACGCTAGCCAATTCACGCAGGGTAACTGACTTATCCGCGCGGAATGCGCGCAGAGTCAAGCCCAATGCTTCACGCAATAGTGGCTCGGGGGCACGGGCAGGTTGTGGCGCCGATGGTGCCGCTGCCGCAGGTTCCGCGGCAGTCTGCGCCGAGTGGTCGAGGACTGCTGTAGAAATGTTCATCGTAAGTTTTAACGCTCCTTCGATGAAATTTGTTCCCCACTGGTAGGAAAATTTTTGAGGATCGCACCAAGTTGGGCGATCGTAGCTCCTACCGTGGCCTTTCTAATTTGGTTTCGTTCAGTGCCCAAGTCACGCAAGCAAAAAGACTGCGCTATGCGCCCGGCGGAATAGATTCCTAAAAATACCGTGCCGGGTTCTTTTCCTTCTTGTTTATCGGGCCCAGCGACGCCGGTAAGCCCTAAACCCCAATCCGCCCCGGTTTCCGCAGCAGCGGCGCGAGCCATATCAACTGCAGTTTCGCCAGAGACGACGCCTACGCGCTCGATCTCTGAGACTGGTTTGTCCAGAAAGTGAGATTTCACCTCGGTGGCATAGGTGATAAGGCCACCGCGCAAGACGGCAGACGCGCCTGGCACCGAAGCGATAGTAGCGCTGGCTAAGCCGGCAGTCAGCGATTCGCACAAGGCCACGGTCTCGTGGCGCTCTGTCAATAAGGCAACGAGGTCAGATTCTGTAAAGGTCATTGCGTTTAGCTATTTTGCTTTTGTCCATCGATGAGATACTGCACGCCGGTAATGACCGTTACCACGACAGCCATCCACATGATGAAGGAGGTAGGAATATCCATCCACGAGGGAAGCGGCCACAAGTATAAGCCCACGGCGAAGGACTGCAGGACAGTCTTTAGCTTGCCGCCTTTAGAGGCTGGGACGACTTTTCCGCGGCGCAGCAAGGCCATGCGCCAGATGGTGATGCCGAATTCCCGGATCAGAATAATGACGGTGACCCAGACCGAAAGCTGATCGACGATATTGAGGCAGACAAGCGCTGTGGTCATGAGCGCTTTATCAGCAATGGGGTCGGCAATCTTGCCAAAATCGGTAATCAACCCGCGGGCGCGGGCAATATCGCCATCGAGCTTATCCGTGAGCATTAAGGCGGCGAAGACGCCAAAAGACCACCACTGATGGCCGCCGATGACCAGCCATGCAAAGACCGGAATGAAAACGATACGCAGGCAGGTAAGGGCATTTGGCAGATTCCAATTAGAGACCTGCGGATTCACATCCGAGGACTGCGCTGACTGTGCTCCGGGTTGATTCACCCTATACATACTACCCGCTTGGGTTATGGTCTCGCGGCACACTCCCCCGAGAATTTATACTGTCCGGTATGAAATATTTTGCAGTCAATTATGAATACAACCCGGCCAACCCAGAGATAGCGAAGGTCCGCCCGGCCCACCGCGAGTTCACCGGGAAACTATTTGATGAGGGCACCATCGTGGCCTCGGGACCGTTCACGGATTCCCAAGGAGGCGCGCTCATCATTGTGCGCTTTAACGATGATGACACCGAGGTAGCCGATGTCATCCAGCTGATGAACGATGATCCCTTCTATCAAGAAGGCTGCCTCCAGGGCCGCAGCTTCCGCGAGTGGAATCCGGTTAAAGCCCGCTTCTAGGCTCTCCCCTTAGTTGGGTAGGTCTTCCTTGGACAGATCCTCGGCCCTGCCCAGGTAATCGCCGCGCGTATTGCGCACGATCTTATTTCCTTCCTCGTCCCAGTCGTAGTGGTTGTGGGATACAGCCACTACGCCTTGGGTTTTATCGCGCATGTTCTTGATAACCGATGCAAGAACCGTGATGACCAAGACTCCAACGATGACCACCAGCGAGCCGATCGTGGAGATTTCTGGCACGGATTCAATGTTGTCGCCGCCATTGATAAACGGCAGGTTATTCTCGTGCAACGCGTGGAAAAGCAGCTTGACGCCGATGAAGCCCAAGATGATGCCCAGGCCATAAGGCAGGTAGACGAGGCGGTCCAAGAGGCCATCGATAAGAAAGTACATTTGGCGCAGGCCCATCAGCGCGAATGCGTTGGTGGTAAAGACCAAAAACGCCTCTGAGGTAATGCCGTAGATTGCCGGGATGGAGTCGAAGGCAAACATGACATCGATAAGCCCAATGGATACCAGCGCGACGAATAGCGGCGTGAAGGCGAACTTGCCCTTCTTAGAGCCATCGTCCACGCGGTGGGTGAGCTTATCCCCGTGGTACTGCGGGGTAACATCTACCGCCTTGCGCACGAGCTTGATGATGGCCATATCGTTCGGGTTGGTCTCCGGCGCGTCCCGAATCTCATCGATGACCAACTTGATGGCGGTGTAGAGCAGGAAGATGGCAAAGAGGTAGAAGATATCGGACCACGCCGCGATAACCGCCGCGCCCAACAGGATGAATACGAGGCGTAAGACGAGGGCGATGATGATGCCGATAAGCAGCACCTTTTGCTGGTACTTGCGCGGGATTTTAAAGGATCCCATGATAAGCGCAAATACGAAGAGGTTATCCACGGAAAGCGCCTGCTCTGTGACATAACCGGTAAAGAACTGGATGCCGTGCTCGTGGCCCCACACGGCCCACACGACGCCGCCAAAAACTACGGCGACGCAAATATAGAAAAGGGTCCACAGGCCCGACTCTTTCAGGGTGGGCTCATGTGGACTGCGCACGTGAGAATAAAAGTCGAATATAAAAAAGGCTAAAATCACCGCACCGGTGACCAGCCACACCCACAATGGGACGTTCATCGCGAGATCCCTCCGGTCGAATTTACTTTAAGAAAGTGACCGGAGGTCTCCCCCGCCCAGCGGATATTCCTCGCTGGGCCGACACGACCGGGAGCGCACAGCTACCGTGTTGACGATCTATGCCGAATGTGGGGTACTCCCCTCCAAGACCGTGACCATCTTACACTACTTAGAAGGCCCCGGACGATGGGTTATAGGTCGCTTGCACCGTCCGCGTATCGGAATCGGGCGCATCGGGGGCATCGGAAAGAGCGGAATCTGCGGAATCACCGGCATCATCGTCTTCTTCCTGGTTCATCTCGTCCTGGATTTCCTTGGGGGCATCGGCAGGGTCGGCACCCTTAATCATCCACAGGATGGTGTCGAGTTCTTCGGGCTTGACCAGCACCTCGCGAGCCTTGGAGCCTTCCGATGGCCCGACGACGCCGCGCGATTCCATCAGGTCCATCAGGCGGCCGGCCTTGGCAAAGCCGATGCGTAGCTTGCGCTGCAGCATTGAGGTGGAACCCAGCTGGGCCGTCACCACAAGCTCGACGGCCTCGAGGAGGTCATCCATGTCCTTGCCAATGTCATCGTCGATCTCCTTCTTCGCCTCAGACTGCTTTTCCTCGGTCACGCCCTCGGTGTAGTTCGGGGCGGCCTGAGATTTAGCGGCCTCGACGACATCCATAACCTCGTCATCGGAGACGAATGCACCCTGCATGCGCACTGGGCGCTTGCCCTGCGGGATAAATAGACCATCGCCCATGCCGATGAGCTTTTCCGCACCGCCTTGGTCCAAGATGACACGGGAGTCGGTCAAGGACGAGGTGGCAAAGGCCAAGCGGGAAGGCACGTTGGTCTTGATGAGGCCGGTGACCACATCGACAGACGGGCGCTGAGTAGCAAGCACCAAGTGAATGCCGGCGGCGCGGGCCTTCTGGGTGATGCGGACGATGGAGTCCTCGATCTCCTTCGGGGCGGTCATCATCAAGTCCGCCAGCTCGTCGACGACGCAGACGATATAAGGGTACGGCCGAACCTCGCGCTCGGAACCTGCCGGGGCCTGGTACTCGCCGGAGACAACCTTGCGGTTATAGTCCTCGATCTTGCGCACGCGCGCGGCCTTCATATCCATGTACCGCTGCTCCATCTCTTCCACCAGCCACTGGAGGGCCGCGGCGGCCTTCTTCGGCTGGGTAATGATGGGCGTAATCAGGTGCGGAATGCCCTCATACGGCGTGAGCTCGACCATCTTTGGATCGACGAGGATCAGGCGTACCTGCTCCGGGGTGGCGCGGGTAAGCAGCGAGACCAGCATGGAGTTCACGAATGCAGACTTACCGGAACCGGTAGCGCCGGCAACCAGCAGGTGCGGCATCTTCTGCACGGAAAAGGACGTGTATTCGCCCTCAATATCCTTGCCCAGCCCAATCAACATTGGGTCCGGGGACGACGTCATGCTGGGCGCGTCCAAGACCTCGCGCAGGTGGACCATTTCGCGGTCTGGGTTAGGAACCTCAATACCCACTGCGGACTTGCCCGGAATCGGCGTGAGCAAGCGCAGGTTATCGGTAGCCACGGCATAGGCCAGGTTGGATTGCAGGTTCGTAATCTTCGAAACCTTAACGCCTGGTCCAAGCTCAATCTCATAGCGGGTCACCGTGGGGCCACGGCTAAAGCCAGTCACCTGAGCATTGACATTGAACTCTTCGAAGACATCGGTAATGGCCTCAATGATGCGGTCATTGATCTCGGTGCGTTCCTTCGCAGGCGTGCCTGGGGTCAGCAGATCGGTAGAGGGCACCGCATAGTTGTCGTTGCCAAATTGCGCAGGCGCGGGCGCTTGGGGCTGTGTGGCAGGCTGTTCCGCCGCCGCGGTGGATTCCACCTGTGCGCCGGTGGCTGCATCGCGCCCAGAGCGCTCGCGGAATAAGCGCCGGGCTTCCTCGTGCGCCGAAGACACAGCATCGGAACCGGCCTTGGCGGCACCAGCGGCCGCGGCACCAGCGGCAGCTCCAGCAGCAGCGCCCTTGGCCTTGCCGGCTGCACCTGCGGCACCAGCCACACCAGAAGCAGCGGCAGCACCGGCGCCAGCAGGCCCAGCGACTCCAGCGGCCCCAGCACCAGCCGCTCGGCCAGCCCGCGACTTGCGGCCGGCGGAAGAACCACCGGTGGCAGAACCCAAGACGCGGGTGGGCTCGCTTTCTGGCAGGGCCGGTTGGGTGGAATCCGCGTCGTCAGCGTAGTCAGCATCGTCTACTGCCGGGAAGGCATCGGTATCCCCCATGCGGGAATCTGCACCATAGCTCAGCTCTTCGTCGCTGCGGTCTACGGGCTCATAACCCGCACGGACCGGGGTGTTGAAGGCGACGGTGTGGTCGTCTGCGGGGGCATCGTCAAGCGACTGCACCGGATAGGAGCTACCGGTCTTGCGCGGGGTGGACGTGCTGCGGCGCTTCGGGGCGGGGCGCTCGGAGCGCTCGCGGCCATGTGCAATATCGTCGATATCGCCAGACACGTGGCCGTAGAGATCGTCATCGTCGGCCTCGTCGTAGTCCGCCTCGCTGCCGCCAAAGCGGGAAAAGGCCGAGCGCAGCGAATCCGCCACGAGCTCGTAGGCCTCGCGGATGGTGATTCCCGTAACCAGCAGCGCGCCGTAAATGATGACGAGGAAGAGCAGGGGTACTGCAACATACGAGGTAAACGCGGCATCCAGAATCCCGCCGATTGCAAAGCCGACAACACCGCCGGCCCCGCCCGCGGTATCGGTGGTAAATCCGAGCGGCGGATTACCGGCAAAGATGTGGATGAGGCTCAGCATCGCCAGCACGATGATCGACGTGCCGCCCGCATTGCGCGGATTAATGCGCCCGGATGGACCATCCATTTCCATCATGAGCGAAATGGCCAGCGCGACGAGCGCAATGGGAAGCACCCACGCGCCGGCGCCGATGACGTAGCGCACCAGGTTGCCCACCCAGGCGCCCACCTGGCCGGCGACGCCAAACCATACGGTGGCGGCGAGGACGATGGCTACGCCAATGAGCACTAAGGCAACCGCATCCGGGTTATTGACGCGCAACCCGCCCTGCGGGGAAGCCGCCGCCTCATCGGAAGCCTGTGCCTCCTCTTCGGCTGCGATATCGCGCGCGCGAGTTACCTTACTTTTCTTCTTTTTCCCGGCGCTATCAGAAATTTCCTGTGGCTCCCTTGTTCTCTCGAAATCCGCCGTGCCGTCAGCAGTTACATCCTGGCTCGGCTTCAGGCCTGCAAGGCCATTGCCTAGGCCGCGGGCAACATTGCCCATTCCGCGCGCGGTGGCACCAAATGCAGAGCCAAGCCCCTTGCCGACGGCCCGAAATGCGCTCCCCGTACGCTCTTGCGTCGTTCCTGCCGCGCGCCCAGACGAGGTCATCTCCAGCGTCTCTGGCACACCGGCGCTGGACTGGCTGCGGCCAGACGGCCGCGACCGGTTCGCTTTCCGGCCAGGCGCGCTTTTTGATGCTCGCGTCTGGTTCCGGCGCGATCCGCGAGAGGAGGCATTTTTGACAGACATGTCATTTACCTTAACCGGAAAACCCCACAAATCACATACGCCACACGCGTGGCAGAGCTAGTTAACCGAGAAATGTCCCGAGTTCGGGCCAAAAAGGTGCAGCACGGGCCACAAAAGCGGCTTTTTCTAGCCTACAGGGTTGACATCTTGATGGCTGACTCGTCGCCATTGATGGTGACCTGCACGACATCGCGCCCGTACGCCCACAGCAGGAGTTCTCCAACCTCCCCGCTTACGCGGACCACGCGATCGCCGCGATCGGCTACCCCGTGCTTATCCGCCACGACGATGCGCTGCATCCCGTCCGGCTGCAGGATCACCGGCTGGGTGGATTTACGCAGGCTCAATTTGGCCCAGATCTTCAAAAAACGGTGCAGCTTCTTCTGCACGGCCACAGAAAAATCGCGGGGTTCGGTCTGGCCATTGGCGCGGCGGATATCCTCGTGGTGGATGAAATGTTCGCCCAAATTTTGCTGGGCATCGAGAAAACGTGCGGGGTTGAACTTTGCCGGTCCCCTCCCCCAGGCATCGACAAGCTCATCGAAATCGCGGCGGGCGACCTTAGCGGATTCCTTTTCTAGGTGGGGCTGCAGGACCGAAAGGAACATGCCCGCTGCGGCATCGGGACGGTTTTCGCGCACCCACAGGTGGGCAACTAAGTCGCGCGTGGTCCAGCCCTCACACAGCGTGGGGGCGTCTGGACCTAGCTGATGAAAAAGCGCGACCATCTTGGCGCGTTCGGAAGATGAAAACGACATGTGCCCCAGCATACCGAGGTCATCGAAATGCTGGGGCACAGAAACTATGCCGGAATTAAATCCTTTTGTAGGAGAACTTACAGGGACTCGCGGCTGGCGTCGACATCGGCGTCATCGGCAAGCAGCGTGCCTGAATTCGTCGGCACGATGGTGGGCAAAATAACCGGCTCGCGCTTGTACTTGGAATCCATGAGCTTGGAGACCTTGCGGCGCAGCTTTTGCACCATCCGGTAGGTGTCATTCTCGCCCTCTGCGGCGAGATCATTCATGGTGTTTTCCACCATCTCCGCGACCTCGGGCACAACACCACGGTCATCATCGGAGAAACCGGTGGTTGCCACGGTTGGGTGCTCGAGCAGGCGGGAAGTGCGGTTATCAATCACGCAGGTAATGGATACCACGCCGCCGGCGCCCAAGTTGGTGCGGTCTGCCAAGGTATCGGCATCGACATCGCCCATGGACACGCCATCGACGTAGAGGTGGCCAACCTGCAGCTGGCCGACGACCTCCGCGCGGCCCTTGCGCAGATCCACCACAACGCCGTTTTGCGCCAAGACCGTCCGGTCGCGGGCCACGCCGGTGGAAATCGCCAATTCCTTATTGGCACGCAGGTGGCGCCACTCGCCGTGGACCGGCATGGCATTGCGCGGGCGCGCCGCGTTGTACAGGAAGAGCAGCTCGCCGGAGTAGCCGTGGCCAGATGCGTGGACCTTGACGTCCTGATTGGTGATGACGTTGGCACCAATCTGGGACAGCATATTGATAACGCCGAAGACGGCCTCTTCGTTGCCCGGGATGAGCGAGGAAGAGAAGATGATGGTATCGCCATCGCGCACCGTAATCTGGCGGTGCTCGCGGCGGGCCATGCGGGACAGCGCAGCCATTGGCTCACCTTGCGTACCGGTGGTAATGAGCATGGTCTTGTGCGGGGCCATCTTCGCGGCCTCATCGATGGGGATGATGGTGCCGCGCGGGACCTTCAAAAAGCCCATCTTTTCCGCGATCTCCATATTGCGCATCATCGAGCGGCCATTGAAGGCCACCTTGCGGCCATTGGCCACGGCAGCATCGATGGCAGCCTGCACGCGGTAGACGTTCGAGGCAAAGGAGGCCAAGATGACGCGCTGCTTCGCATTAGCCACCAAGCGCTTGAAGTTGGCTGGGATATCGCCCTCGGAGGCGGATACGCCCGGCACGGTGGCGTTGGTGGAATCGCACAGCATGAGGTCAACGCCCTCGTCGCCGTAACGGGACAGCGCCGGAAGGTCGGTCGGACGGTTATCCAACGGGGTTTGGTCCAGCTTGATATCACCGGTGTGGATGATATTCCCGGCCGGGGTGCCCAGCATGATGCCGAGCGCATCCGGCACGGAGTGGTTAACCGCCCAGAAGCGAACGCGGAAGCAACCGTAGGTCACGTCGGACTTCTCATTGACCTCAACGAACTTCGGCTTCTGGCGGTGTTCCTTACACTTCGCTGCAATAAGCGCGATGGTGAAACGGGAGGCCACGATGGGGATATCCGGGCGCAGCTTCAGCAGCCACGGGATGGCACCGATGTGGTCTTCGTGGGCGTGGGTGACCACGAGGGCCTTGACCTTGTCGATCTTCTTTTCAATCGGCCCGAAGTCCGGCAGGATGAGGTCCACGCCAGGCTCGCCAGACGATGGGAAGAGCACGCCGCAGTCAATGATGAGCAGCTCATCGCCGTACTCAAAGACGGTCATGTTGCGGCCGATTTCGGAGATACCACCCAAGGCGTAGATGCGCAGGGTATCCTTCGCCTGCTTTGGCGGTTCCGGCAGGCGCTTGGTCAAATCAGCACCCTGCATGGACTTCGGCACGTTGCGGCGGCCGCGGTTATTGTTATTGCGGCCACGGCCCTTGCCGTTGCCGTTCTTTCCGTTGCCACCGTTGTTGTTCTTGTTATTGCCGCCGTGGTTATTGCCACCGTGGTTATTTCCCTGGCCATTGCCATTATTGCCGTTTCCGCCACGGCCACGGCCGCGGCCGCCACGGGAACGCGAGCGGCGGCCGTTGTTATCGCCGTCGTTCTTGTTATCGGCAGAGTTATTCTTGCCAGAGTTGCCCTGGTCCTCATTTCCGGCATTGCCGGCGTTATTGGCAGGGGCCTGAAATACGGGCGAAGCCGCCTCATTGGAGGCGGTCTCAGTTTCCGAAGGTGGACCCGCCTTGCGGGTGACCTTGCGGGAACGGTTACGGGGTTCAGTCATTCTTAAAGGACTCCAGATTGTTCCAAATCACGGCGAAGTACCTCGCGTTCCTCTTCGCTTGCGGCGGTAACAGGAAGGCGGGGATCGCCAACTTCAAAGCCCTGCAGGCGCAGAGCTTCCTTTGCAAATGTCGCTCCGCCCAACCGCGCCTGAGCGCGGGTCAGTGGAAGAAGCGTTGAGTAATTTATTTCTTGCGCGCGGGCCAAATCGCCCGCATCGAAAGCTTCATAGAGTTCTACCAAGGCACGCGGTGCGGCGTGACCGATAACGGAGATGAAACCCGAAGCGCCGAGGGATAGCCACGGCAGGTTAATCGGATCATCACCGGAGTACCACGCCAAGTCGGTTTCTTGGATGAGTTCTGCGGCCGCGGAAAGATCGCCCTTGGCGTCCTTCACGGCTTGGATAGTCGGCAATTCCGCAAGGCGGCGGAGCGTATCCGACGCCACTGGGATGCCCGAGCGGCCAGGGATGTCATAGACGCAAATCGGCAAATCCGTAGAATCAGCAACTGCGGCAAAATGCTCGTAGACGCCCTTTTGGGAGGGCTTGGAGTAATACGGAGTCACCACGAGCAAGCTATCGGCTCCTGCGGCGGCGGAAGCTTGGGCCACCTCAATAGAGGTGGCGGTGTTATTCGTTCCGGCGCCCGCACAGATCCGGACGCGGTCTCCTACTTCCTCTTTTACGGCCTTGAGCAGCTCCAACTTTTCGTCCAAGGACGTGGTAGGAGACTCGCCCGTCGTTCCACCCAAGATGAGTGAATCCACGCCGTTGTCTACGAGATGAGCTGCCAGGCGGCGACCCGCTTCTACATCCAGCGCACCGTCACGATCAAACGGAGTGACCATGGCGACGCCAATGCGACCGAAGGTGTCAACGCCAGTCTTTGCTGTCATACCTGTGCTCATAGCCGTCAAGGTTACCCGCTAGGGCACCTTTTGGCCGCATCGGGGTGGCGCGTGTTAAGCGTAAGGGCTTGCGGCCATCTGCGTTCCATCGGCCAACGTGGTGATATGGAAGTCATCGAAAAGCGCCGGTGCTTGGTCTTGCAAATGCTTCAAGCACTCTACCGCCACTTCGCGCAATTCCGTATCAGCGTGCTCGGCCGCCCGCGCCCCAATGAAGTGGCGCCACGCGCGGTAATTGCCGGTAACGACGAGCCTCGTTTCCGTCGCATTGGGCAAAACCGCGCGCGCCGCCTGCCGCGCCTGCTTCTTTCGCAGCAGCGCATTCGGCTCATCCAGCTTTTCTTCCAAGGCCTCGAGCAGCTCATCGTAGACAAAACGGGTGTCATCCACGGCCTGCATGACCAACCGGCGCAATTGTTCATCTTCTTCCACCAG
The DNA here is from genome assembly GCF_000478135.1 of Corynebacterium sp. KPL1818. Lineage (NCBI taxonomy): Bacteria > Bacillati > Actinomycetota > Actinomycetes > Mycobacteriales > Corynebacteriaceae > Corynebacterium > Corynebacterium sp. KPL1818. The sequence continues at coordinate 499,460 of NZ_KI515759.1, read as the reverse complement.
CTTGGGCAGCGCTACGTGCATCTCATTGGGATGGACAAAGCGCTGGGATAGCTGCGAAAAGGAAAAGTGCCGGTGGCGCACCAATTCATGGCTGGCTGAACGCGAGAGCCCCGTGATGTACATCGTCGCCGTAGCGTGTTCCAATAGCGCCGTATGGCCTACCTCCATGATGTGGTGCAGGTAAGCGGAATTCGTCGCGGTCCGCGGGTTGGGCTTGTCAAAAGACTCATAACACGCCCGCCCCGCGAATTCGACGAGGGCCTCGCCATCGGTCGCCGTCTCATCGGCACGCCACTGCGTTCCCTGAGGCGGGTGAAACTCGGTGGCGGCAATGAGCTGGATATTTAGCTCACTCGCAGTGGCCATACCGTTACAGCCCCAGGTACTTGTCTAGCCCGACGACCAATCCCGGGTGCTGCGCAATCTCGCGCACACCGACCAAAACGCCGGGAGTAAAGGAGGAACGGTCGTAGGAATCCTGGCGGATGGTCAGAGATTGCCCCTGCGCACCGAAAATAACCTCTTCGTGGGCCACCATGCCGCGGGTACGCACGGCATGTACTGGGATTCCGTCTACATTCGCACCACGCGCGCCCTCGAGGGACTTTTCCGTCGCATCCGGCATCTCGCCCAATTCGGCATCGCGGCGCGCCTGAGCAATGGCCTCTGCGGTGTGGATGGCGGTACCGGAAGGCGCATCCAGCTTAGTGGGGTGGTGAAACTCCACGACCTCTGCGGTCTCGAAGAACTTCGCCGCCTGCTTGGCAAGCACCATGGTCATCACGGCAGAGATGGCGAAATTCGGTGCGATCAGCACGTTTCCAGCACCCTCTTGGCGGGTCCACTGCTCCACCTGGTCCAAGCGCTCTTTATCAAAGCCAGTGGTGCCCACCACGCAGTGAATGCCGTTCGCGATGCAAAACTCCAGGTTCCCCATCACTGAATCAGGCTGGGTGAAATCTACGATGACCTCTGCGTGATTATCAACCAATTGCTGCAGGTCATCCCCGCGGCTAATTTCCGCCACGAGCTCTAAGTCATCTTCGGCATTAACGCCTTCAACAATCGCCTTGCCGACGCGCCCTTGCGCTCCCAAGACTCCTACTCTGATCGCCATTGCGGGCCTCTCTTTCTTAACAACTTTGAGTTAAAACTTTGTTTCTTTCCCATCCTATCGCGCTCGCCCATCTGCGGCGGGCGGGCCTCCGAGCGGCAAAAATACCACTGTTAGACTGGGCGTCATGCAGATTTATATTGTGTCCGTTCCAGTAGATGACGTTGCTCGCGCCCACGATTTTTATGTCGATGTCCTAGGTTTCCGGGTAAAAGATGACGTCACGCACGGCGATTTCCGGTGGCTTACGGTCACAAACGCGGACGGCGATGGCAGCGTTGAATTGCTCCTTGAGCCCAAGGGCCACCCGGCCGCCAAAACGTACACCGAGGCGCTGAAGGCGGATAATATCCCGGTCACCCAATTCTTATCGCAGGATGTGGAGAAAGAATACGCCGAACTCAAGGACAAGGGCGTGGACTTTACCATGGAGCCCACCGACGTTGGCCCCTCCATAATCGCAGTCTTTGACGATACCGTGGGTAACCTCATCCAGCTTGTCCAGTTGAAGCGTTAGTCCACGCCTTCGCTACTTTCCCTTGTACAACAATTGCATCACTTCCCCAGTTGGGCCACTTGTGTACCGGTAGAATTGGAAGAGACAACAAGGTAGACAACCTAGGAAGTGGTCACAATGTCTCGATCTACTCTCACCCGCGTTATCGCTGCTGGTGCCGGTATAAGCTGCATGCTCTCGCTGGCTGCTTGCGCTAGCCCCAGCGATGACGAGGCCGCCGATGCCTCATTTGCCACGCAGCAGGAATCCACCAGCTCCACGGCGGAATCGACCACGTCTGCGGCAAAGAAATCAGAGCCTTCCACAACGAACATCGCCGATGACCCAACCAAGACGGTAGAAGACACTGCCCCGTTAAGCCACAATCAACAACAGGCGCAGGGCAATGATCCAAAACCTGCTTTCGGCGGCATGGGCACGCCCTCCCTCGAGGATCAGCGCCACCTTCCTCCTGGCCTGGGTGGCCTCGTTCCCACTGGGATTCGGGTAGCCGCGCATGATTCTTTTACCCGCGTGGTGATTGACCTCGAAGGTGACGGCGAAGCCGGGTGGTTTACCACTTATACTGATCAGCCGGCCCACCAAGCATCGGGGCTTCCGGTCGAGGTCAAAGGCACCACTTTCCTCAACCTTGGCATCGAGGGCACCCCGTGGCCATCAACACCAGAGTTAGAGCAAAGGTTCATGGATTCTGGCATCACCCCAGGTGCCGGTGTCGTGCAAGAGATCAACTACACCACCACCTTCGAGGCGCAAACGCAGTTGGTCATCGGGCTAAAGAAGCAAACGCCTTATTCCGTGACCTTCTTGCAGAACCCCAAACGCCTCGTGCTTGATTTCCAAAACTAAGTGATCACGGCGCAGGCATAGAAAATGGCCCTGTTTCCCACCATATCCGGGAAACAGGGCCACTGCTCTAAAGAGCGTCTGAGGGATTAGTCCTCTACTGGCACCAGGGAGATCTTGCCGCGGTTATCAATATCCGCGATTTCTACCTGTACCTTATCGCCAACGTTTACGACATCTTCGACCTTCTCGATGCGCTCGTCCCCACCCAGGTTGGAGATGTGGATCAATCCATCGCGGCCAGGGGTCAAGGATACGAAGGCGCCGAATGGAACGGTCTTGACTACCGTGCCGAGGAAGCGCTCGCCCACCTTGGGCAACTGCGGATTGGCAATGGAGTTAACCTTTTCAATCGCAGCGTCTGCGGCCTCACCGGTAACTGCAGAGATGTAGACCGTGCCGTCGTCCTCAATCGAGACATCAGCACCGGTATCTTCGGTGATCTGGTTGATGGTCTTGCCCTTAGGGCCGATGAGCTCACCGATCTTGTTGACCGGAATCTTCACCGAGGTGATCTTCGGGGCCAGGCCGGACATCTCATCTGGGGAATCGATGACCTCTGCCATGGTTTCCAGAATGGTGGCGCGGGCATCGCGGGCCTGCTCGAGCGCCTGAGCCAAGACCTTAGACGGAATGCCGTCCAGCTTCGTGTCCAGCTGCAGCGCAGTAATGAATTCGGAGGTACCCGCAACCTTGAAGTCCATGTCGCCGAAGGCATCTTCGGCACCCAGGATATCGGTCAGTGCGACGAACTTTTCCTTGCCCTTGACTTCACCGGAGACCAAGCCCATGGCGATGCCGGCTACCGGCGCCTTGAGCGGAACGCCCGCGTTGTAGAGGGACAGGGTGGATGCGCAGACTGAGCCCATGGAGGTGGAACCATTGGAGCCGAGTGCCTCAGAGACCTGGCGGATGGCATACGGGAAATCCTCGCGCGACGGGATGACCGGAAGCAGGGCGCGCTCGGCGAGCGCACCGTGGCCGATTTCGCGGCGCTTGGGCGAGCCCACGCGGCCGGTCTCACCGGTAGAAAATGGCGGGAAGTTGTAGTGGTGCATGTAACGCTTGGACTCGATAGGAGTAAGCGAGTCGATCTGCTGCTCCATCTTCAACATATCCAGGGTGGTGACACCGAGGATCTGCGTCTCGCCGCGCTCGAACAAGGAAGAACCGTGCGCGCGTGGAACCAAGTCAACTTCAACGGACAGGTCGCGGATATCGCTCAGCCCGCGGCCATCGATGCGGAAGCCGTCGGTCAAGATCTTGCGGCGCACGATCTTCTTCATGACCTCGTTATACGCAGCGCGAATCTGCTTGGAGGCCACTGCCTCTTCCAGGTCAGCAAACTGCGGCAGCAGGTCTTGTTCGACCTGTTCCATGTGCTCATTCGTAGCCTCGTCGCGCTCCTGCTTGCCCGGGATCGTCAGCAAGCTCTCCAGCTTCTTGGAAGCGGCCTTTTCCACGGCGGCGAAGACATCGTCTTCATACGCTGGGAAGAGCGGGAACTCCTGGGTCTCCTTGGCGGTGCGCTCTGCCAGGCCGTTCTGGGCCTCACACAGGGTCTTAATGAACGGCTTGGCTGCCTCGAGGCCCTCGGCGACGGCGGCTTCTTGCGGTGCCGGGGCGCCATCGGCAATGCGCTCAGCAACGTTGGTGCCGGCGCCAGCTTCCACCATCATGATGGCGACGTCTTCTTTACGGCCCTTAGTAACGATGCGGCCTGCGACCACCATTTCAAACAGCGCGCGCTCGTGCTGCTCGTGGTTCGGGAACGCCACCCATTGGCCTTCTGGGTGCTTGTCATCAGCGATGAGCGCCATGCGCACGCCGCCGACGGCGCCGGAGACCGGCAGGCCGGAAAGCTGGGTTGCTGCGGACGCGCCGTTGATGGCTACGACGTCGTAGTACTCTTCTGGGTCCTGCGACAGGACGGTGATGACCACCTGCACTTCATTGCGCAGGCCCTTGACAAAGGTGGGGCGCAGCGGGCGGTCGATGAGACGGCAGGCCAAGATGGCCTCGGTGGAGGGACGCCCCTCGCGGCGGAAGAAGGAACCGGGGATCTTGCCGGCTGCGTACATGCGCTCTTCCACGTCCACGGTAAGTGGGAAGAAGTCAAAGTTTTCGCGCGGCTGGTTCGAGGCAGTCGTGGTGGCCAGCAGCATCGTGTCATCGTCGAGGTACGTGGTTACGGAACCATCTGCCTGGCGGGCCAACTGGCCGGTTTCGAAACGTACCGTGCGGGTGCCAAAGTCCCCGTTGTCGAGGACAGCGATAGCTTCGGTAATACCGAATTCTTCATCGATATTGAACTCTACGGAGTTCTGAACGCTCATCTAGTAATTCTCCTTGAATGTTTTAGGCGATCGTCGGTGCCGCCTTTTCCACATTGTTTTTGACAACGGTGAAAATTCTAACAGAGATTCCGCACTTTTGAGCTACGGCAACCGCAATCGCCCCTGCTCCCTACAAGGATTAAGAGGGTATAAAACCACTAATTCCCCTTGCCGCAGGGCAAGGGGAAAAATTCGGCCGCAGCCGCGTCGCAATTAGCGGCGCAGGCCCAGGCGGGAAATCAGATCACGGTAACGATCCACGTTGTTTTCTGCCAAGTACTTCAGCAGGCCACGACGACGACCAACCATCAGCAGCAGACCACGACGGGAGTGGTGATCGTGCTTGTGGAACTTCAGGTGCTCCGTCAAAGTGTTGATGCGGGAGGTCAGCAGGGCAACCTGTGCCTCGGGGGAACCGGTGTCGGTCTCGTGCAGGCCGTACTCCTTGAGGATTTCGGCCTTCTTCTCAGTGGTCAATGCCATGAGTATTTCTCCTTTATTTCAGTCCACACTATTCTTCAACGCGCAGCGCCGCCGTGGCGAGCTCCGCGTGCCGCAACTGTCGTGAACCACAGTCGCTAAGCCAACTGGTCATCTTACAGCCAATTAGCGTGGCAAATCAAAACGCTGCACTACTTGGCGCCCACCGTGCGGAAAAGTTCTTCGAGGCGGTCTACAAATTCACTGACAAACCGCTCGTTGTCCACGCCCACGGCGACCTTCGCGGTCGGTTCCTGGCTCAGCCTAGTTTCGTCCGCGATGGTGCGCCCGCGGGTGGGGCCTTCCGTATCCGTTTTCATATTGGTTTCGATGACCTCTACCAACGACGGATCTGCGGCTACCGCCACGGCCAGCGGATCGTGCAGGCCGCAACCGCCCAGGTGAGGCGCCGTGGTGGCATAAGCGCGGATATAGTAATCCACCATATCGGCGAAAATCTCGCCCGCGGCCGTTCCTGTTGCCCGCCACCGCGCGGTTTCCTTTTCCGTCAAGAGGGTGCGCAGGGTGACATCAAGGCCCACCATGGTGACATCTTGGCTGTGGCGGAAGAGGTAATCCGTAGCATCCGGGTCCTGGGAAATATTGGCCTCAGCCCACGCGGATACGTTGCCGGGAACGGTCAGCGCCCCGCCCATCATGACGATGTGGGCGTTGGTGGCAAAGGTGGCATCGGCAAGCATGGCCTGGGCGATGGTCGTCGACGGACCGGTGGGGATAATGACCAGGTCATCGCCGTAATCGCGCACGGCCTGCAAGAGGAACTCCGTGGCCGACTGGGCGTCCTCGGTCTTATCGGACGAGGTAAGCGCGACCTCGCCCACGCCATTCTGGCCGTGGATGAAGGAGGAAATCTCGCTGGGCTGGAAACCGTCCGGGCTGGGGCCGGCAAAGACCGGGATATCGGGCCTATCCAGCAGCTCCAGCAGCGCCAGGGTATTGCGCACCGCCAGCGGCACCGTGACGTTGCCATAAGTACACGTCACACCGATGAGCTCAAGATCGGGGTGGGCCAAGGCATAAGCCAAGGCCAGGGCATCATCAATGCCGGTATCAAGATCGAGGATCGCCTTCATTTACTTCTCCTTTAAGAAATAGTCTTCGCTCTTGCAGCCTTGCGCGCGGGCATCGGCAGCCAGCACCGTGCGGGCGGCAGCGACGTCTTGGGCCATGGCCTCCAAAAGCTCATCGACGGAATGGAATTTCACCATATCGCGCAGGTGGCCCACGAATTTCACGGTTGCCTCATAGCCATATAGGTCGGCATCGCGGTCCAATACAAAGGACTCCACGGAGCGCTCTTCATCACCAAAGGTGGGATTCGTGCCGACGGAAATCGCCGCGGCATAGGCTACTTCGGGCTGCATGTCCCCGTCGAGGGGCGATTCGGAATGCACAATGAACCATCCCGCATACACCCCATCCGCGGGAATGGCTACGGTATCTGGGAAATACTGGTTGGCCGTGGGAAAGCCCAGCTCCTTGCCGCCGCGCCCCGCGCCGCGCACCACGGGACCGGTCACCGTAAAGTGCCGGCCAAGCGCCCAATTCGCCGATTCTATGGCGCCCCGGGACAGGCTCTGGCGAATATAGGTGGAACAAATCTGAACGCCGTCTTCATCCAGCAGCGGCATGATATCGACGCTGAATCCAAACTCCTCGCCCAGCTGCCGCATGGCTTCCGCGGTGCCGCTGGCCCCAGCGCCGAAGGTGAAGTTCTCCCCCACCACCACGTGCTGCGCATGGAGTTTTCCCACCAAGAGGTCGCGCACATAGGGCCGCGGCTCCACGCCCTCAAGCTCCTTGGTGAAGTCAATGACAAGCACCATCTCGATGCCCATTTCTTCCGCGAGCTCCAGCCTGCGCTCGAAGCTCACCACGGATAACGGGGCGCGCTCCGGCAAGAAAACCGAAACCGGGTGCGGGTCAAAGGTCACCATGACGGGGACCTGATTATTCGCCCGCGCATGCTCCACGCAGGCAGAAACGAGCTGCTGATGGCCGCGGTGCAAGCCATCGAAGACGCCAATGGTTACCGAGGTCGGCCCCACATCTGCGGGGATGTCATCGATTCCGTAACAAATATCCACAGAATCCATCGTAGAGCATAGACTTGTACCCTATGACTGATGCGCTCGCACATTCCGGACTTGTCATCGTTGATAAGCCTGCCGGCATGACCTCCCACGATGTTGTTAGCCGCCTACGCAGGTATTTTCACACCAAAAAGGTCGGCCACGCCGGCACCCTGGATCCCATGGCGACAGGGGTGCTGGTCCTCGGCATCGAACGCGGCACCAAATTCCTCGCGCACATGGTCGCCTCCACCAAGTCTTATTCAGCTACCATCCGCCTCGGCGCTTCTACCACCACCGATGATGCCGAGGGCGAATTTCGCTGGGGCAAGCCTGCGGCCGCACTGCACCGTTCCGCCATCGAGGCCGAAGTTGCCGCATTGACCGGCGAGATTATGCAAAAGCCCGCCGCGGTGTCCGCCATCAAGATCAAGGGCAAGAGGGCACACGAGTTGGTGCGCGAGGGCAAAGAGGTAGATATCCCCGCCCGCCCGGTCACCGTGCACAGCTTTGATATTCATGACCTGCGCGCCGAGGGCGATTTTATTGACCTCGATGTATCCGTGGAGTGTTCCTCCGGCACCTATATCCGCTCCTTGGCGCGCGATATGGGCGAGGCCCTAGGCGTCGGCGGGCATTTAACCGCCCTGCGCCGCACTACGGTGGGGCCCTTTGCGCTTGCCGATGCCCACATGCTCGACGATCTTGCCGAAAACCCCCGCCTATCCTTGAGCCTCGACGACGCGCTCAAGCGCAGTTTCCCCGTCCTGCCCGTCACCGAGGACGAGGCCGCCGCTTTAGCGATGGGCAAATGGTTAGAGCCGCGCGGGCTGTCCGGGGTTCATGCGGCGGTAGCCCCCAATGGCCAGGCCATCGCGCTCATTAAGGAGAAGGGCAAAAGGCTGGCCACGGTCTTTGTGGCGCGGCCGTCTACCCTCTAAGTCGGTGGCTGAGGGCATTGCTCGAGGAGATCTGAGCGGGTTTCTGTTCAGGCTGAAAAATCAAGGGCCGGAACCAGCGTAGAAACCACGACATAACCGCCCTCTAGAATCCACTTCCCGGTGATAAACGGCACTGGCGTGGGGCGGGCTAGGATATAGGAAATGAAGGTGCCATCCTCGCGGATATCGATCTCTGCTTGATCGAAATCCAGCCACCGATGCGTCATGGGAAACCACGCCTTATAGGTGGCCTCCTTGGCGCAAAACAGCAGGCGGTCTGGGCAGTGCACCCCAGCCTTTTCTAGGCGGGGCAGCTGCGGCATTTCCCCGGCCCGAGCGATCATGGTCAAGACGTGATCGGGCAGGCGCTGCGCCGGCTCCGCATCAAGGCCAATGGAGCGAAAATCCATGGTGGAGGCCACCACCGCTGCGCGCAGGCCCTCCGTATGCGTCATGGATCCAATGAATCCTTCGGGCCACAGCGGCATGCCCCGCTCCCCGCGCAGGATCGGGTTCGAGCCTGTAAAGCCCAGCTCGCGCAGGGCTTGGTGCGCACACCAGCGGGCATCGCCAAATTCGGATTTCCGGATATCAACCGCGTGCGAGACTATGGACTGTTCTTTGGGATCGAGGTGCTCATAGTTGAGCAGGTCGGACTCGCGGGCGTCCGTGCGCACATAGCAATAACGGGTAGTTTCTGGGAATAGGTCGGGATAAAGCATTAATTCACCTCCCCAAAGGTTGAGGTAACTGGGTATGGCCAGGCAATACGGTGCGGCTGGTTACGCCATTCGCGCGGGTAACCTAGGGAGACTTCGATATGGTCTACCCCATCCACATTCATCTTTGAGGGCGTGTGCAGGTGGCCGTAAATGACTGCCTCTGCCTTGTACCGCCGCGGCCACGAGCGCGTATGGCGCGAGCCGCTCCACAGGGCGATTTCCGGGAAGCGCAGCACCATCGTGGGCTCTTGCACCAGCGGCCAGTGGTTGATCAAGATGGTTGGGCCTTGCACTCGGGATAAACGCTTAATGGAATACGCCAAGCGGTCCCAACACCACGCGCGCACGTCTACAAAAGGGGCGATAGCTACCTCATCGGTCATGACAAGCTTTTTGGAGCGCGCCTGCTGCACCGCTTCTTCCACCGAGGTCCCCGGTGGGCGGAAGCTGTAGTCATACAGGGTAAAAAGCGGCACGATCGTTATTCCGTTAAAGACCGGGTAAGGGTCCTCCGGGGTGATAACTCCGATCTCCCGGCAGGCGGCAACCAGGTGATCGTATTTTTCGCGCCCCTTGTACTGGTCTTGGGAACGGGAAAACAGCTCGTGATTGCCCGGCGCCCAAATGACGGTGTCATAGCGTGCGGCCAAGTCCCGCAAGATGCGCACGATGAGCTCGCTGCGCTCTGCAACATCACCTGCCACAATGAGCCAGTCTGCGGGATCTGGTGGGGCTAGCTCTGCAATGCGCGCAAAGTTGTCACTGATCGCGCCGTGCAGGTCTGCTACTGCCCATAACGTTGGCATTGCCGCTCCCACCCGCCTTCCTCATTCATCTTCTAAAGTGCTGTTATTACTCGCTACAGCCACTGTAGCGCAGGTACTACTCTGCTATTACAGCCCATTTCATGGAATAGAAGCGGTAGACCACGCCTGTCAGGCGGAAGGAAATGAACGCGGCCAAGCCGCACCACACACCGGTAAGGCCCGTGCCCATGGCATGAGCGAGGAGCACGCCGGGCAAGAATCCCAAAAGTACTGAGGCAATGGTCAGGCTGCGCAGGAATGCCGCATCCCCTGCCCCCAGCAAGACACCGTCGAGGGCAAAGACCACGCCGCCGGCGATGACCATGCCAACGAGGATCCACCACGGTTGGCTCATGGCATCAATGACCTCCTGCGAGGAGGTAAAGACGCGCGGGATGACCCCGGCTCCTGCGGCGAAAACCAAGGCGAGGAAGGCCGAGAAGATGGTGGAATACATCACTACCTTGCTTCCCACGCTGCGCGCGTGGCGCGCCGAACCAGCGCCCAGGGCCGCGCCGGTCAAGGCCTGGGCGGCAATGGCCAGGGAGTCCAAAATCAGCGACATGAAATTCCACAGCTGCATCATGATTTGGTGGCCGCCCAAGGACGCAGTGCCCACGCGGGACACCACGGCCGTGGCGGTAAGGAAGGCCACCTGGAAGCTGGCGGAGCGCAAGATCAAATCGCGGCCCAAGATGAGCTGTTCGCGCACGATGTGCCAACGAAAGGCCCACGAGCCTTCGTGCTGTTTATACAGCTCGCGCACGAAGAGGCTCGCGATAATGCTCATTCCCATTACGGTGGCGATGGCAGAACCGGCAAGGCCCCACCAGTACACGAATGCAGGCACGGCAATGGCACCGGGAATCATTCCGGCGAGGGTGAAATAGAGCGGTTTCTTGGTATTTTGTACGCCGCGCATCCAGCCATTTCCGGCCATTTCCACGAGTGTTACGGGAATGGCCAGCGCGGCGATCCGCAGCCACAGCGCGGTGCCGGCCGCCGTGGTGGGATCTCCGGTAAGCCACTGGGCAAATACGCCGCCGAAGATCCACATAATAATGGCCAAAAGCCCGCCGACGCCTAAAGCCACATAGGTAGCTTGCACGCCTTCCGCTACGGCTTCGGCGCGCTTTCCGGCGCCAAACAGGCGGGACGAGCGAGCCGTGGTGCCGTAGGACAAGAAAGTCAGCTGCGTGGTCACCACGGTATGGATCGTGGTTGCCGCGGCGAGCGAAGCCAGTTCCTGGGCACCCAGGCGCCCCACCACTGCGGTATCGAGCAGGAGGTAGAGCGGCATCGCGGCCAGGACGCCAAGCGCAGGAAACGCGAGGCCAAAGACCTCGCGTGCGCTTACTGTCGTGGGAGTTGACTGCCTAGTGCTCATCGATGGCACTCACCAGCTCCGCAACGATGGCTTCTTCGCTTCCCTGTGTCATGTACCCGGCAGCCGGAACATGCCCGCCGCCGCCAAAAGTAGCCGCTAGGGCTGCGCAGTTGATCGCCGTCGAACGCAGCGATACCGCCCAAATCCCGGGCGACTGCTCCTTAAAGACCACGCCCAATTCCGTGCCCTCAAGGGCACGCACGAAATCCACCAGGGATTCCACTGCGGAGTCCGAATGACCTTCGATATCGGCTAGGCCCGCGATGAGGATACCTATGCCCAGCTCACCGGCATTTTCAATGCGCAGTCCCGCGAGCACGCGGCCGACCATCTGCAGATCATCAGGGGTCGTGGCATCGAGTAAGTCCGTGGCGATCTGCTTGGTGTCCAGGCCATAGTGCATCAAACGGGTGGCCACATCGTGCATGGCGGGCCTGCCCCACCGGAAACTACCCGTATCGGTCAAAAGGCCGGCGTACAGGCAATGCGCGATGGTGTTTTCTATCTGCACCGACAGCATGTCCAGGATGGTCAAGATGGCCACCGTGGTGGACTCGCACTCTGAATCAACTAAGTTCACGGAGCCAAATCCAGGATTGGATGAGTGGTGATCGATGCACAACACGCGCCCTGCCGCCGCCAGCTCGGCGATATCTGCGGAAAACAGTCCGGTGCGATCGATCGACCCACAATCCACGGTGACATAAAGGTCATAGCCCTGCGGGAGCTCCCGCATGACCTTGACCTGATCTGCGCCGGGAATGGAGTAAAGGTTAGGCGCAAAGTCCTTATCCTGGCCGATGACCGCGCAGGCATCCTTCCCGCTTTGCTGCATGGCTAAGAGCAGTGCCGTGGCCGAACCAATGGCATCGGCATCCGGGCGCAAGTGGGTGATAATACAGATGCTTTGCGCGCCGGAGATGGCATCGACTGCGTCCTGATATTCCTTGCGGGTCACTTAAGCCTCGTCTTCATCGGAGGTCTTATATGGGTTGGCCTCACCCGCGGGCTGGGCATTTTCCTTCAGCTTCGCTAGCTCTTCATCGCGGGCCCGAGCGCGCGCCAAAAGCTCTTCCATGTGCGCGGAGGCCTCTGGGACGGTATCGAGCTCAAACGTCAGGGTTGGGGTAAAGCGCACGGAGAGCTGATCGCCAACGATCTTGCGCAACTGCCCCTTCGCGCGCTTGAGTGCTTCCTCAGCCTGGTCATAATCGGGTTCTGCCTCGATATCGTGGCCGCGCACCGTGTAAAAGACGGTAGCGTCGTGCAAATCACCGGTGACGCGGGCATCGGTCACGGTGACCATCTCCAGGCGGCGATCCTTAATCTGCAGCTCAATCGCACTAGCCACGATTTCCTGAATTCGTTTTGCTAGCCGCGCCGCACGTGCGTGATCGACCATGAGAACCTCCAAGCTAAAGGGGAAAAATTTATTCCTAAATTACCGTGTCGCGGTATCAGAAACTACCAGTTTAGTAACTGACCGCACCCAATGGAAACCGCTTGAAAATCCCGCACGCGAAAACGCGAAACGGCCCGCGATACCTGCCTCACCTAATGGCCAAACTCCGTGGAGAAAGGCCCTCAAGGCGGGCACGTACAACGGGCCGTAACTAGCAGCGACTAGTCGCGCGGTACCTCGACTTCTTCATAAGCCTGGATGATATCGCCTACCTGGATATCCGGGTAGGACAGCACCATACCGCACTCATAGCCGGCCTTGATCTCGGTCGCGTCGTCCTTCTCGTGACGCAGGGACTCAATCTTGGCATCGGTAGTAATGACGTTGTTATCGCGGAGCAAGCGAACCTTGCCGTTGCGGACAACCTTGCCATCGGTGACCATACAGCCTGCGATGGTACCCACCGAGGAGGACTTGAACAGGGCGCGGATTTCGGCCGCACCGGTGTCGCGTTCCTCGTAAATCGGCTTGAGCATACCCTTGAGAGCGGCCTCGACTTCCTCGATGGCCTTGTAGATAACCGTGTAGTAACGGATATCCACGCCCTCTTGGGTGGCGATCTCCGTAGCCTTGCCTTCCGCGCGAACGTTGAAGGCAATGATGACGGCATCGGAAGCGGCGGCCAAGGAAATATTGGTCTCCGTTACGGCACCAACACCGCGGTCGATGATGTTGAGCTCGACTTCGTCCTCGGTCTTGATATCCAACAGGGCATCTTCCAGCGCCTCGACGGAGCCGGCATTGTCGCCCTTGAGGATGAGGTTGAGGGTCGAAGTCTCCTGCAATACCTTGTCCAGATCCTCCAGGGACACGCGCTTGCGCTGCTTTGCCTGCAAAGCAGAACGCTTACGAGCATCGCGCTGGTTGGCAATCTGGCGGGCAACGCGGTCATCATCGACCACGAGCAGGTTATCGCCAGCACCCGGCACGCCGGACAGGCCTTGTACCTGTACCGGGCGGGAAGGACCGGCTTCCTTAACGTCCTCGCCAAACTCATCGAGCATGCGGCGCACGCGACCATGCGCATCGCCTACCACGATGGAATCGCCGACGTGCAGCGTACCGCGCTGGACGATGACCGTAGCCACTGGGCCGCGACCGCGGTCCAAGTGGGCCTCGATGGCCACGCCCTGGGCATCCATCTCTGGGTTAGCCGTGAGCTCGAGGGCGGCATCGGCAGTCAGGATGACAGACTCCAGCAGCTGGTCGATGTTCTGGCCCTGCTTAGCAGAGATATCCACGAACATCGTGTCGCCACCATACTCTTCTGGCACCAAGCCGTACTCCGTGAGCTGGCCACGGATCTTTTCCGGCTGGGCCTCCGGCTTATCCACCTTGTTCACGGCCACGACAACCGGGATATCGGCAGCCTTGGCGTGGTTGATGGCCTCAACCGTCTGTGGCATGACGCCGTCATCGGCGGCGACAACCAAGATGGCCAAGTCGGTGGACTTCGCACCGCGGGCACGCATGGCGGTAAATGCCTCGTGACCAGGGGTATCCAGGAAGGTAATGGTGCGCTCGCCATCCACGTCAACCGTGGTCTGGTAAGCACCAATTCCCTGGGTAATACCGCCGGCCTCGCCGGCTGCCTCATTGGTCTTACGGATGGTATCCAACAGGCGGGTCTTACCGTGGTCAACGTGGCCCATGACGGAGACAACTGGAGGGCGGTGTTCGAGGGCTTCTTCGCCGCCTTCGTCCTCGCCGAATTGCAGGTCGAAGGACTCGAGCAGCTCGCGGTCCTCGTCTTCTGGGGAGACGACCTCTACCTTGTAGTTGATCTCGTCACCGAGCAGCTGCAGCGTATCTTCCGATACGGATGCGGTTGCGGTGACCATTTCACCAAGGTTGAACAGTGCCTGCACCAATGCTGCTGGATCGGCACCGATCTTCTCCGCGAAGTCAGACAGCGAAGCGCCGCGGCGCAGGCGGACGGTCTGTCCCTTGCCATCTGGCAAGCGGACGCCGCCTACGACGTGCTTCTGCTGCTCTTCAAACTCATGGCGCTTTTGCCGCTTCGACTTCTTGCCCTTGCGTGGTGCGCCACCTGGACGGCCGAATGCGCCGGCGGTACCGCCGCGACGCCCACCGCGTCCACCGCGGAAGCCGCCGGGACGACCGCCGCCTGGGCCACCTGGGCCTCCTGGTCCGCCGTGGCCACCGCGACCGCGGCCACCGCGTCCGCCACCGCTCGGTGCCTTGGACGGCATCGAGGCTGGGTTCGGATGCGAAGGCATCATGGCAGGCGATGGACGACGTCCGCCGCCGCCACCCTGGCCTTGGTTCTGATCCTGGCCCTGACGGTTATTACCGCCTTCGTTGCGGCCGCCGCGCTTTCCACCGCGGTTATCGCCGGGGCGGTTGCCGCGCTGGCCCTTAGAGCCACCGGGGCGTGGGCCTGGGCGGTTGTCCCCGCCACCGGTGGAAAATGGGTTATTGGCCACGCGGCGGGATCCGCCGGGCTTAGGCATCGGTCGCGGCATGGCGTTGCCTGGGGTCGGGCGCTCGCCCGACTTCTTGGCATCGCCTTGGCCCGCGTTCTGGCCTGGCTTAGGTGCACCTTGGCCTGGCTTCGGCGCCGGCTTTCCAGCGGCAGCGCCTGGCTTTGGTGCTGCCTGACCTGGCTTGGGGGCAGCCTTAGCAGAGCCTGCGCCTGGCTTTGGCGCGGCTTCGGATGGCTTCGGTGCCTGTGCACCTGGCTTAGGGGCGCCGGGCTTCGGCGCAGCGGATTTCGCGCCGCCCTGTGCACCTTGACCTGGCTTTGGCGCAGGCGATGCCGGCTTCTTGGCGTTGCCCTGGCCGGGCTTAGCGGGCTTGGCAGCCTTCTCAGCCTTGTCTGCCTTGCCTTCGGTGGCATCGCCACCGGACTGTGCTTCATAGTGAGCACGCATCTTCTTGACCACCGGTGGTTCGATGGTCGAGGATGCGGTTTTAACGAACTCGCCTTGTTCCTTCAGGGTGGCGAGCAGTTCCTTGCTGGTTACTCCGAGCTGTTTTGCCAACTCGTGAACACGTAGCTTTCCGGGCACTTGTCTCCTCTTGGTATCGCCTAGGAGCCAAGGCCGCGAAAAACTGGCCTGACTCCTAGTTAAACGTTCTGGACTTTCATCGCTGATGCTTCATCGTTGTGCGCTCATCAGTGTTCGGTCTTCCTTTTTAACTCTGGTGTGTACGAATCTTGTGCAGGTTGTTCCGCACACGGTACTTTTTCGCCCTGTACATTTTCGCACTGTGCTTCCAAGTACCTACGTACCTGACCTGTGTCCACGGATGCGGACGTGCGGAGCGCGCGCTTGAAAGCATGTTTGCGCTCAGCTAGCTCGAGTGCAGAAAGCGTGGGGCTTATCCATGCGCCGCGGCCGGGAAGCCGCCGGAATGGATCCGCCACCGCACGGCTGCCGTGGGGATCATTGGAATCAATGACCACCCGCAGCAACTCCGTATCGGGCATGCGTTGACGCGTAGCGATGCAAGTACGAAGCCGTTGAGTCTGCGACATCGAACTCCTTAACTTTCGCTGCGTCTCCATGTCCCTTTCTGCATCTGGGCCGTTTACTAGCCTACGCTATATATCCGCAATTCCTTAATTCGCGTCCGCGTCTGAATGAATATCGATCTTCCATCCGGTCAATCGGGCGGCGAGCCGCGCATTCTGGCCTTCCTTACCAATGGCAAGGGATAGCTGATAGTCAGGGACGATGACTCGCGCCACCTGCTCCTCGCTATCGAGCACCGTCACCTTGATCACCTTTGAAGGGGCCAAAGCATTACCCACGTATACGGTGGGATTCTCGCTGTAATCGATGATGTCGATCTTTTCCCCACCCAGCTGGCGCATGATGTTATTCACGCGCTGGCCGCGCGGGCCGATGCACGCGCCCTTGGCGTTCAGGCCCTTTGCGTGACCGATGACGGCGACCTTCGAGCGGTGCCCAGCTTCGCGGGCGATGGCGATCATTTCCACGCTGCCATCCGCAACTTCCGGAACTTCCAGTTCGAAAAGCCCACGCACCAGCTCCGGGTGGGTCCTGGACAGGTTGATCTGCACATTGGCGCCATTGCGGTTTACCCCCACCACATAAGCCTTGATGCGGTCACCGTGCTGCAGTTTCTCACCTGGGATCTGTTCTGCGGGAAGCAGGATGCCGTCCTGCGATTCCAGTTCAGAGCCGAGCTGGACCACGACGATGCCGCGGGCATTGGCATGCGCATCGCGCTGGACGATGCCACTGACAACGCGCCCGCTAAGCTCCGAATAGGAATCAAAGGTGCGCTCGGCTTCGGCTTCGCGCAGCTTGCGCAAAATGGCTTCGCGTACGGCGCGTGCACCCACGCGGCCAAAGTTATCCGGGGTGTCATCGTACTCACTGGTTACTTCCCCGGTTTCGGGGTCGCGCTCAGTAACGATGACGCTGACGGCACCGGTGGTGGTATCGATGTCTACCCGGGACTTAGTGCCTTCGGCCTTACCCTCCGCGGTGGATTCGCGGTAATCCAGGTAGGAATACAACAAGGCACTCGCAATCGCCTCCAACAGGTCATTGACGGGGACCTGTCGTTCGGATTCGATGGTGCGAAGCGCCTCAAGATCAATATTCACTTGTCTGTCCTCTCGATTGCCGGTTAGCTCTCGGCTTCTGCAAATGGCTGGTGCACGGCGTCTAGCTCACGTTGTGATGGCTGTGCAAATTCAATTTCTACCACTGCGTGGGCAATGTTTTCCAATCGCTCCACTTCTGTATGCACCTCGTTTTTCTCAGAGGTGATAAGGACAACGGCATCTTCGGCCGCGTTGAGCGCACCGATGCGCGCGGTATGGCTCTTGTCATCGCCGCGATTAAAGGTCACCTTCCGCCCCTGATTGCGGCGCCAGTGGCGCGGTGCGGTCAGCGGCAGATCCACGCCTGGGGTGGAGACCTCCAAGGTATATCCGGCGCCAAAATTCAGCTCACCCGTTTCCTCTTTCTCATCGAAGAAGGCCGAAATATCGTCGGAGACCTCTTCCAAGACATCGGAGCTAGGCCGCTTATCACCATCGATGCGGATGATGACCTGTGATTTCTTTCCCGCCTTGGTGGTTTTAATATCCTCCACGTCGAGCCCGCGGGCTGCAAGGCGAGGTTGGAGCAAATCAGTTAATTGTTGTGCATCTGGGAAAGCCATGCCCACTAGCCTACGTCCTTCGAGGTACAGTCTTTTGGGTGAACCGCCGACGTATTGCTTTAACCTGTGTAGCCTCGACTGCCACCCTGCCCGCGCTTGCGGGTTGTTCCGCAGTCGATTCCGTCGTCGACTATTTTGGCCCGCGCCCAGAAGACGCACTCGAGCGCCTCGCCGTGGCCGCCGCGAGCGATGGCCTCGCCCTCCAAGGTGTCGACGATGAAGCCGCGGATATGCGCAGCTCCCAGGCCGATGCGCTGTTTGCGGAAATTGCGCGCCTCTGCGGCACCGATGACCAAGGCAATGTCCCGCACAGCTGTGAGGTGGAACGGCCCACGCAGGCGACACCGGCCACAGATTCCTCCCAGGTGCTAGAGGAGGCCGCCTCGGCCACCATGGAAGCCGCCGATGAAGTTAGCTCTGAGTCCCGGCCCATAGTCACCCAACAGGCCATCACGCTCAATGCCTGGCTGCCTGGCGATGCCCCCGATATCCCCACGCTTTCCCAACCCCAGCGCGAAAGCGCCACCGATTTGCTGCAGTGGGAATATGAGCAGGTCTTTGGGCTGGATTTCGCGCGGGCCTATAGCGATCCTGCTGCCGAGGGGCGCATCGATAAGCTCTTAAGCCTCCATCACCACCGCATCGACCAACTGCAAGAGGCGCTGAGCCAAAACGGCGAGGTTCCACAGCCAGAGCCTGCCTATTCCTCCGGTGGAACAACGCTTCCCAGCGATGCGGATTCCGCTGCCTCATTCCTGGATACCTTGATGGAGCAGGACGCGGATAAGTGGCACGCGGCCGCAGTGGCCGCAGCGCAACAGGAAAGCCCAAACCAGGAGTGGCTGAACTGGCTTATCGGCATCGCCGCCGAATCCCAGGCCGCATAGCACCCAGCATTGCCTGATACCCCCAGCCTGAAGATTCACTGGTCGGCGGGCAGTGAAAAATCAGCGAGTTATAGGCCGATATTCATTGCTAATGCCTCCGGACCCTACGTATTTTGGTGGATTACGTGCTTGTTGGAGATTCCACGAGCCAAAACAATGAGAAGGAGTGCTTTCTCAATGCGTACTAAGAAGACCTTGCTCACTATGGCCGCAGCTACGTTGGGCATCGCGGGCATTGCCGCCCCTGCCGCCAACGCCGCCCCGGAAAGCGCGTGGGACCAGGTCGCCGCGTGCGAATCCGGCGGTGACTGGCACATCAACACCGGCAACGGCTACCACGGCGGACTGCAGTTCTCGCAGCAAACCTGGGCCGGTAGCGGCGGCACCCAGTACGCGCCCACCGCTGACCAAGCCACCAAGGAACAGCAGATTGAAATCGCTGAAAACGTCCTTGCCACCCAGGGAGCTGGCGCATGGCCTAATTGCGGCGGCCCCGTAGCCGGCTAATCGGCTTCCTTATACAGCGGTAGCGTGATGCCGCCTTTAGCGCAGCATCGCGCAAGCAACCGACTCCCCCATTTTCCACTTGGGATCTATTTCCCGGGAAAATTGGGAAGTCGGTTCTTTTTAGGTTTTATGCCCTACCCTGCGCGATCTTCCATGCGTAGCGAATCAACGGAATCTGCAGCGGCAGGCGAATGATGTGATACAGCTTCTTCGGCCATCGCGCATCGCGCTCGATCCAGGCGTGGTACATATTCGCCGGCCACACGGCAAAAAATAGCGCCGCGGCAGAGGCGCCGCCGGATTCGCGGGTGGCGCGATCGGTGAGCAAATAACCGGTAGCTATCTCCCAGGCGCCGGAGGCGAAGTTATACAACCGCGGCGAGCCCGGCAGCTGTGGCGGCACAATGGATTCGAAGGTTTTGGCGCGCAGGAAATGCAGCGTGCCCATTGTGATAAGGGCCGTGGGGAGCACGTTTTTATTAAGACTCATACTCCCCTACGCTACCCTGCCGGTGCTTATAGGCGCCGGGCTTTAGCGCGGTGCTTTAAGTTAAGCTCGCACCAACTCGAGGAGTTTGTCCACGATGTCATCCGCAGGTACCTCCAGCGTTTCTTGGCCGCGGATGCGCAGCTCGATGATGCCGTCTTTGAAGGCGCGGCCCACGATGGCCACAAACGGCATGCCGAGTAGCTCTGCGTCCTTGAACTTCACGCCCGGGGAGACCTTGGGGCGGTCATCGAAAAGCACCTCAAGGCCCGCCTGGGATAGCTCTTCTACCAGCTTATCGCCGGCCTCCATGGCCGCGGCATCCTTATTCGCCACCGCCACGTGCACCTGGTACGGCGCTACCGCCACCGGCCAATTCAGGCCCTTATCATCGTGGCGTTGTTCTGCCAGCACGGCCAGCATGCGGGAGATGCCGATGCCATAAGAGCCCATCGTGGGGATGGCGCGCTTGCCGTTTTCATCGAGGATTTGCACGTCAAAGGCCTCGGTGTACTTGCGGCCCAACTGGAAGATATGACCCAGCTCGATGCCGCGCTGCAAGGCCAAGGTGCCCTGGTTATCCGGTGCGGGATCGCCCTCTTTCACCTCTGCTGCTTCCACAAACTCATCGACGTGGAAATCGCGGCCGGCCACGCAGCCCACGACGTAGCAGTTTTGCGCATCCGCGCCGGTGATCCAGGAAGAGCCCTTGACCACGCGGGGATCAGCAAAGACCTTCACGCCATTGGAGTTCAGCGCGCGCGGGCCCACAAAGCCCTGCTCCAAGAAATCGTATTGCGCAAAAATCTTATCGCTGGCCAGGGTGAATTCCGCAGGCTCTAAGGCTGCCTCAAGGCGCTTGGGATCCAATTCGCGGTCGCCCGGAATCAGCACGGCCGCTAATTCCTTCTTCTCTTCAGCGTCCTCAAGCGCCGGGTGGGTTACCTCCACCATGACGCATTTAAGGATATCGGCGGCTCGGACCTCATGGCCGTCGACGGCGATGTCCTCGGTCTTCGCCCAGTGCACAAGCGCTTCAATGGTGGCGGCATCCGGGGTACGGTATTCCTTCGCCGCGGGCTGACCCGCAATATCTTTTTCTGGGGGCGCTTGGGTCACGACCGCCTCTACATTGGCCGCATAATCGCCCTCGGTGGAGCGCACGAAGAGGTCTTCGCCCACCTCAGAAAGCGCCAAGAACTCCTCGGAGGCGGACCCGCCCATTGCGCCAGAGGTGGCCTTACAAATGGCGTAATCGATTTCCAAGCGGTCAAAAACATTCTGATATGCCTTGCGGTGGCGGGCATAGGAGGAATCAAGCCCCTCATCGTTCATATCGAAGGAGTAGGAATCCTTCATCACGAACTCGCGCCCGCGCAGCACTCCGGCACGGGGGCGTTCCTCATCGCGGTACTTCGTCTGAATCTGATACAAGGTGACCGGGAAATCCTTGTACGAGGAGTACATGTCCTTGACGGCGTTGGCGAACATTTCCTCGTGCGTGGGGCCCAGCAGCAGGTCCGCGTTCTTGCGGTCCTGCAGGCGGAATAGGTTGGGACCGTATTCCACCCACCGGTTGGTCTTTTCATAGGGCTCGCGCGGCAGCAGGGCAGGGAAAAGCATTTCTTGCCCGCCAATGGCATCCATTTCTTGGCGTACTACGTCTTCGATCTTGCGCAGGGTGCGCAGACCCAACGGCAGCCAGGTGTAGATGCCCGGCGCGACGCGGCGCACATAACCGGCACGCACCAGCAGCTTGTGGCTGGGGACCTCGGCATCGGCTGGGTCCTCGCGAAGGGTGCGGAGAAATAGTTCAGAAAGGCGGGTAATCATGGTCAAAATATACATCGCTACCCTAGCTATATGCTCATTGTCCTCCCTCCTTCAGAAACCAAGGCCCATGGCGGCACCGGAAAGCCGCTTGATTTTGCCAACCTATCTTTTCCAGAACTTACCGATATCCGGCGCGAAATCGCCGCTGAGCTGCAGTCTCTTCCCATTGATGAGGCGATGGTGGCGCTGAAGCTCTCGGAGAAGCTGCGCGGCGAGGCCGAATCCAATAGCCAGCTTTTTACCACCCCCACCATGCCAGCGGTGGAGCGCTATACTGGCGTGCTTTTTGATGCACTTTCGGCGTCCACCCTTCCCTCGTGGAGCCGCCTTGCTATTGGGGATGCCCTCTTCGGGCTCCTGCGCGCGGACGACCCTATCCCCCATTACCGCTTATCGGGCGGTTCCAAGCTGGGCGGTCGCACCATGAAGTCTTTTTGGGGCAAGCAGATAACGCAGGCGCTAGAAAACATCGACGAGCTGGTTGTGGATCTCCGCTCGGGCACCTACCAGCAATTGGGCCGGTTGCCTTCGGCGGTGACGGTGCGGATAGAAAGCGTGCAACCAGATGGCTCGCGCAAGGTGGTCAGCCACTTTAACAAGCACTACAAGGGCCTGCTGGCCCGGGAGCTGGCGCTTTCGCCTGCCGATGCCTTCAGCGCCGCCGATGTCGCCGCTATCGCCCGCGCGGCCGGCATGACGGTGGAGGAACCACCGCACGGCTCACGGGAACTTACCCTCGTCGTATCCCCGTAAGGCGCGAGCGCCTGCGGGGAGCCTAGACCACGGCGCGGCGGCGCTGGACGGCTGCGGCCCCGCCGAGGACCGCTACCACCATGGCCAAGACAATGACGCCGGATGCCCATTGCGGGGCCATGAGCCCGAAGGTGTCTTTGCCTTGGAAGAAGGTGCGCAGGTTGGCATCGGGCAGAATCTGCAGGATGATTTTGGCCCAGCCCATATTCAGCGAGGTCAGTACGCTCTCGATGACGAAGTACTCGATTATCAGCAGCATGGCCGCAAAAGTGCCGCTGCGCAGGATATATGCCAGGCCTGTAGCCAGCAGGGTATAGACGATGTATTCCACGAAGGTGAAAAGGAACACCGCATTATCCGGGTAGTGGACGAAGCTAGAGAAGTCATACGAGCTGCCGAGCGCAGCGTTAAATAACATTCCGAGTATGCCCGCCAGGGCCGCCGCGGCGACGTTGGCCACGGTGATGACGAGTATTTGGCTCGAGAGCACCCGCATGCGCCGGTTGGTAGATAGGTAGCTCCAGGCGACGGTGCCTTTTTGGAGGTCGCCGCCGACGAGCGTGGCCGAGGAAAAGATCATGATGACCACGGCGAAGATGGCGCCGATGGCTAGGTCGGAGGATTGGAGGGCGCTGTCGTCAGTGCGGATAGCCCCCATCAGCACGTTGGCGGCTGTTAGCCCAACGGTGATGATAGCGAGGTAGACCCACGTTGAGCGCAGGGAAAATATCTTGCGGGATTCAGAAACGATGGTGTTCATGGCTCGTACTCTGCCTTTCGATAACGGATAACGGGGGGTTATGCGGAGCGGTAATCCAGGTGGTCTGCGGTAGCGCCGAGGAAGGCATCTTCCAAGGAGGGATGCTTGACCTCAAGGCTGCTGATGCGGATGCGGTGGTCAAAGCACAATTGGCCGACCTCGTCGCGGTCTAGACCGGTAATGCGCAGCACTTCCCCATCAAAGGAGGTCTCCGCCTGCGAATCGTGCAGCAGCCGGGCCAGCTTTTCTGGCTGGTCCACCACGACCTCCACGGTGGTAGCACCGGAGGCACTGACGAATTCTTCTACTGTGCCTTCGCCGACGAGCTTGCCCTTGCCGATGACCACTAGGCGGTCCGCCGTGAGCTGCATTTCTGAGAGCAGGTGGGACGACACCAGCACGGAGCATCCCCCGGCGGCGAACTCGCGGATGCGGTCGCGCATCCAGTGCACGCCTTCGGGGTCGAGGCCGTTGACGGGCTCATCGAGTAGCAGATGCTTGGGCTGTCCGACCATGGCGCAGGCGAGGCCCAGGCGCTGTTTCATGCCAAGCGAATAGCCCCCGATGCGCTTTTTCGCCACCTTTCCGAGCCCGACGCGCTCTAGGGTGTCATCGACGTGATTCATCGATACCCCCTGCAGTGCTGCCATATAGCCCAGGTGCGCGCGGGCGCTGCGGCCGGGGTGGAACCAGTTGGCATCGAGCAGAGTGCCCACCATGGAGGCAGGATCGGATAGTTCGCGAAATGGGGTGCCATCGAAAGTGGCAGTGCCGGAGGTGGGATTTTCTAGACCGACGCACATGCGCATCGTGGTGGATTTGCCGGAACCATTGGGCCCTAAGAACCCGGTGACCTGGCCATCGGGTACCTCGAAGGAGAGTTTGTCTATTGCTGTAAAGGAACCGTATTTCTTGGAAAGCTGTGTGACTGTGAGCATGGTTTTATCCTGGCGCTTTCCCGGCGCGAAGTAACCATCCTCGAGGCGGATTTAGCCGTTCATCCCTGGGGATGAGAAAGCAGTTCTTCCACGGTGACCACCCCATGGGTATAGGCATACAGCACGGCCTGGACGCGGTCGCGGGACCCAGTCTTGGTCAGCACGTGGCGCACGTGGGTCTTGACCGTGGCCATGGAGACAAATTCCTCTTCGGATATTTCGGTATTGGAATACCCCAGCGCGATGAGCCTTAGAATATCCATCTCGCGCGGGGTGAGCTCCGCAGAAGGCGGGGTCGTAGCGGCACCAGCGCCGGGCTGCGCTGCCGCGGCGGTATGCGAAGCCGAGTGCTCCTTCCCGCTATCCCCACCCTCCTCGCTGCGGACTTGCTGGAGCACCTGGGCAGTAATGCGCGGCGAAAGCACGGCCTCGCCCGAGTGCACGGTGCGAATGGCTGAGAGCAGCTCCTCGGGCTCGACGTCTTTGAGCAAGAATCCAGACGCTCCTGCAGAGATTGCACCGTGGACAAAGTTGTGGTCATCAAAGGTGGTCAGCATGATGACCTTGGTCTCCGGGCATTCTGGGAGCACTTCCTCCGTGGCCGCAATGCCATTGACCCGCGCCATTTGCACGTCCATGAGGATAATATCGACGGGCTCTTGCCGGGCAAGCTCCAGTACCTCATCGCCATCGGAGGCCTGCCAGACGACGCTCATATCCTCCTGCGAGCCGATCAGCATGGCGAACCCGGCGCGCAGGAGCGGTTGGTCATCGACAAGCGCAATGCGAATGGGCTCAGGTTCTTGTTCCGGATTAGACATGCGGTACCTCCACGGTGATTGCAAACGTTCCATCCTCGGCCTTGGTGGACACACTGCCACCATAGGCCTTTACGCGCTCTTTCATCCCGATGAGGCCGTAGCCTGGCGTGTGGTCCTTGTCCGGCTGCGCCATGGGGTTGTGTCCCTCGATAACAAGCGCCGACCTATCGCTGCGAAAGCGCAGGGTTCCCCTATTTTGGCTGGAGTATTTGAGCATATTGGTCAGCATCTCCTGCACGATGCGGTAGATGGTGAATTGATAGAGCTCGTCGCTATCGGCGGGCAGCTTTTCCATGCCGTAGACGGTGATATCGAAGCCGGCGCGCCGGGCCTCCGAAAACAGCCCGGCGATGTCTGAGGTGCCTGGGGCCTTGGTTTCCCTGCGCACGTCCTCTTCGCGCAAGACGGAGAGCAGGCTGCGCATCTGTTTTAAGGACTCGCGCGAGGTAGAGGCGATGGTATCGAGCGCCTCCGTGGCTACGTTGGGGTCTTTGGCGGCGGCGAACCGGGCGCCATCGGCAAGCGCAATGACGCCAGCGAGGTTGTGGGCGACGATGTCATGCATCTCGCGGGCGATGCGGTTGCGCTCGACGGCGCCGGCCATCTCCGCGCGCTCGATGAGCAGCTGTTGGCCCTCCCGATGCTTCCGGTTATTGGTACCCAGCAGGTAGAAAAAGCCGAGGACCGGCCAGCCGAGCAGGACCGTGCCGGCATAGACAAGCAGCGGGCTCATGGTCGCATCGCCCAGGCCGATGTCGCTACCCGCGAAGACCTTTTCCCCAAATAGGCTTGCGGTGGTTCCCGCCAGCGAGCCCAGGGCGATCCAGGCAAGCCAGATATAGCGCAAGCGCTTGCGCGTATGCGTGCCGATGAGAAAAGCCGTGTAGGCGAAAATCGGGGCGTGGAAGTTCTCCAGGGAGGCCAAGGGCGTGAAAATGCACAGCGTCATGGTGCCGGCGACGAAGAAAATGGACTTTTCTTGCAACTTGGGATGCAACCACAGCGCCAGCGGGATGCCGACGGTATACAAGACCGCGACGATGGCCTGGAAGGGCGAATCAGTGTGCAAGAAGTTTGCGGCGTTGGGCAACAGCACGCCGAAGAACACGGGGATGATGATTCGCCACGGCGGTCCAATCCAGTCGCGCAGACGATCCGGCCAAAGCTTAGTCATAAGGGCAAGGCTAGCGCAGAAGCCAGCCGGCCGGCCTCATCCCCAGGGCTGACTAGACTGGCGGGCATGCACCTCCAGTTCTTTGAAGTCGATGTCTTTGCCACCTCGGCGTTTTCCGGTAACCCGCTCGCCGTCGTGGCCCATGCCGATGGGCTCTCGAGACAGCAGATGCAAGCCATCGCCCACTGGACCAATTTTTCTGAAACCACGTTCTTGCTCGAGCCCACCGATCCCGCGGCGGACTATCGCGTGCGCATTTTTACTCCTCACGAGGAATTTGATTTCGCCGGCCACCCCACCTTGGGCAGCGCCGCCGTCTGGCGGGCGCTCGGCAATGAACCGCAGAAGGAGGGCACCATAGTGCAGGAATGCGGGGTGGGGTTGGTCTCCGTGCGCGAGAACGCAGGTATTTATTCTTTTGCCACCCCTCCCCTGCGCGCGGGCGGGCCATTAAGCAGTGCCGAACTGGCAGAGGCCTGCGCGGGATTGAGTATCGCAGAAGCAGATGTCATCGATTCCGCTTGGGTGGATAATGGGCCCGGCTGGCGGCTTATACAGCTGCGCGATGCCGCGGCCGTGCGCGCGATTCACCCCGCCGCCACTCGCCCCAAGGTGGGCGTGGTGGGCATGCTGGATACCACCGCGGGTAGGGATTCCGCTGCCTATGAAGTGCGCGCGTTTACCGCAGAATTCGAGGATCCGGTCACCGGTTCCTTCAACGGCGGGGCTGCGCAATTCATGCGCTCGCGCGGGCTGGTGCCCGCCCGCTACACCGCCCGCCAGGGCAGCCAGCTGGGAAGAGACGGCGAGGTCTTTATCCACGATGACGGCGCCGATATTTGGGTCGGCGGCTGCGTCCACATCCGCGTGCAAGGACAATTGGAGGTCTAAAATGCACCTACACCACAACTATGCAAAGCACCTGCCGGACTTAGTGTCGGCAACGCACGGCGAAGAGCAGCCGGATCCACAGCTCGTGGTCCTCAATGAGGAGCTGGCAGTGCAGCTGGGCCTAGATACTGACTGGCTGCGCTCCGCAGAGGGCCTGGATTTCCTCTTGGGCCGCGACGGTGGGCATGCCATGGCCTATTCCGGCTTCCAATTCGGTTCCTTCAACCCACAGATGGGCGATGGCCGGGCCATGCTCTTGGGCGAGGTGGAAAAAGACGGAAAACTGTGGGATCTCCACGCCAAGGGCACGGGGCTTACCCCCTATTCCCGCCTGGGTGCTGATGGCCGCGGCACCCTTTCATCCATGCTGCGCGAATACTTGGTTTCTGAGGCCATGCACGCCCTCGGCGTGCCCACCACGCGCTCCCTCGCCGTGATTTCCACCGGCAGGCCCATCCAGCGCGGCCACGTGCAGCCGGCGGGCGTCCTGGTCCGCGTGGCGGCCAGCCACATCCGGGTCGGTACTTTTCACTATGCCGCGCAGTCCGGCCACCTCCAGGCTCTCGCGGACTACGCCATCGAGCGCCACTACCCTGGGGCAGATTACCGGGAGTTCTTCCAGCACGTGATGGACCGCCAGATTGCCACCGTGTCTTCGTGGATGCGCTTGGGCTTTATCCACGGGGTAATGAATACGGATAACACCACCATCTCCGGCGAAACCATTGATTATGGCCCGTGCGCCTTTATGGAGTCCTACTCTCCCGATACGGTATTTTCCAGCATTGACCAGCAGGGGCGCTATGCCTTTGGCAATCAACCAGCCATCCTGGGCTGGAACCTCGCCCGGCTCGCGGAATCGCTCGTGCCGCTTTTCGATGCCGATATCAATGCCGGGGTCGACTTCGCGCAAGAGACCATCAACGGGTTCCAGGAGAAATTCGCCACCCAGCGCCGCAGCGATATGGCCGCGGCCCTCGATACCACCACCGAGGTCGCCTCCGCCTACCTTACTGCGATGCAGCTATCTCGCCCGGATATCACGCTGGCGCACCGTGCGCTTGCCGATGCCGCCCGCGGCCACACCCTTCCTGCCCGAGAGCTCTTCCCAGATTCGGACTTCCTGGAAAGCTACCTTTCCACTGAACCTGCTCCGGAAGCCGTGGATGCTGTCATGCCCCGAGTCATTCCCCGCAACATGGCCGTCGAAGCCGCGCTGCGCGCCGCCGAGGCGGGCGATATGCAGCCCTTTACTGAGCTGCTCCACGCCGTGACCCACCCGTGGGAGCCGCATCCGTCCTACGAACAGCCCGACCCGAATGGGCTTGCAGGTTTTCTCACCTACTGCGGTACCTAATTTTCTAGCCACCCCGAATTTCGGGGTTGGGCAGCACAAAGCCCTCCGCGCAGTAGGTTCTGCACGGAGGGCACGGGCTGGGACTTAATCCAAGCCGAAGGCGTTTAGCGCTCCAGCTTCAGCGTCTTCTGGGTGTATTCCCACATCTCGTTGTAGAAGTCCTCATCATTGGCCAGCTTCATGCCGTAGGACGGGACCATCTCGCGAATCTTATCGCTCCAGTCAATCATGCGCTCGCCAAAGCAACGCTCCAGCAGCTCCAGCATGACGGCTGGGGCAATCGAAGCACCCGGGGAGGCACCGAGCAGGCCGGCAATATTGCCTTCCTGGTTATTGACCAGTGCGGTACCAAACTCGAGGGAGCCAAAGCGCGGTGCACCAGCAGGCTTGATGACCTGTACGCGCTGGCCGGCAATCACGGTCTCCCAGTCGCTTTCCTTCGCATTTGGTACGTATTCGCGGAGGGAATCAACGCGGTCGGAGAAGTCCTTGCGCACCTCATCGATGAGGTACTTGGTCAGGCCGAATTCCTGTACCGCAACACCCAGGTAGGAGGTGATATTATCCGGGCGGATGGACTTGAAAAGATCCAGATAGGAACCCTTCTTCAAGAACTTCGGGCTCCAGCCGCCGTACGGGCCAAAGAGCAGACCCTTCTCGCCGTCGATAACGCGGGTATCCAGGTGCGGCACGGACATCGGAGGAGCGCCGACTGCTGCCTTACCGTAAACCTTGGCCTGGTGCTGCTCAATGAGCTCCGGGTTCTTGGCGCGCAGCCACAGGCCGGAGATGGGGAATCCGGCGTAGCCAGCTACTTCTTTCACCTTTGCCTTGCGGAGCAGATCCAGGGCGTAGCCGCCGGCACCGACGAAGACGAACTTCGCTTTCACCACGGTGATATCGCCGGTGTGCTTATTCTTGGAATAGACCTTCCAGTCGTTTCCGTCGCGGTCAATATCGAAGACCTCGTGGCCGTAGCGGATCTCCGTGCCAGATGCGCGCGCCGCGGTCAGGAACTGCTTGGCCAGGGCGCCGAAGTTTACGTCGGTGCCGACTTCGGTCCAAGAGATAGCGACCTTATTGGAAAAGTCGCGGCCGTCCGCCATGAGCGGCAGCTTCTCCGCAAAGGTGGATTCATCATCAGAGAACTGCATGCCGGGGAACATGTGCTTTTCGCTCAGTACCTCGTAGCGGCGCTTCAGGTAGTCCGCCTGGATTTCACCTTGTGCGAAGGAGACGTGCGGAACCGGGTTGATGAACTCGCTGGGTTCAGTCAGGATGCCGTTGTTGAGCTGGTGGGACCAGAACTGGCGCGACTTCTGGAACTTCTCGTTAGTTGCAATCGCCTTAGAGATATCGATGCGGCCGTTCTTCTCTGGCGTGTAGTTGAGCTCGCACAGGGCGGAGTGACCGGTACCGGCGTTATTCCATGGGGAGGAGGATTCCAGGGCGGGGCCATCAAGGCGCTCAAAGATCATCTGGGTCCAGCTGGGCTCCAACTCGCGGAGCATAGCGCCCAGGGTGGCGCTCATGATGCCGGCACCGACCAGTGCGACATCGACCTCATCTACAACTTGTGCTGTCTTCTTTGCTGAGGACACTGTGTTATAACCTCTTCGAATTGAAAATTTATATACATCGGCGCGTTCTGCACCATATATTTTAAGCGCTTTGCGCCCCACACCGCGACTGTTGTGCACAGCCAACCTGCCGATGTGTCACGCATTAACGCCTTACCTTACGCTTTTCTTTTCTCGATTGGTTTTTCTCCCCCACCCTGGTCACCACAATATGGGGCGACCTGTTATACACTTCACATTTCACTGAAATAATGGCAGGTCACGCAGCTACCGTAGCGACGACCAACTGTTGACTAGACTCGTGTCATGGCTACAGCAACTCCGTCATGGGGGCCCGATATCCTCGGCCCCGATTTTCAATCAGCCACCCTCAACCTTGGCCCCGATCCTGATGGCGAGGGGGATATTGTCACCACCCTCGTCCGCTATGCGCCAGGCTCGGCCGCAGGCTCCACGGATTCGGATCCCACCGATCCTTCTTCGCCTTCTGCCACTTCCCGCCCGGCCTTGGTATGGCTGCACGGGATGACTGACTACTTCTTCCACACGCACGTCGCACAGCACTTCGCGGCACAAGGCTATGACTTTTACGCGGTCGATCTGCGCAAATGCGGCCGCTCGCACCGCCCGGGCCAGTCCTGGCACTACGTTTCGGACTTGTCCTTATATAACGTGGACCTTTCCGCAGCCCTCGATGCCATTGCAAACGACGAGGTAATCGTTATCGCCCACTCCACCGGTGGCCTGATTGCGCCGCTGTGGATGGACTTTTTGCGCCGCCATGACGCGGGGCGCTTCTCCCGCCTGAAGGGCCTCATCCTCAATAGCCCCTGGCTCGACATGATGGGCGTTCCCGGCTGGGCCGTATCAGCGCTGAAGCCGGCGATATATTCCACCGCCAAGATCGCGCCCAAGACCCCCTTGCCCGGGGGCAACCTCACCGCCTATGGCGAATCGGTGCACAGTGACTTCTACGGCGAGTGGGACTACGACCTCAGCCTGAAACCATTAGCCGGGCATAAGAAATATATCGGCTGGCTGGCCGCCGTCTTCCACGGTTTCGACGCCATTCACAGCGGTCGCACCAATGCCGGGGTCCCCGTATTGACGCTGCAATCTACCCGCTCCCTATTGGGAACGCCCTACTGCGATGTGGTCAATCATGCCGATTGCATCATCGATGTCGCACAGACCCGACGGTGGGCAAAAGAGCTCAATGCGCACTACACGCTGCATTCCATCGAAGGTGCGCGCCACGATGTCTTTTTATCCCTCCCCCGCCCCTTAGAAGAGGCGTTCGCAGCGTGCGATGCCTGGCTTCCCACCATCGTGGAAGCGCCCACGCCAGCATAAATACCCAAATTGGACACATGGATTAAGGTATTGATATGACCACAATTGATACAGCAAATACTCCGGCCGCTGAGGAACACTACGACCTCATCATCATCGGCACCGGTTCCGGCAACTCCATTGCAAACCGCGATTTTCATGATAAGAAAATTGCCATTATTGAAAAGGGCCGCTTCGGTGGCACCTGCTTGAACGTCGGCTGCATCCCCACCAAGATGTACGTCTACGCAGCCGATGTCGCCCTCGCCGCCCGCGAAGGCGAGCGCCTTGGCATTGACGCCCAGGTCAACAACGTGGAGTGGAACTCCATTGTGGAGCGCGTCTTCCACAACCGCATCGACCAGATTGCCCAAAGCGGCGAGGACTACCGCCGCGGCGACAAGACCCCGAATATCACCGTCTACGACGAGCACGCTCGCTTCGTTGGCCCTAAGACCATCCAGACCGGCGACCACGTCATCAGCGCCGATCAGATCGTTGTTGCTACTGGTTCCCGCCCGGTAATCCCTGAGGTCTACGCCAATTCCGGCGTGAAGTACTACACCAACGAAGACATCATGCGGATGGATCGCCAACCAGAAAGCCTGATCATCGTGGGCGGCGGCTATATCGCCATGGAATTTGCCCACGTCTTCGATGGCCTCGGTACCAAGGTCACCGTGGTCAACCGCAGCGAGACCCTGCTGCGCCACCTCGATTCCGATATCTCCTCGCGCTTCAACGAAATTGCCCGCGAGCGTTTCGATGTACGGATTGCTAACGGCACCAAGCTGGAAGAAACCGACAAGGGCGTCAAGCTGGAGCTCGATAATGGCGAGACCCTCGAGGCAGACGCAATCCTGGTGGCCACCGGCCGCAAGCCGAATGGCGATCTCATGGATGTGGACAAGGCCGGCATCAAGCTGCTGGACAATGGCCGCATTTCCACCGATGCTCATGGCCTTACCGATGCTGAAGGCGTCTGGGCGCTTGGCGATGTCTCTTCGCCCTACATGCTCAAGCATGTCGCCAACGCCGAAGCCCGCACCATCCAGCACAACCTGCTCCACCCAGAGGATCTGCAGGAGCTGCCGCACGACAACGTTCCTGCTGCCATCTTCACCCACCCGCAGATCGCCTCTGTGGGCTTGAAGGAAGAAGAAGCGCGGGAGCAGGGCTTCGATATCACCGTGAAGATTCAAAACTTTGGCGACGTGGCCTACGGCTGGGCCATGGAAGATACCACCGGTATTTGCAAGCTGATTGCGGACCGCAAGACGGGCCAGCTCTTGGGCGCCCACCTAATGGGCCCGCAGGCTTCCACCCTGATCCAGCAGCTGATTACCGTAATGGCCTTCGAGATCGACCTGCGCGATTTCGCTCGCAAGCAGTACTGGATCCACCCAGCCCTGCCAGAGGTCGTAGAAAACGCCCTCTTGGGCCTCGAATGGGACTAAGGCACGTAGCTAAGGCTCCATAGCAAAAGCCGCCTCCCCGACCACGCGCAATAATTCATGCGCGGCGGTTAAGGAGGCGGCTTTCGCAGTGCCTAGGCCTTGAAGAAGGGACCTTGCGATTAATCCTCATCTGGGATGGTCAAGATTTCATTGCCATCATCGGTGATGACCAAGGTGTGCTCGAACTGGGCAGTGAACTTGCCATCACGGTTTTGCACGGTCCAGTCATCGTCCCAAATATCGTAATCCAGCGAACCCAGGTTAATCATCGGCTCTACCGTCAAGGTCATGCCCGGTTCCAGGATATCGCGGTACGTGGTGGAATCGTGGTGCAAGACCACCAGCCCATTGTGGAAGGTGGGTCCTACACCGTGGCCAGTGAAATCGCGCACGACGTTATAACCAAAGCGCTTGGCATAAGACTCGATGACGCGGCCAATAACGTTGATCTCGCGGCCAGGCTTTGCGGCCTTAATGCCGCGCATCGTGGCTTCTTTGGTGCGCTCTACTAGAAGGCGGTGCTCCTCTGATACGTCACCGGCCAAGAAGGTGGCGTTATTATCGCCGTGCACGCCGTTTTTATACGCGGTGACATCGATATTGACGATGTCGCCTTCTTCAATCACGGTGGTATCCGGAATGCCGTGGCAGACGATTTCATTCAGCGAAACGCAGCTACCCTTGGGAAATCCCCGGTATCCCAGGGTGGACGGGTACGCGCCGTGGTCACACATATACTCGTGCGCCACGCGGTCGACCTCGTCCGTCGTCACGCCAGGCTTTACGGCCTTGCCGGCTTCCTTCAGCGCGTTGGCCGCGATCTTGCAGGCCTCCCGCATCTTCTCAATCACTTCGGGGGACTGTACAAAAGGCTCGCCGATGGCCTCTTGTACCTCGTCTTTCCACACATATTCCGGGCGCTCGATATCTTCTGGCACCGGCCGGATGGGGGTTGGTTTACCTGGCTTCAATTTTCCACGAGTAGTCATAATTGCCCATGGTAGTCCTCATTCCGGCTCACGCAGTATCGGGGTGGCCAGTCGGTGTCCGCGGCTTACTCGACTTTGGGGGCCGGGCCATCATTGGGGCGCGAGCGGTAATCATCCAGCTTCCGCAGGAAGTTATCGGTAATAGCTACCGAGGATTCGGAGCCGCCGCCCAATACGATGAGCGTGGCAAAGGCGATATCGTCTTCTTCCCGGTAGCCGGTAAACCACGCGTGCGAGCCTTCATTGATCTCGGCCTCACCGGTCTTGCCGTAAATCGTTCCGCCCGCCTGCATCCCGCGGGCGGTACCGCTGGTGACCACCTGGCGCATCATGCCGCGCACGTTATTCAGCACGTGGTCTGGGATCGGCGCCGACTTATCCGAGGCCTTGGTCTCGCGGCCCTCAATAAGGGTGGGCGTTGGGGTCTTTCCCGCTGCCACAGAGGCCGAAACCATAGCCATGCCGAACGGGCTGGCAAGGTCGTAGCCCTGGCCGTAGCCGGCCTCGGTGCGCTCCAAAACTTCCTTGCCCTCCGGAATCGAGCCGGTCGTGGTGGTCAGCCCGGGGATTTCATAATCCACCCCGAAGCCAAACTTCTTGCCGGTTTCCTTCAATTCACCGGGTGCCAGCTTGGTGGAAATATCCGCGAAGGTGGTGTTGCACGATTGGGCGAAGGCCTGGCTTAGCGGCACATTGCCGAGCGAAAACGCGTTGTAGTTGGTCACCACGCGGCCATAAATATCCATCGTACCAGGGCACGGAACGATGGTATCCGTGGTCAGGTTTTGTTTTTCTACACCCGCAGCGGCGGTAAGGATCTTGAAAACCGAGCCGGGTGGGTATTGGCCTTGCAAGGCGACGTCGCCGTCTTCGTCCGCCTTTTCGGTCTGCGCTACGGCCAAGATATCACCGTTTGAAGGCCGGATGGCGACCAGCATGGCCTGGGCGTCCGAGCGTTGATTCACCGCTTCTTGGGCCGCGCGTTGGGCGTCATAATCCAAGCCAACCTTGATGGAGGGGGCGGCCTCAGGCGCATGCTTTTCGACATCGGAAAGCGCCGCACCGTTCTCATTGACGACGGCGATGGACCAGCCGGTCTCGCCGTCGAGCTCGTCATTGACGGCCGAGCGCACGCGCGATAAGAGATCGGGCGCAAGACCACGGTCCCGGGTCACCAGCGCGGGCTCTTCATTAATACGGACGCCGTCCATCCCCTCCAGCTTGGCGCGGATGACGGACTCCTGCTCTTCTGTATAAAGCCCCACCGAATAGGCAGACTCTGCCTTCTCCAACTTTTCGGCGAGCTCCTTGGCGTCTACCTCCGCGATTGAGTCGTCCTCGCGGTGCGCCGCAGCTAGGGCGCTGCTGACCTTGGAGGCCGTGGGGCGGACATCGGAAAGCGAGCTCGTATCCACGATGACGCGGTAATTCAGCCCGGGGCTCATCAGCTCCACCCCGTTGGAGGAAACGACGCTGGCGCGCGTGGCTTCCAAGGCGCGCAGCTCCAAATGCTGGTGCGCGCCCAGGTCCGGGTGAATAATGCTGGGCTTCCACCGCACCGTCCACTCGTCTTCGGCCTTGGTCAAGGTCATCTGCGTGGTATAGCTCAAGCTGCGATCCTTGGGCAGATCCCAGGTGACCTTATAATCCGCCGTGGCCACGGTTTCGTCCTGTTTTACCCCCTCGAGCTCAATGTCGAGGCCCTCTGCCTGCAGGCCGGAATAAGTAGCATCGAGGGCCTGCGTGGCGTCATCGGGGGAATCCGTAAGCTCAGCCAAGCCCTCGTTATTTCGGCTCTCCATGCCTTCAATGAACTCTTCTGCCACCGGCTCGGCGGATACGGGCTTAGG
The DNA here is from genome assembly GCF_000478135.1 of Corynebacterium sp. KPL1818. Classification (NCBI taxonomy): domain Bacteria; kingdom Bacillati; phylum Actinomycetota; class Actinomycetes; order Mycobacteriales; family Corynebacteriaceae; genus Corynebacterium; species Corynebacterium sp. KPL1818. The sequence goes on along the minus strand of NZ_KI515759.1, from coordinate 463,974 downwards.
GGTGCAAGCAACCACACCAGTTGCGCTAAGCGAGACCGTAGCAACCAGTGCGAATAACTTCTTCATGCTTTGGCACATTAGCAGCGCACGCAGCAAAAAAGACTGCCCCACACCGAGGTGCAGGGCAGTCTATTAATAATTAGCGTAGAGGCGCGCGGCTTACTGCGTCACGCGGACATCGGCCTTAGCGCCGTCCACGGCTTCGAGGCCTTCCTCATCCGCAATGCGCATTGCCTCTTCAATGAGGGTTTCCACGATCTTGTCCTCCGGCACTGTGCGCACCACTTCGCCCTTGACGAAGATCTGGCCCTTGCCGTTACCGGATGCCACGCCCAAGTCGGCGTCGCGGGCCTCGCCCGGCCCGTTAACGACGCAGCCCATGACGGCAACGCGGATGGGAAATTCCATGCCCTCGAGGCCTGCGGTAACTTCTTCCGCCAGCTTGTACACGTCCACCTGCGCGCGGCCACACGACGGGCAGGAGACGATTTCCAGCTTGCGCGGGCGCAAGTTGAAGGACTGCAGAATCTGGTCTCCCACCTTGACCTCTTCTTCCGGCGGGGCGGAGAGCGAGACGCGAATCGTATCGCCGATGCCTTCTGCCAAAAGGGCGCCAAAGGCGACGGAGGACTTAATGGTGCCCATGAACTTCGGGCCGGCTTCCGTCACGCCCAAGTGCAGCGGGTAATCAGTCTGCGCGGCCAGCTGGCGGTAGGCCTCCACCATCAGCACGGGGTCAGAGTGCTTGACGGAAATGGCGATATCGCCAAAGCCGTGCTCCTCAAACAGGCTAGCTTCCCACATAGCGGACTCAACGAGTGCCTCTGGGGTGGCCTTGCCGTACTTTTCTAGCAGGCGCTTATCCAGCGAACCGCCATTAACGCCGATGCGGATGGGGATCCCCGCATCGCCCGCGGCCTTGGCTACTTCCTTAACGCGACCATCAAACTCACGGATATTGCCGGGGTTGACGCGGATTGCCGCGCATCCAGCATCGATGGCCTGGAAAATGTACTTGGGCTGGAAGTGGATATCCGCGATGACCGGGATCGGGGATTTTTTGGCGATGGTCGGCAGAGCCTCCGCATCCACCGGCTTAGGGCAGGCCACGCGCACGATATCGCAGCCAGAGGCAGTAAGCTGTGCGATTTGCTGCAGGGTGCCGTTGATGTCGTGGGTCTTGGTATTAGTCATCGACTGCACCGAAATTGGGTAGTCAGAACCAACGCCCACCGGGCCTACGTGCAATTGCCGCGTCTTCCGGCGCGGGTGCAATACTGGCGGAGGCCCGTCAGGAATTCCTAGACCGATAGGACTAGACATGAATGCTCCTTATTTCTAGCTCGTGGCTCGTTGCTAAACGTTATTGCACAATAAGTGTTGAACGTCCCCACTCTAGCACTAGATGGTTAAGCGCTAAAGTTCCCGCTCGCGCTGCAAATGTGCACTATACGCTGAGCTCTCCACCCACTCCCCGCGGCGGGCGCGGGAAGGGCAAACCTAGCCAAATAGCCTGATCGGGTTAACCACATCCGCGATGATGATCACGACGCCAAGCCCCATGAGCAGGGCCGCCATGACATAGGTGATGGGCATTAGCCTGGTGTAATCGGCAGGACCCAGCGGCTGCTTGCCCATCAGCTTGCGGATGCCATCGCGGATTTTCTCATACAAGATGACCGCGATATGACCGCCGTCAAAGGGCGGCAGCGGAATGAGGTTAAACAGGGCGAGGAAGAAGTTCAGCGTTGCCAGCATCATGAAGAACGATGCCCACAGGGAGCGCTCCACGAGTTCGCCACCAACCCGCGATGCACCGACGACGGACATCGGCCCATTGACATCCCGCTCGTGGCCAAAGATGGAGGCCACCACTCCCGGTACCTTAGCGGGGAATTGTTTGATTCCCTCCACCGTGGCCTCGAGCGAATACGTGGTGAAATGCCAGGTTGCAGGCAACGCTTCCGTTGCTGAATACTTCTCGACGATGTCGAGGACCTCATTGCTCAGCCCGATCGAACCGGCATCGACCAATTCGCCCTGTTGATTCAGGCGCTTGACCGTGTCCAGTTCGATGGAGAAATCTTTTTCCTCACCACCGCGCTCTACGGTAAGCGTCACGGTCTCGCCAGGGCGCTGCATAACCTCATCGCGCAATTGCGTAAAGGAATCTAGGTGCTCGCCATCGAGCGCGAGAATGATATCGCCTTCCTGGACACCGGCCTTACCAGCGGGCCCGTTCCCGGTGCACGATTCCAGCTCCTGGTTTTCTTTTTGGTCAGCGGTGCAGGTTACCTCCCCCACCCGCGGGCGCACATCGGCATCTGGGTTGGGAAGTCCCGCAGTCATCGCCACGAAATACAAGATGACAAAGCCGAGGATCAGGTTGACGCCGATACCGCCTGCGAGGACGATGATGCGCTGCCACCATGGCTTTTTATACATCGCATAGGGCTTTTCTTCCTCCGTGAGGAATTCATCCTGCGCGGTCATCCCGGCGATATCGCAAAATCCACCCACCGGGAACGCGGCAAGGCCGTATTCGGTATGCCCCTTGCGGAAGGAGAAAACGCGCGGGCCAAAGCCAATGAAATACCGGCGCACCCGCATACCAAAGGCGCGGGCAGTAAACATATGCCCCGCCTCATGGAGAGCCACGGTCAGCCCGATGCCAAGGGCGAAAAACACTATGCCCAGCAAATTTGCCATTAAAGAAAGCTTTCTAGTCAGCTAAACGGTCAATGCGCGCATTCGCACGCCTACGAGCCTCGCCTTCTACAGCGAGGATTTCATCGAGGGTAGAGACTACACCAGCAAACTGGGAAGACTCCCCGAGGATCTCGCCTACAACATCAACAATCTCTGGGAAGTGGATGCGACCGGATAAAAAGGCCGCGGCGGCCTCTTCATTGGCAGCGTTATAAATCACGCCGGTGCCCTGCGCTGCGGCCTCGCGGGCGAGGGATACGGCGGGAAAAGAGACATCATCAAGCGGCTCAAAATTCCACGTATGCGCTTGGGAAAAATCAAGTGCCGGCTGCGCCCCCGGCACACGCTGGGGCCAATTCAGCGCCAGGGAGATGGGCAGCTTCATCGACGGCGGCGAAGCCTGGGCGACGGTGCAGCCGTCCTTAAAAGTGGCCATCGAGTGAATGACCGACTGCGGGTGAACTGTGACATCGATGCGCTCTGGCTCAATATCAAAAAGTAGCGTGGCCTCAATGAGCTCGAGCCCCTTATTAATCAAGGTGGCGGAATTCAGCGTATTCATCTGCCCCATAGACCACGTAGGGTGCTGCGCGGCTTGCTGCGGAGTAACATCCCACATCTGCTCACGCGTTTGGCCGCGGAAGGGACCGCCCGAGGCCGTGAGAACGAGCTTGGCCAGCTCGCCCTCTTCACCCGCGCGCAGGCATTGCGCCATCGCAGAGTGCTCCGAATCCACGGGGATGATCTGGCCTGGCCGCGCGGATTTCGTGACCAGCGTGCCGCCGGCAACCAAGGACTCCTTATTCGCTAGCGCGAGGTACTCGCCCATGTCCAGCGTGGCTAAAGTGGCCTTAAGCCCGAGGGATCCCACTAGGGCATTGAGCACGGTATCGGCGGGAACCGAGCGCACCAGCTCTTCTGCAGCACTATCACCAGAAAGTACCGTGCCGCCTAAAGCCGCAGAAACCTCCGCAGCCGCTGCAGGCTGGGCCACAGCAATGTGGTCAAACGAAAGGTGGAAGCTACGGGCCTGGTCAATGATCTGCTGCGGGTGAGAGCCGCCCGCGGCAATGCCCACGACCTCGAATTTATCTGGGTTATCCGCAATTACTTCTAATGCTTGCGTGCCAATAGAGCCGGTGGAGCCAAGGATAAGGATTCGCTGAGTAGTCACCCCTCTACCCTAGCGGTCATTTACCGCGCCCTGCTATGGGGTGGAGCCGGTCAAGCAGGCGGGGGTGTTTAATCGCCTTTGCAGCCACGATGTTTTAAAATAGATGCTAGTCAAATGGCATTGGTGTGCCCCCTCGATTAATGGACACACGCGATAGCGAAGGAGAGCAAGTGTCTTCCCACAAGCCGGTACCGCAGGTTTATGACGGTGTTTCTACCGAAGATGTTCCATCCGCAGGCTTCGGTTGGTCCCGCATCAGCCGCTCTGGTGTGCAAATCGCGGGTTGGATCTCCGTGATTTTCATGATTGGTTTCAACTTTGGTAACCACAAGGGCCACGTGGAGACCGTCTGGCTCGTCGCCCTGACCGTCCTGTTGGTTGTGGGCCTGCTCATCTTCACCTTCGAGCCGAAGCTCAACCAGGTGCGCACCATCACCTCTAATAACAAGCCGGCCGACCACCAGGAGCGCGACTGGATTTATGACCAGAAGACCGTTTCTGGCGCCTACACCGAGTTGACCGACTCCCAGCTGCGCGCGTTGAATATCGAGCCTTCCCGCGTAGCCCACCTGCGCGTTGACTCCGCGTCCGACGCTGCCGAGGTAAGCTCCGGCAAGCACGCGCTGTAATCCTAGCTACGGAAAACCGCCGAGCCTCCTTATTGCGAGGGGCTCGGCGGTTTCGTGGTTTTACCGGGCGCGTAGCTGTACTGCGTTTAGCTGGGCCGCGTGTGTAAACGCGGCATGCACCAACGAGACAACCACCTAAGCACTTATTCAAAAATGCTTAGGTGGCTGTGCGGCAGCGGACTCTTAGGCCGACATGTCTTCTCGTTCATCGGCGGCAAGCTGGCCACAGGCTGCCGCGATTTCATCGCCCTTGGTATCGCGCACGGTGCACGGCACTCCCTGTGCCTGGACGCGGCGCACGAATTCATTAAGCCGCGCCTTGGGGGCTGCATCCCATTCCGAGCCCGGCGTCGGGTTGAGCGGAATCACGTTGACGTGCACCTTGGAGCCGAGCTTCTGGTGCAGCTTGCGGCCCAGCATATCGGCGCGGAAATCCTGGTCATTCTTATCCCGAATAAGGGCGTACTCGATAGACACGCGGCGGGCGGATTTATCGGCGTAGTACCGCGCAGCGTCGAGGACCTCATCGACGGACCAGCGGTTATTTACCGGAACCAGGCTATCGCGCAGCTCATCATCCGGGGTGTGCAGCGATACCGCGAGCGTGCAGGCAAGGTCTTCGTCCGCGAGCTTGCGGATGGCAGGTGCCAAGCCCACGGTGGATACGGTCACATTGCGCTGTGAGAGCCCAAAGCCCGTTCCATCCTGACCGGTAATCTGGCGCACCGCCTGAACCACGCGCTTGTAGTTTGCCAGCGGCTCGCCCATGCCCATGAAGACCACATTGGACAAGCGTCCGCCTTCGGCCGCCATCGCCGCAGCTGCATGGCGGAACTGCTCGACGATTTCGCCGGTAGAAAGGTTGCGGTCTAGTCCGCCCTGGCCGGTAGCACAGAACGGGCAGGCCATTCCGCAGCCGGCCTGGGAAGAAATGCACAAGGTAGCGCGGCCGGGATAGCGCATCAGGACGGACTCCAATAGGGTGCCGTCGTGCAAGCGCCACAGGGACTTGGTGGTTTCCCCATCGTCGGTAGAAGTCGTACGAATTGGCTTCATGAGCTCAGGGAAGAAGGCCTCCTTGACCTCCTCGCGCTTGCCGGCGGGGATATCCGTCATCTCTTCGACGTCGTCGGTGAGATGCTCGTAGTAGTGCTTGGCAATTTGCTTAGCACGGAATTTAGGTAGGCCAATTTCTGCGAGCTTATCGATGCGCTCGCTTTCAGAGAGATCCGCAAAGTGCTTGGGTGGCAGACCGCGCCGCGGCGCGGAAAAGTTAAGTTTTACTGGTTGAGCCATAATAACGCCCATCTTTCCACGGTTTACCGGTACTTTTCCAATTGGGTAGACCTCAATTGATAGCCAAGTGGAATTTTGGAAGGGTTTACAGAAATAATGGACATATGACCACTCCGAAATACCCCGAAGATGACTTTTCCGCCTCCGATGATGAGGCCACCGCGGCAGGCGATAACGCCGCTTTGGCCGAAACCGAAAGCAAGGAAGTCTCCACCGGCACCACCGAGCCCGCTGCCGCACCACAAAAAGCCCAAGGTTCGTTCGCCGCTAGCACCTGGGCAGCGCTCATTGTCGGTTTCCTCTTGCTAATCGTGTTGATCATCTTCATCATGCAAAACCAGCAAGAAGTGCCGATGAACTTCCTAGGCTGGTCGGGGCAGTTCCCAGCGGGCATTGCCTACCTGATGTTTACCATCGGCGGCGCGCTCATCATGGCGCTAGTAGGTGTGTGGCGCATGCTGGAATTACGCCGCCAATTGCGCAAGCAGGCCGAAGGCTAAAAAAGCCCTACCGCCGCCCTCCTCCCTGCCCCGAGATTTAATTTCGGTGGCGCAGCAGGGAGCGGGCGGTTTATGCGCAGCACCCTTATACGCGGTGGCTGCAACCCGGTTTAGACCGCGAAGTTTGCCATGAGGCTCATGGCCACCCAGGTAACCATGGCAGAGGGAAGCATGCCATCAAGGCGGTCCATCAAACCACCATGCCCGGGGAGGATGTGGGACATATCTTTAATGCCCAGCTCTCGCTTAAATTGCGATTCCACCAAGTCACCCAAGGAGGCGCAAATAACAAGGCCGAGCCCCATCAAAGCGCCGATCCACGCCGAATGGTGCAAGAGGAAATGGACGGACACCGCACCAACGATGACGCCAAAGCCAATGGATCCGCAAAAGCCCTCCCAGGATTTCTTCGGGCTCACGGCCGGTGCCATGGGGTGGGAGCCAAACATCACACCGACGATATAGCCGCCCGTATCGGAGGCGACCACGCACAGCATGAAGACCACGATGGAAGCGGCGCCGCTGGCCACCGGGGTAGAAATCAACGACAGCATCGCTGCAAAAGTCGCGAAAAGCGGAATCCACGTGAGCACGAAAATGCCGACGGACATGTCCCGCAGGTAATTGATGGGAGGGCGATGCCGCCCGTTATGGAAAAGCCTGCCGAACATCAAAATGAGTACGGCGGTGACGTAAACGGCCACGAGGCCGGGCGCGCCAAGCGGCCAGGAAATCCACACCATGGCCTGGCCCAAGATGATTAACAGCGTGCGCGGGATATAGTATGAATTCTCCCGCAAGCGGGTAAGAACTTCCCACATGGCCCCGCCGACGGCGACGGCAACCACTGCATACCAGGCCAAGGGGCCGGCCCACACGGCGAGGACGACGAGGGCGCCGAGCCCCACGCCTACTCCAATAGCCGCCGGTAAGTCACGGCCGGGGCCATTTTTCGGCTGCGGCAATCGGCGGTTCAAGGCGTCACTCACCGTGACCGGCTCCTTTCACTTGACGTTGTATGCGCGTCGCGGGGCTTATCTATTTCCTATACAAAAATACTACGTACAGAAAAGCGCCGCCGGCCGAGGTGGGCGCGGCGGCAGTGGAAAAGACCTAGACCTCCATCAATTCGGATTCCTTGTTTTCCACCAGCTTGTCAACCTGCTCGACATAGCCAGCGGTAATCTTTTCCATTTCCTTTTCTGCGGCAAGGACCTCATCCTCGCCCTCTTCGCCATCCTTTTGGAGCTTCTTCAGCTGCTCCATGGCCTTGCGGCGGATATTACGGATGGCAATCTTGCCGTCTTCACCCTTGCTCTTGGCCAGCTTGACCATTTCCTTACGGCGTTCCTCGGTCAACTGCGGAACGGTCACACGCAGTACGTGGCCATCGTTGGTGGGGTTAACGCCCAGGTCCGAGTTGCGGATGGAGTTTTCAATCTCTTGGATCATGGACTGCTCGTAGGGCTTGATGAGCAACATGCGCGGCTCTGGCACGGAGATGGTAGCCATCTGAGTAATCGGGGTCGGCGCACCGTAGTATTCCGCGATGAGTCCGTTGAACATCGCCGGGTTCGCGCGGCCGGTGCGAATGGTCACCAGCTGCTCGCGGGTGTGCTCGACGGAAGCGGTCATGTGTTCTTCGGCTTCGAGCTGAATGTCATCGATCATGAGGCTGAATCATCCTTCAACGTTGAGGGGTAGCTGTATAAAAGGTAGCAGGTTCTGTGCCGTTTTAGAATTAGGACTGCACCAGCGTGCCGATAACCTGGCCGCTTGCGGCGCGGGCAATATTCCCCTCTTCCAAGAGGTTGAAGACCAAGATCGGCATGTCATTGTCCATGCACAGGCTAAAGGCGGTTGCATCGGCTACCTTGAGTCCCTTTTCAATAACCTCGCGCGGAGTGATTCGGGTGTAGAGCTCCGCATCGGGGTTCGTGCGTGGGTCGTCGGAGTACACGCCATCAACACCCTTGGCCAGGAAGAGGACATCGGCGCCGATTTCCAGTGCGCGCTGCGCGGCGGTGGTGTCCGTGGAGAAGTACGGCATGCCCATGCCGGCACCGAAGATAACGACGCGGCCCTTCTCAAGGTGGCGGTCAGCGCGCAGTGGCAAGTACGGCTCGGCGATTTGCGCCATGTTGATAGAGGTTTGCACGCGGCAATCAACGCCCTTTTGCTTCAAGAAGTCCTGCAGGGCCAACGAGTTCATGACCGTACCCAGCATTCCCATGTAGTCAGAGCGGGCGCGGTCCATGCCGCGCTGTGAAAGCTCTGCACCGCGGAAGAAGTTGCCGCCGCCGATCACCACGGCGATTTCGATGCCCTGCTCGGCCACTTCAGCGATTTGGCGAGCAACGTTATCGACAACGTCCGGGTCGATGCCAACCTTGCCGCCGCCAAACATTTCGCCGCCGAGTTTCAGCATTACTCGTTTGTATCCGGTTCGCTTCTCGTCTGCAGAAGTCACGCCTTCATCGTCTCCTTTTGCGCGGGCTGATTTATTTCTTTTCCATCTTACCTACACTGCCCCCGCTTCCCCACACCGCACCGCAGCCCGGCAGCCGCCCCTTCCCCATCGCCTCTAGACAGCAGAAAAGCCCACCGAGAGGGTGTACCTCCCGTGGGCTTTAAAGGCTAAAAAGCGGCTGAGGCTTAAGCGCCAACCTCGTAGCGGACGAAGCCGGTGATGGTGGTGCCGGCCTCTTCTGCAACCTGCTTAACGGTCTTCTTGTTATCGGACAAGGAAGCCTGCTCCAGCAGAACAACGGACTTGTAGAAGCCGTTCAGGCGGCCTTCCACGATCTTTGGAAGCGCAGCCTCAGGCTTGCCCTCCTCGCGAGTGGTGGCCTCAGCGATGGAGCGCTCCTTCTCGACGATCTCTGCAGGAACGTCTTCGCGCTTCAGGTACTCAGCATTCATTGCTGCAATCTGCAGAGCGGCAGCGTGTGCGCCTTCCTTGTTGCCTTCGTAGGAAACCAAGACACCAACTGCAGGAGGCAGGTCAGCGGAGCGCTGGTGCAGGTAGACGGCAACATTGTCGCCATCAACGGTGACTGCACGACGTGCCTGCAGCTTCTCACCGGTCTTTGCGGACTCCTGGTCAACGAACTCGGAGACCTTCTGGCCGTCGATCTCTACGTTGTTGAGTTCTTCCGGGGAGTTAGCCTTGGCTGCGGCTGCAGCTTCAACAATCTTCTTGGCGAAGGACTGGAAGCCCTCGTTCTTTGCCACGAAGTCGGTCTCGCAGTTGATCTCAACCATGGTGTTGCCGGATACGGCAACGAGGCCCTCGGTAGCCTCGCGGTCAGCGCGCTTGGACACGTTCTTCGCACCCTTGATGCGCAGGAATTCAACGGCCTTGTCGTAGTCGCCGCCGTTTTCTTCCAGGGCCTTCTTGCAATCGAGCATGCCGGAGCCAGTTGCTTCGCGCAGTGCCTTCACGTCTGCAGCAGTGTAGTTCGCCATAGTTAGGGCGATCCTCCTTGAAAATCAGTCAGTGTTCGTTGAGACAGCGTAGCCGAAGAAGCGGTCTCGCGCCGTCTTTGGGTGGGGGTATCTACCCCAGTTTCCTTCATCAATGCGATTGTACGGAGGCTAGTTTTAGCCGCCTCCAGCATAGATAAAAGTAACCCCCACCGCCGTAGCACACGGTGGTAGGGGTTAGGTAAACAGCCTTGTACAGGAATTATTCCCTAGCTGCCCCACACCAAGATGTGCGTGGGGTATTCAATTAAGTGCAGTTAAGAAAGAATCCTCACAAGAGGCAGGCCTACTGTGCAGGCTTGTCTGCGGGTGCTTCCTCAGCCTTTTCTGCAGAAGCAGGATCGGATGCGGCTGCAGCAGCCTCAGCATCGCGCTGTTCCTTCTCTGCGGAATCGCCGGCAGCTTCCTTAGCGGCTGCAAGCTGGCGCTCCTCGCGAGCCTTCTTGCCTTCCTCGACGGCGGAAGCCACGATGCCGGACAGCAGCTTGGTGGAACGGATTGCGTCATCGTTGCCCGGGATCGGGAAGTCAACGTCATCCGGGTCGCAGTTGGTGTCCAGGATGGCAACAACCGGGATGTTCAGCTTGTGGGCTTCCTTAACCGCGATGTGCTCCTTGTTGGTGTCAACAATCCACAGTGCGGACGGGGTCTTGGCCATCTCAGAGATGCCGCCCAGAACGCGCTCAAGCTTGGCGCGCTCGCGGTTGAGCATCAGAACTTCCTTCTTGGTGCGGCCCTTGTAGCCGTCCTCGCGCTCATCCATTGCCTGAAGCTCCTTCATGCGCTTCAGACGCTTGGACACGGTCTGGAAGTTGGTGAGCATGCCGCCCAACCAGCGGTGGTTGACATAAGGCATACCGACTCGGGTTGCTTCTTCAGCAACTGCTTCCTGCGCCTGCTTCTTGGTGCCAACGAAAAGGATGGTGCCACCGTGAGCGACGGTTTCCTTAACGAACTCGTATGCCTCATCGATGTAGGTCAGCGTCTGCTGCAGGTCGATGATGTAGATGCCGTTACGGTCGGTGAAGATGAAACGACGCATCTTCGGGTTCCAGCGACGGGTCTGGTGGCCAAAGTGCACACCAGCGTCGAGGAGCTCGCGCATGGTTACAACTGCCATGATTCGCTCGCTTTCTTTTAATTGTCTTTCGGTTTTCCAAATGTGCGGTGTTTTATTCCGCACCCTAGCAACGAAGGCCCTGCCAACACCTTGTTTCCAAGGACCACGTCAGCTGCCGGGCCGCCACACCCTTAACGCAGGATGCAACAACTTCGTCGCGCGTAGTCAATGCCTCCGTGAGGGTTAACTCCCAGCGGACACACTGCTATGAAAGACAATAATCCCAGCCAGCTGGATTTTCCAAACCGAACGAGCACTTTTCCACAAGTTTCTTTGGACGTTTCGCCTCGATTGTCACTCGGGTTTCTTCCGCCCCACCGCTGCCAGTTTATCCACAGCCAGCCCACGCTTCGCAGGACATTATTTGCCCTGGCGCTACACACTGTGCCCCATGAACCTTTTTCCACGACCACGCAATAATGCCGCTTGCCGATGCCCCATTCTCCCCACCCTCGCCACCATCCTCACTTGTGCGCTAATGCTACTGTGCGCGGCGCCCGCTGCCGCATACGTCGATCCCGCCTCGGGTAAACCGCGCCCGGTTCGGGTGCTGCGCGGCTTTGATAAGCCCGAGCATAAGTGGAGCGCTGGCCACCGCGGCGTCGATATGGCCCTAAGAATAGGCGGCCCAGTCGTCGCCGCCGAATCCGGCACCGTCGCTTTTGTCGGCACCGTCGCCGGAACCCCGGTCGTGTCGATAGATCATGCAGATGGCATTCGCACCACGTATCAACCCGTGCACGCGAGCGTCACCCAAGGCCAAGAAGTGCGCGAGGGCCAAACCATAGGAAAACTCGGCCACCCAGTAGACGGCACACCAAGACTGCATTGGGGCGCGCGGATTGCCAAGGACAGCTACATTGACCCATTAAGCCTGCTGGATATACCGGTTATCCGCCTCAAGCCTTTATAAGAATCACTCAGGCCCGCGGGTGGGCCTGGGAATAGACCTGCTTTAGCCGCTTTGCGGAAACATGCGTATAGATTTGCGTGGTACTCAAAGACGAGTGTCCCAATAACTCTTGGACCACGCGCAGGTCCGCGCCGCCTTCTAAGAGATGTGTAGCCGCAAGGTGTCGCACCCCGTGCGGCGTTAGGCCGCTTGTGCCGGTAACCGTGGCGGCTTTGTCTACGATGCGCCGCACCTGGCGCTGGTCAATGCGCGCTCCCCTGCTGCCTACAAAGATGGCCTGGGTATCTCCCCGCGCCATCTCTTTGCGCCCGCCGTCTATCCACTGCTGCAGGGCATCGGTTGCGGCGGCACCAAAGGGCACGACCCGTTGCTTATTTCCCTTACCGGTAACACGTGCGGTGGACCGCTTAAAGTCCACGTCTTCTATATCGAGGCGGACCAATTCCGCCACGCGCATTCCGGTGGCATAGAGCAACTCCAAAATCGCGCTATCGCGCTGAAAATGCGCTTCATCGACAGAAACGGCGTTGCCCACAAGTTCGCCCGCCTGCTGCGGTGCCATGACCGTTGGGAGATGCTGGCCCACCTTCGGTGTTACCAATCGTGCCGCAACATCGCGGGTGAGGTAGCCTTCCCTTTCCGCCCAGGTAGAAAAGGCTTTAACTGAGGCTGTCCTGCGCGCCAGCGTTGCGCGCGCCTTTCCTTCTGCGACCGCGTTGCCCAGCCACTGGCGCAGGTTATTGAGGTTAAAGTCCTCAAAGGTATCGATGTCTTGAGCCAGGTTTTCTAAGTCCGCGCGGTAGCCACGCACCGTGGCCTCCGCACGGCCCTTGACGCAGAGCTGGAAGTCCGCAAAATCCTCGATGGCCTCATCCATCTGCCCCACCGGGGCATTGCGTTCTGCAGCCTTCCGTTTATCACTCATACCCCATGAGTTTACTTGCTTTTCAGCCCATCTCTAAGCGAACCCAGTTATTTCCCTCCCGCACGATCACACACATTTTCTCTAGGGCAAGCAATAAGTGGATAGTAAGGGGCAGGCGGAATCCCGCGTCCCGCGCAATATCTTCAGCAGTAGCCGGAGGGCTTCCTGGCGGCGGGGTCGCGTCAAAGACCCGCAGCTCATTCCGCGATAGTCGCTGCGTTAAAGACGCCGCAAAATTCATTTCATACTGCGCCTCCGGATCAACCGTCCCGGCGCGGCCCACCAGGGCGCGGACTTCGTCGGCGCTGGCGACCAACTGGGCCCGCCCGTCTTGGATGCGCTGGTGGCACCCGAGCGAGCCACTCGTCGTAATTGGCCCCGGCACGGCCATGGCAACGCGCCCCAAGGCTTCTGCCCAGTTGAGGGTATTAAGAGCACCGGAACGATATGCAGCTTCCATGACCACGATTCCTTGGCTTAGCGCCGCAACAAGGCGGTTGCGAATGAGGAAGCGATGCCGCTTAGGTGCTGTCTCGGGAGCGAATTCGGAGACGATGCAGCCATTATCGGCAATCTGATCGAAGAGTCCACCATTGCGGGCCGGGTAATTCTTGTCGATTCCGCACGCGGCGACAGCAATGGTGCGCCCCGCATTGTGCAAGGCGGTCTCATGCGCCACGGTATCTACTCCCAAAGCCCCGCCGGAGACGATAGTCCACTGATGGTTCACTAGGCCTGAGACCACACTTTGGGTTGCCTGCCACCCGTAGCGCGAAATGGCACGCGTGCCCACGATTCCAACGGCCTGCCCTACCTCGGGTTTAAGCGCTGAGCCGCGTACCCACAAGCTATGCGGCGGTACTGCTTGCTCATCGAATGTGGCCGGCGCGTCCGCGCCATTCTGGTAAAAACCAAAGGCAGAAGAAAACGCCTCGGCTGGCCACTCGGGGCTATCGGCAGTGATCAATCGCGCCCCCACGCGCTCTGCGGCGGCGAGGTCTTCTTTTTGCCGCACCCAATCAAACCGTGAGGCGGTGCGCGCTAAGAGAGGCCCGATCCAATCGGCTCGGTGATAAATCCCGTGGGCAATCTCTTCGGCCGAATGATGTTCCAGCAAGGCCTGCAAGGAGGCGGACGGGCCTTCCACCACGCGATTGAGATATACCCATGTGGCAAGTGGAGTCGATAAATCAAGATCGCTCATGCCGAAATCCTCCCTACCGTTTGGCTCGAACGAAGGTCGAGGGCTTGACCCACTTCCGCAAGATCGGGTGTGGAACTGCCGTGCAAGTCGGCCAAGGTCCACGACACGCGCAGGACGCGGTCGATGCCGCGCTGCGAAATCTCGCCCTCGGCAAGGTAGGCAGACAACATGATCATCGCGGACTCAGATGCGGGGCGGTGCCGGCGCAAATAGGACGAGGGCACGGCGCCGTTGACGCGGGCGGGAATGCCGTCGGCCGCCCAGCGCGCCCGGGCACGGTCGCGGGCTGCGGCGACCCGCTCGGCAATGGCGGCAGAGGATTCTTCGCCCTCAGCATTGATGGTGGCTGACTGTCCGGAGAGGGTGACCACCATGTCCAAGCGGTCGCGCAACGGCCCGGAGAGATTCGATAGATAATGAAGCCGGTCATGCGGATTGCACGTGCATTGAGAGGGATCCTCGGCGGCGCACCGACAGGGGTTAGCGGCCATAATCAGTTGGAATCGCGCCGGGTAGTCAATCTCCTGCTGCGCGCGTGCCAGGCGGACATGACCTTCTTCTAAAGGCGCGCGCATGCCGTCAAGGACTGGGGCGCTTACCTCGCTGACCTCATCGAGGAAGAGCACCCCATTATGGGCCAGGCTCACCGCCCCTGGGCGAGGATGGCCGCTTCCACCACCAAGGAGCGCCGCACGGGTAACCGAAGAGTGCGGGGCGATGAAGGGCGCGTGGGAGACCACTTCACCGGGGGTCCCCGTGAGCGAGTGGACCGCGGTGGTTTCTACCATCTGGTCTGGGCTTAGCGCCGGAAGAATGCTGGGCAGGCGCGAGGCGATCATGGATTTTCCCGAGCCTGGTGGGCCAATCATCAACAGGTGGTGCCCACCGGCGGCAGCGACTTCCGCCGCCCACTTGGCATGGTGTTGCCCGGCTATATCGCAAAAATCTAGCCGCTTCTGTGCGGGCGCCGGTGCGGGTTGATCAGAGCAGCACTCGGCCGCACGGGGCAGGTCGCGCTCTCCTAGCGCCCACGCAAAGGCATCAAAGAGCGTGGCTGCGACCAGCACATTCATATCAGGAACGAGGGTGGCCTCGGCCGCATTGCCTGGCGGAATGACCAGCGTAGTAATGCCCTCCTCGCGGGCGGCGAGAAGCGCAGGGATAATGCCGGGTACTGCTCTAACCGTGCCGTCCAGGCCCAGTTCCCCGAGCACCAGGGTTTCTTCAAGGACCCGGTTGGGTAACTGCACGGAGCGCGCGTAGTCAGCGCCGTGCTGTTCTACGTGGGCGGCGAGAATCGCAAGGGCCATGGGCAGATCAAAATGGGAGCCTGATTTTGGGAGCGAGGCCGGTGACATGGACACGATCACCTTGGTTTTCGGCCATGGCAGGCGGGAATTCGCGGCGGCGGTCTTGATGCGGTCGCGGGATTCAGATATCGCGGTATCCGCATGCCCCACCACATGGATTCCGGGCAGGCCATGCCCTACGTTGGCTTCGACGTTGATGACGCGGGCGAGTACGCCGTGTAGGGAGACTGCTAAGCATTTACCGAGAGCCATCGTCGACCCCCGTAAAGTGCTCTAGTTCAAAACCCTCGCCTTTGACCACGAGAGCAATGACATCGAAGCGCACGGTAGCCAGCGGCTTGCCGTCTAGCCACTGGACGGCGGCCCTGCGCATGCGGGCAAGCTTGTGTGGGGTCACCGCCTCGGCTGTGCCAAAACTCGCGGTAGAGCGGGTTTTTACCTCTACGAAGACGATCGTGCCATCGGGCTCGCAGGCAATAAGGTCGATTTCTCCCACTCGGTAGGAGACGTTGGCGGCAATGATGTCGGAACCGCGCTCGCGGAGGTAGCGCGCGGCGAATGATTCTCCCCGCTTTCCCAGTTCTTGCCTGTGCCGGGGGTGCTTCGTAGCGAGGTGTTTATCGGATGCAAATTGCATGTGTGGCGTCCTTTTCTTTCGTGCTGTTTGTGCTGCACGCACAGAACACCGCAGGATGCGGGCCGGATACAAGCCCGAAAACCAGAAAACCGCCGCGGATGTGAATAACTTCGGCATCACGAAGAGTTATCCACAGCTGCGGCGGGATGGAGCGGGCGCCGAATTGACAGGCGCCCAGCGCCCTAGTCCGGCATGATGAAATCCGGCTTATCCAACTCCTCGATATTGACATCTTTGTAGGTAATGACGCGAACGTAGCGCACGAATCGGGCGGAACGGTACATATCCCATACCCAGGCATCGGACATGCGCACCTCGTAGTACACATCGGGCCCGGCGGTATGGGGAATCAGTTCTACGGCATTGGCCAGGTAGAATCGTCGTTCGGTTTCTACGACATAAGAAAACTGGCTGACGACATCGCGATATTCGCGGTAAAGGGACAGCTCTACCTCTGCCTCGTAGTTTTCGAGTTCCTCTGCACTCACTGTGGACCTCCAAAATATGGGATAGCTCGCCCTAGCTTAGCGCGCAGAAACCACAATTTTCGCTAGGCACGCGCAGTGAATTGGGCATGCGCGCGCTGCACATTGCTGTAGCTCATGCGGTGTTCTGGACTCGCCCCCAAAGCGGCAATCGCGGCCTCGTGCGCCTTAGTGCCATAGCCCTTATGCCCTGCCAATCCATAGCCCGGAAAGCGCTCGTCCAGATCCAGCATGAGGCGATCCCGGCTGACCTTGGCCAGCACGCTCGCCGCCGCAATGCACCGCGCCGCCGCGTCCCCACCAACGATGGGCAGGTGGGGTTGGGTGAGGCCGGGGATAAAGAGGGCATCGGAAAGCACATAGCCTGGGCGCTGTTCCAGGCGCGCTACTGCCCGGCGCATGCCTGAGGTATTGGCGTGTTGGATGCCACGCTTGTCGATGTCCCCTGCCGCAATATGGACCACCGACCAGTCCACAGCCTTGTCTTTAATGATGGGAAAGAGCTTTTCGCGCTGGCGGGGCGTGAGCTTCTTGGAATCGGTTAAGGTATCCAATTCTCCCACGATGCGCTTGGGCAGGATGCAAGCAGCGATGGTGATGGGGCCGCAGCACGCACCGCGGCCGGCCTCATCCACCCCGGCGACGGGGCCGAGCCCTGCCTTGGCCAACGCCACTTCAAAGGTGCGTTGCTGTTTAAGCCGCCGCATCCTGGATATCCGGATCGTCGATGCCGCCAAAGCGCGATACGGGCAGGACCACGGCTTCTACCTTGCCGCGCACATTGTCCACCGGCACGGTGCCTTGCAGGTGATCGCCGATATGCGCGCGGGAATCCAGGGAATTGGTGCGGTTATCCCCCATGACCCACATATTGCCTTCTGGTACGGTCACGGGACCGAAGTATTGGCCGCCGCAGGCCTGCGAGCCGGAGCCGGGATCAACCGGGATCTCGGGCGGATCCAATGTGAAACTCTGATCTATCGGTGCACCATCCACCATCACCGCGGAATCGCCCTCCTCGCACTTGACCGTCTGGCCCTCGGTGGCGATAACGCGCTTGACCAGGATATTTTCCCCATTGGGCAAAAGCCCCACCGACGCCAAGGCGTTTTGGGCACCGCGCACCAGCACATTATCGGAGCGCTGCACCTCAAATTCCGTATTCCAGGACTCAGGTCCTTCAAATACCACGACATCGCCTGGGGCTGGGTCGTGGAAGTAATAGCTCATCTTTTGCACCGCGATGCGGTCATTATCGCAGCCGGTACAGCCATGCAGCGTAGGTTCCATCGACGCGGAGGGAATGACATACATCCGGCCGACGAAAGCCTGCAGTAGGACTAAGAGCACGAAGCCGCCGATGACCGGCGCGAGGAAATCGCGCGTGCGCAGGCGCTGTTGCTGTGGTTTAGCTTTGGATGTCTGGGTCATCGACCCCACCAATGCGGTTGAACGGCCAGAATACGAACTGCACCTTTCCGCGCACGTTATCTACGGGGATCGTGCCGTGGAAGTTATCGCCCATGTGGTAGCGCGAATCGGCAGACGCGGTGCGGTTATCCCCCATGACCCAGATATTATCCTCAGGCACCTTCACTGGGCCGAAATACGGGCCACCGCAGGCTTCCGATCCAGTCGATTCATCCACCGGATAGGTCGGCGGATCCTGCACGTAATCCTGCTTGATGGGCTTGCCATCCACCATGACGGCGGGATCGCCTTCCTGGCAAGACACCGTCTGCCCGCCGGTGGCGATAACGCGCTTGACCAGGGTATTTTCATCTGGTGGCGCCAAGGAGATAAAGCTCAGCGCATCCTGAATGCCGTGAATGACGGCATTGGATGAGCGCGGGGAGACGTAACTCCCGTTCCAATCGTCGGTGCCCTTAAAGACCACGACATCGCCTGGCTCTGGGCTCTTATCGCCGTAGTAAGAGACCTTTTCTGTAAAGATGCGGTCATTCGTGCATCCCTCACAGCCATGCAGCGTCGGCTCCATGGATCCTGAGGGAATCACGTATTGGCGGCCGATGAAGTTTTGGAATAGCCCCACGACCACCAGCACGGAGACGACGACTACGAGAGTCTCCAGCCACCACGGCATTTGTTTTTTCTCCGTGGTTGCTTCCTCCGCGGCCGCTTCTTTGCCCTGCGAGATGCTTTCGTTATTCACCCGTCAGATCCTAGCAACTGCATGCCCGCAATCTGGATTGGCTCCCGTGACTGCGGGGCGATTCACAGGAAATCGAAATGATTCGAGGAGTGCACAATAAAAATCTCCCTCCCTTTCCGGCACTGTGCATGCGGGAAAGGAAGGGAGATAGGCGCTGCCCAGGGCGGGCATTAGAACTAGCGACGCTCCTTGATGCGAGCTTTCTTGCCGCGCAGATCGCGCAGGTAGTACAGCTTCGCACGGCGAACGCGGCCGCGGCGGGAGACCTTGATGGACTCGAGGTTCGGGGAGTGAACCGGGAAGGTACGCTCTACGCCGATACCGAAGGAAACCTTACGCACGGTGAAGGTCTCGCGGATACCGGAGCCCTGGCGGCGGATGCAGATGCCCTTGAAGAGCTGTGCACGCTCGTTGTTACCCTCAATAACCTTGACGTTGACGTCGAGGGTATCGCCGGGGCGGAAGGACGGGATGTCGTCGCGCAGCTGCGCTGCATCGACCTTGTCGATAATGTTGGTCATACCAATATTCCTTTTCAGTTTGGGACAGAGGACCCTGGCGGCCGGAGGCCTGACCGGTTCGTGCCCGTTACATAGAACGATGGATTATCTTTCCATAGGAACCGGCCAATTCCAAATTCCTCTACTTCGCGGATTTACTTCCCTACCTGGGGCGAGCCGGGCGCGCAGCACGCCTTAGGCGGGCATGGGCGAGCGGAGGATGGAGTGGTGCTCATCGAGGATCTTTGCCGTGCCCAGGTATCGCGCCCGGAAGACCAAGTACGACGCCACCACGGCACCCACCGTGATGCTAAAGAGGATAATGATACTGCTCCAGAAGGTGCCATCATGAATGCCGTCGGTAGCACGGGTAAACGCGTCCTTGGCGTAGGACATCGGGTGGAAAGGGTGCAACAGGCTGAGCGCGCGCGGAATCGCCAGGACCGGCCAGACCCCGCCAAAGACCATCACGCCCAGGGCGAACGCGCCGGCTGCAAAGATCGAACCGATCTTGCGCCCGAAGGTAATCAGGAAGAACTGATAGGTCGCCGCACCCACGGCGGAAATCGCGGCGAGCACGAGCGCGATCATGGACCAGCTTGCCGGCTGCCACCCCAAGGTGGAAGACATCAGGGCCATAAACGCCAGTATGAGGAAGTTTAGGCCGGTCAGCGCGGCAAAGGCGCCGAATACGCTGCGGGCTGGGCTGGTGACGCGGGCTCCCCGGCGCGCCATGTAGTACGGCAGCGTCATCGCCAAGAGCAGCATGACGAGGAAGCCGAATACGAGTACGAAGAGCATGGAGGCGCCGCCGGTAATATTCTTTTCGGTCGGGTCCGCTGGGTTGACCACCGTCTGCACGGGATGGACATTGGATGCGGTGAAGTTAATGGGAACCGCTATATTTTGCGCGGAATCCTCTGGGCGGGAAATGGTAGGTGCCTTGGCGGCGCCTTCGGCAAGCTTTGTAGATAGCTCGCCAGAGCCTTCCTTGAGGCGGTCCAAGCCGCCCTTGAGCTCGGTTCCGCCTTCAGCCAGGCGGCCGGTGCCCTCCTTGAGCGCGCCCGTGCCATCGTGGAGGCGGGAGGCACCGTCCTGCAGGCGGGTCGCACCATCCTGCAACTGCGAGGTACCGTCGCTAAGCCTGCCAACTCCGCCGCGCAGCTCCTTGATGCCATCGGACAGGCGGTGTGCACCGCCGTTCAGTGTGGTCAGCCCGCCGAGGTATTCCGATTGCGGGTCGGACAGGTTGTAGTGCAGCTGCCCGGTGCCTGCGGAAAGCTTCTCCAGCTGTCCCACCATATTTCCACTAGAGGCGGGATCGAGCCTGGATACCAACGAGTAGAGCTGATCCGCTTGCTGGGTCATACCGAGCCCGCGCAAGATATCTACCAGCTGGGTAAGGCCAGGTACCACGGCTTGGGCTTGCTTCAGCACGGGGATGAGCATGCCGGTGAGTTGATTGACCCCGGCATCGATCTGGCCCGCACCATCGGCAAGGCGGCCGGTACCGGCAAGGAGCTTATCGGAGCCATCGGCAAGCCGGGAGGCACCGTCATCGAGGCGCGCCGCGCCATCACTCAGCTTGCCTGCACCATCATTCAACCGCCCGACGCCGTCATTGAGCCGCGTCGTTCCGTTGAGGAGCTCGGCCGTGCCGTTATTGAGCTTGCCCGCACCGTTGTCGAGCTTGTTGATACCCTCAACCGCGCGCCCGCCGCCCTCTTGCAGCTTTCCAGCGCCTTCATCGAGGCGCCCCGCGCCGTCCGCGGCATTGCCCAGGCCGTCGCTCAGCTTAGTAAGCCCCTCAATAACCTGGTCGGCGTACTTTTTGGAAATGGCGTTTTCCACGCTCGTTTGTACCTGCGGAATAAGGCTGGAGGAAATCACCGAGCCATTCGTGCCGTAATAGTCATTCGTGGCGAAGTTGATCTCAGGCTTTTCGGGCTTATCGCTGATGATGGTGACGGCTTGTTCGGAAAAGTTCTTCGGGATAGTCACCACCATCAAGTACTTGCCCTTGACCAGACCCTCTTCGCCTTCGTCCTTGTTGACCTCAGAGAATTTGAGGTAATCGGTCTCTAGCAGGCCCTCGACCACTTGGTCGCCATAGTTGGTGTGCTTGCCCTGCTTGTCCACGCCGGCATCTTCATTGACCACTGCGAGGTCAATATTGCGCATGTACTTGGATGGATCCCACATGGCCCACATCATGGTTCCGGCCACGATGATGGGCGCAACGAGGAAGAATACGATAAGCACCCGCGACAAAGCGCTGCGTGGGCGCCAGTCCAGGAGGCGGTGCCAGCCCAGCACTCCCCGGCTCTTGTGTTCCTCGCCGCTTATCGAGGCCATCGCTGCAGTATCCTCGGCACCGTGACCGCTATCGGCCGCACGACTCATAGTTGTCTCCTTATGGCAGTAGTTCAGCGTCCCCCTTGCCCCCATCTGCCCAGAAGCACCTCGCTGAAGCAGGAGAAGAAGGACGCCATTTACTTAGTTTTGCCAAACTTACCATTATTGGATGTGGGAGTCCGCATCGATTGTAATGTGGCGGTCATATTTTTCGGGTCGTCCGCGGTTGGCGGGGATATTTTCCCCACCGCGGCCTCAAGCAGCGGCCCACCCTGCGGTGCTGGTAGGCCGCTGCACAGAGAAGCTAGAAGCCGGCCTTCTTCAGGGCATCGGCCATGGTCCCCTTGGCTGCCGGGCGCCCGCGGGAGCCTCCACGATCGGAGTTGCGTCCGCCCTTCTTCCCCGCTGCGCGCGAAGGCTTTTGACCGCCGCGCTTGCCGGATCCGCGCTGCGAGTCGCCGCCGCGGCGCTTCGGCGCGGGCTGGCCCGGCTCATCATCCAGCCGCAGCGATAGGCCGATGCGCTGGCGATCGACGTCGACCTCCATCACCTTGACCTTGACCACCTGGCCGGAGCGCACGACCTCATGGGGATCAGAAACAAACTGATGGCTCATGGCAGAGACATGGACGAGGCCGTCTTGGTGCACGCCGACATCCACAAACGCGCCAAAGGCCGCCACGTTGGTGACCGTGCCCTCCAGCACCATGCCTGGGGTAAGGTCAGAGACCTTATGCACGCCTTCTTTAAAGGTGGCGGTCTTAAACTCAGGGCGCGGATCGCGGCCGGGCTTATCCAGCTCGGCGATGATATCGCTCACAGTTGGGATACCGAAGATTTCATCGGCGAAATTGGCGGGATCCAGCTTGTCCAGCACGCGGGTATTGCCAATGAGCTCGCCGATGCCCAGCCCCGTCTGCTCCGCTATTCGCGTCACGATGGGATAGGCCTCCGGGTGAACCGCGGACGCATCGAGCGGGTCCGCTCCCCCATTAATGCGCAGGAAGCCGGCGGACTGTTCAAAGGCCTTCGGCCCCAGGCGCGGCACCTTCTTCAGTTCCTTGCGCGTAGCAAAAGAACCGTTGTCATTGCGGTAGGCCACGATATTGGCGGCAATGGTGGGGTTAATACCCGCCACGCGCTCCAATAGCGGCGCCGAGGCCGTATTGAGGTCAACGCCAACGCCATTGACGGCGCTTTCCACCACGCCATCCAGCGTGCGCGCCAGCGACGTCTGGTTCACATCGTGCTGATACTGGCCCACGCCGATGGCCTTAGGATCGATCTTCACCAGCTCTGCCAGTGGATCCTGCAGGCGCCGGGCAATGGATACCGCCCCGCGCAGCGAGACATCCATATCCGGGAATTCCTCTGCCGCCAGCTGCGATGCGGAGTAGACCGATGCACCGGATTCGGAGACCACGACAGGGGTCGGCCGCTGACCGCCCGCCTGTTCGAGCAGGTCGGCGATCTCGTGTGCGAGCTTTTCCGTTTCCCTGGAGGCAGTGCCATTGCCGATGGCCATGAGGTCAACCGAGTGCCGCGCACACAGCGTAGACAGGGTCTGCACCGCCTGCGACCACTGGTTTTGTGGCTGATGGGGATAAACGATGGTGGTATCGCGCACCTTGCCCGTTTTATCCACCACGGCGCATTTGGTGCCGTTGCGATAGCCCGGATCGAGGCCGATCGTCGCGCGCTGGCCCGCGGGGGCAGCAAGCAGCACATCGCGCAGGTTGGTGGCAAAGACCTTGAGCGCGCCTTCTTCTGCCACTTCTTTCAAGCGCATGCGCGCATCCAGGCTGGAAGAGACATACAATTTGGTGCGCCATCCCCAGTGCACGGCATTATCCAGCCACGCGGAGCTGCGATCCAGACCGAAGCGATCCGCAATGAGGTCCTCGTAGTCGGCATCGTCACCGGCATCCAGGTGCAGCTGCAGCACTCCCTCGTTCTCCCCGCGCAGGAGCGCCAGAATGCGGTGGGAAGGAAGCGAAGAAAAAGGCTCGTTGAAGTCGAAGTAATCCTTGAACTTCGCGCCCTCGGCTTCCTTCCCCTCTACCACCTGCGCCTGCATGGCACCCTGGTTAAACATGCGCTCGCGCACGCCACCCACCAAGTCCGCATCGAGCGCGAAGCGATCGATGAGAATGGAGCGCGCGCCTTCCAGTGCCTTTTTGGTATCCGCGAAACCTTCCGTGAGATAGCCTTGCGCCAGTTCCTCCGGCTGGGCCTTCGGCCGTGCAATCAATTTGTCGGTCAAGTCTTCCAAGCCGGCTTCGCGGGCGATATCCGCCTTTGTCTTGCGGCGCTTTTTATACGGCAGATACAAATCTTCGAGCCGCGCCTTGGTATCGCAGGCAAGGATTTGGCTACGCAGGGCATCGCTAAGCTTGCCCTGCTCCTCGATGGCGGCAAGGATCGTCTCTTTGCGCTCTTCTAGCTCGCGCAGGTAGGTGGCTCGCTCTTCGATGGTGCGCAATTGCGCGTCATCCAAACCACCCGTGACCTCCTTGCGGTAGCGCGCAATGAAAGGCACGGTATTTCCCTCCGCCAGGAGCTTCAGCGCCGTCGAAACCTGGGTTTCTTGAGCGCCGATCTCCGCCGCGATGGTGGCCGCAATATTCACGTAGATTCCTCACACTTCTATTTCACAGCTTGGCATAGGACCCACCCAATCTACCGCATGCCTTGTCCACCGCCCCGGCCTGCCACCGCCGGACACACAAAATCCTCTCCCTCCCGCACGCTACAAGCAGGAAGAAGAGGAGTAAAAGACGCCCCGATTTAGTGGATGACTACCTCGGCCCGATCGCCGCCGGTGCAGCTTACCCGCGAGGAGCTGCCGGAGCAGTACATCGTATAGGTACCACCGGTAGTAGGAGAATAAACGCTCAAGGTGGCATCCGTTCCGCCGCCGGCCACCCAGTTATTCATGAAAGTGTTGTAGACGTTTTTGGCAAAGGCCTCTGAGGTTTTGCTCGTGGCCGCGTAATAGCTTGTGTAATCGCCCCACGAGTGCCCATTGCCGCTGCTTGCAGCCGCCTGTGCTGGTGCGGGCGCGGGAGCCTGTTCGGTCTTGGTCACGGTAGCTTCACTGCCAGACTTCCCGTCTTCCTTGGCATCGACCTTGGTGGAGTCAACCTTTTGCTGGAATTGGCTTTCCTGCGCGGTGGCGCTGGACTTATTGCCATTTCCCTGCACGAAAAAGAATGCGGCAGCAGCAACGGCCAATAGCGCCACAACTCCCAAAATGATCGCCGCAATCATGGCCCCATTCCCGCCGCGGCTCTGTTGCGGCTGGGAATACGCGGGGTACTGGTTGTACTGCGGCTGTTGGTTGTATCCGCCAAAGTCATTTCCATTGGGAGAAGTCATGCGAGAGATCCTTGGAGAGCAAGTAAAAAATGCGAGTAAATGCTGCACTTACAGTAGCACTACCCAGCATCGATACACGTTTTTCTAGAGAGCTTTTCTTAAATTTCTTCGGAGGATTCTGCGCTCCATACGGGCTCGGCCGACCACGCGAATTCGGTATGGCCAATTTCCGTGCTCCCCAACCACGCCGCGGTGGGCGGTAGGCACTCAGCAACCACCGGCGCGACGGAAGGCAGGGCTGCTGTGGTATCGCCATTGACGATGACCCGCCACAGCGGCGTTCCTTCCGCCGCGGTTCCATTGCTGAAGGCATATTCTTGAGCCAATGGGCTATCTTTCGGCGCCGATGGAGCAACCACGGTGGCAAAAATATTTACCGGCGTAAAACCTGCATCGCGTAATTTCTGCGGCATATCTTCCTGGCATCCTTCCCATTCTTCCTGGGTCATCAGCACAGAAAGATCCACGCTGACCTGCACTACTGTGACTCTCCTTCAGATTCACGCTCGCGCACGTGCGCTAGATATGCCTTGTCCGCTTTGCTCAATTCCACGTGTTCCAATAACTCGGGGCGGCGCTGCCAGGTGCGCTCCAATGCTTGTTCCCTGCGCCACCTATCTACCAGCCCATGGTTTCCAGAGGTCAGGACCTCCGGCACCGCAAGCCCGCGCCACTCCCGCGGCTTGGTATAGCTCGGTCCCTCTAACAGGCCATCAGAAAAGGAATCCTCCTCATGCGAGCGCTTATTGCCCAATACCCCGGGGATAAGGCGGACGACGGCTTCTGCAATCACCAATACGGCGACCTCCCCACCAATGAGCACATAATCCCCGATGGATACCTCCCGAACGCGGTAGCGCTTCTTTGCATCTTCAACCACGCGCTGGTCGATGCCCTCGTAACGCCCACAGGCAAAAACAATATGCTCCTCGGTAGACCATGCCCGCGCATCCGCTTGGGTAAACGGCGCCCCAGCCGGGGTGGGCACCAGCAGCAGCGGGAGATCGCCATCCTCACTGGCGTCCTCGTGCTCCTCGTGCGCCGCATCGGCGCCATAGGCCCGAGCTTCGACGCCTTCTACTTCATCGTGGCGCGGGCGGTTGAGGTGCGGTAGCGAGGACTCGAGGGTGGGCGCGGTGGTCCCGAGTGCGACATCGTCAAGCGCAGGGCCCCATACCTCAGGCTTCATAACCATTCCTGGGCCGCCGCCAAAGGGCGAGTCATCGACCGATTTATGCGCATCCGTGGCCCACTGCCGCAGATCGTGCACGCCCACCTCAAGGCGGCCCTGCTCGATGGCCTTGCCCAAAAGGGCGTGGCGCAGCGGCTGCAGGTATTCCGGAAAGATGGTCACGACATCGAGCCTCATAGGTCCAACAGCCCTTCCGGGGGTTGGATGGTGCACGTGCCGGCTTCCACATCGACCTCTGGGACGATGGCATGGACAAAGGGAACCAAGGCGGAGCTGCCCGAAGCCAGCTCAACCTCCAAGAGGTCTTGGCTAGGCCCGTGCACGACGGAAACCACAGCGCCGATATCTTCCCCGTCGCGGATAACGCGCAAACCTTCGAGCTCATGATCATAAAAGCCCTCGTCATCATCTTCTAACGGGGCGGCGAAAAATTGGGTGCCGCGCAGGCTATCCGCTTGGGTGCGATCGGCAATTTCCTTGCACGTCACCAAAAGCCTGCCCTTGTGGCTGCGCACCGCAGAGATGGTCAACTCGTGTTCCTTGCGGCCCTGCCTTCCCTGCAGTTTTTCTCCCACTGCAAAGCGCACCTCAGGCTCATCGGTGGTGGGTTCTACCACCACTTCTCCCTTGATACCGTGCGACTTAATGACGCGCCCAATCATCAATTCCATGGCGCAAAGTTTACCGCATGCACCCCGTTGCCTTTATCTCCTGCCGCGTTCCCCACAATCCCGCCGCCAAGGATTAGGCTTGTGGCATGAACGACTCACCCAACCCTGCTTCCGAGCCACGCGGTGCACATCAGGAGGCACCGCACTCGCCCTTGATTGACCTTGACCTCGTAGCCTTGGCGCCTGCCACCGATCCTGAGCGCAAGCGCCCTGGGGTCAAGCGGGTCTTGAACGGTGAGCGCGCCAACCTCATCCTTTTTAGTTTTGCCCCTGGTCAAACTTTGCCGGATCACAAGGCCGCCCACCCGATTATCGTGCAGGCAATACGCGGTGAAGTGAATTTCACCTGCGGGGAGAAAACGGTCACCCTATCCCCGGGTAATATGGTGCACTTGCCGGCTTATACAGTACATAGCGTTGCCGCGCCCCAACCGGATGTTAATTCGGATTCGCCCGCACAACAGGCGGACGCGCAGCCTGCACTGATGCTTTTAACGATGCTTACGGGCTAATTGAAATACACACACGGTTAGGACAGATTTTGGATACAACGCAGTCTCATAACAAGCCTTATCACCACGGAAACCTCCACGACGAGCTGCTGCGCATCGCCGTGCAATTAGGCAAAGAAAAAGGTCCTGAGGCTATTACCATCCGCGCCGTGACCCGCGCGGCAGGAGTGTCCCCTACGTCCGCTTACCGGCACTTTAAGGACCAGGAAGAGCTACACGATAAGGTGGCCGAACTCGCCACCGATGAGCTTGTGCGCCGCCTGCACCGCACCACCAATGAAGCTGGTGACCTTGCCTTCCCCGATCACCTCGTGCAGATAGGTTTTGCCTACCTCGACTTCGCCCTGGATGAAACGAATTTCTTCCGCTGCATGCTGGAGTGGAAGGCGCTGCGCTTTATGCTCGGCGTGGATCCGTCAACCCCCGATGATCCAAAAAGCGAACACCTGAACCTGATTCAGCGCTACTTCGATCTCTTGGCCCGCCATGCGCAGGCCCGAGGCCAAACGCCCAAGAAAGAATACTTCCTGCACAATAGCTTGCTGTCCTGGTCCGCCGTCCACGGTTTTACCGTGCTTGCCATTGACGGCCCCCTGTCCAAGCTGCCGCGGGAAGAAATCTATAAACTTTTCAAGCCCGTCGTCGCAGGTAGCCTGCGCGGGATGGATTTTGAAGATCCGAACGATGTATATGGCAATTACCCCGAACTGCGCCCACACGATGGGGAGCATTAGGCACTAGCCTGCGGCGGCCGCGCGCTGGCAAAGCGCGCAAAATCCCCCACTCGCCACCGTATGTCAATGCAACGATGGCAGGTGGGGGATGAAGTTTATGCAAGCGCCCTCTTATTGGTAGAGGGCGCTAGAAACCCGAGCAGATTACTCTGCGGACTCCTCAGAAGCTTCTGCTTCAGCGTCTGCCTCGCCGGCAGCAGCAGCGGCAGCCTCAGCTGCAGCAGCCTCTTCAGCTTCCTTCTTCTTCTTTGCTTCTTCCTTGGCCTTCTTCTTTTCGGTGATGGCCTCGATGGTTGGGCCGTTATTAGCCTCAGCCAATGCCTCGTTGAAGAGGTCCAGCTTGGACTTCTTCTCCTCAGCAACCTTCAGGGTGCCCTCTGCGCCCGGCAGGCCCTTGTGCTTCTGCCAGTCACCGGTGACCTTCAGCAGTGCCAAGACCGGCTCGGTGGGCTGTGCACCAACGGACAACCAGTGCTGTGCGCGCTCGGAGTCGATCTTGATGAGGGAAGGCTCTTCCTTCGGGTGGTAGATGCCGATGTTCTCGATGACCTTGCCGCTGCGGCGGGTACGAGCATCAGCGATAACTACGCGGTATTCAGCGGCGCGGATCTTACCTACGCGCTGCAGTTTAATTTTGACAGCCATGATGGCTCCTTTTCTAGTCACTGGGCAGTTCAGACACGCGCCTTTTAGCGCGCCGGTTCAACCCTTGGATTTTATCTGCGCGTGACGTACCGGCCGACCGTAGACGGGAACGGTGTTACGCAGAATGAAACGTCTCATTATCAGCAGCAATTCGCACCGCTGCGATAACCTGAACCATTTTAGCGTGTGCAGGCAGTATTTTAAAATCTCCGCTTCCCTACGCTTAGCCTGGGCTCGTTATGCTTCCGAGACCTTTAAAGAGTACCCTTATGAGCCGAATGCAATCCTTTGACCCTGAAGGCTTAAAAGTACGCCGCGTTTGTGCCTCCCACGGACAAGCGCACGAAATGACGTTTTATGACAACAGATTCCCCACGCAACTTTCGATATCGCTATGACCTCGACGGTCTGCGCGGTATCGCAATTGGCCTCGTAGTTATCTACCACGTCTTTGTCGGTCGTGTCTCTGGCGGCGTGGATGTCTTCTTACTGCTTTCCGGTTACTTCTTCTTAGGCTCGCAGCTGCGCTATGCCGGCAAGCCCAACGCATCTTTGAACCCCTGGTGGCCAATCTGGCGCACGTTGCGCCGCTTGGTGCCAAGCCTCGTTTTAGTCATCGGTGTGACGTATATCTTGGTGCGCCTTTTCACCCCGCAGCTCATGCGCACTGAATTTACCCAGCAAATCACGGCAACCATGCTGTACTACCAGAACTGGGAGCTGGCCCGCCAAAACGCCGACTACACCGCGGCCGCCGCCGATACTTCCCCGCTGCAGCATATGTGGTCGATGTCCGTGCAGGGCCAGTTTTACCTGATGGGCATTGCTTTCGCCCTCATTCTGGCCGCGATAATGAAACTGCGCCCGCAGGAGTCCTCGCTGCGCACCAGCCGCTTCCCCACGGTCAACCAGATTGCCGGTCCCATTCTCATCGTGGTGACCATCGCTTCCTTTGCCTATGCCTCGCGCCATGGGCTGCACGGAACGCCGGAAAACTACTACTCCACGTGGTCGCGCGCCTGGGAGCTGACCCTCGGCGCGGTACTTGCTATTTACGGCTCCGCCTGGAAGATTCCGGCCCGTTTTTATGACCTATTTACCGGCCTCGGCCTTTTCATGTTGGTCTTTACCGGCGCCATCATCGCAGAGACCACCGCCTATCCAGGTCCGCTATCGCTGTTGCCTCTGGGCGGCGCCGTGCTCATCATCTTGGGCGGTGGCGGAAAGATCTCCAAGGCCATGGCTTCTGGAAAGGCGCGTTGGCTAGGCGATGTCGCCTATCCGCTATACCTCTGGCACTGGCCGCTGCTCATTTTGTCCACCTCGTACTTGGGTCAGCAGACCCCGTCGTGGTGGCTGGGCATCATTATCATTGCCATCTCCCTGCTGCTTGCCGATGCCACGCACCGCCTCATCGAGCGCCCCTTGCGCCAGCACCGCAAGCGCCCCTTGGCAGAGGACCTTCCAGCCCACAAGGCAATCTCCGGCCTGTCCACCCGTGCCGGGGCCGGTCGGGCCATCGGCGGTGTCGTGGTCGCCAGCTGTGTCACCGCACTGCTTCTCATTCAGCCGCTGTGGCTGCGCACGCTGAATATCGCCGATGCGGAGATTCTCAACCCCAAGCAATATCCGGGCGCCACCACGTTCATTAATGACATCACCCCACCAGATGGCGTAGAGATCAAACCTGATCCCATCGTGGCCGGGGGCATCCAGCCGCCGGTCGCCGCAAACTGGTGCTTTGTTCCCGATAGCCAGCCCGCCGATTTCTTCTTTGAAACCCGCAGGGACGGCAAGACGCCATGCATTTTCGGCGATACCAATTCCGAAAAAGAAGTCTATTTGGTGGGAGGATCCCACGCGGAGCAATACTCCTCTGCCCTCGACCACTTGGGCCGCGAGATGGGCTTTAAGCTCGTTCCTCTCTTGCGCCAAGGCTGCCCAATCGAGCTTGGCGATGACGTCACGGTCAGCCCCGAGTGCGCCGAGTGGGGCGAGCTGGTCATGGACCGCATTGCCGAAGCCCACCCAGCGCTGGTTATCTCCAATACCACCCGCCCGCAAAACGAATATGGGCATGGCCCCGATGCGGTGCCCGCCGGTTACCAAGCCTTCTGGGATGAGCTGTCCAAGCGCGATATTCCCTTCCTTGGCTTCCGGGATAACCCGTGGGGATTCGACGAGGACGGAGAGCCGCGCGAATTCGATGAGTGCTACGTAGCCAACGAGGATGCTGTGGGCTGTGGCATGCGATTCGAGCAGGTCTACCAACCTTATGATCCAGGCGCTGTAGTCCTATCGCAGTATGAGAACATGCTGTCCCTCGATACCGCGCCGTGGTTCTGCGACGCCAATGGCGATTGTCCAGTGGTCATTGGCAACACCATGGTCTACCGCGATATGCACCACATCACCAATGCCTTCGCGGATTCCGCGATACCGATGATCCGAGAAGCCCTCACGCCCTTCTTGAACGGCGAAAAGGTCCAGCAAGAGGCGCCAGAAATCTCCCCCGAAGAGGCAGAGGCAGCGCTAGAGGAATCGCCGGCTGCCCCCACCACCGGTGGCACGCGGCGCGCCAACCCGGTGCCGTACCCCAATACCCCGGAAAACGATCCGGTGTAAAAGACCGAGCGCGGCCAGAATACAAAAAGGTGGCCCCATTACCTGTGAAGTAATGGGGCCACCTTTTATTTATGTTTCTGCGCGGCTACTTTTTGCCCTTACCAAAGTTGAGGTTATCGAGGTCGATATTCTCCATGCCTTTGGGCATCTTGGGCATGCCGGGGATCTTTCCACCGCCAAGGCCACCGGCACCGCCGGCGCCGCCCATTTGCTGCTGCAGCTGCTGTAGCTCTTCCATCGACGGCATACCGCCGCCCATGCCCGGCATACCGCCCGGCATCTTGGGGCCGCGGTTGCCACCGCCGCCCTTGCCCTTCTTGCGCTTGCCGTTTTTGCCCTTGCGGCCCTTGGGCTTCTTCTTGGTGGCAGAGCGACCGCCACCGCCCATGCCAAATTGGCCGGCCATCTTGGACATCATCTTCTTGGCCTGGTTGAAGCGCTCGATGAGCTGGTTGACCTCAGATACGCTCACACCGGAACCATTGGCGATGCGCTTGCGGCGCGACGCGTTCAGAATCTTTGGGTTCTCGCGTTCTTCTGGGGTCATACCGCGGATGATCGCCTGGATGCGATCCAGCTGCTTTTCATCCACCATGGCGGCCATCTCATTCATCTGCTTGCCGCCAGGCATCATCTTCAGCAGGTTGCCAATCGGACCCATCTTGCGGATCATCAGCATCTGATCAAGGAAGTCATTCAGCGTGAGCTCGCCGGAGCCCAGCTTGGAGGCCGCTTCTTCGGCCTTCTGGTGATCCAAGGTGGCTTCCGCCTGCTCAATCAGGGAGAGCAGGTCACCCATGCCCAGGATGCGGCTGGACATGCGCTCTGGGTGGAAGACATCGAAATCATCGAGCTTCTCACCGGTAGAGGCATACAAAATCGGTTTGCCGGTCACCTCACGAATGGACAGCGCTGCACCACCGCGGGCGTCACCATCCAGCTTCGTGAGAACCACGCCGGTAAAGTCCACGCCATCGCGGAAGGCCTCCGCCGTTTGCACGGCGTCTTGACCAATCATGGAATCGATGACGAAGAGAACTTCATCTGGGTTGACGGCATCGCGGATATTGCGCGCCTGCGTCATCAAGGTTTCATCAATACCCAAGCGGCCGGCGGTATCGATGATGACCACATCGTGCTGCTTCTGCTTTGCCTCAGCAATACCGCGCTTGGCGACGTCCACCGGGTCCCCGTGCGAGGTACCCATCTCGTGGTCATTGGAATCCAGGGAGGTGCCTGGATCTGGGGCGAAGGTCGGGACCTCCGCGCGCTCGCCGACGATCTGCAGCTGCTGCACAGCGCCTGGGCGCTGCAAGTCACAGGCCACGAGCATGGGGGTGTGCCCCTGCTTCGTGAGGTGCTTGGCCAATTTACCGGCCAGGGTGGTTTTACCAGCACCCTGCAGACCGGCCAGCATGATGACGGTCGGAGGATTCTTGGCCAGGTTCAACCGGCGGGTTTCGCCGCCAAGGATCTCAATGAGTTCCTCATTGACGATCTTGACCACCTGTTGGGCGGGGTTGAGCGCCTCAGAGACTTCCGCGCCGCGGGCGCGTTCCTTGATGCGCTTGATAAACCCGCGCACCACCGTCAGAGAAACGTCAGCTTCCAGCAATGCCAAACGAATCTCACGAGTCGTGGCGTTGATATCCGCCTCAGTTAATTTGCCCTTGCCGCGCAGGCCCGCCAGGGCTGACTGTAGGCGGTCTGATAGTGAGTCAAACACTACGGATGCGCTCCCTTAAATTAGATCGATCTAAAGTTCAATTATTCAATCTTAGTCCCTAGCCAGGGCCCTGGTCACATTCCCCACCACCTGGGCGCGAGAAACCGAAGCGCCAAAGAAAACGTGCACAATCATCGTGGCACCCAGGATCTCATGGCGCAGCCACATAAACTCCGGCAAAGCCTCCACCAGATAGCCCAACGCGCCTATCCTCTCCACGGTGCGAATCTCTAAGATTCCGCCCACGTTAAACGCCGCCGTCGTGGGCTCACCTGCGATCTCAGGAAGCTCGGTATATGTCCGCGAATTATAGGACTGGATAAACCGGTCCGGTTCCGCGGCCTCTCTCAGCGTCTTTTGCACGGTGCGGATGACAAATTCCGCCTGATAGTCACCAGCATCACCGCGCACGAAATTGGCCCGCACGATGGTCCACCCCAGGGCAGATATCAACGCAAAAATGCGCTTAAACTCTGCCTTATTGGCGCCGGACCAAGTTACGGTGACCACTTCCTCTTGCCAATCGACCGCCAGGCCTACCCCGTAATCGTCCTGGGGAACGCGAACTAGAGGGCGGGTAACTATGCGCGGCTTATTTGCTTCCAAAGCGCGGGCCACGATAAGGCCCTGCGCCTGTGCGGTGCGAGCAGACCACACGCCAGGACCCGTCGATAAGGCATCCGCCTTGGATAAGGTCGCAAGCAGCGAAATGGTCAATTGGTCATAATGGCAGGCGTTTAATAGGGCATCGCGCGCGGCATCCGAGCGCGGATCCATCGTCGCTGCCAATCGCGCCAGGCTCGTATGCTCTGCCACCACGGTTTGCACGCGGGAGATATCTGCAAGGTTAAACCGCATGCGCGCGGCCTGCCGCGCCACCATCTCTGCTCCTACTTGCTCGTGCGGGCGATCATGCCCCTTTCCCAAATCGTGATACAACGCAGCCAAGAGGAGGAGATCTGGGCGGGCCACCGATGTGCGCACCTCGGCGCAGCGCGTCACGGTGGCAACCAAGTGATAATCCACGGAATGCATGTGGCTGCGCTCTCTTGGCAGCAATCCACGCACATGACCCCATTCTGGGACCAAGCGCTCCCACAGCCCATAGCGATCCAGCTCCGCAATTACCCGTGGGGTATGGGCCGGCGAGGACAAGATGGCGAAAAAGTCATCGACGGCCGCCCGCGGCCACCGCTGCGGTGGGGGCGGTAATTCCTGCAGCGCTCGCCACGTCGCTAGCGATACGGAATAGCCCGTGCGCGCCGCGGCCGCCGCAACGCGGGTCAATAACCATGGATCTTCACAATTGGGTGTGCGGGCCAGGGAGATAACGGCGCCATCGGCCACGACGTCCACGTCGAGGGGACGTCGCACGCGGTCTCGCCCCTGCGCCGGACCAGCGCTGCGGCTACCCAAAACGCCGCGGGCTGTGGCCAAGCTACGCTCTACCGCCTCGTCGACCGCAGAGGCCGCAGTAACCAACGCCGCGGTGAGCTCATAGCGGCTGCTAAAGCCCAATTCATCAGCAACATCTGCGGCAAAGTCCGGATCCAACATATCGCGGTGGCGGCGAGCCTTGACGTGCAGCAGGGTCCGGGCATCGAGTAGCAGCCGCCGCTCTTCCTCCAGCGCAGGCAGATCACACAGGTTTCCCAGGGCTAAAGCGCGCAGGAGCTGAATATCGCGCAATCCCCCACGCCCGTTTTTTAAGTCTGGGTTGGTCATGGTGGCAACGGCGCCGGAGCGGTTCCACCGGGCGATGGCGATATCGACGAAGCTATCAAAGCCCCGCTGCAGCTGCCGCCGCCACGCGTGCAGGAGGCGCTGACGGGCGTCATCGACAAGCGGCTTATCGCCAGCGATATAAGTAAGGTCCAATTGCGCGAAGCCAGTTGAGGCATCCTGCAGGGCAATCTCCGCGCACTCCTGCGGGGTACGCAGGGCAAAGTCCAACCGATACTTGGCATCCCACACCGGGTACCACAATTTTTCTACCTGGCTGGGGTCTGGCTCGTGGTCCTCCGGGAAAATCAGGATGACATCAATATCGGAATAGGGAGTCATCTCCTGCCGGGCCACAGAGCCGGTTGCTGCTAGCGCCGTGTGCGGCGGCAGGTCCAAACCCTGGAGTATGCGCACCGCCGCTGCATAAGCCTCGCTGCGAAGAGCGGATGCTGCCACCATCTGTAATTACAGAGCGGTCTCGCCGCGCTCCCCGGTGCGGATGCGGATGACGTCTTCTACCGGGGTAATCCAAATCTTGCCATCGCCAATCTTGCCGGTATAAGCGGCATCCACGATGGCGTCAATGAGGTCTTCCACCTGGTCATCAGCGGTCAAAACCTCCAGCTTCACCTTGGGCACAAAGTCCGTGGCGTACTCGGCACCGCGGTAGACCTCGCTGTGCCCGCTCTGCTGCCCAAAGCCCTGGCTTTCGGTCACGGTAAGGCCGTGCACATCCTGCTGTTTTAATGACTCCCGGATATCCGGCAGAGTAAACGGCTTCACAATGGCGGTAATAAGTTTCATTTAATCCTCCTGAAGAAAAGTAAAATTCAGCGGCCAAACCTGGCGCGGATATGCTGCGTTCTAGTCTAGCCCCGCCCAACTTCCGAATGTGCCCGAATTACGGTGGCAATCGGCAAATTACGGCTGGCTCCCCGCTGCATTAAGCACCGCGGCAACGCAAAAGAAGCGCGGGCCGCACCCCCTCCTTGGAGAAGGTACGCACCCGCGTTACTCATGAGGAAAGAACAACCCTAGATTTCGTCTTCATCTGCATAGACGGTCTGGATTTTCTCATTATTGTGTTTGGCGTGCTTGACGTCAGTAACCGCAACGCCATAGATGGAACGCCCCAAATAGAACGAGCCCACCGAGCCGATAATCCACACGCCGAAGCAGGCGATGAGGCCTTTGATAAGAAGGCCCAAAGAAAAGCCATCTTGGCCAAAATCCACCACGAGCTTGGCGAGGATAATAAGCGGCACCGCCAAACCCACGGTCGGGCCCATCAGGTTGGCACGGGTCAAGGCATCCGGCGCGCGCCACAAGGAGACCACGGTTGCCACCACGAGGATGGTGGCGACAATGAGCAGAACCGAAGCAATAATCTCGTAAACAGTCATGACTTATCGCCGACCTTTCGAAACAATGCGGGCCATAGACAAGGTCGGCAAAATACCGGCCGCGATGGCGCCAATCAGGGCAATGTCATAAGCCAAGGGAGCATTGTTGATCATTGACCAGCCGAGGTACATGCAGATCATGCCGTAAAAGACGATGTCTGACATCACCGCGCGGGTGAGTTCATCGCGGGTGCGCAGCGCTAATAGCACCCCGCACCAAGCGGCCCCGCCCATGATGAACACGCACACTAGTACAACCCAACCGAATGGGGACAATGTTGCAAAATCAATCATCGGTCGGTCTCCTTCCTGCGTTGAATTTTCCGGGCGAGGTGCTTGGGCTTTTCGACGTCCGCTTGGCTCTCCGAAAGCGGAGTGTCCTCCGCCCGCGCGAGATCCGGCGAGCGCATATAGCGGCCCAGGGTATCCAAGGGGAATTCATAGAAAGCCTCATCGAGCTCCGTCGTATCCCCTTGCCCAGGAACGCCATAGTCGATGCTCTTAACGCGCGGTGCCAAGTGCTCTTCCATATCGGCCAAGTCAGCCACAATCGCCGCAGGATCGGAACCCTGTACCGCTTGTACTAGCACGATGCGAGGCAAGCCCTTGCGCGGTGGTTCGCGCAGTCCCAACGACAGCGTGCCAGGGGTAGCGGTAATGGAAGAGGTGAACCAGAAAATCTCCCAGGCGCTGGTAACGCGCAGTGGATACCGGATGATCACCGGGTGGTATTCGTTATCGGGCTTAAATGCTGACATCGCCAGGGTGAACCCAGCAACGAAAATCTCCTTGATGAGCCAGAGTGCATAAGCTACGGCATGCATTTATCGGCCCTCCTGAATGTCATCGATATTAGGTAGTGCGGCTGAATCATCACCCAAGATGGTGTCAGTATAAGCCGTCGTGTCCAGCAGTTGCTCGGCTGCGGTTTCCACCGCATCAATAACCACGCCGGAGAAAATGAACATGCCCAGCGAGACCAAGATGAGCGCTGCGGAAGGAGCCATCAATTTCTTGCGGATGATGAGCTCATCTGGAACCTTGTCCGAGGGCAAATCGTGACCCCAGAAGGCTTCGCGCCAGACGCGCAACATCGCCAAGAATGCGGCGAAGGAAGCGATGATGATGGCGACAATCGCAATCCAGGCCCAAGCGCCGCCGTTGCGGGCGACCTCGAAGACGATCATGAGCTTGCCCCACATGCCGGAGAATGGCGGGAAGCCCACCACGGAGAAGGCACCGGCGGCAAAAATCCAGGCGATGATGGTATCGCGGCGCGCGAGGCCGGATAGCTTGGTCAAGTCACCCGTACCGTAGGTCTCTTCGATGGCACCGGACGCCAGGATCAACGAGCCAACGGTCACCATGTGGTGAATCGTGTACATGATACCGGCGGCCAGGGCGCGGCTCGGATCCTCCGAAGTAAAGGCCAGCATCACCAAGATGAACGGCATACCGTTGAGCATCTGGTAACCCAGCACGCGGCGAATCGTCTTTTCGGTCAGACCACCAAAGGCGCCGATCATCATCGAAATCAGCATGAGGACGATGATAAGGACGTTCCACCGCTGCTCGAGATCAAAAAGCTGCACGTACAGCCGGTAGAGCATGTAGACGGCGACCTTCGTGTGCAGGCCGGAGAAAAGGCCCATCACTGCGGCCGACGTGCCTGGATAGGTACGCGGCAGCCAAGACTGCACCGGGAAGACACCGGCCTTGGCGGTAATCGCAATAAGGATAATGCCCGCGGCGACGGTCACCGGGCCGTTGCCGGCGGCGGCTCCCTGCAAGGCAGCTAGGTTGACCGAGCCGGTGACGGAATAGATATAGCCGACACCAACCACCAGCAGCGTGGAGGCAAAAAGGTTAACGAGGACGAACGCGCGTCCTGCCGCCAAGCGCGACCACGTACCAGACATGGTGATAAGGCCGTAGGAAGGCAGCAACATGACCTCAATGAACACGAAGAAGTTAAAGAGGTCAGCGGTTAGCAGCGCACCGCATACACCGGTGATAAGAATCAGCGTGAGCGAAGGGTAATAACGGGATTTCGTCTCCCCGCCCACGATGGCGAACCAGTTCGCGCCAAAGGCCACGATCATCGTGGTGATGATCATCAGCGCGGAGAAGGCATCCGCAACGAGCGGAATACCCACATTGCCTACGTAGAGGCCCACGGTATGCGCCACTACCCCATTGTTCATGGTGTAGATCAACAGTCCCAGGCCGGCGAAGACACCGACCCCGGGGATGATGAGCATGATCGCATCGCGGACGGCGCGCCACGGCGCCAGCAAGGCAAGAGCCGCGGCAATGAGCGGAATGCCCGGGAAAAGCGGAAGAAGTTGGGCTACAACATCAGCCATTATTTTTCATCCTCCTTCTTCCTATTTACCCCGCGCTCAGCCACGGGGGTGTCGTGGTCTACCCGACCAATGCGATCGAGCTCATTCGCGGATTCTTCCAAAATCGCACGGTTTTGGGCATCGCGGCCCAAGGTAGAAAATGCGTGGTCAATGGTGTTGTCATCGACGGGTTCTACAACATCGGTGTCATCGTTTTTGCCCATCGCAGCCATGGTCAACAGGATGGTCGAGGTTGCCATGGAGATAACAACTGCCGTCAGAACGAATGCCTGCGGTAGCGGGTCGGCCATTTGATCGTGGGGTACCTCTGAGGGAAACGCTTCACCTCGGTAGGAGTACACGCCAGTGGCCAACAAGGTCAGGTTGGCACCGTGGCCGAATGCCATCATGCCCAACACAATGCGGACCAAGCCGCGTTGCTGAATGAGATAGACGGCGCCACCGATGAGGATGGCGATAGTTAACGCGAGAATCATTACTTCTCCCCTCCTCGGTTGGCGTTAGAACGGCGACGTTGCTTTGTCTTTGTCTTTGCCTCTTTGGGGCTCAGCAAAGCGAGCGGATCCGTCGACGGGTTGATTGGGTCCGGATACGGATCGTCCGCATCCTCAACGGCAATGCGCGGCGTGGCCGGCAGGGCCGAGTCATCGTCATGAATCCACGGCAGGAAGTCCCGCTCAGTACCCGGCCTGAGGTAGCCGCCCAAGGCGTTGATGGCCATCGTGAGCATGCCCAACACCGCCAGGTAAATACCGAGGTCGAAGATGAGGGACGTCGTCCAGTGCTGGCCAAAGGCTTCGCCGTGCAGGGCAGTGAGGAAACCACCATTGCCAAAGCCGTCGTGCCAGTAGCCAATAAAGCCTGCCAATAGCGCCGTAATGATGCCAATGCCGGTCAGATGCACTGGGGTCATCCGGCCGAAGACGATTTCATCGGAACCGCGGGACAGATAGGTCAGGCCAATGGCCGCACCCATAATGAGCGCCGCGGGGAATCCGCCGCCGGAGGCATTGTGCCCGCGGAAGAAGACGATGACGGACATGATAATGAGCAATGGAATGACAATATTGATTCCCTTGCGCAGCGGCACGGAGTTCAGCTGCGACTGACCGAAAGGCGCCGGGCGCGTACCCGAGCTGAACGGGAAGCGCGGCAGCGTCGTGGTAATGGCTGCGATAACGACGGCGGCCATGCCCAACACGGACAGCTCGCCCAAGGTATCGAGTGCACGGAATTCCACGATGATAGTGGCCACGACGTTATCGCCACCCGTGATATCCGGTGCCTCGTCGAGGTACCACAGCGCCAAATCCGAGCGTTCGTGGCGGCCCATCAGGCCCCACACTCCGAGGAAGGCAGCGATACCGGCCAATACGGCGATAACGATGGAGCCTACCCTGCGGGATTTATCAGTAACCGGCTGGAAGGTCTCCGGCAGGTAACGCAGCACCATCATCATGACGACCACGGACAGGGCTTCCACCATGAACTGGGTCAGCGCGACGTCCGGTGCACCCAAGAGGAACATTTGCAAGGTAACGCCGGTACCTGCGATGCCGATCATGACGGCACCAGTAAGGCGGTTCTTGGTACGAACCAGCCCGAATACGGACAAGGCAATGATGCCCAACGGCAGCAGGTCCCACGGGTTATCGAGACCATCGACGCGCGGTTGCAGCGGTACGCCGTCGACGCCCTCACCGAACAAGGTAGTACCGGCGAGGACGATAATCACGATGACGATCGGCAAGATGTGCCGGGACGGGTTGTGGGAATCGGACATCTTGCCCAATACCTGGCCGAGCTTGGCGCAGCCATCCTGCAGGCTTTGCAGGAGCTCGTTGCCGCTGCGCGGCATGAAGTTCCGGCCCTCGAAAGCCGGCCACATCTTCTTGCGGGCAAAGAGACCAGCGATACCGGCCACCAGCACGAGAATCGAGATGATGAATGGCACGTTGATTCCATGCCATACCGCAAGGTGAGAATGCGTTTCCATGCCCACGGCGCCAACGGCATGCTCCAAAGGCTCATCGAAGATGCCCAAGACGAAGACGAGCGGCAAGGACATAAAGCCCGGCAGCGCCGCGGGAAGCCATAGGGCAACTGGGGCTTCGTGGACATCGTCCATAGAGCGCGGCCCATCGAAGAATGCACCGAAGACGATCTTTGCCGAGTAGGTGAAGGTAAAGAAGGCACCGATACCCGCCACGGCAAGCAAGATTGCTTGGCCTGCGCCGCCAATGGGGGCGTCTTCGAAGGCGGTAAGCATGCCTTCCTTGGACACGAAGCCCAGCAGCGGAGGAACCGCAGCCATGGAGGCGGCGCCGATGACGACGGAGCCAAACGTCCACGGCATCTTATTCCACAGCGGGCCAAGGCGACGGATATCGCGCGAACCCGCTTCATGGTCAATGACGCCGATGAGCATGAACAGCGAGGACTTAAAGAGCGCGTGTGCCAAGGTGTGCACCAGTGCTGCCCCAATAGCGAACGGGGTACCGACACCGATGGTGGCCACAATCCAACCCAGGTGAGACACGGTGGAATAAGCGGTCAGCTTCTTCAGGTCCGTCTTTTGCACCGCGAATACCGCGGACATAACAGCCGTGCCCATACCGACGACGATGAGCACCCAGTTCCATACCACGACATCGTAGAAGACCGTGGAGAAGCGAATGAGCAGGTAAATACCCGCCTTGACCACGGCTGCGGCATGCAGGAACGCCGAGACAGGCGTAGCGGCGGCCATGGCTTCTGGCAGCCAGAAGTGGAATGGGAATTGAGCGGACTTGGTAAAAGCAGAAGCCGCGATGAGCACGGCAACGCTCGCGGTCACGCCGGGGCGCTCATCCCATACCGAGGATGCGAGGATCTCAGAAATGGTGGTCGAACCGGTGGTCACTGCGGCGATGCCCAATGCCGTCAATAGCGTAAGGCCACCGATGAACGTCAGGATTAAGGTGCGCTGTGAACCCGCCTCTCCCCCGGAGCCAGAACGCGCAATGAGCATGAAGGAAGCCAAGGAGACAAGCTCCCAGGCGAGGAATAGGACAACAACGTCATTGGCCAGAACCAGCAACAAGATGGACAGCGTAAACGCCGTCATCAATGTATAAAAGCTCGTATTTCCCTCATTTTTCGGGAGATACGCTGCCGAGTAGGTCAACACGACAGCGCCAATGACAAGAGCCAACATGGCGAAGAAGATGCTCAATGCATCTCCACGCAGAGCGAAACTTACATCAACCCCCGGTGCAATAAAATCGCGTACCCAGGTGGCTTGGAAACTGAGTTCCTCCCCCGCTGCAATGGCAGAAAAATCCTTAGCAATGAGCACCGCTGCGATGAGAAAGAGGACGGCTAGTGGATAGCCCGCCTGTCGGTCCATGACCTTTACGGTCACCGGTGCCAAGATCACTGCCAATGCTGCGAGGAGGACAGCAAAAAGTAGCGTCACGAAATACTTGCCTCACGAACCTTGGTCTTGGATTGGTGCGAATTTCGCACCGAATCACTAAATACAGCCCTACCAGATTACCATTGCTCACCAGCCCAATGCAGATCACAGCAATCCACGGCTCCCCATGCTCGCAGGACATACCTGCAAGGCACATAGGCGCGAAAAACTCCCCAGCACCCGCGACTACTTCATTTTATGAGCAGCCGGGTACTGGGGAGTTATCTAAAACGGTTGAGGGAGAAGACCCTATTTCTCACCTAACAAGGCATCGACGAATCCTTCGACTTCGAATGGCGCAAGGTCATCGGCGCCCTCACCCAAGCCCACAAGCTTGACTGGAACGCCCAATTCCTCTTGTACCTGGAAGACGATGCCGCCCTTCGCCGTGCCATCCAGCTTGGTGAGCACCACGCCGGAAATATCCACGACCTCGCGGAAAATGCGAGCCTGTGCCAAGCCGTTTTGGCCCACCGTGGCATCGAGAACCAAGAGGACCTCATCAACCTCGGTCTTCTTTTCTACGACGCGCTTGACCTTGCCCAACTGATCCATCAGGTCCGTCGAGGTGTGCAGGCGGCCGGCCGTATCGACCAAGACGACATCGACCTGCTGTTCCACGCCGGTGGCCACGGCATCAAAGGCCACGGAGGCTGGGTCTGCGCCTTCCTTGCCGCGCACGGTTTCGGCGCCCACGCGGCGTCCCCACGTTTCTAGCTGGTCTGCAGCCGCAGCACGGAACGTATCTGCCGCACCCAACAGGACGCTGTGGTCCATCGATACGAGGACGCGGGCGAGCTTACCGGTGGTGGTGGTCTTACCGGTGCCGTTGACACCCACGACCATGACAATGGCGGGCTTTCCGTCATTGGGCATCGCGCGAATGGAGCGATCCATTTCTGGGTGGCAGGCCTCGATGAGGCATTCACGCAGCATGGCGCGGGCCTCTTCCTCGCTCGACACGCCACGCTCAGCAATCTTGTCGCGCAATGAATCGGTGACCTTCATCGTGGACTTGGTGCCCAGATCCGCCATGATGAGGGTATCTTCGATCTCCTCCCAAGCGTCTTCGTCCAGATCGCCGGCGGAAAGAATTCCCATCAGGCCTTGGCCGATGGCGTTCTGGGAACGAGAGAGTCGCCCGCGCAGACGGCCGAGGCGGCCTCCTGCCGGAGCGATGTCTTCGGTGGGCTGGGCCGCCGCAGCAGGTTCGCCATCTGGCACCGGGGTTTGTTCCTTAGCTGCTTCCGCAGCATCCGTTTGTGCATCGGCTGCAGCCGCAGCCTCTTCGGCTTCCTCGCGGTTATCAACGCGTTCTTCGATGTGGTCAGCGTCTTTATCATCTACCACCGCATCGAAGACCGGCGATTCGTCTTCTACCTCGGCGGCCTCGACGGATACAACGTCTTCCGGGTCTTTTTCTTCATGGTCCGGCTCGCCGCGGTGCCGATCGTCTGAGCCTTCTGCTGCGGGTTTCTCGGCTGCAGCTGGGGCGGATTGCTCGCTGCCCTTTACTTCTTTATCCTCTACTTCCGCCTCACCGGAAGCAGGTGTGGAAGCCTGCGCGGAATCCGGCTTATCAGAT
The DNA here is from genome assembly GCF_000478135.1 of Corynebacterium sp. KPL1818. NCBI lineage: Bacteria > Bacillati > Actinomycetota > Actinomycetes > Mycobacteriales > Corynebacteriaceae > Corynebacterium > Corynebacterium sp. KPL1818. The sequence continues at coordinate 420,539 of NZ_KI515759.1, read as the reverse complement.
TGGTCAGTTACCTGATCTGCAGGTTCCTTATCCGCATCATCTGCGGCGGATTCCTGGCGGTCACCAGAGGCTGCAGAAGCGGCGGAGCCGACTCCCCCAGCTGCGGCCGCAGCGGCAGCGGCCGTACCGGCAGTGCCCTTACCTTCAGTCTTATCCGCCGCAGGCTTATCCGCGGCAGGCTTGGACTCCGCTTCCGAAGTGGAAGCAGACTCGGATTTGGACTCGGACTTAGCCTCATCGCCAGCGACGTCGGCTTTTCCTGTGTCCTTATCCTGCTTGGGTACGTCGCCGTCTTCTGCAGGTTTCTTGGATTCCGCGGGCTCTGCGGACTTCTTCGGCTGCTCGTCAGCTGCAGGTTCTTGGCGCTGCGGTTCTTCCTGCTTGGCCTCCTTTGTGGAGGCAGCGTCCTTATCCTTAGCCGGTTCAGGTCGCTTGGCCGCCGGTGGCTCTTCGCCGTTGAGCTGTGCATTGGCGATATCGGTAGCGCTCGGCTCCGATTGCTCCGATTTCTCCGAGGACTCCGGCTGCTGCTCCTGCTTAGCCTGCTGTGGCTGGGCCTGCTGCGGCTTCTCCTGCGCTACCTTTTCGGGTTCTTTTGAGCCCGCTGGGGCAAAGTTGAAGCCAGACTTGGCCTGGTAATTGCCGGACTTTTGCTCCTGCGTTAGCTGCTTGGGCTCTTCTTCCTTGGGTTTCTCGAAAGAAACCTTCTTGGATTCACCGCGCTTTTTGCCAATTGCAATAAAGACGACAATCAGCACAATGACAACGATTGCTATGCCGATCCATAACCATAAAGAATTCATGCCTCTATAGTGCCAGCCTTTCGGGCTTGCGGCACAAAAGGGAGGCGAAAACTTCTATTCCGTTGACTGCGGCGTACCACCTGAGTGCGGCGCATCAACCCCAAGCCGCGTCGCATCCCGGCTTGCTTGCTCGGCTCCCGGCGCGAGCCCGGCTGGATTCATGCGCTGGGAGATGACCCGGGTGATGCCATCGCCGCGCATGGTTACGCCATAGAGGACATTGGCCACATCCATGGTGGGCTTTTGGTGCGTGATGACGATGAGCTGGGAATCCTTCCGCAATTCCTCGAATAGGGCGATGAGCCGGCGCAGGTTGACATCATCAAGCGCTGCCTCGACCTCATCCATGACGTAGAACGGGCTGGGGCGCGCGCGGAAGATCGCCACGAGCATGGCCAGTGCGGTAAGGGATTTTTCGCCGCCGGAAAGCAGCGATAGGCGCTTGACCTTCTTGCCTGGCGGCCGGGCTTCGACCTCAATGCCGGTGGTGAGCATGTCTTCGGGCTCGGTAAGGATTAACCGGCCCTCCCCACCCGGGAAGAGGGTGTTGAATACCTTGGGAAATTCCGCTTCCACATCCCGCCAGGCATCGGTAAAGAGCTGCAGGATCTGCTTATCCACGTCCGAAATTACCCCGGCGAGGTCCTTGCGGGCTTGGATGACGTCATCGAGCTGCGTGGACAGGTAGCTGTATCGCTCTTCCAGCGCCTTATATTCTTCCAAGGCCAAGGGGTTGACCTTGCCCAGCGAGTTCAGATCCTTTTCTGCCTGCTGCAGCCGCGACTTTTCGGCGCTGCGGTCGAAATCTTCGCCCGGGGTGAAATCGCGCAAGAGGTCAGCGATGGCAATGCCCAGCTGTTCGCCAATCTTTTTCTCGGCTTCATCCAGGCGCACCTGCGCCTGCGAGCGGGCCAGTTCTGTTTCATGCGCCCGCGCGGTTAGCCGGTCGCTATTTTGGCGTGCGGCCGATACCGCCTGCTTGGCTTGCTGCAATTGGGAATTTAAGGAGTTGCGCTCGTGCAAAAACTCATCGCGCTCGGAGGTGGCGCGGCTTAAAAGCTGGTTCGCCCGCGCGGCCAAATCCTGTGCGTGTCGCGCCACTGCCGATGCCAATTGCCCCTGCGCCTTGCGGCGAGCCATGGCCTGTTCATGGCGGGCCTTCGCCTGGCGTTCGTGTTGGGCCTGACGCCGTAAATTATCGGCCTTGCCGGCAACTTGGCCCACGCGCTCTTGCGCCGATCGGGCCGCGACTTGGGCCTCCATTTCCATGGACTTTACCTCTTCCAGCGCGGCCGAGGCGGCGTCCCTATCGGCGGACGAGGGCTCGTCTGGTTGATCGTCGGCGTCGACGCGGGCGAGCCTATCGCGGGCATCGGCAAGCTCCTGGTTGGCTTTCTGCAGCCGGATCTCGATCTCAGTGGCGCGCTGCGCGGATTTTTCCAGCTCCGCCTTATTCGCCTCGTACTGCTTCTCCAGGCGGTGATGATCGCGCTTCCAGGCATCGACTTCGGTATCGTGCTCCCGCAACGCGGCCTTGGCGGACGCGGCCGTCACGCGGGCATCTTCGGCGGCAATCTTTGCCCCCTCCAGGGTGCCGGAAAGCTCATGCAGGGCTTGATTTGCCTGCTCTAGTTCTTCTTCAGCCTCCGCGATGCGGGCGGTGACCTCCACCGTGGACGAGGAGCCGGTGCCGACCTCGACCCAGCCTTCGCCGATGACAACCCCGGACGCGGTCACGGCGCGCAAGCGCGGATCGTCGGACACGAGGCGCCGGCCGTGGGCAATATCGGGGACGAGGACGACATCGGCAAGCAGCCTGTGCAACGCCGCCGAAACCTCAGGCTGTACCGTGACGTGATCCAGCAACCAGGAGGTCTGCGGCGGCAGATCGGCATCGACGCGCCACGAGCTCGCAGGCGCTGCCGCCGCCGCATCCAGCAGCGCTGAGCGCGGGCCCTTCTCCAAATCCGCAATCAAGCCCTCGGTCAACTGCCCTGCCTGCGCCTCCGCAAAGGTGCCCAACGCGGCCGCAACCGCCGATTCATAGGTGGTGGAAATATACGCGGCCAATGGCTGGAATTCTTCGCCCACCTCGACCGACTCGGGGATGGTCTGGGACAGCGTATCGATGCGGGACCGCAGCGTATAGACACTGCGCTCGCGCTCGCGCTGGGCATCGCGGAGCTGCTCCAAGCGCTTATCGGCCGCACCGGACTCGCTGGCAGCCCGCGTATGCGCCTCCTCCAAAGGCTGGCGCTCCGCGGCATAATTATCCAACTTCTGCGCTACCTCAGCGGCTTCTGCCTGCGCATTCTGGGTGCGGCGCTGCAGCGAAGCCACGGCCTCTTCCTGCCGCGCCAACTCCTCTTCCGTGCTGGCTACCTGCCCCGCCGCCTTTTCCTCGGCGGCAAAAAGGCGCACCACGCCCTCGCGGCGGTCCGCAATAGCGCGCACCTGCGCCATATGTTCGTGCTCGGCGGCCTCGAACGCTTGCCGACGCTCCGCCACTTCCTCCCGGATGCTTTCTAACCGCTCCGCAGCTTCTTCTGCCGCCACCAGGAGTTCCTCGTGCTCCTCGTCCGCGCGCGCTGCCTTGGCCTCTAAATCATCCGGATCCTGGCCGGCATAAGCGACCTGGGACCCGGCATTATCCGCCCGCTCCTCCGCGATGCGCTGGGTCGCCGCAATGCGCTCGGACAAGGTGGAGAGATCAAACCACAACTTCTGGGCGGATTCTGCCTGCGGATTGACCTCCTCTAGCTGGGTTTCCAGCTCCATTTGGTGCTCGGTCGCCTCTTCGAGCTGCGCCGTGGTCTCTTCCACCTGGGTGGATAGGGCCGTCGCGGTCTGCTCGGCAGCGGAAAGCTTCTGCCGCAGGCCGACGATGCGATCTCCGGCCAGGCGCAGGCGCGCATCGCGCACATCCGCCTGCACTGTTGCCGCGCGCTGGGCGGCTTCTGCCTGCCGCGCCAAGGGCTTGAGCTGTTTTCCCAGCTCATCGGTCAAATCCTGCAGGCGGTCCAAATTGGCCTGCATGCCCGTCAGCTTGCGCTGGGCCTTTTCTTTGCGGCGGCGGTGTTTGAGGACGCCTGCAGCCTCCTCGATATAGGAGCGGCGATCCTCGGGGCGCGATTCCAGGATTTCAGAAAGCTTGCCCTGCCCCACGATGATGTGCATTTCCCGGCCAATGCCGGAATCAGAAAGCAGCTCCTGGATATCCATCAACCGGGCCTTTGCCCCGTTGATTTCGTATTCGCTCGCGCCATCGCGGAACATGCGGCGGGTAACGGATACCTCGGAGTACTCGATGGGCAGCGCACCATCGGCATTATCGATGGTGAGCGTGACCTCGGCCCGGCCTAATTGCTTGCGGTCGCCTGCCCCGGCGAAGATGACGTCTTGCATCTTGCCGCCGCGCAGGGTTTTCGCGCTGGCCTCTCCCATGACCCAGGCAAGGGCATCGACCACGTTGGACTTACCGGAACCGTTCGGGCCGACGACGGCGCAGATGCCCGGCTCAAATTTGAGAGACGTCGCCGACGCGAATGACTTAAAGCCTTTGAGCGTCAGCGATTTCAGGTGCATTTGGGATAGTGTAGCAAGCCTTTAAGACACGAGCTGCAGCAAGCATTGGGTTGGCTATTAGCGCTCAACAAAGCCGCTTTCGCCCTTTGCGTCCGCCCACTGCTCGACCACGAGATCGACGCTTCCGGGGCGGCGGGTAGTGCTCGGTTGCTCCTGCAATAGTTCCAAGAGCTTCTCGCAGTCTTTGCGCGGGCCCTCAGCAACAACCTGCACGCGGCCGTCTGCCAGGTTGGTCGCATGCCCAGAAAGGCCTAATTCCAGTGCGCGCGACCGCGTCCACCAGCGAAAGCCCACACCCTGCACGGTACCGTGCACAAAAGCCGTCATTCTTTCCATGCCACTGCACCTTCCTTATTAGTAGCGATCGGCTTCGCCGCGATCGCGCAAGATTTTGCGGTCCGCATCGCTGCGGCGAGTCACGGGGTCAGAACCGTCCCAGCACTCCACACCGGGGACATCGGGAAGCATATCGCGGTGGAAGACCGGATCGATGCCCTTACTGCGCTGCTCGTTGAAGTTCTTTAACAATTGAATGGCCACGCCGGATAGCGGAACAATGGCGATGATATTCAGGATCACCATCGTCGCCGCACCGGTATCCGCCAGGGCGAAGACCAATGGCAGGGAGCCTACTGCGCCGAACCAGACGAAGAACAGCACCACAAGGCGGAAGGTATTGAGCACCGTTTTATTGGTGGTGAGGTATTCCAGGTTGGCCTCTGCCAAGTAGTAATTGCCCAAGATGGAAGAAAAGGCCAGGAAGAACAAGATGAAGCTGACGAAGTGAATGCCCCAGTGGCCAACCTCGGCGGACAAGGCCGCCTGGGTAAGGGAAACGCCCTCGGCCTCTTCGCCGTAGGCCACCTCCGGGCCGAGCAAGATCAGGAAGGCGGTAATGGTACAGACTACGATGGTGTCGAAGTACACGCCCAAGGTCTGCACCAGACCCTGCTTGACCGGGTGGGAAACGGTGGCCGTCGCCGCCGCGTTAGGAGCAGAACCCTCGCCGGCCTCATTGGAAAACAGGCCGCGCTGGATGCCCTTCATCATCGCGGCGCCGATGCCCGCGCCGGCGATTTCCTTAAAGCCGAGCGCGTGGCCGATGATATCGCCCAGCATGCCCGGGACCTTGTCAAAGTTCGTAATGACCACGAAGCCGCCGATGAGCAGGTACGCCAGGGCCATAAACGGAACGACCACCTGGGTGATATTGGCAATGCGCTTTACGCCGCCAAAAATGATGAGGCCCGCGGCAATCGCGATGATGATGCCAATGATGGACCCAAAGGTGGCATCGTCTTCGCGGTCGAAGGAAAAGGCTAGGGCCTCTGCGATGGCGTTGGTCTGGAAGGAGTTATAGACCAAGCCGAAGGTAAAGACGATGGCGATAGAGAAAAGAACGCCGAGCGGGCCCCAGCCCACCCCGCGCTTCATGTAATAGGCCGGCCCGCCGCGGTACGTATCGCCATTGCGGACCTTCCACAGCTGCGCCAGGGTGGATTCCACAAAAGCGGTAGCGCCGCCGAGGAGGGCGATGATCCACATCCAGAAGACGGCACCAGGACCGCCCAGCGAAATGGCCACCGCGACGCCGGCCACGTTGCCGGTGCCCACGCGCGAGGCAGCAGAGATGGTAAATGCCTTAAATGCGGAGATTCCCCCGCTTCCTGCGCCCTCATCCTCATCGTCGGTTTTGGGGCGCTCGACCACAGCGCGCAGCATATCGGGCACCTTACGGATCTGCACCACTGCGGTGCGCGCACCGAATAGAAGGCCCGCTCCAATGAGCAGCCAGGGCAGGATGTATGTCCACACGCCATCGTTAAATGTCGTGACGACATTTTCGAGAAATTCCATGCGGATTAATTTACTGCCTGAAGGTGCACAACGTGAACCTCACAGGTAAAGCCCTATTGGCAGTGGGGGCAATAATGGCTCGAGCGGCCACCGATAACACTTCGCTCAATGAGCGTGCCGCAGCGGGAACATGGCTGGCCAGCGCGGCCATAGGCCGCAAGTGAGCGCGCAAAATAGCCGGATTCACCGTTGACGTTGACGTACAAAGAATCAAAGCTCGTTCCCCCCGCTTTGAGGGCGGCAGACATCACGGTCTGTGCCGCGCTCAATAGCGCCACGGCATCTTTCTGCCGCAGCGCCGAAGCCTTCTTGCGCGGTGAAATGCGCGCTGTCCACAGCGCTTCATCGGCGTAGATATTGCCAATTCCAGATACCAGCGTTTGATCCAATAGCGCCGTCTTTACCGCGGTTTTCTTCTTCCGCAGGCGGCGCGCGGCGCTGGCGATATCAAAATCGGGTTCCAGGGGATCTAAACCAATATGCGAGATCGTGGACCAAGGTGCATACAGCCAGTATCCAAAGGTGCGCTGATCCACGAAGTGCAGCTCGGTGGCATCGCTAAGTACTACCGTGATGCGGCGGTGCGGGGAATCAGTGTGGCCGATGCGCAGCTGCCCCGACATGCCTAAGTGAATAAAAAGCACGTCGCGGTGGCTATCCATCGGGTCCTCCCCCACGAATTCCAGCCACATGAATTTGCCGCGGCGGGCCACCGCGGCGATTTCCTTGCCCACGACAAGACCCGCCAGGGGTTCATCTTGGCCGCGGTTCGCCCGCGGGTGCGCAATGTCTACCGATGTAATTTCTTTACCCACGACGTAGGTTTCCACCCCGCGGCGCACCGATTCCACTTCGGGCAGTTCTGGCATTATTTAGCCTTCTTTATGAGCGGTCCCTTGCACCAGCAACGGGGTTTCGCGCAGGGTTTGGCATGCTTCTTGCGCGGCCTGCTGCTCCGCTAATTTCTTATTGTGGCCCTGCCCATTTCCCACGGTCAGCCCAGCGACGGTGGCAACCGCGCTGAAGGTTTGGTCGTGTTCTGGGCCGGTGGCGGTGGCCGAATAGACCGGCATCGGTGCCTTTAGCTCAGCGCACAGCTCTTGCAAGGTGGTCTTCCAGTCCAAGTGGCGCCCGCTGACAGAGGCATTATCGATCTTTTCCGCGAAGAGGCGCAGGATGACATCGCGGGCGGTTTCAAAGCCGTGCTCGCGGTAAATGGCGCCGAAAATCGCCTCGGTGGTATCCGCAAGGATGGAATCCTTATCGCGCCCACCGGTGGACTGCTCGCCCTTGCCCAATAAGATATGCGGGCCCAGGTTAATCTCACGCGCGATATCGGAAAGCCCATAGCGCGAGACAATGGACGCGCGCATCTTAGAGATATCGGATTCCGGGCGCGATGGATACGTCACGTATAGCTTCGCGGCCACCGAGAGCCCCAAGACGGCATCGCCCAAGAACTCGAGGCGCTCATTATTGGGCAGGTGCCCGTTTTCATTGGCAAAGGAACGGTGCGTAAGCGCCAAGCGCAGGTTTTCCGGCTCCAAGGCAACGCCGAGCGATTCCAAGAGCGGGCTGTGGTCCACCGCCGCAAAGGCGGCCTCCCATGCCTCGTGCCCGGTTAGCTTCTTCTTGCGGCTCATAGGAACTTCTCCAGACCTGCCCAGCGCGGGTCTACCTTCTCCTCTTCCTCTTCTTCCCCAGAAATTCCGGTGGTCACACCCTCTGGGGTCTGAATATCGCAACCGTCTTCGCAGACGGGGGCGAACGGGAGGTTCAGGCCTGCTTCATCGATGACCGCCTGGAGCAGATCCAGCTCATCGTCTTCAATTTCCGGGATTTCATCGCCCGAACCAGCATCATCAGAATCGGCGTCATCGCCGCTGACAAAAGATTCATCGGCGGCAAAGACCTGGGTCACGTGCAAATCCAGCTGTGGGTGGAGCTCTTTTAAGCAGCGCGCACACTCGCCCGTGAGAACGCCCGAGATATCCGCATCAACCATAACGCCTGACCCCAGGGGGGTCAGGATCGCGGCAACGGTGAGATCTTCACCCTTAGGGATGGCGATCATTTCCACGCCAATCCTTTCCGGTGCAGGTCCCGTCTGGGTGCGTTGTTCCGGCATTGCGTCAGCGCCTTGGGCGTTTAATAATTCGCCCACATCGAACTTCAATGGAGATGTCATAACAGTTGGTAGTCTACCCTGCCTCGCAAACTCCGCGTAGTTGCTGGCACGGCGGCTTTTCTGGCAAGAAACTGAAGGTTTGGGCATAAAGCGCTATGGCTTGCCGGTTTTCCCTTTCCTGCAGGCCGCAGCCGCCTTAGCCTAAAGGCATGACTTACCACTTGGCCGCGACCTCAGGAGATTTGAGCGCTATCGCTCCTAGATTCGGAGTGTTGTGCTGCCTTCCCGCCACCTTCTTGGTCATCTCTGGGACAGTCCTCCATCGCCTGCCCAAAGCCGACCACTCTGGCATCTACGGCGACAGGGGCCTGCGCCTTTCCTCCGCCCTCATCCTCAGCTTGTGCGCGGGGCTTATCGCCGGCGCGATTTTGGTCATCCCTTCCGGACTCGACCTCACAGTACTTACCGGCGCCCTAGTGTTTTCGGCCAGCGCCGCCGCCATCACGTGGCTTTCGCGCGAAGCCCTTGCCTGCGCACTGCTTAGCGTCGGCGCCATGTTCCTGACCGCGGGCGCGGTCATTAGCCTCAGCGCGATGTTCTTCCCCCAAGACTTTATGAGCGGCTCGATGACCTCGCTCTCGTCCTACTTCACCACGGCCTTGGTCACCTTCCTCTTCCCCGGCCTGGTCAGCGCGGGAATCGTGGCCTTCGTGGCGGTCCAGAGCCAGCGCCCACACCCCGCTACGAATACTGCTGATGCCTCGCTTGCCGATGCCCCCTCCTCCCCCACGCCGCACCACTCCAACTCGCCCAGCTCGGTCTAGACTCCCACAGGCACAATAAGTCCTGCTACACGGTGCCGCGATTTTCGCGATGTACCCCGTGCAGCAGGACTTTTTAAGCGTCGTGCCTTGTAGTTTAAGCGTTTAGCGCTCGGTATAACGGCGCTCGTAACCGTCATCGTCGCCATAGCGCGGGGCGCTAGCACCACCGCGAGAGGAACCAGCGTTGGTGGACGGCAGGTAGTCGCCGCCGCGAGAGCGCACGCCGGCCCCACCGCGCAAGGCGGAGCGATCGGAATTAACGGTGCGCAAGAGGCCGCTGAGGGAGCTTTCAAATTCGCTGAGCTTGCTATCTACAAAGTCATCGCACTCCGTGCGCAGCCGGTTGGATTCGGTGTATGCGGTCTCCACGATCCGGTTGGCTTCTTCGTTGGCGCGGCGAACAACTTCAGATTCGGAAACCAAACGCTCTTGTTCCTGGCGGCCCTCGGCCACCGAGCGCTCGTATTCCTCGTTGGCCTGAGCAATGGTGCGGTCTGAATCTGCGCGGGCTTGCTCAACGGTGGACTGGGCGCGCGCCTCGGCATCTGCCATCAGCCGCTGGGCATGTTCTTCTGCCTGCGCGATCGTGGTATCGGCCTCTTGGCGCGCCTGGTTGACCATATCGGTGGCCTGCGCATTCGCCTCATTAATGGTGTTATCCGCACGCTCTTCGGCGCCGCGGATAATCTCGTCTTGCTTGTCTAAAACGTCCTGCGCATCGTCGATTTCTACGGGCAGCGCATTGCGCAGGTCATCGAGAAGCGCCAGCATCTCATGGCGGGGGACCAAGCAATTGGAGGTCATGGGAAAGCCAGAAGCCTGCTCCAAATGCTGAACTAATTCATCAAGGGATTCAAAGACACGGTACATGCTGGGAATTCTACAACGCAGGACCCCACATTGTGTGGAGGGCGCGCCTTGCATCCTCAGGCCGGTGCAACGAGGGCTCAAGCTCTCCGAGTTCGATTCGCTTCCCGTGTGCGATTAGTCCATTTTCCCTCCACATACCCGCGGCACTGGCACATGCCATACCAATACAGAAGCTCCCCACCTCCCCGCGCATGCGGAGAAATGGGGAGCCGTTGGTTATCGGAGTTTAGATAACGCCCTGTGCCAGCATGGCGTCAGCCACCTTCTTGAAGCCGGCGATATTGGAGCCAGCCACATAGTCGCCTTCACGGTCGTATTCCTTGGCCGTGTTGTCGATGTTCTTGAAGATGTTGCTCATGATGCCGCGCAGGCGGTCATCGGTGTATTCAAAGGACCAGGAGTCGCGGGATGCGTTCTGCTGCATCTCCAGTGCGGAGGTTGCCACGCCACCGGCGTTAGCAGCCTTGCCGGGCGCGAAGTTGATCTTGGAGTCTTGGAATACGTGTACCGCATCCGGGGTAGACGGCATGTTAGCGCCCTCTGCAACGTAGCGCACGCCGCCCTCGACGAGCTTCTTGGCGGACTCGCCGTCGAGCTCGTTCTGGGTTGCACACGGCAGTGCAACATCAGCCTGGACGTCCCAGATATTGCCACCCTCGTGGAACTCCACGCCGTTGCCAGCTTCCTTGGCGTAGGTGGAGATGCGCTCGCGGCGGACTTCCTTGACATCGCGAAGCAGGTCAACGTCCACACCATTCGGGGTGGTGATGTAGCCGGAGGAGTCAGACATTGCGACGACGGTAGCGCCCAGTTCCTGTGCCTTTGCGGCGGCGTAGATGGCCACGTTACCGGAGCCGGACACGATGACCTTGGCGCCGTCGAAGGACTCGCCGTGGGTCTTCATCATTTCTTCGGTGATGTAGACGGCACCGAAACCGGTGGCCTCGGTACGCACCAAGGAACCGCCCCAGGTCAGGCCCTTACCGGTCAGGACGCCGGACTCGTGCTGGGTGGTCAGGCGGCGGAATTGGCCGAAGAGGAAGCCGATTTCGCGGCCGCCGACGCCGATATCGCCGGCAGGAACGTCGCGGTACTCGCCGATGTGGCGGTGCAGCTCGGTCATAAAGGACTGGCAGAAGCGCATAACTTCCTGCTCGGACTTGCCCTTCGGGTCAAAGTCGGAGCCACCCTTGCCGCCACCGATGGGCAGGCCGGTCAGGGAGTTTTTAAAGATCTGCTCAAAGCCCAAGAACTTAATAATGCCCAGGTTTACCGAGGGGTGGAACCGCAGGCCACCCTTGTACGGGCCGAGCGCGGAGTTGAACTGCACGCGGAAACCGCGGTTGACCTGCACCTCGCCATTGTCATCAACCCATGGGACGCGGAAGATGAGCTGGCGCTCCGGCTCGCACAGGCGCTCAACCAGACCGTAGTCTGCGTAGTGTGGGTCCTTATCCAGGACGATCTTGAGCGAATCCAGCACCTCAGACACCGCCTGGTGGAATTCCGGTTCACCGGCGTTGCGCTTGAGTAGCTTGTCGTAGTACTCAGAAATCTGGCTATCAACAGACATAGTGTATAAATCCCATTCTCGTGGAGTTTGACTAGCAGAAACCAGTTTCCTATCAATCTACCGATAATGCAAGTACAATTATTTCTCACTCCCCCGCTTACCGGCTTTTACCTGCGGCGATAAAGGTAAATATTTTCTGTAGAACGTTCGGATTTCTAGCAAAAAGCCGCCGAACGGGTCGTGGGCTTTATAATCGCGGGCATGCATATTGTTGTCGCGCCTGACTCTTTTAAAGGTACCGCTTCCGCCACGGAAGCCGCAGCCGGAATCGCCAACGGAATCCGCCAGCACTACCCCAACGCCACCGTCACCACCTTGCCCATGGCCGATGGCGGCGAAGGCACCGCCCAGGTGTTGGCCCAGGCCGCCGCGGCAGGCGGGCAAGAAACCCAGACCATTACCCTTCCCACAACTGATGCGGTGGGGCGCTTGACCGAGGCGCAGTATTTCCTCGCTGGGCACACGGCCTTCATCGACGTCGCCGCCGCCACCGGGCTGCCCGCGGTCCGCGACGCACTCGATCCCCTTCACGCGGATTCTTATGGCACGGGCGTGCTGCTTGCCGATGCCCAATCCCGCGGCGCCACCTCCATCGTGCTCGGCCTCGGTGGCACGGCCAGCATCGACGGTGGCATGGGAATCCTTGCTGCCCTCGGCGCTGCCGCCCACGATGCACGCGGCTATGCCCTGCCCAAGGGCGGTGCCCCGCTGGTGCAGCTCGATTCCATCGATACCGCGCAATTAAATATCAAAGCGGGCATGGTTGATTTCACACTCCTGGCCGATACCCGGGCTAAGGCCATGCAAGCTGCCACCATGTACGGGCCACAAAAAGGCGCAGAGGGCGAACAAATAGCCCTGCTTGCCGGGGCACTGCTCCAATTGTGCAAGGTCACCGGCACGGATCCGGAAACGGAATTTACCGGTGCCGCAGGCGGCATCCCCATCGGCCTTACCTGGCTTTCGCGCACCCTGTGGGGCACCGATGAACACGCCCGCGTCGTCTCTGGCGGGGCACATGTGGCCAAGGCCCTCGGCCTCGCCGAGGCCATTTCTCAGGCGGACCTCGTCATCACCGGCGAAGGCGCGTTTGACGAGCAATCCTTAACCGGCAAGGTCGTCGGCACCGTCGCGGACCTGGCGGCGGAGTCCTCTACCCCCGTCGGCATCGTTGCCGGGGCCATCAACCAGGACACCGAGCACTTCACTGCGGAGCTAGATCAAAAAGGTGGGATGCCGGAGCAGCTGGCTAGGGCTGCCCGGGGCATCGTCAAGCAGCTGGGCTAACGGCGAATCTCGACCGTCCACGGAAAGATGGCAGGGCGCTCATGCGCCAACTCATCTTCCAGCAGCACGTGATCTTTGGGCAATACGGCGTGCGGCGTCAGCAAGCGCGACAGCACCATGGCCAGCTGGTTCACGGAGCCGGTTGCTCCCTCCACCGCGATGTTATAGCGGTGGGCGTGCGCGCCTTCTAAGTCGCGCTCTTCGTGTTCATCACGGTAATTTTGCTGCAGCTGCTCCTCCAAGCCCTCAGGGAACTGGGGATCTGCCGGGCGAGTAACCTCGGCGGAGGTAAGCGATCCGCCCGCCACCAGCTTATCGGTGGCAGTGGTGAAAATTTCCTCCACGCGGTCCGCTTGCTCATCTGGAACCAATACATCGAATTGAATAGTCGGCATATAGCTGACCCTACCCTAACCAAAGGGATGAAAACTATGTCTTATTCCACACACATCGCTTCCCTGGTCAACTCTGCGGACACTGACCTGGCGTGGCAGCGCGATTTTTACGAAGATCTGCACCGCCACCCCGAGCTTTCCCACGAGGAGGAACGCACCGCGGCGCGCATCCGCGCCAAATTGGCGGAGTTTGAGTGCGAGGTAGAAGAAAACATCGGCGGGCACGGTATGGTGGCCATTTTCCGCAACGGCGATGGCCCCACCGCCCTCATGCGCGCCGATTTCGATGCCCTGCCGGTCAAGGAGGCCACCGGCGTGGCCTATTCCTCGACCAATGACTACATGCACGCCTGCGGGCACGACATGCACACCACGGCTCTACTCGGTGCCTGTGCGCTTCTCGATGCCTCCCGCGATACCTGGTCCGGCACCTTCCTCGCCCTGTTCCAGCCCGCGGAGGAATCATCCATGGGCGCGAAATACATGATCGCCGATAACCTCACCGAGCGCGTGCCACGCCCCGATATTTGCTTAGGCCAACACATCATGCCCGGCCGCGCCGGCACCGTCCGCCACACCGCCGGCCCCATTATGGCCGGCTGCGATTCCCTGCGCATCCGCATCTTTGGTAAATCCGCCCATGCCTCTATGCCGCATAACTCCATCGACCCGACATATACCGCGGCGATGATCGTCACCCGGCTCCAGGCCATCGTGGGCCGCGAGGTGGCCCCGCACGAGTTCTTCGTCATCTCCGTAGGCGAGCTGCACTCCGGCGATAAAAACAACATCATCCCTGATTCCGCTGAGCTCGTGCTCAATACCCGCTTTTATGATCCAGCCCTGGCGGAGAAGGTCTACTCCTCCCTAGAACGCATGGTGAAGGCAGAATGCGTGGCCTCCGGCTGCGAGAAGGAGCCCACCTTCGAGTACTACGCGCACGGCGAGGTCACCGATAACGACGCCGCCGCGTATTCGCCCATCGACGAGGCCTTTACGGCCACCTTCGGTGAAGCATCCGTTACCGCCTCCCCCTCGACCGCTTCGGAAGACTTTTGCTACCTGCCGCAGGCCTGGGGCGTGCCGTACGTCTTTTGGCACGTAGGGTGCACCCCGGAATCTGAGCTAGCCGATCCCCCGGTCAACCACCAGGCCAACTTCCTGCCGGATTATGAGCCGACGGTCAAGGCCTCCACCCAAGCCGCCCATGCGGCGGTGCTGGCGTACCTGGGCGCTTAACTCACCATAAAAAATCCGCCGCGTCCACTCTCTCAATGGAGTGTGGGGCGCGGCGGCTTTTCAGTGCGCTAGTCCTTGATGGTCTCTCCCAAAATGTGGCACTGAATCATGTTGGTATTGCCGGAGATTCCCGGAGGGGTACCTGCAACGACAACGACCAAGTCATTCTCGTCGTACTCGTCCAAGTCCAGCAGGTACTTATCGATGGCCTCCATCATCTCATCCGTGGACTTGACGTCGGGGCTCAAGAAGGTCTCTGCACCCCAGGTAAGCGCCAGCTGGGCGCGCACGTCCTGGTCCGGGGTAAATACCAAAAGCGGCAGGTCAGAGTGCAGGCGGGCGACGCGCTTTGCGGTATCACCGGAGGAGGTGAAGGCAACGATAGCCTTCGCGTTCAGGCGCTCTGCAATATCGCGGGCGGAATAGGACATCACGCCGCGCTTGGTGCGCGGAACGTGCGCCAGCGGCGGGACCTGGCCATCAGTCTCGGAGCGCTTGACGATGCGCGACATGGTCCGCACCACGTTGTGCGGATCCGCGCCCACGGAGGTCTCGCCAGAGAGCATCACCGCATCGGCGCCGTCGAGCACGGCGTTGGCCACGTCGGAAGCCTCCGCGCGGGTGGGGCGGGAGTTCTCGATCATGGAATCCAGCATCTGGGTGGCCACGATGACCGGCTTGGCGTTCTCCCGGGAAATCTGGATAGCGCGCTTCTGGAAGAGTGGCACCTCTTCCAGCGGAACCTCAACGCCCAAGTCACCGCGGGCAATCATCACGGCATCGAAGGCCAAGATGATGGACTCGAGGGCATCGACAGCCTCGGGCTTTTCCAGCTTGGCGATGACCGGCACGCGGCGGCCTTCCTCGTCCATGATCTCGTGGACCTTGTCGACATCGGCAGGCGAACGCACGAAGGACAGCGCGATGTAGTCCACGCCGAGCTGCAGGGCAAAGCGCAGGTCCTCGATATCCTTCTCAGACAGGGCCGGCACAGAAATGCTCATGCCGGGCAGGGAGACGCCCTTGTTATTGGATACGGGACCACCCTCGGTGACCTCACACACCACGTCATTGCCGTCTACTTCCTTGCAGACGACGGCGACCTTGCCGTCATCGATAAGCAAGCGATCGCCAGGCTTCGCGTCTTGTGCCAAGCCCTTGTAGGTGGTGGATACGCGGTCGTGGGTGCCTTCGACATCGTCCACGGTGATGCGGACGATCTCGCCGTTATCCCACTGCTCTTCGCCGTTCTTAAACCGGCCAAGGCGGATCTTGGGGCCCTGAAGATCGGCCAAGATACCTACGTTCCGGCCGGTCTTTTCGGTGGCTTCGCGGACCCACTTGTAATTGGCTTCGTGGTCCGCATGCTCGCCGTGCGACATGTTGAGGCGCGCGACGTTCATGCCGTCTTCTACAAGGCGCAAAATTCCGTCCCCGCTAGCTACCGCGGGGCCGAGAGTACAGACAATTTTGGTTCTTCTATCCAGCATTATTGGCCTATTCCATCGGGGAAATTGAACAACCCCCAACCTACTCCCTCGCGCGCGGCTAGGCCACAATTTTTTGGCGCCTTAACTACGGCAATCGGACACGATCACACATAACCGGTCATTTCCGGCCGGTAGCAGTGCCCGAGGTGCCGTTAGCATGCGTGGCTGCCACGCGTTTCTCGTCGCCCTCGCCGCCGTTTTCCGCCTGATCGCGGTAGTACCGCGGGTCAACTTCCTCTGGCGTTTCGGGGCCCTTGCGCTGCCTGTCCAGCAAGAAAAAGACGATGAGACCTGCGATAAAGACAACGGCGGAGACGATGAGGTTTACGCGGACGCCGAAGATTTCGGTGGCTTCATCAGAGCGCATGCCTTCGATAAAGAAGCGGCCCAGCGTGTAGCCCACGACGTAGAGGGCGAATACTCGTCCGCGGCCCAGCTTCCATGCCTTGTGCGCCCACAGAAGGAACAGGCACACCAGCACGTTCCAAATGAGCTCATACAAAAACGTCGGGTGCACCGAAGCGATGACCTCGCCGGTAGAATGCCCGGATACTGGGGCGTACTCCCCCGCCTCATCGACGCGGTAGTAGATATCCAGCGCCCACGGAACGTCGGTCGGCCGGCCGTAGAGCTCCTGATTGAACCAGTTGCCCAACCGGCCGATGCCCTGGGCAAGGATGAGGCCAGGCGCTACCGCGTCCGCAAACGGTGCCAGGGGAATCTTTTTGATCCGGAACATTACCCAGAGCGCTACGGCGCTTAAAGCGACCGCACCCCAGATGCCAAGGCCGCCATTGGTGACCTTGAGGGCGTCGACTGGGTTGCAGGTATCACAGAAGTATTTCTGGTTATCCGTAATGACGTGATAGAGCCGCCCGCCCACGATGCCGGCAGGGATGACGACGATGGTCGCATCCCACACGGTATCGGGATTGCCGCCCCGAGCCGTGTATCGCCGCAGCGTCATCCACATGCCCACGAGGATGCCGGCGATGATGCACAGCGCATACGCATGGATTGGAATGGAGCCAAGATGCCACACCACGCCCTGCGGCGGGGAGGGGATATTTGCAAGATTCTGAGTATGCACGTAGATAGTGTGCCTTATCAGCGTGCCCGTGAGCTAGTTTGGGGTCACTTTTCCTAGGAACTTTTACGCGACGGGCACGCTGGGTGCTGGCCCGCGGCCACCAGAGAGCGTGCCAAGGCGGTGGGATCCTGGGCCGCCATGACGGATTCGCCGACCAATACCGCATCCGCCCCGCGAGAGGCATAGTGGAAGAGGTTGCGGGCGTTATTTACCCCGCCCACGGCAATGCGCAGGAGCGATTCCGGCAGCCCCGGGGCAATATCGTTAAAGGCTTCCCGGTTGATCTCATCGGAGGCAAGCGACCACGCATTGATCGCGATGACACTGCTGCCGGCCTTAATGGCGCGGTTGACCTCCCCGCAGGTTCGCACCTCCACGATGGCGGTCATCCCTAACGATTCCGCCCGATCCAAGAGGGCTTCCAATCGGGCTTGTTCTAAAAGCTCGACCTGCAGCGGGATTGCATCGGCACCAAAACAGCGAGCCTCATGAATCTGGTACGGATCCACGATGAGGTCGCGCGCCATCATCGGGATATCGATAGCAGCGCGCGCGGCCGCCATATCCTCAAGCGAACCGTTAAAGCGCCGCGTATCCGTTTGGCAGGCCATCAGATGCACGCCGCAGTTTTCAAAGGTGCGCGCCCATTCGGCCATCTGCTCGGCCGAGCCCACGTGGGCAATTTCCCCGGTATAAGGAACGGCGCGCTTGAGCTCAGTAATGACCGAACACCCTGGTTTTAAAAGCGCCGCGCGGGCATCGCGGGGAGGCTCCATATCCCGCGAGCGCGCCTTGATGTCTTGGAAGGAAACGCGTGCTTCGCGCGCGGCGACATCCTCAAGCACCCCAGCGACCAGGTGATCGACGGCTATGGGTGTGGGCATGAGCACCTCCCTCCAAGCGCGATTAAAATCACACTTAGATTAACGCTATTCGGGGCGTTTCCGGAAATTGTGCTGCGCGAACGGGGCTATTTACGGCTCACATCAGTCGGGTCGATATCGCTATCGAGCGCGTCCCACATCACACGGCCGGAATCGGATGAGGTCTCCAAATCTTCCGCCAGCTTTTCTTGGCGGGCGGCAGGGGTTTCGTATTTGCTCGACGCCTTGACCTTGTCCTTGCCTGGGTTCTGGGCCAAGAGTACGGCGCCGAAAAATGCCAGTGCGGCCCCGATAATGGCGACGATGGGGCCGAGCTTGGTGATTTCCGTGGAAATGACGGTCGCCCAATCAGAAATTGCGGCAGAATCCACCGCGTTCTCATTCGCGGACGCGCCCTGCAATATTTTTTGCGCGCGCTGGGCGTCAGCACGGCTGGTCAGCAGGCTAATGGGGCTCCACGCAGCGGCTGCGGCGGCAAGGGCGCACACAATGGCCACGATGCGCCGCCCCATTCGGCGCAGGGCCAGGCCAGCGAGCACACCGGCCAGGAGAACCAGCGTCAATGCCATAAGCTCTAAGGACCACGACGAGCCCACGATCTCATTGGTTGCTGAGCCTGATTTATCGTCCTCGCTTACCGCTTTTACCCAGGTGCTGCGGGAAGAAAACCACAGCACTGCCGTGCCCACCGCGATAAGGAGTGGGCCAAGTCGCCTCGTCATTAGGAATCATCCCCTAAAAGAACTGTCGCATCGAAGCAGGTCCGGTCACCGGTGTGGCACGCGGCACCGCGCTGGCGCACGGTCAGCAAGATGGTATCGCCATCGCAATCAAGGCGCACACCGAGTACGTCCTGCGTATGTCCTGAGGTCTCGCCCTTAATCCAATACTCGCCGCGCGAGCGCGAGAAGTAGGTGCCCTTGCGCGTCGCCAGCGTGTGGGCCAGCGCGTGGTCATCCATCCAGGCAAGCATAAGCACTTCGCCGGAATCGGATTGGGCAACCGCCGGCACGAGCCCTTGCTCATTGCGCTTGAGCAGCGCAGCTATCTGCGGGTCTAGCTCATAATCTGCGGGAGTGTTCACCGGCGCACCTCGTATCCGGAGTCTGCCAGCGCCTTTTTGACCTCGCCAATTTCTACCTCTCCAAAGTGGAAAATGCTCGCTGCCAGGACGGCATCGGCACCGGCTTCAACGGCGGGTGGAAAATCCGCTGCCGCGCCCGCTCCGCCGGAGGCGATGACGGGAATGTTTACCGTTTCCCGCACCGCGTGCAGAAGCTCGAGGTCGAATCCGGCCTTCGTGCCATCTGCGTCCATGGAGTTTAAAAGGATCTCCCCCACACCTAGCTCGGCGCCGGTGCGGGCCCATTCCACTGCATCGATGCCAGCCGATGTCGTCCCGCCGTGCGTCGTGACTTCAAAGCCCGACGGTGCGTGCGCCGCATCGGTGCGCCGCGCGTCGACCGATAGGACGATGCATTGCGATCCAAAAACTTCCGCCAATTCGCGCAGGAGGGCGGGATTGCCTATCGCGGCAGTATTGACCGATACCTTATCCGCGCCAGTGCGCAGGAGCTCGCGGACATCGTCAACGCTGCGCACTCCCCCACCCACGGTCAGCGGAATAAAGACCTGATCGGCGGTGCGGCGTACCACATCGAGCATGGTGGACCGGCCGTGCTTGGAGGCGGAGACATCGAGAAATGTCAGTTCGTCTGCGCCCAATTCCTCATAGCGCGCGGCTAATTCCACGGGGTCTCCTGCATCGCGCAGGTGCGCAAAATTTACGCCCTTGACTACGCGGCCTTGATCCACATCAAGGCACGGGATAATGCGTACGGCTACAGCCATGCGGGGCTTACTCCTTCACAGGTTTAATCTAAGTGATGAGATAGGATTTCTAGGATTGTCTCGTGCACCTGCGGCGTACCAGAGACCATACCCCGCGACTGCACGGTCCACGGATTGCCCTCCGGATCCGTGATGATGCCCCCTGCCGCCTTGATAAGGAGCGCTCCCGCCGCGTTATCCCACGGGTGCGGCGAGAAATTCACGGCACCGTCAAATACGCCCTGGGCCACGAAGGCATTATCTAGTCCCACCGAGCCCGTGATGCGCGGCCGCAAGCCGGATTCGCGCAGCTCGTGGAATGCCGCAGTGGGAAGGTTGGAAAAACATCCCACGTGCCCACGGGCATCATCGAATTCTGGGGACTCTTCCCCGCCACCGAAACCGCCGGACGGCCCACCGGCAGAACGCAGCGGCGAGCCGTCGCTGGCCACCAAGCGCCTGCCCAAGAGGGGAAAATCTGAGATGGCCACGACAGTCTGGCCCTCGTGAACCAAAGCCACCAAGATACCCGCCATGGGGTTGCCCGCGGAATAATTCGCGGTCCCATCGATTGGATCGACCACCCACACGGTGTCGTGGATGCTTCCGCCGGATTCCTCCCCATAGACCGGGATACCGGTCATCTGCTGCAAGATATCGCGCAGCTGCTTTTCGATGGCCAAGTCCACCTCTGTGGCAAAATCGCCCCGGCTTTTAAAGTGGGCCGGCGGCGCCCCGATGCCGGATCGAAAGATGGGCTCAACCTGGTCAACGGCCGCCTCCGCGAAGGCCACCAACTCGCGCGGATCCATCATTGATTACCCTTCCTCGGGGACATAAGGATCGATGGGCACCTCTGCGGGCAGCGGCTCTACCTCTGCCACCGCCGCTAGCGCCTCCTCCAGGCTGAAGTTTCCCTCATACAGCGCCTTGCCGATGATCGCCGAATCGATGCCCTCATTTTCATACCGGGCCAGCTCGCTAACATCCGCCAGGGAGGAAATGCCACCGGAGGCGGTGACCTTGGCATCGGTTGCCATTGCTACCTCGCGCAATAATTCCACATTGGGCCCAGAAAGCGTCCCGTCCTTGGACACATCCGTGACCACAAAGCGTTGGCATCCTGCGGCATCGAGGCGCTCGAGCACCTCCCAGAGATCCCCGCCATCGGAGACCCAGCCATTGCCCTTCGTGCGCCATTCGCCATCTTCTAAGCGCACCGCCAAATCCACGGCGACCTTTTCGCCATAGTGCCCAAGAATCTTTTCTACCCACTCTGGGTTCTCTAAGGCGGCGGTGCCAATATTGATGCGGTTCGCGCCGGTAGCCAGCGCGCGCTCTACCCCGGCATCATCGCGGATGCCACCGGTAAGCTCGACATTAATGCCGAGTTCTTGGGTAATCCCCGCCATCTGCTCGTGGTTGGAACCGCGATTAAAGGCGGCATCGAGGTCAACAAAGTGCAGCCACTGGGCGCCTTGGCGCTGCCATTCAAGGGCTGCATCCCGCGGGGCACCGTAGACCTTTTCGGTGCCGGCCTCTCCCTGATCCAAACGCACGGCCTTGCCGCCGGCGACATCGACTGCGGGCAAAAGCGTAAAAGTCATGGTTTCATCCTACCTAGAGCGTGTGCATCCAGTTTTCCAATAGCTGCGCGCCCGCATCCCCGGATTTTTCGGGGTGGAATTGCGTGGCCCACAGCGCGCCATTTTCCACCGCCGCCACGAAAGAATCGCCAGCGTGCGTGGACCAGCTCACCAGCGGCGGGCGGGTAATGACGGTTTCCAATTCCCAACGGCGAACACCGTAGGAATGCACGAAATAAAACCGCTCATCGGCGTTAAGACCTGCAAACATGGCACTGCCGTCTGGCATCTCGACGGTATTCCAGCCCATATGCGGCAACACGTCGGATTGCAGGCGCTCGACCGTACCCGGCCATTCGCCGCAGCCTGTGGAGTGGATGCCGTGCTCGACGCCGGCATCGAAAAGCACCTGCATTCCCACACAAATACCCATGACCGGCCGCTCTCCTGCCAAGCGCTGGCCGATGACCCTCGGCCCATTCACGGCCTTCAGCCCTGTCATGCAGGCATCGAACGCGCCCACGCCGGGAACCAGCAGCCCGTCTGCCTCGAGGGCCTGATAAGGATCCGCCGTGACGGTGACCTCCGCCCCGACGCGCTCGAGGGCACGCTGGGCGGAGCGAATATTGCCCGCGCCGTAGTCCAATAACACCACCGATTTTGTCATGGGCTATACCTTACGCATTCGACGCAAACGGGTGCGGATATCGTTGGTCTCGCTCACGCGAGTCCGGCCCAAGATGAAGTCCGCCGTGGTGAGCAGCAAACCAGCGATAAGGATCGCAACCCCAGCTCCGAAGGCGCCGTCATAGCCGTAGCCCGCCACCATGGCGCCGAGCAGGGTCGAGCCCAGGCCGGTGCCGCTATCGTAGAAAATATTCCAAATGGCCGAGGCCTCCGAGACCCGCTCGCGGGGCAGCCGGTCAAACATGGATAGCAAGGCCTCGTTTTGCGCGATGCCAAAGGCGCCACCGAAAAGAACGGCGCCGAGCACCAGCCACCAGATGGAGCTTTCCATAAATAGGGTCAGCGAAATCGTCCCGACGCCGATGATCGCCATGATCTGGCTTGGAATGTACAGGCTGCCTGGGGCGCCAGTACGGTCCGCCACCACGCCGGCGAAGTAACGGAAGATCATCGCCGCACCGCCCACGATTGACAGCATGATGCCGGCCAGGCTGGCACCCCTTGCGGCATCGAGCTCCTGCATCGCGGGGGACAAGAAAGAGGAAATGGCGCCGTAGCTCATGGAGAAAGTGGTCAAGGCCAGGGCCGGGACCAATACCAGCTTCCAGGTGGGAACGCGGATGATATTGACTTCTTCATCGTTATCCTCGGCCAAGGTGACCTTGATCTTGGGTATGCGCAGGCACATGGCAAAGCCCAAGAAGCCGATAAGGCCGGCGGTGATATAGGTGGACGCATAGCCTAGGGAATCCGCCATGAACAGGCCGAGCGGCAAGAAGATCATCTGGCCCAAGCCTGTAAATACACCAATCATGCCGGTAGCCTTGCCCAGCAGACGTACCGGAGAGAGCTCTGCAATGAGCGCGGATTCGGACACGGTGAGGGCGCCGAAGCCCACCCCGCGCATGGCGGAAAATAGCAAGACGATCCAGGCGTCGGTACCCAACAGGTGGCCGAAGGCCGGCACGCCCAAGGTAAAGGCGGACAGCGCCATCACGCGCCTGTAGCCCCAGCGGCGCAACAGCCACGGCGATATGATCTGCGTGGCAACCGTAAAGGCCATGAAGATACCGGTGGATCCACCCGCCAGGGTCGCGGAACCGCCGGAGTCAATGACGGCCAGCGGCACCACGGGAAGCAGGATGGACCAAGCGCCAAAGGCGGCGGCGATGGCTACCATCGTCGGCGTATAGCCGGGCACCTTCCAAATATTGGTCTCTTGAGATTCGCTCATTTACTAAAGCCTCCAACCATCCAGGCAATGGCCGCGGCCGCGGTGATAACGGCTAAAAGCGCGGCGACAACCGTAAAAAACTTCGAGCCCTGCTGATACGCGGACCAGGCCCCTCCTACCAAGAGGCCTGCCACCAGAAACAGGATGAGGATCATAAACTGCACGGGCTACAGGGCTCCCTTCGTCGAAGGGATGCCGGTCTGGCGCGGATCGTGGTCCACGGCAGCGCGCAGCGCGCGGGCTACCGCCTTGTATTCCGCCTCGGTCACGTGGTGCGGATCGCGGCCGTAGCGCACGTTGACGTGCAGGGTAATAGCTGCGTGGGTGGCCAAGGATTCGAAGAAGTGGCAGTTAATCACCGTGGCATAGTGCCCGCCGATGACCTGCCACTGCAGATGGTCCGGCTCGCCATTCATCACGAAGTAGGCGCGGCCCGAAAAATCCACGACCGCCTCTACCAGCGCCTCATCCATGGGTAGTAATTGGGAGCCGAAGCGGCGGATCCCGGCCTTATCCCCCACTGCTTCGCGCAGGGCCTGGCCTAATACGATGGCGGTATCTTCCACGGTGTGGTGGGCGTCTACCTCCACGTCACCGGTGGCCTTAACCTGCAGGTCAAAGAGCCCGTGTGTGGCAAATGCGGTAAGCATATGGTCAAAGAACGGCAGCCCAGTGGAAATGTCGCTTTTCCCAGTGCCGTCAAGGTCGATGGAAACGGTGATGTCCGATTCCGATGTTGCTCTTTGGGCACGCCCCACACGGTTTGTCATAAATCACTCCTTTGAAGTATCCGCTCCTACTGTAGTCGCTAGTTTTTCCGCCGCAGCCAGAAAGGCCGCATTTTCTTCTGGCAGGCCGATGGTCACGCGCAAGTACCCGTCGATCCCTACATCGCGGATGAGTACCTCTTCATCCAGGAACTGCTCCCACACGCGGTGTTGATCCGCAAAATTGCCAAAGAATAGGAAATTCGATTCGCTCGGCATGACGGTATAGCCAATCTCGCGCAGGCGCCCGGCCACCATGTCGCGTTCGGCGGCGATGGTTTCCACGGTGGCGAGGGTATCTGCGCTGTGGCGCAGGGCCACGGTGGCCGCGGCCTGGGATAAGACGGAGAGGTGATACGGCAGGCGCACCAGCATGATGGCCTCCACGAAGGCCGGGTCCGCCACGAAGTAGCCCAGGCGCCCGCCGGCAAAGTCGAAGGCCTTCGACATCGTGCGGGAGACCACGAGCTTGGTGGGGTATTTTTCCAACAAGCTCGTCGCGGACGGCGAGTCAGAAAACTCTGCGTAGGCTTCGTCGACGATGACGATGCCGGGAGCGGCATCGATAAGCGCGGCGATATCCTCCAGGCTGGTCACCCCACCGGTGGGGTTATTCGGGGTGGTGACAAAGATGACGTCGGGCTGGTGCTCGGCCACCGCCGCCAAGGCGCGGTCCATATCGATGGCGAAGTTCTCATCGCGCGGGCACTCGATGAACCGGGTGTGGGTACCGGCAGACAGGATTGGGTGCATGGAATACGACGGCGTAAATCCCAGCACGCTGCGCCCCGGCCCGCCGAAGGCCTGCAACAGCTGCTGCAGGATCTCATTGGAACCGTTGGCTGCCCAAACCTGCTCGTAGGTGACATCCACGCCGGTTTGCTGCGAAACGTAGCGGGCTAGCTCGGTGCGCAGTTCGACCGCATCGCGCTCGGGGTAGCGGTTGAGCGAGCTGGCGCAGCGGCGGACCTCGTCCACGAGGGCATCGACAAGCGCGGGCGAAGGCGGGAAAGGATTTTCGTTGGTATTGAGCTGGTAGGCCACCCGCAGCTGCGGGGCGCCATAGGCGGTCTCGCCGCGCAATTCCTCGCGCAGCGGTAGGTCATGTAGCTGGGCCATTTATTTCTCCTCGAATCGGGCGCGGATGGCCTCCCCGTGGGCGGGAAGGCGCTCGGCATTGGCAAAGGCGATGACGTTGGGGGCGATTTCTTCCAGGGCGCCGCGGTCATAATCGATGAGGTTGACCGGCCGGAGGAAGGTGTGGGTGGAAAGCCCCGCGGAAAACCGCGCCGTGCCCGAGGTGGGCAGCACGTGGTTGGAACCGGCCGAATAGTCCCCCAAGGGCACGGGGGAATACGCGCCGACGAAAATGGCGCCGGCGTGGTTGATGCGCTCTGCCACGGCGCGCGCATCCGCGGTGTGGATTTCTAGGTGCTCGGCGGCATACGCATTCGCCACGGCGATTCCCGCCTCCAGGGAATCCACCAGGACGATGCCGGATTGTTCGCCGGTTAAGGCCTCGGCTGCCCGGGCGGAGTTCTCCGTTGCCGTATAGCGGCGCTCGACCTCCTGCTGCACCTGCTGGGCCACGCTTTCCGATGCCGTAATCAGCACGCTAGCCGCCATCGGATCATGCTCTGCCTGGGAGATGAGATCGTAGGCCACGTAGACGGGGTTCGCGGTCTCATCCGCCAAGATGGCGATTTCGGTCGGGCCGGCCTCCGCATCGGTGCCTACCACCCCGCGCACCGCCCTTTTGGCTGCGGCGACAAAGATATTGCCCGGCCCGGTAATCATGTCCACGGGCTCTACGTCTTCGTCCGCATCGCCGTAGGCCAAAAGAGCTACCGCCTGGCCCCCGCCGACGGCCCATACTTCCTCCACGCCCAGCATGTGGCACGTGGCCAAGACCGTGGGGTGCGGCAGGCCGCCGTCCTCCTTTTGCGGTGGGGAGGCAACCACCAGGCTGGAGGCACCGGCTTCTTGCGCGGGCACGGTATTCATGATGACAGAGGACGGGTAGACCGCCTTGCCGCCGGGAACATAGAGGCCAACGCGCTCGATGGAGCGGAATACCTCGGTCACGGTGGCGCCGGGGGCCAGCTGCGTGGTGTGCGACTCCGGCTTTTGATCCGCATGCACGCGGCGCACCCGCTCGATGGAGGCCTCGATGGCCGCGCGCACCTGGGGATCAAGCTCTTCGGCGGCCCGCTGCAGTTCCGCCTCAGGCACGCGCAGGGACGGCGGGCGCACTCCATCGAATTGCTCCCCATAATCCAGCGCCGCCTGGGCGCCCTCATCGCGCACCTTATTGACCATCGGCACGACGGTCCCCATGACGGAATTCACATCGGTGCCGCCGCGCGGAAGGACGCGGCGCAGCGTAGCGGGGCGGAGCTGTTGACCGCGGAGATCGATGGTTCGAAGCATTCCTGGCTCACTTTCTGGTTGATCACCGTGGGCTATATCTGTAGACAAACCAATATACTATCGCCCAAAGCGCCGCGGGAACACCCTCTTGGGCGATAGACTCAAAGCAAATTCCAGCGAGGGCGAGTGTGCGGTGCATGATGATCGAATTTGAATCCACCAGTCTTGAGCGGCACCTGCGCGCCATCGTCCGCGAGAATGATTTTTCCTATTGGGCGCTACCTACTGGAGAACTCGTCATCTCCCATGGGCAGGAGGGCTCCACCTTGGTGTCTGTGTCGCAGGCCGACGGTGTGGTAATCCACCTGCACACCACTCCGCGGGGTGCGGTTGCGCTGGGCGATGCCGCCGAGCTGTCCCGCTTCATCACCACGTGGAATGCCGATTGCCTCTACCCCACCGCCCTGCTGGACTATGACGAGGCGGGCTCGCTGGTGCTGTGTGGGCAGAGCCATTTCACCACTGGGGCTGCACCAACGCACGATCAACTAGCCGCGTTTGTGCCCGCCGCGCTCCGCGGCGCAGAGGTGCTCATGAGCGTGGCGACGCGCGAATTTCCGGCCCTTGCCCAAGAACCAGAGCTGTTGCTAGCTCAAGACGATGCTGCTTCCCCGCCCGCAGTCACCCTGGATTTCCTCGCCGCCACTCTGCCGCAGATAGGGATCGACAGCTTCCATAGCGATGGTGAAATCTGCCTATTTGCCCTGGTCAATTCCATCGCCTGCACCTTCACCCTCGACTCTGGGCCAAGCCTCATTATCACCGGCCGGTGGGCTCTCAATGCGGATGAGGACGAGTTCACCCGTTTGTTTTTGATCTGCAATGACTGGAACTTGATAAGCCACAGCGCCACGGCCTACTGCCGCGCCAACGACGACGGCCTCCACGTCCACGTCGATGTGCCGACGCTTATTGGGGCGGGGCTCAGCCAGGAGCAGTTGCAACGGGTTTTAAGCCAGAGCCTCGATGCGATCTTGCACGCAATCGATGAAATCGCGCGGGAATTTTGCGGCAGCTCCCCGGTTAAGTGGGCGTAACTACTTCCCGTTGCGCCTCATCCGCAGCCTCTCGCCCCACAACTTCCCAGTCCGCGTCGGAGCTAATAAACGCGGTGCACCAGTAGGAAAACATGGACAAAAATGGGGCTACCGCCCAGGCCACGGCGGGAGAAAAGTTCGGTGCAAACTCCACGACATCGCCTGGGTTCTCCGGCGGGTGCGTTGCGGTGATCCCGCCAAAGACGTAGAAGGACACGGCACCGGCGAAGGCGCATGCCCCCACCCACAGCAACATCGCGAGACCGCGCCCGCGGCGCTGGACAAATGCGGCTAGCCCCAGGCACAGCCCCAGGAAACCCGTAGCGAGCGCAAAGGTCATAAACGCAACGAATTGTGCGTTGCCCACCGCTTCAATGGCATAGCCGCCACCGTCGACAGCGCGGCCGGTCATCGTGGGGCGCATAAACCCCCAGAGCGCGCCGCAGATGCCGAAAACGAGCAGGGAACACGCGAGGAGCCCCGCACCAAAGCCGAGAGTGCGGGGCAAGCGAGCTTGGCGGGAAGACATTTTAGTTACAGAAGGTCCAGTTGCCGTCCTCGCGGCGGAAACGAACGGTGGAGGTATCGGTACCTTCCGAGTTTGACACGCTCACGGTAGCGGAGGCGTCATCGCCGTTGACCACAACGTCATTGACCGATTCCAGCTTGGTGGAGGTAGGAATGGCCTCTAGCTGGTTGGCAAATTCGTTGATCTGGGGATTGCCCTGGCCTTGCTGGCGCATGGAGTTTGCGTATTCCGAGAACGACTGGTTGGGCAGGCTATCGACGTAGTTGAGGTACTGCTGGAAATCCCCGGACTCGCCTTCGCGCACGGCCTTGCAGGCGTGGGCTGGCATGTAGCCAAAGTATTCCTTGACGTTGTCAATCTCATGCTGCCCGCGCACCAACTGCTCAATGGCCTGCTTATCGCCATCGTTGGCTTCTTGTCCGCCTTCAATGGGCTTAATGTCCTGGGCGTTGGCGAAGGGATCGTCCCCGTTGTGCATGGGGTTCGTATTAGCGCCCTCATTGCCGCCTTCTTCGCCCTTGTCCTTAGGGTCCTCGGCGGCCTTCTTCTTATCCTTTTCTTCCTTTTCCTTCTTTTCCTTGTCGGCGTCTTTGTCCTCAGACTTCTTCGCCGATTCCTTTGCGGAGGTCTCAGTAGACGAGGAGGCGGACGAAGACGACGCGGTCTTCGTCGAATCGTCCTCGTCATCTGAGCTGCATGCAGCTAAGGCAAGCGGGGCAACCATAGCGACCGCAAAAAGGGACTTCTTAGCAGGGGTCAAAAAGGACAAGGGAGAGCTCCTGAATCAATCTTTCGAATGCGAAGCCGCCTCACGACGGGTTCTTATGTCCCCGCAATCCTAACAATGCAAGTTTGCAAGGGACATTATTGCAGTCTGAAAAGTACCTGTGAGCTATTCCTTGGCGCGGCGAAACACGTACAATTTCCACTGTGCAACTACATCGCGAGGCCATCATCGACGCCGCCACGACCCTATTGAATACGTATGGGCTTGCCGATGTCACCATGCGCCGCGTCGCCTCTTCCCTCGGCGTTGCCCCGGGCGCACTGTATTGGCACATCGCCAATAAGCAGGCCCTCATCGCCGCTCTTGCCGAAGATATTATCGCCCCCGTCGCCGGTTCCACGCTTGAAGAAATTAGCCTGCACCTGCGCGAATTGCTCCTGGCCCGGCGCGATGGCGCGGAGGTCGCCATCGCCGGCCTCTCGCAGCCGGATTCCACGGCGTGGGATCACCTCGTCGCGCAGTTTAGCTCCGCCACCTGCCCCGATTTCGATAATTCCGCCCGCAAGGCCGCCGCCCTTTCCGCCGTGCACCTCGTCCTGGGCGCCACGCTACTCGAGCAATCCCAGCGCCAGCTTTTAGAAACCACCGGCGGGGCTACCCCGGCGGACTACCGCGCCGATTTGGTGCGTGGCGTGCGGATTATCAATGCCGGATTGCAGCACAGCGAGGCGGATTAAAACGCTTCACCCCCTCGGCGGATTTCTGCTAAGCACAAGCGAGTACGATCTCTGTGCAGCAGCCCTCCTAGATAGTCACCTCAGAAGAAAGGCCATTTTCGTGTCGTTTCCCGCGCATGGCGTATTGATCGATGTCACTGCGGAAAAAGTCGTGCTTCACCGCAGCCTGCTCTCGCGCAGCTTGGGCGCGCCTGCCACCGCAGAAATCGCCCTTGATGCCATCGATGACCTGCGCGCCCACGAACCCACCGCCACCGGTTTTGGTTCCTTGTCCTTAGGCAGCGCCGGCAGCATTGCCTTCGCGCCGCACCAAGACCCCCACAGCGTGGCGCGCGCCATTAAGGCGGCGCAGCAGGGCGACGCACCCGCGGAAGCCGCAGCCCCATCCTTTAGCGAAGAATCCTCCGTGGGCAACCCAGGGCTTGATTTCGTCGCGGTAGATGTAGAAACCGCCAATGATAATTGGGGTTCCATCTGCCAGATCGGCGCCGTGCGTTACCGCGATGGCCAGGAAACCGCGTCCCAGTCGTGGCTGTGCGCCCCTCCCCCAGGCTTGGAGCATTTTGCCGAAATCAATATCTCCATCCACGGGATTACCGCCGCCGATGTCGAAGGAGCAATGCCCTTTGCCACAGCGGCCGCAGAGCTCTTTGATTTCATCGGCAGCGATGTCATCGTCGCGCACAATGTCCAGTTCGATTCTGCCGCGCTGCGCTCCGGATTGCTGGCCGCCGGGGCCGATGTCCCCACCGTCTCACTTGCCTGCTCACTCGCTTTGTCTCGCGATGCCTCAAGGCAAGGTGTTATTTCGGTAGCCAACCACAAGCTTCCCACCGTCGTAAACCACCTCGGCGGTGCCTCTTTTACCCACCACGATGCCACCGAGGACGCCCGCGCCGCCGGCACCATCATCACGGGGCTGGCCCAGCGCTTCGGGCATACCGGAAGCATCACCGATCTCTTTACCACCCGCGAGTTTAGCCTCGGCCGGCTCGAATCCTCGGCCATCCTGCCGGTTCTGCGCGCGCATACCGCGCCCACCTCCGGCGACGATCTGGGCGCCGGCACCGATTTCCGCGATTCCACTCGCTCCGCCGGAACCAACAAGAAGTCGGCGTCCTCCAACCGAGCACCGTGGCAGGCCGTGGCCACCCCGGATACCATCCCAGATCCCAATCCCGATGCCGATCCAAAAGGCGCGCTCTACGGCCAGCACGTCACCCTGACCGGCGATTTCGAGCCGTACGATAAGGGACTGCTGTGGCAGGGCATCGCCAAGCGCGGCGGGCAAGTGGGCAAAAACGTCACCAAGAAGACCACGCTGCTTGTCGTCGGCGAATGGGCAAAGAAGACCTCCAAGGAAAAGCGCGCCGAAGAGCTGCAGGAAAAGGGCCAGGACATCACCATGTGGTCCGGTGCCCAGCTCTTTTCTGAACTCGAGCTCGACGCCGAGCCGCCTTTTTAAACCCGCAGGGAACCACCCGGCCATTTCTCCAGTCCAATAAGGGCGGATACTCACGACCCTGGAGAAATCGCCATGACCCTTACGCTCGACGCTCCCCGCCCCACCACCGCTAATTTGCTGCCGGCGCTCTTCGCGCGGTCGTGGATTAAGCACCAGCGGCTTTCCGATGACGGCTTTTGCGACTCCCTTGCCACCATCCAGCTTTCGCCCAACTTGTCGATGGCGCTGGTCTTTCCCGGGCAGCGCACCTTTCGCAGGCTTAGCCACCGCGGCCTCGCGGACCTCGATGTTTCGGCCCGCCAGGCGTGGAATTGCGCCTCGCATAACCTGCAGCGCGCCGCGCTCGACTCGCAGGGCCTGCGCTTTTGGACGCGCCCGGCCCGCTGCGCCCTGCCGGCCGCAGCGCCTTATGGCGGCCTGCAAGTTCGCTCCCATGGCGCCCCGATTTCCTCGTGGCTGGCCCACCCAGAAACCTTTACCGTACTGGATAAACACATGCGCCGCCTCATGCGCTCGCATTCTTTGACCTACCTGGTGCCTGATTCCGCAACGGTTTTTGTCTTCGCCCACTTACCCGATGAATATGCTCGCGACCTCGCCCGCGCCGCCGCCGAACAACTTCCCCGCCATCGCACCGTTTTACATTCGCGCCCGCTAGTATGGTCTAACGGATTTCCCCGCGAATTATGAGAGGAGCACCATGGCGGAAAGCAGGATGTCGCGGCTGAGCAATCAGTACCACGTCTGGACCCGCAGCCACCCCACGGCGGCGGAGGATTTTCGCACCGCCATCGAGGATCTGCTCAATGACGCCGGCATCATCTTTGACCGGGTATCCACGCGCGTCAAGGCTTGGTCCTCACTCAAGCGCAAGGCCAAGAAGCGGGGCGAGGGCGGCGATTTTATCTACCCCACCCCGTGGGACGATATCCACGATGTCATGGGCGTGCGCGTTACCCTGTACCACTCCACCACCATTCCCAATGCGCTAGACGTACTCGGCGAGTCCTTCAAGGTCGTGCGCTCTGTAGATAAGGCGGCCGAGACCCGCATTTCCGGTGGCTTTGGCTACGGTTCCCACCACCTGGTGCTCACCGTGACGGACGATAGCGCGGCGGCCATGGAGGAGCTCGCCGATTTTGTGGGTTGGACCTTTGAGGTGCAAATCCGCACCGTGCTGCAGCACGCGTGGGCGGAATTCGAGCACGATATCCGCTATAAGCAGGGCCCTACCCCGCCCTCGCCCGAGGTCGACCGCCTATTTACGCTGGCCGCGGGCCTCATCGAACTCGCCGATCAGCAATTCGATGAAATCGCCGCGCTCAAGGCCCCGCGCACGGAGGCGGACACGGACGTGGAGCTGACTCCGGAAACCTTGCCCGGCGTCCTGGCCATCATTTTGGGCAATCGCTTCCCGCTTTCACGCTCGGAGCACTACCGCTTCCTGGCGGAAATCTTAGAGGAAAACGATATCCGGTCCTTGGACCAGCTGGAGCAGCTGCTTGACGATGACGCCATTGCCCACGTCCACGACACCATGCGCTATCGCTTTCGGCCCGGCCAAGTGCGCCTTATCGATGACCTGCTGCTCAATAAGTTTGGCAAGCAGCACATCGAGGCAACCGCTGAATCCGGCGACCGCGCCGGCCGCCGGCGCCGCCTGAACGCGCGCCTTAAGGCGCTGCGCGCCAACTCCTAGCGGAACCCGCCGCGGAATTTTTCCATATCGCGGCGTTCCTTCTTCGTCGGCCGGCCCGCGCCGCGGGGGCGCACCGGCACGGACGGCATGAACTCCTTGGGCGGCGGCGGGGGCGCGTGATCGGTATAGCAGGTGCGCGCGACCGGCGCTCCCACGCGCTTGGCGACGGTAGCCAGCACCTCCAAATCGTGCTCGTGATGGTTGCGCCACACGCGCACCCTATCGCCTGGCACGACTTGTTGCGCGGGTTTGACCGCTTCACCGTTGATTTTCACGTGCCCGGCGCGCACCGCGGTGGCCGCGGCGGATCGGGTTTTGAACATGCGCACCGCCCATACCCAAGCATCAATGCGGACGGGGCGGCCGCTGGGCTGCGGTGTAGGCATTAATAATTATTGTGGTTCTCGTTGACGATTTTGCGAATCTTCAACCAGTTATATCCGCCACCCACCACGGCGATGATAAGGCCCAAAACCATCCAAGCGGCCAAATTAGCAGAAAGCACACCTAAAACAACTCCTGCGCCGACACCACCTGCAACGGAAATAACGGCGTTGCGGGAGTGCTTGCGCACCTGCTGCTTGCGCTGCGCAATGGGGTTATTCGGTCGCTGCTGCATAGTCATGACCCAGATCCTACCTCAACCCAGGCAGAGCCTGCTTCGCGCGCGCTGATTTCGCCTTGGGAAAGCGCGGCGAGCATCGCCTGGAGCTCATCGAGCCCACCCGGGCGCACGGCGACGGTAAAGGTTACGGCTGCACCGTACTCGGTATCGGTGATATCGATGCCGCGCCCGCGCAAATCCGCCTCGAGGCGCCCGGCCGTGGCGTGCGGGCATTCCACGGTATAAAGCTCCCGGCGCGCCCGGGTGACCGCCTCGACCTTTTCCATGGTCTCGCTGACCGCCCCGCCATAGGCATGCACAAGCCCGCCCGCACCCAGCTTGATGCCACCGAAGTAGCGCACGACCACCGCGCAAATATCGAGCATTCCAGAGCCCTTTACCACATCCAACATGGGCTTTCCAGCGGTCCCGGAAGGCTCGCCATCATCGGAGGAACGCTCCACTGGGTTCGCGTCGTCGACGTGGTAGACATAGGCGGAGCAATGGTGGCGGGCATCGGGAAAGCACTGGCGGGCGGCATCGATAAACGCCCGTGCTTCTTCCTCGTTTGTGACCCGGCCGATCAGGGTAATAAACCGCGAGCGTTTGATCTCAATTTCGTGTTCCACCTGGCCGGTGGGGCGCCGATACATATCGCGCATTAGGCCACCAGGAAATCGTACTCGGGGGTATTCGGCTGCAGGTGCTGCACCGAGATCTTGGACTCGGCCATCCGCTCCTTCAGCCCCGCCAGGTCCTCGGCGCGGCTTAGCTGGATGCCCACCAGCGCGGCACCGGTCTCGCGGTTATTGCGCTTGAGGTACTCAAAAAGAGTGATGTCATCGCTGGGGCCCAGGATTTCAGATAGGAAGTGGCGCAACTGGCCCGGTTCCTGCGGGAAGTTGACCAAGAAGTAGTGCTTCAGGCCGCGGTGTACTAGAGAGCGCTCCATGATTTCGGCGTAGCGCAACACGTCATTATTTCCCCCAGAAATCACGCAGACCACCGTCGAACCCGGCTCCAGCGGCACCCGCTGCAGCCCAGCCACGGACAGCGCACCGGCGGGCTCGGCGATAATACCCTCATTCTGGTACAGGTTGAGCAGGTCCGTGCACACCGCCCCCTCAGAGACCGTGTCCCAATGCAGGCGCGATTGGTTGGCCTCCAAAATCTCATACGGCAGCGCGCCCAGGCGCTTGACCGCCGCGCCATCGACAAACGGATCCACGCTCTCTAGTGCCACCGGCCCGCCGTTGCGGAAGGCTGCTCTTAGCGATGCCGCCCCTTCCGGCTCCACCCCCACCACCTTCGCGTGCGGCGCCATATCCGCCATGTAAGAGGTGATGCCAGAAATCAGCCCGCCGCCGCCGACGGGAACGACGATGGTATCGACCGAGGCGCCCTTTGCCGAAAGCTGCGCCAAGACCTCCGCCGCCACGGTGCCCTGGCCAATGATCGTATCGCGGGCATCGAAGGGCTCGATGAAGGTGGCGTGGCGCTCGGCGGCATCGGCATGCGCGGCGGCCGCGGCCTCGTCAAAGTTGCCACCCACTACTACGAGTTCCACCTGATCGCCGCCGTGCACGTGGATGCGGTCGCGCTTTTGCATGGGCGTGGGCTCCGGGACGAAAATCTTGCCCGGAATCCCCATGGTGCGGCACGCATACGCCACGCCCTGGGCATGGTTGCCTGCCGATGCCGTCACGATGCCCCTCTCCCGCTCCTCCTGCGACAGGCTGGAGATGCTATTGAGCGCGCCGCGTATCTTATACGAGCGCACGTCCTGGAGATCCTCGCGCTTTAAATAGACCTCACAGCCCGTTTCCGCAGAAAGCCGGGGGCAATACTGCAGCGGCGTCGGCGCGATTTCAGAGCTGATGCGTGCCTGTGCCTGCTGGATATCGGATGCGTGGATGGTCGATTCAGTCATGATTGCAGAGTCTACTCGCCCTACCTAGTGTTCGACCGATTCACCTAGATTTCATTCCGGTGTAGCGCGCCTGTTACGTGGGCCCGAGACAATGGAGTGCTCAACAAGAAAGGACTCTCTCTATGTTTAAGCGCACATCCATCGGCGTGGCTGCCTGCCTTGCGCTCAGCTGCGCCCCGGCCGCCAACGCGCATATCGTCGATAATGCTTTGGAACGCTCCGCCGACGATGCTGCGGTAAAGCTCAGCCCCATTGGCTCCTATGAAGCTGGGGTCATGGGCAAATCAGCAGCGGAAATCGTGGCCTACCACGCCGCCTCCCAGCGCATTCTCACGGTGAACGCGCAATCGGGCAAGGTGGATATCCTGGATGCCTCCGATCCCACCAACCCCAATAAGGTTGCCTCGGTATCTGCCGGCGGCGATAAGGAAATCAACTCCGTGGCCGTGCGCCCCGATGGCCTCGCCATCGCCGCCGTGCAGCAGGCTGACAAGACCGAAAACGGCGAAGCCTTGATTTTCGATACCGCCTCCGGCGATGAGCTCGGCCGCGTCCCGCTCGGCGCGCTGCCAGATAACGTGCACATCACTAAAGACGGCGCCTATGCCTTGACCGCGAATGAGGGCGAGCCCTCCGATGAGCTCACCGCCGACGGCACCGAATACGCAAAAGACCCAGAAGGCACCGTATCCGTGATTTCCCTGCCTGATGGTGTCGCGGCGCCCTCTGTTGCCGATGTTCGCACCGCCGATTTCCGCGCTTTCGACGGGCCTGATGCAGAACTTGACCCGTCCATTCGCGTCTTCGGCCCAGAAAACCACCACAACAAACCTTCGCTCGACTTCGAGCCGGAGTATATTTCCTCCGCCGATGGCAAGGCCTATGTCACCTTGCAAGAAAACAACGCCATCGGCGTGGTCGATATCGCCTCCGCCACCGTAGAAAAGGTGCTGCCCGCCCACATCGCGGATCACTCCGTTGCCCCCCTCGATCCCTCCAATAAGGACGGCGAGGCAAAGCTGCGCACGATCCCTGTGCATGGCCTGTCCATGCCGGATTCGATCGGTGCCTTCCAGACCAACGGCCAGACCTACTTCGCAACCGCCAATGAGGGCGATGCCCGCGACTGGGGCGGTTACACCGATGAGGTCAAACTGAAAGAGCTCGTTGAAGAGGGCCAGGTTTGTGATTCCGTCGACCTTCCAGAAGGCATCGAGGACAAGAAATACGCCGGTAACCTCAAGTTAAGCAATGCCTCTGGGTGGAATGAGGAAAAGGGCTGCTTCGATGGCCTGTATTCCTTCGGGTCCCGCTCCTTTAGCATTTACGATGCCGAGGGCAACGTCGCCTTCGATTCCGGTTCCGACTTCGAGGAAATCACCAAAGACATCGAGGGACTTAACTTCAATGCCGATAACGAAGACCCCGACTTCGACGATCGCTCCAATAATAAAGGCCCCGAACCGGAAGCCCTGACGATTGGATCAGTTGGAGATCGCACCTATGCCTTCATCGGCATGGAGCGTGTGGGCGGCATCTTTGTCTATGACGTCACCGACCCCGCTCAAGCCGAGTTCGTCACCTACACCAATAACCGCGATTTCACCGTGGACTACGACGAAGATAATGTCGCCGCCACCAGCTTGGCCGGCGACTTGGACCCAGAGGGATTGACGTTCGTTAGCAAGGAAGACTCGCCTACTGCCGATGCCCTCCTTATCGCCGGCAACGAGGTATCCGGCACTACCACGGTCTTCTCCGTCGCCGATCTCGTGGGCGGCTCCCAGGCTGAAGGCGACGACGCCGACTCCGATGAAAATGGCGACAATACTCCCGGGGCGTCGCTGCCTGATGACGGTTCTGGCAGCAGCTTCATCGGGAAAGGTATCGGGATTATCGCCGGTGTCATTGCCCTCGGCGCCATGTTGAGCGGGGTGTTGCACTTCATGCCGCAGGTGGCGGATCAATTTTATAAGATGCTTCCTGAACCCATCCGGCAATTACTTCCATAGATTTTTAGCCTTAAAGCTGCTACGTTTTAACAAGCTAAAATCTGAACTTTAAGGAGCCTTTCCCTATGCGTAAACGACTCAGCACCTCTCTCGTCGCTGCCACCGCTGTGGCGGCGGGCCTTGTCACCCCGGCTGTTGCTTCCGCAGATGAGACCGGCAAGGGGCTCAGCGCTGAATGCAAGGCCCAAGTAGAAGCTGCCAAGCAAGAGCACCTCAAGAACATCGAAGAGGGCAAGGGCGGAGTCAACCTGTCCAACCCAAATAAGTTCCTCGAGGGCTTGCTCAATGGCTACGGCACCGCCGGCATGCCGAAGCAGCCAGATTGCGTGACTAAAGAGGCACAGCAACAGCAGCTCGATAGCTTGACCAAGCTTGGCTCCTCCGAGGAAACTGCAGAAAAGTTCCTGAAGGTCTCGCAGTGGACCGCCGTCATCGCCGGCGCCGTCGCTGCGATTCTGCAGACCTACGCCGCCATCGCCAAGTTCAACCCGGCAGTCCTCGAACCGCTGAAGGCTGCGCTTGACCGCTTGGGAATTAAGTACTAATCTCCGATTTCCCAAAAAATGGCCGCCGTTGCATGTGCACGGCGGCCATTTCTTTATGCCCAGCCTTTCGCGGAGGTGTCCTAGCGGCTTCGCCCGAGGCCCGTCGCCACCTCAATCCCTGTTCGCCTCAGAAAGAGGGAGCGCAGGGACGAGGCAGGCAAATTCTACTAGCCCAAAATGCCAGCGCCCATGGTGGCCTTCAGATCCCCCATGAGGTTGCCGGATCGTTGCACGCGGAGGTGCTCGCCTAGGACCATCGTGGTGGTTTGATCGCCTTCGACAAGCTCGAGGTAAACATCGGAATCACCGTGGTTTTTGACCAAAACTTGCTTGAGCCGGGCGATATTTTCCATCGTGCACTGGTCCGTGCGCATGGTCAGGCGCAGCGGCAGGCTCGCACCCCCGCCGGGGCCCAGCTCGGGGACGCGAATATCGGAACAAAACAGCGACCGGCGCTCATCGCGCACCTTGACGTTGACGCGCGCCAAGATGATGTTGTCTTCCACGATATGCGGCGCTGCCAGCGAATAGACCTTATTGAATACCAAGATCTCTACCTGCGCGCCGTTGTGGTCTTCTACCGTGACAATCGCCCACGGGGAACCATCGCGCTTAGAAAAGCGCCGGTCCACGCCGGAAATGATGCCGCCGATGATGAGTTCTTGGCCATTGTGTACCTCATCGTTGAGGATCTTGGTCAGCGGAGTATTGGTCTGCGCAGCTAGGGCCTCTTCGAAACCATCGAGTGGGTGGCCAGAAACGTAGAGGCCCAGCATCTCTCGCTCGAGTGCCAACTCGTGCTTGCGATCCCACGAGTCGTCCGGCACATCAATGGCAAAGGCGCCCTCCGAGGAGGCGTCGTCGCCACCGCCGAAGCCGGCAAAGAGGTCGAATTGCCCCTTATCCGCCGCTTTCTTGGTGGTTTGCACGGCATCCACGGCGTCCTCGTGAATAAGCATCAGCCCCTTGCGCGGCTGCTGGAAATCATCAAAGGCGCCGGCCTTAATCAGCGCCTCGGTCACGCGCTTGGAACACGCCGCAAGGTCGATCTTGTCGAGGTAATCGCTAAAGGAGTTAAACGCCCCCTTTGCCTTGCGCGAGGCAATGATGGATTCGACCACTTCAGAGCCCACGTTGCGGATAGCGCCCATGCCGAAGCGAATATCCTCGCCCACAGCTTGGAAGTCCTCCTCGGACTCATTGACCGAAGGCGGCAAGACGTTAATGCCCAAGTGGCGGCAGTCCGACAAGTAGATGGCGGACTTATCCTTCTTATCGCCCACAGAGGTCAACAGCGCTGCCATGTATTCCGGCGCGTAGTAGGCCTTGAGGTAGGCAGTCCAGAACGAGACCAACCCGTAGCCCGCGGCGTGGGACTTGTTAAACGCGTACGACGCGAAGGGCTCGATGGTCCCCCACAGGGCATCCATGGCGGATTTTGAGTAGCCATTTTCTTGCATGCCGCCCCAGAATTTATCGTATTGCTGGGCCAGGACCTCGGGCTTTTTCTTACCCATCGCCTTACGGAAGCCGTCCGCCTCACCGGCGGTGTAATTCGCTACCTTCTGCGAGATACGCATGATCTGCTCCTGGTAGACGATAAGACCGTACGTCTCATCCAGGATTTCCTTCAGCGGCTCCTCGAGCTCAGGGTGGATCGGGGTAATTTCCTTGCGCCCGTTCTTGCGGTCGGCATAATCCCAGTGGGCGTTGACACCCATCGGGCCAGGGCGGTACAGGGCCAAGGAGGCCACGATGTCTTTGAATCCGGTAGGCTTCATGCGCTTGAGCAGCTCCTGCATTCCGCCGGAGTCCAGCTGGAACACGCCCAAGGTATCCCCGCGCGAGAGCAGGTCATAGACCTTGGAGACCTTGGGGTCATCGGCATGCAGCTGCTCGAGCTGTACTTCTTCGCCGCGGTTGCGCTTGATGTTTTCGATGGCATCGCCAATAACGGTGAGGTTGCGCAGGCCCAGAAAGTCCATCTTCAACAGGCCAATGGCCTCGCAGGCGGGGTAATCCCAGCCGGTGATATAGGCGCCATCGGCAGGCCGCTTCCACATCGGGATGTGGTCCATCAACCGCACGGAGGCCATAATCACCGCGCAGGCGTGCACGCCAGCCTGGCGAACAACACCCTCCAAGCCGCGCGCGGTGTCATAAATCTTTTTCACATCCGGGTCGGTTTCCACCATCTGGCGGACCTCGGCGGCCTCGGAATAGCGCTCGTGGTCGGGGTCAGTAATGCCCCGCAGCGGAATATCCTTCGCCATAATCGCCGGCGGCAGCGCGCCGTTGATACGGTCGGCCATCTGGAAGCCGGGCTGGCCAAAGTGTACCTTGGCGGAGTCCTTAATGGCCTGCTTGGTTTTCACCGTACCGAAGGTAATGACCTGGGCAACCTTGTCCTCGCCCCAGCGCTCGGCGGCGTAGGTAATCATCTCGCCGCGGCGGCGATCGTCGAAGTCGATATCGATATCGGGCGCGGACGGGCGCTCGGGGTTCAAAAAGCGCTCGAAGAGCAGGTCGTGTTCCAGCGGATCAATATTGGTAATGGTCAGCGCGTAGGCCACGAGCGCACCCGCCGCAGAACCACGACCGGGCCCCACGCGGATGCCCACCGAACGCGCATACTTAATAAGCTCCGCCACGATGAGGAAGTAGGACGGGTAGCCCTTCATCTCAATCACGGAAATCTCGTACTTGGCGCGCTCGATATACTCCTCCGGCACATCGCGCCCGGGGAACCGCCGCTGCAGCCCCTCCATCACCTCGTGGGTCAGCCAGGAGGTGGGGGTGTGGCCCTCGGGGACATCGGCAATGGGCATGCGGTCGTGGGGGTGTTCCTCCCACACCTCGCTGTAGTCTTGCACGCGCTCGGCAATCCACAGGGTGTTATCGCAGCCATCCGGAATCAGGTCATCCCAGGTATCGCGCATCTGCGCGGCGGACTTGATGTAGTAGCCGGTACCGCCGAACTTGAAACGGTCCGGGTCCATGAACGTCTTACCGGTCTGCACGCACAGCATGGCCTCGTGCGCCGGAGCCTGGGATTCCAGCACGTAGTGGCAGTCATTGGTCACCAGCGGCGGCAGGTCCAGCTTCCGGCCGATTTCGAGCAGCCCATCGCGCGTGCGCTTTTCGATGTCCAGCCCATGGTCCATCAACTCCAAAAAGAAGTTGTCCTTGCCATAGATGTCTTGCCACATCGCCGCAGCCTCGAGGGCCTCGTTGAATTGGCCGAGGCGCAGGCGGGTCTGCACATCACCGGATGGGCAGCCGGTCGTGGCGATGATGCCATCGGCATGCTCGGCGATGAGCTCTGCATCCATGCGCGGCCACTTGCCCAGCTGGCCTTCGTAGGAGGCGAGCGAAGACAAGGTGAACAGGTTGCGCAGCCCGGTCGCGTTTTCCGCGATCATCGTCTGGTGCAAATACGCGCCCGAGGCGGAGACATCGTCGCGCTTTTGGTCCGGGGTGCCCCACAACACACGCTTTTTATTAAAGCGCGATTCCGGGGCCATGTAGGCCTCGATGCCGATGATGGGTTTGACCCCGGCGCTGGTCATGCGCTTATAAAAGGCATCAGATCCATACATATTGCCGTGGTCTGTCATGCCCACGGCGGGCATGTTTTGCTTGACCACCTCATCAGCCAACATATCGACCTTGGCCATGCCGTCCAGCATGGAGAACTCGGTATGGTTATGCAGGTGGACGAAGGAGGAGTTTTTGGCCATGCGGTCATCTTAGCGGGGCGGTCAAGATGACGATATTATGCGGTGATGATCTACACGCTCGCCGCATACATCATGTGGGGGTTCTTCCCCGCGTTCTTCCCGCTCCTGCTGCCGGCCACGCCGCTGGAAATCCTCGCCCACCGCGTGTTGTGGACCGCGGTTATCGTCACGGCATTTTTGATATTCAGCGGCGGCTGGCGCGAATTGGTCCGCATGGACAAGCGCACGTGGGGCTGGCTTGCCGCCGGGGGCGTATTTATCACGGTCAATTGGGGCACCTATGTGCTGGCGATTAATACCGATCACGTGGCCGATGCCGCTTTAGGCTATTTCATCAATCCCCTGGTATCGGTGGCGCTCGGCATGATCTTCTTAAAGGAGCAGCTGCGCCCATGGCAGGCGACCGCCGTCGCCGTGGCGGCAATCGCGGTGCTGTATCTGACCTTCTTTACCGGCCAGGCGCCATATATCTCGCTGCTATTGGCGGCATCGTTTGGCATCTACGGACTTATCAAGAAGCAGGTGCGGGTTTCGGCAGCGGTCTCGGTCGCGGCGGAGGCATTGGTGGTCTCCCCGGTTGCCATTGCCTATATCGTGTGGATTGAACAGGCAGGCCGAGGCACCTTCGTCACGGAAGGCACGCCACACATTCTGCTCTTAATCAGCGCCGGCCTGATCACCGCGCTGCCACTATTGTGCTTCGCCCAGGGCGCGCGGACGCTCCGCTTATCGACGATCGGCATGCTCCAATACCTCACCCCCATCATGCAGATGCTGTGGGCGCTCTTTGTCACCCAAGAACACTTTTCCGCGCACCGGTGGATTGGCTTCGGCATCATCGGCGTAGCGGTCAGCATCTACATTGCGGATCTCATTCGCGTTCGCCAAAGCGCGCCGCGCAAGAGTGCGCGGCGCGGGTAGGCGGCCCACAGGAGTGCGCGGCACGGGAGAAGGGTGCCAGAGCGCTGCACGCAAGAATGCGCGGCGCAGGTTAGCGGCGCCCAGAAGTTCGCGGCGCGGGTAAGCGGCGCGCAAGAATGCGCGGCGAGGGGGAATGCGAAATGGTTGCGTGCGCAGGAAAACGGTACGCAGGAATGTCCTGCGTGAAAAGGGGTTCGCGAAAGTGTGCGGCACGGGAAAACGGCCCGTAATGGTCGCCGCTGAGGGGGCGGGCCTTGGGCTCAAAGCTGTGGCTATCTGGGCCCGGTATCAACGAGGTCCGGCGGTGGCGGCTGCCAGGGTTTAATCCACCGCACGCCGCCGTGTACGCGCTCGAAGCGGCCATTGCGGGGGCGGGCCGCGCGGTCGTCGTCATTGCGGCCGTTGTGGTGCGGGCACGCTACGGTGAGGTTCTTGGCATTGGTCCACCCGCCGCCGGCCCAGCTATAGATGTGGTGGACTTGGCACTCATCGGCTGGGCGGTGGCACCCGCGCGCCGGGCAGACGGGGTTTTCGGCGGCGGCCATCATAAATTGCTTCCACGTTGCCCCGCGCCGCATGCGGTACAGGTTCACCGGCCCCTCCACGGGATGGATAAGCGTGATAAAGCCTTCTTCCGCCATCGCGCGCTGGGCCAGCTCGGCGCCGCTTATCTGCGCGCCGTTGGTCATGGTGACCGTCACGTCTTTATCGCCCTGCACAACGGCGCTTAGCTTATCCAGCGGGATTACCACGTTGGTGCGCACGGTGGAGGTGGAGGCGCCGGAATGGAAGAGGGCGGCGACATCGGCAAGCGTGCCTGCTTGGTTATGCAGCTCCGCGACGAGGCTGGAGCTGCCCGTAATCGTCAGCGTCCACGGTTTGCCGGCGGCTCGGCGGCGCAGCCGCACCCCGGGTTTGGGCTCGCGCGGCGGGCGCAGCGCGCGCACCTTCTTGCGGGCGAGCTTGTCCATCGCCTGAGTATCGGCCGATACCTGGGCAAGATCCGCGCGCAGGGCCCAGGCCCGGGCTTGGGTGGGCGCGCGGCGGGCGTGCTTTTCGATGACCTCCAGCGTCGGCAGCGAATGCCCATTGCGGCGCGCCCCCTCGACCGCGCGACGCTGGCGGCGCGTAAAGCTGGTCGGCCCGAAATAGATCTGGGAAAGGTGGGCTATCGACGCGGCGGCGGCATCCGGCATTCCGGCGGCGGTCAGCTCGGAGGCGGGCATATCGGCGGCCTCGGCGAGGATATCCATCGCCGAGTTTAAAGCCGCAATATATGCCCGAATGTGTTCCATGCTCCCGATGCTAAGCCGCCACCCCACACCCCGCGCGGCGAAGCGTTCAGGATGGCAATTTTAGCTGGGTGGGCGCACGGCGAAGCTGCCCCAGGCGGCATCGGCAGGCGCGGGCTCGACGGCGGCGACGGCGGGGAGGGAGGCGACATCGGCAAGCTGGGTGCCCGTGCCCCACACCACGGCGGCGCTGACCGCGCTGGGGCGCTGGCCGTAGGAGGCACCGATGCGGTCGAAGGTGCGGTTAATCACCGCAG
The DNA here is from genome assembly GCF_000478135.1 of Corynebacterium sp. KPL1818. Taxonomy (NCBI): domain Bacteria; kingdom Bacillati; phylum Actinomycetota; class Actinomycetes; order Mycobacteriales; family Corynebacteriaceae; genus Corynebacterium; species Corynebacterium sp. KPL1818. The sequence goes on along the minus strand of NZ_KI515759.1, from coordinate 376,485 downwards.
CGCGATCCTCGCCGGCGACCGGCTCCGGTACCGCAATGGGCGCGGTCGAGCCCATAAGGATGGCATCCATGCGCGGAACGTCAGTCAACGCGGCAGCGACGGCGACAGGCGGCAGCTCGGTATCGAAGGTAACCAGCGCATACGTGGCGGCATCCGGGTCGATGTCCATGGAATTAACGCGCTCAATATACTCCGCGCGGGACTCCCCATCCGGGCCTAGCTGATCGCCTTGCACGCGCGTGGATGCTTGCGTGCCCAGCGTGCCAAAAAGCACCAGGACCACCACGACCGCCACCAGCACCAGGGCCAGTGCCGCTAGCCGACGCCGCCAATAAAACTTCCTCATCCCTGCAGGCGCTCCAGGGCCTGTTGCAGGTCATCGGGGTACGGCGCGCGGGCCTCGAACCACTTCCCGGTGCCGGGGTGGGTAAAGCCCAGCTGCACCGCATGCAGCCACTGGCGCTCGAGTCCTAGGCGGGCGGAAAGCTGCGGGTTCGAGCCGTACATGGGATCGCCGACGCAGGGATGCCCGGTGGCGGACATGTGGACGCGGATTTGGTGGGTGCGGCCGGTTTCCAGGTGCACCTCGATGAGGCTGGCCTCGCGAAAGGCCTCGATGAGGCGGTAATGGGTGACAGCGGCCTTGCCATCGTCAAGCACGGCGAATTTCCAGCCCGCCTTCGGGTGCCTGCCGATGGGCGCATCGATGGTGCCTTCAATCGGATCGGGCAGGCCCTGGACCACCGCGTGATAGGTCTTTTTCACGGTCCGGTGCTTAAACGCATGCTTGAGTGCGGAATAGGCGCGCCCGGAGGAGGCCACGACCATGACCCCGGAGGTGCCCACGTCCAGGCGGTGGACGATGCCCTGGCGCTCGGTGGGGCCAAGCGAGGCCACGTTATACCCCGCCGCGCGCAGCCCGCCGATGACCGTCGGCCCATCCCAGCCCACGCTCGGGTGCGCGGCGACGCCCACGGGTTTGTGCACGCAGATGATATCGGCGTCGCTATATAAAACGTCCATGCCCTCTACCAGCTCTTCGCGCGGCAGCAGGGGCTTTTCCGGCTCTGGGAGCAGCACCGAGACCATCTGGCCGGACGCCAGGCGCTCGGATTTACCGAGTTCCTGCGAATCCACGGTGACCCCGCCTTCTGCGCACAGCTGGGCAGTGGCCGAGCGGGAGAGGCCGAGGAGCTTGGCAAGCGCGGCATCGGCACGCATGCCCTCCAAGCCTTCTGGAATGGGAAAACTGCGCAATTGCCTATTCATTTTCCGCCCTTCGTTCCGCAATCAGCATGGCGCCGATAAAGATGACAACGCCGCAGGTAATGGCCGCATCTGCGATATTAAAGACCGCGAACGAGCCGACCGAGATATAGTCCACGACGTGCCCGAACCAGAAGCCCGGGTCGCGGAAGATGCGATCTGCAAAATTGCCCAATGCCCCACCGGCAATGAGCGCCAGCCCCAGCGCCTGGCCGGTGTTGTGGATGCGCGGGGCGGCGATGGCAACGCCTAAGACGAACGCCAATTGAATGGTGGTAAACAGCCAGGTCGATCCCTCGCCACCGATGGAAAACGCCGCGCCCGGGTTAAAGAGCAGGGTAAACCTGAACCAGTCCCCGATGACATAGTGCGGCACACCCTCCGTCAGGACGGTCAGCATGAGTTGTTTTACGGCTTGATCCACAACCGCCACGGCGATGACCACCGCGGCGATAAGACCTGTCTGACTCCTTCGTTTTTGGCTCACCCACACCATTCTAATCAGGAGCGTCCGGTATTTTGGTAAGCGTGTTTCGAGTCAAAGTTTTTACAGCCCTTTCCGCCGTCGCCGTAGCGCTAAGCGCCTGTTCTTATGAGACCCCCGGCCCCGCCGTGGAGCAGCCAGTCGGCCTGACTATCGATGCCCCGCGCCTGACCGTCGAAGAGGCCGGAACCGGGGAGAAGAAACTGCTGGAATATCACGACATCGACTCCTCGCAGGAGGTAACCTACCGCGCCACGGAGGGATTTTCGCAGGACCTGCTGAATAAATCCGCCGCCGCCGACTTCCAGGCCGCCGACGTGGATAAGGAGACCACTACCCTGCCGCTTTCAGCTTCCGTGGATAAAGCCACCGAGGACGTCGAGGATCAATTGCCGGCCTCGCGCAACGCGTTTGTCACCGCAGGGGATCCGGAATACTCCGGCGATACCGATGTCTCTTCTGCGTCCGGGTTCCAATTTGGCTGGCGCGGCCAAGACAACGGCCAGATGAATTCCCTGCGCTTGGCCGCCCCGCAGGATGCGAGCGATGAGGCGCGCGGCACCGTCGAACAGGCGATCATGAAGCTGACCGCGCTGCCCATCGTCTTCCCGGAAGAAGCGGTCGGCACCGGCGCGACGTGGACGGTAGATTCGCGCGTGACAGGAGAATCCACGCTCTTGCAGACGACCCGCTATACGGTCAAGTCCATCGATGGTGACCGCGTCACGCTATCCGTCGAGGTGGAACAACGCCCCACCCTGGGCGCATTGTCCTTCGAGGGCCAAGCCGAGGGCACGGAGTTAAAAGATAAGGAACTCGACGTGCTGGATTCTTCCACCAATTCCTCGGGCAGCATCACGGTGGATCTAACAAAACCGCTCCCCGTGGGCGGTGACGTGTCCTTCGATACGAAGGTAACCTACGGCACCGCCGATTCAGACCTGCGCGTCGTGCAATCAAGCTTGACGGAGCTGGCGTTTTCCGAGTAACAGGACTTACTCGGCGGGGGCCTCTACGGGGGCCTCGGCAGGCGCCTGCTCTGCGCCGGCCGCGGGGGCATCGCCCTGGGCTGGAGCGCCGTCGCCCTCATCGGCAGGCAGCGCGCCCGCACCGGTATCGGCGCACATCTCCGGCACCTGCTCAGGCGGCACCGTGTTTTGGATCAGCGTGCAGGCCCAGGTCTTCGACAGCTTCCAGGTGCCGTCTTGATAAATAAATTCCACCTGGTCCGCGGTCTGCTCCTGGCCATCAGCCGTGGAGAAATTCACCGTGGTCAGCACGGACTGCGGGTCATAGCCGGGCAAAACCGGATCCACGACCGCGAACTCCGCACCGGACTCCTCCTTCGAGCGCGCCATGGTGTCGAAAATCTCCGGGGCGGATTCGCCGCCTTCCACGGTGGCGGTCTTTTCTTCCTGCGATGCCTCCGGATCCGTGGCCTTTGCCAGGATGGCGTTCAAATCGGCGGCGGTTGGCAGTGCGGGGGCCGCGGAGTCGCCGTCGGCGGACGCGGATTCGCTGGATTCGCTGTTCTTGGTGGTGTCTTCTTGCTCGTCATCAGAAGAGCAGGCGGACAGGGCGGCCGCCGCGCTCAATGCGAGGCACGCGGCACCAAATTTGCGGAATTTCACTTCTCACTCCTCACGTCTGGGTTATAAACTCCCATCAGTTTACATTTGCACCAGCTTTTCTGGTCCGCGCCTGCCGCCTCGGCGCGTCTTCTTTTATTCTGGAAGGTATGACTAACCTCGCCCTCATCGCCACCGGCGGCACGATTGCCTGCACCACTGTGCGGGATGGTTCCCTCGTCCCTACCGTCACCGGCGCGCAGCTCGCGGCCGATATCGACGCCGAAGTGGTGGAATTTCGCCAGCTCGATTCCTCTTCTATTACGCTCGCAGACCTCGACGAGCTCATCGCGGTGGTCAACGAGCAGACCGCCCGCGCAGACATCGACGGCGTCATCATCACCCATGGCACCGATTCGATGGAGGAGACGGCGATGGCGCTGGAGATTTTTTGCGCCAGCGATACGCCCATTGTGCTCACCGGCGCGCAGCGCTCCTACGATCACCCGCACCCGGACGGCCCGCGCAATCTCCGCGATGCGCGCGAGCTCGCTCTTAGCGGGCAGCCCGGCGTCTTCATCCGCTTTGGCGGCATGACCATCCCTGCGCGCGGGGCCCGCAAGCAGCACACCTCTGACCTGCGCGCTTTTGAGTCCCTGCGGATCCCGGATGCCACCCCGCGGCTGCACCCGCAGCCCTTGGCGCCGCACCCGGTAGAAATCATCCCTGCCTACCCCGGCGCGGGGCGCGTGCTTGTCGATGCCGCCCGCACTTCCGCCGCCGGCCTCGTCATCGAGGCCATGGGCGCGGGCAATATGAGTGGGGATATGGGCCGCGCGCTTGCCGATGCCCTCCGCGATGGCCTCCCCGTCGTTATTTCCACCCGCACCCCGTACGGCGCGACCGCGTTGTCCTATGGCGGCGATGGCGGCGGGGCTAGCCTGCATAGCTTGGGCGCGATCAACGCGGGTGCCTTCCGCCCCAGCCAGGCGCGTATTCTTTTGGCCGCGGTGCTGGCCACCGGCACGGACCCTGCCGAGGTATTCCGGCAAAGCCCTGACCCCAAGCGCTACCGCGAAGCCTAGTCTTGGGTTTCCAGCCAGTCTTGCCAATCTAAGGAATCGAGCGGATCCGCCGGCACCAAATCCCGGTCGCTGGCGGCAAAGGATTTCGTGCGGCCGGGTCCGGTGGCGCGGGTTTCAAAACGCACGCTGACCACCCCGTGCCCGGTGCCCTGGATCCAACCGTGGCCAAATTCCGGGTGGTAGACGTCCTGGGTGGCGTGCCACTGATCCTCCACATCGTCTTCGACTACCACGGTGGTCGGCGCCGGTGGCGGGGAGTCATCGCTCACGCCCGTTTCATAGTCGCTATCCGGCAGCACAGGCCGCACGATTTCGCGGTCGAGCTCAGGAAATAGTACGTCTTGGCGCGCGGCTTCCAGCCCGGAATAGCTCACCCCCACCAGGCGGATGGGGCCCAGCTCATCCGGGTAGCGCGCCAGCTTGAAGGCGGCGGCGGTCAATACCTCCAGGTCATCGGTGGCATAGGCCAGGGTGGTCGATCGCGATTCGATGTGGAAATCCGCCATTCGCAGCTTTACCGTCACCGTGCGCGCGCCGCGGCCATCTTTAAGCAGGCGGCGGTGCGCACCCTCGGCCGCGCGGGTAATCGCCGCGTCCACATCCGGTACCGTCAGCAGGTCCTTGGGATAGGTATGCTCCGTAGAAATCTGCTTGGAAATCGCGCGCGGGGCAACTTCCCTATCGTCGATGCCCTGCGCCAGCTGCCACAACTGCAGCCCAACGACGCTGCCGATGGAGATTTCCACCTCCTTTTGGGTCATGGCGGCCAGCGCGCCGATGGTCTCCACCCCGATGCCCTTGAGCTTGGCCTCCGTAACCGGACCGACGCCCCACAGCTTTCCCACCGGGAGCGGATGCAGCATCTCCAGCTGCTTATCCGCTGGGATGACATAGGTGCCATCGGGCTTGGCTTCGCCGGAGCCAATCTTGGCAAATTGCTTGCCGGAGCCCGCGCCGATGGAACACGGCAGGCCCGTTTCCTCCCGGATGAGCGCGCGCAGGCCATCCGCCCACTGGTGCACCTCGTCCGCCGTCGCACCCACCAGCGCCTCTGGTTCCATAAAGGCCTCATCGATAGATAGCTGCTCGATCACCTCCACGTGCTGGGAGATGATCTCAAATACCCGGCGCGAGGCCGCCGAATACACGGCCCGGCGCGGGCTGACCACCACCGCGCGCAGGCCCACCAATTGCTGGGCGCGATACATCGGCATCGCCGAGTGCGCGCCGTACTCGCGCGCCTCATAGGACGCACCGGCAACAACCCCGCGGCCGCCAACTCCACCGACGAGCACCGGCCGGCCCTGCAAAGTCGGTCGGGTCAATTGCTCGACGGAGGCGAAAAACGCATCCATATCGATGTGTAAGACCCAACGTTGCATGCCCTCCAGTCTAAGCCACGCCAACCCCGGAATTGGGAATAGGTTGACGCTTAAACTAACTTGTATGCAAGATGTATGCATGAGCGATACAAGCATGCAGCCTGCCGCGGAGCGGGTTTATGAATTGGTCAAAGAAAGGATTATCGACGGCACCATCGACTCCTCGCAGATGCTGTCAGAAGCCGCACTCGCGGCCGAGGTAGGGGTCAGCCGGACCCCGGCCCACGAGGCTTTCCTGCGCCTGGAGCTCGAGGGCTTTTTGCAGCTTTATCCCAAGCGCGGCGCGCTGGTCGTGCCGATTAGCCCCCAAGAAATCCGGGAGGTCTACGAGGCGCGCCTGCTTGTCGATGCCCACAGTGCCGAAAAGATCTGCGAGCTGGGTGAGGCGGAACGCGGGGGCATCGCCAAGCGCCTGCACGACAACATCGCGGCCCAAGACGCCGCCCTGGATGCCGAGGATCTCCGCGAATACACGCGCCTGGATGCCCAATTCCACCAAATCATCATGGATAGCGCCGGCAATAGCCTGCTGGCCAACGTGGGCCACCAGCTGCGCGAGCGCCAGCAGCGCTTTACCGCCACCGCCATCGGGCGCAATGTGGCGCGGGCTCGCGCGTTCGTCGATCAGCACCGCACGCTTGCCGATGCCCTCCTCACCGCCAACCTGCCCGCCTACCTTTCCGCACTCCGTTCGCACCTGAAGAATTCGAAGGATCAACTATGAGTCAGGACACCACTAATCGCGACTGGTTACCCGTCGCAGGCAGCATGGTGGCCGTTGCCTGGGGCGGCAATGAATTTACTCCCCTGCTCGTGATGTACCGCGAGCAATCCCATTTCTCACAGGTCACCGTCAACGGGCTTTTGGCGGCCTACGTCATCGGCATCGTGCCCGCACTGCTCATCTCCGGGCCGCTTTCGGACTACATCGGTCGGCGCCCCACGATGCTGCCCGCCGCACCGCTCTCCCTGGCTGGGTCCTTTCTGCTGTCCATCGCGCCCGAAGAACCCCTCATCATTGCCGCCGGCCGCGTGCTGTGCGGCCTCGCCCTGGGCATCGTCATGGCGGTCGGCTCCACCTGGATTGCGGAGCTCATCACCCGCTCCGGCGGCGACCCCGCCGCAGGCCCGCGCCGGGCATCAATGTGCCTTACCATAGGATTCCTCATCGGCGCCGCCCTGGCCTCGGTGCTGGCACAATGGGGCCCGTGGCCCACCCACCTGGCCTACGTCCTACACATCCTGCTCACCGTCATTACCGCGGTGTGGCTGTTGAAGACCCCTGAGACCCGCCCGCCTCGTGGCGCGACCGTCAAAGACACATTCTTGGACTTAAGCATCCGCGATATGCTGCACATGCTGCATATTCCTTCTGCCGCGCACCGCCGCTTTTCCCGCATCGTCCTTCCCGTAGCCCCCTGGGTGTTCGGCTGCGCGGGCGCGGCCTATGCCCTTTTGCCGCAGCTGCTTTCCGATTCCGCCGGCGATGCCCCCATCGCCTTTTCCGGCCTCATGACCGTCATTACGCTGGGCTGCGGCGTCGGCATCCAAATGTTTGGCAAGGTCATTGATACCCACCGCTCCGCCCGCGCTTCCGCCGTTGCCATGGCCGTCATTACCGTCGGCACCATCTTCGGCGCCATCGCCGCGCGCACACTCTCCCTCCCACTCGGCATCACCAGCGCCGCCGTCATGGGCGCCGGCTACGGCCTAGCACTTGTCGCCGGCCTTTCCGAGGTCCAGCGCATCGCCGGAAAAGATGACCTCGCCGGCCTTACCGCCGTGTTCTATTCCGTCTCCTATACCGGCTTCTTTATCCCCATGGCCTTTAGCGCGCTTGCGCCCTACATAGGCTTCACCGCACTATTCCTCATCGGCTCCCTGCTCGCCGCATGCTGCCTCATCAACGTGATTCACGGCTGGCGCGCCCACCTGCCCGGCCCCGTGCGCTAGGGCTAGGCCAAGCGCCACAAAAGTTAGCCAGAAAACGCAGAAACCGGAGCGCCTCCTCAAGGAGGGCTCCGGTTTAGTCACTGCTTAATACCTAGTCCGGGCTTCAAGCCCGCACTAATCTGCTCATCCGCTGATTCAGGCGAGATTAGAACTTGAACAGTGAGAAGAAGTTGCGCAGTGGCTTCAAGAGGCGGGCAATGCCAGAGAACTGGTTGAAGAATTTAACAACGCCCGCCACAAAAGCAACCACCCCAGCAACTACACCAAAGGCAGCGCCGAAGTTAGAGCCGCCCTTTTCACCGCCATTGCCTGGAATCTGCGGCTTGCCCGGCTTTTCACCGGCACCGTTGCCCGGAGCCTTTGGCTTTTCCGACTCTTTACCAGCACCGTTGCCTGGGCCCTGCGGCTTCTTCTGGTTTTCACCACCATCTTTATCCGAAGCCGGCGGCTTCACCGAATCCTCACCAGTACCCTTGCCCGGGCCCTTTGGCTTCTCCGACTCTTTACCAGCACCATTGCCCGGCGCCTGTGACTGCTCCTGGTTTTCACCACCATCATTGCCCGAAGCCGGCGGCATTACCGAATCCTCGTCGGCACCCTTGCCCGGAGCCTTTGGATTCTCGGACTCTTCACCGGCATCATCGCTCGGACCCTGCGGCTTCTCCTGGCTTTCACCACCATCATTGCCCGAAGCCGGCGGCATTACCGAATCCCCTTCGGCACCCTTGCCCGGAGCCTGACCACTACCGCTGTCAGGGTTCTGCTCAGGTTGCGACTCACTACTCTTATCAGCTGGCTTAACAGTGACTAAAACGGGAGCATCCTTCTTTGCACCCGGACCTAAGGAATCGTAAATTGGAATAACGGGTATTTGTTGGCCAACCTTTAATTCAAGTCCTTCAGGAACATCGAATTCAAAGGTGAAAACTTTACCATTAGAGGTTTTACCCTCTTCAACAGAGCTTTGCTCGAGCTCTAGGTCTTCAGTTAAAACTCTTCCGTTTGGGAAAGTAACCTGAATTGTCTTCTTTTGGCCTGGGAGTAAAAAGACAGAGCCCGTGATTTTCCTAGCCCCCGCTTTAACCTCGCCCACTCTTAGGGGCGAACCAGATTGCTGTTCGTCATTAGCAACAACCTTGCTATCACCGCCGGAAGAAATGTCGTCGGCTCTTACATCACTGACAGCCGCGGAAGGCAATAACTGCTGCGACTCTTCTTCAGCAGGAACGGGATTATTGTCCTTCTCTGGGAGCTCCATAGCAACCGGCGTCAATTCTTCCGAGCCTAGCTGAGAAGTCTGATCCTCACTCAATTCGTAGTTTGGCTGCAGATTATCCGCATCGTTGATATTTAATCCAGAATCAGCATCGCTACTATTCCCGAATTCCTGTGTGCCGTTGACATGCTCATCAGAGGCCCAAGCAACTGGGGCAACAGCGGTACCTACGAGAGATACAGAGAGGGCTGCAGAAGCGAGAACACGCTTATTGAGTTTCATACGAACCTTCCAAGGGGTACTACGAACCACGGGTTCTATATGCCAGGAAATGCTTTCAAGGAACGGAAAGCATGAGCAAACACCGCGGAAAGTGGGATAACACGAACCTTATCGTGCCATTTACGTTTTTAAACGCAGGATTAGTAAACCATATTGGTTTCCCGCATAAAAGTTCCAAACCGGAAAAGTGCCCGAGATCACCTAAATGCCGCACCTGTAGCATGGAGTAACCATTTTCGGTAGTCGGTTCCATCAAACAGACACATGCAGCGATTACTTCAACCCCGTACAGCATCCACCGGACCAACACGCAGTTAGGTCGACACAACCATCACAGATCACCAAGTATCTCAGCCAACGCGAGGCTAAAACTAAATGACCAAGGTTCGATTTCCCAGCCCATCCATCAAAAAAGAAACCGGAGCACCTCCATACGGAGGGCTCCGGTTTAACTGCTGATTGAAGCGTAGTCAGAACATCGACCCCGCACTAGTCCACCAATACGGATGAACTTAGAACTTGATGTTGAACTGCGCCAAGAAGTCACGCAGGGGCTGCAAAATACGAAGCATGCCTAAGCCATGGTTGAAAATTTTCGCAATGCTTGCCACCACAGCAGCCAAACCAGCAAGACCAGCAATTACACCAAAGATACTACCCAAGTCAGAGCCACTCTCTCCAGCGCCACCACCTGGGAATGGCGGCTTTGGCGGATTCTCATCATCAGCTGGCGGCTTTGGCGAATTCCCACCATCGCCTGGAGGCATCGGCGGATTCCCACCATCGCCTGGAGGCATCGGCGGATTCTCACCATCGCCCGGAGCCTCATCATTACCGTTACCAGCAGACTTCACAGTAACCTTAACGGGTTCATCTACGCCATAATCGTAGTAAATTGGGAAAACGGATATTTCATCGTTGGTCTTTAGCTCAACCCCTTGTGGAACGTCGAATTTAAAGGGGATGACTTCACCTTTAGAGGAATTTCCCTGAAGTTGGAGCTCTAAAATTTTGAAGTGTGGGAAAGCAATCCAAATTTTTTTAATTTGACCCGGGAGCACAAAAAGGGAGCCAGTGACTTCCTTATCCCCCGCTTTGACATCGTTTACCATTAGGGGAGGTCCAGGCTGCTGTTCATCACCCACAGGTCCCTTGCGACCATCGCCGGAAAATTTGTTGTTATAGTCCACCACCCCGGCGACCCAAGAAGGTAGCACATGATTCAGCGCTTCTTCAGAATGGAGACGAGTACCGTCTGCACTCAAGAGCTGCTTAGCCACTTCTCTCAATTCCTCAACATTTAGCAGAGAGATCTGGCCCCCACTCCAATTGCAGTTACGCTGCAGATATTTCGCAATGTTGACATTGATTGCAGCATCAATATCGATGCCTGCCTGGAAGTTCTGCGCACAGGTAAGGTGCTCATCAGCAGCCCAAGCGACTGGAGTAACAGCGGTAGTTACGAGGGACACAGAGAGCGCCACAGAAGCGAGAACACGCTTATTAAGTTTCATACGAACCTTCCAAGGGGTACTACAAGCTACGGGCCCTAAACGCCTCAATGTACTTTCAAGGAAAGGAAAGCATGAGCAGACACCGCAGAAAGTGGGATAACACGACCCATGTCGTGCCATTGACGTTTTTAAACGCAGAATTAGTAAATCATATTGGTTTCCCGTTCAATAGTTCCCCCCGCTAAAAAGTGTGCGACATCACTCAATAGCCATGCCTGTAGCGCAGCATAACGCTTATCGATAGTGGACCCCGTTAAATGGGGATGTCCACTCGGTACATCAAGTAGCGCGAGCCTAAAGCTAAACAATCAGAGGCCGCTTCCCTGCCCTCCTTTAACCAAAAAGAACCGGAGCACCTCCGCAAGGAGGGCTCCGGTTAAGTTCCCATCTGAAGCACAGTCTCAGATGGAATTAGAACTTGATGTTGAACTGTGCCAAGAAGTCACGCAGTGGCTGAAAGATACGGGCCAGGCCTGCGTTCTGGTTGAAGATTTTAGCAATGCCTGCCACCACAGTGGCCAAACCAGCAAGACCAGAAATTACGCCAAAAATATTGCCGAAGTTAGAGCTGCCCTCTCCAGATTCATTGCCCGGCACCGGCGGCTTTGGCATTTTGTCACCGGCACCCGGATTGTCGCCCGGTTCTTCTGCCTTATCGGCAGCTTCATTAATTTCTGCCTCATAGTTGACCTCCGCGGTCGTTAACTGGTCAATCTCCTCGGGACTGATAGCGAAAGAACCGTCCGCTTTCTTCAACTCTTTAGCCACCGACTTCAAGTCTTCAATATTGAGCTTGGAAATCTGCTCGGCGGTCATTTTGCAGTTCCGCATCAAGTGTTCCGCCACATTGCCGTTTGCATCGGCGTCAAAATCACTTCCCACGCGGAAGTTCTGTTTGCACCGTAGATGCGGCGCATCATCATCAGCCCATGCGCCGGGAGCAACAGCGGTAGTAGCGAGGGATACAGACAATGCTGCAGAAGCGAGAACGCGCTTATTGAGTTTCATACGAACCTTCCAAGGGGAACTACAAGCTACGGATTCCATACGTCACGGTTTACCTTCAAGGAAGGGAAAACATGAGCGTACACCGCAGAAAGTGGGATAACACGACCCGCGTCGTGCCATTTACGTTTTTGAACGCAAGATTAGTAAACCATATTGTTTTCCCATCTAAAAGAACCATACTGAAAAAGTGTGTGCGATCACTAAAAAGACGCGGGTCTAGTGGACAATGTAACGGTTGCCAATGGTGTCCTAGTTAAACATGTTCCAACGATTGCGTCGGCTTCGATGGCACGCTCCACATCACAGTCCGCATTTCCATCTCCCGTGTTTTGTATTCGTTCCCCGCCTATTGGACGCACTGATTCGCAAGTGCACAAAGCGGCCCGGTCGAACGCTGTAGAAAGCATCCGGCCGGGCCGCTTCGGAGTGGAGCTTTACGCTCTTAGTTCTGCGCTACGGTGGCGGTGACTCCGGTGAGGATATCGTGGGCACCCGCAAGCGGTTCGGTGACCACAGAGAACTCCGTAGCCAGTACCTCGCCTGCGATGGTGTCAGCGTGGCGCTGCGCCCACTCCTTCTTGTCTTCGGGCACGGCAAGAACCACGGAGATGCGGTCAGATACGTCGAAGCCGGAGTTCTTGCGGGCATCCTGCAGGCCGCGGATGACGTCGGCGGCCCACCCTTCGGCCTCGAGTTCTTCGGTGACCTCGGTGTCTAGGACGACGAGGCCATCTAGGCCCTCGATGCGGGCCGTGGAATCCGGGTTCGCAGCCTGCAAACGCTCGGTGTATTCCTCAGGGCTCAAGACGATGTCGCCGTCTACCACGACCTCATCGCCGCGGCGCTCGTAGTTGCCCGCCTTGAGGTTCTTGATGGCGCGCTGGACATCTTTGCCCAAGCGCGGGCCAGCAACCTTGGCGTTGCAAACCACCTGGAAGGTGCCGACGGAATCGACATCATCAGTAAGCTCAACCTCTTTGACGTTGACCTCGTCGCGAATGATGTCCGCGAAGTCCGCCAGGCTCTGCGAGCCCGCGAAGGCCACGGTGAGCTTTGGCAACGGCAGGCGGTTGCGCAGCTTATTAGCCTTGCGCACCGAGGATGCAGCCGATGCCACCGCGCGAGTGGCGTCCATGGCAGAAACCAGGTCCGCATCCGCGGGGTAGTCCTCGGCCTTCGGGAAGTCCGCCAGGTGGACGGAGCGCTCACCGGTCAGGCCGCGGTAGATGACCTCGGCGACGTGCGGCAGCAGCGGGGCCACCACGCGCGTGGTGGTCTCCAGCACGGTGTAGAGGGTATTGAAGGCCTCCGGGTTGGCATCCTCGCCGCCCCAGAAGCGATCGCGGGAGCGGCGGACGTACCAGTTGGTCAGCACATCGGCGAAAAGGCGAACCTCTTCGGTAGCGGTGGCGATATCGGTCCCCGCCAGCGCGGCATCGACGTTGGCCACAAGATCGTGGGTCTTGGCCAGGATGTAGCGGTCGAGCACGTGCGTGGAGCTCGTATCGAACTTAGCTTCCTGCTCGGCGTAGAGCTGCAGGAAGGTATACGCATTCCAGATGGGAAGCAGCGCCTGGCGCACGCCCTCGCGGATGCCCTGCTCGGTGACGATGAGGTTGCCGCCGCGCAGGATGGGCGAGGACATCAGGAACCAGCGCATGGCATCGGAACCATCGCGGTCAAAGACCTCGTTGACGTCCGGGTAGTTGCCCTTGGACTTGGACATCTTGAGCCCGTCATTGCCCAAGACGATGCCGTGGGCCACGACCTTCTTGAATGCCGGGCGATCAAAGAGCGCGGTAGACAGCACGTGCAGCAGGTAGAACCAGCCGCGGGTTTGCCCGGAGTACTCCACGATGAAGTCCGCCGGCGAGTGGGTTTCAAACCACTCCTTGTTTTCAAACGGGTAGTGCTTTTGCGCAAACGGCATGGAGCCGGATTCGAACCAGCAGTCCAGCACGTCCGGCACGCGGCGCATGGTGGACTTGCCGGTGGGATCATCCGGGTTCGGGCGGGTCAGCTCATCGATGTGCGGGCGGTGCAGCGACTCCGGGCGCTTGCCGAAGTCCCTCTCCAGCTCGTCCAAAGAGCCGTAGACGTCCATGCGCGGGTACTCGTCATTATCGGACATCCACACCGGGATGGGCGCGCCCCAGTAGCGGGTGCGGGAGATATTCCAGTCACGGGCGCCTTCCAGCCACTTACCAAATTGGCCATCGCGGATGTGCTCCGGCAGCCACTCGATCTCGTTGTGGTTAAGCTCCACCATGCGATCGCGGAATTCGGTGACCTTTACGAACCATGCGGGCAGAGCCATGTAGATAAGCGGCTCGCCCGAGCGCCAAGAGTGCGGGTAGGAGTGCTCGATGGTGACGTGGCGCACCACTCGCCCAGCGGCCTTGAGGTCCTTGATGATGGACTTATTCGCATCGAAGACCAGCTGGCCCTCGTACGGCGGGACCTGGGAGGTGAACTTGCCGTCCTCATCCACTGGGACCACCAACTCGATGTCGTACTCGTTGGTGGTATTCATATCGTCTTCACCAAAGGCGGGTGCCTGGTGGACAACACCCGTACCGTCTTCGGTGGTGACGTAGTCCGCCAACAGCACCTGATAAGCATTGCGCAGGTCTGGAAAGAAGCCGAAGATCGGCTCGTACTTAAAGCCCTCGAGCTGCGCGCCGGTGAAGGTGTCCAGCACCTCCGCCTCACCCAGCTCCTTTTCCAGGGTGCCCAGCAGGTTTTCGGCCATGATGAACGTGCGGCCGGCGAATTCGCCGTCGGTGGCCTTAAATAGTGCGTAAGAGACCTCCGGGTGAACCGCCAGCGCCTCGTTGGACGGCAGGGTCCAGGGGGTGGTGGTCCAGGCGAGGAAGGAGGCATCGGCAAGCGCGGGGTAATCCGCCAGTGTCTTCTCCGCCGCGGTGCCCTCGCGAGCGCCCGCGACCGGGAAGGTCACCGTCAAGGTGGGATCCTGGCGCATCTTATAGGAATCATCCAAGCGCGTTTCCTGGTTGGACAAGGAGGTATGCTCCGCCCAGGAATACGGCAGCACGCGGAAGCCCTTGTAGATTAGGCCCTTGTCATACAGCTCCTTGAAGGCCCACATGACCGATTCCATGAAGTTGATATCCATGGTCTTGTAGCCATTATCAAAGTCCACCCAGCGGGCCTGGCGGTTGACGTAATCTTCCCACTCATCGGTGTATTCCAGCACCGACTTAGCGCAGTACTCGTTGAACTTATCCAGGCCCATGTCCTCGATCTGGGCTTTATCGGTGATCCCGAGCTGTTTTTCCGCCTCCAGCTCCGCTGGCAGGCCGTGGGTATCCCAGCCGAAGACGCGGGGGACGTAATTTCCGGCCATCGTGCGGTAACGCGGCACGATATCCTTGACATAACCGGTCAGCAGGTGGCCGTAGTGCGGCAGGCCATTGGCAAAGGGAGGGCCATCATAAAAGATGTATTCGGGGCAGTCCTTGGTCTTTTCCAAAGAAGCCTGGAACGTATCGTCCTGCTTCCAGTACTTCTGGACTTCTTCTTCCATATCCGGGAAACGGCTCGAGCCGCCGGTCATATCGACCTTGGGGTAAATCTTTTTCACCATTATCTTCCTTCACGCTATAACTTGATGCAGGGACGGGCCAATGGCTCGCGGTACCACCCTGCTTGAGCTAAAAGCTCCGCTTCGTTTCGGTGAAGGAGATAACGGTCCCACCCGTTCAGTTCTACTGAGCCTTATGGCCGTTCTTCTGAATTGCTCCCCCGGTGATGGCCGGATCATCGCATGTGCCCGCCAGTATAACGCCACACGAACGCTGTGCACAAAAGTTATCCACAGGTAGAAATTTTCCTGTTGTACGCGGTTGCGCGCGGCCATAGATTATGAAGCATGACCGCGCTCGAGAATTACTTAGCAGCTATGGCCCCGGGGATGGATATCGTCGCCGGGTGCGCTGGCCTGTCTGAGGACGATCTGCGGGCGCATGGCGCGCCGGAGCACACGGCGCGGGAGCTTATCCTGCTCAAAGAGGCTTATTGCGGAAACACCAAATTCACCGGCCGACGCCGGCGAGCCATGGACGGTGCCCGGCGCAATGGTCATTCCATCGTGGCGTTGTCCATCATCGAAAAGTATGCCCGCAAGATGCCCACGCTTTTCGATGCCTGGCTTCTCCGCGAGCAGCTCTGCACTACCAACGCCGGCACGGCGGACCTAGAAAAACTGGCAAAACCTAAGCTACCTGCGAAAAAGAAGAAGGTTAAGCCTGGGGTGCGCATCATTCGCCGCAAGAATGCGCCGTGGACCCTGGCCATCGATGCGCGCTCCACGCTTATTGCAGACCTTCATGCCGCGCTACAAGAGAGCAGCAAGGAGCCGCTCGAGGCGGTGGAACAGACCTTTTCGGCGGCGGTACCGCCGTGAAGACCACGGTGATGACCAATGTCCTGGTCAGCCTGGATGACTACGTGCGCATCATCAACGGCGATGGCGAGGAAATCCAGCTCCAAATGACCAATGGCGCTACGCTTACCGGCGCCGAGTACCTCGAGCGCGCGCTTAAGGATCGCGGGTTGATTACGCTTATTAGTCCCTATGAGGGAGCGGTGAACCTGTACCGCACGGAGCGCTTTGCCAATGCGAAACAACGCCTGATGGCCGCTGCAGAAAACCCAATCTGTCCGTGGCCACGGTGCAATAAGCCCGCTGACGAATGTCAGATTCATCATTTGGAGCCGTGGTTGCACGGTGGATTGACCAACATAGGTAACTTATCCACAGCCTGCGCCTAC
The DNA here is from genome assembly GCF_000478135.1 of Corynebacterium sp. KPL1818. Lineage (NCBI taxonomy): Bacteria > Bacillati > Actinomycetota > Actinomycetes > Mycobacteriales > Corynebacteriaceae > Corynebacterium > Corynebacterium sp. KPL1818. The sequence goes on along the minus strand of NZ_KI515759.1, from coordinate 359,933 downwards.
CACAACGGGGTCAACGACGATGATCCCAATGCCCCGCCGCTGCGCGGGCACCTCGTCCGCCGGAATGGAACTATCCGGTGGGAGCCCCCAGATTAGATAATTATTATACGGGGTTCGTGGCGGATCTGCGGAAGGGACCGCCGCAGGAACGGGATTCACAACCCGGACGGGGAATCTGAGGGATCCGAAGAAACTGAGGAAACCGCGACCCGGTAAACCGCAGATGGTGCGGCTGATTACGGGCGGTGCGTGCAGTTGGGATGGCGCGGTTAGTGCGGCTGGCACTGGCGTTGGACCCCACCGGTTAGACAAGGCGCCGCCGTGCGCCTACTTTCGCATGCCGCAATGGCGGAAGCTAATACTTCTGACCGAACGTGGCCGAATCTAGACCAGCCTGACCCTACCTGACCCAGTCTGACCGGGGCTGAGCGATCCTGGACGGCGCTGGGCCTAGTTCTGCTTCCAGCCCTGAGACAGGTCTTCTTCAAGGGCGTTATTATCCGCACGGTACTTGCGCGCCCAATCGATAATAAACAACACGATACCGGAGCCCGCTGCAATAAAAACGAGGTACAACGCCCAATCGGCGGTGTTTAAGACATACATCACCAAAGCCACGAAGGCCACAAGGGCAAGGACGAGGGCAGCAACGAGCATGTCAGTTCCTCTCAGAGGGGGTTAAAAGTAGCTATGGGAACAATCATAGCGAGGTGGATAAAACCACAATAGCGCCCACTCCCCTAGAGTCGTGGGCGCTACGGGTAACTATTTTGACTTAGTTACTGCCAACCGGCTACTTAGTTCTTGCCGGCATCGCCGTTTGGTGCGGCGGTTCCGCGGGTCTCGAGCTCTTCCAGCTGGGACTCGAGGAGGGTCTTCAAGCGGGTGCGGTACTCACGCTCGAAGGTGCGCAGCTCGGAGATGCGCGCCTCCAGGGCGGTCTGCTGCTGCTTGACCGTGTTCATGACCTCGGTGTGCTTCTTCTCGGCATCGGCCTGCAGCGATGCGGCCTTCTCCTCTGCCTGACGAATCTGGGCCTCGGCGCGAGAGGAAGCATCGGACTCGGTCTGCTGAGCCTTGGACTCTGCCTCAGAAACCAGCTTCTTGGAGCGGGCTTCTGCATCCTGCACCTGAGCGTCGTACTTCTTCTGCGCCTCGGCAAGCTGTGCCTTGGAACGGGAGTCGGCATCGGAAAGCTGCTTTTCTGCCGCCGTGCGGGCCTCAGACAGCATGGACTCAGACTCTGCGCGAGCCTCAGAGGTCAGGCGGTCCGCCATCTCCTGGGCCAAGCCCAGAACGCGGGCTGCCTGCATGTGCGTATCCGGGGTAGCCAAGCCATCTGCGCCCTGTGCCGCACCAGCACCGGCAGCGGCCGCTGCGGCGCTGGAGGCAGCCGAGTTGGAGGAACCAGCGGCGGAAGCGGACTTCTTCAGGCTCTCGTTCTCGCGCTGGGAAGACTCCAACTTCTCCTTGGTCTGCTTAGCCTCTGCGCGAGCCTCCTCGGCTTCCTTCTTGGCCTTCGCGGCCTCATCGCGAGCGGCCTTGAGCTCAGCGGTATTAGCGGCGGCGGTGGCGCCAGCTGCGGTGGCATCGGCACCGCTTTCCTTGGCCTTTGCGGCCTCGGCCTGGGCGGCCTTTACCTGCTCCTGAGCCTTCTTGGTTTCTTCCTTAGCGCGAGAAACCTCGGACTTGGAATCTGCCAACTTGGTTTCATACTCAGCACGCAGCTTGGCCTCAATCTCCTTGCGCAGAGCTTCTTCATCTGCGCCAGAGGTTGCGGCGGCTGCGGCACCAGCCCCTGCTCCGCCGGCCTTGGCGCCGGAGCTAAGATCGCTCACCTGCGCCTGCAGGTCTTCGTTCTCATCCTGCAGTTGGGCAAGGGCGTCCTCAACGAGGTCGAGGAACTGATCTACCTCATCCTCGTTGTAGCCACGCTTGCCAATTGGCGGCTTGCTGAACGCGACGTTGTGTACATCAGCTGGTGACAGTGGCATGACTTGTCTTCCCCTTCGAGTTGATAGAACCCCGGAGGTTCCAGGGCCTTAGGAGCTGCGGTTCCAGTTTATCTAAACCTTCCCCACAAAGTTATATGTGGTTCATGATACGGATTATCGCATTTTATTGTAACCGAAAGTCCACAATAATGGACGTAACGCTGACTCTCAATGTCTACCACAGGTTACGGAGTGATGCGGGGTCGTCCTACAAGAAAATTACCTGCAGAAAAAGCGTCAGGAACGACAGGATGAAAAACAGCACTAGGACGGAAACATCCAGCGCGATTCCGCCCATCTGCAGCGGAGGAATGACCCGGCGCAGCGCCTTGACCGGCGGATCCGTGATGGCGAAAAGGGGCTCAGCGATGATCATAAACCAGCGCGGCGGGTTGAATTGCCGCGAGAAGGATTGGATCATCTCGATAATAATCCGGGCGATCAATACCCATGTATAAACCCTCACCAAGAAGATGAGAATAATTCCAATTTCAGTCACGATTACTCAGCCTATCGAATAGTCCCCCGCACGTGCGCATTGCGCACCGTACGGGGGTTAATGGGATGTGCGTCGTTGTACCTAGCCCGCGAACCTAGCGCAGACCGGCGGCGCGCTCTAGTTCAGGCTTGGCAATATCGGCGGACTTAGGCACGACGGCGAATACCTTGCGCTGGGTGTCCATGCCCTTCGACAGGTTGAGCATGCGGCCTTCCAGGCCGAAGCAGAGGCCTGCGGCGAAGTCGATGAAGCGCTTGGCGGTGCCGCGCTCGGCGTCGGTAAGCTCAAAGACCACTGCATCGCCGTCGCGGAAGGGCTCGCCCACCTTGGCGGCGTCGTTGAACGAGGTCAGGGAGATTGCCACGATAGTCGGAACGAACTTTTCCTCGACGGGCGCTGGCGCTGGGGCCGGCTCGTAAGCCTGCGGGGCGCGGCGCGGGGCGTAGGCCGCAGAAGTGGCAGCTCCGTTGCCCGCGTAGCGCGGCTCGTCGTTGTAGTAGGCGTCGTCTTCTTCGAAATCCATCGGACCAAGCCCGAAGAAATTCTTCGTCCTATCAATGAATGACATTTTTGGGTCTCCCTCTGACCTGAATTTGTTCAAGTTCAAGCGCGCAAATGTGAATGATGTGACTCATGTGATTTACGCTGTGAAATGCGCTTTTGCGATATTTTTAACCTACTGGGCGCTTTCCCATGATGCTGGTTCCGACACGCACAATATCCGTGCCCGCGGCAATCGCCGCATCCATATCCGCGCTCATCCCGGCCGATAGTTTAAGCTGCCGGCCGAGGCGCTCGGACAGGCGATCCACGTCTGCGCGCACCGTAGAAAATATCTCCTGCGCATCGGCATCGAGGGGAGGAACCACCATGAGCCCGGCGAATTCTAGGTGCTCCGCCGCTTCGACAGCCTCGATGACCTCATCCCGCTCCTCGCGGACTACTCCACCGCGGGAGGTATCGCCATCGGCAGAAACCTGAATGAATATCGGGAGGTTGGACTCTCGCTGGCCGCGTTCTTTGGCCAGGCTCACGCCGCGGTCAAGCGCGTTGGCCAGTTTCACCGAATCCACCGAATGCACGCTGGCGGCCCACCGCGCGACGTGGTTGGCCTTCTTGGTTTGAATCTGGCCAATCATGTGAAAGCGCAGCTGGTCTAGTTTCTGCGCCTTTGCCCGGGCTTCTTGCTCGCGGTTTTCCGCTACATCTTCCACCCCGAGCTCCGCTAGAAGGGCGATATCCTCTGCGGGGTGAAACTTGGTCACGACCAATAGCTGCGGTGATGGGCGGTCGTGCTCGGCGGCAATGGCGCTGATGTGTTCCTTCGTTGCGGCAAGATTATCTGCCAGTTCTTGTTTCCGGTTACTCATGATTAGCCTCCAACCAAATCACACCGGCCTGGCGGCCGGTGGTTCCTTCGCGGCGATAAGAAAAGAAATCCGTGTCCTCAATGGTGCAGCGCGGATCCGAATCGATATTGGTAATGCCCAGGCCCATCAATTGGCGGATAAGCCCAGCGCGCACGTCGATGCCCCACGTCCCTTTCGCGGTCCTACACTTCGAGCCGGGAAGGCGCCGTTCGACATCGTTGGCCATTTCTTCTGGCACCTCGTAGTTTTTCCCGGATGCGGCGGGTCCCATGACCACCTGGATTCGCTCCGGCTGAGCGCCAAGTTTCTGCATCTCGCGCACGGTATTGACCACGATGCCGTTGCGGGCACCGAGCCGGCCGGCGTGGGCGGCGGCGATGACGCCGGCGGGGACATCGACAAGCAGCACGGGAGTGCAATCGGCGACGAGGACGCCAAGGCCAAGCCGGCGTTGCGTGGTCACCACCGCATCCGTGGCTGGAACCGGTGACTCGTGCGGGCCGTCGATAATGGTGACCGTATTGGTGTGGAGCTGTTCCATCCATACGATGTTCTCGAGCCCGGTCACGCGCAAGAGGCGCTCGCGGTTGGCCGCGACGTTGGCTGGCTCGTCGCCGACGTGGCCGCCAAGATTGAAAGACTCATAGGGATATGCAGACGCCCCGCCTGCACGGCTAGTAAAAACCATACGGACGGGGCGGCTGGTGCGATGTTCCTCGTTTACTGGCATGCACACCAGCGTAGCGGTTTGTGCTTAGCGCATGAAGGACGGCACATCGAGATCGTCGTCGCCATCGTCATCGCGGCGCTGGCTTGGCCGGGACAGGCGGTAGTCTTCGCGGCGCTCCTCGCGGAAGCGATCGGAGTTGGTAAACAGGCCGGTGGATTCGGTGCGGCGCTCCTCGGGGCGGCGTTCTTCCACACGGCGGTCGTCGTAGCGGCGATCGTCTACGCGGCGCTCATCAGCGCGGCGGTCCTCCACGCCACCCTGACCGGCGCGCGGCTCATAGGAGTGGCGCGGTGCGTAGTCATCGGCGGCGGGCTGGGCAGGTGCGGGGGTGGCGGAGTTGCCGGACTCGCGGTCACGGTTATCAAAGAGGGAGCCGGGCTTGCGCTGCTCGGGGGCGCGCTGGGCGGATGCGGCCTGGGCGGCATTGGCCTCGGCGTCGAAACCGGTAGCGATGATAGTGATGCGGATTTCATCGCCCAAGGTGTCATCGATGATGGTGCCGAAGATGAGGTTGACGTCTTCGTCGGCACGCTCTTCGACCATGGAGGCCGCGGAGTTGACCTCGTGCAGGCCCAGGTCGGAGCCGCCGGCGATGGATAGCAGCACACCTTTGGCGCCTTCCATCGTGGATTCCAATAGCGGTGAGTTGATGGCCTGCTCGGCGGCGGTCATGGCGCGGTTATCGCCCCGTGCGGAGCCGATGCCCATCAGCGCGGAGCCGGCATCAGACATGACGGAGCGAACGTCCGCAAAGTCGACGTTGATCATGCCCGGGATGGTGATCAGGTTGGTAATCCCCTGGACACCATTGTGCAGAACCTCATCGGCCGCGCGGAAGGCTTCCACGATGGAAAGCTCTTCCCCACCGAGCTGCATCAGGCGGTCATTTGGAATAACGATGAGGGTATCGCAGACCTCGCGCAGCTCCTCGATGCCGGCCATGGCCTGGCGGGTACGGCGCGCGCCCTCGAACTTGAAGGGGCGGGTGACAACGCCCACGGTCAGCGCGCCCATCTTCTTCGCAATGGAAGCCACAACGGGGGCGGCACCTGTACCAGTGCCGCCACCCTCTCCGGCGGTAACGAAGACCATATCGGAGCCCTGCAGGGCATCCTCGATTTCGGACTTGTGGTCTTCCGCAGAGGTCTTGCCCACCTCAGGGTTGGCGCCGGCACCCAATCCGCGGGTGGCCTCGCGGCCGATGTCGAGCTTGGTATCGGCATCGGAGAAAATCAGCGCCTGGGAGTCGGTGTTGATGGCGACGAATTGGACGCCCTTCAGGCCTTCTTCGATCATGCGGTTCACGGCGTTGACGCCGCCGCCGCCGACGCCGACGACCTTGATATCCGCGAGATTGTTGTTGGAAGAGATCATGTGAGCAGGTCTCACCTTTCGCTACTTTAAGTCTGCACGTGCATTAAACGAGGATTGTATGCGCTTCACGAGCGTGAATCGCGTTCCCCTCCATCTTTAACGACACACCTGTAATTTTCATGCTCATTTTACGCGTGTCGGGACTCTCAAGTACCACTTTAGGGTTGCTGGCCTGCGGTTTTGTCCGCCACTTCCGCACCATTGACACCACCTAAAAGAGAAAATAAAAGACCCTGCAGCGCATACGCTTCGGGCGCGGCGCGGCAGGGAAATTTTCGGGTCTATCGAGGCCTCCACCGAGGTATTTACCCTATCCGCGGGTAGTGACCAATTCGGGGTTAGAAATATTCCATTCTCGGCCCTCCATCTTCAGCACGGTGGCGAAGGCGCGGGCCTTATCATCGTTATTTTTATCGCTCGCACCCCAGAAAATGCGGCGATCATCCTTGGTAGTGAACTGCAGAGAATAGGAATCGGTGACCTCGAGGGTGGCGACTTGGTGGCGCACGTCATCGGAAAGTGCGGCAATGGCAGCCACCGCGTCTTGGGCCTCGGAGGAGCCACTGTCGATGTCCCCGGTAAGTTCTACCGCACCTTCAGGCGGCTCTGCGGAAGTAAATTCCTCGCCCTTGTCATCGATGAGGTAGGTGGTGTCGTCTCGCTTCACGAAGGCGACGGGCTTATGCTCCGTGACGGAGATGGTCAAGGTCGATGGCAGGTCGCGCGAGACCGTCACCGAATCCGCCCAGTCCAAGTTGGCTACGCCACTGGCGGCCTCGTGTGCATCCACCCGCAAGAGGTTTTCGCCTTCGGGCACGCCCGCGGCCTCCTGAACCTGGGCTGCATCGAGCTGGTGGACGCCCTCCACCTCAAAGTTTTTCACCTTGAAAATGGGCAACGCCCATACCGCGGCGCCCACCACCAGCACGAGGGCGAGCAGGCCGCCGATGATGCTGAAAATGAGCTTCTTCGACACCCGCACTAGTGGGCCCGCAATTCATCGAGGATTTCCGCGGCAACGAGGGTGATGGAACCGGCGCCGATGGTCAAGACGATATCGCCCGGCTGTGCGATGGAGACCACGTCCTTGGCCGCTGCGGAAAAGTCTGGCTCGAAGATAACCTCCATCTCCTCCGGCATCTTATTGGTGATAATGCGGGAGGTAATGCCTTCCACGGGTTGCTCGCGGGCACCGTAGATGTCGAGTACAACGGCGGCATCGGCAAGCGCAAGCGCCTGCGCGAACTCGGCGTCGAATTCCATGGTGCGCGAGTACAAGTGCGGTTGGAAGCAGGCGATGACGCGCCCGCCATTGCCCTCGGCCGCGACCTTGGCACGCGCGGCCCGCAGCACCGCGGCGACCTCGGTGGGATGGTGGGCATAATCGTCGAAGACGCGGACGCTGCCGCCCTGCCAATCCACGCTGCCCCGGTACTCAAAGCGACGGCGCACGCCGCTGAAATCCGCAAGCCCCTCCGCGATGGTGCTGGGCTCGCCACCCGATAACACGCCGGCGATAAGCGCCGCCATGGAGTTAAGCACCATGTGGTGGCCGGGAATCTGCAGCTGGTAGCTCACGGATTCCTCCACGCCGGGCAGGGACAGCTGCACGGTACACGCCATGCCAGCGGCGGTGGTTTCCTCCGCGGTCAGCGTCGCGGCAAGCGGAACGGAGGTGGTGCGGGCTTTCTCCGCGCCGCCATAGCCGATGACGTTGATGCCGCGGCTAAGTGCCTGCTCACCGATCTCGGCCGCGTGCTCGTCCTCCGCGCAGACGACGAGGTAGCCCGTATCCGGGGTGACCAGGTCCGCGAAGTCCGCAAAGACCTTGAAGTAGGCGTCCGCGGAGTGGAAGTAATCGAGGTGGTCCGGCTCCGCGTTGGTGATGACGGCGATATCGGGGCTATAGCGCAAGAGCGAGGCATCGGACTCATCGGCCTCGGCAACGAAGGCCTCGCCGGTGCCGCCGTGCGCGTTGGTGCCGGCGCGGTTGAGCTGGCCGCCGATGGCAAAGGAGGGATCCAGCCCCGCGTGCTGCATGGCGCTGACGGCCATCGAGGTTGTCGAGGTCTTGCCGTGCGTGCCCGCCAACAGCACCTGGGTGTGGCCCTCCATCAGCGCGGCGAGCAGATCCGAGCGGCGAATGAGCGGGATATTATTGTCCCGCGCTGCGACGAGCTCCGGGTTATCCTGCGGAATCGCCGCGAAGGAGGTCACGACGGTGGTGGGCAGCTCGCCAGAAAGCTTGAGGTTGTCCGCAGCGTGGCCGATGGCTACCTTGGCGCCCATCGAGCGCAATACCTCCACCGGGGTGGAGTCCTTCACATCGGAGCCGGTCACGACGGCGCCGCGGGCGGCGAGGATGCGGGCAAGACCCGACATGCCGGAACCACCAATGCCGATGAGGTGGACGCGGCTGAGATCGTACTGTGCGGGATCGGTCATTTACTTATCCTTCTTTCCTGCCTGCAGTTCTGCGTCCTGCACGCGGGTGGCGATGCGGTCAGCGATGATATTCGCCGCATCCCCCGCCTTAGACTGGGCGGCGGCCTGCGTCATGGATTTCAGGCGCTCTGGATCATCGAGGATGGCGCGGACCTCTTCGATGAGGCGATCGGCGCCCAATTCGGCATCGGCAATCTGCACCGCAGCGCCGGCTTCTACCAATTCGCGCGAGTTCAGCGCTTGCTCGCCATTGCCGTGTGGCAGCGGGACGTAGATGGCGGGAAGGCCCGCGGCAGAGACCTCTGCCACCGTCATCGCGCCCGAACGGCACACCACAAGGTCCGCCGCAGCGAGCGCACCGGCCATGTCATCGATGTACGGCAATGCGGCGTAGTTCGGGTGCGGCTTAGGCGGATCGTTTTTCTTGCCATAGGCGTGCAGCAGCTGGAAGTCCTTGGTGAGGTCCTCTGCTGCGCCCGCCACGGCGCCATTGATGCTGGCCGCACCCTGGGAACCGCCGGTAATGAGGATGGTGGGCAACTGCGCCAAGTCCCACTTCGTGCGGGCATCCGCGGCGGTATTCCCGTCCTTATCCGCGGCAGACGCGGCCAGGCTGGGGCGCACCGGGATGCCGATGACCTCGCCCTCCATGCCCGAATTGGCGTGGGCATTAAGGCCAATGCCGCCGAGCTTGACGCCCAGCTTATTGGCCATGCCTGCCAGGGCGTTGGTCTCGAGGACATAGAAGGGAATGCCTAAGGTCTTTGCAGCGATATAGGCCGGCCCGGAGACATAACCACCGGTACCAAAGACGACATCGGCCTCGACGTCCTTTAAGACCTTGCGCGCCTGGCGGACGGACCGCGCAAGCTTGACGGGGAGCTTGGCCAGGTTGGTGCTCACCTTGCGGGGAATCGGCACGGGGGTAATCAGGCGCAGGTCCACGCCGCGGGCGGGAATAATATCGCTTTCCAGCCCCTTTTCGGTCCCTAATGCCGTAATCCGGGCGCCGTAGCGCTCGCGCAAAGCTTCACCGACGGCAAGGGCGGGCTCAATATGTCCTGCAGTGCCGCCACCTGCAAGGACGACGGAAATTGGCGTGGAATTCATAGCCTAAAGGCTACCAGCGCCTACCGCCTCGGGCGGTGCTCGGCGCGCGGATACCTCCGCCCGCTTCCGGTCACCGGCCGGCCGTAGCGCTCGTCGCGCACCCGCGGACGGGGACCCTGCGGCTGGGAGTGACGGCCCCGCGATTTCTTCTTCGCCGCCGGCGGCTCCGGCTCGCCGATGAAAAAGAGGCGATCAAATAGCGGGCGCCCGAAGTTCTGCATGGCAGAAATCTGCATCGGCTCGTGGCGGGCCACGTTGCACAAGATGCCCATCGAGCCGATCGTAATAATCGCGGCCGTACCACCCGCGGAAATCATCGGCAGCTGAATACCGGTCACCGGCAGCAAGCCGACGACATAGGCGATATTAATAAACGCCTGGGTCACCACGCCGATGGTTAGCGTGGCAGCCAGCAGGGATTGATACTGGTTCTGCGCGCGGGTGGCGGTGCGCAGGCCCACGTAGCCCAAGGCTGCGAAAAGGATGATCACCAGCGCGCCGCCCCACAGGCCGAGCTCCTCGCCCACGATGGCGAAGATGAAGTCATTCTTGGCTTCTGGCAGGTAGAACCACTTGGCGCGGGATTGGCCGAGGCCAACGCCCCAGAAGCCGCCATCGGCAAGCGAGAGAAAGCCCTGGTAAGACTGGAAACCCGTGCCCTGGGTATCGGAGATATTGCCAAAGAGGGCATCGAAATAGGTGTGGAAACGGTGGGAGCGGAAGCCGCCGATGAGGAAGACGGCGACCAGGCCCAGCGCACACAAGATGCCGATGATGATGGGCACGCGCCTGTTGACGCCGGCGAAAAAGAGCGTGAAGACCACCACGAGGGCAAAGGACAAGGCCATGCCCAAGTCGCCCTGCCCCACGATGAGCAGGAACATGAGGCCCGCGATGAGCGAGTACATCATGAACGGGTCCGAGAGCTTGAGGGAATGGTGTTCCTTATCCGCGAGCACCGAGGCACCGAACATTCCCACCGTGATGCGTGCCAGCTCCGAGGGCTGCAGGGAAATCGGGCCAATGTAGATCCACGACTGGGAGCCCACCTCCTCGCGGCCGGTACCGATGCCAGGGATGAGCACCGCGATGAGCAGCAGAATGGAAAGGGCCAATAGCCACGGGATAAATTTGCGCAGCGTATGCGGGGAAACTTTGAGGCCGAGCCAAAACGCGCCCAAGCCGATGATGACCATGGCGGTTTGGCGCAGCGCCTGGTTCCACACGCCGCCATCTTCTGTCAGGGATGTGGCCATGGACGAGGAAAAGACCATGACCACGCCGATGCCAATGAGCGAGAAGATAATCAGGCGCAAAAGCAGATAATCCAGGCCGGGATGCTGGCGGGCTTGTTCGCGCACGTCATTAATCCGCTCGCGCGTGCTCTTTGCGCGGGGGCGCTGCGGGGAGGTGGCCGTCATGAAGTCTCCTAATTTTGAAAAAGGTCTAATGCGCGCGGGCAATATCCCGCGCCGCCGCGGCAAAAAGGTCGCCGCGTTGGGCCATTCCGGTGTACATATCCAACGATGCCGCAGCCGGCGCCAAGAGGACGGTATCGCCAGCCTCGGCGTGTTGCGCGGCAGCGCCCACGGCAGCATTCATTGCCGCCTGCGGATCGGTATCCTCGATGAGCTCAACCGGGGTTTGCGGGGCGCGGCGGGCCAGGGCTTCGGCGATGATGCTCTTGTCGATGCCCACCAGCACCGCCGCCTTCAACCGCGCGGCGTGGGTAGCGATGAGCTCATCTACATCCGCGCCCTTGAGCTGGCCGCCGGCGACCCAGACCACCGAATCGAAGCCTTCTAGGGCGGCATCGGCCGCGTGCGGGTTGGTGGCCTTGGAGTTATCGATATAGGCCACCCCGCCGTGCTCGTGCACCACTGCGCCGCGGTGACCGGCCACCGCGTAAGCTGCTAGGCCTTCCTGGATGGCGGCGGGGCTAGCGCCTGCCAAGCGGGCCACGCTCGCGGCCGCCGCCGCGTCGAGGACACCCGCAAGGCCCGCCGGCTCGATGCCCTCGGCGGAGGCAAGATCTATGGCGTCCTCGCCGTCCAGCCTGGAGACCAAGCGCCCGGCGCTCACGCCGACCTCACCGGCTGCTGGCTCGCCGGCGGTAAAGCCATACACGCCGTCGATTTCCTCGGCGTAGCGACCCGCCGCGGCATCGTCCTTGCCCACCACGGCGCGCGTGCCATGGAGGGCCTTGGCCTTGGCGAGGGCATAGGCGTCAAAGGAACCGTGCCAATCTAGGTGGTCTTCGGCCACGTTGAGCAGTACGCCGACATCGGGGCGCAGCTCGCTGGACCAGTGCAATTGGAAGGACGAGAGCTCGGCGCACAGCACGTCGACCCGCGGGGTGGCGGTCAGGGCATCAAAAAGCGAGACGCCTATATTGCCCACGGCTTGCGCGCGCAGCCCGCTGCGAGCGGTATCGGCCTGCATGATTTTGGTCAGCATTCCCGTGGTGGTGGTCTTGCCGTTCGTGCCGGTGACAACCAGCCAAGTGCGAGGTGGGCCGAAGACCTCGGCGCGGTCGAGGCGATAGGCCAGCTCGACATCGCCAATGACCTCCACGCCGGCGGCCTGGAAAGAATCTAAGAGTTCAGAATCGGGACGCCACCCCGGCGAGGTCACCACCAGGTCATAGTCGCCCGGTGCCGGGGCGCCGGTCGATACCGTGGCCACGCCAAACTCTTCCGCCAGGGCCGCTAGGGCAGCGGCATTGGAATCTGCGACGGTGGTATCCACGCCGAGGCGCGCGAGCATCGCCACGCACCCGCGGCCAGAGACGCCGGCTCCTGCGACGAGGACGCGCCCGCGCAGAAAAGGTGGTAGCTCAGCCATGATGAGTGCCTCAATCCTTAAGTATCTAGTGCCAAAACTTTATTGCAGGTTTCCAAAGCTGACTGCAGAGAGCCAATCGCCGTAGAAGATGCAGATGCCCGCCATCGCGGCCATCGCGCTTAACAGCCAGAAACGCGTGACAACCGCAGTCTCTGCCCAGCCGCCATTTTCAAAGTGGTGGTGGATGGGCGCCATGCGGAAAAAGCGCTTGCCCGTCGTGCGGAAGACCACGATCTGGATGACCACGGAGACCGTTTCAATGACGAAGATGGCGCCGATGACAATCATCAGCAGCTCGGTGCGGGTGGTCACAGAAAGGCCGGCGACGAGGCCGCCGAGCGCGAGAGATCCGGTATCGCCCATGAAGATCTTCGCCGGTGCGGCATTCCACCACAGGAAGCCGAGGCAGCCACCCAGGCCCGCGGCTGCGAGAACCGCGAGGTCAAGAGGATCGCGGACCTCGTAGCAGCCGGCGGCCGGGGAAATCGAGCACGAGTTGCGGAACTGCCAGAAGCTAATGAGCGTATAGGCCCCCATCACCATGGCGGTAGTACCGGCGGCTAGGCCGTCCAGCCCATCGGTCAGGTTGACCGCATTCGACCACGCGGCGATGAGCAGGTACAAAAAGACCAAGAAAATGATGGTGCCAATAACGGCGCCGCCGACGGCGATATCGAAGGTATCGAAGTCGCGGACGAAGGACAGGTTGGTCGAGGCAGGGGTTAGCCCATTGGCATCCGGGAATTGTAGGGCGAGGATGCCGAAGATGAGCGCGATGGCCAGCTGGCCTACCAGCTTGGCGGTTTTATTGAGGCCGAGGTTGCGCTTTTTGAACAGCTTGATGAAGTCATCGGCAAAACCCAGGCCGCCGAGTCCCATGGTCAAGAAGTAGACCAATAACCCCGAGGGGCTAAATCCACCGTTGCCGGTTGCGCGGGCATAGATTCCCACGATGAGGTAGGCCACCGTGATGGCCAGCAAGATCGCCAGACCGCCCATCGTCGGGGTGCCCCGCTTGCGCAGGTGGAGCTGCGGGCCGTCTTCGCGGATTTCTTGGCCTTTTCCGACGCCAGAAAAATACCGAACCAAAACTGGGGTGGTAAAAATCGCGACGAGGAAACTAACGACGCCCGCGATAATGATCTGAGTCATTGCTAGAGATCTTTCTCCTTGAGATAGGGACTAACGGCGATTGAGCTGTTCTGCCACGCGCCACAGGCGCTGGGCATTCGAAGATTTCACGAGGACGACGTCCTTGGCCGTGCGCGCGGACCAGTCCTCCACCCCGGCAGGGGCGACCCGGAGGATATTTTCTACGGCCGCCGTCGCGGCCTCAATATCGGGGCAGAGTTCGGTCTGGATGCCGTGTGCGTGCGCGGCCTCCACCATGGCTACGGTATGCGCTCCCTCTCCTACCGCGACGAGGTAATCCACGTGGTACTTAGAGAGGACCGAGCCTAAGATGCGGTGGGCTTCGACGGCTTCGCCGCCGAGCTCGCCCATCTCTCCCAGCACCGCGATGGAGCGGGCATCGGGACGAGCCGCGGAGGTATAGGCCAAGGCGGCAATCGCCGCGTGCATCGAATCCGGGTTAGCATTATAGGAGTCATCGATGACGGTGACACCATCGCGGCGGGTGCGCACGTCCATGCGGTGCGCCGAGCTCGTCTGGTGTCCGCTGAGCGCCCGCGCGGCAACGGCGGGTTCCACGCCCGATTCGATGGCCGCAGCGGCCGCGGCCAGGGCATTAGAGACCTGGTGCTTGCCAAAGACCTGCAGCTTAATCTCCATCGGCGCGACGCCGGGGGCGTGGAAGGTAAAGGACGGGCGGGCGACATCATCAAGCTCGATGTCTGTTGCGTAGTACTGCGCATCCGCGGCTTGTGGGCGATTGGCGGAATAATAGACCACCTTGGCCTGTGTGCGCGGCGCCATAGAAGCCACGAAGGGATCGTCCGCATTCAGGACCGCTACCCCGCCGTCTGCCGCGGCGGGCAGGGCCTCAATGAGCTCGCCCTTGGCCTGGGCGATATTCTCGCGGGAGCCAAACTCACCCAGGTGCGCGGTGCCCACGTTGAGCACCACGCCCACCGTCGGGGCCGTGATCTCAGTCAGGTGGCGAATATGGCCGATGCCGCGCGCGGACATCTCCGCCACGAGGAAGCGCGTGTGCTCATCGCAGCGCAGGGCGGTATAGGGAAGGCCCACCTCGTTATTGAAGGAGCCGGGTGGGGCGACGGTTTCGCCCTCGGCGCGGAAGATGGTAGCCAGCAAATCCTTGGTGGAGGTCTTGCCCGCGGAGCCGGTAACGCCGACGATATCCAGGCCCTGTTCCGCGGCGAGGCGGGAGGTCACCTCGCGCGCGAGATCGGATAATGCCCCAATCACAGCGGCGGCGGAGCCATCCTCATCGTTGGCATAAATATCGGCATTGGCGGCGTTACCGGTCACGCGGCCTTGGGGCTTGACGATGATCGCCGGTACCCCCACCGGCCGAGCGGCCAGCACGGCTACGGCGCCCTGCTCTATGGCTTTTTCGGCAAAATCATGGCCATCGACGCGGGCACCGGGTAGGGCTACGAACAAGCTGCCGCTGGTGACCTTGCGCGAATCAAACTCCACGAAGCCGGTCACGCGCTCATCGGGATCATCAACGCTATCCAGGCTACCGCCGGTTATCGCGGCGATATCTCCAATAGAAAGTGGAATCATTACTACTCCTTCGTATCCCTAAGAGTATCGCGATGCGCCGTTCCCGCCAGCTTTTCCTCAATGGCGCGCGCCATTTCCTCTCGGTCATCAAAGTGCAGGGTGCGCTCGCCCACGAGCTGGCCTACCTCATGGCCCTTGCCGACGACGATGATGGCATCGCCCGGCTGCGCCCAATCCACCACTTCATCGATGGCGCGTGCGCGCGAGCCCTGCTCCCGAATATCGGCATCCGGCGCAGCCCGGCGAGCGCCTTCAATGACCGCCGCGCGGATTGCGGCTGGGTCCTCGGTGCGCGGATTATCATCGGTCACCACCGTAAGATCCGCCCGGGTGGCCGCAGCCTCTCCCATAATCGGGCGCTTGGTGCTATCGCGGTCACCGCCGGCGCCCACGACGACGCCGACGCGACCGGAAGTGCCCTCCAATTGCAAGCGTAGGGTATCGAGCACCGCAGCGATGGCCGCGGGCTTGTGGGCATAATCCACCACGGCCACAAAGTCCTGCCCGCGGTCGATCCTTTCCATACGCCCCGGAACGGCGACGTTTTCCACGCCGGTCAAAAAGACCTGTGGGTCTTCGCCCACCGCAGTAGACATCCCTAGGGCGAGCGCGGCATTGGCGATATTGAATTCGCCGGGCAGCGGCAGCCGGAAGGAATAGTCGGTGCCGTCTAGGTTGAGGTCAACCTCCTGCGCACCGGTCGCCTCGGTAGCCGTCTGCCGGGCGGAGATCGTGGCATCGCCTGTACGCGTTGCCACCGTCGTTACCGGGGAACCGGCGTCTTCTATCATTCCGCGGAGGCGCTCGCCCCACTCATCATCAACGCAGATGACCGCGCGCTCGGCGGCCTGCTCTCCCAGAAATAGCCGGGACTTGGCCGAAAAGTACTCCTCCATCGTGGGATGGAAATCCAAGTGGTCCTGGCTAAGGTTGCTGAAGCCAGCCACGGCAAAGTTGGTTCCGCGCACGCGGCCGAGCTCCAAAGCGTGGGAGGAGACCTCCATGACCACGTGGGTCACGCCCTCATCCCTCATGCGAGCGAAAAGCTCTTGCAGCCGTGGCGCTTCCGGCGTGGTCAAAGAGGTGGGCACCGGCGTGCGATTGATGCGGGTACCGGTGGTGCCGATTAGGCCCACGGAGTGGCCGGCCTGCAATAGACCGGCTTCGAGGAGGTAGCTAGTCGTGGTCTTGCCGGAGGTTCCGGTAATCCCCAAGACCGTGAGATCGCGGGTGGGGTGTCCATAAATTTCTGCCGCAATCGGGCCTAGGACGACGCGGATATCGTCTACCACGATGATCGGGCGGGTTTCGTTAGCTTGGCGGAGGTGGTCGAGACCGGGGGCATCGGTAAGCACCGCGCCCGCCTTGGTATCCCCGGCGAACTGCGCGCCGTGCACCCGCGTGCCGGGAAGGGCCGCAAATAACGCGCCTTCGGGAAGGCTCGCGGAATCTAAGCCGCACGCGCTGACCTCTACGGTGCCATCACCGATGACGCGTCCGTGCGAAAGCTGCGCAAGTTTTTCTAAGGAAACAGACATTTCAAGCTCCTATTGTTCCCGCAGGGTCATCCGCGGCGCTGGTTTCGAGGTGGGAATATTATCGCGATTGAGCAGCCAGGAAGAGATATCCCGGAAGATAGGCGCCGCGGACTGGCCGCCGCCGCCATTGTCTTCCACGCCGGACTTAGGCTCATCGAGCATGACTGCGACGACGAATCGTGGGTCATCGGCAGGCGCAATGCCCGCAAAGGTGATCCAGTAGGCGGAATTAGAATACGCCCCGGAATTCGGGTCCACCTTTTGGGCGGTGCCGGTCTTGCCGGAGAGCTGGTAGCCGTCCAATTGGGCATTCGCAGCCGTACCGTTTTGCACGCCGGCATCATCATCTTGGAAGACGGCGCGGAACATATCCACCGCAGTCTTGGCGGTTTCCTTGTCCACTACCTGGGTCTTTTTTGGCTCGGGTAGCTTTTCCGTCTCGCCGTCAGGGTCTTTGATCTCGTCAATGATGCGCGGTTCGATGCGCTCGCCGCCATTGGCCAATGCTTGGTACACGCTCGCCATCTGCAGCGTCGTCCACGCCTGGCCCTGGCCGATGGGCAGGTTGGCAAAGGTACCACCCGACCACTGCTCTTGATCTGGCACGGTACCGGCGGATTCATTGGGCAACTCAACGCCCGTGGTCGCGCCCAAGCCGAACTTCTTCAAGTACTCCGCATACTTCTCGGGCCCAAGCTTATCCGCGATCATCAAGGTGCCCACGTTGGAGGATTTACCAAAGATGCCGGTGGTGGTATACGGCTCGGTGCCGTGAGGCCAGGCATCGTTGACGGTCACGCCAGCCATGTCGATGGAGCCTGGAACCTGGTGCACCTCATCCGGCGTGGTAATGCCCTCTTGCAGAGCTGCCGCCGCCGTCACTATCTTGGCCACGGAACCCGGCTCATACGGGTGGGAAATGCTGCGGTTCTCGAAGTCCTTGCCCTCCTTGAGCTGGTCTTCGATATTCTTATTCGGATCCACCGTATCGGTATTAGCCATAGCGAGCACCTGGCCCGTCGCGGCATCAAGCACCACGGCCTCGGCACCCTCTGCCTGGGAATTGGCCTTGGCCTTTTCCAGCTTTTGCTGGACGTAGGTCTGCAGATCCAAATCCAGGGTGAGGGTGACATCGCGGCCATCGACGGCATCCACGACATCGCGCAGGGTGCCGGGGATAACCTGCCCGTCGGTGGAGACATCCTCCGTGGACTGCCCATCGATGCCGGTTAATTCGGTATCGCGGGCCGCCTCAAAGCCGAATTGGCCGTGGCCATCCATAGAGACCTTGCCCACGACGTTTTCTGCAATCGCCCCGTTTGGGTACTGGCGGATATCTTGCCGGTCCGCCGCCACACCGTGGTACTTATTGGAAATCTCTACGGCGACATCCGGGTCCACATTGCGGACCAGGACCTCGTACTGCGTATCGGCCTTGAGCTTGTTTTTAATATCGCTCGCATCGACCTTGGAGGCAGAAGCACCCGAATCCTCAATCATCTTCGGAATGCCCTCAGCCATCTCCTTGAGTTTGTCCTCCATTTGTTTGGTGAGGTACTCATCCTTCTTGCTCTCATCCATGCCCTCGAGTTTCCCCTCGGACGTGGCTTCCATCTTCGCCTGCTCTTTGAGCTCATCGCGCAGGCGCGTGGGAGAGACAGTCAAGGAACGAGACTTCATTGTATAGGCCAAACGCTGGCCATCCCGGTCCAGGATCTCTCCCCTGCGGGCCGGGTCAATATAGACGCGTTCGCGCTGGGTGACGGCCTTCGCCGCAAGGTCCGGGCCCCAGACTAATTGGACCCACGCAAGGCGCCCGCCCAAAGCGACGGTGGCGACGACAACACAGGTCAAAATGATGCGCAGGCGCTGGCGCATGATCGCTTTTTGGGGCACAACAGAGCTAGCAGCGCGGCGAGGCCACGGACGGTACCCACGGTTGCCACCATTATTCGGTGCAGTCACGGTGCTCAGTCACCTTCCCTTCGCCGCCACAGGTTCTTGCGTGTATCGATTGTGCCCTACAAGATGGGCAATGCCCGCGCTACCACGCGCGAGCACAGAGAATTTCACCACTTATTCTGTCCGTTTAATCAGCCTGGCTGGTGTACGGCGCGCGGGCGGGAAGGTTGGGGCGATTATCGTCTGCGCTATCGCGATTATCGGCGTCATCGCCGCCGCGTTGCTCATCCCGGTTCTCGTCCGCATCGTTGCCGCGGGCATGTTGCTGCTGCCCGCGCGGCACGGCGTTCAGGGAATCAGACATTCCCTCCGTATCCTTCGGGTCGCTAGAGGCTTGGCCTGGGCGGATGGGTTCACCGTTGACATCGATAAGCTTTTCCGTATCCGGGGTGCCTTCGCGCTTGGCGATGATCTCGCCATCCCCGCCGACCTCAGTCACGCCGGGTTGCTTGGGCACGGCCATGCCCAATTCATCCGCGCGGCGGGCAATATCCGCCGAGGAGCTTAAGTTTTCTGCGTCTCGGTTGAGCGACTCGATCTGGTTATCCAACTGCGATTCCTGCACCGTCAGCTGCTGAATTTTAAACGTCTGCGAGGTGGACAAACCAGATAGCCACATGGCCAGCGCTACCCCGCCGATGACCAAGGTAACGGCCAAGACTGCAACGCGGGTAAAAGCATTATTCTGCTTCGTCTGCTGTTGCACCCGCCGGCCGCGGAAGCTGACGACCTGCTTCGAGCCAAGCCGCTTCGCCCCGCGGTGCGGCACCCGGGTACGGCTAGGAGCCGTCCGCCGCACCGTTTTCCCGGTAGCCCTAGTGGCGGTGCGCTCGCGCACAGCGGTAGGCGCTCCAGTGTCGATTCCGGTGGTGAAGTCTCGGCTGGCGCCCATGCTGCGAGTGGCCTCTCTGTCGCGGCTGTCCGTCAAGTGCTGGTTTCGGCGTGGGATGGTGCTCATTTCTTGCCTCCCGGTGGTAAAAATTCTGGCGTGCCTTCAAGCCGTTCAAGGGCGCGCACGCGCACCGACGCGGCGCGGGAATTTTCTTCTACCTCCGCCGCGGATGCCTTTTCGGCCCCACGGGTTACCGTGGCGAATTCCGGTGCGGTGCCCGGCAAATCCATCGGTAGACCGGCAGGCGTGGTGGACGTAGATAACTCCTTGAATGCTGCCTTTACGAGGCGGTCTTCCAAGGACTGGTAGCTCATAAAGACCGCGCGCGCCCCAATAGATAGCGCACTGGTGATGACGGGAAGCACATTTTCAATGGCCTCCAACTCGCGGTTGACCTCTACCCGCAGCGCCTGGAACGTACGCTTTGCCGGGTGCCCACCCGTGCGGCGCGTTGCCGCCGGGATGGTCGAGTATAAAAGCTCAACCAAGCGGCCCGAGGTGCTAAACGGTTCCTTCTCGCGCTCCTTGAGCACGGCGGAGGCAATCTTTCCCGCGAAACGCTCGTCACCATAGGTCTTGAGAATCCGCGCCAAGTCCCCGTGCGAATACGTATTGAGCACATCAGCGGCGGTAAGTCCATGGCTCGGATCCATCCGCATATCCAGCGGTGCGTCCGTCTTATAGGCAAAGCCGCGCTCTGCCTGATCCAGCTGCATGGAAGAAACGCCCAAATCGAAGAGGGCTCCCGCAATACCGTGGGCGCGGGCAGCATCAAAGATATCGCCCTCGCCCTGGGCAATCGCGGTACCCAGCTCATCGAAGCGTGCATTGACCGCGCAAAAACGCGGGCTGAAGGGCTCTAGCCTCGCCGAAGCATTCTGCAATGCCTGCTCATCGCGGTCCACACCGATAACGCGTGCCTGCGGAAAGGTCTGGAGGAAGTACTCGCTGTGGCCGCCGGCACCTAAGGTGGCATCGACAAGCACAGCCTGCGAGCCCGCAGCCTCTACCCCGGGGCGCAGGAGCTCCGCCATGCGCTCGCGCATGACCGGCACATGGCCGTGGTTATCCGCCACATCGTAATTAAGGTTAGTTGTAGCCATGTCTCCCCGCGTCCCCCTTTCTGATTTCCGCTGTGCAGGACTTCCTATCGTGGAAAGCACGACGAGTGCATATAGGGCCCTGTCCGAGGCAGGTTTCTGATATCGGGGAAGTACACCAGAATCATCCGCCTCGGACAGAGTCCTTACACGCACTCGAGATGCGGGCGCTTACAGCAAGCCCGCAAGTACGTCATCGGCATCTGCTGCCGAATAAGCATCTTCAGTTTGCGATTGATACTCAGCCCACGCGGCTGCATCCCAAATTTCGAGGAAATCTACCGAGCCAACCACCACGCACTCTTTGGACAAACCCGCGTACTCACGGTGGCCTGCGGACAAGGTGATGCGACCATGCCCGTCGGGCCGCTGTTCGTCCGCACTTGCAGCCAAGTTACGAATGAAAGCGCGCGCTTCCGGATTGGTTCGAGAAACCGCCGCAGCCTTCCGTGCGCGTTCGGCGAACTCTTCGCGCGGGTACACGGCCAAAGAATGGTCCTGCCCCTTGGTAACCATCAGGCCACCGGCGAGCTCGTCGCGAAATTTTGCAGGAAGCGTTAAGCGCCCTTTGTCATCAAGTTTCGGAGTGTAGGTTCCGAGAAACATCCCGGCGTCCACCTTCCTCACTCGACAACTCCGGATTCCCTCACGTCAGAAGAGAGTTTTTCAACCCCATTCCTCCGCTGCGCCCCACTCTACCCCACTCTCCCCCACATGCCCCACTTAAATCGCCATATTCTCAGCAACACAAAAAGTATGCGCAGTTAAAAGGGTGTTTTTCCGGTGGGAAGAAATCCCGCGCCCCACCTTGACAACCCCGAAAATCCACCCCTTTAGCCCCACTTACAACATCAAGATCGCCCCACCTCATACATCACTTACAGCGCAATGCCTGCATATTGGACCTGCTACTGTCCTCTACCACCCACAATCCCCCACCGCGCCGCGGTTTTGGTCAGAAGGTGGGGCAAAGTGGGGAATTTTGGTAAGGCGTAAAAAATCCCCAGCCACCCTTCCTGGTGACTGGGGAAATGGAAAGTTCGCGGCTAGCTTTCTTCAAAGCGCCGACGGAAGTTTTCTTCCAGCTTGCTGCCTACCCCACTATTACGAGACGAGGCTGCCTTCTTTGACCGCCCATTGGTGGACTTTTTCTTTCCGCCACCAGCAGGCCGATCGCCCCGGAGCATCCACACGCCGGAAGCGAACATGACTAAGAACCCGGCGATGGACAACGCAATAAACCACAAGCTTTGCTGCGCCAAGGCCACGCCGCCAACAAGCATGCACAGACCAACCACGATGAGCGCAATCCCACGCAGCGTAACTGCGCCGCCGGAACCGCCGATCGAGGTAGATTCAGACACAGAAGCGCCAAATTTAGGATCGTCCGCTAATAACGATTCCTCTATTTCACGGAGCGTGCGTTGCTCCTGCTCAGAAAGAGACACTATTCCTCCAACTAGGGACTGGGCTTCGGCCGATATATCTTCTACCAATACTAACGTCCAGAGTAACCAGTATGTTCCCCAAAAGGTAGTTATTCCCCTCAACAGTGATTATGGCGCCGCTATGCTGCTGCTATGCCGCAAAGGATCCCAGAATCGTCTCGGCTTCACTCTCATCTAAAAATTGCGCCGCCTGCTGCATTAACCCGTAGACATATTCCTCATCCGGCGTTGCATCCAAGCCAGACGCCACCCGGGCACGGGTACGAGAGTAGGACTTAAAAGCCTCGGCCCACTGCTTTTCCTCGGCCCCCACCAAAGCCAAGCGGTCCCACGCGCTCGTTGGCAGACGCCGGCGGCGAGAGACCACCGATACAGCTACTCGCGCACCCGCCGTACGCAATGCGGACTGATAAGCCACCTCCAGCGCCTGGTCAAAGCGACCATCCGCCGCATATCCCCTCGCCCGATCCAGAAGCTCGCGAGCCTGGAAAAGAAAGTGGGCCCGCTTCGCGCCCTGCTTGCCAGCAAAGCGACCGGTAGAGCGGGACTGCGTTGCCGAAATAATCTGTGCCATTGTTTTTCTCCTGTACTGCGCTAATAACTAACCGTGTTCGATTGCCGCTCACTTTAAGCAGCCAACCGGACATCCACCCCCTAGTCTAGTTCACCTGTTCGAATTACTCAAGAGTTTTACCAGTCATAACTGCCTACAAATCGAACACAGTTCGAAATCCCTTAGGGCTCGATGGAATAACCCCGCCCCCACCCTTGTCCGCCGGTGGACATGCGTATCTGGTGTGATAGATACCGTGAGTTTCGAAATCCGCCGCTTAACCCCGCAAGAGTTCTCTATGCTGGCTCCCCAACTCGTGGAGATCTACATCGAGGCCATGGGATATGACCCGGTCACGTTTTCGCGCAGCGTGGACAATTGGCGGGCGGATTCCATGCGGCCCGGGTTTACAGCGCTTATTGCTGCGCATGACAACGGCGTCGTGGGAGTGGCCTATGGATTTTTGGGCTCACCAGATACTTGGTGGGATTCCGAGCTGCGCCGCGCCCTGCGCCGCAACGGCGGGCCAACTGAGTCCGAATGGGGCATGCTGCGCAGCTATTTTGAGGTGGCTGAAGTGCACGTGCTGCCGTCTTTTCAAGGCCACGGTTTAGGTAAGCAGCTACTCGAAGGGCTCTTATGGAATATCCCTGCCCGATTTGCCTTATTGTCAACGCCGGAAGCACCACAGGAAGCCAACGGGGCTTTTCGCCTCTACCGGTCTGTGGGCTTCTTTGATGTCGTGCGCCACCATCGCTACCCCGCGGATCCCCGACCCTTTGCCATTTTGGGAGTGGTCCTGCCGCTATAAACCTGTGTTATTTCTTCTCGGCCCAAGGCGGTATCGTGTGGAGGTGTGACTATGACGAATATTCCTGAGCTTGCGGATATCCCCGGCGCGGTGCGCGAAAAACTGGCCATCTTCTTGGACCAGCGCCGGGATCACGTGGCAGAAATCGGCGCCCCGGTCAGTACCGCTATGAGCTTTTTGGAATCATTCGTCCTCGATGGCGGGAAAAGGGTGCGCCCCATGTATGCGTGGGCGGGCTACCTCGCCGCCGGCCGTGGTTCGGAATCCCCAGAGGCGATGCTGCGCGCGGCATCCTCGCTGGAGTTCATCCAAGCCTGCGCGCTTATCCACGATGACATCATTGACGCGTCGAATACGAGGCGTGGGAAACCGACGGTGCATCGGGAAGCAGAGCGCCTTCACCGGGAATCCGATTTCTTAGGGGATCCGGAATTCTTTGGCACGTCCGTGGCCATCTTGGTGGGCGATTTTGCGCTGGTCTACGCCGAGGATATGTTTCAGGATTCTGGGCTCAGCTCGGAGGCTTTGCAGCGTGCGCGCGATCCCTGGCGGGGAATGCGCACCGAGGTCTTGGGCGGCCAATTGCTCGATATTTCCCTCGAGGCAGCCGGTTCGGAATCGGTGGCGCTGAGCAATTCCGTCAACCGCTATAAAACCGCCGCCTATACCATCGAACGGCCCCTGCATTTGGGCGCTGCCATCGCGGGGGCAAGCGATGAACTAATCTCGGCTTTCCGCGGCTATGGGCACGATATCGGCATCGCGTATCAGCTCCGCGATGACCAACTGGGGGTCTTTGGGGATCCCGAAATTACGGGCAAGCCCGCCGGCGACGATCTGCGAGAGGGCAAGCGCACGGAGCTTCTTGCCTTAGCGCTACAGCGCGCCGATGAACGCGACCCCAGCGCCGCCGCTACTCTGCGGAAATTCATCGGCCGCACCTCCGATACGCAGGACTTGCTGCGCCTGTCCCAAATCATTGCGGATTCCGGCGCCCCTGATGAGATTGAGCGCCGCATTACCGCGTTGACGGAATCCGGGTTGGCCCATCTGCGTGCGGCGAATGTGGATCCGCAGATCACCGAAACGCTAGAACACCTAGCCATTCAGGCGACGACGCGCCAAAAGTAGGTATCACCGTGGCCAAAACCTACTCCTTGCCAGTCCCCCGCGCACTCCCGCTGGGCCTCGTGGCCTCGTGCGTGCTCCTTTTCTCGTCTTTTTCTGGCGGCTCAACCCGCAACCGCGGCGGCGTGCTCGAAGCGCTCAATATCGGATTCTTATCGTATGGTCACGGGCGCAACCTCGGGTTGGTGCTGTATTGGGTGGGCATTTTCCTCCTCGCCGCCGCCTGGGTGCTTGCCGGGCGCATGATTATTCGCAAGCAGCTTAAACACCCGCGCCCGGAGGGAGGGGTACGCGAGTTACAACGCATCCTTATCGCATGGGTCACCCCACTGCTATTCGCCGGCCCTATGGCTTCCAGGGACGTGTATTCCTACCTCATGCAGGGCGCCATGGTCCGCGATGGATTCGACCCCTATACCGAGGGCGCCGCCGTCAACCCCGGGCCCTTCCTGCTCGAGGTCTCACAAGACTGGCGCAATACCACCACCCCGTATGGACCGCTGCACCTGTGGATTGGCAAAATCGTCACCACCGTCGTGGGCGATAATGTCACCGTCGGCATCATCATCTATAAGCTGCTTTCGCTATCAGGCTTTGTCCTTATTGCGTGGACGGTCCCGCGGATCGCCCGAAAGCTCGGCGCGGATCCGGCGGTCGCGCTGTGGATCGGCGTTGCCAACCCAGTCATCATCTTGCACCTTATCGGTGGCATGCACAATGAATCCCTCATGGTCGGCCTGGTGTCGTTGGGGCTTTTGGCCGCGCTGCACCAGCGCTTCCACGCCGCGCTGCTGCTAGTCGGCACGGCGGTGGCGAT
The DNA here is from genome assembly GCF_000478135.1 of Corynebacterium sp. KPL1818. NCBI lineage: Bacteria > Bacillati > Actinomycetota > Actinomycetes > Mycobacteriales > Corynebacteriaceae > Corynebacterium > Corynebacterium sp. KPL1818. The sequence goes on along the minus strand of NZ_KI515759.1, from coordinate 334,606 downwards.
GAAGGCTACCGCGATTTTTGCCGCCCCCTTCATCGTCTGGCTGATGCTGCACCGCTACGCGCCCAAGGGTTCTACCGCGGCGCGCACCGCGGTGGTTTTCGTCTGCTCAGGGCTCATCGCTGCCGTGGAAATCATCGCGTCCGTGGCGCTTATCACCTGGGCCTCCGGCACCTCATGGGGCTGGCTATCCCAGGTCAGCGGCAATTCTAAGGTGATTAACCCCTTGGCGGGCCCGACATTGGCCGCGGACATCATCGTCCCGGCGGTCCACATTTTTGACCCGGAGGCATCCTATAACGCCATCCTGGGCGTCCTGCGCACAATCGCGATGGTGTGCATGCTCATCGGGTTGGTCATCGTGTGGTGGCTAAGCCGGCACACGGCCCGCGATGCCATTATGGGCACCGCGGCGGCCTACCAGGTTGCCTTCGTCTTCAACTCGGTGACCCTGCCGTGGTACTACGCCTCCATCTTCACGCTCATGGGCACCTTCCGCCCGCCGTTGTGGCTGCTGAAGTTTACCTCCGGCGTAGCGCTATTTATCAGCTTGAGCTTTTCCGGCGACGGCAACCACCAGCTCTATAACTGGTTCTGGGTCATTGGCCTCATCGTTGTGTCCTGGTCCGCAACGCAATGGATGTTCGATGGCGTGAGCCAAAAAGGCCCTCAACTCCCCAAGCGCTGGGTTAAAAAGCAGACGCCTGCGCCCGCCGAATAACCTCGCGCGCCAGGTGCCCGTGCAGGGCGTCGATGGGCCGGCCAGGCAGGGAGTCATCTGCGGTAAATAGGTGGCGCAGGATCTCTTCGTCGTCATAGCCGCCATCGGTAAGCACGGTGATAACGCCCGTGACGTGCTTGGCAATGCTCCCCTTGTCATTGAAGAATGCCAGCGGCACGCGCTTGCCTTCGGGCGAGTCCCAGACAATGAATTTGCGGTCCTGGAGCAAGTCATAGGCGCGGGTGATGGGCAGGCCCAGCTTGTCTGCCACCTGCTGCATGCTGAGCAGCTCTTCGCCGGCCAATAAGGAATTCAGGGAGTTTTCTGCGTTAGTCACGCCACCTACTTTAACGCGACCTAGGGGATCGGCCATACTGGGAGGTATGACTAGGTTGGAAATTGGTGACGTGTTGGAAGACCGTTACCGCATCGATCGCCCCATCGCCCGCGGCGGTATGTCTACCGTCTATCGCTGCGTGGATATGCGCTTGGGCCGCCAAGTGGCCGCAAAGGTCATGGATGAGCGCTATGACGATGACCCGATTTTTATCAAGCGCTTTTCCCGCGAGGCCCGCGCGATGGCGCGGTTGCAGCACCCCAACCTCGTGGCCATTCATGATTTTTCCGCTGACGGCGAGCCCATTTACCTCATCATGGAGCTCATCGATGGCGGCACCTTGCGCGAGCTGCTTGCCGAAGGCGGCCCCCTTACCGTCCCTGCCGCTTTATCGACGCTGCGCAGCGTGCTCCAGGGCTTGACCGAGGTGCACTCCACGGGGCTTATCCACCGCGATATTAAGCCCGATAACGTGCTCATTACCTCTCATCACCGGGTGAAATTGGGCGATTTCGGCTTGGTACGTGCGACGAATGCGCAAGCCACCTCAAATATGATCGTCGGCACCGTCTCGTACTTGGCACCGGAACAGGTCACCGGCGAGGATATAACCCCCGCTACCGACGTGTATTCGGCCGGCATCGTGCTCTTTGAGCTCCTGACCGGAACCGTGCCATTTTCCGGGGATACTCCGATCGCGCACGCCACCGCGCGCCTCTACGATGATGTTCCCGCCCCATCCACGCGCGCTGAGGGCGTGCCCAAGCTTGTCGATGCCCTCGTGGCCACCGCCACCGCCCGCGATCCCCGCGAGCGCTTTGCCGATGCCGGGGAGTTTTTGGATGCCATCGAGGATATTTGCCGGGAATTGGATCTTCCCACGGTGACCATCCCGGTTCCCCGCAATGCGGCCGCCGCGCGCACCGCACAAACGCCGACGGATTATTCCGGCATCGGCGCTACGGATGTATTTGAGCCCACGCGGACCATCCCGCAAGGCGCTACCGAGCATTTAGACGGCGGGCCCACCGAGGTCATTCCCCCTGAGCCCGAGCCGGATCCGCCGCAGCCAGACTTTGAAACGCGCCTCGATGTCCCCCAAGCGCCCGTCGACGATTCCCCCGAGCCGCCGCTGGCACCTGCTCCAGCACCGTCCCCGGCCCCGGCTCCTGTCCCCGACCCAGCACCCGCTGCGGGCGTGGGAGCAGCAGCGCAGTCTGCTGCGCAGCCGCCGGCACAGGCGGCAGAAGAAGAACCCGCCGAGCGGCCCCTGACCAATCGCCATCCCGCCTCACTGCTGGTTTTTCTCCTCGCAGTGGCGGTGGCAACCGGCGCGGTCGCTATCAGCGGGTGGTGGTTTGGTTCCTCCTATTACGAAGGAACCCCGTCCCTCTGGGTCTAGGTGGCGCCCTAGTTCCGCAGCATCTCCGCGATGAGGAACGAGAGCTCGAGGGACTGCTGCGTATTCAGGCGCGGATCCACGGCGGATTCATAGCGGCCCGGCAGGTCCAGATCGGTGATGTCCTCGGCTCCACCCAAGCATTCCGTCACGTCTTCCCCAGTGAACTCGAGGTGCACGCCGCCCGGGTGGGTGCCCAAATCGCGGTGTACCTCGAAGAAGCCTTGCACCTCGTCGACGATCTTGTCGAAGTGGCGGGTCTTGTACCCGTTGGACGAGGTAAAGGTATTGCCGTGCATGGGGTCGGACTGCCAGACCACGGTGTGCCCAGAATCTTCGACGGCCTTGATGATGGGGGGCAAGACGCTGCGAACCTTGTCGTGACCCATGCGGGAGATGATGGTCAAGCGGCCGGGCTCGCGGTTGGGATCTAGCTTTTCGGCGTATTCCACGGCCTGCTCAGGCGTGGCGCCAGGCCCGAGCTTGATGCCCACCGGGTTGCCGATCATCGCGGCGAAATTAACGTGGAAGTCATCCAGCCCACGGGTGCGCTCACCAATCCACACCTGGTGTGCGGAGAGGTCATAGAGCTTGGTATCGCCATTATCGTCTTGGCCCAAGCGCAGCATGGAACGCTCATAATCCTTGAGCAGCGCCTCGTGCGAGCAGTAAATATCCGCCGAGTGCAGGGTGGAATCCTGCACGCCGCACGCATTCATGAACTTCAAGCCATTTTCAATTTCGCGGGCCAAGTCCTGGTAGCGGGCACCCGCGCGCGATTTGCGGACGAACTCGCGGTTCCATTCATGCAGGCGGTAGAGATCCGCGGTGCCGGAGGAGGTCAGCGAGCGCACCAAGTTCATGGCGGCAGAAGAGTTAGCGTAAGCACGGATCATGCGGGCAGGATCGTGGCGGCGATCCTCATCGGTGGGGTCCACGCCATTGACGATGTCCCCGCGGTAATTTAATAGGCCATTCGCATCCGTATCCGAGGAACGCGGCTTGGCATACTGCCCAGCAATGCGCCCCAGCTTCACCACTGGAACAGACGCGCCATAGGTCAAAACGACGGCCATCTGCAGCAGGGTCTTAACGTTGCCGCGAATATGCGGTTCGGTATTTGATTCAAAGGTCTCGGCGCAATCGCCGCCTTGCAGGAGGAAGGCGTTGCCTAGTGCGACATCGGCAAGCTGCCGCTTCAGCTTCTCAATCTCGGGGGCAACCACGATGGGCGGTACCGACTCAAGAATCTTGCGCACGTTATCGGCTTGGGTGGGATCCCAACTGGGCTGCTGCTTTGCGTCACGCTTGATGACGTCCTGGAAGACCTCCTCGATACCCTCAGGCAAGGGCGGAAGATCAGGCAGAACACTTTGGGGAATATCTACTGTCCAACTCACTCTTCCATTTAACCATTTAATGCCTGTCGCTTGGTAGTTAACTGCTAGAAATTGATTCTATTACCCTTGGACAAGGGCAAGACCTCGGTGCAGGCGCGGAATTTGGCGAGGTTATGGCGGGCATCGACAAGCGCATCATGATTACCCTTAGGCACGGCCGGCAAGCTAGGACGCCCGGCGAACTCCCACAGCTGCTTTAGCTCGCGGGTATAGCGCGGCAGGCGCTTGGGCAAGCTCGCCATATCGCCCCACAGCTGCGCCAATACCACATGGTCATACGCGCCGACCCACGCCCACAATTCAATGGGCGTAGAGCTGCGCGTTAAAAACTCCAGGATTTCCGTGCGGATGGTGCTCGCCGGCTTCCATGCGGAATCCTGGGGACTGGGTAGTTTGGCCAAGACGTTTTCCTTGACCCAAGAGTTGGCCTTGGACGGGTCAAAGTCCGTGGATACGGCATAATATTCACTTCCGTTCTCACCGACGATGCCGATGGAGACCAATTCAATGGTCTTGCCATCCTCGATAAATTCGGTGTCATAGAAGTAACGCACGTTGTACAAGCCTAGCGCTGCGGCGACGGGCGCGGGAAATTGGCCCCACGATCGCGCCGCTGTAAAATTTTGCAGGTGAGCCGAACCGATAATAAATCCCTGTGGACCACCGCCCTTCCCCTAATCCTGTCAGCGCTTGCCGCCCTGTGGTGGATTATCGATATTCCTGCCTTATTCGCCGGTGATTTTCGCGCCTTTTACCACATTGACCTCGATGTGTACCGCGAAGGCGGGGCCGGATTCGGCAGCGACCTTTATAATCGCGACTATTTCGTAGGCACCGACCGCAACGTGTCTCTCCCTTTTACCTACCCACCGTTTGCGGCCCTGCTCTTCGCCCCGCTCCAGTGGATCCCCCTCACCGCTGCCGCCGTGGTGATCACGGTCCTCTCCGTGCTCGCCTTGTGGGTCTGCATTGCGCTGGTATTGCGCACCCTCAATTGCCAACAATGGGCGGCCTGGGGGCTTTTTGCCGCCATGCTGGCCGAGCCAATTACGCAGACCTTTAGCTTTGGCCAGATCAATATCCTGCTCACCGCACTCGTGGTCATTGATTTGCTGTGGGTGAAAAAGGCCCGCGGCATCCTGACCGGCATCGCCATTGCCATCAAGCTCACCCCGGCGGTCTTTTTGGCTGTCTTCTTCGTCCGCCGCGAGTGGAAGGCCTTCTTTACCACGCTAGGCTCCTTCGTGGCTGCCGGCCTTATCGCCTTTGCCGCCAATCCGCACAGCTCGATTGAGTATTGGACCTCTACCCTGCGCGATTCCGAGCGCATCGGCGGCCTAGCCTATAGCGCCAACCAATCCTTGCGCGGGCTATTTACCCGCTTAAGCCCCAATAACGCAGAAACCTTGTGGCTCGTTGGCGTCATCGTCGTCATCGCGATCGTCTGGTTTGCCATGGAGCGCCTTTCTCACGGTAACCAGGTTGTGCTCATGCTGCTGGCGGCCTCCGTATCGCTGCTGTGCTCCCCCGTATCGTGGTCGCACCACTTTACCTGGCTGGTATTAGCGGGCATCTACCTAGTGGCCAGCCGCCGCTGGGTCCTCGCCGCGCTCACCTGGCTGGCGCTTTTCGCCCGCGGCCACTGGCAGGTTCCGCATACCGAGGACCAGGAGTTGGATTGGACGTGGTGGCAGCACATCGTTGGCAATGACTACGTCATCATCACCGTGTTGTTGGTTGTTTGTTCGCTACCATTGGCTCTACGGCGGGGCGGCGTCGATCGATCCGCGGCGGAACCAGCGTCCAGCCAAGGATAGGAACCTTTCCCAGCGCCCACAGCGCCAGGGAGGAAATGGCCGTAAAGATAAAGCACATGGCGATCCAGAACCACGTGTTTTCCAGCGGCCACGACCCAGCCAAAGAGACGACATAGTCATGATGCGCCATGTAGTACCCATAGCCCACGGTCAGGCCGATGGGGTGCGAGAGATAAATCGGCAGCGTGTGCCGGCCGACGAACTTCACGCCTTCTGCAATCCACGGAATGTGGCTAATGAGCACGGCCCCAACGATTCCCGCGGGCACCTCTAGCACCTGTTCCGCGAAGCGCACTAATAGGTTGATATCTCCCCACTCCAAAAAGTCCGCGCCCAAAAGGGGCCAGTTAAAAGCAATGTCTGCTTCGTTGCCGTCCCACGCGTGGCGCAATGCCAGGCCAACACAGTACGTGCCGATGGCGGCGGCATATGCCCCAACGCTGCGCACGGTCCACGAGCCGTGGAATACCTCTTCTGCCGCGGCGGCAAAACGGGTAATCGGCTCCCGCAGGTAGGCTGCACCGACGAAGATGGGCAGGAACATGATGGCCTTGCTAATAAACTGAAACTGTTCCTGCCATGCAATAAAAATAACGGGGGTAAAGCTCAGCCCGATGCCCGCCCACGCAGGCAATTTGCGCACGCACCACAGAAATAAGTTGAACAAAATGAGGGCATGGATAAACCACGCCATGGTATGGCCGAGCAAGAGGTTATAGACCATGTCGGTCATGCCCCAAGAAGAGTCACCAAAAACCCACTGGTACTCCAGCTGTTTGGTCAAGTGCTCCACGGACATCCACACCAGATAAGGGATGAGGAAGAACCAGAGGCGGCGGGTGAATAACTCCGCGAAATTGTAACGAAAGACTTTATAAGAGAAGTAGCCGGAGACCAGAAAGAACAGGGGAAGGCGCAGGGGATCAAGAAAGGTATTGAGAGTTGCAAGCCACGTTTGTTCGGCTCCTGGCACCTTCAGCGTGATGTGTAGGAGCACCACGCCGATGATAGAAATTCCTTTTGCGGTATCCGGCCACGCTAAGCGGGCCTGAGGAATTGTAATTACCTCCCTTTAATCTCCGCACCGGCGGGGTACCCGTGGCCGGCCTTTAATGATTCCTTCACATCAGCCGCATAGACATCCACATAGGGATTGCCGGAGAGCTCGGCTAAGGTCTTCATAACCATATCCGTAAAAGCACGGATGGTCTCGTGCTCCTGTGGGTCCATGCCGTGTTCGCGCGCCCAATCGTGCGGGTAGATGGGGTCTCCCACGCGCACTCCCACCTTGGCGGGGCGGACAATCCACGAACCGATCGGGTTGGCCTTGCGGGAATTGATCATGGCGATGGGATAAACCGGCTGATTGGTCTCCATCGCGATGCGCCCCATTCCGGTACGACCCTTGTACACACGCCCATCTGGGGAACGTGTGCCCTCTGGGTAGATGCCAAAGAGATCATCGCGCCCCACAATCTTCCGCGCGGTTTCGAGCATGGCTTGGCTGGCTGATTCATGATCGCGCTCAATGGGGACCTGCCCGACGGAGCTAAAGAACCACTTCTGCATGCCGCCCACGAGCCCGGGGGTGGTGAAGTACTCGGCCTTGGCCAAGAACGTAATTTGGCGCGGGCACAGCAAGGGGAAGAAGAAGGAATCCATCACCGCTTGGTGGTTGGATGCCAAAATCGCGGGGCCCTCAGCAGGGATTTTTTCCATTCCTTCTGACCAAGGGCGGTTCCATACACGCAGGGTGGGACCGAAAAAGATATGCTTAAACGCCCAGTACCACTTGTTTTTCATCTCCAGCTCGTCCTTCGCTCGTTCTAGTGGCCGCGGCGGGCCAAGTCAGCTACGCCAATCATACCTGCTGCCGAGCCCAATTCCGCGGTTGCAACGCGAGCAAGGGGGCGATGCCCAGCGCCGACGATATCCCGGCCCATGGCAGCGGTGGCTTCCTCCAAGTACATATCCGCGTCTTGGGACACCCCGCCGCCGATCACGATGAGCTCCGGATCGAGCACATCGGCCACGATGGATAGGCCTTGGCCCAACCACTGACCGAAGTTCTCCATTACAGCAATGCCGAGTGGGTCTCCCCCACGGGCCGCGCGTGCGACCTGCTCACCGGTGGGATATGGCGGCAAGGTGGTCTCATAGTCTGGCCGCAGCTCTCGCGCGGTATCCGGCAGCGCCGTGCCAGAGGCGTAGCGCTCTAAGCACCCTCGCTTGCCGCACGAGCACTGCCTGCCATTCGGCACCACGACGATATGGCCAAATTCCGGGGCCGTTCCAAACGCGCCGCGGTAGATGGTGTCATGGGTCATTAAGGTCGCACCGATGCCGGTGCCAACGGCAAAAAATACCCAATCCTTCGCGCCGCGCCCAGCGCCAAAGCGCCATTCTCCCCAAGCAGCGGAGTTGGCATCGTGCTCCAGCCGGACATGCAGCCCCAAGCGTTCCGCGAGGTTTCTCCGGACGGGCGCATTCCGCCACGGCAGGTGCGGGGCGAAGCGGACGGTTTCGCACTCTAGGTCCAAAAATCCCGCCACGGCAAGGCCCACCGCGCCCACCGGGTAGTCCGCGCGCAGCTCTTCGACGATCGCTACCAGATCATCGTCAAGCTGGCGCGGATCCCCCGACGTTGGCATGGTGCGACTCGCAAGGATTTCCCCGTCTCGAGTGATTACTCCACCGCGCACATTGGTGCCACCGACATCGAAGCCGATAGTGAGATCGGCGGAGTTGTTTTCAAGCATGGCTATCAGAATATACCGACAACCGGGCCAGGGTCACATCAAGCCATAAGCTTTCTCAGCCGCTGCCCCATGATCTCCCAGCTCCAGTGCTTTTCAACGTGCCTGCGCCCCGCCTGCCCCATACGATCACGCATTTCTGGCGAGCGCAAAAGCGCCTTTAAGGCCTCCACGAGCTCGTCGACAGACGCGCCCTTGACGACGATCCCCGTCTCCTCCGTAATGGTCTCCGGTGCTCCCCCAGAATCACCGGCAACGACCGGCAACCCGCAGGCTTGTGCTTCCAGATAGACGATGCCCAGGCCTTCCACGTCCAAGCCGCCGCCCCGGGTGCGGGCCGGCATGGCAAAAATATCCGCGGCATGAAGCGCGGTTTCGATGCTGGGGGCCGGCTGAATCACCGCATCGGGGCAGTACATCTCTGCCAATTCTTGCAGTACGTCGTGGTAGCGCCCACGACCAATCAACATTAGCTGCGCATCGGGGAATTCTTCCCTGACATGCGGCATCGCCCGCAATAATTGGTCTTGCCCCTTGCGCGGTACCAACCTGGAAATACAGACGATGGTCGGCCCACTTACCCCAAACTCCGCCTTTGCCGCAGCGCGCTGGGCAGGGGTTGCGGGAGAAAGCGAATCTAGGCTGACCCCGGAAGGCAGGTGCGCCCACTCGGGGTGCGGGCCAAACGCTCCACGCAGGCGCCGTTGAGTGTAGTCCGAAATATAGGTAATGACATCGGCGTTATTGCCAATCAACCGCAGGCACTGCCGGGCCAGCGGAACCATGGACCAGCCCACCTCGTGGCCATGCGTCGTTGCCACCACGCGGCGCGCCCCCGCCTGCCGCGCAGCCTTTCCCATCAGCGCCAGCGGTGCCGCCGCACCAAACCACACAACCTCAATAGCCTCTTGCCGGATAATCTCCTGCATGCGACGCATGGTTGCCGGCGTGGGCAGCATCACGCGATGTGGCCACCGGATGACCTTGTAGGCAACCGAGGCGTCATAGTCCTCCGGCCGCTCTTGGGTCGAAGCGAATACTACGACATCATCTGGGTTGAGCGCATCTAGGTAGTCCCGCAGGTAGGACTGGATTCCTCCGACTTTGGGAGGAAAGTCATTCGTTACCAGCAGTATGCGGGCCACTTAGAACCGTGCAGTCCCCGAAATAGGCATCGAGTTCAGCGGCACGACCTGAACCGGCACGCCATAGGTCGAGGCATGTACTACCTGGCCGTTGCCAATGTACATTCCGACGTGGGTAACTCCCGGGTAGTAGCCCACGATATCGCCAGGCTGCAGCTGGTCAACCGGCACGGACGTGCCACCAGCGATTTGCGCCTGCGAGGTACGCGGAATGGTCTTACCAATCTGCTGGTAGGCCCAATACATCAGGCCAGAGCAGTCGAACTGGTTCGGGCCGGCAGAGCCCCAACCATAGGGCGAGCCCAGCTTGGACAGAGCCGCAGAGCTAGCACCATCGGCGATCTCGCCCAAGTCGATGTCCAGCTTATCCGTGCCGCCGAATTGTCCCTCCCAGGCTTCACGCTGCTCATCGCTCAGCGCATCCACCTGCGCCTCGATATCGGCCTGCTGCTCTTCCAGCGCATCCTTTTGCTTTACCAGCTCATCGCGCTGCTTTTCGAGGTCCTTCTTTTCCTTTCGGACCTTTTTCGCAGCCTCAGCCGCTTCCTGCTGAATCGCTTCGGCCGTCGAGGCGGCATCAGCCTTGGCATCGAGGGTGCGCTGCGCCTTACGCGAGAGTGCGCCCAAGTAACCCATGCGCTCTACGGCGTCAGCGGGGTCTTCTGCTGCCAAAGCGCCCGAGACGGCGGAACGGGAGTCTCCCCGGTAGCGAGACTGTGCCAGATCGTCCACCCGGCCCTGCTGCGTGAAGACATCGCCCTGCGCGTCGCGCACGCGCTCTTGTGCCTGATCGGCGTCCTCTTCTGCTTGAGCGACCTCTTCTTCCTTGGCCGCGAGCTTATCTTCTAGCTCTTTGACTTCCTCGTTCTTAGCAGAGACCTTGCGGGCGACCTCACCGACGCGATCCACCAGATCGTCAACATTTTCAGTGGCAGATTCCTGGTTTGGTTCCGCCTCTTGCGCGATAACTTGCGGCAGGCCAGAAAGAGAAGTAACAGCGAGAACTGCAGTTAGTGCAGCGGCTGGGAGCACACGTTTAGACACGAGAAGACCTTCAACTCAAAATTTTCAAAAATCGAATTTACTATAGCGGGTTTTGGCCGCTGTTGCACAACAAAACCCTCCCCTTTTTTACAAAGGGAAGGGCATGTCATTTCACTGCCGATTAGAAACGCACGGCGTTGTGGATCGGCATGTAGTTCAAGTCGCGCTCCTGCACAGGGGTGCCGGAGTTGAGCGCGTCAATGATGGTGCCGTTGCCGGTGTAGATACCGACGTGGGAAGCGCCACCGTAGTAGGAAATGATGTCACCAGGCTGCAGTTGGTCCAAGGAAACCGGGGTACCGCCAGCGGCCTGAGCCTGGGAGGTGCGCGGAATCTGAACGCCAGCCTGGGAGTATGCCCAGCTGGTCAGGCCGGAGCAGTCGAATGCGCTCGGGCCGGCAGCGCCGTAAACGTACGGCGAGCCAAGGACGGAGCGTGCAGCTTCCAGAGCCTTCTGGCCAACGGTGGACGGTGCCGGAGCAGCCTGCTGCTCAGCAGCGGCAACGAAGTTGTCGCCACCCTGGTTGGAAACCTGACCCAAGGACGGGACGTACTTGTCAATGTTCGGTACCTGGTCAATGTTCGGAACGTTTTCCAGACCGGCAACCTCGAAACGGTAGTCGGTATTAGGAACAACGACCTCAGCAGCCTGAGCGACGCCTGGGGCGGCGACAGCTGCGGTTGCAGCGATAGCTGCAGTAGATGCGATACGACGGGTATTTACAGTGCCCTGACGACGGTGCTTTGCCACGAGAAAAACTCCAAATCTTCCTACGCGTCTACTTTCCCTTGTAGAAAAGCTCTGACCCTGGGGCCTAGTGTTCATTGGAGGGCCGTTCCTTTAGGCCTTCCTCCACTCGGCCCCTCACTAGGAGGAGCCAGATGCGACGCTATAAATTTTCATTTCGTATTGAGCACCTTTTCGGGCGGTAACTCAATGTCTCGAATAGGTTACGAAATCATCACAATCAATGTCCATTCACTGCCCCGGATCTAGCTTTGTTACACGTTCGTTATCTTATTTTGACCAAGCCGAGACAAACCCGGCATATCGAAGATTCAATAAAGCTATTACTGATTTTTAAGGGCCCTACACTGGGACAATAGCCAAGGCTTACCCCGCCTCCGGCAGTTAGCTCTTCCACGAACGAGGGCTTCAACAAGGTCAAAAATTATTATTTGTGACTTTCAACACACACTATGCGTAACAATCACTTTCGTACCATCAGCCTCGTCCTTTAACGCCTTCCGATCGCGTAAAACCGGCCGCCCTATCCAGCGTTATCCCTCCGAATTCTACTGAGCCCGCGAGCCAATTGCGCGCTGACCCCAAGGGGCCACCCCGTGGCTTGTTGCCAAGCACTGGGGCCGGTTCGGTAACGCCGCTTCCACTACCCACCGGGCGAGTAAGGATTGGTCCAGCCCAGTCCCCCGCTTGTACGGCGTCAGTCCCCATAAAAAGGCCTTGGTCCGCCTAGTCTCTGCAGCGGCCGGCAATGCTTGCTTAAAGGCCTAGCCCGAACGAAAACCTCACTGCTGTATCTAAGGGCGGAGAATAACGCCTATATCTCGCGCCTCGAGGAACGCTCTCGTTGTTGGATTGGGTGATTCCCAATCCAAATGTCTGTACAAAGCACAGCGCCCTGAATTTAACCCAGGCGAAATGGCGAAGCCGATACAAACGTGGATCCTGCGACTGCTCTTGGAGACGATACACTCGAAGAGTTTTAGCATTAGTGGAAAGCTGCGACGACGGCCCCAGATGAGGCTCACGCTTCTAGTGGTGATGACTACAGCAGAAAAGCTGCAATTAAGAACTGTGCTAACTGTGTCCAAGAAAGTGAAGCAAAGGGAAAAGAACATATTAGGGCTGGAGGGTGTGCAATAGCTATTCCGAAGCCCTGTAGACCACGCTTAAAGACAAATACCGACTATGGGGCTCGCTCAAAGGCCCATACGCGGAAATCATCCATCCCAGGTTCAGTGGCAAAAGCATGCTCCTAGGACGGCTACCCTACTGCTAACTAACAGGGCTGGCGCTATTCCCTACCGCTAGACAAGGCGTTTCCGCGTGAGCCGGCGTTTGTCGGTACTTCCATTCCTGTATACAGAGGGCGACGAGCTTCTTACTGCCTCGGTAGACCGCTGGCGTGTGCGAGGCGCTCTGCTAAGACTTAGGCAATTATTCGATTTTCGCCTAAAAGAGACGGTCCCAGGTTGCCTGTATTATGTGCCGACTCCTCACTCAATAGCCCAGCAAAAGTAACCCGGGACTCCTTAAGAAAGCAACGGTCCCAAAACTGAAACGAGCCCGCTTACCACCAGGTATTGGTGGCTTAGCGGGCTCGTTTAGTGAGCGTGTATCGAGCTAACCCAAGGAAAGGTTAGATGCGACCGTTTTCCTCGTCATCACGGCGGTTGGCCTCGTTGAGGCGGCGGAACATCTCCGCTTCCTCTTCGTGGTTCTCCTCGTGAATCTCGTGAACGCGGCGCATGAGTTCCAGATCGTCCGGGCTGAAGGTGCCCTGAATCTCGGAGTCAGCGTAACCGAGGTGGTTAAGTTGCTTCGGCACCTGAGCGCCTGCGTACTCAAGCGGTACTGCGTGGCCGTGCTCATCAACCGGGCCGAGCGGCTGGTGAACCTCAATGAAGGCACCGTTAGGCAGCTGCTTGATGACACCGGTAGCGATACCGTGCTCGAGCACCTCGCGGTCAGAGCGCTGGAGACCAACGCAAATGCGGTAGGTCATGAAGTAAGCAATCGGCGGCAGGACAATCAGGCCGATGCGTCCGACCCAGGTCATCGCATTCAACGAAATCTGGAAGAAGTGCGCAACGTGGTCGTTACCACCGGAGAGAGTAACTAGGAGGAAGAACACGATTGCTGCGGCACCGATCGCGGAACGCGTAGGAACGTCACGTGGACGCTGCAGAAGGTTGTGGTGCGCATCGTCACCAGTGAACTTCTTCTCCAGGAACGGGTAGGTGATAAGCAGTACAACCATCAGGCCACACAACAGCGCAACCCAGAAGGCGGAAGGAATCGTGTAGTTACCCAGGTACAGCTCCCAAGCGGGCATGACACGCGCCACACCGTCAGTCCAGAGCATGTAGATATCGGGCTGGGAACCCGCAGACACCTGTGACGGGTTGTACGGACCAAGCAGCCAGATGGCGTTGATGGTCAGCACACCGGACATCAAAGCCAGCACGCCAGCGACCATCATGCCCATACCAATCGCCTTGGTGGCGAAGACCGGCATAATACGGACGCCAACCACGTTGTTCTCTGCGCGACCCGGTCCAGGGAACTGGGTGTGCTTCTGGAACCACACCATGATCAGGTGGGCCGCGATGAGGCCCAGGATGATGCCAGGGATGACCAGAACGTGCAGGATGTAGAAGCGGTCCAGCATCAAGTCGGACGGGAAGTCGCCGTTGAAGATGGCCCAGTGCAGCCAGGTACCAATGATCGGCAGACCCAGGATGATGGCGGACATAATGCGCAGACCAACACCGGAAAGCAGGTCGTCCGGCAGGGAGTAACCGAGGAAGCCCTCGATCATGCCCAACAGGATAAGGGTGCAACCAATAATCCAGTTAGCTTCGCGGGGACGACGGAATGCACCGGTGAAGAAGATGCGCAGCATATGCGCAACCATCGACATCATGAACAGCAGTGCTGCCCAGTGGTGCATCTGGCGAACGAAGAGGCCACCACGGACCTCGAAGGAAATATCGAGTGCGGTTGCATAGGCGCGCGACATCTCAACGCCGTTCAGCGGTGCGTAGGTGCCGTCGTAGATGACCTTCGTAATGGAAGGGTCAAAGAATAGCGCCAGGTATGTACCGGTTAGTAGAAGAATGATGAAGCTGTACAGCGCCATCTCACCGAGCATGAAGGACCAGTGGGTCGGAAAGACCTTGTTCAGCTGCGTCCTTAGCACGCCGGCGGCGCTGTAGCGCTCGTCCATGTTGTTGCCCATTTGGGCGAGTTTATTGCTCATTATGACTTACGCTCCCAGAATGCCGGACCGACAGGCTCAATGAAGTTGCCTTCTGCAACAAGGTAGCCCTCATCGTCCACCGTGATGGGCAGCTGTGGCAGAGCACGGGCGGCCGGGCCGAAGACCGGCTTACCGTAGTGCAATGCGTCGAACTGCGACTGGTGGCAGGGGCACAGGATTCGGTTGGTCTGTGCCTCGTACAACGACGTTGGGCAACCAATGTGAGTACAAATCTTGGAGTAGGCGTAGTAATCGCCGTGGTGGAAGTTTTCCTGACCCTCACGTTCGATCGCCTTCTGCGCATCGGAGTGGCGCAGACGAATCAACATCACAGCGTTGCGGTTGCCGTGGATGGAGTGCATGTGGTGCTCGTATACGTCGCGCTTAGCGTCGTACTGGTCACCGTCGTTGACGTCTTCTTCCGCGAGCGGGAAGACGGTTTCCATACCGCCGGCAGCCAAGTCCTCGGGGCGAACGCGCACCAAGCGGGTAACGCCTTCGGTGGTGTAGTGTTCGCCGGACTCGCCGGAGTGCTTCTCAGCGATGGTGCCGGTGTCACGAGCGAGGTAAAGCTTTACGCCCTTCTCGTGCATCGTCCAGCCGGAGGTCCACAGCGTGCCGTCACCGGCGTAGTTCACCTCGTGGCGAACCTTCCATGGATTGCGGATTGCGCCGCCAAGCGGGGCGATAACCGTCAAGCCGAAGAGAACGCCTGCACCACCAAGCAGACCTTGGATGGTCTTGCGGCGGCCGAGAGTGGAAGTCTTCCAAGAATCGTTCAAGAGAGCGGTAAGAGTACGGCGGTCAACTTCTTCGGAAGGACCATCGTGGCGACGCTGCACGGAGATTTCTTCCGGCAGGATCTTCTTCACGTACTGAACGATGGCAAAGCCGAGTCCGAAGATGGACAATGCAGCGGTAATACCAAGCAGCGGGGTGTAGAGAGTGTGCCAGACGAGGCCGTCCTCCCCTAGCTGCTTGTACTGCCAAGGCCAGAAGAGGTAGACGCCCAAGAAAGCCAATCCGCCGATAACGGAGAGCGCCAGCCAAATGGCGACATTGCGACCCGCACGCTTTTCCGCGGGGTCACCTTCAACCGGGAAACGCTCCTTGCGGAACGCTACGGTGACATCATCGAGCTCGGTACCAAGTGCAGCAAGTTCATCATTGCTCATCTTATCGAGCTCTGCGTCAGTGTAATTCTTTTTCACATTGCTCATGAGCGCGATCCAATCCACATAGCAGCGGCGCACAGGGCGCTGATACCAATAATCCACATTGCCAGGCCTTCAGCCACTGGGCCGAGACCGCCAAGGTCCCAACCGGCAGGAGACGGAGTCTCTTCTGCAGACTTCAAGTAGGCGATAATATCCTTCTTTTCATCTGCAGTCAGCTGACGGTCAGAGAACTTTGGCATGTTCTGCGGACCGGTCAACATTGCCTGGTAGATTTCCTGCTCATTAGCAGGTGCCAGCTCCGGAGCGTACTTACCGGAGGACAGCGCGCCACCCTGACCGGTGAAGTTGTGGCAGGATGCGCAGTTCATGCGGAAAAGCTCAGAGCCCTTGGCAACGTCTTCGGCCTGAATCTGGCCGTTGTAGTTGGCGCCGCGAAGGGATTCTTGGGCGATGCTTCCATCGTCGTTGTAGACAATGTCTGCGCCGCCACCGTTAGCAGCGACATAAGCGGCCAGCGCCAAGGTCTGCTGCTCGGTGTAACGAGGAGCCTTGCGCTCTGCCTGAGCGTCGTTGGACATCATCGGCATGCGACCGGAGTGAACCTGGAAGTACACAGAGCCGGCGCCGATACCTACGAGAGAGGGGCCACGGCCTTCGATGCCCTGCAGATTGGCACCGTGGCAAGTGATACAAGCGGTGTCGTAGATGTCCTTACCCTCTTGCACGAGGGCTTGATCATCTTTTTCCGCCGTAGCGACCTGAGCGTCAGGCGTCAAGGCAGAGGCCAAGACGCCAGCGCCGGTCAGACCGATGGCCAAAGCAAAGCCACCTGCAAGGGTGCGCTTCGCCTTGCGGCGACGGCGGGTCTTCTTAGCCGAGGCAGTGGTCTGCTCCACTGCCGCGGACTGCGAATTGTTATCCATCATTTTCCTTTAGATAACTCGAACACGGGAGGACTGTTTTGGGGAGAGGGTCGCCGACACTACTGAATCAAGTAGATAACGGTGAACACACCGATCCACACAACGTCAACGAAGTGCCAGTAGTAGGACACTGCCATCGCGGCGGTAGCCTGTGCCGGCGTGAATTTAGACTTAGCGATACGCGCCAGAATGATTGCAAAGGAAATCAAACCGGCGGTTACGTGCGCAGCGTGGAAGCCGGTGATGATGTAGAACACCGAACCAAAGACGCTGGACTGTACCGTCACGCCTGCGTGAATCAACTCAGCCCACTCAAACGCCATGATGCCCAGGAAGACAACACCCAATACCAGCGTGATGGTGTACCAGAGTCGAAGCTTGTAAACGTCACCCCTTTCTGCGGCAAACACGCCGAACTGCGAGGTCACGGAGGAAGAAATCAACACTGCAGTAATGAGAAAGCCCATTGGCAGGTTGATATGGGCAGTGTGCTCTGCCCAATCGCCTTCCTGGCCGTTCGCTCGCGAGGTGAACCACATCGCGAACAGTCCGGCAAAGAACATCAATTCCTGAGACAGGAACACGATGGTGCCCACGCTGACCATATTGGGTCGGTTCAGCGAGGCAACACGTGGTGCTGTCATACCTTGGTTAGAAACTACGCTCGTCACAGTGGTAATTATGGCCGTTCTGGATCCTAAAGTCACTTCAATTCCCCCCGCTTTCTCTATTCGGATTTCACCAAATTGCCAGCTACCAATAAGGAAACGAACGAGATCCGTCAACAATAAATACCTGGGAACTTTTTGTATTTTTATCCGACGAGACATCAACGCAGGTGACACACTTAAACTCCGGCTATAGCCGCAATTCCTACGACTCGACCTAGCCGATGCACGATGATCTACCCTTCGCCCGCAACCGGTTTCGGCAAGTTTCTTAGAGAGATAAATCACACGGTGGTTTCCGGGGAAAATGACCCATTTGCAACTTTCGGTTGACCCCCGCAGAAATAGCCGTTTACGTGCTGGGATGCACTTTTGCTGCCCACTTAAAACCTGGGCGCAACCCCTCTCCCCCTCCTCAAAAAAATTTAGAAACCGCGGGAACTTTACCCGTCGATTTCCGACGCGGATCGCCAAAGCCCTCCCCACCGAGGAATGGTGAGGAGGGCTGAGAAGTTTAGGCAGTGGCTGCGACTAGATAATTTCTAGTGCTTTTCCTTAGGCAGACCGTATTGCAAGGACAGGCCGGTGCAGGCAGCAATCAAGCACACGGCACCCAAGGCGATGAGCCAGTAGTACAGGAAGATGACGCCCAGGCCCAAGAAGCCGATGGCACCGGCCATGGCCAGCGGCCAGATGGAGCTTGGGGAGAAGAAGCCCAAGATACCAGCAGAGTCTTCGGTCTCTGCTTCTTCCCAGTCTTCCGGCAGAACGTCGCTGCGGTTATCGGTGAAGTGCAGGTAGCCGCCCAGCATGAGGCAGAGCACGACGGAGAGGAACATGCCCACGATGCCAACCCACTCGGCACCGTAGAGGTAACCATCATCCTTCACGAGGGTGACGCCAAAGATATAAACAATCAGCGAGACGAAAAGGTAGGTCGCGATTGAGTAAAAGACTTTCGATGTAGCACGCATTGTGTAATGTCCTTATCTCTTATGCCGCGGTCTTAACGTAGTTGTCACCATCGGCGGTGTCGCGCTCGCCGGAGAACGGGTGGGTGGTAACTGCGTACGGATCCTGGCCGATTTCCTTCAGCGCCTCGGCGTTGGTGGCGTTCGGGTTCTTCTCGCGGAAGTCCATGTAGGCATTGAAGTCCTCTGGGGACACAACGCGAATCTCGAAGTTCATCATGGAGTGGTAGGTACCGCACATCTCAGCACAGCGGCCAACAAAGGCGCCTTGCTTATCAATCGATTCGATCTGGAAGCTGCGCTCCTGGGCGTTGGCTTCAGGGTGTGCGTACACGTCGCGCTTGAACAAGAACTCCGGTACCCAGAACGCGTGAGAAACGTCAGCGGAAGCCAGACGGAACTCGATGGCGGTATCGGAAGGAAGCACCAGAACCGGAACCTCTTCGGTGGAGCCTACGGTCTCAATCTTGTTGTAGTTGAGGTAGGAAAGGTCACCCTTGGACTTACCGTGAATTGGGTTGGGGTTGTCCACACCCTCAGGGTCATGGGCGGTCTTTTCCGCTTCGGCCTGACGCGCTTCGTCCGCACCGTTGTAGTTTTCACCGTTGACGCGGTTTTCGGCGTAGCCGAACTTCCAGTTCCACTGGAATGCCGTGACGTCAACGGTAACCTTTGGATCCTTATCCAATGCGGTGACCTTCTGCTGGGTCTGCACCGTGAAGAAGAACAAGGTCATGATGATCAGGATTGGAACGATGGTCAGCACCATCTCCAATGGCACGTTGTACTGCGTTTGGCGCGGGAATTCACCCTTGCCATCGCGCTTGGCCTTCTTCGCGCTCCAGCGGAAGATTGCAGTAAGGAAGAGGCCCCACATGACGAAGCCGACAATCCAAGCTGCTACCCAGACCCAGATCCAGAAGTTGTACATTGCCTCAGCCTCAGGGGTCACACCCTTTGGCCAACCGAATCCCAGGAGGTTCTCTACAGCAGTTGGCGCCTGAACGTCACAACCAGCCAGGGCGAGACCGCCTAGGGCAAGTGCGCCAGCTACGCCCGCCTTACGGGCGAAGGTGCGCTTATTACGCTGTCCCACGTGTGTTCTGCCTTTCTGTCCACACAAACTTCTCGAATACTCACAGAGCACCCTTACCCAATCAGAATAATGGATAAATGCTTGGTTCCCAGCCTTTTTGAAGCTTAAAAGGAGACCCAGGGCGCTCAATTTATATCCACATTCCAGTAGGTTACCGCCCCACCTGCACAATGTTCCAACCGTACCCCCAGTCACCGCCTTCACCATGTGCCTTAACTCACAAAGAACAATTCCGGCCATCATCCGAAAGTTCGCACCCTTACGGGGAAGCTGAATTTAAGCTTTTCCGCAGCTTCTTCCAAGCCGTGGCGCTTTCTGGTTTCTACCCCATGCACCGTAAAGTAGGACACCGAGCACTAGTCGCTTAATTAAAAGGAGCTATCTTTACATGTGCGGACTTCTTGGCATGCTCGCGGCCACCGGTGACGTGGACAAATATGTCGACGCGCTGGAGCGGTCGCTTCCTTGCATGCACCACCGCGGACCGGACGCAGCCGGTACTTGGCATGATGGCGACGCCGCCTTCGGCTTTAACCGCCTGTCCATTATCGACCTGGAACATTCCCACCAGCCCCTGCGCTGGGGCCCTGAGGACGAACCAGAGCGGTATGCCCTTACCTTTAACGGCGAGATCTACAACTACGTTGAGCTCCGCGAAGAACTCAAGGCCTTGGGCTATACCTTCTACACGGAAGGCGATGGCGAACCCATTGCGGTGGGCTACCACCACTGGGGCAAGGATGTCGTCGAGCACCTCCGCGGCATGTTTGGCATCGTCATTTGGGACACCAAGACTCAAACCATGTTTGCCGCGCGCGACCAGTTTGGCATCAAGCCGCTTTACTATGCCACCACGGACGCCGGCACGGTCTTTGCCTCCGAGATGAAGTGCATCTTGGACATGGCCGAGGACATTGGTCTAGAACTCAACCTTGACCGCCGCGCCATCGAGCACTACGTGGACCTGCAATACGTGCCGGAACCGGAATCTTTGCACGCCAATATTCGCCGGGTGGAATCCGGCTGCACGGTGACCTTGAAGCCGGGCGAAAAGGTCGTATCCGAGCGCTACTTCAAGCCGCGTTTCCCGGTCCAGCAGGTTCCAGAAGGCGAAGAACAAAAGCTCTTTGCCCGGATTGCAGAAGCGCTGGAGGATTCCGTCGCTAAGCACATGCGTGCCGATGTCACCGTTGGTTCCTTCCTGTCTGGCGGCATCGACTCCACCGCCATCGCTACCCTGGCCAAGCGCCACAACCCGGATCTGCTGACGTTTACCACTGGTTTCGAGCGCGAAGGCTATTCCGAGGTGGACGTGGCCGCGGAATCGGCGGCCGCCATCGGCGTGGAGCACATCGTCAAGATCGTCTCGCCGGAAGAATACGCCGAGTCGATTCCTAAAATCATGTGGTACCTGGATAACCCGGTGGCCGATCCTTCCCTCGTGCCGCTGTACTTCGTGGCCCAAGAAGCCCGCAAGCACGTCAAGGTGGTCCTGTCCGGTGAGGGTGCCGATGAGCTCTTCGGCGGCTACACCATCTATAAGGAGCCGCTGTCGCTCGCCCCATTTGAGAAGATCCCTTCTCCCCTGCGCCAAGGACTAGGCAAGCTCTCCCGCATACTCCCGGATGGCATGAAGGGCAAGTCACTGCTTAACCGCGGCTCCATGACCATGGAGGAGCGCTACTACGGCAATGCGCGGTCCTTTAACTTTGAGCAGATGCAGCGCGTAATCCCATGGGCCAAGCGCGAATGGGATCACCGCGAGGTCACCGCGCCCATCTATGCGCAGTCTGAAGATTTTGACCCAGTAGCCCGCATGCAGCACCTTGACCTGTTTACCTGGATGCGCGGTGACATTTTGGTCAAGGCCGATAAGATCAACATGGCCAACTCCTTGGAGCTTCGCGTGCCATTCCTGGATAAGGAAGTATTCAAGGTCGCAGAATCCATCCCGCACGATCTAAAGATTTCCCACGGCACCACCAAGTATGCACTGCGCAAGGCCATGGAACAGATCGTTCCCGCGCACGTGCTCAACCGCAAGAAGCTGGGCTTTCCGGTTCCCATGCGCCACTGGCTGGCCGGCGATGAGCTCTACGGCTGGGCACAAGACACCATCAAGGATTCCCAGACCGAGGACATCTTCAATAAGAAGGAAGTCCTGGAGATGCTCAAGGAGCACCGCGATGGCGTCTCCGATCACTCCCGCCGCCTATGGACCGTGCTTTCCTTTATGATCTGGCACGGCATCTTTGTGGAAAAGCGCATCGACCCGCAGATCGAGCAGCGCGACTACCCGGTCAAGCTTTAAGCCGAACTGGGCAAAGTTCCACGCTGAGCTTTAAAGACATAAAAAGAGGGTGAGCGCCCCGAAGCGCTCACCCTCTTTCTTTATCCTTCTGTTTAGTTGAAGGAATCGCCACACGCGCAGGAGCCGGTAGCGTTCGGGTTATCGATGGTAAATCCCTGAGACTCGATGGTGTCAGCAAAGTCGATCTTGGCGCCGGTAAGGTATGGCACGGACATCTTGTCCACGACGAGCTTGATGCCACCCACCTCGTCGACCTTGTCGCCATCAAGGCTGCGGTCATCGAAGTAGAGCTGGTAGCGCAGGCCAGCGCAGCCGCCGGGCTGTACTGCGATGCGCAGGGAGAGATCGTCGCGGCCTTCCTGATCAAGCAGGCCCTTTGCCTTTGCGGCTGCGGCCTCGGTCAGAATGACGCCGGTTTCGGAAACTGGAGCGGTCATCACTTCTCCTCAAATGTGTCTTGGTTGCGTAGCCACTACCCTACCCGCATCTACAAGGAGGGAAAAGGTAGCCCATAGTAATAACAACGCCGTGGGCGGGCCTATTCCCCTCTTGGGGTCGAAACCTTGTAGTCTGATCAGCGTGAAACTTCCGTGGCAAAAAGATGACAAGACCTCCCCTGAACCCGCTCCCGTGCAGGAAGAAGTTCAGGAAGAAACCCACCGCAAGGGGTATACCCCGCCGAAGGGTCGTCCCACGCCAAAGCGCCAGGAACAAGAAATCGCGCGCGGCGTGAAGCGCGATCCACATGGGGTATCCGATGCGCAGCGCTATAAGCGCCGCAAGGAACTCAAAAAGTCCATGAGCAAGGACGAATGGAAAGAATATAAAAAGCAGGAGCGCAAGGAGCGCAACCAGCGCAACCGCGAAAGCCAAGAGCGCATGGCCGAAGGCGATCCACGCTTCCTCCCTGCCCGCGATCAGGGCGAAGAGCGCGCCTACGTGCGCGATTGGATCGATGCCCGCCGTACGCTTTCGGAATGGGTCATGCCGATGGCGCTTGCCCTTATCGTCGTGGTCTTTGTGACCTATGCGGCCCCCAGCATCGCCGGCCTCATCAATGCGATTGCCATGGTGGTCATCCTCATTTTCGCCATCGATGGCATCTGGCTGGGTCGCCGCGCTAATAATGCTGTCCGCAAGAAGTTCCCCGGCACCACCGCCACCGGCTTTGGCCTGGGATTCTACGCATTTTCCCGCGCCAGCCAGCCCCGCAAGTGGCGCATTCCTCGCCCGCGCGTAGAGCGCGGGGCCGACGTTTAAGGAAGCACACTGATGGCTGATTCCCTGCAGCTTTATCCCTATGGCCGGCTAAGCGATGCCGCACAGTGGCTCGCCGCCTGCCAAGATCGATCCCCCGCTTCCGAGCCACAGCGGGTGCGGGCCGTAATTTTCGCCGAGGACGGTGAAGGGATCCCCCTGGCCACGGAGACCGCGGCGCGGCGGGTTGGGGCCAGCATTAATTCTGTCACGGTGACGGATTGCTCCACCGCCTATGACTTAGGAGTGCAGGCGGCGGATGCGGAAATCGATGGCGGTGCGGATCTGCTCATTCCGGGCGGCATCGACAGCACGCAGGTTGCCGCGGCCGCCATGGGGGTGATGGCGCAGGAGGAGCCGGTGGTGGTCGTCGGCAAGCAGCCGAGCGTCGAGGACTGGAAGACGAAGGTTGCGGCCATTCGCGATTCCATGTTTCGGATGCGCGGCCTGACTGGGCGGGATCTCATTAAGGCCTGCGGCTCCCCCGTATTGGCCGCGCTGGTGGGTTTTATGTCCCAGGCGGCTAGGCGGCGCACGCCCCTGCTTGTCGATGCCCCCTTAACCGCCACCGCCGCCCTATGCGCTGCTGCAGACACGCGGATCCATGACTGGCTCCTTGCCACCAATATCTCGCCGCAGCCGGCTCACCGGCTGGCCTTAAAGAAGCTGCGGCTGGATCCCCTGCTGGATCTGCAGATGGAGCCGGTGCCGGCGCTTGGCGCCTTGGCCGCCCTACCCCTGGTCTTGCTCGGCGTGGAAATTACCGCGGACGCGACGCAGCCAGAGGCCTAACTGCGCGGCGCAGGTCCGCCTCGCGCCGCTTCACGCCTGGCGCGCTAGACCAAAGTGTGCAACCAGCCGTGGGCATCCTCCACGGCGCCGCGCTGGATACCGGTCAGACGCTCGCGCAAGGCCATGGAGACCTCGCCGGCCTCGTTATTATTGACGCTGAAATCGGTATCCTCACCAAGCACGCGCCCCACCGGCGTGATGACGGCGGCGGTACCGCAGGCAAAGGCCTCGGTCATCTCACCGGATTCCACATCGCGCTGCCATTCTTCGGCGGTGATGCGCCGCTCGGTAACCTCGTAACCCATGTCTTCGGCGACCTGCAGCAGGGACTGGCGGGTAATGCCGGGCAGCAGGGATCCGGACAGCGCCGGGGTGACGATCTCGGCGTCGTCGCCGGTGCCGTAGACGAACATGAGGTTCATCCCGCCCATTTCCTCGATATACCGGCGCTCGATGGCATCCAGCCACACCACCTGGTCACAGCCCTTTTCTTCGGCCTGGTCCTGCGCCAATAAGGAGCCGGCGTAATTGCCGGCGAATTTCGCGGCACCGGTTCCGCCCGGCGCGGAGCGGACATAGTCGGTAGATAACCACACCGAAACAGGCTTAATGCCGCCACTGAAATACGCACCGGCGGGCGAGGCCAAGAGGATGAAGCGATAAGCATTGGCCGGGTGCACGCCCAGCGATACCTCGGTCGAAATCATAAAGGGGCGCAGGTAGAGCGATGCTTCCCCGCCTGCCTCTGGGACCCAGCTCTTATCGATGTCCACCAGCTGGCGCAGCGCCTCGATGAACTCTTCTTGCGGTAGCTCGGGCATCGCCAAGCGCTGCGCCGAATTGATAAAGCGTTGCGCGTTTTGCTCGGGGCGGAAGGTAACGATGGAGTCATCGGGCTGGCGGTAGGCCTTAATGCCTTCGAAGACGGCTTGGCCGTAATGGAAGACGTTGCTCGCCGGGTCCATCGTGAGCGGGCCGTAGGGGCGGACTTGCGCGTCGTGCCAGCCCTTGTCCGTGGACCAATCGATGGTGACCATGTGGTCCGTAAAGTGCTGGCCAAAGCCGGGATTGGCCAGGATATTATCTAAATCTTCTGCCGCTGTTGGTTGATTCGTACGGGTAATCGTGTAATCAAGCATGCCCACAATCTACTCCTTTTATCTATAGCCGGGTAGGAATATGTTCACTCTAGCGCGGTATCATGGGCAGAAGTTTCATTAGTACCAATTAAAAAGGAGGACTTTATGTCTCAGCACGCTGGACCCACACGTGGGGCATTTTCGGAGCTTAAGCTAGAAAAGAAGGCCCCGAAGAACGCGCAGGCCCTACTCATCGCCGCATTTAAGGGCGAGGAGGGCATTGAGCTTCCAGGCACCTCACTGCTCAAGCCGGCCGCGCTGCGCGAAGCATACGAGTCCCTTATCGCCGTGGGGGCAACCGGCAAGGCCAATGAGGTCACCCGCATCCCGGCACCTAAGAAGGCAGAGGTCGATTCCATCATCGCCGTCGGCCTAGGCGATGCCGAAGACCTCGATGCAGAAACCTTGCGCCGAGCCGCCGGCAGCGCCGCACGATCGATTTCCAAGGTGGAAGAGGTGGCCACCTCCTTGGGCGATTTTGGCATCGCTCCCACGGTAGAGGGCCTTACCTTGGGCGGCTACAAGTTCAAGGGGCTTCGTTCTAAGTCCGGCAAGGATTCGGAGCAGCCCGCCGCCTTTACCGTGGTGGCAGAAAAGTCCGCCCGCGAGGAGTTCGAGGCGGCCAAGATCACCGCGGAGTCAGTGGTGATTGCCCGCGATCTGGTCAATACCCCGTCCAACCTGCTGTACCCGGAGTCTTATGCAGACTTCCTCTCCGACCAGGCTAAAGAGGTTGGCCTCGAGGTAGAAATCCTGGATGAAAAGGCGCTGCAGAAGCAGGGCTTTGGCGGCATTACTGCCGTTGGCCGCGGTTCCGCTCGCCCGCCGCGCCTGGTGCGCCTGAGCTGGAACCCGAAGAAGGCGAAGAAGCACGTGGCGCTCGTGGGCAAGGGCATCACCTTCGATACCGGCGGCATTTCCTTGAAGCCGGGTTCTGGCATGTGGGACATGATTTCTGATATGGGCGGTTCCGCCGCCATGGCCGCCTCCATCATCGCCGCGGCCAAGCTCAACCTGCCGGTGAAGATCACCGCTACCCTGCCGCTGGCAGAAAACATGCCGGGCGATAACGCCACCCGCCCGGGCGATGTCATCACCCACTACGGCGGCATCACCTCTGAGGTTCTCAATACCGATGCAGAAGGCCGCCTCGTGCTTGCCGATGCCATCGCGCGCGCCAGCGAGGATAACCCCGACTTCCTCATCGAAACCGCCACGCTAACCGGCGCCCAGATGGTCGCCCTAGGCGAGCGCACCGCCGGCGTCATGGGTTCGGAAGACTTCCGCGACCGGATGGCGGGCATCGGCCGCGAGGTCGGCGAAAATGCCTGGGCCATGCCGCTATTGGAAGAACACGATGAATCCGTGAAATCCGCCAGCGCCGATATCCGCAATATCAACGCCAAGCGCGAGGGAGGCATGGAATACGCCGGCACCTACTTGAAGCAGTTCGTGGGCGAGGGCATCGAATGGGCACATATCGATGTCGCCGGGCCTTCCTTCAATACCACCGGCGCTTATGGCTATACGCCAAAGATGGGTACGGGCGTTCCCACCCGCACCGTCATTGCTGCCCTGCGCGAGATTGCTGAATCAAAGTAATACCTCACGTAGCCGCCTGGGCATAAAATAGCGGAGTTATGAACACTGTTTTAATCATCGTTGATGTCCAACACGATTTTTGCCCAGGCGGCGCGCTTGGCACCGATCGCGGCAACGAGGTTGCAGAGAAGATCTCTTCTTTGCAGTCCGAGTATGACACCGTCGTTGCCACGCAGGACTGGCACATCGATCCGGGTTCCCACTTTGCGGAGGACCCGGATTTTATCGATTCTTGGCCGGTGCACTGCGTCGCCGATTCCTATGGGGCTCAAATGCACGAGGCCATCGGGCCTGCGCAAGCATATTTCCGCAAGGGCGAATACACCGCCGCGTACTCCGGCTTTGAGGGCGCAGCACACGGCGTATTGCTGGCGGAGTGGCTGCGCGAGCACGATATCGACGCAGTGGATATCGTCGGCATTGCCACGGATCACTGCGTGCAGGCAACCGCTGCGGACGCTCTAAAGGAAGGCTTTTCCGTCCGCGTCTTAAGCGAGTATTGCTCTCCCGTTGATCCGGACCGCGGGGATGCCGCCTTGGCTAAGTTAGAAAAGGCCGGCGCCACCATCGTCTAGGCCGATTAACTTAAGTCCTGCCCCGAATCAGGGTTTTCGCCGCGCTCAAAGCGCGCGCGGCGAAGGCGCTGTTCTTCCCTTTTACGCAAGATACGTTGGCGTTCCATGCGCTCGCGCATGCGTTGGGGGTACCCGGTTTCTTCGACATCAAAAACGTCGCACTGCAATAGTTTTCCTACCGCGTCAATCCCCTTCGGCCCGCCGATGCGTCGGCGAATAAACTCACCCTTTTCATCCACAACGACCACGGACATTTCATTGACCACGGTCTCTGGCTCGATAAATGCCTCAATAAAAGCCTTATCGGCGGCCCACATTTTGAGTTCTTGTTCGTCTTCTGGGCGGATAGTTTCTCCCGGACCGCGGGGCGGTCGCAGTGGCGATCGGGACTTATTGCGGCGGAAGAGGTTGAACATAACCCACTAGTTTACCCGCATGGAGGGTATTACTAACCCCACTACTGCACGATGACGGTCATCACGCTGTAAGATTGTGCGGTAGCGATAGAATACTTCCAACTTTTCGAGGAGTCTTAAAACTCATGGCGAACTCCGTTGAGATGCCCGAGCTGGGCGAGTCCGTAACCGAAGGCACCATTACCCAGTGGCTTAAGTCCGTCGGCGACACCGTCGAGGTAGACGAACCACTACTCGAGGTCTCCACCGACAAGGTCGACACCGAAATCCCCTCCCCCGTTGCAGGCACCATCCTAGAAATCAAGGCCGAAGAAGACGACACCATCGAGGTCGGCAAGGTCATCGCACTCATCGGTGATGAAGACGAGGCTGATTCCTCTTCCGATGACTCTGACGACTCCGACGATGACAAATCTGAGGACAAGGAAGAATCCAAGTCCGAGGAGAAGGAAGACAAGGACGAGAAGAAGTCCGGCTCCAGCTCCAAGGCTTCCGGCGAGACCACCGATGTCGAAATGCCAGAACTCGGCGAATCCGTCACCGAAGGCACCATCACCCAGTGGCTCAAGTCCGTCGGCGACACCGTCGAGGTAGACGAACCACTACTCGAGGTCTCCACCGACAAGGTCGACACCGAAATTCCTTCCCCCGTTGCCGGCACCCTGGTAGAAATCCTCGCCGAAGAAGACGAAACCATCGAGGTCGGCGAAGCCATCGCCCGCGTCGGCGACGAAAACGCCGCACCATCCTCCGACGACTCCGACGACGACAAGTCCGAAGACAAGGAAGAAACCAAGACCGAGGACAAGAAGGAAGAGTCCAAGTCTGACGAGAAGAAGGAAGACAAGTCCGAGCCTGCCAAGGAGGAGAAGAAGGAAGAGCCGAAGCAGGATTCTTCCCTGAACACCTCCGCCAAGGTCAACAATGGCGATAACGTTCCATACGTCACCCCGTTGGTGCGCAAGCTGGCTGATAAGCACGGCGTGGACCTCAACTCCATTGAGGGCACCGGTGTAGGCGGACGCATCCGCAAGCAGGACGTCTTGGCCGCTGCTGGCGAGGGCGATGCGAAGGCATCGGCAGGCGACGATAAGAAGGCTGCTGACTCCCCACGCGCACGCTGGTCCACCAAGTCCGTAGATCCGGAAAAGCAGGAGCTTATCGGCACCACCAAGAAGGTCAATCGCATCCGCGAAATCACCGCTACCAAGATGGTGGAAGCGCTGCAGATTTCCGCACAGCTGACCCACGTGCAGGAAGTCGACATGACTCCTATCTGGGATATGCGCAAGAAGAGCAAGCAGGCGTTCATTGATAAGTACGGCGCCAACCTGTCCTTCCTGCCGTTCATTGTGAAGGCCACCACTGAGGCTCTGGTTTCCCACCCGAACGTGAACGCCTCCTATGACCCAGAGACCAAGGAGATGACCTACCACGAGGATGTCAACGTCGCCATTGCCGTAGACACCCCGAAGGGTCTGCTCACCCCGGTCATCCACAAGGCACAGGACCTGTCCTTGCCGGAAATCGCGCAGCAGATTGCAGAGCTGGCTGATAAGGCCCGCAATAACAAGCTGAAGCCGAATGACCTGACCGGTGCGACCTTCACCGTGACCAATATCGGTTCCGAGGGCGCCCTGCTCGATACCCCGATCCTGGTTCCGCCACAGGCCGGAATCCTGGGTACCGCGGCTATCCAGAAGCGCGCCGTCGTGGTCAACGAGAACGGCCAGGACGCCATCGCCATCCGCCAGATGTGCTTCCTGCCATTCACCTACGACCACCAGGTCATCGATGGTGCAGACGCTGGTCGCTTCATCACCACCATCAAGGACCGCCTGGAGACTGCAGACTTCGAGGCTGACCTCGATATCTAAAAGCAGTTAGCTAATTGGCATACCTCCCGCTCCTTCCCCGCGAAGGGGACGGGAGGTTTTGTCATGCCTGGGGTACTCCGCGGGGGTGTAGCGGGAGAACTTCCGGCACAAATATCAGAGGAGTTTTATCCCGGCACTACAGGACATATTTCACTAAGTGGGAGGTAAGCGGGCTACAACACATTTTCATCGGTGAGTTACTGCATAAAAGTTTGTCAAGGGCGCTGTTTTTACCGGTTATTAAACATATACTTAGGGGCGGTTAAGACCATTGCACCCGATGAAGGAGACCTCACAGATGGATTACATCTCCCGCCACCTAGGGCCGGATTCTGCCGAGCAGTCCGCCATGCTCGGCACGGTGGGCTACGACAGCGTGCAAGCGCTTGTCGATGCCGCCATTCCCCCCAAGATCCGCGCTAAGGAACTTCCCCACCTGCCAGAAGCGCTCTCTGAAGACGGGGCACAGGCCGCTTTGCGGGAGTTCGCCAATCAAAACACGGTGCTGAAGCCCTTCTACGGCCAGGGCTACTCAGACACCCTGACCCCGGCCGTCATCCGCCGCGGCCTGCTTGAGGATGCCGGCTGGTATACCGCGTACACCCCGTACCAGCCCGAGATTTCCCAGGGCCGCTTGGAGGCCTTGCTCAACTTCCAGACCATGATCGAGTCTTTGTCGGGGCTGCCCATCGCGAATGCTTCCCTGTTGGATGAGGCTTCCGCCACCGCCGAGGCCGTCGGTCTGATGTCGCGCGCGGTAAAGAAGGGCCGCCGCGTCGTGCTGGATTCCCGCCTGCATCCGCAGGTGCTTACCGTTGCCGCTGAGCGCGCCCGCGCCATTGACCTCGAGGTAGAGATCGTGGACGTGCGCGAGGGCTTGGTGGGTGAAGACCTCATCGGTGCCGTCATCGCCTACACCGGCACCGAAGGCGAAATTTTCGATCCCTCTGCCCTGATTGAAGAGCTGCACACCCGCGGCGCGTTGGCCTCCGTGGTCACTGACCCACTGTCCCTGCTGCTTCTGGAAGGCCCCGGCAACTTGGGTGCCGATATCGTCTTGGGTTCGTCCCAGCGCTTTGGCGTGCCCCTCTTCTTCGGCGGCCCGCACGCTGCCTACATGGCGGTAACAGATAAGCTCAAGCGCCAGATGCCGGGCCGCATCGTCGGCGTCTCCAAGGATGCTGATGGCCGCCCGGCCTACCGCTTGGCGCTGCAAACCCGCGAGCAGCACATCCGCCGCGAGCGCGCGACCTCCAATATCTGTACCGCTCAGGCCCTTTTGGCCAACGTGGCCTCGATGTACGCCGTCTACCACGGGCCGAAGGGCCTGAAGGACATCGCCGAGCGCGTGCACGGCTTGGCCTCCTCCTTCGCCCAGGCCATCGTGGATGCCGGACTGGAGATTACGGCAAGGGACTTCTTCGATACCGTTACCGTTAGCGGTGTGGACGCGCAGAAGATCAAGGCCGACCTGCAGGATGCGGGCTACTTGGTGCGCGCGATTGGCACGGACAAGGTATCCGTATCCTTCGGTGAATCCGCTACGGCCCGCGATGTCGCACACCTGGCAGAGGCCTTCGGTGCCAACCCGGCGGAAGCGAACTTTGAGCTGCCGGAGAACCTGCAGCGCGCCGAGGAACCGCTGGAGCACGAGATTTTCCACTCTATCCACTCCGAGACCCAGATGCTGCGCTACCTGCGCAAGCTCGCGGACAAGGACTTGGCGCTGGATCGTTCCATGATTCCGCTGGGCTCGTGCACCATGAAGCTCAACCCCACCGCGGCCATGGAGCCCATCTCCTGGCCAGAATTCGCCGGCATCCACCCATATGCCCCGGAAGAAACCACGACGGGTTGGCGCGCGCTGGTGGAAGAAATCGAAGGCTGGCTCGCCGAGCTTACCGGCTATGCCAAGGTCTCCATCCAGCCCAATGCCGGATCCCAGGGCGAGTTGGCGGGTCTATTGGCCATTCGCCGCTACCACGTGGCCAATGGCGATAATGAGCGCGATGTCGTGCTCATTCCGGCCTCCGCGCACGGCACCAACGCCGCCTCTGCGACCCTCGCAAACCTGCGCGTCGCCGTGGTCAAGACCGCCGAGGACGGCTCCATTGATGTCGCGGACCTGGAAGAAAAGATCGAAAAACACGGCAACCACATCGCCGGCATCATGGTCACCTACCCTTCCACCCACGGCGTCTTCGACCCCGAGGTGCGCGATGTGTGCGATAAGGTGCACGCGGTCGGCGGCCAGGTCTACATCGATGGCGCCAACATGAACGCGCTGACCGGCTGGGCTCGCCCGGGCGATTTCGGCGGCGATGTTTCCCACCTCAACCTGCACAAGACCTTCACCATTCCCCACGGTGGCGGCGGCCCGGGCGTTGGCCCGGTAGCGGTGGCAGAGCACCTCATCCCGTTCCTGCCCAGCGATGCCGCGTCCCCTGAGCTTGACGCCACCGCGGAAACCCCGGTGGGCCAGGGTGTTCCCATTACCGGCAGCAAGTACGGCTCCGCCGGCGTCCTGCCCATTTCGTGGGCTTACCTGGCCATGACCGGTGCCGAGGGCCTTGCCGCCGCATCCGGCCACGCCGTATTGGGCGCAAACTACCTGGCGGCCTCGCTCAACGAGTACTTCCCTGTCCTCTACACCGGCAACGAGGGCTTGGTGGCGCACGAGTGCATCATCGATTTGCGCGAGCTTACCGATGCCTCCGGGGTCACCGCCGCCGATGTGGCCAAGCGCCTCATCGACTTCGGCTTCCATGCCCCCACCCTGGCCTTCCCCGTGGCCGGCACCTTGATGATTGAGCCCACCGAGTCTGAAGACAAGGGCGAGCTGGATCGCTTCATCGAAGCCATGCGCACCATCCGCACCGAAATCCAGGAGATCATCGACGGTGAGGTGGCCTACGAGGACTCCGTTATCCACCACGCACCGTTTACGGCTGAGTCGGTGGCTACCGATAACTGGGAGTACTCCTTCGGCCGCGACAAGGCCGCGTGGCCGGTCAAATCCCTACTGCATAGCTACAAGTATTTCCCACCGGTTCGCCGCCTCGATGAGGCCTACGGCGACCGTAACCTGGTGTGCAGCTGCCCGCCGCCAGAAGCATTCGAGATCGACAATTCCGAGGAGTAACAATGTCCGAACTTCTAACCTCCCCGCTCAATGCCAAGCACGAGGAACTCGGCGCTACCTTCACGGCGTTTGGGCCGTGGAATATGCCGCTGAAGTACAACAGCGAACTGGAAGAACACCGCGCCGTTCGCACCAGCGCCGGCCTGTTTGATCTCTCCCACATGGGAGAAATCTGGGTCAATGGGCCCGATGCCGGCAAGTTCTTGTCCTACTCCTTCATCTCGAACCTGGATTCGCTGAAGGTGGGCAAGGCCAAGTACTCCATGATCACCGCTGAAGACGGCGGCATCATCGATGACCTGATTTCCTATCGCTTCGAGGAAGAAAAGTTCCTCGTTGTGCCCAATGCCGGCAATGCCGATATCGTCTGGGACGAGCTCAATAAGCGCGCCGAGGGTTTTGACGTTGAGCTCAAGAACGAGTCCCGCGATGTTGCCATGATCGCCGTGCAGGGCCCCAAGGCCGCAGAGATCCTCGTCCCGCTGGTAGAGGACAATAAGCAAGAGGCCGTCTACGAGCTGGGCTACTACGCCGCCACGATGGGCAAGGTAGCGCGCACCTTCGCCATCATCGCGCGCACCGGTTATACCGGTGAGGATGGCTTCGAGCTCATCGTCTACAACTCCGATGCCCCGCAGCTGTGGGAAGAGTTGCTCAAGGCGGGCGCGGAATATGACATCAAGCCGTGCGGCCTAGCCGCGCGCGATTCGCTGCGCCTGGAGGCCGGCATGCCGCTCTACGGCAACGAGCTCTCCCGCGAAATCACCCCGGTAGAGGCGGGAATGTCGCGCGCCTTTGCCAAAAAGGAAGCGGACTTCGTCGGCGCTGAGGTCATCCGCAAGCGCGC
Source organism: Corynebacterium sp. KPL1818 (assembly GCF_000478135.1). Classification (NCBI taxonomy): domain Bacteria; kingdom Bacillati; phylum Actinomycetota; class Actinomycetes; order Mycobacteriales; family Corynebacteriaceae; genus Corynebacterium; species Corynebacterium sp. KPL1818. The sequence continues at coordinate 301,189 of NZ_KI515759.1, read as the reverse complement.
CGAGGAAGGCCCGCAGGTCGTTATCTCCGGGCTCACCTCGGATCAGCGCCGCGCCGCGCGCGCCGGCGCCGAGGTCTTCCTCAATGACACCAAGGTCGGCACCGTCACCTCTGGCCAGCCCTCCCCCACTCTTGGCCACCCAGTGGCCATTGCGCTGCTCGATACCAGCGCGGAGCTCGAACCGGGCACCGCAGTCGAGGTAGAAATCCGCGGCAAGCGTTATCCTTTTGAGGTAACCGCGTTGCCGTTCTACAAGCGCGATAAGTAAGCCACCCGCACACCCTAAATATTCAGCCCGAAAGGACTCCATATCATGTCTAACCTGCCCCAAGACTTTTCCTACTCCGAAGACCACGAATGGGTTAACGCCGCCAAGGACGCCGTAGAAGGCAAGACCGTTCGCATCGGTATCACCTCCGTGGCCGCAGACCGCCTGGGCGAGGTCGTCTTCGCAGAACTGCCAGAGGTAGGCGATACCGTCACCGCCGGCGATTCCTGTGGCGAGGTCGAATCCACCAAGTCCGTGTCTGACCTTTTCTCCCCGGTCACCGGCACCGTGAAGGCCGTCAACGATGCCGTGCACGATGACTACGCCGTCATCAACAACGACCCCTTCGGTGAAGGCTGGCTCTTCGAGGTCGAGGTGGATGAAGCAGGCGAGCTCATGGAGGCTGACGAATACGCCTCCGCTAACGGCCTAGACTAAAAGGCGGTTCGTTCGACACCCTCGAACATAAAATAAGGCGGGAGGATGCCATGGCATTCTCCCGCTTTGCTTTTCCTCGCTTTGCTTTTCCCCACCAAAGAAGACGACACTAGAGATTATGACTGCACCACGCGATCCTTTCTTTCCCGCTGAACGCTCCATTCGCGCCTCGGACAACCCCCTTGAAATACGCCACTTGGGCCGCATGGATTACCAAGAGGCATGGGATTACCAGGCGGAGGTGGCGGCGGCGCGCGCGCAGGGCACGCAGGACGATGTGGTCTTAGTGGTCGAACACCCCAATATCTACACCGCGGGCAAGCGCACACAGCCTGAGGACATGCCGGATAACGATCTGCCGGTTATCACCGTGGACCGCGGCGGGCGTATTACTTGGCATGGCGAGGGGCAGTTGGTGCTCTACCCCATCATCAAGCTGGCGGAGCCTGTCGATGTTGTCGATTATGTCCGCCGCCTCGAGGAGGCCACCATCCAGGCGGTGCGCGAGCTGGGCGTGACTACCGCAGGCCGCATCGACGGCCGCTCTGGGGTGTGGGTTCCTTCTACCACCCAGGCTAAAGATCCTTCCGCCTCGCAGCGCGATCGCAAGATTGCGGCGCTGGGAATCCGCATTACCCGCGGGGTTACCATGCACGGCCTAGCGCTCAATTGCAGCAATACGCTGGAGTATTACGATCACATCGTGGCCTGTGGCATCGATGATGCAGATATCACCACGCTGTCGCTAGAACTCGGCCGCGAGGTCACGATGGAGGAAGCCGCTAAACCGCTTTTGCGGGCGCTTGATGATGCCCTCTCGGGCCGCCTCACCGTCGCCGACCACAGTTTCGGTTCCGCGCCCGATCCCACGAAGCTTGCGAATGAGAAGGCGCGGGAGCGGCGTCGGCAAGCGCAGGCTTAAGCCCCGTGGCCCTAGTTTGGGGCTAGCGTGGAATAGTTGTGCGCCCGCGCGCCTTGAACCTAGAAGAGCTATTAGCCATCACCATCTTTAATCGATAAAGTGAGTATTTGTGACTGTAAAGCCTGAAGGACGCAAGATGCTCCGCATTGAGAAGAAAAATGCGGAGTCGCCCATCGAACAAAAGCCGCGGTGGATCCGCAACCAGGTACGCACCGGACCGGGCTATGAGGACATGAAGTCCCGCGTGGCCGGCGCTTCCCTGCACACCGTCTGCCAAGAAGCCGGTTGTCCGAATATCCACGAATGCTGGGAATCCCGCGAGGCAACCTTCCTCATCGGCGGCGATAAGTGCACCCGCCGTTGCGACTTCTGCGATATCGCTACCGGCAAGCCGGAGCCGCTTGACCGCGACGAGCCGCGCCGCGTGGCCGAAAACATCCAGGAAATGGACCTTAACTACACCACCATTACCGGTGTGACCCGTGATGACCTCCCAGATGAGGGCGCGTGGCTATATGCGGAGATCGTGCGCAAGATCCACGAGCTCAACCCGCACACCGGCGTGGAGAACCTCACCCCGGATTTCTCTGGCAAGCCAGACCTGCTCGAAGAGGTCTTTGAGGCACAACCGGAGGTCTTCGCGCACAACCTGGAGACCGTGCCGCGCATCTTCAAGCGCATCCGCCCGGCCTTCCGCTACGAGCGCTCCCTCGATGTCATCCGCCAGGCCCACGACTACGGCCTCATTACCAAGTCCAACCTGATTTTGGGCATGGGCGAGACCGAGGACGAAGTCGAGGAAGCACTGCGCGACCTGCGCGAGGCTGGCTGTGACATCATCACCATCACCCAGTACCTGCGCCCCGGCCCGCGCTTCCACCCCATCGAGCGCTGGGTGCGCCCGGAGGAATTCGTGGCCCACTCCAAGCTGGCCAAGGAGCTGGGCTTCGGCGGCGTCATGTCCGGCCCGCTGGTTCGCTCCTCCTACCGCGCCGGCCGCCTGTACGTGCAGGCCATGGAAAAGCGCGGCCTGGAATTGCCGGAAAACCTCCAGCACCTGAAGGAAACGTCCCAGGGCGCTACCGCCCAGGAGGCATCCACTTTGCTGGATAAGTACGGCCCTTCCAAGGAAACCCCGGTGACCACCCGCATGGCCAAGACTCCGGCCAATGCTAATTCGGTCGCGGCAACCGTGCGCTAAACCGCGGAATATTCTTACTCGGCCCTCGCCATCTGCGGGGGCCGTTTAACATTTATGTCACCTGACCTTTAAAGTAGGAACCATGGCGAAAGATGACAAAGCAGCCCTGAAAGCTGCCAAGAAGCAAGAACGCGCGGCCAAGCGCCAAAAGCGTAAGCAAACCTGGTCACAGTTGTGGCAGGCATTCAATTTGCAGCGCAAGCAGGATAAGGCTCTCATCCCTATCATGCTGGCCGCCTTCCTCGGCGTCGGCCTACTGTTCTTCCTCATTGGCCTGCTCTTTAATGGCCAGTGGTTCATGCTGATTATCGGCTTGGGCTTGGGTGCGCTTTTGGCGATGTTCCTATTTACCCGCCGCTTGGAACGCGATATGTACAAGCGCGTCGAAGACCAGCCCGGCGCCGCCGGTTGGGCCTTGGAGCAGCAGCTGCGCAATACCGTCGGCATCGTGTGGTCCGTAAAGTCTGGCATCGCCGCCACCCGCCAGCAGGACCTTATCCACCGGGTCATCGGCAATGCGGGCGTCATCTTCGTGTGCGAGGGCAATAAGAACCGCCTTCGCCCCACCCTTAACCAGCTGAAAAAGCGCGTGGACAAGATTGCCGGCGGCGTACCGATCTATGAGGTCTACGTCGGCACCGGCGAAGACGAGGTGCCGGTATCCAAGCTGCGCAACCATCTCATGAAGCTGCCGCGCAACTACAATAAGAACGCCACCTACGACAATATCCGCCGCATTGAGGCCATGGACTCCATGCCTGGGACGATGCCGGGCATGCCCAAGGGCCCAATGCCGCAGCAGGCGCAGAACATGTCCGGCATGAACCGCCGCATGCGCCGCGCGCAACAGCGCAAGGGCAAGGGCTAAACACTGCTTTAGCCACACGCCTTGGCCGGGCTTTCAGCTCTCGCCTTGTTTCACAACACAAACAGTCCCTGCAAACACCCGATTGGGAAAGGTTGCAGGGACTGTCGTGGTTTTCGTGGCTATACGGTGCGCGGGACTTATCCCCGCGCACCGCTAAGAGTTGATAACGATAGTGCCCGTCGCACGGTCGTGCATGCCACGCCCGTCCGCATCCACCATGGCGGCTGGGAAGATGACGCCGGTCAGCAGCGTGCGCACGGCCGCGCGCCAGAGCCCCACCTGCGCGCCCGGCACGTCCAGGCGGGCCACGCCCATACCGAGGATGAGCATGCCTGGGGTGCGTGCGAACAGCCAGCCACATACGATGCCCATTAATGCCCAGAGCGCATAGCCTAAAAAGGACACGCCGCCAAGCTGCGTGGTGACCATGTGGATGACGTTGGCCAGCAGCATGCAAATGATCCAGTCAATGGCAACGGCGCCTGCGCGGCGGCCAACCGACGCCATGGATCCGGGTCCGGATTCCGGCAGGCCCAGGTTTTCACCAGGCCACCGTCCGGGGGTTCCTGCATCATCATATTCGCCCGGAATATTGGGCCCATCGAGCCACGTGCGCTTGTCTGCCATGCTCACCAATTTAGTTGCCCCTCACTCAGAAGTGAAACGAGGCTATTGGCCATGCCGGCCGGATAAAACTAGTAGGCTATAGGCAGATAATTCATCGGCCAACAAACAGGAGGCAATCTTGTCTTTCGAGACAGTGCAGGACATCGTCCAATATATTCAGGATGAGGACGTAAAGTTCGTAGATGTCCGCTTTACGGACGTCCCCGGCACCGAGCACCACTTTTCCATCCCTGCCAGCGAATTTACTGAAGAAGATGCCGAAAATGGCTTGGCCTTTGATGGTTCTTCCATTCGTGGGTTTACCACCATTGAGGAATCCGATATGACGCTGCTGCCGGATCCGGCCACCGCGCATATCGATCCCTTCCGTTCGGCGAAGACCCTGAATATCAAGTTCTTCGTCCATGATCCTTTTACCTTTGAGCCCTTTACCCGTGACTCGCGCAATATCGCCCGCAAGGCCGAGGAATACTTGCAGTCCACGGGCATCGCCGATACCTGTAACTTTGGCGCCGAGGCCGAGTTCTACCTCTTCGATTCCGTACGTTTTGGCACCGATATGCAGCACGGTTTCTACGAGGTGGACTCGAACGAAGGCTGGTGGAACCGCGATAACGAGACCAACCTGGACGGCACCCCCAATACCGGTTACAAGACCCGCGTAAAGGGCGGCTACTTCCCCACCCCGCCGTACGATAAGCACAGCGAGGTCCGCGATGACATCGTGGCCAACCTGCAAGAGGTCGGATTTGAGATCGAGCGTTTCCACCACGAGGTAGGCGCGGCACAAAACGAGATTAACTACCGCTTCAACTCGCTGCTGCACGCCGGCGATGACATCCAGACCTTCAAGTACGTGGTCAAGCGCACCGCCCAGGAGTGGGGCAAGACCGCGACCTTCATGCCTAAGCCGCTGGCCGGCGATAATGGTTCCGGCATGCACGCCCACATGTCCCTGTGGAAGGACGGCGAGCCCCTCTTCCACGATGAGGCTGGCTACGCCGGGCTTTCCGATATCGCCCGCTACTTCATCGGCGGCATCCTCCACCACGCCGGTGCCGTGCTCGCCTTTACCAACCCAACGCTGAACTCCTACCACCGCCTGGTCCCTGGCTTCGAGGCGCCAATCAACCTGGTGTACTCCCAGCGCAACCGTTCGGCTGCGATCCGCATCCCGATTACTGGTTCCAACCCTAAGGCTAAGCGCATCGAGTTCCGCGCACCGGACCCATCCAGCAACCCATACCTGGCCTTTGCCGCGATGATGATGGCCGGTGTGGATGGCGTGAAGAACCGCATCGAGCCGCACGCCCCGGTGGATAAGGACCTCTACGAGCTGCCTCCAGCAGAGGCCGAGTCCATCCCGCAAGCACCAACCTCCCTGGAGGCCTCCCTGGAGGCGCTGAAGGAAGACATGGACTTCCTGACCGAGGGCGATGTCTTTACCGAGGATCTCCTCGAGACCTACATCAACTACAAGTACGAAAACGAGATCAACCCCGCGCGCCTGCGTCCCACCCCGCAGGAGTTCGAGCTCTACTTCGACTGCTAAATCGTCGCTGCTAGTTCTCAGCTAGCTCCGGATAGAAGGCAGCCACCTAAGCATTAGTTAGGTGGCTGCCTTCTTCTCATGCTTACGGCGGTACCGCTGAGCATGCCCGAGAGCGTCGTCATAATCGACGCTCACTTTGAGGCTGGACGCTCTCTGCAGCACACATGAGGGTTTTCACCAGGCAAAAAGTGGCTCAGTCTTAGTAAGAGGCTTCGGATGAAATTAGAATCTGGATAGTGACTGATACTTTCCGCCAACTTCCCCCTCCTGGTCCTGCATGGGCCGGCAGCCTCATGGGCACCTCCATCGTCTCGCGCATGTTGGTTGAAGAAGACATGCTCGTTGCCGCTGGTGTATTTGCCGCACTTGCATGCGCCATCTTCGTCGTGCTGACTGCCGGTTACGCCCGCTACCGCAGTCCTCGATTTGAGCGGACCACCATGGCGGAATGGTCAATGTTTTTCATCGGCGTCCTCGCGCTTGGTGCGGCATTATCGGGGTTGACGGGCATTGGAATATTCCGCCTCGTCGGCTTTTGGGTGGGTGGTCCCGTCACCGTCATCACGTGGGGCATTCAGCTCACCCGCTTCGATGGACAGCCGCGCTTTACCTGGGGCCTTCCTTTGGTGGGGCCAATGATTTCGGCATCGGTAGCTGGGTGGTTGGCCCGCGATTACGGGCAGATTTACCACATCATGGGCACCGCGCTCTTCGCTATGTCTTTGCTGACGGCAGTCCCGGTATTTGTCTACGTCTACTGGGCGGCGTGGCACGGCAAAGTGGATTTTAGCGGTGGAAAATCCGCCACCGCGTGGGTGCCGCTAGGCGTGGTTGGGCAATCTACTACCGCAATGCAGATCCTCTACCCCGGCAGTGTCTCCGTGTACTACGGGCTTATCGCGCTCGCCATCGCCATCCCGTTATCGCTGTATGCGATGGTGAACTTTTATCCGCAAGCAGCCCGCTGGGTTCCCTATTCCCCTGCGTGGTGGGCGTGCACCTTTCCGCCTGGCACCGTGAGCATGGGCGGGCACCAGACCGCATTGGTCAATGGTTCAGAATGGCTTGACGTTATCGCGCTGAGCATTCCCCTGCTGCTTATCGCTCACTGGTGCCTGTGCTCAGCGCGCTTCTTAGGCTGGCTCTGGGAGGGCCGCACACGCAAAGAACTGACTCACTAGGTGATGTCTTCCCTCGTCTATCAGCGGGCCATGAGCTCTTCGCCTATTACCTTCATCGCCTGGGATGCCGCGGACCTTGGAGGGGTGCGGGAGGTGCTCGCCGGCTTGCGGCGCGACGGGGTCTTTTTATTCCGAGCAAGCCTAGCGCTTGAAACCTCCTGGCTTGGCGATGGCGCCCAGGATTTCTATGGCACCGCCTGGGAATGGGGGCCAGACGATAGCGAGCTATTTTTTGAGCTGGCGCGCCGCGGCAGGCTGCTGATAACTATCAATGCCACGGTCATATGCTGCGGTTACGACGAAGACGTGGAAGAGGCCAGGGAGTGCATCGCCCAAGAGCTGGTCGTAGCGAACAGCGCGCAGGAGTTAAAGCGACTGCTCATAGGCGCGGAGGAAACGCGCTAGAGCCCGGGCTGCTCGCTGCGCTTCATCCAGCCCATGCGGGGAGAAAAGCCTTGCGGGTGCTTGAGGTGCGCCACGGCATCCGCGATCATCAGGCGATGGCGCCGCGACACGCTATCCGGGAGGTGGGCCACCGAGAACCACTGCGCTTCGGTATTTTCTTCATCGCTGATGACGGGCTCGGCGCCGTCGGCGACAGATAGGCGCAGCGCGGTGCTCATGAACATGCATTCATCGCCATTGGGATAGGTCACCGGACCGGATTGGCCAACACCGAGGAGCGCTTCCACCTTGGCATCGAGGCCCACCTCTTCCTTGACCTCGCGCAAGGCGGTGGTGGTAATCTCCTCGCCCGGCTCGCAGATGCCTTCGACCGGGGTCCACACGGCATTATCGGCACGCTTGACTAGCAGTACGGACGGCACCTCCCACAGGGCCGCACCGGTTGGTACATCGCGGAGAATGATGGCGCTGCACGCGGGGACGAAGATCTGATCGTGGCCGATGGATTCGCGCAGCTTCACAATATAATCAGGCGTTGGCATACCACCTAGCGTAGCCAATTGTGCCTGATCCTATGCCACGGGGCCGAGGACCTTCAGTGCCAATTCCTGGATATCCGGTGCGGTGGTAAAGGCCACGTCGATGTTTTGTTGCGTGTCTTCGCAGCTATGCCCCTCGTCCAAAGGCTCGGTGATTCCAGAGACCAGCCCCACGATGGTCTGCCGGCCATCCACATCGCCGTAAACGGGCCCGCCGGAATCCCCGACCGCGCTGCACATCTCCGCCAGGGCGGCGTTGGAATCGTGTTCTAGGCCCTGGTAATTCAGTTGTGTGGAATCCACCGCGTTTTTCACGTTCCCGCAGGTCACGATGGTAGAACTGCCCAGCTTGCATACCGCGTCCGGCAGCTTGTCCAGCTGCGTGGCTACGGTGGTGGCTACCTCGCCTGGGGTGAAGTACTGCGCATCGCGGTACAGCTCGATGAAGGCAACGTCTAAGTGATTGGTCTCCTCGGCAAAGAAGTCCGAATAGATCACCTCGCCTACTGGATCGGCTGGGTAGGCGAAATCGCCCTCTTGGGTTCCGGCCCAGACCTTATCGCCAGGTTTGCCGCAATGGGAGGCCGTCACGGCGATGGTGCGGCCATCGGCAAGCGCGAAGGACCACGCCGCGGTGCAGGACTGGAAGCTAAAGTACTCGCCCGGCTGCGGGTCACTCGTGGTTAAGTTCAGCGCGGCGCCTGGGGGCACCGGCACCACCGCGGGCTCATAAAACTCGTTCGGCGGCGCCGGCGGTGGCGTGTCAGTGGATTGCGCAACCACCCCATCCTGCTGCTGGGTGGCATCGGTGCTACACGATGCCACCGTAAAGAGCCCTACTGCTGCCAGCAGGCTACTGGCTATTCGTACCCGCGTCACCTGCAGAGTCCTTGTCCTGTTCTTCCTTATCCGCCTCTGCTTGTGCTTTTAAGTCGCGGATGAATTTTTCCGGATCGAATTCGGTATAGTGCTCCGGTCCGGCGAAGTTTTCTAATGCCATGTGGTGGCTACACCTCCGTGTTCTTGATGCTTGAGGTAATAAAATCCTTGACCGCTGCGGCATCATTGGGCAGATCCGCCACGTGGCGCTCCGCGTCCAGGATGTCAGCGAAACGCTCGGGTGGCTGCGGTGCGCTCCCGATGGCCTCGGTAATGGTTTCGCTGAATTTTACCGGCAGTGCCGTTTCCAGGCAGATAATGGGCGTCGTCACACCCTCTTTTTGGGCCGCACGCGCCACCTTGATGCCATCGGCCGTGTGCGGATCCGCCAGGTAACCATAGCGCTCGTGCACATCCTTGATGGTGGCGAGCCGATCATCATGGGTGGAGGAACCGGAAAAGAAACCGTAGTCTTCACGCGCGGCCGTGATGAGCTCTTCTTCCAGGTTAAACCCGCCTTCTTTGACCTTGGTGCCAAAGAGATCCGCAACGCGGGCAGCATCGCGGCCTAAAAGATCGAAGGCGAAGCGCTCGAAATTGGAGGCGCGGGAAATATCCATAGACGGCGACGAGGTGGCCATGGTTTCCGCGGCCGGACGCGGGCGGTAGTTGCCAGTGCGGAAGAACTCATCTAATACGTCATTCTCATTCGTCGCCACGATGAGGCGATCGATGGGAAGGCCCATGCTGCGAGCGATATGCCCGGCACAGATATCGCCAAAGTTACCGGTAGGAACGCTAAAGGATACCTTCTGCTCGTTATTATCGGTGACCTTGATCCAGCAGGAAATATAGTAAACCACCTGGGCCAACAGGCGGGCCCAGTTAATGGAGTTGACCGCGCCGATGCGGTAGTTGGCCTTAAATTCCGCATCGCTGGAGACGGCCTTTACCACGTCCTGGCAATCATCAAAGACACCGTCGAGGGCGATATTGAAGATATTCGGATCATCCAGGCCAAACATTTGGGCCTGCTGGAAGGCGGTCATGCGCCCAGCCGGAGTCAACATGAACACGCGGATGCCGTCGCGCCCGCGCATGGCGTACTCGGCGGAAGAGCCGGTATCGCCGGAGGTAGCGCCCAAAATATTCAGCGTCTCCCCGCGGCGGGCAAGCTCGTATTCAAAAAGCTCGCCCAAAAGCTGCATGGCCATATCTTTAAATGCAGCGGTGGGGCCCTCGGACAGGTGGCCGATAAAGAGGGCATCGCCAAGCTCAGTGACCGGAACGATCTCTGGGGAGGCAAACTTCGGGTTGGTATATGCCCGGGCTGCGATTTTATCCAGATCCTCGTCTGGAATATCATCGATAAACAGCTTGATGACCTCGGCCGCAAGGGCGGCATAGCCGTTGGTTTTCACCACATCGCGCCACGCATCCAACGTGGCGGAATCTAGTTGCGGGTAGGTTTCAGGCAGGTAAAGGCCACCATCGGGCGCGAGCCCTCCTAAAAGGATATCCGTAAAGGATGCGGGCTGGCCGGTGGTATCACGGGTCGAAATATACTTCACAAGATGAATCCTAGTAGTTAACGCGTAAGGTATCAGCCATGTCGCAGCCAAATCCCAGAGAAGTTATCACAACCCAGGCGTTAATGATTTGGATCGCGGCCATGGCGGTCTACCTCGTAGCCATTACCGGGCGGTCTTCCTTCGGCGTCGCCGGCCTTGATGCCATCGAGCGCTTCGACGTCGATGCCGGGCGCATCGCGGTATTTACCTCCGTGCAATTGGGCGTGTATGCCATCGCGCAAATCCCCACCGGCATGCTGATCGATAAATTCGGCCCCCGCATCCTGCTCGTGGTGGGCGCGGTCATTATGGGTGTTGGGCAGGTCATACTCGGCTTTACCAGCAATTACGGGGTAGCCATCTTCGCGCGCGTGCTCATCGGCGCCGGCGATGCCACGGGCTTCTTATCGGTGATGCGCATCCTGCCCTACTGGTTCCCGCTGCACCGCACACCGATGTTTACCCAGGTGACCTCCTCCATTGGCCAGATGGGCCAATTCATCTCCGCCGTCCCCTTCCTCTGGTTGCTAGGGACCGCGGGATGGACCGCGGCATTTGTGACCTTGGGTGCAGTGGGCATCCTCGTCGCCATTGCCGCCGCCGTCGCGGTCGCTGACTCCCCGGAAAAGCTCGGGGTTATCCCTCTGGAGAAGGAACCGCCCAATTCCCAAGGCAGCAGCATCGGTGCCCGCTTAAAGGCGGTCTTTACCTCGCCCATCGCCTGGCAGGCATACTTTATTCACTACAGCGGCATGTTGCCGCTGATTGTCTTTGTCATGCTGTGGGGCATGCCCATGATGACCCAAGGCATGGAACTATCCAAGGGCAAGGTCAGCCTCGTGCTGACCCTCTTGGCCGTATTTTTGGTTCTGGTCGGGCCCTTACACGGCCGGATTTCCTCCCGCGCGCAGAATATCCGCCCATGGGTCGCGCTCGGGTTCGTGTGCCTGCACGTGCTGACCTGGGTACTATTCTTCGCCTTCGGCACCGGCGGGGGTCTGGTGGCCATCACCGTGGTCTCCTTTATCTTGGCGCTGTGCACGCCGACGTCGAATTATGGCTTCGACATCATCCGCGAGAACATGGACCGCTCTGTCGTGGCTACCGCCACCGGCTTGGGTAATATGGGCGGGTTTACCTCCGGCATGTTGGGTGCGCAATTATTCGGCATGGTCTTGGATCACTCTGCCGATGCCCCCAATTACTCGATGCCCGATTTCACCTCCGCCTCGCTCGCCGTCCTCGCCGTATGGCTGTGCGGCATGGCTGGTGTCGTCATCACCCACATCCTGCGCCGGCGCGGCGGCTACGCGGGGCCTTCCGTGCGGATCGTGGAAGTAACCTAGCGGTCTATTCGGGTCTTTCGGCCTCGTCCACCGTGGTGTCGGCCGCCTCTGCATCCTCCGCCTCTGCATCTTCTGCGTCTGGGTCCAAGATAAAGTTGATGGTCCCCTCAGGGTCTTCGAGGAACTCCCTGGTAGCGGCCACGGCCTCGGCCTCGTCAAAGGAAATGCGCTGAAAGCCGGTGTCATTTAATTCCACGATATCGGCATTGGGGCAGCCTAATAGGATGGGTGAATGCGTGGCGATAAATACCTGCGCACCGCGGTCAACGGCCTGGGCGATTTCCGCTATCAATGCCAATTGCCGGACGACGGACAATCCCGATTCTGGTTCATCCAGAATATAGACCCCAGCGCCGTCAACTCGCTCATAGAGCACATCGAAGACGGACTCGCCGTGCGAGCGGGCCTGCACATCCACCTGGATGGGCAGGGTGGAACGCCCGCCGGTTTCCTCGGGGGATTGCTCGCGCGATAGCAGGTATTCATGGGTTTCCGCCCGCAGGAAGTAGGCGCGCTGGATAAGCTCCGTGCGCTCACAAGCCACCGGGCTTACTGGCAAGATTGCTTCCGGATCCCCCATCCGGCCACCCTTGGGAGAGCACCCAAGATCCGTTGCCATGGCAGCCAAGAGGCTGGATTTTCCTATGCCGTTATCGCCAACGAAAATCGTCACCGGGCGGGTAAAGGAAAAGCGCCTTAAATCCCCTAGGTAATCGAAGGCAGGCAGGCTGCGGCGATAATCTCGCGGCATGGATTTCAGGCGAATGGCATCAACCAACATGCCTGGCACTTTAGCAGCAGCGGCGGTGCACAGTTGGGGTATGCACGCTATCTCTTCGCTAGTGCTGTTGCTACCTCGAGTGCGGACTTGAGGTGCAGGATTAATGGATCCCCGGTTGCGGCTTGGGCAATGGTCTCTGCTGGAACCGTATTTACCGCAAAGGCAATCGCCAATCCCCCGCTAATAGGAAATACTATGGCTGCGGCCACCGCCAAGGTTGTAGATAATCTATTGCTTATTGTCATCGTCTCCTCCAGTCCCTCGGTAACGCACACCATTATTCGTTACCGTTTCGTTATGGGATAACTCTAGGGAGACGAGCTGTTAAGGCCATGCCGTCAGTCTGCCGGTTTCCTGAAACTTCTTAGGGACCATTCGCAGGCATTCCAGTGCCCATAGCACTGGCCTAATTCGCTGGGGCGCTTTCGGCCACGATGCCATCGCTGGCAGGGATGACAATCCCCTTTTCGAAGGCACCGATGATGGCCTTTTCATCGTCTTCATCCAACTCACCAGAGGCCACGGCGCTCTTTAATTCGCGCTCGAGATACTGCCGGACATCAGACTTTCCGGATTTATTCTGGGTAATATCGCGCGGCACCGATTCCAGGGGAATGCCCAATGCCTTCGCCAGCGACATCACGCGATTGGCCTCTGAAGACGCATCGCCTCCTACTGCACCATTAACCTGAGCAGGCGCTTCTTCCTGCACCACTCCCCCGGCTACGGCATCCCCCACGGTCATCGTCCCTTTAGGCGGCTGATGGCGGCTGGTTGCCCACGTGCCAACGACGACGGCGATAATGGCCGTCACGGCGATACAACCCCAAAGGTAGATAAGCTTCCTGCGGTGGGCTTCCGGTGATTTAGCCATGTTAATCCGAATTTCCCCCGAAGAATCCGTATCCATTACCGCGCGATGAATTGCCAGGGCCGCGTTCATTCAAGATATCGATGAGCGAGCGGATCGTGGCCTCCCCAATGCCGTCGCCGCGCCCGCGCGAGCGGGAGTCCGCACCGCCCTCACGATCAAGGTCGTCTTGGCGATGCGATGCATCGAGGTTCTGCCCGGCGCGGGACGCACCCGTCTGCGGGGCCGATACCGCGATGGTCAAGGTGGAGCCATCTAATTTTAGAACGTCATCATCGCGGACCCCTGCCGCGCGAGCGGCGGAAAGCAAGGCGGCCAATTCTCCCACGGTGGCGGAGTCCACATCGAGCTGCAGCTGAAATGACATACCAAAGATCCTTTCTCTAACTTGTTCCTACTTTAGAGTCCGATACTTCAAAAGTTAAGGGAATTAGCGCTGTATAGACCAAGTTATGCGGCAACTTTAAGAATGCTCGAAGGATTCCTCCTCTCCCCAAAAGACTTCATCGACCACCTTGCGCGCGTGCCGGGTAAGTTTTAGGTACGTATCCAAGAAATCCTGGTTATTCTCCGGCGTCCAACCGGCCGCGCCGGCCACCTGTGCCAGTTGTGGGCCCGGCCCAGGCAATTGATCCACGCGCTTGCCGCGCACCAGCACCAACGCGTTGCGGGCATCCGTTGCCATCAACCACGCATCTCGCAGGTCGCTGGTTTGCGCGGCGCTTAAGACGCCTCTTTCTTCCAGCGCATCGAGCACCGGCAGGGTCCCTGGTTGGCGCAGCTCAGGATGCTCGTGCCCGTGCATCATAATCAGCAGCTGCACCGTCCACTCAATATCGGTCAGCGCCCCGCGCCCCAGCTTCGTGTGGGTGGTGCGGTCGGCCCCACGCGGCAGGCGCTCATTATCCACCCGAGCCTTCATGCGCCGGATGGCGCGAATGGTGGACTGGCTCGCGCCGCTATCCGGGTAGCGGTATTCATCGATCATCTCCATAAAGCGCTCGCCCACTTCCTCATCCCCGGCGATGAAGGCCGCGCGCAGCAGCGCCTGCATTTCCCAGGCCTCGCCCCACTCGCGGTAATAGCGCTTGTAGGAGGCAATGCTGCGCACCACAGCACCCGAACGCCCCTCTGGGCGCAGGCCCAGGTCAACGTCCAAGGGCGGATCCCCGGAAGGCTTGGCAAGGCGGCGGCGCAGCTTATCGACGATCCCGATGGCCCACCGCATGGCCTCGCCTTCATCGTCTGCTGCGTCAGGCTCTGCCACGAAAAGGACATCCGCATCGGAACCGAACCCAAGCTCACGGCCGCCGAGCCGGCCCATGCCAATAACCGCAATGCGCGCCGGCGGTTCCGCATCCTCGTGGTCCATCCGCCAGGCCCGCACCTCAGCGCGCAGGGCGGCTTCCAAGACCGCATTCCAGATGGTCGAAAGCTCTTGGCACACCTGCTCAACGGGGATGATCCCTAAGAGATCACCGCTGGCGATGCGCGCCAGCTCCACCCTGCGCAGCGAGCGCGCGACCGCCACCGCCTTATCCGGGTGCGCATGGCGTTTGCTGGAATTAACCAGCGCCTTAGATACCTGCTCAGGCTTGGTTTCGAGCAACTTGGGGCCGGTCGCGCCATCGGAAAGCTGCTTTACCGAATCCGGGGCGCTGATGATAAGGTCCGCGGTAAATGGCGAGGTTCCTAGGATATGCATTAAGCGCTGGCCGACGATCCCCTCATCCCGCAGGATGCGCAGGAACCACGACTTATCCCGGGCGGCCTCAGATAGCTTGCGGTAATTGAGCAACCCCATATCCGGGTCCGCGGTGTCTGCCAACCACTCCATCAAGGGGGGCAACAAGATGGCTTGAATGCGTGCCTTGCGCGACGTCCCGGATGCCAGGGAGGTCAGGTGCTCGAAGGCGCGATCCGGCGAGCTATAGCCCAATGCCGCAAGCTGCAGCTTTGCTGCCTCGGGCGAAAGCTTTAGCTCATCGGCGGACATGGTCACCACGGAATTAAGCAGCGGGCGATAAAACAGGCGCGAGTGCAACTCGGAAATGCGCATCCTGATGCGGCGCAAATGCGCGAGCATGCCCTGCACCGCAGACTTTGTGCCCTGCGGGGAGAATCCGGAAATCACCGCGAGCCAGTTCAGGCCCGCTTCATCATCGTCTGCCGGCAGGGTGTGCGTGCGGCGGAAGCGCTCCAATTGCAGGCGGTGTTCTAAAAGGCGCAAGAATTCATAGGCCTCGATGAGCTGCGTGCCGTCTTCGCGGCCCACGTAGCCTGCAGAGATAAGCGCATCGAGGGCATCTACCGTCGACAACGCGCGCAGGGATTCATCGGAGCGACCGTGCACCAATTGCAGCAATTGCACCGCGAATTCAATATCGCGCAGCCCACCGACGCCCAGCTTGAGCTCGCGATGTTTGAGCTCATCCGGCACATTATCCAATACGCGCCGGCGCATGGCTTGGACGTCTTCCACGAAGGAATCGCGCTGCGAGGCCGTCCACACCATCGGCCGAATCTGTTCCAGATAGTCCTGCCCCAGCGGCAGGTAGCCGGTCATCGCCCGCGCCTTGAGCAGGGCCTGGAATTCCCAGGTTTCTGCCCACCGACGGTAGTAGGTCACGTGCGAATCCAGCGTGCGCACCAGCGCCCCAGACTTACCCTCCGGCCGCAGGTTCGCATCGACATCAAAAAATGTCGTGGAACCAATCCGGTTAAACTCCGCAGCTAGCCTGGTGGCCTTGGGCGTTGCCTCGCTGCCGACGAAGATAACGTCCACATCGGAAATGTAGTTGAGCTCGCCGGCACCGCACTTGCCCATCGCCATGACCGCAAGCTGCGCATCGAGCGGATCATCGCCGTAGATCTTGCGCACCGCAACGGCAAGGGAGGCGGTAAGGGCGGCATCGGCAAGCGCAGTCGTCAGCGTGGTGACCTGCCGGAAGCTTACCTCCGGCTGCGGGCGGGATTGCCCCTTGCGGGAGTGGAAGGTTCCCGCCACATCGTGCGCGGCAAGCCGCATCATCAGCGTGCGGTACTGGGTCCGCATCTCCTTTTTATGCTCGCCCTCGCTCGCGCGGTACGTACCCGGCGCACTGAGATCGTCCCTCGCGGGATCGGGAGCATCGAGCTCTGCAGCGAACGTTGCCGGCTGCGCCCCCACCGTTTCAAGCAGGCTAGTCAGCATCTCTTCTGGCTCTGGGAGGGGCTTTTTCAGCTCCTCCCATAGCTCCGGGTGCGCGGCGAGGTGATCCCCGAACGCCGTCGACGCACCCAAGAGCGCGAGAAGGCGCACCCGCACTTGCTCGTTGCTGCGGATTTCCGCATCGAGCTCCGGGGCCTGCTCGTAAATGCGCACGAGGTTATTAAGCGCCAAATCTGGATCACCGACCGCAGCCAGCGTCCATAAAAGGTCAACGGACTCCGGGTTATTCCATCCCAGTTGTTCTAAGTCTTGTGCGGCATGGGACCGGCTAAGGCCCAGCGACGCCGGCGAAGGCACCGTGGCAGGACGCATTATTCTCCTAGAAGTTCAGGTTGTTGCGCAGCTCGACTGTCGTAATTTGGCGCTGGTAATCGCGCCATTCTTCCCATTTGGCGCGCAAGAAGAACTCGAAGACGTGCTCGCCCAAGACCTCTGCCATAAATTCGGACTTTTCGAACTCGCGCAGGGCCTGATCCATGCTGGAGGGAAGATCCTTATACCCCATGGCGCGGCGTTCCCGGTGGGTGAGCTGGTGGACATCGTCTTCTGCGGGCTCGTCTAATTCGTAGCCTTCCCGGATGCCGCGCAGCCCGGCGGCGAGGATGACCGCATAACCCAAGTATGGGTTCATGGAAGCATCGATGGAGCGGATTTCCACCCGGCGCGATTCCTCCTTGGTCAGGCGGTACGTTGGCACGCGCACCAGCGCCGAACGGTTCTGCACGCCCCATGTGGCCGAACCCGGCGCCTCATTGCCAAACATCAACCGCTTATAGGAGTTGGGCCACTGGTTGATAATGGGGCTCATCTCCGTAGAGTGCTCCAAAATCCCGGCGATGAATTGCTTAGCGGTGCGCGAGAGCGAAAATTCATCGTCCGGATCGTGGAAAGCATTGGACTGGCCTTCGAACAGGCTAAAGTGCGTATGCATTCCGGAGCCCGGGAGATCCTCAAAGGGCTTGGGCATAAACGTTGCCCGTACATTGGAATCCGTGGCCACCTGCTTAATAACGCGCCGGAAGGTCATAATATTATCCGCCATGGTCAGCACGTCGGCATGGCGAAGATCGATTTCCTGCTGGCCCGGCGCGGTTTCGTGGTGGCTAAATTCGGTGGCGATGCCGAGCGATTCCAATGCCAACATAGCGCGGCGGCGAAAGAGCGGCGCGGTATCGTGCGTCGCCTGATCGAAGTACCCGCCATTATCGGTGGGGACCAGGTCTGTCAGTTCCTTGCTGTGTTCCAGCAGGTAGAACTCGATTTCTGGCGAGGCCATGCAGGTAAATCCATCATTGGCGGCCTCGGTGACCTGGCGGCGCAGGATATGGCGCGGATCTACCACGGAGGGCTGGCCGTCTGGCTGCGCAATATCGCAGAACATGCGCGCCGTTTGCAGGTCCGGCTCGTTGCCATCAAAGGGCAGGATCTGGAAGGTGGAGGGATCCGGCAGCGCAATGGTGTCCGATTCCGAGATGCGGGAAAATCCCTCTACCGAAGAGCCATCAAAGCCAATCCCCTCCTCAAAGGCGGATTCGAGTTCGGAGGGGCTCATCACTACGGATTTGAGGGCGCCCATGATATCCGTAAACCACAAGCGGATAAAGCGGATATCGCGTTCCTCAACGGTGCGTAAGACGAATTCGTGTTGGCTATTCATGCCCTAAACCTTACCGGCTCACCGCTAGGCAGTGTGCAGTTCATTAGTCAATTTCCACATGGTCAGATTCGCAGGTCGGCAGAGTATTCAGGGGGTAGCAAGCGGGGGTTAATGCAGCAGGTACGGCTTAGTGGACGTGCTTTGCTAGTGGGGCAAGCGAACACCTGTACAACCTTTCTAAAGGAAGAAACTAGTATGACCTCCCACGTTGATGAACTTTCTGCCAGCGTTATCGATGCCGTAGTTACTGCCGCCCAATACGGGTGGTCCCCGGACGATTTACGCCACGTCCTGGGCGCTTATTCCTACCCCCTCATCTACCGCGCTAGCCCGCACGTACCTGCCCGCATCACCTCACCCGCGCTGCGCAAAGCGTGGCTGCAATTAGAAGCACCGCAAGAAAATTCCATTCCCCGCGATAAGATGCGCGCCATCATGAAAGAGCTGGTGCACCTGCCACGTTTGCGCGATACCGAGCTTTTGGCCGGCGGCGAGCTCAGCCAAGCCGATGGTTCTAGCGACAAGCAGGATAAAATCCGCCACAAGGTCTTGGGGCTATTGCGCAAGGCCGAGTCCACGTCCTTTGCAGAAGAGGCAGAGGTGCTTATTTCTAAGGCCCAGTCGCTGCAGCAGAAATACCGCATCGAAGATCTCTTGACCGTGGACCAGCCCCGCCTCATTTCCCACCGCGTGCACGTTCACCCGCCATATATCAAACACCAGGTCACCTTGTTAGGCACCATCGCCAATGCCAATGGGTGCACCACCCTCCTCATCCACGAAAAGGGCCTTGCCTGCATCATCGGCGCGCCCGAAGACGCCGCCCACTGCGCCGATCTGTTCTCCTCGCTGAACCGCCAATGCGATTGGTACATGCGCAATAGCGAGGGTGCCGAGTTTGCACGCGCGACACAGACCACCGCGTCCTATCGCCGGAGCTTTCGGCTTTCCTATGCCGCCCGGATCGGGGAGCTGCTGGAGCTGGCCAATGAAGACGGGATCGAAGAAAAACTCGATGAATCTCCCTATTGCAGCCACCACGCTGAGCTCATCGCCACCCAGACGCTACCTGCACTCCAAGCCCGCACCGATCATGCTGAGGAAACCCGAGACCGCCTATTTCCCAACCTGACCACATCCTCGCTATCCATGAATAGCCTGCATGGCATCACTGATGGCATCACGGCCGCGGATAAGTCTCACTTGGGTGGGCCTGCCACTGGCATCGATTCTTAATACCGGCGGCCCCCTCACCCCGCGGCTTCTTCTACCCGCTTTCAGCCCAAGGTGTCGGCTGCGCATTTCTACCTGTGCGCACAGCAAACGCTGCGAAATTTTTCAGGCGGTCGCTGCGCGTCACGGGTAGGATCACAGGTGAAATTAATTGTTGTAAAAGCTTAAGGGTATGTGAATGTCAACACAGACTTTCCTGGAAGTAGAAGCGAAATTCGCCGTAGCAGAATCGACTCAACTACCTGAACTCACTCGACTCGAATCCGTTGACCATATTGCAGAAACGCGCCACCACGCTCTATCCGCCATCTATTACGACACGGAAGATTTGCGCCTAACGCACACCAAAATCACCTTGCGCCGCCGCACCGGCGGCAATGACGATGGCTGGCACATCAAGATCCCCAGCGAGGCTGGCCGAACCGAGATCCATGCCGAACTGGGAGAACCAGTAGACGGCAAATACGAGGTGCCCCAAGAGCTTGTAAAGCAAGTGCGCTCTATCGTTCGCCACAACGAGTTAAACCCCATTGCGCAGGTGGATAATAACCGCACCGAGATGCTGCTCGCAGACGAGCACAATAATCCGGTAGCGGAATTCTGCGATGACCACGTCACCGCCTTTTCCTTCCTGCCCGGCGGGCAGCAGCAATCCTGGCGCGAATGGGAGGTAGAGCTTGCCGGTGAGCTTCCAGGCACCGAAGCGGGAAGCCACTTCATTCGCCGCGCCACTTCCCTTCTCATCGGCGCTGGGGCGCGCGTTTCTTCGTCCCCGTCTAAGTTGAAGTCAGCCCTGGGAGATTCCTACAACAATGCTCCCCTACCGCCCGCGCTCATTACCCCAGACGTTGATGAGGATTCCCCAGCAGCCGCAGTGATTACAGCGCTGCAAACCAACCGGGACAAGCTCATTGATTACGATCCGCGCGTTCGCCGCGATGAGTGGGACTCGGTGCACCAGATGCGCGTGGCCACCCGCGAGCTGCGCAGCCACCTGCAGACTTTTCACGGCATTGTCGTCGGCCCACAGATTGAGAAGATCGAAGCCGATCTCAAAGAGCTCGCCAGCATTTTGGGCGTAGCCCGCGATGCAGAGGTTGTGGAAGAGCGCTGGCAAGAGCTCTTGGAGTCCGAGGACTCCGATACCTTGGATGCCGCCACCCGCGAACACATCTCCCGCGATATGGGCACCGCCTACCGGCGGGCGCACCGCAGGGTTATCGCCGCACTAAATTCTGAGGAATACCTCGAATTGCTCGAGTCCCTCGACCACCTATTGGCAGATCCCCCTACTGCCGGTTCTCAATCCGCAGAAGATGCCGACGGTGATGACGATTCCGCTGCCGTGGACGCTGACGGGGATGCATCTGAGGATGCAGCCGCAGATTCTGCCGAAGAATCTGCGGAAACGCACCCCGCAGAGCAAGAATCGGACGCTGAAAAGAAGACGGAAGAACCGTCTAACACTGGCGATACGGGGGCCGAGGACGTCGATGCCGTTATGGCACGCCACTTGGAAAAGGCCTACAAAAAGTTGGTCAAGCGCCATAAGAAGGCAGTAGACAACTGGGATAACGCGGAGCTTTCGCTGCACGAGCGCGAGGATTATTTCCACGATATGCGCAAGGCGGCCAAGAAACTGCGTTACGCAGCAGAGGCAGCCGGTTCCGCAACGAAGCTAAAGACCAAGCGTCTGTACAAGGCCTGCAAAAAGATGCAATCGGTCTTGGGGGATTTCCAAGACTCGGTTACCTCGCGGGATAAATTGCTCGAGCTATCCCAGAACGCGCACCGCCGCGGGGAAGATACCTTTGGTTACGGCCTGCTGTACCAGCGCGAACGCGCCATCGGCCTAGCCGCCTTGGATGATTACAACGAATCTTTCAAGGACATCAAGGCCGCATTTAAGCCGCTGCGCAAGAAGCTGAAGAAGTAGCGGCGGCCGTGGCACCAGTTGTGGCGCGTTAGGCTGCATTGGTAGCTGCCAGATGATGGTTGGGAAATAAACTAGTCCCAGCCATCATCTTCTTTATCTGCGGCATCGGCGGCCTTGGTGCGAGCGCGCGCAATTTCTATGGCGTGCTCGGCCTCTTCGCGGGTGTCATAGGGTCCCATGCGGTTTTCCCAGCCGGATACTTTGCCCTTGCTGACTTCCTTGGTGGAAGGGTCGTAATACCACTTCTCATCTGCTGTAGTCGCCACGGTAGTCCCTTTCGTCTATATACTTTGGACAGCAGGTGTGCGCCGCCCGCCTGTGGTTGGTGCCCACACTACCCATGCATGAAAACACGCGCCCGCTAGAATATGAGGGCAGTATTTCTTTTCATGCCTCCCTTGCACCGTCAAGCAGAGCAAGGGAGCCGCTTTATCGGCTACTTTGTCCATGGCGCTAGCCCGCGCCACGTAGCCGCGTGATTTTTATCCGCCGAATTGGAAAAGGAGCTTTTGCCTTCATGCCACTGTGGTCGACGCCTAAGTCCCCTATTGCTGAGCGCGTTGCACAACAACACGCCTCTATCGTGGGAACGGAGCCCACCCATGTCGCCAGCGCGCCCGCGACCTGGCCGCTCATTGGTGAGCATATCGATCACTATGGGGGCATCGTCGCCGCAAACTTGTCGGATCTCCGAGCGGCGGCGGCCGTCAGTTCGCGCAAGGATGGCATCGTTTCCGTCCACTACGTGCCAGCAATTGGGGAGTCTGCACACGATTCCATTGGCCTGCAGGAGGTAGCTGCGCTCGCTGCGGCGCAACAACCCACGACGGACTCAGAGGGGCAGCCGGTCATCCCGCCCGCACCAGAAGGTGGGCTGGCCGCGCGCATCGGCGGCATCGTGCACACCATGGTCAACCGCCAGTTACTGTCCAGGGAGACGGCCGGGGCGGATATCACCATCGTGAGCGATATCCCCAACGATATCGGCTTAGGCGCCGCATCGGCGGCGGATGTTGCCGCAGCGCTTGCTTTAATGGGCCCAACAGATAACCTCGACGCGCCCTTGCGCGTGCGCGTTGCGGATGTCTGCACCCAGGCGGTGACCACCTTTGCCCATAAGCCCGCCCTTCGCGCGCGCCACACCGCCGCGCTGCGCAGCAGTGGCGACGGTGTCTGCATCATCGACTATGCCGATGGCTCGGTCACCCACGCGCCCCACGTCGTGGACCACGACGTGGTGGCCTTCACCGTGGCGGTGCCCGAGAACACTGCGGAAGAACAGTCACAGGCAATTGACGCTATCCGCCAGCGCCAGCAGTTTATCGATGATGCCTGCCATTCCTTCGGCACAGAGTCGCTGCGCTTATTGCCCGATGCTCAACAGCGCGTGGTGGAGTGGCTCAAGGCGGTGCACAAGGTCTACGGCGAGGAGGGCCGCCCCAGCATCAATGCGGCTACTGAGTGGATGGCATTTTATGAGGAAGAGACCTCCCGCGTGGAGCACTTCGTGCGCTACCTGCGCTCGCACCGCCGCAACGAGCTCTTCCCCATCATCTTGCAATCGCAGGCCTCGCTGACCAATATTTATGGCTTCGATTCCGCAGAAAAGCTCGCGGAACTGGTCACGGTCCGCGGCGCGGTGGCCGCGCGCTCGGCGCACGCGGGGCTATCTGGAGCCGTTATTGCTTATGTCCCCAGCAACCGCGCGGAAAACTTCGCGGCGGATTTGGCAGACGATGGCTTCCTACTGGTGAAGCTGGCCGCAGGCGAGCCCGCCAAAGTAGAAGATTAAGGGCGAATGAGCCGGCCTATAAGCCGGATTCTGTCTAACCGCAGCGCCCCATTAAGCGGAACGCCGCGCGGCGAACATCCATCTAGACCAACCGTTGCCAGTTGGTTCCAGCAGCTACCTTCAGGCTCGGGCGAGCAGCCTTAAAACGCCTGATCGGGCCCTGCAACGTGGCAGGGCCGTGATGCCTTGCTCCCGGTGGGGTTTACCCAGCCACCGCCATCACTGACGATGCTGGTGCGCTCTTAACGCACCGTTTCACCCTTACCTTGTGTCCCCAACTTGAGCCGAAACGCAAGTGGAGGCACAAGGCGGTCTACTTTCTGTTGCACTTGCCCGCGGGTCACCCCGGGTTGCCGTTAGCAACCACCGTGCTCTGTGGAGTCCGGACTTTCCTCGACTTTCACTTGCGCCCACCAGCTGTCAGCACAGTTTGTCAGCCGCGATCGCCCGGCCGGCTCATTCACCCGCTCCATCTTCGTCGATAGCCGCGCACCTGTGCAAATCTGCTGGAACACTCTGCAAGGCGCTTAGTCGTAACGGATGACTTTTCGTCCATCGATGCTGCCGTCGTGCAGCTGTTTGAACACGTCGTTGACATCGTGAATGCTGCATTCGGTGACATCTGGTTTCACCTTGCCGCGCGCATAAAAATCAATGGCCTCGGCCAGGTCTTGACGCGTGCCGACGAGCGAGCCACGAATTGTCAGCCCCTTCAGCACGATGTCGAAGATGGACGCCGGGAATTCCCCTGATGGCAGGCCATTGAACACGATGGTTCCGCCGCGTTTAGCCATCTCGATGGCTTGCCCGAAAGCATCCGGGTGCACCGCAGTCACCAGCACTCCGTGGCTGCCACCGTCAGTAAAGTCCTGCACCGCCTGTACCGGGTCAACTTCGCTGGCGTTCACGGTAAATTCTGCGCCGTGGCGCTTGGCCAGCTCCAGCTTGGAATCGGAAATATCAACGGCGATAACCCGCATGCCCATCGCGTCGGCGTATTGCACCGCCAGGTGCCCCAGGCCGCCGATACCGGAGATGACGACATATTGACCGGGCTTGGTCTCGGTCATTTTCAGACCTTTGTATACGGTCACGCCTGCACATAGGATCGGTGCGACTTCTACCGGGTCGCTACCTTCCGGGATGCGTGCGCAGTAGCGTGTGTCAACGAGCATATATTCGCCGAAGCTTCCGTCGACGGTATAGCCGCCGTACTCTGCTTTCACGCAGCGGGTTTCCCAGCCAGTTAAGCAGGATTCACATTCGCCGCACGTCGACCAGAGCCAGGCGTTGCCGACAAGGTCGCCTTCGTTCACGAACTGTTCACCCGGCCCAAGCTTGACGACGCGCCCTACTCCCTCGTGTCCGGGGATAAACGGTGGTTCTGGTTTTACGGGCCAGTCACCTTCTGCAGCGTGCAGGTCGGTGTGACAAATCCCGGATGCCTCGAGTTTCACGAGTGCTTGGTGCTCGCCGGGTTCTGGGATTTTTTCTGCACGGACGGTGACATTAGGGCCGAATTCTTCCACGACTGCTGCCGTGAATTCCTTCGGTGGTTGTGTGGACTGTGCGGTTCTGGTTGGTGTAGTCATTGCTTCTCCTCCTCTGATTGGTGAGCTCAAGCAATGAGCTCTGGTTAATGAGCAAACTGCCGAATTTCAGTATAGAAACAAAATAATAAAATGTGAAGCAAATCACTTATTGGGTATTGTTTTCATTTCGCTGCGCACCTGTCCTGCCATCAAGAGTGGCTGCACCTAACGCCCTCGGCGGCTTATAAGGCTCACCAACGAGGGGTTAGTACAAGCCGAACACGGTGCGCACGGTGGAGGCAGTAAGCGAAAGAAAGGCAGCGGCAAAAACTGTAGCCGCTGCTTATCGAGTTCCCGGTACTAGCTGCGTAAAAACTAAGCTCACATCACCGTCAGCGCAGGTGCGCGGTTTCGTTCACGCTGAGTACCGCCGATGCCACCGGCGAGTTCTCGTCATAAAACTTGACGACGCCAATGCTGGCAAGATCCAAAAACAGGTGACTAAACGTCGCTGGCCCAGCATTCAACGCCTGGCGGGTCAACGATTTAATCGGATTAACGTGACTGACCACAGCGATCGTTTTACCGGGGTGCTTGGCGACGAGTTCTTTTCGGAATTCCCGTACGCGGCGGTGCACCTGTGCGAGTGATTCCCCAGCTGGCGGTGCTAGCGACGCATCGGTAATCCAGGCATCGTGCAGCGCGGCATCGTCATCCTGGGCCTGTTGGAAGGTCAGCCCCTCCCAGTCGCCAAAATCTGCCTCGATCAACGCGTCGTGCGTTTCTACCTGGGCACCGGTTTTTTCCGCGATCTTTTTCGCCGTCACCTGGCAGCGCTGCAGTGGCGAGGACACCACCAGATCAATCTCGCCGCGTTCGGCCACGGCGGCAGCCGAAGCTTCTGCTTGCTGCATGCCGGTCTCGGTCAGCTCAATATCGCTGTGCCCGCAGTACCGGTGCTCAGCGGAGTAGGTCGTTTGCCCGTGCCGCACCAGAATCAACGTGGTCGGCTGGCAGGTCGCGCCCGTCCACGAGGCATGCGAGCCGGTGCTAGTTTTCGCAGCGCCAGCATCCGAAAAAGTATCGGACACGGCCTGTTCATCAGCGCCAGCGGCAGTATCACCAGTGTCAGAATCATCGCCAGAATCATCGCCGCGGTCCACCACACCCGGCGCGTGGCCGGCGGCAGCAGCATCCATAGCCTCATTCGACAGTGCATCGGCTACTTTGTTGTCGTTTCGCCGCACCCAGCTCAGGTTCACCCTTCCGAGCTGCTGCATGAGCTTCTGCGCCTGTACACCCAGCTGCTTCATGTCTGGGTGTTTGATCTTCCAGCGGCCGTTCATCTGCTCGACGACCAGCCGGGAGTCCATATAAAAGTCGACGTCATCCGCGCCCAGCTCGACTGCAGCTTCCAGCCCGCGCAACAGCCCGTGATATTCGGCGACGTTGTTGCTGGCTTTCTTGCCGACGACATAGACGATTTCGCGCAACACCGTCTCACCATCGGCGGCGTAGACGACGGTGCCAGAACCTGCGATTCCGGGATTTCCGCGCGAGCCGCCATCGGCGTAGATGATGACCTTCATGATGCCAGGCGCACCAGGTAGGAACCGCAGTCGCTGCACTGTGGCAGCTCATCGGCAGGCGCATTGCGCACGGCGTTTTTATCGGCGGGCGGCAAGACGATGAAGCAGCCACCGCAGGCCCGGTTGGCCTTAAACTGCGCGGCGCCAACGCCGTTTTCTTGCCGCTGCGCGTCGTATTCCTCGAGGACATCGGAAGGCAGCTGTTCGCGCAAATCCGCGATGCGCACGGCGGGATCGGGCTGGTTATCCGCGGCCTCTTGGGCGGCGTCGGCGGCGCGGCGCAGCATGTCCAGCTTGCGCTCGGAATCCGAGACGCGCGCGCCGTGGACGTCCAAGTTGGAGCGCAGCGCGTGGATCTCATTGTGGGCTTCTTGCAGCTCACTCATCAGATCCGCGATGCGGGACTTGGTGGCGTAGAGATCGTGCTCGATATCCTTGCGCTTTTCGGTATCCAATTCGGCACCGAGCTGGCCCTTGTCATCGCGCTCGCGCCGGCGCAACTTGCGCTCATCGGCCTGGATGCGCAGGATTTCATTTTCCATGTCATCGACTGCCATCTGCGCGGAGCCGGAGGCATCGAGCAGGCGTTTGTGTTCCTGCTGTGCCTTGTCGTATTCGACCTTTTCTGGCAGCTCTTTTTCCCCGCCAATGCCTTGCGAGCGTTCCAGGTTGGCCAATTCCAGCAGTACCGGCTGTAGTTCTTGCGATAGTTTCACTTATGACTCCTTTGGGTGCGCGGAGATAGTCCACGGATCAGTGCGCAGGCTAATAATTTCCGTATCTAGTTCTAATGCTGCTTCTACGATATCGCTTGCTTGCG
This sequence comes from Corynebacterium sp. KPL1818, assembly GCF_000478135.1. NCBI lineage: Bacteria > Bacillati > Actinomycetota > Actinomycetes > Mycobacteriales > Corynebacteriaceae > Corynebacterium > Corynebacterium sp. KPL1818. The sequence continues at coordinate 273,970 of NZ_KI515759.1, read as the reverse complement.
CCGTCCAGGGAAACTCGCTGGCCCAGTGGGCCGTATCGATGACGGCTGGTCCCCCGGCGCGCAAATGCTCGTCCACCGGGTGGTGGCGCAGATCGGAGGTGACATAGACATCGACGCCTAACTTCGCCGCAGCCCCCAGGAAGGAATCCCCGGCACCGGACGATACCGCCACGGTGCGCACCTTTTGCTCTGGGTCGCCGGCGGCCCGGATGCCCCATGCGGTCTCCGGCAGGGCATTGGCCACCTGCTGTGTAAACGCCCGCAGGGTCATCTCGCGGGGCAGTTCGCCCACGCGCCCCAGGCCCAGCGCGGTATCAAGGTCGCCGCTTCCGGCCGTTTCCACGATGTCATAGGCGGGCACCTCATACGGGTGCGCCTCGTGCAGCTCCGCAATCAGCGTGGACCGCAGCGAGGAGGGAGCCACAAATTCCACCCGTGCCTCGTCGCCGCGGTGCAGCTTGCCGATGTCCCCTTCTACCGGGTCCGCCCCCTCTTCCGGCTTGAATTGGCCTTTGCCCGCGATATCGAAGGAGCAGTGGGAATAGGCGCCGATGTGGCCCGCGCCGGCATCGAAAAGCGCCTGCTTTACCTGCTCAGCACTGCCTACAGGAATATGCACTCCCCACTTATCGATGGTCTCTGGGGCTTCCGGCACGATGGGCCGACCCGGAGTAATGCCCACGAGCTCCGCGAGCTTATCGTTAACCCCTGGCCGGGCCTTATCGGCGTTGGTGTGGGCGGCAAAAAGCGCCACGCCATTTTTAATTAGGGTGTGTACGACCTTGCCCTTGGGCGTATCGGCCGCCACTGATTCCACGCCGCGCAGGAGCAGCGGGTGGTGGACTACCAACATATCCGCGCCGAGCTCAACCGCGCGGTCCGCAACCTCTTGGGTGCAGTCCAAAGCAAAGGCGACGTTGCGCACCTCGTCTGCGGGATCGCCGCAAATAAGGCCTACGGCATCCCACTTTTCGGCCAAACGGGGCGGATAGGCCTTGTCCAAAACGCGGCGCACATCGTCCACTCGCACAGCAGACATGGGGATACTCCTTTATGCTCGATTCTTGTAAATTACGCTAGTGCTATATCCTGTCTCCCGCACTACAGTACTATCTGCGCAAAGGGTTTTCGCATGACTGAATCTTCTTCTCACTCGGGTCTCTACCTCGTCTTTGTGTGCACCGGCAATATTTGCCGCTCGCCCATGGCCGAAATCATCGTTCGCGATGAAATGGAAGATGACATGCTCGATCTCCTCGCCACCGTGGATTCCTGCGGGCTCGGCGGCTGGCACGTGGGGCAAGGCGCGGATGAGCGGGCCGTGGCGGAGCTGCGCCGCGCCGGACACGATGGGGCCTCCCACCGCGCATCCAAATTGGGCGAAGAGCACATGGACGCCGATCTATTCATCGCGATGGATTCCGGGCACTATGATTCGCTCATCGATCTAGGCATCGAACCGGCCAAGGTTCGGCTGATGCGCAGCTTCGATCCCAATTCCCCGGAAGGCGCAGAGGTCGCTGACCCCTACTACGGCACCGAAGAAGACTTCGAAACCGCGCGCAAGAATATCGAAGCCGCGGTACCCGGCCTGCTGGATTGGATTCGCGAGAACCACGACTAGACTTGGGGGCATGCTAAAGACGTTCCTCAAGCCTGGCTGGGTACTCATGCTGCTTTTCGTGGTGGCATTTTCCTACCTGGCCTTTAGTGTCCTTGCCCCATGGCAGTTGGGAAAGGACGATGACATTGTGGAGCGCAATGAAAACATCACCCACGCCTACGAGGCCGATCCGCAGCCGATTGACCAGGTCGTAGACGATGATGGGGCCATCTCTGGCGATGAATGGTCCCGCACCACTCTGAAGGGCCACTACCTGCCCGAGGATGAGGTGCTACTCCGCCTGCGCCCCGCCGGTTCCGGCCCGTCCTATCAATCCTTGGTTCCTTTCCGCACCGATGCGGGCCTGACCATGCTGATTAACCGCGGTTGGGTCAGCGCCGAGGAGGGCAATGCGGTGCCGGATATTCCGCCCGCCCCCTCCGAGGAGGTAACGATTACTGGCATGGTGCGCTCGAATGAGGCCGAGCACAAAACCGCCCCCATCACGCAGGAGGGCTACCAGCAGGTCTATTCCATCCACACCGAGCAGGTGGGCTCGCTTATCGGTGCTGACTTAGGCCAAGACTATATCCAGCTCTCCGAGGAACAGCCGGGCGTCCTCAACGCCATGCCTATCCCGCAGCTCGACCGCGGCAACCACCTCTCCTACGGCTACCAGTGGATTGCCTTTGGCATCATGGCCCCGCTGGGTTTGGGCTACTTTATTTGGTCCGAGATCCGCGAGCGCCGCCGCCTGCGCGAAGAAGAAGCCGCCATGCAGGCCCTCAATGCGGACGCAGAATCGCTTGCCGATGCCCCCGCCTCCAACGGCGAACCTGGCACGGCTGCCGATGCCGATGCCACTGGCGCTACCGATGCTAACACCGATCCCGCACCTCTCGCCACCGAGCTGCGCAACCGCTCCCGCTACGGCGATTCCAAGCCGGACCACTACGCCAAGCTGAAAAAGCGCCGCCGCGAGCGCTACTAGCCGTCTTCGTTGGCTGATTATGGGCCCGTCTCGGGCCTGCTTTCGGCCACGCATGCAAAAAGTCTCGAGCCACCGTTTTAAAAACGATGCCTCGAGACTTGAAAAATGGTGCGGCCTGAGGGGATCGAACCCCCGACCTATTGGGTGTAAACCAATTGCTCTTCCAGCTGAGCTAAAGCCGCATGCGCCCTTGCGCTGTTATGTACAGTAGCGCAGGATTGTGAAGCTACACAAATCAGCTGGTGAAGGCTATTTTTTGGTGTAGCCGCGCTGTACCAGGCAGGAACCCTGCCACTCGCCAAAGCGCTCAGCTTTGGTCTGCACCAAGCCGGCTAGCTGCGCCGATTCGGAGATGAGACCAGGCTCGACGGTGCCCGGCTTGCCGGCACCCGGAGTCAACAACCAGACGGAACCGTTGTCCGCGAGGGGGCGGCTGGCATCCACCAAGCCGTCCACGAGGTCACCGTCTTCCTCGCGCCACCAGAGAAGGACTACATCGCACAGCTCATCATTTTCCTCTTCGAGGAAATCCTCACCAAGTACGGCTTCGATCGATTCAGAGATTGTGTTGTCACAATCCTCGTCCCAACCAAGCTCTAGAGCGATTTGCCCTTCCTTGATTCCGAGCTTGACTGCAGCGTCAGCCACTATGCATTTCCTTCCTTATCCGGTGAATTCTTACTCACGCCCGGCCCATGATTGGCACAGAGGGCGTGTGTTATTACATGTAGTTTAACGTCCCAGGCCGTCTTTTACTTGCTATAGCACCCCTTTCCCCCAATTTGCAGGCCCTTTTCTGCTCACACCGGCGCCTGTTTTGTGGGAGAACTAGCGCCGTTTAGGGGCCTACTACCCACGTTTGCACACCGGGTGAGGGAAGCAAACCGCAGGTGGTAGGGGGTGCATCGGCAAGCGCGGCGTTTTATCCGGGATAGACTCCCACTCGCGATCTGGGAACGCGTATCGTAGGAGATAAACTCTGCAGACCCTTTATTAGGAGGTTTACATGGCCGAGAAGGACCCCGCCAAGGGCGATTCCAACTTCCCGCTTATCCGCGATGGTGTTGCATCGTACCTTCACGACAGCGACCCAGAAGAAACTCGCGAGTGGATGGATTCCCTCGATGGTCTGCTGGACCATTCTGACCAAGAGCGCGCGCGTTACCTGATGCTGCGCCTACTGGAGCGCGCCACCGCCAAGCGCGTGGAGCTTCCCTCGTTGACGTCGACGGACTTCGTCAACACCATCCCCACCAACATGGAGCCGGAATTTCCTGGCGATGAAGAACTAGAAAAGCGCTACCGCCGCTGGATCCGCTGGAACGCTGCCATCATGGTGCACCGCGCGCAGCGCCCCGGCATCGGTGTCGGCGGCCACATCTCCACCTACGCGGGTGCCGCCCCGCTGTACGAGGTTGGCCTCAACCACTTCTTCAAGGGTAAGGACGATCCTTCAGGCGGCGATCAGGTCTTCTTCCAGGGCCACGCCTCCCCGGGCATGTACGCCCGCGCCTACATGGAAGGCCGCCTCTCTGAGGAAGACCTCGACGGCTTCCGCCAGGAAGTCTCCCTCGGTGAAGGCAAGGGTCTGCCCTCCTACCCGCACCCGCGCCTGATGCCATGGTTCTGGGAGTTCCCCACCGTGTCCATGGGCATTGGCCCGATGAACGCCATTTACCAGGCACGCTTTAATAAGTACCTGGAAACCCGCGGCATCAAGGACACCTCCAAGCAGCACGTCTGGGCCTTCTTGGGCGATGGCGAGATGGACGAGCCAGAGTCCCGCGGCCTGCTGCAAACCGCTGCGCTGTACGAGCTGGATAACCTCACCTTCGTGATTAACTGCAACCTGCAGCGCCTCGACGGCCCAGTGCGCGGTAATACCCAGATCATCCAGGAGCTGGAGTCCTTCTTCCGCGGTGCCGGCTGGGACGTCATCAAGGTCATTTGGGGCCGCGGCTGGGACAAGCTGCTGGACAAGGACACCGAAGGTGCCCTCGTCAACGTCATGAACACCACCTCTGACGGTGACTACCAAACCTTCAAGGCCAATGACGGCGCTTATGTGCGCGAGCACTTCTTCGGCCGCGATGAGCGCACCGCAAAGCTGGTAGAAGACCTCTCCGATGACGAAATCTGGGCACTGCGCCGCGGCGGCCACGACTACCGCAAGGTCTACGCAGCGTACGCCCGCGCCCTAGAGAACAAGGGCTCCGGCAAGCCGACCGTCATCTTGGCCCACACCATTAAGGGCTACGGCTTGGGCCACAACTTCGAGGGCCGCAACGCTACCCACCAGATGAAGAAGCTGACGCTGGAGGATCTCAAGAACTTCCGCGATAAGCAGGAAATCCCCTTCTCCGATGAAGAGCTGGAAAAGGATCCCTACCTGCCGCCGTACTACCACCCGGGCAAGGACTCCCCGGAAATCAAGTACATGCTGGAGCGCCGTAAAGAACTCGGCGGCTTCCTGCCTGAGCGTCGCACGGACTTCACCCCATTGGAAGCACCTTCCTTGGACAAGCTGCGCTCCGTGCGCAAGGGCTCTGGCAAGCAGGAAGTGGCTACCACCATGGCCTTGGTGCGCACCTTCAAGGAGGTCATGCGCAATAAGGAACTGGGCAAGCGCATCGTGCCCATCATCCCGGATGAGGCTCGTACCTTCGGCATGGACTCCTGGTTCCCCACCATGAAGATCTGGAACCCGCGCGGCCAGAACTACGTGCCGGTGGACCACGACCTGATGTTGTCCTACCGCGAGGCCACCGATGGCCAAATCATGCACGAGGGCATTTCTGAGGCCGGTGCGGCAGCATCCTTTACCGCCGCCGCTACCTCGTATGCCACCCAGGGCGAGGCCATGATCCCGCTGTACATCTTCTACTCGATGTTCGGCTTCCAGCGCACTGGCGATGCCTTCTGGGCCGCCGGCGACCAGATGGGCCGCGGCTTCATCATCGGCGCTACCGCAGGCCGCACCACCCTGACCGGTGAGGGCCTGCAGCACATGGATGGCCACTCCCCTGTCTTGGCAGCCACCAACCCTGCGGTCATTTCTTATGACCCGGCCTTCGGCTTCGAGGTTGCACACCTGGTAGCCCGCGGTATCGAGCGCATGTACGGCGAGGACAACGAGCCGGTCATGTACTACCTCACCGTGTACAACGAGCCGGTCCACCAGCCGGCCGAGCCGGAGAACTTGGATGTGGAAGGCCTACACAAGGGCATCTACCACTTCAATACCGCCGAGAAGGGTTCCACCCCGGCCAATATCCTGGCCTCGGGTGTTGGCGTGCACGAGGCTCTTCGCGCACAGGAGATGCTGGCTGAGGACTACGATGTCAAGGCATCGCTGTTCTCCGTGACCTCCTGGAACGAGCTGGCCCGCGATGGTGCTCGCCGCAATAAGGAAGCGCTGCGCAAGGGCGAGGAGCCTTCCGAGGCATTCGCTACCTCCCAGCTCAAGGACTTCGAGGGCCCATTCGTTGGTGTCTCGGACTTCACTACTGAGCTGCAGGAGCAGATCCGCCCCTACGTCCCAGGTACCTACATCACCTTGGGCGCAGACGGCTTCGGCTTCTCCGATACGCGCGAGGGTGCCCGCCGCTTCTTCAATAACGACGCGGAATCCATCGTCGTCGCAGTGCTCGATGGCCTTGCCCGCGATGGCAAGATTGAGCGCTCCGTTGTGGAAAAGGCAGCCTCCGAGCTGAAGTTGGATGACCCAACTGCACCTAATAGCGGCGAGTAATTTCGCCCCCGCCTTCACAACGGGCTTTTAATTCAGGCGCTTCCGGCTTTGTGCTGGGAGCGCCTTTATTATTTTTGCCCTATTCCCCCTACCCAGTACCGCGTGCGCCTATTTCTCCAATGCCACGCTCCAATCGCTACTACACTGGGCACTATGGCAAATGACCTCAGTGCCCAATTGCAGGCAAAATTTCAAGGTTCTGACTCAGATAAGGACCACGACCCGGATCGGGATACGCTGGGCGAGCTCATCGCCCTCATTATCAAAGTCACCGGAACCGAGGCCGAACTTGGCGGAGACACCGCGCTTTCCGATGTCGGCGTGGAATCCCTCGAGCTTATAGAGCTCACCGTGCGTGCAGAAGAGCTCTTTAAGGTGCGGCTTACTGAGAAAACAATGCTTAATTGCGAGACCATCGGCGATATCGCTGACTATTTGGAGGACCACCAATGATTTCTTACCTATCCGATATGGACGGCGTACTCATCAAAGAAGGGGAAATGATCCCCGGCGCCGATAGATTCATTCAGGCACTAAAAGATAATGACATTGAGTACATGGTGCTCACTAATAACTCCATGTCCACCCCGCGCGACTTGGCGGCGCGGCTGCGCAATACCGGCCTGGATATTCCGGCCGAACGCATTTGGACCTCCGCTACGGCGACGGCAAACTTCCTGGCTACCCAGGCCAGCTCCAGCAAGGCCTACGTTGTGGGAGAGTCCGGCCTCACCACCGCCCTGCACGAGGCCGGTTGGATCCTCACAAATGATGACGCAGACTTCGTGGTCCTCGGTGAAACCCGCACCTACTCCTTTGAGGCGATTACCACCGCCATCAACCTCATCCGCAATGGCGCCCGCTTCATCGCCACCAACCCTGATGTTACGGGTCCCGCTCCCGAGGGCGTGCTTCCTGCAACCGGCGCGGTGGCCGCATTGATCACCGCCGCTACCCACCGCGAGCCCTACTACGTGGGAAAGCCCAACCCGGTCATGATGCGTTCGGCGCTTAACCACATCGGCGCACACTCTGAAAACACCGTCATGATCGGTGACCGCATGGATACCGATGTCAAGGCGGGCCTCGAGGCCGGCATGCGCTCCATTTTGGTGCGCTCCGGCATTTCCGATGACCGCGAAATCTCCCGCTATCCTTACCGCCCGACCGCCGTGTTTAAGTCGGTTGCAGATATTCCCGATAAGATCATGGATCCCTTCGCCGAGGAGGTATCCTAAACGGTTCCCCGCCGCGCGACCTAGCTCGTGCGGCTCGGCTTACTTGGCCGCGCTCGAGCCGACTCGCTCGAGCGCCTTAGCTAAAACGCACGGTGGCGCTAAAACCATAGCGTTGCGCAAGGTAGCACACCGCGCTCTCGAGCGCGGCAAGCTCCGCCTCGGTTCCGGTGAGCACCTGGTGGCAGCCGATGCCAACACCAGAATCCACGCCCGGGCCCGTCGCCTCACCGCGCACGAGCGCCTCCATAGAGATCTCATCGCGGTACCACCGAGTGCACCACTGGGCGGTCAGCGGGTCATCGCCTGGGACGATGAACTCCGATTCGGTGCGAATGCACCGATCCATGGCACGCTCTACTTCTGGGCGCAGCGCACGCGGCATCCCAGAAATTTTCAGCACACCAGTGACCACGATGGCCGCACCATTGCGGCTGGGCCACGTGTAGTTGGAGGCCGGTTGATCAACCGGCACTGTATTGACGCAAGTATTCATAGCCGATATCTCCCTCGACAAATCACCACTGCGATGCACACGCGTGGCGTGCGGCGCAGTGCAAGACGAGCTTCGTCTTCCCCAACGAACTGTCTTTTGCGTCTGCACCCAATTTTCCTGCGCCACACCACCCTCTACAACCCTCAACTTTCACTTCAACCCCCAAGTTCTAAACCTCAACCCAAAGTCCAGACTGTGATTAAAGTGTCCGAAGAAATTGGAGTTACAACAGTGAAATTTGTGAGGTTTTCGCGCTTGAACTGTTTCCCTGAAGTAACTTCTTGACAAGAGTCAGACGCAGGGCAGCTACCAGTAGGAACAGTAACCTACAGTGCTCACACTCCACACCCGCAAAAGAAAACCGCGTCTCGCCCCCTAGAGGCAAAGAGCTCCGAAAAATCCTGCTCGAAAAGACCCCTGCGGGGGTAATCGGTCGCCATACTCCCCACACACCCCTCCCTCTAGGAGAAGATCAGCATCCGCGGACAGATGGTTTATATAAATTTAATTTAGGGTAAGGAATAGTTTGACACGATCCCAGAGCCATGCCTATACTGAAATAAATTCAAACAATCCGGTTTGAACCCATCCCCAAAAAGAAAGGTACAACCATGTCTGGTCTGTCTTCTTTGTCCAACCTCGGTTTCAACCTCCTGTCCCTCGTTGACGGCATCTTCTCCCAGTTCCTGATGTTCTTCGAGGGCCTCTCCGGTCAGACCCTGTTCTAAATAGAACAGCTTAAGCTCCCCACTCCATTGGAATGGGGAGCTTTTCTCGTTTTCCCGTTAAAGGGATTTTGCGATGGAGGCCTTATAGCGCCTGCCAGATCTTCGAATTGGTTTCATTCCACAGCGGTTTAGCCCAATCGCCAAACTCTCGGTCCGTCAATGCGACCATGGCGTAGTCGCCGGCCAGCCAGAGGTAGGTACCGGACATGCCGAAGTGCCCGGTGGCATCGGCAGGCAGGGCACCCATCCAGTGGTCTTTCTCGCCGCGGATCTCAAAGCCAAGGCCCCAGGTGCAATCCTTAAAGCTTCCGTAGCCTGGCACGATGCCGCGCAAGCCACCGAAATGAACGCGGCGCATATCGGCCACGGTGCTGGGGTGCAGGAGCTGCGGGTCCTGGACCTCGGCCGAAAATGCCGCGAGATCCTGCACGGTAGAAACCAGCCCGTGCCCTGCCGAGCCCTCTAAGCGCGTGGAGGACATGCCAAGCGGCTCGCACACGCCTTCGCGCAGGTACTCCGCAAACTCGATGCCGGTGGCCTTTTCAACAATCTCTGCGGCCCATTCATAACCGGCAGAGGAATAGATGCGCCGCTCGCCTACCGGCTTTTGTTGCTCGCGCGAATCGAATTTCACACCTGAAGCGTGCGCGAGCAAGTGCTCTAGCGTCGCGCCTTCGGGACCAGCAGGTTGCTCTAGTTCTACCGCGCCTTCTTCGACCGCCAACATAATGGCATACGCGGAGACGAGCTTGGTTACTGATGCCACCGGAAATTCCCGGGTAACATCTCCTATCTCATCGAGGACATCGCCGCATTTCAATAACGCGCCGGCGACATTGTCTACTGGCCACTGGCGTAAAAGTTCTAACTCGCTCATGCCCACTAGCCTACTGGGACCAAGCATGGGCATGGCTGCGGTGGGAGAAGAAGGAAGTAGTTTTAAAAAATTAGCGAGTGCTTGTTAACGATCTATGCGTGCACGATCGATATATAAAGTGAAAGGTCCTTTTCAAGGATATTTCGCCCCTTCCCTATCACTCGCGTTCTCTACTTCCCCCTTCTCTCTCCCTACAGCTGCCGCGGACTATTTACTGGTCCGCGGCAGTCTTGTAATCAATGTAGCCGCGCTCGCCGCCGACGTAGAACGTTGCCTGGTCAGGCTCATTGAGCTCCAGGTTCTCTTCCCACCGGCGCACCAAGTCCGGGTTAGCAATGAGCTGGCGGCCCACCACGATGGCATCCACATAGTCGAGGTCCAGCTCGCGCTGTGCATCTTCCTTAGTGGTCACGGTGCCAAAACCGTCATTCATCAAAACCTTGGTTTCGCCATTGGCGCGGGCCTTCTGTGCCAAGGCCGAGATGAGCTCGCCTTCCGGCTCTGCGTGCAAGAAGGAGACATAAGCCAGGTTCAGCGGGGCGATGGCGTCCAGCAGGCCGCCGTAGGTGGCCAAGATGTCTGTCTCATCGTCTTCGACAATGCCCTGTACGACGTGGGCCGGAGAAAAACGAACACCTACGCGGTCTGCACCGATTTCATCCACGACGGCACGGATCACCATCTCTGGCAGGCGCCACCGGTTTTCGGGGCTGCCGCCAAATTCATCGTCGCGCTGGTTAGCAGACGGTGCCATGAATTCGTGCAGCAGATAGCCATTCGCATTGTGGATCTCTACACCATCAACGCCCGCGTCGACGGCTCGGCGTGCGGCGGCGCGGAATTCCTCAACGATTCGTGGAAGCTCATCGGCTTCTAGTGCACGCGGTACCGGTGCATCCATCTTGCCGGCAAAGCCGCGAACCTGGCCGTCCCAATCCAGCGCGCTCGGGGCCTCTGCCTGGGCGCCATCAATGAGATCTGGGTGGCTGGTGCGGCCGCCATGCATGATTTGCATGAACAAGACGCCGCCCTTGTCGTGCACTTCGTTGGCTACCTCGCTCCAACCAGCTGCCTGCTCATCATCAACGATGCCCGCCTGCCCCGGGAACGCGCGGTTGGTCCAAGCGGGGAAGGTTCCCTCCGTCACCACGAGCCCGGCGCTAGCTCGCTGGGAATAGTACTTCTTGTGTAGCTCGCTGGGCACACCGCTGTGACCTGCACGCTGACGCGTTAGCGGCGCCATGGTCACGCGGTTATTCAACGTATAACGGCCAAGTTCCAAAGGTGTAAATAATGATGTCATGTCTACTGAAACAGCTCGCGGTTGAAATTTGTTCCACCTTTTATTCTGTTGTTGCCCCACCTGCGATAGAAATAATAAAGAAACTAGAGGTCACCGCACCCGTTAAAGGTCAATGAAAAAGACACCGCCTCGGACTATGAGGCGGCGTCTATGAGCTCCTAGTGGGGATGCTTAGTGGGGTTCTGAAGGAATCGCGGTCTGCTGGCTATTCGCCGCCCCGCTATTTCCGTCTGCACCGGAGTCTCCATCTCCATTCCCCTGGCCATCGCCAGCATCGCCGTTTGAGTCAGCGGGCCCATCCTGACTGCTACCGTGCCCGTCCCCGGAATTAGGCGTGGAGTTGGGCGCCTGGCTGGGATAGCTAGGAACGGTCGGCGTATTGGTGGTCGTGGGCGTTGAGTCAGCGTCCGTCGGTTCCGTTGGAGCGCCGGTAGTAAGGGGGTCTTCCGAAGGCACATTCTCCCCAGATTCCGTTGGAGCCTCAGAAGAGGATTGCGTATCGCGATCCTTCCAATAGTCCGGCGACAGCCAGCCGGCTTCCCCTTCCTCTGGGTTGCTTGCCGCGAGGATGAGCAGGCCAACGACAAGCAGGGCCGCCACGAGGCCTGTGGTGGAGGCGCGCACGCGCCCGCCGATGGTGGAAACCTTTTGGAATTGGGTACTGGTCGGGATGGTGCGCCAGATCTTCCGGCGCGATTTCTCATCGTCTTCCGCAGCCTCTTCGCTGGCTTCATCCGTGACCGCTTGTTCATCGAGCTTAGTCTCAGCAAGCTCGACTTCCTCTGGGACCAGTTCCTCTTCCACCGTGGGGTCATCCACTGGCGTATTGGGACGAGAACCTTCCCCGGCGTCCAAGGCGTCTTTGGCTGACTGCGCCGCGGCATGCTTTGGGTCCGCAGGTTTCTTCTTTTTCTGTTCCTGCAGTTCATCAAAGTCGATGGCGGAACCGTAGTGATCCCAGAATTCCGAGAGCAGCGACGAGCGGATGGCGCGCTCCACGGACCACTGGCGGGCGGGATTCACCGTCACCATGATGCGGTAGCCCACCTGCCACGGCTGGCCGGCTACCTGCGGGCTGACCAATTGCGTAGCGGGAAGGACTGTGAGCTCGCCGGCGACGTCGACGGAGATCTCAGGGGCTTCAATAGCGTGCCCCGAAATCTCTTTGACGCGACTCGTAATCTCCGGCAGGCTTTCGCCTTCATGCACTGGGACGTTGATATTGACCACCGCGCGGGACCATTCCTTAGAATAGTTGGTCACCACGCCGGCGGAGCTATTGGGGATGGTCACCAACTCGCCGCTTGGGGTGCGCACCTTCGTGGTGCGCAGGGTCAGCGTCACCACATCGCCTTCTACCCCTGGGATGCCGGCAAAGGAGACGTAGTCTCCCACGCCGAACTGCTTTTCCGTAAGGATGAAAAATCCGGAGAGGAAATCCGAAATCACGGACTGGGCGCCAAAACCTACCGCGGCAGACACTATCGTCGCAGGCACCGCAGCGCCCAGCGCCGGAACGCCGAGATTAGTCAGCGCGGCCGCGACCAATAGGAAGTACGCAACCGCCTGGACGATGTAGACCAATGCGCCGGTCAGCGCCAGCCGCGCCTTCGTGGATTCTTCTTGCTCATCCAAATTATGTTCAATAATCCGGATGGCTAGGCGCCCCATGCGGGGCAGGAGAATGCCGATTATCACGAATGCGATGAGCGGCAAGCCGTGGTCAACGATGAGGCCCCACAGCTCAAAAAAGAAGTACCTCAAGTTCATGGTTCTAGGATATGGCACCTAGCTGAAAAATTGATGCCAGTTTTCTGCCAGAAATCCAGACCCGGAATTTAGGGGGCATCGGCAAGCAGCTGCTTAGAAACCTAGTCGCGCGATTGGTAGCGGTCCATCAGGCGATCAATCAGCTCATCAGTAAGCTTGTCATCTTCCAAAATCGTATCGAGCAGCCGCTGGGATTCCTCGCTTGAGGTCTGCTCCTCTTCCTCATAGGAATCGCCGCTGAAGTCCACGCCAAAGTCCATGTCCTCGGACTCCGCTGGCGCCGAGCTGAACTGATCGACGTCCGATTCAAAGGACTGCAAAAACTCGCTGGCCTCTTCCGCCGCATCCTGGCGGCGCTTGCCGGAACGCACTTCCTTTTCGATGCGCCGCTGCAGCGCCTCTTCCATCTGCCGGTGGCGCCAAGAGCGCACGCGGTGCGGCTCCAGCTTGCGCCCGACCGCGCGGCTCTTATTCTCAGCCTTTTTCGCCAGCGCCTTAACCTGCGCAGCCGTATCATTAATCGGCGCCCACTCCTGTTTCGCGGGCACGCGCCAACCGGCCCAAATGCCCAGCAGCGCCAAGAAAATAGACACCAATGGCCCCACGATCATGCCGACGGCCAACATATCGAAGTGGTTTCCCACCAGCACGATCACCGCACAAGCGATGGCCGGAATTACCGTCGGCTGATTATCGCCAAAGACCGCGGGCTCGCGCCCCATAGCAATATCACGAATCATGGAACCGCCAGTAGCGGTAAACACACCCATCATGATGCACGGAATCGGCGGAAGCCCATAGGTAATGGCCTTCACGGCGCCGGTGCCGGCCCATAGGCCGGAAACCACGGCATCGCCATGCGCCTGGATATAATCCCAGGTCTTGCCCTTAAAGTAGACAAAGCGCGCAATCAACGCGCCAGTAAACGCCAGGTACAGGTACTCCGGCTCGCTCATCGCCGCTACCGTGCCGCGATTAATAAGTACATCGCGCACCATGCCCCCGCCCAGGGAAGAAAACATCGCGATGAAGAAAAACCCGATGATGTCGTATCCGCGCTTGCGCGCAATGGTGCCGCCGATAATTCCCATCAGCAATACACCGCTGACATCGGACCAGCGATAGAGGGACTCAATGAGCGGATCTACTTCTGTCATGCCGTTTATTAGACTGCACTGCTCACCCGCGCGCAATTCGCCTGCCCACATGCGCTGCGGTGCTACACTTTTCCTGTTCTAATGCCCCTTCTATCTCTTCCTACATTCCGCATGAAAAAGATTCTCTCTCTTGCCGGAATTCCTGCTGGTTGGGGGCTCGTCCACCCCCACTGACGACGAGCCCAATTTCACCGATACCAGCCCGCACAGCACCAATTCAGACAGCGGTGCGCTTGCCGATGCCGACTTCGATACCGATTCCGCGCCTTCCGCAACTGCCAAGCTTTCCAAGCCGCAGAAAGCGGAGAAAGACGATGATTCCGCACTCGCTGCGCAGGTAGGCGGCATGTGCGGCATTCGCGATTACGCACAAATCATCGCCGACGACGCCACCGATTGCGCCTTTGCCCTAGACATTTATAAGCACGCAATGGATGCCACATACAGGCTCGAAACCCCCGATCCGACGGTTACTGCAGCCTGGCAGAGCGACATTGCTGTAAAGAACCCGAGCTCTGGTGAGAGCTACGATCTCCACTGCATCATGGCCACGAATCAAAAATCCGTCCATTGCAGGTCCCAAGAAGACGAGAATATCGGCACCCGCATCGAGCTGACCGCCAGGCCGATTTTCTCCGAGCGCGTGCGCACCGAATACTAAAAAGGAGGCGCCAGCATTGCTTGCCGACGCCTCCTTCTACCGTGGGGCCACCGGGGCTCGAACCCGGGACCGACGGATTATGAGTCCGGAGCTCTAACCGACTGAGCTATAGCCCCACACGGATGCCATGTCGTATATTACGACACTCCGCTCCCAAAAGATTAGTCAATAGCTCGCGAAAGACCAATTCTCGGCCCCTCATAGAATAACCCCAGTTGAGTGCGCGACGCCCAACAGTGGATGTCCGTGCTGCGACTGGAACCCACGTTAGAGCCTCAGCGAAGTTGAATTCTGCCCCTCATAGCCGAAGTGCTGCTCGTCGTTGTTGGATGTCCTTTCGATGTTTTGATTATTGGGTAGCAGGAAATTTGAGGCATTAAATCAAGAAAAACTTATCCCCGCTCACGCGGGGAGCACGATGTCGGCGTTCCCATATATGTCATCCAAGACGGCTCATCCCCGCTCACGCGGGGAGCGCGCATTCATCACCAGTGTCTACGCCAACAATTTTAGGCTGCATTTTTCCGCCACTTCCGCACGAGATGGACGGTCTCAACTGTGAGCGTAACCGCAGTGAGGGCCATGACTACCCAGAATATTGGGGTGTCCCCTAGAGTAAGCGCAATAAGCACGGCGATCACTATTAGTGCGCTTGAAATTTTAGACATGATGTCCATCATAAGTCCTTTCGAGGGTTGGTAGGCTCGTCCTTGCTCATGCGAGGAGCAGCTTTCTCTGTGCCTGCGCCAATGATTTTAAGCTGCATGATTTTTTCTTTCTAACCATTGCTCGCGGGTGTCCAGAGCTAAGCAAACGGTCATGGCTACTAGCGCAGTGGTAGTAGCCAATGCTGGCGCTTTAGTGATGATGAATGATGCGCTGATAAGCGCGACGACGATTGTCATATTTTGATTCCTTTCTGTACTTTGAGGGCGGCCTCCCCCCTCAAGCGGAGAGTACTGCTGTCAGTGGGCAAGATTGCGGGCGGTAAGGAGCTCATCCCCGCTCACGCCGGGAGCACGTGCGTAGCGTGGCCTGCGCCCAGTCATCATGGGGCTCATCCCCGCTCACGCGGGGAGCACTCTGTCTTGAGCTTGTAGTCGACCACGCGGGCGGGCTCATCTCCGCTCACGCGGGGAGCACTTCGTGAAAAACTCGTACTCATGCGAACCGTTCGGCTCATCCCCGCTCACGCGGGGAGCACGACGGTGCTGAAGCTACGTGAATCTGTCACCGGGGCTCATCCCCGCTCACGCGGGGAGCAC
>NZ_KI515759.1:256333-256978 GCF_000478135.1 Corynebacterium sp. KPL1818 | reverse complement strand
GCTCAGGCTCATCCCCGCTCACGCGGGGAGCACCTTTTTATTGGCCACGTGCTCCGCTTTTTGCGGGGCTCATCCCCGCTCACGCGGGGAGCACGTGGTTTTCTGCTGGAGTTGCAGGTACAGCTCGGGCTCATCCCCGCTCACGCGGGGAGCACCCGGCACCACGTCTTCCTTGGGAGGGTTGTAGACGGCTCATCCCCGCTCACGCGGGGAGCACTACACCCCTGGTGGCCGCGGCGGCGACGGCTGGGGCTCATCCCCGCTCACGCGGGGAGCACCGTGTAGAATTTCGCCACACCACGGCCCGGCACGGCTCATCCCCGCTCACGCGGGGAGCACCGATGAGTCTCGCCCCCGGCCATCATCAAACCGGGCTCATCCCCGCTCACGCGGGGAGCACGAGCCTATGACGGCGGCAAATTCCTGATACTGAGGCTCATCCCCGCTCACGCGGGGAGCACGCAATCATGCTCACTTCAAGTCGCACACCAACCGGCTCATCCCCGCTCACGCGGGGAGCACCGCCGCGCCGACGACTCAGCACTAATAGCCTCCGGCTCATCCCCGCTCACGCGGGGAGCACTATCTCGACCTGCTTGGGGTCAAGCCTGACCGGGGCTCATCCCCGCTCACGCGGGGAGCACT
>NZ_KI515759.1:255746-256323 GCF_000478135.1 Corynebacterium sp. KPL1818 | reverse complement strand
GGCTCATCCCCGCTCACGCGGGGAGCACTATCTCGACCTGCTTGGGGTCAAGCCTGACCGGGGCTCATCCCCGCTCACGCGGGGAGCACTGCGGCTGGCGGCGCTGCACGTCCGCAATGACGGGCTCATCCCCGCTCACGCGGGGAGCACTACCGGGTCGTCCTCGTCGATATCCCACGTGACGGCTCATCCCCGCTCACGCGGGGAGCACGTGGTGAGTACTTGGTCGGCGATTGCTTCGATGGGCTCATCCCCGCTCACGCGGGGAGCACAGCTTGGTTGAATGTTGTAGTTCATGGTTTCCCGGCTCATCCCCGCTCACGCGGGGAGCACACCACCTACATCGAGACCCTCCCGGACGGCGAGGGCTCATCCCCGCTCACGCGGGGAGCACGTCGTCTTCGTCGATATCCCAGGTGACCTTTACGGCTCATCCCCGCTCACGCGGGGAGCACTGCATCCGCCGCCGGAATGAACTATACCTCCAGGGCTCATCCCCGCTCACGCGGGGAGCACCTCGTGGGCATGGGACAGAAAGCGGCCCGCCGGGGCTCATCCCCGCTCACGCGGGGAGCAC
>NZ_KI515759.1:254665-255736 GCF_000478135.1 Corynebacterium sp. KPL1818 | reverse complement strand
GGGCTCATCCCCGCTCACGCGGGGAGCACCTCGTGGGCATGGGACAGAAAGCGGCCCGCCGGGGCTCATCCCCGCTCACGCGGGGAGCACGCTTATTAGGGGTAGTAAGGGCGTACATAATGAGGCTCATCCCCGCTCACGCGGGGAGCACATAAGAACACCTTCGGCCGGTGGGGTGCGAAGCGGCTCATCCCCGCTCACGCGGGGAGCACTGATTACCCGCATGCCATGCGGTGTCAAAATCGGGCTCATCCCCGCTCACGCGGGGAGCACGATGTAATCCGGGGTGCGGCCGTCATCGTCGCCGGCTCATCCCCGCTCACGCGGGGAGCACTCCTCGTCGTCCTCGTCGTCGGTCGAGCCGGACGGCTCATCCCCGCTCACGCGGGGAGCACAATCAGCACCGGTCGAGATAAGTTTATCGGTCGGGCTCATCCCCGCTCACGCGGGGAGCACGCGGGAGGCGGCGTGCTCTTCGAGCTCACGACCGGCTCATCCCCGCTCACGCGGGGAGCACTGATATTGGCCGCGTGAAATTGCTACGCGACCACGGCTCATCCCCGCTCACGCGGGGAGCACTAAGAGCGCCGGTGGGGTGAACAGAAAATTCAGGGCTCATCCCCGCTCACGCGGGGAGCACCTTTTAAAACCCCTGGTATTTGCCCTACTCGGGGGCTCATCCCCGCTCACGCGGGGAGCACGGCTGCATAAGAATCCCGGTTGGCAGTTGAATGGGCTCATCCCCGCTCACGCGGGGAGCACGGTCTCAGGGTTGGCGTAGAGGGCGGAGATGACGGCTCATCCCCGCTCACGCGGGGAGCACAGGGTGGCGAGAGAGAGTGCGAGGGTTGTCTTGGGCTCATCCCCGCTCACGCGGGGAGCACCGCTTCGCCAATCGATGATGCGCCGTAACGGGCGGCTCATCCCCGCTCACGCGGGGAGCACTCCTCACTAAAGTGAGGTGCCACCAGTTTAGGGGGCTCATCCCCGCTCACGCGGGGAGCACTAACAACGGTGGTGACGGTGGCCTTATCGGCGGGGCTCATCCCCGCTCACGCGGGGAGCACTGGG
>NZ_KI515759.1:244144-254528 GCF_000478135.1 Corynebacterium sp. KPL1818 | reverse complement strand
CGGGGCTCATCCCCGCTCACGCGGGGAGCACTGGGGGACGTTCTTCTGGCGCAGGCGGTGACGGGGCTCATCCCCGCTCACGCGGGGAGCACTGGCTGATGAGAATGGTCTACCCTTGTGGGAACGGCTCATCCCCGCTCACGCGGGGAGCACCGGTAATCAGAAGCCCGCTATTTGGCAGTACGGGGCTCATCCCCGCTCACGCGGGGAGCACTCATCTACGGTCATGTCAAGCATGATGGAATCCGGCTCATCCCCGCTCACGCGGGGAGCACAAGGGGATACGCAGCAGGCCGAATTGGCCGAGGGGCTCATCCCCGCTCACGCGGGGAGCACCGCCGCGCTCGGAAGAGCACCGGGGCACCCTCTGGCTCATCCCCGCTCACGCGGGGAGCACGCCGTCTTTAGTTTCTAAAGCGGTGCCATCTGAGGCTCATCCCCGCTCACGCGGGGAGCACTCTGACTGGTGCGAATCCCCCACATTTATGGTGGGCTCATCCCCGCTCACGCGGGGAGCACATGCACCTCGTAGAGTTTGCCGAGGATGGCGGCGGCTCATCCCCGCTCACGCGGGGAGCACTATGGCAGCACCAAGGCCGCGACCGGCGGGGTGGGCTCATCCCCGCTCACGCGGGGAGCACCGTAGCCGGGGCCTGCTGGTTGGTGGTGTCGAGGGCTCATCCCCGCTCACGCGGGGAGCACGTCGGCAGAAATCAGCCTGGAAGCCCGCGATGGGGCTCATCCCCGCTCACGCGGGGAGCACGAGCTTGGCGAATACGGTTCGGGCCGCGTCGGGGGCTCATCCCCGCTCACGCGGGGAGCACATCTTGACGTTCGCCTCATTAATCTGCTCCTGCGGCTCATCCCCGCTCACGCGGGGAGCACTGAATTTCGGGCGAGCTGACTTCACAGGACTTGGGCTCATCCCCGCTCACGCGGGGAGCACGCCCGATGCGGAAAAGTTGGCCACTATGCAGGTATGGCTCATCCCCGCTCACGCGGGGAGCACTGGCGCATCGCGCTGACGATGATGTGCTGGTCAGGCTCATCCCCGCTCACGCGGGGAGCACGCTTCGACGGTGATTTTGTCTGGTTTGGCCGCGGGCTCATCCCCGCTCACGCGGGGAGCACCTCGCGTTGTAGGTGAGGTGGGAGGCGTTGCGCGGCTCATCCCCGCTCACGCGGGGAGCACCTATTGGCTCGGCTCTGCAGCGCTTGGCGCGAGATACAAATGAGGATATTTCGAGCCGCGTCGCCAGCTTAGAGGCGGAGCGAGACCGCATTGACCGCGAAATTGAAAAGGCCCACCTGGGGCAGTTTGAACGACTGACTGCGGCAGAGACCGAGGAGCGCGTCCAAGACGTGCTGAACATGGCTATGGCGGTGCCAAGCGATTTCGCCAGGGTGCGCCACGAACTTGAAGCCCTCAATCACCGATTGCGCCGACAGCTTTTGGATCCAGAAGGTTACCGCGGCGAAGTGCTCGAGGAAATCTTTAGCGGTGTAGACCACATCGCGGAATCGGACGCGGGGCGCAGCTTCCGCGGATTCTATTCATACCTCATGGATAGAGAACGCAGCGCGTGGCTAGACCAGTGGATTAAGCAAGTTTTAGAAAGCGAGGTCGGCCAAGAGTTGGCGCCAGAGAACCGTCGGCAGCTGCGGAATCTCTTCCGCGATATGGAAGAAACGAGCTTCGAGGTCAATCAAACGATGACTGGCCTGGCGCGCAGCTTGCGCAACTATGTCTCTTCGGAACAATTCGCAGAAGATCGGCGCATGATTGAGCTACTGCGTGAGGCACGGGGCATGGCCATTGATGCAGCGCAGGCATCGGAGCTGAAGGCTTTTCACCGCATGGAAACTCCCCTACAGCGCATCGGCATGTCCATTCATTCCGTATCGCGCATCCACTTGGCCAACCCGGGTCGGGAGGTCGTGGAGGAAGCACCGGTAGCCTTCCAGCCGGGCCAGGAGAACGCGGAGGCGTTGTATGAGCTGGTGCGCGAATCAGAGATTGATTTTGAGGAATTGCATGGGGCGATTCGCGGGGCCGTCGGCAAGTCGGGTCCGTGCACGATTGGCCAGGTATTACAGGCGTGCCTTCCCACGCAGGGCCTGGCCAGCGTCGTGGGTTTGGTACACATTGCAGACCAGCACCCGCTGCCGGCTTTGCACGATGATCATGAAAAGGTCACCTGGACCGAAGAAGATGGGACCATTCGCGCGGCGTATATCCCTACTATGTATTTCGATAGCACCACCGTTGAGGAGTTGTAGTGAGCGCTACTGATAATCACCGCGTCGATTCGGCGCATGAGCCCCCGCTGTGGGAAAGCGATAAAGGATCGCTGACCTATAACTCGCGCCGCGCATTGGTGCAGCTCTTGAAGGGGCCGCTCGTGCGAGCGCACAAGGAACCTGTCTTATGGTCCGCCATCATCTCGGACGAAGACAACCTGCGCGCCCGCCTGCATGAGGTATTCCTCGAGCTGGTCGTCGATGAAGGAGAAGGGTTTGCGTTTACCCGGATGGTAGAAGAGGAAACTCTGCCTATCCCGCAGGTGCTGCGCACGGATAAGCTTAAGCACATCGATACCGCCATCCTGCTGAACCTGCGCCAGGAACTTGGTTTGGCGCTGCCCGGTGAACGCGTGATTGTGGATGTAGAAGATCTCCGGGAGGGCATTGGCTACGTCCGCGCGGTTGATAACCGCGATGAAGCCGGGTTCAATAACCGCTTCAATGCGGCGATTAAACGCATCCGCAATGAATATTCGCTGCTGAGTGCCACCGAGACTGAGGGGCGCTACGAGGTATCACCCGTCTTGCGTCAGCTTTTCGATGCCGCCACGGTCACCGCTATCCGGGATGAATACGCCCGCCTCGCAGAATCCGAGGGCGACCAGGAGGAGGCTTCCGATGACTAACCTGTATCCAGATCAATTCCGCATCAGCCGTATCCAGCTCATTAACTGGGGCACTTTTCACGGCTACTTTTCCATTCCGGTAGCCCGCAAGGGCTTCCTCATCACCGGCGGATCCGGTTCGGGCAAGTCCACGCTGCTTGACGCGATGTCGGCGGTATTGGTTCCGCAGAAGGACCTCAAGTTCAACGCGGCATCGCAGCAGGACCTCGGGCGCCATAATGGGCGCAACCTCGTCTCCTATATTCGCGGGGCGTGGCGGCAACAAGAAAATGCGCACACGGGTGAAATCGCCCCGGAGTATTTGCGTGAGGGCGCAACAAACTCGGTGGTGGCGTTGACCTACGATAATGGGGCTGGCACGCAGCACACCCTCATCGCCATCTTCCGTCTCAACGGCGGTGAAAATTCGGTGAGCCAAATTAAACGGCTCTATGGGGTGGTGCAGGGAGATGAGGACATCGATAAGCTCAGCCCCCTACTCACCCGCAACCTGGATACCCGCAAGATTAAGGCCATGTACAAGGGGCCTGGTGCGTCATTTACGCCGACGTACACCACGTTTGCGGATCGCTTTCGCAAACGCCTGGGCATCAAGAGCGAACAGGGGCAGGTCCTGCTGCACCGCACGCAGTCTGCCAAGTCACTATCCAGCCTGGACCAGCTCTTCCGGGACTATATGCTGGATACGCCGTCTACTTTCGAGCGGGCGGAGGAAGCGGTGGAGCAATTTGAGGATCTGCGCCAGGCATACCTTCGGGTAGAGGACGTCAAGGCCCAGATTGAGACGCTGGCACCCCTGCCCCAATTGCACTCCCAGCGCACCACTGCAGAAGCGGATAAGTACACGGCTGAGGCGATGAATGAGGCGCTGCCGGCGGTGCGCGCCCGCTTGGTGGCAGAGGAACTGGACTATCGCATCCGCGCGCTGACCGCCCAGCAGGCAGAGGCGCACTCTGCGGCCGAGGCGCTCGAAGCGGAGGTCACGCACCTTGACGATGCCGAGCGCCGCGCCGCCGTAGCCGTCTCCCAACTTAGTGCCGGCGAGCTGGCCGCCCTAGAAGCCAAGATAGAAACCGCGGAGAAGGAAATTGAGCACCGCTCCAAGGAGTTCCACCACCTTGCCGCTGCCGCCGACCAGTGGACCGATCACTTTGAGCTCAACCCGCACGGCTTCGCCGAGCTGCAGGCGAATGCCCGCCTGCGCATCGCGGACTTCGAGACTGACTCGGCCCAGCTTACTGAGCAGCAACAAGAAGCCGGAGTGGCCGCCCGCGATGCCGCGACAACATCCGCGTCCTTAGAAAGTGAGCTGCACTCATTTAGCTCGCGGCGCACCAATATCGATAAAGCCCTTGTGGAGCTGCGCACCCAACTCGCGCGGGATACTGGCTATGCCGAATCGGAGCTTCCCTTCGCTGGCGAGCTACTGGATATCGCCCCGCAGCAGGCGGAGTGGGAACCGGTGATCCAAAAACTGCTGCACGGATTCGCCGCCACCCTGCTCGTTCCGGAAACCGCGCGGGAAGCCATTAACCAGTGGGTCAATTCGCGCAATGTGGGCACCCGGCTCGAATACCGCACTATCCCCGAGTTTGCTCCTGCGCCCGCGCCCGCGCGCAGCCCGCAACAGCTCATCCACAAATTGGAGTTCCAGGATCACCCCATGGCGCCGTGGGTGCGCCACCATATTTCAAGCCGTTTTAACTACGAATGCGTCAACTCGGTGGCCGCGCTCGAACAGGTAACCAAGACCCCGGCCGTCACGCGCGATGGCTTGGAAAGCCGGCCCAAGGATAAGGATGGCTCGACGCGCTTTATCAAGGATGATCGCACGCGTTTTAAAGGCACGCGGTGGTACCGAGTAGGTTCCACCAATACCGCCAAGATTGAACTCCTGCGTTCCCAATTGGCGGAAGCGAAAGCCACTGCTCGTGCCATGGCCAAACAGGTCCACGAGCTCAACCGGAAGATGGATATCCTGCGCACGCAGCGCGATAAAGCGCAGCGCGTACTGGAGACTAAGTTCCAGGATATTGATACCGCTTCCGCTGAGGCGCGCAAACGCGATTTGCAAGAACAGTACGATTCTTTGGCTTCCTCCCCAGAGGCGCAGGCCCTAGCCACGGCGCACGAGCAGGCAAAGGAAAAGCTCACCGCCGCCCGCGCCCAACTGAACGAAGCACAAAAACACCTCGGCAACGTGGAGGGCGAGCTGAACCGCTCCACCCGGCGGCGCCAAAGCATCGGAACCGTGCCCACGGTGGCGGATCAGGGCATCGCCAAGGCGGTCGAAGAAGCCCTGCACAAGGGCAGGAGAAAACTCACCATCGATGACATCGATGCCCGGCGCGATGAGGTGCAGGCCAGCCTGCAAGAAACCGCGCGTAGGGCCGCGCGCCGCATCGAGGAGACGAATGCCAAGATTGTCTCTGTCCTCCACAAATACCTATCGCAGTGGCCGGCAGAAGCCGCGGATTTGGAGCCGCAGGCCAGCTTCGCCGGCGAAGGCATGGAGAAGCTGAAGTTCCTGCGCGCGGACCGCTTGGCGGATTTTCGCGCTCATTTCTTGGAGCTGCTCAATGGCACGACGGTGCAAAACCTATCGCACCTCGCCTCTTCGCTTCGCCATGCCCGTAGCGATATCGAACAGCGCATGGAGTTTATTAATAAGTCACTGGAGCGCACGCCCTTCAATGGGGACCGCACCCTGCGCATTGATGTGAAGGATGCCCGGGGCCAGGTGGTGCAAGACTTCCAGCGGGATCTTGATGCCGCAACGTCCCATAGCCTGGCGGAGATTAGCGCCGATGATCCTGAAGCTGCGGTAGCGCGCTACCACGCCCTGGACAAGATTCTCAGCCGCTTGGGCTCGTCTGAGCCAGAGGATATTCGGTGGCGCAACCTGGTCCTCGATACCCGCAAGCATGTCAGCTTCATCGGCCGCGAGTGCTATCCCGATGGCACGACCGCCAATACGTATCAGGATTCTGCCTCCCTCTCCGGCGGCCAGGCCCAAAAGTTGGTCTTCTTCTGTTTGGCTGCGGCGCTGCGCTTCCGATTGGCGGAACCAGACCAGGACGTTCCCACCTACGGTTCCATCATTTTGGATGAGGCCTTCGACCGCGCTGACCCAGCCTTTACGCGCACCGCCATGTCCGTGTTTGCGTCCTTTGGTTTCCACATGATTTTGGCAACGCCATTCAAACTCATCCAGACGCTATCGCCGTACGTGGATGGCACCATCGTGGTCAATTACGACGAGCCCATTATCCAGGGCCGCCCGCAGGCGCGTACGGGCTATTCGCTTATCGATGCCACCACCTACCCCCAGGAATCCCCGGAGTCCCCCAATGCGGATGCCTAGTGACCTGCACACACATGCGGAAAAATACCTGCGCAACCACTTTGCTGAGGCCTTAGCCGCCCCGGATTCGCTGAGCATCGACTGGCCGCTTCATCCGCCTACAGCCGCTACCGCCGCGCGCAATGTCGCCGCCACCCAGGAGTTTATCCGCGCCTGGCAGCGCTGGCCGCACCAAGAAGAGATCCACTACGAATCCCGCAATTGGTCCCGCACGGGTCTGGGCACCAATTCCGTTCCCACCCGCGCGGTACTTACCGGTGCGCCCCGCATCGCCGCGGCCGCAGGCCTCAGCGGCGAATACTCCCGCGCGCAACAGCGCGCATACGACATCGCCGCGATCTTCCCCGACTCCCCTGCATTCACCGACACCGTGCACCGCACCTATCCCCAGTGGAAGGACTTAACTGCATACGATCTGCGCTGCTTAAAGCCATGCTTGACCTGGCTGCGCGCCCATCCGAATTCCGGCGAGTGGGAGCGCGCCGTTCCGGTCGAAGGTGTGGATGGCAAGTGGATAGGCACCCACCGCCGCCTTTTACTCGCGCTGCTATCTCCCTTCGGCATCACAGATTTGGGGCTGCGCCGCACCGACGCCCGCCTGCGCCTGCGCTACCTCAACCACGCCCCAGCGCTGTCCGATATCGAGGTTCCCCTTTCCCAGGCTGCACAACTCTTTCCCACCGCTCCCCCGCGCGTTCTCATCGTAGAAAACAAGCAGACCTTCCTAGCCCTGCCCCTGCTTTCCGATGCCACCCCACCTACCATCGCCATCCTCGGCGCCGGCAATGCCGCCCGTCAGCTCCACGCCCTCGACTGGCTCCACGATGTCGAAATCACCTACTGGGGCGATCTTGATGCCGCCGGCTTCAGCATCCTCAACGGCGTGCGCGCCCATTTTCCCCACACGGAGTCTCTCCTCATGGATACCGCCACCGTCACCGCGTTCCGCCACCTCGCGGTCCCCGATCCTGGTGATGGCTCCGCCATGCTTAGCCACCTCACCACCGAAGAGCAGCGCGCCTATTCCCTCCTCTTCACCGAAGGCAAGCTACGCATCGAACAGGAGCGGATTCCGTTCGCGCATGCAAATGACGCAATTCAATCTACGTTTCAACGCTAGGTTCTAAGCTTTCGAACTAGAACCTCTGCTAGTTGTTCCCGTATTCTTCTTTCTCCGCAGCAGCAAGACGAACGCGAGTAAAAATACCTGTTGAGCCCTCAGCTAGTAAAACCTTGCGGCGGCGTCTCCATTTCTCAAGGCATCGCAGTCCACTCGATGTCCTCAAAGCCCCAGTCGGAGAAGTGCCAGGTGATGGTCTCGGTGGCATCGATAAGCGCGTGCTCCATTGTCTCTTCATCGTCACCGGTAACGGAGAGCTGGAGCATCACTGAAGTATCTTCTTCATCCAATAGCCCCACGTCCAAGGGGCCGCCATCATCGAGGCCGGAGACAAAGCGCGCGGTCCAATTTTCGCCACCAAAGAAACTGGAGTCCTCTTCTATAGAGTGCTTTTCCTCCAAGTCCCATATGGCTTCAATAATGTCCCAGTTGCCGGTAATTGCAGCGGACAGCTCAGCGTCACGCCCGTACAGCACCAGCTCGTGGAGCCACGAATAGTCAATGATAAAGCTGCTCATAATGCCTGTCAGTGTAAGCGACGAGAGCCCACTCTCTGAACGCACTCACCGAGCGTTTTACTTATAAACCCAACTGTTCAAGTTCTGCGCAGAGGGCATCGATCTGCGCCCGCGTATGGGTTGCCATGAGGGTAACGCGGAGAATCGCAGCGCCACGTGCAACAGTTGGCCACCGGATTGCCGGGACGATAAATCCATGCTCTAGCAGTGCAGCGCTAGCGTCCATTGCGGCGGCCTCATCGCCCACGTGCACGGGGATAATCGGCCCTTGCTGTGGCGTAGTACCGCGTGCTTTGTGCCAATAAGCAATATTGTCCTGCAGTTGGCTAACCAGACTGGGATCGGACTCAATGAGTTTTAACGCAGCGAGCACGGCGGCCGATGCTGCTGGCGTGGGCGAGGTAGAAAATACGAAGGACCGGGCTTGTTGCCGCAATAGCTGCGCCACCGGCTTACTCGTTGCTACGACCCCGCCTTCAGCGCCAAGCGCCTTGCTAGCGGTAATAAGTTGGATATCGGGCTGGACGCCGAAATATTCTGGCAGTCCAAGGCCGCGGTCGCCGACGGTGCCAAACGAGTGAGCATCATCGACCATAAGCCAAGCGCCGTGTTCGCGTGCCAGCCGCGATAGCTCAGGCAAGGGTGCAAGCACCCCGTCCATCGAAAAGAGGCCATCGGTAACCACCAAGGCATACTTGGTGGTCCTGTTAGCCAAGGCATCTTCCACAGCGCGGGTATCGCGGTGCGCCGTGACGACGAGGGAGGCGCCACTCGCCTTTGCGAGCCGGCAGCCATCGATGATGCTGGCGTGGTTGCGCGCATCGGAAATAATGGTGAGTTCGGGCGAGGCTAAAGCCTGCAACGTCGATAGATTGGCTTGGTACCCGGTTGCAAAAAATACCGAGTCTGGATACCCAGTCAGCTGGGCTGCAGCGGCTTCTACCGCAACGTGTAGATCAGACGTACCGGTGGTCAAACGCGAGCCACCTGAGCCTGCGCCGTAGTGATCAACGCTGTCCTTTACGGCGTTTTTAATCTCCGGATGCTCCGCCAGGCCCAGGTAATTCGACGAGCTAAAAAGCACCGCGTCTTGGACTGTCTTCCCGGTGGCCGTCCGCAAGGAGCTTTCCGGCACTTGCCCACTTGCAAAGACCGAAGGGCTGCGCCACAGGCCGTCTTCTCGCCACTTATCCAGGCGCGCAGATGCGACTTTCTCTAGGCTCTCGTTCACTGTTCTGCCTCAAAATCCACGAGCACGGCGCGTTTTTCCAGATAATCTATCAACGCTTCAACATCGGCCCCTGGTTTGATGATGAACGCCCTCGCCCCCTCGTCCGATCCTGGTTCTTTAATGTGCGGCAGGCGGTGGTACGTGCCATCTATGCAGACATAGCCGGTGGTATACGCCGGGTCATCAGACACACAGACTTCGGCTAAGACATCGGGATGCGCGGCAACCTTACTCGCCAGAACGATGGCTTCACGGGCTGCATCCTTGCCTTTGAATTCTTCCTCTGTAGCACCGTACGCGTCCATGTGGCTTACGCGGACGCCGCGCTGTGCGTCTGGCTCGCAGCGCTTACCTGTATCGGCCGCAATGAGCATCGCACCGCGCATATTCCTAGCGGTAAACGTCCCTTCAATGACTACCTGGGAATAAGCGGTTATGGGGCGCAATAGTTCCTCGATGACGTCCCTAGCCTGCGAAGGGCATTGCACCGCTTCTTCTTTTACGCCTACGCAAGGGACGTGCAGAATATCGGACTCGGCCAAAGCCTCCACGGTGATGAAGGTATTTTCCGCCATTCCCTTCGGGTGCGCCAAAGCACGTTGGGATAACGCCGCGCAGACCGCCGGAACCTCGTGTTCCCTGACGATTCGCTCTGCTCCCGAAATGTGCTGGCCTGCGGAATCAGACCGCATTCGCACTGAGAAATAAGTCATAATCTGAGGGTACCGGACGTATTGAACGGTGTTCAGGAAAAGAGAAAATTAGCCAGCCTCGACCAAACTCCGGGCGACGCTTCCCACACAGGAATACACAGGCCATGCGCTTTCCGATGCCTCCCGCCTCACCCCATGTCCTACAGCTCAATTTTCCGGCTAACCAGGCGATTTGTGTGAAAACGGCGTTAGCCTATATAGTTAATTCTCGTTGCACAGAGAACGGCACGTTCGAAGTACAACACGGATATTCCTCCATAGCTCAGTTGGCAGAGCATTCGACTGTTAATCGAAGGGTCACTGGTTCGAGCCCAGTTGGAGGAGCAACACAAACCCACTGGTAACGGTGGGTTTTTTACTTGTTCCGAGTGTCATCGTTGTATCGCGTGCTACAAACGTGCCACTTGATGGTTGGGTTAAGTAGCAGAATGTGTGTCCGTTCGGCGTGTTGCGGGGCGGGTACACGGTTAGTTACTTCATGGGGTCTTTTCTGATTCCTATCGAGTGT
>NZ_KI515759.1:0-240984 GCF_000478135.1 Corynebacterium sp. KPL1818 | reverse complement strand
CAAACCACGTCTATGTAGGCGACATTACGTACCTGCCGTGTAAGGGCGGCAAGAACATGTACCTGGCCACGGTCATCGACGTCTACTCGCGCAAACTTGTCGGACATGCACTCGCCGATCACATGCGGGTATCACTGGTTATCGAAGCTTTGTCCCATGCCAGGAAAGTCCGCGGAAGCCTTAAAGGGGCAATTTTCCATTCTGATCACGGCAGCGTGTACACCTCACAAGCCTTTAGGAACTATTGCTCGTCGTTGGGTGTGCGCCAGTCTATGGGAGCGGTAGGAACGAGTGCTGATAACGCCCTAGCAGAATCGTTTAACGCCACGCTCAAGCGGGAAATCTTGCGTGACAGGAAAGTCTTTGACAATCCGATCTCCTGCCGCCAAGAAGTCTTCCGGTGGTGCATGCGCTACAACACACGCCGACGGCACTCCTGGTGCAATCTTTCAGCTCCTGACGTCTTTGAAGCCGAGAATTCAGCTACACTGACTAGAGCAGCATAGCTAACCCCCGACGTGTCCACTTTCCGGGGGTCAGGCCCGGTGGCTTAAGGTAAGTAAACAACCAATTGTTGCGCGATAGGTGCAGCAGTGAGTTGTAGGCTTTGCGTATTCGCAGATGAGTCCATTCCCACTGGTTATTGAGTGTTCGGCGTTCTTTTGGCACGGGTGTTTTCTCGTTGAGGAATGTTTTGAATACCTGACCGAAGTCGTGCAGACGTAGCGTCCACTCCCGTGCCTGTTCGAGTGTGGTGACACGGGTTAGTTTCAGCGCCAGTGCGTAGATGGTTTTGCCGGCGTCGGTGCGCGGCCGTGAGGTGGTGTAGCGGCGGATGACGCGTTGTGCATGGACGAGACAACGCTGAATCATCGCGTTTGGCCAGCAGGCTTTAATCGCGGTGAGTGCGCCCTGTCCGCCGTCGAGGACGACGCAGAGTGGTTCGGCGATTTTGCGAAGAAGCTGCGTGTATGCGTGGACAGTTTCGTGTTTGGTCCAGTGCCAAGCAATGACGTGGTCGCGGCTGGCTGCCACAAGTAGGCAGCCAGCCGCGGTGTAGGTGCCGTCGATGAAGATCTGCTCGTAGACGCGCTGCGGGGCACCGTCGTTGGGGACGTCGATGAGCCAAAACGGTTCAATCGGCGATCAAGTGTCCAACGACTCACCCTTTGTTGCCCGGCGAGTTCAGACAACGTCGCTGTGGAGGTGACATAGGAGATGAAGGCTTTAAAGTCGCAGGCCTGCGTGAGATCGGTGCGAGTTCGTGTCGTGGAGCTGCCGCAGTTCGGGTCTTTGCACCGCCACCTGGTTGTGCCTTTGGATGTGGTTCCGTTTTTCTTCATTTGCCCAGCACATACCGGGCATCGTGGCCTGTTTTTACTCACCCGGAAAGCACACCAGAGAGTGTCTGATGGTTTGTGTGTGGGTACCTAACCCGCATAAGGAGATGGACCAGAATGACTACTGTGGCGAGACGAGATCCGGCTAATAAGGCCAAGATTGATGCGATTGAAAAGAAGCTGCTTGCTAACCCTGACATCGCGAAACTGATTGATGACCTAGGCACGTCCACAACGGATGCCAACGACCTAGTTCGCGGCATGTTACAAGCCTCGATTACCAGGGGACTCAACGCTGAAATGGATGCCCACCTGGGCTACGAGTCTGGCGACAGGAGCGCTAAAGCTGCAGCTAGAACAGACAATTACCGCAACGGGTCGTATCCAAAGACCGTGGATTCTAACTACGGGCCAGTCACCGTTGATGTCCCTCGGGATCGGGCTGGAACATTCTTGCCGACTATGGTCCCTAAAGGTTCTAGGCGCTTGACTGATGTCGATGACATGATCGTCAGCTTGTACGCCGGTGGGATGACAATTAGGGACATCCAGCACCATATGGCAACGTCGATGCGTGTCGATATTTCCCATGAGACGATTTCTGCGGTTACTGACGCCGTGCTCGATGAGGTCATGGTCTGGCAAAACCGCCAGCTAGACGAGTTCTACCCCGTGGTTTTCCTGGACGCGTTGCGCATTAAAGTCCGCGACGACGGCCGAGTAGTCAACAAATCTGCGTACATGGCAATCGGCGTGGATCTCGACGGTATTAAGCACATTTTAGGATTGTGGATTGCCAAGGAAGAAGGCGCTTCATTCTGGGCGCAGGTATGCGCCAACCTTTCTAACCGTGGGGTCAAGGACGTCTTTATCGTCTGCTGTGACGGGCTGAAAGGCCTGCCAGAGGCTTCTAGAGGCAACCTGGGCGAATTCAATGGTGCACACCTGTATCGTGCACTTAATTCGTGCCGCGAATCGGTGGGTAGCCTACGGGGATCGCCGGGGCGTATCAGCCGCGTTGAAAAAGATTTACACTGCCACGGACGAGCCCACAGCACAGGTTGCTTTAGACGAATTTGAAGCCTCCGAGCTGGGTGAGAAATATCCCCGCTCAGTCAAGGTCTGGCGTGATGCGTGGGCGCGTTTCGTACCGTTTCTGCAGTTCCCACCAGCAGCCAGAAAGGTAATCTATACGACGAACTCCATTGAGTCGTTTAACAACCAGCTGCGTAAAGCTACCCGCAACAGGGTGCAGTTCACCAACGATGAATCAGCGATAAAGACGCTGTGGTTGATGATCTGCAACATCGAAGACAAACGAGCCGCAAAGAGGGCAAAGCAAGGCAAACGAGTCTCAGCGACAGCCGGCAGACTCATGGAAGGAGCCCGAGTTTCCGGCTGGAAACAAGCCATTAACCAAATGGCCGTTGCCTACCCCGACCGCTTCGACAAATACCTATAAACCTAGCCCCACACACAAACAACTTGACACCCTCCGAACAAGCAAGCATTGATAGATGCAGGTCTGCACTACATTTTGTCGGTGAAACCCCACCGTGCCTGAGGTGATTGAAACCTGGCGGCGGGAAATCCCTGGTGAAGCCTACGCCCACGGCCAGATCTGGACACAAGCCTCGGCAAGCGATGCGCGCAAACACACAACCCCGAATACGGTGACCCACTTCCAGTACTCCTATGATCGGGCCAGACGCGGCCTGCGCGGAATCAAAGAGCAAGTCGCAAAAGCCAAACGCGCTGTTGACGGCGAAATCGCCATTAAGCGCAACCGCTATTTCGATCTTTCCACCCCGAACAAGAAGGTCAACTACGCTCTCGCTGCCAAACACCGAGCCCTAGCCGGAATTAAAGGCTATGAAACCGACCTGACCGCTCTTCCCGCCCAGGAGGTTATCGGGCATTACCGCAGGCTATTCCACATTGAAAATGTCGTATCGGATGTCGAAATCAGACCTGAAAGCACGCCTAATCTATGCGAGGAAACAAAACTCGATCACAGCACATCTCAATATTGTGATGGCAGCACTAGCCGTGACCCACCTGATGGAGACCCGCAGTGGTCACTTCATCAAACGCCTCGTGAGAACACTCAAGAAATACCGCAGCTTTCAACTCGTCGTTGGCGGCGAAACCATTCACGCCGCCGTACCATTCCCGCCCGACCTCACTGCCACCATCCAAGTAATCACCGGCCGCGAACTTCCGCACAAAATTGGCCTAAGTCAGGTTAGAAGGGAATCAGCACACCGTCTCGTGGGATTCGTGCTCTGGGTGCTCAATCTGGATGGTGGAGTGCTCGATACCGTGTTCGCGCAGGGCCTGCTGGGCGGCATCCAACAGCGGGCCGGTGCCGACGGTGCCGTCGCGCACGATATGCACGGTCGTGAGCACGTTCACGCCGTCCAGGCTCCACAGGTGCAGGTCGTGGATGTCAGCAACGCCCTCGACCTGCCGCAGCGCGGGCTCGATCGCACTGGCGTCGAAGTCCGCCGGGACTTGCTCGAGCAGCACGCTCGTCGAAAGCCGTATGAGCTGCCAGGCGCGCGGCAGCACCATCGCCGCGATCGCTAGGGAGGCGATCACGTCCGCCGCCACAAACCCCGTGGTCAGTACCACGATGCCGGCCACGATTACTGCGACAGAGCCGAGCATATCCACTAACACGTGCAAGAACGCGCCCTCCACGTTGATCGAGGATTTGCGGTGCCGGTGCAGAACCCACGCCGATAGCGCATTCGCCACCAGGCCGATCACCGCGATGATCAGCATCGTTTTTCCCTGCACTTCGGCCGGGCTCTGCAGGCGGCGCACCGCCTCGACGACAATCCACACCGAGATCGCCAGCACCATCACTGCGTTCGCCAGTGCAGCAAGCACCTCCACTCGTCGGTAGCCGTACGTGGCCTGAGCCGATGCTTGTCGGCGCCCAACCAACACCGCTAACACCGCGATGATCAACCCCGCAGCGTCGGAAAGCATGTGCATCGCATCCGCCATCAGCGCCATCGAACCCGCCAACCAGCCGCCGATCAGCTCCGCGAAGAAGACGGTGCCGGTAATGCCTAGCGCAATCAAGAGTGCGCGCAGCGGCGTGCTGGAGTGATCGTGGTCGTGGTGCTCGTGTGCCATGCACTCAGCCTATCCCCGTCGACGCTTATTGACAATTAAGTGAAAATGGATGGCGGTAAGCGCAGCCACTGAGGCCAAGTCGGCCTGCTTTAGGTCATTGTGCAGTTGTCCTTTGAATGTGTAGAGAAGCTGAAACATGAACAACCAAAAAGTAGGGTTAAGTAGCAGAATGTGTGTCCGTTCGGCGTGTTGCGGGGCGGGTACACGGTTAGTTACTTCATGGGGTCTTTTCTGATTCCTATCGAGTGTTCGTACTCGGTTGGGATAGCGTTGTCGTAGAAGGCTGGTCGGCCTGTTTGGACCTGACCCCCATTTGGTGGACACCTGATATCCAGCCCAGTCGAGCTGGGAAGAAAGGTAATCTACCACCATGTCCAGGTACTCCGAACAGTTCAAACGCGATGCCGTGGCCCTCTATGAGAACAACGAGGACCTCTCGCTAAACTCAGCATCAGCCGAGCTCGGCATCAACCGCGCCTCGCTACATTCTTGGGTCAAAAAGTACGGCACCGGCAAACGTGCCCGCATAAAAGCCGTGCACGATCAAGCCCAAGCGGCGAATGATTCTGCGCGAATCCGACAACTAGAAAAAGAAAACGCGAAGCTGCGCGAAGAACGCGACATCCTGCGTAAGGCCGCGAAATATTTTGCTTCAAGCAAACTCACGGGAGTTCTGCTTCCAGTTTGTCTATGACCACCGAACCGAGTACTCGGTCAAGCGGATGTGCCATGTGTTAAAGCTGAATCGTTCCTCGTTTTATAAATGGGCCAGCACCCGTAATAAGCG
Source organism: Corynebacterium sp. KPL1818 (assembly GCF_000478135.1). Classification (NCBI taxonomy): domain Bacteria; kingdom Bacillati; phylum Actinomycetota; class Actinomycetes; order Mycobacteriales; family Corynebacteriaceae; genus Corynebacterium; species Corynebacterium sp. KPL1818. Next base: position 235,710 of record NZ_KI515759.1, on the reverse strand, counting down.
CAGTTTAAAGATGTATTCTGACGGTCTTATTGGTGCAAGAATCAAGACCATCTTCGATGATGAGCACGGGCTTTATGGTGCTAAACGCATCGCCGCAAGCCTCAAGGAAGACCCGGTGTATACCCCGGTCAATCACAAGAAAGTTGCACGCATCATGAAAACCATGGGACTAAAAGGCTTTAGCAAACGGCGTCGATGCATCACCACCCGGCGCAAGCCTGGTCACCGTGTCATGCCAGATTTAGTAGGCCGCAAGTTCACAGCTGACGAGCCAAATCGTGTGTATGTCGGCGACATTACCTACCTGCCGTGTAAGGGCGGCAAGAACATGTATTTGGCCACAGTCATTGACACTTACTCACGGAAACTTGCAGGTTATGCACTCGCAGACCACATGCGGGTCTCACTGGTCATCGATGCCCTAGCCCACGCACACGGTGTGCGTGGCAGTCTTGACGGGGCTATTTTCCATTCTGATCACGGCAGTGTGTACACCTCACAAACCTTTAGGAACTACTGCTCGTCGTTAGGTGTCCGCCAGTCCATGGGCGCGGTGGGAACGAGTGCCGATAATGCCCTGGCAGAGTCATTTAACGCCACCTTAAAACGTGAAGTGCTGCGTGATCGGAAAGTCTTTGACAACCCAATTACCTGTCGCCAAGAGGTCTTCCGGTGGTGCATGCGCTATAACACGCGCTGAAGTGTCCCAGGTTTTGTTCCGTTTGAGTAGATGGGAAAATCTGGAACATGCCAAGAAAATTTGACCAGGATGCAAAGGACCGTGTGGTCCGTCTCGTGGAAGATCGCATCTTGGCGGAAAATATGTCGATGCAAGCTGCGTGCCAGGCAGTAGCTCCAAAGCTGGGGGTTTCATGGCACACGGCTCGTCAATGGACTTAAGCCTGCCCGCCGTGCAGGAAACACCCCGGAACCTGTGCCTGAAGATTTGGCTGCCGAAAACGCGAGGCTACGTCGTGAAAATCAAGAGCTACGCGATACTAATGAGTTGTTGAAGGCCGCGTCGGCTTTTTTCGCGTCGGAACTCGACCCGAAACGTTAAGAAATGATCCGGTTCATCGATAAATACCGGAATTATTTCTCTGTCGAGTTCATCTGTAAGACGTTGAAAAATAACCGGGCTGGTGGGTTTATCACCTCGCGTGGTTATCGCCAGTCCAAAGCCCGTGGGTTAAGTGCTCGTCGACTTCGTGACGGCGTGCTGGTTGAACGCATTAGTGCTGTTCATAGAGATAATTATGGTGTCTACGGTGTGCGGAAAATGTGGCATGCGCTTCGCCGTGAAGGAATCGATATCGGTCGTGAACAAACCGCTCGGTTGATGCGCCTAGCTGGTGTTTCTGGCAAAGGCACAGGCGGATCACCAATTACAACCCGAAAAGCTCACGTGCCTGATTTGCGCCCGGATTTGGTCGAGCGTGAATTTAAAGCCCGGGGCCCGAATAAGCTGTGGGTGGCCGACATTACCTACGTGCGCACGAAGAAAGGCTTTGTGTATGCCGCGTTTGTCACCGACGTTTACTCCCGACGGATCGTTGGGTGGGCGTTATCAGACTCGATGCGCACCGAAGCACTGCCGCTGCAAGCTCTCAACCAGGCAATCGTGTGTGCTGAGGAAACAACAGGTCTCATTCATCATTCGGATCACGGGTCGCAGTATGTCAGCGTGGTCTACAACGAGCGACTTGCCCAGCACGGCATTGCCGCTTCCACCGGCACTGTTGGTGATTCCTATGACAATGCTCTGGCTGAAAACGTTAATGGTTCCTACAAGAACGAGCTAGTCCATACCCGCAGGTGGGATGACGTTGTCGAGGTAGAAATCGCGACGTTCGAGTGGGTGTCATGGTGGAACGAGGTAAGGCTCCACCAAAGCCTGGGATACCGAACCCCAGCCGAGGTGGAATCCGAATTTTGGAAGAAGACCCCGCAACAGGCAATAATGGAAAACAAGGCAAATGCCTAGGAACAAAACCCGGGGCACTTCATTTATAACTGTAACTTGTTCGACCCCAGTTGGAGGAGCAGACTACATCCCACCCAGCCCCGCGCTGAGCGGGATTTTTCGCATGCGTCACACAACTTGAGTTTAGGCCAGGTTCCGAAAGTCGCAGCGGTTTAACCGGCACTGCGGACAGGAAAAGGGGCCTAGCCAATCAAGGCTAGGCCCCTTCCTATTGCACTCTATGCGCTCGCTGCAGGCTCAGGGAGCGCTGAGCGAGCCTCAACGAGTAATTAGTCGTTGATGTAGAGGTACTGCTTGTTCACGAACTCGTCCAGCGCGAAGACGGAGAGCTCGCGGCCGAAGCCGGAGTTCTTGACGCCACCGAATGGCAGTACTGGGGAGAAGTACTGGCCCAGGTTGACGTGAATCATGCCGGTCTCGATCTGGTCAGCAACCTTGGTGGCACGCTCGGGGTCATCGGAGAAGACGGCACCGCCCAGGCCGTAGTTGGAGTTGTTGGCCAGCTCTACGGCTTCCTTCTCGGAGGAAACCTTGTAGATCTCTGCTACTGGGCCGAAGAACTCTTCGTAGTAGGAGTCGGAACCAACGGGGACATCGGTAAGCACGGTCGGCTCGTAGTACGCGGCGGTCTCATGCAGGTTGCCGCCGGTGCGGACCTTAGCGCCGTTGTCCACAGCGTTCTTGACCTGCTTGTCCAAGTTCTCTGCTGCTTCGCGGGAGGACATTGGGTAGTACTGGTTCTCACCAGGCTGGGTTGGGTCAGCCTGCTTCATGCCCTCTGCAATGCGGACCATTTCATCGACAAACTCATCGTAGATGTCTTCCATGACGATGATGCGCTTGTTGGAGGTGCAAGCCTGGCCAACGTTCTCGATGCGCTTGACCCAAGCTTCCTCGGCAGCCTTGGTGACATCGGCTGCATCCAGGATGATGTAGGGGTCGGTGCTGCCAAGCTCCAGCACAACCTTCTTCAGGTTGCGGCCGGCGATCTCAGCCACAGCGGCACCGGCGCGCTCGGAACCGGTCAGGGATACGCCCTGGACGCGCTTGTCCCCGATGATCTCTTCAATCTGCTTGTGGTCGGCGTATACGTTGATGTACACGCCCTCTGGCAGGCCAGCCTCGCGGAAGATCTCCTCGATGACTGCAGCGGACTTCGGGGTAATTTCGGCGTGCTTCAAGATGATGCAGTTGCCGTTCATCAGGTTCGGTCCGGCGAAGCGGGCGACCTGGTAGAAGGGGTAGTTCCACGGCATGATGCCCAGCAGGGTACCAATGGGCAGACGGCGGAGGGTGGCCTTGCCGCCTGGCACGTCAACCGGCTGGTCCTTGTTGTGCTCTGGGGCGTTGTCTGCGTAGAACTGCAGGATATCGCCGGAGAAGTTAATTTCCCACTCGCCTTCTGGGGTGGACTTACCCATCTCCTGTGCGGCAATCTTGGCCAGCTCGCCCTTGCGCTCCTTGAGCAGCTCCGCTGCGCGGGACACAATCTTGGCGCGCTCCTCAATTGGGGTCTCGCGCCAGGTCTGGAAAGCCTCGTTGGACTTAGCCAGAACCTCTTGAATCTGCTCATCGCTAAAGGTGTCGAATTTCTCTACTACTTCATTGGTAGCGGGGTTAGTTACCGCAAAATCCTTGGACATTATTGGTTCCCTTTCTAAGTGGATTCTTGGAACTAATGTGGCGGCGAACACAATCTGTGTGCGCCTGCCACAAGAGTACTTAAAGTTCTAGTGACGTGTCACCCATGAATGTGGGTAATTTGGTTTAGGAGGCCGCGACGACCGAGCCATCTTTCATCTTGATGCCCTCATCCTGCTTCATATAGGTGGCATCGCGAGTGAGCATCTGGCGCACCGCCTCCTCGTTCTTCTGGATTTCCGCCTCGAGCGCCTCCGAGTCTTGGCGGAGGAGGTCAAAGCGCTCCTGCACCAGCGGTGCCTCCATTTGCAGGATGGGGCGCATGACGGAGTCGGCCACGCCGCAGGCATCGGCGATCTCATCGCCGTGAATGATGCGCACGTGCGCGGCGGTCCAGTCCGCTAGGGTGTCATCGGGCATGCCCGTGAGCTCCTTGGCGTTGACGACGAAGCCGTCCATGAGGGCATCGACAAGCTTGCGGGCCGATTCGTTGATCTCACCGTCGACGGTGTGGATGGCGTCCATGGTCTCCTGGGAGGCCTCTACCCCATCTTCGCCTTCGAAAAGGTCCGCGGAAATGCCCAGCATGCGCCCGGCAATCTTCCACAGGTAGAACGCGTCTTTTTCTTCTTCCGCGGTGAGCTTCCAGCCCATATTGCGCAGGCCAGAGTACGGAATGTAGGTGAAATCGAACCAGGTGCGCAGCATGTCGAACTCGCTGATCGGCGCGCCGTAGTGGGAGTAGTCCAGCTCCTTGCGGGTGTGCACGCGCCGCACGTGGGCGTGGATGGCGCGCACCATGCCGGTGTGAATGAAGCCCTCGCCGCCGGGCTGCAGCGCATCCGGCAGGTAGAGCGAATAGGTCCAGTTGGTGGTGTAGGCAAGGCGCTTGACGGCGCCATCGGTAAGCTCACCGGTGTTGACCAGCAGGTCCGCGATCGCCGGGGTGGAATAGGTGTGGACCAGCGAACCTGGGCCCAGCGCTAGGCCGTGGCTGAGCGGCGGGATGGACAGGTAGACGCGGCGGCCGCGCTCCAGCTTTTCGGCGTCGATGCCGTCAAGTGCCTTGGTCATGTCCTCAATAAGGGCGGCAACCTCGGGGAAGGTGTCCTCGTTGGCGGTGCCGCGGGCAAGGGCATCGCGCAGGTTAGGCATGATTTCCTTGACCGTGTGGCCGCTGGTAAATAGCGCATCGGCCACCGGGTCCATCTTCCAGAAAGCCTCGTGGTAGCGGTCCGCGCGCTCTTGGCCAAAGGTGGCGATGAATTCATCCTTATCGCCGCGGCCTGCAGGCCACTCGCCGACGGTGCCTAGGGACATAGTGTTAGTCATGGTGTTCTCCTCTGAGAATGTTATGGGGGATGGGGGTTAGCTGCGAGCTTCTTTAGAGTCATCGTGCAGCGTGTAATCGGACTTGGTCTCGGGCTCGTTTTTCGCGATGTGTGCCTTGATCACCGCGGTGACATCGGACCATGGCGGCTTATTCTTATTGGCGCGCTTAATCTTTGCCTTTTGCGCACCCGGCAGCTTGTCCCGCAGGCGGGCAACCTTGGCTTCTGCGCGCGCGGCACCCCGATACAGGACGGCCCACGGCTTGTAGTTCACCTTTTCCCAGCGCGTGCCCTTAACCATGAATTTCGTATCTTCCACGCCGCAAATGGTGGTCAGCGCACCAAGCGCCATCTTGGGGACCAAAGGGTGGATGGTTTCTAGAATGCTCATCAAGGCGGTGGCCACGCGCTCGTGGTAGGTGGAGGAATACCCGCCATTGGCGTAGATGAAATCCGTCATCTTGCGCATTTCATCGCCAGTCTTGGGGATGAGGCGCTCTTCAGCACCCATCATATACAGGATATATCCCCAGTACTGGGCCACATCGTCCCAGTCCTGACCGGAGTGGGGGCGGCCAAAGCGCTCGTCGATGGCCAGTGGCATCATCCCGAACCAGCCCTCACCGGAGACCAGGAAGCTGGAGCCAATTGGCCGGCCGAATTCGTTGTAGTGCTCCTTGCCCCACATCTTCTCCAAGCCGCGATTAGCTTGGGAATGCAGCAGGCGCACGCGCACGGCGGCCTTGCGGCCTTCACCGAAGCGGTCGAAGACGTCCTTCTTGCCCAAATCCGTGAAGAATTGCGCCGTTTCAATGGAGCGCTGCATGGCCTTGAACTCGAACATGCCGGTCTCGCCCGTGGCCGCCGATGTGCGGTCCTCCATCGTGGTGGCCCAGTATGCAAAGGCGATGGCCAGAACCTCTGAGGTGCGCGTGACGTTGTAGTAGGCCACGCGGCCGCGCTCTGCGGCCTCAAGATCCAGCCACTCCGGAATGCGGTCTACCTCTTTAAAAAAGTCCACCAGCTCCGGCGCAGGGTCCTCTACCGTTTCGATGCCGTGGTTGAGCGCCTGCTCAAACTTGGCGCGCGATTCCTTGGCACCGTCGCGGCGGAAGGCCTCAGCCAGCTTTTCACCGGTCTCATCGGTCTGCCACATGTGGTCATCAAGAAGCTTGGTCTGCAGGCTATCGTAACCTGCCCACTCATCTTCGACGGTGTGCCAGGAATCGAAGATATTGTGTCGCAGCTCGGACCAGCCTGGGGCCGCAGTGCGGCGCTTCGGCGCCGGGCGCAGGTCCATGCCATCGCGGTAGAAGTAGCGGAAATCCTCATAGGGATTATCGGACATGGGCAGAACCTTTGGTTCCACCTGCGACGTGTTGGCAGCCTCAGACGTATCTGTGGGAGCAGTCATTATTTCATTCCCTTCCTTATTATTAGGCCTTGATAACTAGCTGTGGGCGCAGCGGCTAGTTCCGGCGGGCTTCCTTGGAGTCATCGTGCAGGGTCCACTCGGCCTTGACGTCTGGCTCATGGTTGTTGATGTGCTCTTGCACTTCCTCCAAGGCATTGATCCACAGCGGGCGACCTTGCGCGGCGTTGTGCTTTTTGTATTCCTCCGCGCCCGGCTTTTCATCGGCTTCGCGGGCTTCCTCTGCCTCTGCGCGCGCCTTGGCTTCAAAGTCTTTGGCTGCCTGAGAAAAGTCCATATCGGCCCAGCGGGTTCCTTCCACCATAAACTTGGTGTCTTCTTCTCCCACTAGCGTGGCCAGCGAACCCAACATTTCCAGCGGAAGGTCCGGGTTCATCTGTTCCACGATGGACATCAGGGCCGTAGCTACCCGCTGGTGGTACGAGGAAGAACGCCCGCCGTTTGCGTAAATGAAATCGGTCATCTTGCGCATTTCATCGCCGGTCTTGGGGATGATGCGTTCTTCGCCGCCCATCATGTACAGCACATATGCCCAGTATTGGGCGACATCGTCCCAGTCCTGGCCAGAGTGCGGGCGCCCGAAAAGCTCGTCGATGGCCAGTGGCATGAGCGCGAACCAACCCTCACCGGAGACCAAGAAGCTGGAGCCAATCGGCCGACCGAATTCGTTGTAGTGCTCCTTGCCCCAAAGCTTTTCCAGCCCGCGGTTGGCCTGGGCGTGCAGCAAGCGGACGTGGACTGCGGCCTTGCGGCCTTCGCCAAAGCGGTCAAAGACGTCTTGTTTGCCCAGGTCCACAAAGAACTTGGAGGTCTCCAGCGCGCGCTGCATGGCCTTGAACTCAAACATGCCCGTCTCACCGGTGGCCGCAGAGGTGCGGTCTTCCATGGTGGTGGCCCAGTAGCCAAAGTTGAAGGTGAGAAGATCCGCGCTCGGGGTGGCGTTGTAGTAGGCAACGCGCCCGCGCTCGGCGGCTTCAAGGTCGATCCAGTCTGGGATGTTATCGACCTGCTCGAAGAAGGCAACCAATTCAGGCGATGGATCCTCGACGGTCTCGATTCCTTCATTCAGCGCCTGCTCGAACTTTGCGCGCGATTCCTTCGCGCCATCGCGGCGGAAGGATTCTGCCAACGCGGCACCCAGTTCATCGGTTTGCCACATGTGATCATCGAGCAAACGAGTCTGCTGGGTGTCGTAGCCTTCCCACTCGTCATGAACGGTGTGCCAGTGGTCAAAAATATTGTGGCGCAGGGTGGACCAGCCGGGTTTGTCCACGCGGCGCTTCGGCGCCGGGCGCAGGTCCATGCCATCGCGGTAGAAATAGCGGAAATCCTCATAGGGATTATCGGACATGGGCAGAACCTTCGGTTCCGTCCGAGTATCAGTAGGAGCAGTCATGGGGAGTAAACAACCTTTCCAATCTTGGTGCCGCACCACACACATTTTCTGTTTATGTGGTGTAGTTCACCATTTAGCTGTGCCCGTAAGCCTATAGAGACCTTGCTCGCAACTGCAATGAATTTTGAATCCAATTTTCTGGAAAATTTCTGGTCCCCAACGTCGCCACTACGCCCACCTTCACAGCACCTATCCCCTCCTGCGCAAATAGCAAAAATGACCATCTTGGCAGATTTTGCAAGCCTTCCACCTACTCACCCCATATAGGTGTACTAGGCGCACACCTGTCCGCTATGCGAACGCATATGTAACGTGTATCTCGCTACAGGCTGTACCATGACGTGCATTACATACAGTGGATTGGCACTGAACTACAGTCACGAAAGTGAGGTCTATTCACCCCTATGCCAAGTTCTCCTTCTCAACCCGCGCCCCAGCTTGCCGATGCCCCCTCCACCACCGCCACGGTGCACAATATCACCGCTGTAGCGGAAGACCTTGCGGTCATCGAGTTTTCACTGGACGGTGATGCGCAGCTCACGGATTACTCCCCCGGCTGCCACGTCGATATCACCCTCCCGGGAGCTAACGGTGAGATGCTTACCCGCCAGTACTCGGTTTTTGAGATGGCCGGTGCCTCTTCCCCTGCTGCTGGCCAACAGGAACGGCCAACGTATGGAGTCGCGGTAAAGCGGGAGAAAAACTCCACGGGTGGCTCGATTGCGATGCTCAAACTGCGCCGCGGGGATAGCTTTAAGATTTCGCAGGCATTCAATAACTTCGAGCTCGTGGCAGACGCCGGCTACTACGTCCTAGTTGGGGCCGGAGTGGGCATTACCCCCATGCTCTCTATGGCCCAATCCCTCGAGCGCGAGAACAAGCCGTATCTCGTGCTCTTTTTCGCGCGCGATAGGCACCACGCGGTACTGCTCGAGCAATTGCGCGAGACCTGCGGCGATAAGCTCATTGAGGTCTTCGGCCGCCCGCGCGACAAACAGGCGGATATCTACCGGCACCTGCTGGGCCAGGCGCCAAAGGAGACGGCCTTTTATGTCTGCGGCCCGCAAGGATTTATGGATTCCGCCAAAGAAATCGCGCTCGACTACCTGCCCGAGCATGCCTTTCACTGGGAGAACTTCCACCCCGATCTCCAAGCGCTATCCGGTGAGAAAAACGCCGGGGCCGGCGACGGTCCGTTCGAGGTGGAATTTTGCGGCGAGACGGTAGAAATCCCAGAAAATAAGACGGTCCTAGAGGTCCTCGAGGATCTCGATCTGCCCGTAAAATCGCGCTGCCTGGAAGGCACGTGCAGCACCTGCCTGATGCGCGTGGTCGAGGGCGAACCAGATCACCGCGATTCCGTCTATGACGCGCAAATGTATGCCGAGGGCGCCTTCGCGCCATGCGTCTCCCGCGCACTAAGCCCCAAGCTCACCTTAGAGCGCTGGCGGCAATAACCCTTCGCTCCCCCACCCTGGCCGGGAGTGGGAGCGAAGAGGGAAAGAAGGGGGCATCGGCAAGCGCGGCACAGCCCTATAGGGCGCGCACCATAATCACACCGATGATGACCAAGACCAAGCCGATGATGCGGTGGACCGGCGGCAGGCCGCGCTTGGCATTGCCCCAGCCCAGCGATTCAATGACCTGGCCACAAATGATTGAGCCCACCAGCGAGCCGATGACCGTCGTGCCGGTGCCGATCATGGGCGACAGCGTCGCGCCGCCCACCACAAAGAGCGCGCCCAGCACACCGCCGAGCCACATCCACCAGGGACCTGGGGCGATGCCGCTCAAAAGGGCGCGGCGGGGCGCCTTCCAGCCTACGGTGAGCAGGGCCAACAGGATCACGCCGACGCCCAGGGAAATGACGCTGGCGGGCATAGGGCTGTGCAACGCGCCTCCCAGGTAGCCGTTGACGGCGGTTTGGGTAGCAGAGCCCATGCCAATGAGCACGCCGAAAACCCGCCACAGCCACAGCGAAAGCCCGGTGGCTTGCGCGCGCGTGGTGGCAGCGCCCCGGCCGATTTCTAGCACCAAGGCGATGCCGCCCACCACGATGAGGGCGCCGAGGATGCGCAGGGGGCCGACGGGGACCAAGGGGGATTCAAAGAGGCCGGTCAGATCATAAATAAGACCCATCGTCACCTGTCCCAGGATGGGCAGGATGACGGTTTCTACGCTGCCGATGCGCGGGAAGAGCAGGATATTTCCCACGATGAAGGCCACGCCCATAAAGCCGCCGAGCCACACCCACCACGGTTGGGCGGCCGCCAGCGCCAGGTCCGGTATCGCGTCACCGGTGACTATCAGCGCGAGGATGGCGGAGACGGCAAAGCCGATAATGAAGGAGAAGAACCCGGCGGCGATGGGCGAGCCCATGGACTCGCGCAGACGAGTATTAATGGCCGTTTGCGCCGGCACGATGGCGCCGACCAGCATGGCGGCAATAACCAACATTGTTTTTCCTTCCCCACACGTATGGGACTAAGCAAAGCCTGGAACCAGGCGTGACATAGAGATGTAATTGTAGAGGCTTAAAATGCAAAAGAGTGCAGGCCGGCACAAAGCGGAACCTGCACTCTCTCGTTAGAAGGAGCCGGGTTTAGTCATCCGTAGGGATGGAATCGGTGCCTTCCAGCAGCTTGGCAACATAACCAGTGTTGAACTCGCCGCTGCGGAACTTCTCGCTATCAAGCAGCATGGCTTGGAATGGCGCCGTGGTGACAACGCCTTCTACCTGCAGCTCGTCGATGGCGCGCAGCATGCGGGTAATGGCCTCATCGCGGTCTTCTGCCCATACGATGAGCTTGCCCACCATGGAGTCATAGAACGGCGGGATGGTATAGCCCGTTTCGATGTGGGTATCCATGCGCACACCGAAGCCACCTGGCACGCGGTAGTGCTCAATCTTGCCTGGCCGCGGCGCGAAGTTCTGGTTCGGATCCTCGGCGTTGATGCGGCACTCGATGGCGTGGCCACGAATCTCGACATCATCCTGGGTAATAGATAGCTTCTGCCCGGAGGCGATACGCAGCTGCTCCTTGATGAGGTCCACGCCGGTGATCATCTCCGTAACCGGGTGCTCCACCTGGATGCGGGTGTTCATCTCGATGAAGTAGAACTTATCTTCGGTGTTATCGAAGACGAACTCGATGGTTCCGGCGTTCTTGTACTTCACCTCTTTACACAGGTTAATCGCGGCTTCCTGCATTTCCTGGCGCAGCTCATCGGTCAGCACCGGCGAAGGGCCTTCCTCAATGAGCTTCTGGTTGCGGCGCTGCGAGGTGCAGTCGCGCTCTCCCAGGGCGACGGCGTTTTCGCCATCGGCCAGCACCTGGATCTCAATGTGGCGGATATCCGTCAAGAAGCGCTCGATGTAGACCGACGGGTCATTGAACGCGGACTCTGCCTCGTTCATGATCTCGTTGAGATCCTTTTCCAGCGTGTCCTCGGATTCCACGACGCGCATACCGCGACCACCACCACCGGCGGCAGCCTTAATCAGCAGCGGGAAGCCGGTGTTATGGGCAACCTCCAGGGCCTCGTCGAACTCGGTGACCACGCCGTCGGAGCCCGGCACGGTGGGAACACCGGCGGACTTAGCGATGCGCTTGGCCGCGATCTTGTCCCCCATCAAGCCAATGTGCTCGGCCGAAGGGCCAACAAAGCCGATCTCTTCTTCTTCCACCATGCGGACAAAGTCCGGCTTTTCGGACAAGAAGCCGTAGCCCGGGTGAATGGCATCCGCCTTGTACGCCATGGCTGCGGAGATGACCAGCTCGGGGCTGTTGTAGCTCTTGGAAACATTCGCCGGGCCGATGCATACTGCTTGATCGGCGAGCTTTACCGGCAAGGAGTCCTTATCGCCTTCGGAATAAGTAAGGATGGACTTGATGCCCAATTCCTTGCAGGCGCGAATGATGCGAAGCGCAATCTCACCGCGGTTAGCAATGAGCACGCTACCTAATAGATCTGACATATTTTCCTCCAGATCGATTACTTCGGCTGGATGACCATGATGGGTTGGCCGTGCTCCACGGCGTCCTCATTATCAACGAGGATTTCCTTCACGGTGCCGGCAACCTTGGACTCGATGTTGTTCATCAGCTTCATAACCTCAACGATGCACAGCACCTGGCCAACCTCAACCTCGTCACCAACCTTGACGAAGGGATCTGCGCCCGGCTTCGGAGCAGCGTAGAAGGTACCGACCATGGGAGCCTTAACGGTCTCGCCCTCTGCGGACGGCTCACCGGAACCGGAGGTCTTTGGTTCTTCCTTCGGTGCTTTCTCCTGCGCCGGAGCAGGCTTGGACTCAGGCTCAGCGGCCGGAGCGGAAGCCGGTGCAGCCTCCTGTGCTGGTGCGGTAGCTGGAGCTGCGGCCGGAGCGGCTTCCGGAGCCGGTGCCGGGCGGTTCAGGCCACCTGGGGTGCGGGACATCGCGAGCTCGACGTCACCGTACTTAATCTGCAGCTCTTGAATGTCATCAGAAAGGTTGGCCCACTTCAGCAGGGACTTCAGGTCGTGCAAGTTGGTGGAATCAGTCATGGTTACTTTTCTCCTTTGGTGAGGTTGATTTCCAAATCGGAAGTCTTGAGGTGGAAGTCGGTGGTATCGGAAGAGTCGTAGATTTGCTGTACCAGGGAGGTAAGGACGCCACCCTTGACGCCTTCGCCCTCGCCGCCGCGGCCTTCGGCCACAAAGCGCTTCATCTCATCGACCTGGCTGCCAGCGAACATCACGCGCAGCAACAGGGTGTCGATATCCTCGTCCGGGTGAGCCTTCTTCAGGTCCGGCAGAACCGGCTTGAGCTCTGGGATTTCCTCCGTGATTTCAGAGGAACCGTTGGCCATGATCTTCTCCAGCACGTCTGGGTCCAGCGGGGCGAGTGGCTCGCCGTAGTAGCCCAAGGCGTACTTCTTAATCTCGTTCGGGACCACGGAGTAACGGTCACCGGTCATCACGTTCATGACGGCCTGGGTGCCCACGAACTGGGCGAACGGCGTAATCATGATGGGGTATGCGAGCTCTTCGCGCACGCGTGCGACCTCGTACAGCAGCTCTTCGAAGCGGTCACCCAACCCAGCGGTTTCCAGCTGGGATTCGAAGTTGGTAAGCATGCCGCCGGGTAGTTGGTGCATGTAGTGCAGGCCATCGAATGCGCGCGGAACGCCTACTGGCTTATCTTCCGTATCGGCGATTTCCTGAATGCGCTCGCTGGCGGAATCGATGCGCTCATCGTCAACGTCCACCGTGTAGCCCAGTGCGCGAAGATCGCGCACCACGGCCTGGGTGGCTGGCTGTCCCGGGCCATTGGCCAGCGGAGCGATGGAGGTGTGGATAGAATCCACGCCCAATTCCGCTGCGTAGAGATAGGTCAGCGGGGACAGTCCGGTCAGCGAGTGGGTGTGTACCTCGAGCGGGACGTCACCGATGGAGCTGCGGATCGCCGGGATGAGGGTCTTCAAACGGTCCGGAGTAAGCAGTCCGCCGGCGTCTTTTAGCATGATGCGGTCCACATCGGTGCGCTCGAGCAGCTCCGTAGCCTTCCGCTTGTACAGGTCATCGGTGTGTACCGGACTCAAGCAGTAGGACAATGCGCCGAAGGTTTCGGCACCGAGTTCCTTAGCCAGCTTGAGGCCCTGGTCGATGTTGTCGATGTCATTCAAGCCATCGAAGGAGCCGATCACACGGAAGCCATTGGCGTAGAGGCGCTCGGTCCAGTTCAAGATGGCATCATCCGGCAGGAAGTCGAAGGAGGCCAGGTTCTTGGAACGAATCAGGGCGCGGAACTTGGTGCCCGGCGCGGCATTCTCGTGCACGAGACGAACGCGCTCCCACGGGTCTTCCTTGAGGTAGCGCACGGACACGTCGAACTGGATGGGCGCTACCAAGTCCACGTGCTCGAAGCCAGCGTTGGTGATGTCATCCAACAGCGAAAGAATGTGGCTCGTGGTCATGCGGGTGGCCCAGATGCTCTGGTGCGCATCACGCAGGGTGGTATCGATGATGTTGATCTTGCGCTCGCTATCGGCCGGGCGTCCGCCCGCGGCCATGATTTCGGCGAGGCCTTCTGTGCTTAGTTCCTCGGGACTAAGAGCAGTCATAAATCCCTCCTTAGGGTGTGGCTCCGGAAAGACTCGGTTGGTTCACAGTGATGGTTCACTTTGGTGGTTCAAGACTCTTCGAAAACCTTCCGTGTCGTGTCTCACACGCTACACCACACCAAAATTTTCAGCGCCGGAATTCCGGCCAGAAATGACCCTTTCCTGCGAATTCCAAGCTCGTTACGGCAAAGAATTTATACAAATACCCCTATACGGGGTCACAGTGCGCACCATCGTTCACCTAGCGAACGGCGAATTTTTATGGACATCTCCCCCGAAAAGTGGTGGACGACATGCAGTTTCTAGCCAGTAACCAAATCTGCCCCGGCAGCGCTGCGCTTTTCGTGGCCCACATCGCGGCCTAAGCGAAGTGTGATGTGCGTAATATCTTCCTCAATATTTCGGACCCACACCTAGGAGGAACAATGACTTCTACCGCCCCGCCGAGCCCCACGCCCACTAAGTCATCGGGCGCGACAAAAACCGACCGCAAATCCCTTGCAGCCAGCCTGACCGGCCAGGTCCTGGAATGGTACGAATGGAGCTCCTATGCAGTCTTCGCCCCGTTCATCGCCGCGGCGATGTTTGACAAGGGCGATACCGCCTCCGCACTGCTTGCCACCTTCGGTGTCTTCGCCGTCGGCTTCTTGGTCCGCCCGCTGGGCGGCATCATCTTTGGCCGCATCGCCGACCAGCGCGGCCGCAAGACCGTCTTGATGACCACCATCATCATGGTGGCTAGTGCCTCGGTCCTCATCGGCTTGCTGCCCACCTACGAATCCATTGGTATCTGGGCTTCTGTCGGCCTGCTCTTCATCCGCGTGCTGCAGGGCTTTGCACACGGTGGTGAATCCGCAGCCGCCAATAGCTACATCCCTGAGATCGCCCCGAATGCCCACCGCGGCCGCTGGGGTTCCATGGTCTATGTTTCCATCTTCGGCGGCTCGGTCATCGCCTACGTCTTAGGCGGCGGCATTTCGCTGGTCCTGACGGACGAGCAGATTGGCGCGTGGGGCTGGCGCATCCCGTTCCTCTTGGGTGCCGCCGCAGCGTTGGTCGCGCTGTACCTGCGCCGCCACATGAAGGAATCCGATCACTTCCAGGAGATCGATAGCGCCGAGCCCACCGTTGAGGCCCCGAAGCGCACCAAGAAGTCCGTAAATTCTCAAAAGCCGGCCTCGGTTGTTCGCCCGGCATGGCAGAATATCTTGCTCGTCGTGGGTATGGTCTCCGGCGTTACGGCCGCGCACTACACGTGGACCTCCTATGTTTCCACCTACGCCATTAGCCACGAGGGGATGTCCACTCAGGGTGCTTATTGGGTCACCGTGGCCGCACAGACTGCGGGTCTCATCGCCCTCCCGCTGTGGGGCAGCCTGTCCGATAAGATCGGCCGCAAACCCGTCATTTATATCTGCGCCATCGGCCTAGCCATCCTGCAGATCCCGCTGATGAACTTCATCGATGATCGCCCATGGACCCTGCTGGTGGCCTCCACCGTCGGCGTAGTCATCGTCGCCGCCGGAGGTGCGCTGCTGTCCTCCATCATGTCCGAGGTCTTCCCCACCGCTCAGCGCACCCGCAGCATCGGCTTGGCCTACTCGCTGTCTGTCGCCGTCTTCGGCGGTACCGCACCGTATATCTACCAGTGGTTCGTGGCCCACGGCCTTACTTGGGCTTCTGGCTTCTACGTCGTCGCACTGTGCATCCTCACGCTTGTCAGCATGTACATCCTGCCTGAAACCAAGGGCGTGGACCTGCGCGATGTCTAATCCACCCGCCAAACACTAAATCGCCGCTTCCCAGGCTTTCCCGGGAAGCGGCGATTTTTCACGTCCATAACTAATTAGTCGAGCGCTACCTTAAAGGGTGCGTCCGTGACCTCGCGGATGGACTCCTCGGTTTCACCCTCGGCGACCTCGATAAGCGTCAGGCCCTCCAGCTCGTCCACGGTAAATACGGCGCGATCAGTAATAATCAGATCCACACACCGCGCGCCGGTCAGCGGCAGCTGGCACTCCGCCAGAATCTTGGAATCGCCATGCTTGGACACGTGCTGCATCATCACCACGATGCGCTTGGCACCGTGCACCAGGTCCATCGCACCGCCCATGCCCTTGACCATCTTGCCGGGGATCATCCAGTTGGCTAGGTCGCCGAATTGGGATACCTCCATGGCACCGAGCACCGCGACGTCGATGGCGCGGGAGCGGATCATGGCAAAAGACTCGGACGAGGAGAAGAAGGATGCACCTGGGGCTTCAGTAATGGTTTCTTTACCGGCGTTGATGAGCTCCGGATCCACCTTGTCCTCTTCAGGGTAGGCACCGACGCCCAGGATTCCGTTCTCAGAGTGCAGGACCACCTCGCGGCCCTCTGGCAGGTAGCCCGGGATGAGCGTCGGCATGCCGATGCCCAGGTTGACGTAGTCACCATTGTCCAGTTCTTGTGCGGCGCGTGCCGCCATTTCTTCGCGTGACCAGGTCATTACTTGCTCACCGTCCTGAATTCGATTCCGGTTTCTTGTTTGCCCACTTCCACTACGCGGTCCACGTAGATTCCGGGCACATCCACCTCTGCTGGCGGAACGGCTTCTACCAACTGTTCTGCTTGCACGATGGTGATATCGGCGGATTTGGCTGCATCGGGGTTGAAGTTCTGGGCGGTTTTATTAAAGGCAAGGTTGCCAAAGCGATCCGCGCGGGCGGCATGGACGAAGGCGAAGTCCGGGGTAAGAGCTTCTTCCATGACGTAGAGCTCGCCGTTGAACTCGCGGGTTTCCTTCGGTGCGGAGGTCTCCGCGATGGTGCCGTCGGGGTTGTAGCGGGTGGGGATATCGCCATCGGCAAGCGGCGTGCCCACGCCAGCCTTGGTGTAGAAGGCTGGAATGCCCGCGCCACCGGCGCGCATGCGCTCTGCCAGGGTGCCCTGCGGGGTAAATTCGACGGTAAGCTCGCCCTCGAGGTACTGGCGCGCGTATTCCTTATTGGTTCCCAGGTAGGAACCAATGGAGCGGGCAATGCGGTGATCCTTGAGCAGCAGGCCAAGGCCGAAATCATCCGTACCGAGGTTATTGGAAATGATGGTGAGCTCGCTCGCACCCTGGGAGCGCAGCGCGGCAATGAGTTGCGCTGGAATACCCACAAGGCCGAATCCGCCCACCGCGATGGAGGAACCGTCCGGGATATCCGCGACGGCCTCCTCTACTGAGGCTATGACTTTATTCAACATGGGCCTTAGACTACGTGCGGTTCACAGACAGCACAAGGGTTCAGAATGCGAACACGATCGGGTACACTGAAGAGACCTGGGCCACTTAACCCTAAAAATAGCTTGGAGGACACACCGTGGCAGATACCCCCGTAGTGCAATCATTAGCCCGCGGACTCAACGTCATTCACTCGTTTAATGGCGAACGCCCACGGCAAACACTGGCCCAGGTTGCCGAGGTCACAGGCCTAGCCCGCGCCACCGCACGCCGTTTTCTACACACGCTTGTCGCGGAAGGTTACGCCCGCACCGATGGCTCGGATTTTTGGCTCACCCCGCGCGTTTTGGAACTGGGCTATTCATACCTATCTAGCTTGGGACTGCCGGATATTGCCCAGCCCCATTTGAGGGAGTTATCTACGAAACTCGATGAGTCCTGCTCCGTGAGCGTGCTCGACCGCGACACCGTGGTCTATATCGCTCGTGCCGCAGCACACCGCATCATGTCCACCAATATCACCATCGGCACGCGCTTCCCGGCGCACGCCACGTCCATGGGCCAAGTACTGCTCGCTGATTTAACGCCGGCAGAGCTGGATGAGTATTTCGCCACCACCGCTCCGCTCGAGCAGGTCACCCCGCACACCTTGGTATCCCAGGACGCGCTGCGAGCCCGCCTCGGCGAGGTCCGGCGGCGCGGCTGGGTCATCGTGGATCAAGAGCTAGAAATCGGCCTGCGCTCCATCGCCGTTCCCATCCGGGATCGCACCGGGCGCGCGGTGGCGGCCATCAATATTTCCACCCAGACCTCCGTGTATTCCACCCAAGATCTCACCGCGCAGATCCTCCCGGAGCTCCTCACCACGTGCGCGGCCATTTCCCACGATCTCACTACCACCGAAATTTCCTAAGGAGAATCCATGCATACTCAAGACGTCGTCCTGTGCTACCCCAAGCGCACCCCAGTCGGCCGCTACGGCGGCGCGCTCAAGTCCGTCCCCGTCCAGGATCTGGCCAGCCTGGTGGTGTCCACCATCGTGGAAGAATCCGGCATCGATCCAAACGTCATCGATGACATCATCCTCGGCCAGGCCTCCCCGAACGGCGCTGCGCCTGCCTTGGGTCGCGTGGCCGCACTCGATGCCGGCCTGCCCGTCTCCGTGACCGGTATGCAGCTCGACCGCCGCTGCGGCTCCGGCCTGCAAGCCATCGTCACCGCCGCCGCACACGTCGCCACCGGTGCGGCCGAGGTGGTCATCGCAGGCGGCGCCGAATCCATGTCGCGCACCGAGTACACCGTGGATAGCGATATTCGCTGGGGTGCGAAGGGCGGAAACATGGTCTTTCGCGATCGCCTCCAGGAGGCCCGCGAAACCGCCGGTGGTAAAAACCACCCTATCCCCAGCGGCATGATCGAAACCGCCGAGAACCTTCGCCGTGAGCGTTCCCTGTCGCGCGAGGACCAAGACGAGCTCGCGGTGCGCTCCCACCACAACGCTGCCCGCGCGCAGGAACAGGCGCTTTTCGATGCCGAAATCGTCCCCGTCTCCGTTCCCCAACGCAAGGGTGAGCCCATCATCGTGGACAAGGATGAACACGTACGCGCCGATTCCAGTGTGGAAAAGCTGTCCAAGCTACGCCCCGTGATGGGAAAGCAGGATGACGAGGCCACGGTGACCGCAGGTAATGCCTCCGGCCAGAACGACGGCGCCGCCGCCGTGCTCGTGACCACCCGTGAGAAGGCCGACGAACTCGGCCTCGAACCGATGGTGGTCTTGAAGGGCTGGGCGCTTGCCGGCGTGGAACCAGAGCGCATGGGCATCGCGCCGGTTGAGGCAACCCGCAAGGTCATGGACCGCCTAGATCTCACCTTCGACGATCTCGATCTCATCGAGCTCAATGAGGCCTTCGCCGCCCAAGCCCTCGCCGTACTAGATCAGTGGGGCATCTCCCCCGAGGATCCCCGCTTCAATCCCAACGGATCCGGCATCTCACTGGGCCACCCGGTGGGCGCGACCGGTGCCCGCATCGTGGTTACCGCCGCGCACCATCTGCGCCGCACCGGCGGCAAGCGCGCGCTGGTTACCATGTGCATCGGCGGCGGCCAAGGCCTTGCCGCCATCGTTGAGGCGGTCTAGCCTCCACAAGCGCTATTCGCTGCTGCCGTAATCCCCCACCGGGCGCTGCACCAAGGCGCCATCCGCGTTGGGCTCGCCCGCCGCGATGCTGGCAGTAACCAGCGCGGCTAGGGCCACGGCCGAAGCCGCAGCTGAGGCCATCGCCGAGTCCCTACCTGCCCGCATGGAATACTTCATTTCCTTAACGTAGCGCGAATGAAGGTTAGGGGAAAGGAAAAAGAGAATAAGGGGTAGATGAGGGGTGCGGTGGATAACCCGACAACGACACCGCACTTCGCTGTAAGCTGGAGTGGAACTTTGCTCGCATGATTTTAAGGGGACTTAGTCAATAATGATCCAATTCGTCTTTGGCGCCGCCGCAGGGTACGTATTTGGCACCAAGGCGGGCCGCAAGCGCTACCACCAGATGAAAAGCGCCTACCAAAAGACCGTCAACTCCCCCGCCACCAAGTCCGCGGTACGCTCCGCGCGCAAAATGGTAGCCAACCGCCTGGATCCAGAGCCACGCATGCGCGAAATCCACGACCTTTCTGAAAAGCGCCGTGGAAAAGGAAAAATTCGGGGCGACCAAACTCCGCAAGCAGATCGCATCTATGAGCCGGATGAGGATTAAAGCCCTTCCGCGCTAACTCCCCTCCCCGCGCAGCACCTGAACTAGCCTCCGAGTGCCTGCCCGGGGATTTTATATGCCCGGGGTGCCGCGAAAGGCGCGGTCATTGAGCTCGCGGCGGGCCTGTTCCAAGGCAATCAGGTCCGCGAACAGGGAGTTATAGCCGGCCTCATCATCGGTAGGCCGCATCCGGCCCAATTGGGCTTTCAGCTGCGCAATCTGATCGCCCACGACGGTTTCCTGCAGCCGCGAGAGCACGGAATCCGCATATTTTTCTGCGCCCACGTCCGTGGGCAGAATGGCCTCGACTGCCAGCTCGGAAACGAAATTCCTTCCCGTCAGGTCCTGCATTTCCCCGGCAACGGCGGCAATCCAGTCCACCCCGGACATGGTGGCACCTTTTTCTGCACCGCCCACGGCGGAAATCGCTTGGCGCACGATGCGATAGGCGTCGTTGGTATAGGCATCGGCAGTAATGCCATCAAAGTACGAGCCAACGACCTCCGGCATCTGCAAGGCCAATTTCAGCGCCTCCCGCTGCGGCCACAGATGGGTCTCCTTCGGGCTCGGCGGATGGATCATCGGCACGTCTTGCTGCGCCGGCTGTGGCTGGGCATTTTCAAAGCGGCGAATCGTCGGGGTGTCTGCCTTCTTCGGCTTCTTTGCCTCCGCGCGCACTTGGCGCAGCACTTCTTCCGGATCGTTCCAGCCCACCCAGCCGGCGAGCCGGCGGGCGTATTCGCGCTGCAGGGGCTGGTCACGGATTTGCGCGACGATGGGCACCGCCCGCCGCAAGGCCTGCAAGCGTCCCTCGGCAGTATCGATCCGGAAATCAGCAATGACTGACTGGATAACGAACTCAAACATGGGGATGCGGTCCGCCACCAGGTCGCGCACCGCGGCATCGCCTTTTTCAAGGCGTAGATCGCACGGGTCCATTCCGTCTGGCGCCACGGAGACGAAGGATTGGCCGGTAAATTTCTGCTCGCCGTCAAAGGCACGCATCGCGGCCTTCTGTCCCGCCTCATCACCATCGAAGGTGTAGATGAGCTCGCCGTGGAAATAGGAATCATCCAACATGAGCCGGCGCAGCACCTGCAGGTGCTCCCCGCCAAAGGCCGTACCGCACGAAGCCACGGCAGTCTTAATGCCTGCCGCATACATGGCCATCACATCCGTATAGCCTTCCACCACCACGGCTTGGTGGCCTTCTGCGATATTGCGCTTGGCCAAATCCAGCCCGAAGAGCACCTTAGACTTGTGATAAAGCATGGTCTCGGGCGTATTCATGTATTTGCCCAGCTTGTCATCATCAAAGAGCTTGCGCGCACCAAAGCCAATGACGTTGCCGGAAAGATCCTTAATCGGCCACAGCAAACGGCGGTGAAAACGGTCAATGGGTCCGCGCTTGCCCATCTTGGAAATGCCGGCTGCCTCTAGCTCTTCAAAGGAAAAGCCCATGCGCAACAGGTGCTTGGTGGCGGTGTCCCAACCTTCCGGAGCGTACCCGCACTCGAAATCATAAATAACCTCGCGGCTAAACCCGCGGTCCAGCAAAAAATTGCGCGCCGTTGCCGCCTCCGGGGTTTCCAGCTGCTTCCGGTAGAACTCGTGCACCGCTTTATTCGCAGCGATGAGCCGCTGCCTAGTACCCGGCTTCTCATTGCGGGCACCGGTCGAGCCGCCCTGATAGTTGATGTGGTAGCCGATCTTCTGCGCCACGGCTTCCACGGCCTCTGGAAAAGAGACCTGTTCCATTTCCATTAGGAAGCTGAATACATCGCCACCCTTACCTGTGGAAAAGCAGTGATAATAACCGCGCTGCGGGCGGACGTGGAAGGACGGCGTCTTTTCATCCTTGAAAGGGCTCAAGCCCTTCAAAGAATCGTGCCCAGCAGGTTTGAGCTGCACATATTCGCCCACGATTTCTTCTAAAGGCGCGCGTTCACGGATAGCTTGGATATCACTGTCCGGAATTCTGCCCTTTGCCATGGCTACAGATTACCCCGCCCATATATCGGATGCTTAACTGCCAAAGCCAGGATGGTCGCATTGGACCGCGCCGGTTAGCAAGTACACAGAATCACCGTGTTTTACCCACATGTGGGGCGGCCTCTCCCCGGGTATTCCCACCCCGGGACGGGGCAATTTTGGATATCGGTCTTGACGCGGTGGACGTTTATGTTTTCGAGATAGTTCCTGTAACAATAGGGAGCATGTCCAAGTCCAAAGCGTCTAAGAAATCGCTTCCAGTGGCCCTTGGTGGACTCGCCATCGTTGCAGGCGCTAGCTACTTCGGCTTCGACCTCGGCGGTGATGAGGATGCAACGTCGACGGATGAGACCTGCGCTATTTCTTCCCTTCCTAGCGAAGCCGAAGAAACCGCGGACGATATTCTCGCCGGCGGTCCCTATGACTACCCTGACAATGACAATTCCCATTTTGGCAATTATGAAGGCATCCTCCCCCAGCAGGCGCAGGACTACTACCGCGAGTACACGGTAGAAACCCCTGGCAGCAATCATCGCGGTTCGAGGCGCATCGTCACAGGCGGCGGCACCGAAACCGACCCCGATGTGTGGTATTACACCGACGACCATTACCAAACATTCTGTTCTATCCCGGACGCAGAGGATTAATAGTGCACCGCATTTTAATTACGGAACCCATCCGTACCCGTACGGATTTCTTCAATGCCTTAGGCCGCACCCACGGTTGCGTGGATTGTGGCCCGCGCAGCCTAGAGGATCTAGCTAAATTCCTGCGCGAGAATGAAGTATCCACCATCGTGGCTGCCAACATGGAAATGGAATTGGATGACTTCGCGGCCATCGCGGCCATCGCCCAATACGAAGGCGTTAGGCTCGCTCGCTAATAGCTAGTCCGCGGATGCTGTGGCTCAGCGAATACTGGCGCCCCGCAGATGCGGACATTCCGCAGTTGCTATAGGTCCACTGCAATAACTGAGCATTGCGCGCCCTCAGATATCACTTTTCCGCCTCAAAAATAGCAGCGGAGGCTGCACTTTTAGAGAAATACCGCGGCCAAGCCCCTCAAAAAGGGCAACCAAGCCTGCATAGCTACTAGTCCAAGAACCCCGAAAGGTCAGCGCTCCGGCGGGCAAGCCGCTCGAGGCGGGATTCGGTCATAGAGGCGATTTGATCGATGATGGCGCGGTCGCGAGCGGCATCGGTATCGGCCTGCTCCCACCACAGGCGGAAGGTGGCGTCGAGCGAACCGGGCGCACCGGCAACGAGGTAGTCGTAGACGCGGTAGATACGCTCGCGCTGGCGGTCCTGGCGCGCTAGGTGCGCTGGTTCATCCATTACGTAAAGCACAGCGATCGTCTTTAAGAGCTTGACCTCTGCCTGCGCCAAGGGCGGAACGCTCAGGTCACCGTGCATGCGGCCGAGCCGATTGGCAGTGATGAGCTCAGCATTCGCCTCCGAGGTTGCGCCAATAGTGGCACCCACATAGCGCCCCACCAGCTCAGAGGTCATCTTTTTCAGCTTGGCATAATCGCGCAGGGTGTAGTCGAAATTGCCAAGGGCGTTGATGACATCGAGGTTGCGCAGGCTATCGGCGGCTTCCAAGAGTTCATCGGCAGTTCCGCCAAAGGCCTCGGCGCCCTTTTCTGCAAGATGGGCTAGTTCCACCAAATCCCACAACACGTTCAAGGAAATGCGCTGGGAGATGATGCCGTCTTCCACGTCGTGCACGGAATAGGCAATATCATCGGACCAGTCCATGACCTGGGCTTCGATGCACTTTCGCTTATCGCTATGGCCTTCGCGCAGCCACGCTAGAAGGTCAGCGTCCTCATCATAAGCGCCGTATTTGCGGTTGATGGTGCCATCCGGATTGGTCTTGGTCCAAGGGTATTTGCAGGCCCCATCGAGCGCGGCGCGGGTGAGGTTGAGACCGAAGCTGCGAGCGGTGCCATCGGGATCCTCGACGAGGACCTTGGGCTCGAGGCGGGTCAGGATGCGCAGCGTTTGCGCATTTCCCTCGAAACCGCCTTGCGCAACCTCATTAAGCGCATTTTCGCCGTTGTGGCCATAGGGCGGGTGGCCAATATCGTGGGTAAGCCCAGCCATGTCACAGAGATCCGGATCGAGGCCGAGGCCGGCGCCGATGCCGCGGGCAATCTGGCCAACTTCGAGCGAGTGGGTAAGCCGGGTGCGCGGGGTATCGCCATCACGTGGGCCTACGACCTGGGTTTTATCCGCCAATCGCCGCAGCGCAGCCGAGTGCAAGACGCGGGCACGGTCGCGGGAGAAAACCCCGCGGTGTTCTTCGATATCGCTAATCGTGGATCCCTTGGGCCGTTCTTCGGCCAGCCGGGCAAAATCAGCTGCAGCATAAGAGTAAGACACGGCGTTTTAGTCTATTCCCCCTGCGTGCGGTCTGCGTCTTTATTTTGCATCATTTCGTGCCGCAGCTTCTGATTCGGCCGCAGCATCAGCTCAATGCGGTACAGGCGCCTTTTCCAGGCACGCGCGCACCGGGAAGAGACGATGCTGGCGAGCCCAATATAAAACAGTCCGCCGCATTCGTGTGCGAGATAGCGCCACCAAGGCTTGGAAAAGCGCCGGGCGGGATAATAGGGCGTGCCCGAAACCGAGGCATTGAGCCCTTCCTGCTTGGCGATGACCCACGTGCGCAACCTGTGCAAGGGATCGGTGACGATGATGGCATCGGCAATGCCGTGGGCATCGATAACCGCAGCTAAGGACTCACGCGTATCGAGGCCTTCCTCCACGGCGGATACCTGCAGCCCAGGGAAGTGCTCGCGCAGGTAATCGCGCGCGACCCCGGCCTCGGTAAACCGGTCTCCGGGCAGCTGGCCGCCCACGGTTATGACGGGCAGGCCGTGGGAGGTGGCAAGCTCCCCGGCATGGCGCAGGCGCCCGGCCAGGATGCGGGAGGGGCGGCCATCGTATTGCGCGGTGCCTAAAACAACGACGTATTTCACAATGCTTCCCACCCTACTGCCTGCAGAGGAGGTTCTCCGGATTGAGCGTTCGGGCAGGTATGGTTGTGGGCATGAATCTTAGTGCACGAATCGGCCGCGCTACCATCGCGGCATTTTTGCTCGGCTGCACCTCCATTGGCGCAGGCCAGGCCCTAGCTGCGGAGACCACTACCATCGCCCAAGCCCCGGATACGGCGGCGGTGACAGACAGGGTAAATGATGAGGCAGGGGTCTTAAGCACCGAGGAAATTAGGGAGATCAATGAGAAGATCACCCAGCTACAAAAAGACCAGTCGCTCATCATCTTCGTTGTCTTCGCAAACGATCTTGGCACTGATCCAGAAAGCTATGCGCGCAACATCGTCAACGAGAAGGGCCCGAATTCCGCGGCCTATGTCGTTGGTGTGAACGAGCGCCAGGTGGGCGTGCAGACCGGCGATCAATGGCCGGAAGGCCGCCTGGATCAGATGCACGATGCCGCCTATAGCAAGCTCTCCGCCGAGGAATACGGCGCTTCTGCGATCGCGCTTGCCGATGCCGCCCTTGGCTCCTCCAGCTCCTCCGATTCTTCCGGCATGGCCTGGCTGGGCGGTGGCGCCGCCGCCATCGTCGCTGCCGGCGGTGGCATTTGGTACTACTCGCGCCGCAGCACAAAGAAGAGTCAGGCGAAGACCTTAGAGTCCGCCCGCGGGATTGCGCCAGAAGATACCGATCAATTAAACCGGCTGCCGCTAGATACCCTGGATAAGTTGGCCCAGGAGGAACTGGTCTCCACGGATGAATCCATCCGCCGCGGCAAGGAAGAGCTCAATATCGCCCTATCTGAATTCGGGCCGGAGCGCACCCGCCCGTTTACCAAGGCGATGAATCACTCCACCTCTACCCTGCAAAAGGCGTTCAAGATTCGCCAGCGCCTCGATGATGCGGTACCGGAGTCCCAGGCCGAGCGCCGGCAGATGCTGGTAGAAATCGTCTCTACCTGCGGCCAGGCCGATGACGCACTGGATAGCCAGGCAGAAGAGTTTGCCCGGATGCGCGACCTGCTGCTGCAAAGCGACTCCAAGTTGGACGAGCTCACCCAGCGCATCGTCGGGCTGCGGACCCGCCTGCCGGGCGCCGAAGGTACCCTCACAAAGCTCCAAGAGGACTACTCCGCAGAGGTCTTATCCTCCATTGCGGATAACCCAGAATTGGCCAGCGCTTCCCTCGATGAGGCGGAAAAGCTCCTGGACCAAGCCCGCGAGGTGCAGGGCCAACCCGCCGGCAAACAGGGCTCGCTCGTGGGGCTTATCCGCGATATCGAGCACGCCACGGAGGTTACCGATAGGCTCCTGACCGGTGTGGAGCACGCCGAGGAGAATATTTCCTCCGCGCGCCGCAATCTGGGTGCGCTTATCACCGAGGTCGAGGGCGAAATCGAGGAAGCCCGCGAACTGGAGCGCCAAGGCAAATCTCAGGGAACCCAGGCGGATTGGGAGGCCCTCGAGGAGCTGCTTGAGCGCGCTTCTGCCGCGGTCACTGACGCCAAGCAACAGGGCGATACGGATCCCTTGGGCCAGCACACCGCCCTTATGAGCATCGATACCGAGCTTGATGAGCGCCTCGACCGCGTGCGGGAAAAGACCTCCACCCATGCGCGCCAGCTCGAGCTTTTCCACCAGCAAATGTCGGTGGCAGAATCCAATATTCAGGCCGCCGAGGATCTCATTTCCTCGCGCGGGCGCATCGTTGGTTCCGGCGCCCGCACCGCGCTTGCCGATGCCAAGCGTCTCCACGCCCAAGCCCTGCATACCCAGCGCAGCGATATCCGCGGCGCGCTGCAATCCTCCCGCGAAGCCGTTGCCGCAGCACAGACCGCCCTGCAGCGGGCCAAGGATGATTCCGATGAGTACCGCCGCCAGCAACAACGCCAGCAGACGAGTTCCACGGCCGGCAATATCATCACCGGTATGGTCCTAGGCCAAATCTTGGGCGGCGGTGGCCGCGGCTTCGGCGGTGGTTTCAGCGGAGGCGGCGGCAGCTTCGGTGGCGGCGGCGGAGGATTCTCCGGCGGCGGTGGCGGAGGCGGTTTCCGCGGCGGCTCCTTCTAAGCCCGGCTCAGAAGGCCTGCTTTGTTGGCGCTTAGCCGCGTACGATGCGCGGTGTGGCATCAACAAGCAGGCAGCTATAGCTCAGCACTACCGCGTCTAAGTCCGGAAGGCCATTGTTATCAGCGGCCGCTACTTCTAGGCCATTGCCCCGCGGGGTAAGGCGCGCAACTTCGGTGCCCTCCGCGCTACCATCTTCGGCAAGGGCCACGATGCGGCGCTGCTTGCCAAAAATGGCGGAGCGCTCCAAAAGGTAGTGGGCATCTCCGCAGGTCGCGCGCAGGCGTGTGACGGTCAATCCCTCCTGCGAGACTTCACAATGCTTCGCGGCGCCGGAGTCCGCGCTGCGGCTGGCACGCGGCCGGGCCCGCAGGAAAAAGCGCGGGGAGACGGTTGCACCGTCTAGCGAGGTCTCCACGTCAAAAAGCACATCCGGCTGTGCGGGATCCCCAGAGAGCGCGCTGGCAATGGTCAGTACCCCGTCTCGCACCCAGGCGATGTCGGTTCCACGCGCATCGCGCAGCGTAGTACCGTTCCACTGCCACGGCATCGTTCCTGCCATTAGAAGATGAACACCGCCAGCAGGGCGACGATGGAGGCCAATACCAGCGTGATGATCCATACCCACGCGGAGTTTTTGGTGTTCTTTTCCAAAATCGCGCGGGTAAACCAGCTGAGACCGGCGATTTCTGCGGTGCTCAAGCCTTCCGCATCGTCCTCGAATTCCAAGATGGCCTTGCGCACACCGGAGTTCTTAGCGGAAAACTGCGCCACCTTATTGTCATCGACGTCATCGATGATCCAATCGCCGCTATTTTCATTGACGTAATGAAAGGTGCGGCCATTGAGCGATGCCTCCAGGCGCTTGTCGCGGCCGAGGCGGCCGGCAAGGCGGTAGACGGAGCCATCGTCAAGCGTGGCCGAAGCACCCAGATCGCTGACCTCGACGCGCCAAAAGTTGCCGTCTACCTCGGCGGAATGCTCCGCAAAGACGCCTAGGCGCTCCGGCCCTTCCTCAACGAGGAGGACGGGCTTTTCGCGGTCGGAGCGATCCCAGCTGGTGTAGTGCATCTGCTTAGCATCCGATCAGGCGCGCGGCGAGGTAGGACTCAAGATCCTCAATCTTTACGCGCTCTTGCTCCATGGTGTCGCGCTCACGCACGGTCACGGCGTTATCCTCGAGCGAATCGAAGTCGAAGGTGACGCAGAATGGCGTACCGACCTCGTCCTGGCGGCGGTAGCGGCGGCCGATGGCACCGGAGACGTCAAAGTCCACGTTCCAGTAAGCGCGCAGCTTATCCGCGAGTTCGCGGGCCGGGGTGGAGAGCTCCTCTTTCTTGGACAATGGGAGGACGGCGACCTTGATGGGGGCCAAGCGGCGGTCCAAGCGCAGAACCACGCGCTTGTCGGTGCCGCCCTTAGCGTTCGGGGCCTCTTCCTCGTCGTAGGCATCTACAAGGAAGGCCATCATGGAACGGCCAAGGCCGGCGGCCGGCTCGATGACGTACGGGATCCAGCGCTCATCATTGGCCTGGTCATAGTAGGACAGGTCCTCGCCAGAGCCCTTATCGTGGACGGACAGGTCATAATCGGTGCGGTTGGCCACACCTTCCAGCTCGCCCCACTTGGAGCCCTTGAAGCCGAAGGCGTACTCCACGTCTACGGTGCGCTTGGAGTAGTGCGAGAGCTTTTCCTTGGGGTGCTCGTACAGGCGCAGGTTTTCTTCCTTGATGCCCAGGTCGGTGTACCACTTGTAGCGGTCATCGATCCAGTACTGGTGCCACTCTTCGTCCTCGCCCGGTTTGACGAAGAACTCCATCTCCATCTGCTCGAACTCGCGGGTGCGGAAGATGAAGTTACCCGGGGTGATCTCGTTGCGGAAGGACTTACCAATATTGGCAATGCCGAAGGGCGGCTTCATACGCGAGGAGGTCATCACGTTCTTGAAGTTGATGAAGATGCCCTGTGCGGTCTCCGGGCGCAGGTAGTGCAGACCTTGCTCGTCATCGACTGGCCCCAGGAAGGTCTTCAGCAGGCCAGAAAAGGCCTTCGGCTCGGTCCAGTCACCTGGCTGGCCGGTTTCCGGATCGTTGATTTCTGCCAGGCCGTTTTCTGGCTCGTGGCCGTGCTTTTCTTCGTAGGCTTCGATCAGGTGGTCGGCGCGGTAGCGCTTACCGGTGTGGCGCGATTCCACAAGTGGATCAGTAAAGACCTCCACGTGGCCGGAGGAGACCCACACCTGGCGCGGCTGGATGACGGAGGTATCCACGCCCACGACGTCGGGGCGGGATTGGACCATGTGGCGCCACCACTGACGCTTGATGTTTTCCTTCAACTCCACACCAAGAGGACCATAGTCCCATGCGGAGCGGGAACCGCCGTAAATCTCACCCGCCTGGTAGACCAAGCCGCGGCGTTTACACAGATTAACAACGGTATCGATAAGGGATGCCATGGTTGTAAAGGACTCCTCTGGTAGGGGACAGTCGTGACAATCTCATTCAGTTTAACCCTTATCCCCCATCAGTAGTGGGATCAGGGGGTGGATTTAATTCGGTTAATGTACAGGTAATGACCAACTTGAGGTAATATAGTAGTGGTCGACAGATAATAGATACCGTATTGAAGGTGCCCACTCCCTATGACGACCGTTCAATTAGCATTTAATAACTCTGCGGCCGCAAGCGTTATCGCGGCCCTCGATTCCCCGCTGCGCATTTCCATTATTACCCGGCTGGCGGAACGCGACCATTACGTGCACGAGCTAGTAAAAGCCACCGGCAAGTCCCAGCCGCTGATTAGCCAGCACCTGCGGGTGCTTAAGCAGGCAGGGATTGCCAGCTCCGAGCGCAATGGGCGCGAGGTGACCTACTCTCTGGTAGCACCGGAGGTTTTAACCCTTTTGGAAGACGCCGCGAAAATCGCCTCTTAATCACGAGTCTGCATATAAAGACGATTTATTATAGCGCTTGTTGAAAAAGAGTTGATAATATGGATGGCATGTCCATTCATGAGAGTATCCCCAAGCTCGGCTCGCGCAATACTAAACAGCGCACCGCGGTGGTCGAGGTCCTGCGGGACATCGACAAGTTCGCCTCCGCCAAGGAGATTTATCACCAGCTCCAAGAGCGGCAAGAAAAGGTCGGTCTCACCACCGTCTACCGCACCCTACAGTCTCTTTCCGATATTGATGCCGTAGATGCGCTACACATGCCCAATGGCGAGACCCTGTACCGCCATTGCGAAACCGACGCGCACCACCACCACCTGGTATGCACCAAATGCGGCCGCACCGAAGAAATCGATGGCGGCCCCATTGAAAAGTGGGCTTCGGCCGTAGCCGCCGAATACAACTTCGAACTTACCGGCCACGACGCGGAGATCTTCGGCGTGTGCTCGCAGTGCGCCGCCGCGCAGTAATCACGCGCGCTGTTTTAATCCCCCTATTTCCCTACTTCACAGCACCGAAGCGGCGATCGCGGCGGGCATATTCCTCAATGGCAGCGAAGAGATCCTCCGGGGTGAAATCAGGAAATAACTTGTCCTGATAAATCATCTCGGCGTAGGCAGATTGCCACAGCAGAAAGTTCGAGGTGCGCTTCTCGCCGGAAGGCCGCAAGAATAGGTCCACGTCCGGCATGCCGGGATCATAGAGATTCTCTGCGATGGTGCTTTCTCTAATATCGCGCGGACGGATTTCACCAGCGGCGACCTTTTCCGCGATCTGGCGCACGCCATCGACCATTTCTGCCCGGCCACCGTAATTGACGCACATAGCCAGCGTCATTTTTGTATTATTTTTGGTCAATTCCTCGGCGGCCTCGAGCTCCTTAATCACTGAGCGCCACAGGCGCGGGCGACGCCCCACCCACACCACGCGCACACCGCGTTCGTGGAGCCACTCGCGCTGCCGGCGCAGCACATCACGGTTAAAGCCCATCAAAAAGCGCACCTCTTCTGGGCTGCGCCGCCAATTTTCAGTAGAAAACGCATAGGCCGAAAGGTACGGGACACCGGCGGCGAGGCAGGCATCGACGACATCGAGAAGCACCGCCTCTCCCCTGCGGTGGCCTTCCGTGCGTTTCATGCCCTTTTCCTGAGCCCAGCGGCCATTGCCATCCATCACCAACGCAATATGGCGCGGCAGCAGCTCATCCGGGATATTCGGCGGGGTCAGGCGACGAGAAGGATCTGGGGTAATCACGGACTACAGTTTACTGTTCCATCACCTGTAATGCGGACACATTTCGCTCCATGTGCCACTGCAGGTGCGCCCGCGCTAGCCGATGCCCCTCCTGCCGCTGCGCATTCGTCGGGTCCGTCGGGTAGCCATGTGCCAAAAGCCACAAGTGGTGCAGGGTTTCCGGATCCACCTCTGCAGCACCTGGTGGCCGGCATTCGTGGCAGGCGGCGCCGCCGACGGCCGGGTGAAAGGCGTGGTGCGGGCCGGGGCGCTGGCACTGGGCGCAATCAAAAAGGCTCGGTGCCCACCCGGCATGCGCCATGGCCTGCAATAAGAACGCATCGAGCGTTTGCGTCGGCTCCTCGGTTTGCAGATGCTCTAGCGTCGCCACCACCGCGTTGTAGAGATACGGGTCGCCGTCGCCATCCGCGTAGATGAGCCGCTCGGCCGACTCCAAGACCGCGCACGCGGCCGTATAGCGTTCGTAGTCTTCGATGAGGCGCGCGCCAAAATAATTCACCGTATCCGCCTGGGAAATCGTGGCCAAATTCTTTCCCACATACAGTTGGACGTCAAGGTTGACGAAGAGCTGCAGCCGCGATCCAAAGCGCGATTTTGCCCGGCGCACGCCCTTGGCCACCGCACGCACCAACCCATGGTTTTGGGTGAGAAGTACGATTACGCGGTCGGCTTCCCCAAAATCATAGGAGCGAATGACCACGGCGCGGTCGCGGTAATTTTCGCGCATGGCCTTTTAGAACCCGAGCCTGCCCAACGACTTGGCATCCGATTGCCAGTTCTTCAGCACCTTGATGCGCAGGTCCAGGTACACGTTCTGGCCCAGTAGCTCCATGATTTCCTTGCGGGCATTGCCCACAATCCGGCGGAAACGCAGGCCATCTTTACCCTCGATGATGCGCTTTTGCCCTTGACGCTCCAAGTACATGATGGCGTGAATATCCAGCACTCCCTCACGCGTGCGCGAGGGCAGCATTTCATCGATTTGCACCGCAACTGAGTGCGGCAGCTCCGCCTTCAAGCCAGATAGCGCGGCCTCACGGATGAGTTCTTCAATGCGCTTTTCTTGCCCTTCATCAGTGATGTGATCATCCGGATAGAACTTCGGGCCCTCCGGCAAGTGATCCACGATGACCTGCACCAAGTCATCCAGCTGCACGCCCTTTTTACTAGAAACCGGAATCACCACTGCCTCTGGATCTTCTTGCGCCAAGAGCTCGTGCAAGGCCAAAAGCTGCGCGCCCACTTGGTCCTTGGAGGCTTTATCCAGCTTAGTCACGATGCCGATGATGGGGGTCTTCGGTGCAATCGAGCGCACATTGTCCAAGATCCACCGGTCACCCGGGCCGATCTTTTCATCCGCTGGAATGGTCAAGCCGATGACATCCACATCCGCATACGTTTCTTTGACCACTTCATTCAGCCGCTCGCCCAACAAGGTGCGGGGGCGGTGCAGACCCGGCGTATCCACCACGACCACCTGTGCATCCTCGCGGTGAACCAAACCGCGGATGGTGTGGCGAGTCGTTTCAGGCTGGTCCGCGGTAATGGCAATCTTTTGACCTACCAGCGCATTAGTCAGCGTGGATTTACCCGTATTCGGGCGGCCCACAAAGGAAACGAATCCAGAGCGGAATCCTTCTGGGGTATCCGTGTATTGCGAATAATCTAGCGGAGCGGCCTTCTCCCCGGCGACTTCCGGAGCAGCATCATCGGGGCCATCTGGCAGGCCCTCGAATGCCGCATCAAACTGTGCATCAATATCAGAACTCATTACCTGCAATGATAGCCCACCGCACCAAAATCTCCGATTGTTTCACGCCACAACAAATCTGCAGGCTAAGCTAAGACAGTTCTCTCCTCCAAGGTATATCTCTCACCGCTTTCTGAAAGGCACTCCGCCATGCCAACCAAGTCTCCCCTACTGCTCCTGGGCGCTCTTCTCACCTTTTCCATTAGTGCCTGTTCATCCCCTGATGCTGACCCTTCGCCTTCCGAAGAGGAATCCACCAGTACTTCTACTAGTTCATCATCCAGCTCACCCAGTGCCTCCTCTTCGAGCAGCGTTGCACAAGCCACCACGCAAGAGCCCACCTCCGAAACCCCAGCAGAACCAGAAACTCAAGTAACAACTGAAGAGTTAGGCACACAACCGCAGGCAGCCACCCCTGAGCCAGAGCTGCTGTACTGCGAAATGGGCCTTGGCGCAGTCGGGAGATTTTCTGATGGCTCTTCGCACCAAACCGAACTGTGCAATACCCCTGCACTCCAGCGTTCCGTGCGCGCGGAAGCGGTATGCGGTGGTATTAATGGGCACTTGCTTTATCCAGACGAGTGGTCCGAACTCTGCAATGGCGGCGCTCCATATTCGGGACCACCGCAGGGTGGAGCCTCACCAGAATTCTATGACGAAGGTTCTTTTGCAGAGACACCCTCGCAGGCACAAGGAGAAGGACTCTAGAGCGGTGCCTCGAAGCTGTATCCCGCCTACCTTTTCGCAGATGTTATAGGTCCACTGCAACAACTGAGCAAATTCGCGCCTGAGATATTGCAAATCGCGTTCAGATATACCCGAAGACGTTGACCTTTTGCGCTTTCGATCGGTTCAACAACAGCCCGAAGGCCCCGCTCCCTCAAAATGTACGAGGGGCGGGGCCTTCAATAGCTAAGAGATTTAGCCAGGCGCCTATTTCTTGAATTCATCCGGAAGCGGGCCTAGCTGCGGTCCGTCCGGGTAGTACTTCCAGCCGTCCTTGATGCGGACATCATCGGACCACGGTAGTTTGTACTCGCCCTTGGCCAGATCTTCTACCCAGGTGAGGTAGTTTTCGGTCTTTCCGCCTGGGTAGCCAACGTAGCCGCGATTGCCCAGGTTGAAGATGTTGTTTTCGAGGCCCCAGTTGATGCGCGCCTTATCAGCCAGCGCTGGGAATACCTCTGCAGTGACGATTTCGCCCGGGTTGCGGTGACCCTCAGAAATCATGTGGCCGTCGTAGTTGCAAACATTGCCTTCACCGAAGTAGTAGAAGACTTGGTCATAGCCCGCCAAGTTCACCGATGCCGTGTACATGAGGTTCTGGAAGGCGTTGGTCTTGTTGGTCATCACCCACTGGTCTTGGGTCTGGGTGGAATAGCCCGAGATACGGATATAAACATTGGCTCCCTTATACGCTGCTTCGCGGGCGAGCTCGGGGAACATGCCATCGTGGCAGATATTGACTGCAAGCTTGGAGCCCTTGGGGCCATCGCATACCGGCATGCCCAAGTCACCTGGGTACCACGGCTCGATGGGGGTCCATGGCTGCAGCTTGCGGTAGTGCAGCGCAATCTCGCCGTCGGAGTTGATGATAATCGCCGTGTTGAACGGGGGCTTTCCTTCCTCATGGTTGGGTTCCATGATGGAGAATACGCCCCAGAGGTCGTTATCCTTACAAGCCTGCTTGTACTGGTCCACCTTGGGATCATCGAGCCCGATGAGGAATTCATCGTAGGACCAGATCTTGGTATTCAACCCCGAAGAGGAGTATTCCGGAAAGACGATGAGATCCAGGTCTGGGTAGCCAGCCTTGGTCGAGGCAACCATGCGGCAGATTTCATCGACGTTTGCCTGAACGTCTTCTGGGGTATTGACTACGGGAACTGGGTATTGGATAAGGGCCATCAACAGGCCGTCGGGGGATGCGCTGATGCTTCCGGTGCTGGACAAGACGGGACTCCAATCACGTCGTCGATTAAGTTACACCTATCACTTTATATGGCGAACATCACGTATCCACTAGAAAAACGACGCTCTTGTCTCAGATTGCAGACGCATCCCCTCTGGGAGACAGCTTTAGAGCTCCTCGGCCTGGAATTGCATGCTCGGGTGGGCGAAAGCGTCTTGGGCCTGAATGAGCTGTAGCTCGGTGGATTCGGCTTCATACGTGGTGCGCAGAAGCTTGTAGACGGAAGATGCGGTGCGGCGCAGCGCTTCTTTAACGTCATGGGTTTCAACGTAGTGGCCGGTAAACAGCGCGGCGGTCACGTCGCCGGAGCCGTTGCGCTTAAACGGCAACAGCGGGGTCGAGAGCAAGAAAGCGCGCTCACCGTCGACGGCGAGCATCTCAATCTGATCCGCAGGGGTTTCCGGGCGCTTTACGGAGGTAACCAGTACCGTCTTCGGCCCCATTTCCTGCGCCTTCTTCACCGCCGCCAAGGTCTGGTCCAAGGTGCTGACCTCGGTATCGGTCAGATAGCCCAGCTCAAATTGGTTAGGAGTGATGATATCGGCAACCGGCACCACGCGGTCGCGCAGCAGCGGCGGAATGTCATCGGAAACGAAGCAGCCCGACTTCGCATTACCCATCACGGGGTCGCAGGCGTAGAGAGCCTCGGGGTTGACGGCCTTTATGCGGCGGACGGTGTCCACGATGGCATCGGCAATGTCGGCACCACCCTGGTATCCGGAAAGGATGGCGTCGATGCCTTCAAAAGCACCGCGCTTTTCGATGCCATCGATGATCGACGTGACATCACTGGCCGGAATCATCGGCCCGCCCCAGTCACCGTATCCGGTGTGGTTGGAAAAATTCACCGTGTGCACGGGCCACACCTCGTGGCCGGCGCGCTGGAGGGGAAAGACGGCCGCGGAATTTCCCACATGGCCGTAGGTGACATGAGACTGGATGGAAAGGATAGTCATAACTATCCATTGTGCTACTGACTGTGCACAGAGACAAAGAAATGGGCGAAATTATTCTTGGGGTTCCTCGTCGCGTGGTTCCCCGATGGCAGGAATTCCGCCACCAGGCACCTGCTCATCAAGGCGTGCGCGCTCGGCAGCATCCGGAAAGGCCTTCGGGCCCGAGGGCTTTGGCTGGTAGCTCTTCCCGCGTGCGGCGAGGTCATCGTACCAATCCGCCAGCAGCTCATTCTGCCGGGCAAACATTTCCTTTTCTTCCGCTGCGGTGGCGTGATCGTAGCCCAGCAAGTGCAGGCAGCCGTGCACCGTCAATAGCGCGAGCTCGTGCCCGAGCGAATGCCCGGCGGCATCGGCCTGGCGCAGGGCAAACTCGGGGCACAATACGATATCGCCAAGCATGGCAGGGCCCGGATCGGCGGCATCGGGGCGCCCACCACCAGAAGTGGCGCCGGGGGTAAGTTCATCCATGGGAAAACTCATCACATCGGTAGGGCCCTCTAGATCCATCCAGCGGATGTGCAGATCCTCGATGGATTTCAGGTCCACGCAGGTAATGGTGCATTCCGCAGCGGGATTGATGTCCATGGCGCCGAAGGTATAAGAGGCGACATCGATAAGCATCTCCTCGTTGACGCCATCAAAACCCGACTCATTGAGAAATTCGATACTCACTTATTCCCCCTCGTTTTCCGCGGCGTTTTTATTATCAAAGGAATCATAAGCATCCACGATGCGGCCCACCAGCTGGTGGCGCACCACGTCTTTGGCGCTGAGATCCGCAAAGTGGATATCGTCCACGTTATTGAGAATCCGCCGCACAATACGCAGGCCGGATACCTGCCCGCGTGGCAGATCCACCTGGGAAATATCGCCGGTGACCACAATGGTGGAGCCAAAGCCCAGGCGGGTCAAAAACATCTTCATCTGCGCCGGCGTGGTGTTTTGCGCCTCATCGAGGATGACGAAAGCATCATTGAGCGTGCGCCCGCGCATATACGCCAGCGGGGCGACCTCGATGATGCCGGCATCCATGAGCTTGGGGATCATCTCTGGATCGAGCATGTCCCGCAGCGCGTCATAGAGCGGGCGCAGGTACGGGTCGATCTTGTCATTGAGCGTGCCCGGCAAAAAGCCCAGGTTTTCGCCCGCCTCGACCGCCGGACGGGTAAGGATGATGCGGGAGACCTGCTTATTTTGCAGGGCCTGCACGGCCTTCGCCACCGCCAGATAGGTCTTGCCGGAACCAGCCGGGCCAATGCCAAAGACCACCGTATTATTATCGATGGCCTGCACATATTCGGATTGCCCCACGGTTTTGGGGCGGATGGACTTGCCGCGGCGCTTGACGATGTCCGCCGCCATCGCCGCTGCCACCGACTGCGGCGCCTCTACGGCGACCATGTCCATGGTGTGCTTGACCGTATCGGTAGATACGGCATGGCCGCGCCTAGCGATGGCCTCGAGCTCATCGAGGATCTTCGCCGCGCGGGCTACCTCGTAATCGGGGCCGGTAACGGTGACAATATTGCCGCGGGCAAAAAGGTCCGCATCGAGGCGGTCATTGAGCACGCGGAGGTTATCGTCCGCGCTGCCCAATACGCTGCTGACATACGCGGAATCGATCTCACATTTCTTGGTGATGATAGGCACGTCTAATAGGCTACCAGCGCTCAGTCCGCATGCCGATAGCCGCCAAGGCCACCATCGCCGCGCTGGCGGTGCGCAAAACCTCCGGGCCCAATTTGATGGGAACGGCCCCGGCCTCGCGCAGCGTTGCCAGCTCTTCTTCCCCGATTCCGCCTTCGGGGCCAACCAAGAGGAAAACCTCGCCGCGCAAATCCACATCGCGGATGGATTCGGTGGCCTCTTCATGCAAGACCAGCACGCTCGCGGACTCTGCGCGCTCTGTTAGCTCCACAACCAATTGGCGGGTAGTCAGCGGGCCACGGATCTGCGGGATGCGCTCTCGCCGGGATTGCTTTGCGGCCGCTTCGGCCGCGGCCTGCCATTTGGCGACGGCCTTCGGTGCCTTCTTCCCGTCCCACTTGGCCACGCAGCGATCCGCCTGCCAGGCGATGATCTCATCCGCCCCGGCCTGTGTAGCCAGGTCAACGGCTAGCTCGGCGCGCTCGGATTTGGGGATCGCCTGCACCACGGTTACCCGCGGATTCGGTTCCGGAAGCTGGGTAACGGACTCGACGGTGCCGGTCAAGTGGTCCTTGCCCGAGGTCTCGGTGACGGTGAGGGTAAGGCGGATTCCGGTGCCATCGATAAGCGCCAGCTTCTCCCCCTGCTGCATCCGCTTGACCGTCACGGCGTGGCGCGCCTCAGGCCCAGACAGCGTGATGGCGTCTCCGGCCTGGGCGGCGGAGAGATCCGGGTGGATGAAGACGGGCAGCGACATTAGCGGCGGAACTTATCGCGCAGGCGGGTAAAGAAGGAGTCTTCCTGCCCGTCGCTGGCGGTGCGCACGCGGGCGCCCTCATCGCGGGTATTGCGGATCTTTTCCAGCGCCTCGCGGCTCTTGCGGTCCAGATCCTTGGGAACAACCACGTCCACGTGGGCAAACAGGCTGCCGTAACCATCGGTGCGCAAGCGTGGCATGCCCGCGCCTTCGACCTTGATGGACTCGCCCGGCTGGGTGCCCGGCTCGATATCGATGGTGAGCTCTTCGCCGTTGAGCTGGTCGATGGTGAAATTGGTGCCCAGGGCAGCATCGATCATCGGCACGTGCACGGTAACGTTCAGGTCATCCGCATTGCGCTGGAAGACCTCGTGTTCCTGGGTGTGCACCTCCACGTAGAGGTCACCTGCAGGGCCACCGCCGTGGCCGACCTCACCCTGGGAGGCCATGCGGATGCGCATGCCATCGTTGATGCCGGCGGGGATGGACACCGTAAGATCGCGGCGCTTTTTCACGCGTCCGTCGCCGGCGCACTGGTTGCAGGGATCCTCAATGATCTCGCCAAAGCCCTGGCACTTCGGGCACGGGCGGGTGGTCATCACATTGCCCAAGAAGCTGCGCTGCATCTCCTGGATCTCACCCATGCCGTTGCAGTTATCGCAGGTGACGGGCTTAGACTTGGAGTTCGAGCCGGTGCCGCCGCAGGAGTCACACAGCACCGCGGTATCAACGGTAACCTTCTTCTTCAGGCCGGTATAAGCCTCTTCCAGGGTAATCCGGGTACGCAGGAGGGCATCGTTGCCGGGCTGCACGCGCGACTTAGGTCCGCGGGATCCGCCGCCGGCGCCACCGCCGAAGAACTCGGCGAAGATATCGCCCAAGCCACCGCCGCCGAAGCCGCTAAATCCGCCGGCACCGGCACCAGCGCCACCGCCGCCTTGCTCCATGGGATCGCCGCCCATATCGACGATCTGGCGCTTTTGCGGATCCAGCAAAACTTCTTGGGCAACCGAGGCCTCGCGAAATTTCTCCGCCGCTGCCTCATCATCCGGGTTCACATCCGGGTGATACTTGCGGGCCAGTTTGCGGTACGCCTTCTTAATTTCCTGGTCCGTTGCGTCCTTATCAACACCGAGGATGCCGTAATAGTCACGAGCCACTGTTAGAGATATTCCTTACTCGATCGTCTTGTTGGTATTACCTTGCAAAAATTTATGTAGCGACCGGCTAGTCTACTCGCACTACTCGCCGGCCAAAATTTCACTCACGTATTGTGCAACAGCAGAGACCTTAGAGATTGTTCCCGAATAGTCCATAAAGGTCGGCCCCACCACGCCAAGGCCGCCAAGCGTAGCCGCCTGTCCCCCAGTTCCAAAACCATACCCGGCGGCAACGACGGAGGCATCGCGCAGTTGATCCTCTTCGTTTTCGTCCCCAATCACCACGGATACATTGCCCAGGTCCGGCACGCGTGCCAGCAGTTTCAACACGACGACCTGTTCTTCCAAGGCCTCGATAATTTTAGGCAGGCCTTCCGGGAATTCGCGCGCGACGCGGGTGAGGTTAGAGGTGCCCGCCATAATCAGGCGATCAGATGGCTGTTCCACCAAGGTTTCAATGAGCGTGGTCGCCACCTTGAGCACGTGGTGGCGAATATCCAGCGGGGCGTCATCGACGAGGTGGGCGAGCTCCACGGAGGCATCAGTAAGCGTCTTGCCCACCAGTGCATTATTGACGATGTCCCGCAGGCGATACGTCTGGTCTTGGTCAATGACCTCATCCAGTTCCACGTTGCGCTGATCCACGCGGCCATTATCCGTAATCAACACCAGCAGCACCCGCACCGGAGATAGCGTGACCACCTCACAGTGCTTAACGCGCGAGACCTTCAAATTGGGCAACTGCACCACGGCCGCCTGCTCAGTGACCTGAGCCAAAAGCTGCACGGAGCGGCGCAGCACATCTTCGAGGTCTACCCCGCCTTCCAGGAAGTTCAGCATCGCCTTGCGCTCAGGGGTAGAAAGCGGCTTAACCTCGTGGAGAGAATCAACGAACTGCCGGTAGCCCTGCTGCGTGGGAACGCGCCCAGAACTAGCATGCTGCTGCGAAATCAGCCCCTGCGATTCCAGCACGGCCATGTCATTGCGGATGGTCGCGGAAGAAACGCCCAGCCGGTAGCGCTCTACCAGCGTTTTGGAACCGACAGGCTCCTGGGAGGCAATGTAATCCGCAACGATGGCCCGCAGGACCTCCTTGCGGCGGGCATCAGTTGAGGTGGACACTTCGAGTGCTCCTATTCTCTACGGGTTAGTTTCCGTCGATGTGCCGGCGTCTCTCTATAAATACAGCGTAAATCCAGTGCCGATCTTAAAAGTCTAACAAGAATAAGCCCGAATAAGGGGTTTTGGTGGTTCAGAGGGGAATATAAGAACTTTCTGACGGCGGCTAGGACTCTTCGGCGATGAGGAGGTCGGAGACGATGCCATCGGCAAGCAGGCGCCCAGGCTTGGTCACTCGCACGCGCTGGCCGGCGCGCTCGAGCAGGCCGCGGTCGATGAAGCCCTCCAATGCCGGGGCAGCGTGGGCATCGAGCCAGGATTCTGGGATGCCCTCGCGCAGGCGCAGGCCGAGCATCACCTTCTCCATGTGACGATCGGCACCCGTTAGGGTTTCACTGTCTTTGATGGGCAGCTCGCCGTTTCCTAGCGTTTGGATATAGCGATTGGGGTGCTTGACGTTATAAAAGCGCTCGTCACCTAGGTGGGAGTGCGCACCAGGTCCTGCGCCCCACCAGTTGCCGTCCACCCAGTAGATGCGGTTGTGCTCGCATTCGCCGCCGGGCAGCGACCAATTGGAGACCTCGTACCACTCAAAGCCGGCGTCTTCGAGGGTGGAAGAAATCATTTCGTAGCGCCGGGCCAGCACGTCTTCATCCGGGGCGGGCAGCAATCCCTTATTCACCTTGCGGGCCATGCGCGTGCCGTCTTCCACGATGAGCGAGTACGCGCTGACGTGGTCGACGCCGGTCTTTAGCACGCGGTCCAAGGTCTCGCGGACGTTATCGTCGGTTTCGGTGGGCGTGCCATAGATCATGTCGAGGTTGACGTGCTGGAAGCCTGCCTCCCGGGCCTCGCGCGCGGCGGCGAAGGCGCGTCCGGGGGTGTGGGCCCGCTCGAGCACCTGGAGCACGCTGTGCGAGGCGGACTGCATGCCGAGGCTGATGCGGTTAAAGCCGGCATCGGCAAGCGCGGCAAAGTACTCCGGCGAGGTGGACTCCGGGTTGGACTCGGTGGTGACCTCGGCACCTGGGCTAAGCCCAAAGGTAGAGCGCACCGTATCCAGGATGCGGCTCAGGCCCTGCCCGCCCAGGAGCGAGGGCGTGCCGCCACCGATGAAGACCGTATCCGCGGTGCGCCCCACGCGGCCAGCCGCCATCTCCAGCTCCTTGTCCAAGGCATCGAGGTAAGGGCCGGTGAGATCGCGCGGGCTGCCCAACTCGCCGGGGGTATAGGTATTGAAATCGCAATAGCCGCAACGGGTGGCGCAAAAGGGAACGTGGATATACAGCCCGAATGGTTCAGTCATGAATCAAACCCTAATAGGAGGGGAACAAAATGGCCGAAATGGGTGTTAAACATGTAGTATATTGCCAACTTCCCGCGTATAGAAAGGTACCTTCAGTGGAGCCTCCCAGTCGATGTCCCCGCCACCTTATAGGCGGTGGGGAGTAACTCATGTTATCGGCTATTGTGATGATCCTGGCAGGCTTTGTCGTCATCGGCATCATCATCGTCGCGAACGCTTATTTCGTGGCGCAAGAGTTTTCATTCATGTCTGTGGACCGCACCCAATTGCGGTCCATGGCCGCTGAAGGTGATAAATCCGCCCAGCGCGCGCTCGATATCACCAAGCAGACCTCTTTCATGCTTTCCGGTGCGCAGCTCGGCATTACCATTACCGGCCTGCTCATTGGTTATGTGGCAGAGCCCCTGGTGGGTCAGGGCTTGGGCGTGCTGCTTGGCGGCGTGGGCATTCCCACCGGCGTATCCGTGGCTATCGGCACCATCGCCGCGCTGTTTATTTCCACCATCGCCACGATGCTTTTCGCGGAGCTTTTCCCCAAGAACTACACCATCGCCGCGCCCATGAAAACGGCGTTGCGCCTGGCCGCGTCCACGCAATGGTACCTGCGCATTTTCGGCTGGCTC
The DNA here is from genome assembly GCF_000478135.1 of Corynebacterium sp. KPL1818. NCBI lineage: Bacteria > Bacillati > Actinomycetota > Actinomycetes > Mycobacteriales > Corynebacteriaceae > Corynebacterium > Corynebacterium sp. KPL1818. Next base: position 193,305 of record NZ_KI515759.1, on the reverse strand, counting down.
ATCCGCTTTTTTGAGTACTCCTCCAACGCAATTTTGAAGCTATTTCGCATCGAGCCGGTAGAAGACGTCGATTCTTCCGCAACTGCCGATGACCTCGAATCCATCGTCGATTCCTCGCACGAAACAGGCGTCTTGGATGAGGACACGTACATGGTCTTGGACCGTTTGCTCGACTTTCCCGAGCACGATGTCGAGCACGCCATGATTCCTCGCTCCCGCGTGGACGTCATTGACCCCGGCACCACCCTGGGCGAGGTGCGCGAATTGATGTCTGAGAACCACACGCGCTACCCCGTCATCGATGATGAGCACAATCCCATCGGCGTGGTGCATCTTTTCGATGTCCTGGGCTCCGATCTCCCCGCCGCCACCAGCGCCACCGCCATCATGCGCGAGCCCCTGGTGGTTCCGGAGCTCATGCCGCTTCCCGATGTCGTCGATGAGCTGCGCGGCGAAGAACAAAAGCTGGCTTGCGTCATCGACGAGTACGGCGGATTCGTCGGCATCGTCACCATGGAAGACCTGGCCGAGGAGATCTTGGGCGATGTCACCGATGAGCACGATTTCGAGGAAACCGAAGAAATCACCGAGCAGGACGAATCCCACTGGCTGGTCGATGGCGATACGCCGCTGGATGAAATCGAGCGCGCCATTGGCCACGATCTTCCAGAGGGCGATTTTGAAACCATCGCCGGCCTGCTCATCGCGCACGCCGGTGCCCTGCCGGAGGTAGGCGAGGTCCACACCATCGCCTTGGAGGCAGAGCCGGATGACTGGGTGGATCAGGATGAAGCACCCACCCGCTCCATCCGCATGCGCGTGGATGACGTGGACCGCCACGTGCCATCCTCCCTGGCCATCGAACTTATTGAGGACTACGTTCATGATAGCGACGACGAAGAGGAGGAGGCATAATGACCGATACGTGGTGGTTCAACCTCATCGTCACGCTACTCATCATCGCCGCATCCGGCTTCTTCGTGGTCATCGAGTTTTCCCTCATGGGTTCGCGCCGCAACCGGCTGGAAGAAAACGCGGAATCCTCGCGCACCGCCCGCGCCGGCCTGCGCTCGCTTAATGAGCTGACCATTATGTTGGCGGGTGCGCAATTGGGCATTACCGCCGCCACCTTCGTGCTCGGTGCCGTGACAAAACCGTGGGTCCATCACCTCCTGATGACCCCGCTAGAGGCCGTTGGCCTGCCGCTGGGCATTGCCGATGTCGCCAGCTTCATCCTCGCCCTATTTATCGTCACCTTCCTGCACCTGGTACTGGGTGAAATGGCGCCCAAGTCCTGGGCCATCGCGCACCCAGAATCCGCCCTGCAGGTCATTGCCATCCCCGCCCGCGGGTTCGTGTGGGTCTTCCGTCCGCTGCTGAAGTGGATTAACACGATGGCCAATAAATTGGTGGCCATGACGGGTGAGGAACCGGTCGACCGCGCCGGCGCCGCCGGCTACGACGCCGAGACGCTGCGCACCCTGGTCGAGCACTCCCGCGAGACCGGCGCGCTCGACGATAATTCCGCCAACCAAATTTCCGATGTCATCGAGCTCGAGAACTCCACGGTGGGCGCCATGGCGCGCGCCCACGGCTCCGAGGTAGTGCCGCTTCCTTCCGATGCCACGGTGGAACAACTCCAAGAGCTCGTCCTGCGCAAAAACATCATGCGCGTGCTCGTCTTCCCCAAGGATTCCCGCGTCCCCCGCGTGGTGCACGTACGCGATACCCTCATGGCGGATCCCGATACCCCAGTCCTCGAATTCTCCCGCGCCCCGATCTCCGTCTCTTCTGCCACCACCGTGCAAAAGACGCTGGACCACATGCGCTCGCGCAATGAGCAGCTCGTCGTCGTGGGCAAGGCGGATAAGGACAAGGCCGTGTGGATCCTTACCTGGGATGACATCATGGGCCAGCTGTGGCCGCAGATTACCGAGCAGCTGGACAAGGTCACCCCTCCCCCAGCGGTTTAACTGCCTCGCCGAACCAACCAACCCGTTGGTTTCGATGCCTAATAGTTTTATAAACAAAATTCAAAAGATAAACAAGCATACACAAGCGCGGTGTTTACACTTGGACTATGACCAACCGGAAGAACCCGTTTACCGCCACGCTTGGGGCCACGCCTCCCTACCTGGCTGGCCGTAAAGACTCCATCGAGGAGTTTGCTTATGCCTTGGACGATGGACCCGGATCCCATGAACGCATTTCCCTCGTCGTGGGTCCGCGCGGTATCGGCAAGACGGTATTGCTCAATGCCTTCAAAAACACCGCGTCAGATCGCGGGTGGCGCATCCTTAATGACACGGCATCTGCCGGTTTTGCGGAACGGCTCCGTGCTGAAATTATTAATACCCTTCACCTCAACGGGACAGCGCTAAAAGGTTTCAACCTGCACCTTTTCCAATTGGGCATCGGCATGGAATGGGATCCAAGGACATTATCCGCGGAAACCTACCCCTTAAGAAGGGCCTTGAAAGACCTCCTCCATGCGCAGCGGGAACTAGACCGGATTTCCCACAGCGAGCCCACTGGGGTGCTCATTACTTTGGATGAAATGCACCACCAGCGCAGTGATGAAGTCATCGACTTTGGAGCTACCATCCAGCACCTCGTGCGAGAAGGGGAAAATATTGCTGTAGTCATGGCAGGAATCCCATCCTCGATTAAACCGCTTTTGGCTAGCCAAGATGACTCTAATCCTGTTACTTTTCTTCGCCGTGCGAACCGCATTGAATTGGACCGAGTGCCGGATACGGACGTGCGGAAAGCACTCAAGGCTCCTGTAGAAGAAACAGAGGTTAATTGGGACTCTGACGCGCTGAATTCTGCCGTAACCGCTTGCCAGGGATATCCCTTTATGATTCAGCTCGTCGGGCTATGGGCTTTCCGCCACCGAACAAACAATACGATTTCGGTGGAAGCTGCGCAGGAAGGCATTTCCAAAGCGCGACGAAAGCTAGGGCAGCTCGTCCATGAGCCCGCCCTAGCGGAGCTTTCCCCCATCGATCGGACATTCCTGCTCCACATGGCTCAAGACAATGGCCCCTCATCCATGAGTGATATCACGGCCCGCCTAGGAAAAAGTTCGCAATATGCATCCAATTACCGGCGCCGCTTGCTTGACTCGGAACTAATCGAAATACCAGCCAGTGGCCAAGTAGACTTTGCCCTGCCCTACCTTCGGGACTACTTGCGCGAGCATGCCGCTAGCTTGGTCATCGATTCGTACTAATCGAGTTCAGTCACGCAACCCATCCTCAGCGCAGGTGTGGATAACTCAAGCTCGTGGCGCCACTGGGGCATCACGATTCACACTTAGTGAAGATTCAACGAGAACTTCACAGCCTCGCGCGCATTCGGGTAGCGGGCATCGTGCTCCTCGTATGTGCTCGAGGGCATGAACCAAGCACTAACTAATATTCCGTCCATCCGGCACAATCATCCCACCTTCTGGCACGACCTCGATAACGGCACTTACCTCAAACTCGCACCCCGCATCGCGGTGCACCGCGATCATTACCACAGTCTGAACCTGTCTTCTCAGCTGCGCCTGCGCGCCATTGCCGCCGCCCGCAGCGCCTATACCGCGGTGCTCATTTCCAAATCCGCCGCCCGCCTCCACGGGCTATGGGTGCTTGCCTCCGCCGAAGAAAAGGTGGAAATGGCCCTTCCCCATAACTCTTTGCCTCATAAGGACCGGCGCCATCCAGAACGCATGTACCGCAAAACGAAATTACCCGAGCCATTGCTGGTACACGGCGCCCGCACCGTTTCTCCGGCCCGGGCGGTGATCGATATTGCCCGGTTCCACGGTTTTCGCGAAGGTCTCATTGCTGCTGACTCCGCCCTGCGCGCAGGAATTACAAAGAAAGCTCTTAGGCAGGAATTCGCCCAGATGGGCAGGGTGCGCAATAGCGCCATCGTGCGAGAAGTTATCCACCACAGCTGCGCCGCCTCCCCTTCCCCCTATGCTTCCTTTGCCCGTGCCCTCCTCATCCAGGCGGATTTTCCCTGGCCGATGTTTTTCGAGGTCCACTACACCGCCCTGCCCGGCATCACCGCGCAGCTGTGCATCAATAAGACCTACGTCATCGACATCACCGAACCGGGCAATGACACTACCACCTCCATACAGCCGCTTGCCGATGCCCCATCCACCGCGGCACCAACGAAGCCGCGGGACCACGCTGAGCGGTCCCGCGACAAGCGCCTGCGCGATGCCGGCTTTACCGTCATACGGTGCTGCCCGCCGCAGTTAGTTCAGCACCCGGAGCGCTTTATTTCTGAGGTCACGGCCACTATCTCCGCGCGCCAGAACGCTATACGCTCCCAGCAGTCCCACAACTGAGCCATCCAACGCTAAAGATGAACCCACGCAAGGTTCTAGTCCACGCAGGGTGGCCATCTAAAAATGCGACGGCCACCGAGAGAGGGAATCTCGGTGGCCGCTAAAATTCCCTTGCTTTAAGCAAGGAAGTCTAAAGGATCTATGCAGTTGTGGCCCGGCGGGCTGCCTCGCGCTTGGCGCGGACTTTTTCTACGACCGCGGCAATGCGGGCGCGTTCTTCTAGGAATTGCGGCGGATTATGGCCGCGCATGGAGCGCACGTACGCCGGGTGCGTATCGAGCACGGTGTGCTTCCACGCCTGCACGGCGATGAGCGCGGATTCCCCTGTGCACTTATACAGGTGCGGCAGGGAGACCATGTCGAGGTTGCGGGCGACGGCATCGGTTTGCGCCAGCACGTAGTCCACGACTTCACGCAGGTAATCTGCTACCGCCTGCGTGCGTTGGCGCAGTGCTTCTGCCAATTCATGCACGACGATGGGCTTGGCAATGGGATAGCGCTCATCTAACAGGCGCGGGGTGAGCTGCTCCGGCTCCTCCGCATCATTTGCTCCAGAAGGAGCGGCAGAAATGGTTCCCGAACGCACGCCGGATACTAGCGCTTGGCGAAGCCCAATTAGCTCACCCACGCAGCGCCCCGAGTCCACGCGGGCATCGTCGACGATATCGCCGAGTTCTGCCAGGCAATCCATGGACAGTTCCTCATCCCAATCCTCGATTGCTTCGATGAGGTGCTCGAGGTATTCCGCGACTTCGTCGCCGATATTGTAAATCTCCTGGGTGAGCTCGCGGTGACGCAGCTCGGCGGCGATCTTCTGCATAGGCTTCGAGCCACTCCTTCCGCGGTTTTCATTTTCTAACCTCTAGTAGAGGTTGAGGTTTTCGGCGACGACTCATGACTCTATGCCAGATCGTCTACCGCGAGAGTGCGACACTCCGAAGCGTTTCACAGGTTTATGGCAGGTTCGCGCTTGCGCCATTGTGACCTGCAAGAAACTAAACACCCGAGGAATAAAATCCCCGGGTGTACCCGTTTCGCCGTTTTCTAGCGCTTGTAGATGTGCTCGATGGCGCTGGCATAGCGCTGCGCCACCACGTTGCGCTTGACCTTCATCGTTGGCGTGAGCTCATTTTCATCCTCGGTGAGGTCGCTTTCTAGGATGTAGAACTTCTTAATGCCCTCCGCGTGGGACACCGTGGAGTTGACCTTGTTGACGGCGTCTTGCACCTCGGCGCGCAAGGTGGCATCGGTAGCGATATCGTCCATGGAGCGGTTTTCTGGGATATTGTGGTCCAGCTTCCACCGCTTGAGGATGTCCGGGTCCAGGGTGATAAGCGCTCCCACGAACGGCTTGCCATCGCCTACGACCATGGCCTGCGAAATCAGCGGGTGGCCGCGCAGGATGTCCTCCATCGGGCCTGGCGAGACATTCTTGCCACCCGCGGTAACAATCAGGTCCTTCTTGCGGCCGGTGATCGTGAGCTTGCCATCATCGTCGATTTCGCCCAAGTCACCGGTGTTGTACCAGCCGTCTTCAAAGGCTTCCTCCGTGGCCTCGGGGTCATTCCAGTACCCTTCGAAGACCATGCCTCCCTTGATGCAGACTTCGCCGTCATCGTTGATGCGCAGGGTAACCCCGCCAAGAGGCGGGCCGACGGTACCAATAGATTGGTCCACGTAGTCCACGGCAGCGGCCGCGGCGGTCTCAGTCAGGCCGTAGCCTTCATAGATGGGCACGCCGATGCCGCGGAACCAGTGCAACAGATCGTGGCCCATCGCGGAGCCGCCGGTAATGCAGTACCGAACATTGCCGCCCACGCCCTGGCGAATGGTGGAATACACCAGCTTGTCAAAGAGCTTGTGCTTAATTTTCAGCAGGCGGTCTGGGCCTTCCGGCGTATCGAGTGCCTTGGAGTATTCGATGGCGATCTTTTCGGATTGCTCAAAAAGGAAGCTCTTAATGCCAGAATCCGCAGCCTTCGAGGCCGCAGAGTTGCGGACCTTTTCAAATACGCGCGGCACGCCCAAAATCACGTTGGGGCGAGAGCGGGCGAACTCGATGGAGATGGTGGAAAAATCGGACCAGTGGTTCTGCGAGGCACCGCGAATGGCCACGGCAATCGATACGGCGCGGGAAAAGACGTGGGCCAAGGGCAAAAATGTCAGCGTATGGCTGCCCGGCACGGCGAAGACGCCGATGGGGTTGGTGGTCAGAGCCCTAGCTTCCGAGAGCCAGTTCCGGTGCGTCAGGATGCAGCCCTTCGGGCGGCCGGTGGTGCCGGAGGTATAAACCAAGGAGGCCAGGTCATCGGTATTGGTGGCGGCGATGCGGGCAGACACCTCGTCGGTGCCAACGCTGCGGCCTTCGAATTTCAAGGTATCGATGGCGGAGGAATTAATCTCTAATACGCGCCGCAGCTGCGATGGCGAGCCCTTCAAATTCGGTTCCCCATCGTCTTGTAGGACCAGGTTTTCAACTAATTCGGAGTGCTCGCGGGTTTCGGTAATCGCCAGCACCGCTCCGGAATCCTCGATAATCCAGCGCACCTGGGAGGCGGACGAGGAAGGATATACCGGAACCGATGCCGCACCGGCGGCCCAGATGGCGTAGTCCAGCAGAGACCATTCGTAGCGGGTAGCAGAAATCAGGGCGATGCGATCGCCCTGCTCGACGCCTAGCGCGATTAAGCCTTGGGCTACTTCAAAGACCTCATCGATAAATTCTTTACCGGTGACATTGACCCACTCGTAATTAGCTGGGCGGGTAAACATGACGCCGTGCGGACGCTTCTTCGCGGTATCCATCAGGGCGGTGAGGCAGGTCTCCCCCGGCTCAATGGTAAATTCCGCCGGGGTGTGCACTTGTTGCAGGGTCACGCGATATCCTTTCGCACAGCTAATAATAATCTCTGCCTACTGTACCAACCGGATGGCGTATCAACGCGTTTTACCCACGATCGAAGTTGTAATTATTCAGGGTTTATAGCACCAGAATGACCCATTTATTGGTGTAGCCCACCGCCTAAGACTAGGGCCACAGGCTGCCGATGAGCGCAACGATGAGAACTAGCGCAATCATGGACCACAGCGTGAGCGAGACCCGAGATTTGGGCAGGGCGCGCTTGCGGCGAATGGGCTGAGAGGAGCCGGCAACCGGCGTAGTTGCAGCGCGCTCATCCTTTTTGCGCTCTGGATCCCACAGGCCTTCGCGGGGATCGACCGGCTGGATCCTATCCGAGCTGGCGCCAGGCACGTCGCCGCTCGCTGCGTTATCGCCCGCGCCCTCCGAATGTTGTTCAGCCATGGTCTTTTACTGTAGTGCCGCGATTGCGAAACTGGGAAATTAGGACGGCGCTGCGGTCCACGGCCCACATCAGGCACCAGGCCAGGCCAATCATGATGGGAACCACGATGATGACCACGATGATCATCTGTACCCACACGGGCGCCTGCACCAGGAACTGCGAAAATGCGCTGCTCACGTCAGTCAACCACTCCATGGGTCCTTATATTACTGCCCCACGGTAATCTGGCAGGTATGTCGAGCGCACAGATACCCGTTACCATTGCCACCCCATCTGGACGCATCACCGGCTTTAGCCGCGATGGCCTCTCCTACTTTCATTCGCTGCGCTTTTGCGAAATCCCTAGCCGCTTTTCCCCGGCGCGGCCGCTGGATGAGCCCCTCGACCAAGATGCGCGCACACCGCAGCCGGATGAGGTAGCGCTCAGCATCACTGCCCCGGAAAACGCGGCGGATTGCCCCGTGGTGGTCTATATCCATGGTGGAAGCTTTGAAGGCGGCTCGCATGAGGACGAGCGGGTGCCAGGCACGGTAACGGCCCGCAAGGGCATCATCCAGGTGCGGGTGGGCTACCGCGTGGGCCTGGCCGGGTTCGCCCGCTTTGCCGACGATGAAGCGGACCGCTACCGCGGCATCGATGACTGCGTGCTGGCTTTGGAGTGGTTGCAGGACAATATCGAGTCCTTTGGCGGGGATAAAACGAATATCACCCTGGTGGGCCAATCCGCCGGTGCGGCGATAAGCCTGTGGCTTGCCCGGCGCGATCACTACCGCGGCGCTTTCCGGCGCGTCCTCGCCCTCTCGCCCGCCTATCCGCGCGATACCTTTGAGCACCGCGTGGCGGGATTGCACAGGTACCTCTCGGTACCCATTGAGCGCAGCGCCCTGGAATCGCTCTCGCCCGAGGCATTGGAAAAGGGCTACAAAAAGTTCCGCAAGAAACACCGCTATGACTTGGCCCTAGGCCCGGCGCCGATGCAGGCATCAGAATTGGCGGATATCCCCATCGTGGTGAGCTCTACCCGGGATGAGTTTTACGATCTTCCGGCCGGCAAGCGCATCGATAATATGGCCCTGGGCAAGTTTATTTGTAACTACCTGTCCCAGCGCTTCGGTTTCCCACACGGGCGCTACACGCAATGGCGCCAGCTCGCGCAGTACGTGGACCCGGACCGCCTCATGGGCCGGATGATCGGCGATTCCCTCGTTCGCCGCTGGACGGCACAGGTAGCCTCCGGCGCACCGGGGCCGACCTGGATGATGGAATTTACGAGGAAGCTTAAGCCGGCGCTGCACTGCGATGAGCTCTACCCGCTCTTCGGCACCGACTGCGAGCTGAACGAGTGGCTCTGCCACTTCGCCACCACCGGCGAGCCGGGCTTCCCCAACTATGGCAGCGACCACCGCGTGCTCGAATTTGATTTGGATACCGGGGATCGGCGCATTGCATACGCCACCTTGGATTACGTGGCGGCGGCGTTTTATGAGGAGGACTAACTGCTACTGCGCCAAAGATTGAAGCGCCGCGCGCAATTCGGCTTCCGCCAGTTCCTCGCACATCCATGGGCTAAATACCGCCGGTACGGCATCGGCCGCGGCGATAAGCCGGGCGGGATCGACCCATTCCCAGGAGTCGACCTCGTCCGGGTTCGGCTGCCACTGCGCCTGGGAGTCGAGCTCTACGCAGTAGACGGGGCAGATTTCGTTTTCCACCAAGCCGGAAGAATCCACCGCACGGTAGGAAAAGTTCGGCAGCACCACGCGCAAGTTGGATAACGCATCCGCGGGAATGCCTAGCTCGAATTCGGCGCGGCGCATAACGGCATCGGCAGTCGCCTCCCCCGGACCAGGATGCCCGCAGAAGGAATTGGTCCACACGCCGGGCCAGGTTTGCTTGCCCAGCGCCCGGCGGGTGATGAGCACCTTTCCGTGGCAGGTGACCCACGCGGAAAAGGCGAAGTGCAAGGCGGTGTCGGTGGTATGCACCTCGGATTTGAGGGCAGTACCAATGGCCTTTCCATCGGCACCCGCCAGGACTACCCGCTCCGTCATAGGTTCAGATCCCCCACCCAGGTGACGTTTCCAATGTGCAGGCGGGCGTTCCAGAGGTTGCCCGGCGCGACATCGTAGCGGTATTGCAGGTTAACCGAGGCGCCCGCACCCAGCGGGTGATCCAGCCCCGGTGGTTCTACGCCGGGCGCGGAGTTTTCGTCATAGGGCAGGGCTTGCACCTTAGACCAGCCGCCATTGCCGTCGGCGCGCTCGAGGACGGGGTCGTCGAAGGCATCGGTAGGCAGGGCCATTTCGTTTTCATTCTTGAGCAAGATGGTCACCACGGAGCCGCCGGAATTATTATCCGTATACACTCCCTGCAGCTCCCAGCTAACACCGAGGCCGGCATCCTTGACAGGGCTCGCCAGGTTGGAAGTAACTTCCTTATCGTCGGTGTCTTCGGCCTGATAAGGCTTTTCTTCCGAGCTGGAGACGGTGATATTGTCCCCCAAACCGGTCTCTTCCGGCTGGAGAATGCTGCATCCGGCCAGGGTCACGGCGAGAAGGCTGACCACGCCTGCGCCTAAAGTGTGAGAAATTTTCACCGTGGATGGATCCTTTGCACGCGAAGATAACTTTATTTCTGCACAGATACCTTAGCCGAAAGCCCGCCCAAGGTATGCATCTGGGCTGCGCGCCGTGGCGTGTGGCATACTGGACTGTCTCTTTTAGGTACTCTCCCTCCACGCGTCTTTGAATTGAGCATCCCTCTATGAAATCCCTCGTACGCATTACCCGCAGCGCTTCTGCCCTGTGGCCCTATTATCTCGGCGTGTTGCTCGCAGCGACGGTCACCGCCGTCCTTGCGTTGATTTCACCCTTTTTCACCAGGGAAGCCACCGACATCATCGTTGAGGCCCTACAAACAAGCGAGCCGCTTGGCGATGCCCTGCGTGCCGTCCTTTTCCTAGCCCTCGCCCTCTTCCTTGCCGATGCCGCCAATGCCTTATTCCGCAATGTCGGCAGCTACATCGGCGATGTCATGGTCTCGCGCCTGCGCCAGATTTTATCCAACCGCTACTTTGCCAAGCTCTTGGCGCTGCCGCAGGGCTATTACGATAATCAGGTCACCGGCACGATCATTGCCCGGCTGGATCGCTCCATCGCGAATATCACGCAGTTTATCCAGTCCTTTGCCAATAACTTTTTCACGATGATCATCCAGACCATCGCGGTATTAGCCATTACCGCTTGGTATTACTGGCCGCTGACCATTTTATTGGCGCTGCTTTTCCCTATTTATATGTGGCTGACCGCGCTGACCTCGAAGCGCTGGCAAAAATTTGAGACCATTAAAAACGAAAACATCGACCAAGCCAATGGCCGCTTCGCCGAGGTCATAGGCCAGGTCAAGGTCACCAAGTCCTTCGTCGCCGAATCCCGCGAGCTGGACCATTTTGCCCAGCGCTATGGCACCGTGGTCGATACCACGCGTCCACAGTCGCGCTGGTGGCACATGATGGATACCTTCCGCGGCATCGCCATGGCCGTAATCTTTTTAGGGATCTATGCGGTCATCTTCTGGCGCACCCTCGAAGGCCACTTTTCCATCGGCGATATGGTCATGCTCTTGCAGATGGTCACCATGGCCAAGCAACCCGTCTTCATGATGAGCTGGATGATCGATACGGCCCAGCGCGCTATCGCCGGCTCACGCGACTACTTCAAGGTCATGGAAGAAGACTTGGAGCCCACCGCCCCACGCGAGCTGGTCGCCGCCATCACGGATTCCGGCACCCCCGAGCTCAACCTCACCCCTATTACCCCATTGGAGCCCACGCCCGGCGCGCCGGTCTTTGCCTTTGATGATGTCTCCTTTGCCTATGAAGAAGGAAAGCCCGTCGTTACAAACATCTCCTTTAGCGCGCACGAGGGCCAGAAGGTCGCGCTCGTGGGTGAATCGGGCGGCGGTAAATCCACCCTGGTCAACCTGCTGCTGGGCCTGTATCACCCCTCGGCTGGTCACCTCGATGTGTTAGGCCACCGCGTCGATGACCTCACCGCGTCTCGCTTGCGCGCGTCTGTGGGCGTGGTCTTCCAAGAGTCCTACCTCTTTTCGGGCACCATTCGCGACAATATTGCCTATGGCAAGCCTGGGGCCACGGAGGAAGAAATCGTGGATGTGGCCAAGCGCGCCAATGCCCATGACTTCATTGAGGCCTTCCCGGATGGCTATGACACGGTCATCGGCGAGCGCGGGCTGAAGCTTTCCGGCGGTCAGAAGCAGCGCGTATCCGTCGCGCGCGCCATGCTGAAGGACGCACCCATCTTGGTGCTCGATGAGGCCACCTCCGCGCTGGATACCAAGGCCGAGCGCGCCGTCCAAGCCGGCCTGGATGAGCTGATGAAGGACCGGACCACGCTGATTATCGCGCACCGCCTATCCACCATCGCGGATGTCGATACCATCATCACCCTCGAGGCAGGGCGGATCGATGAAATGGGCTCGCCTGCCGAACTCGCGCAATCCGGTGGTATCTATGCCGAGCTGCTCAAGCTCACCCAATCCAGCTCCGCCGCGGACCGCCGTCGGCTGAAAAAGTACGGCTTTGTCACCGGCACCAACTCCCACAGCCAGCACGGCGAAGAAAGTGAATAAATCCACTGGGACTGCTGCGCTTAAAGCGTTAAGCTTGTGTGCATGCAGTTTCCTAGCCTAGAAGAGTTGCAAGCCCGCGGTACCCGCAAGTGGACAGTCTTTGATGAGGACATCCTCCCGCTGTGGATCGCGGAGTCCGATTTCCCCACCGCCCCCGCCGTCAAAAAGGCGCTGCAGGAGATGGTGGATAATGAAACCTTCGGCTATACCCCCTCCCCCAAGGCCTCGGGGCTGCGCGAGGCAGTCGCCGATTTCTATGCGGAGCGCTACGACTGGCGCCCCAATGCCGATCACATCTTCTGGATAGGCGATGTCGTCCGCGGCCTCTTGCTCGGCGTGCAGTACTTTACCCGCGATGATTCCCCCGTCATCGTGCCCGTACCCTCCTACCCACCGCTGCTCGAACTCCCCCGCACGGCGGGGCGCGAGAAGATCGAAACCAGCCTCGAGCTAGATGAAATCGAGCAAGCCTTCAAAGACGGCGCCGGTTCGATTCTCTTGGCCAACCCCTATAATCCGCACGGCCACGTCTTGTCGGAGGACTACCTCCGCGGGTTGGTGGAGTTGGCGGAGAAATACGATGGCCGCATCTTGGCCGATGAGATCCATGCCCCGCTGGTTTATGAAGGAAAGCATATCCCGGTGGCATCGCTAAGCGAGGAAGCAGCGCAGCGCACCATCACCGTCACCGCCACCTCCAAGGCCTTTAATACCGCGGGCCTCAAATGCGCACAGATCATCTTTTCCAATGCCGCCGATGCCCAAAAGTGGAACGGGCTGACCGGTGTGGCCAAAGACGGTACCGGCACCTTGGGCGTGCTTGCCGCCGAGGCCGCCTACCGCCACGGCGGGGCCTTCTTGGACGAGGAAATCGAGTACCTGCGCGAGACCCGCGACTGGTTGGTGAAAGAACTCCCGCAGCGCATCCCTGGACTAAAGACCTCGCAGCCGCAGGCCACCTACCTGTTATGGCTAGACTTTTCCGATACCGCCATCGCCGGCAATCCCCAGCCCGCCAAGTGGCTGCGCGAAAACGCCCGCGTGGCTCTTAACGAGGGCGATACCTTCGGCACCGGCGGCCCCGGCCACGCGCGGTTGAACTTCGCTACCTCCCGCGAAATCTTGGGCGAGGCACTCGACCGCATGGAAAAGGCCTTCGCCGAGCTCGACTAGTTCTTACCTTTCTCCCCCGCCCCATCGCACCCGCGATGGGGCTTTTATTGCATTTTCACCATGCTTTGATTTCTCAACAGGTGGGCAGTAATATCTCATTACACGAATAGTCCCTATAGGGCTACAGAATTCGCTTTCTCGTTCGCGTCGCCTGCCACCATGGCTCTCGGCGCGGCTGATGGTTTTAGTACGCAATGTTAAGGAGCCAGGATGGCTACCACCACTGCCTCAGGCACACCCAAGAGCAAGGCCACCGTTGTCATTGCCTCGCTCATGCTCTTTTCGATGTTCTTCGGCGCCGGCAACCTCATTTTCCCACCGATGGTGGGCGTTTCCGCCGGTACCAACTTCTGGCCCGCCGTGCTGGGCTTCCTCGCCGCCGGCGTACTCTTGCCCGTCCTGGCCATCATCGCGGTCGCCATTTCCGGCCGCTCCGTGCGCGACTTGGGCGCGAATGGCGGCGCTATCTTCGGCGTGGTCTTTTCCGCCATGGCCTACCTGTCCATCGGTGCTTTCTACGCGCTCCCGCGCACCGGCGCGGTCTCCATGGAAACGGCGATCACTCCCCTTTTGGGTTGGGAAGGCACCCTGGCCAGCGGTTTATTCAATACCGTCTTCTTCCTCATCGCGTTAGGCCTGGCGTGGAAGCCCAATTCCATCATCGATACGCTGGGCAAATTCCTCACCCCGGCCCTGGTTGCGCTGCTGGTCATCCTCATTACCTTGGCCGCGCTGAATCACCCGCGCGATCCCCAGATGCCCACCGAGGATTACACCTCTTCCCCCATGGTCACCGGCCTTTTCGAGGGCTACAACACCATGGACGCGATTGCCGGCCTGGCCTTTTCCATCGTCATCGTGGGTTCCCTGCGCTCTAAGGGCTTTAAGACCCAAAAATCCTTGGTGAAGGGCACCATCACCGCGGCGCTTGTCGCCGGTGCCCTGCTTGCCGCCATCTACTTGGGGTTGGCCTGGGTGGGCCAGACCTTGCCCGATGGCCAGTCCTATGATTCAGGTGCGCCGCTGCTTGCCGAGGCCGCCAATCTCACCATGGGTACCTTCGGCCAGGCCCTCTTCTCCGCCATCGTCGTCCTCGCCTGCCTGACCACCGCGGTGGGCCTTATCACCGCGACCTCCGCGTTCTTCGAGATGCTGGTGCCTAAGACGACCTACCACCTGTGGGCCTGCATCTTTACCGCGATGTCCATCCTCTTCGCCTTCCAGGGCCTCGACACCGTGTTGTCCATTGCGGTGCCGTTTATTACCTTCCTGTACCCACCGGCCATCTCCCTTATCCTGCTCACGCTTATCCAGCCGGCGGTAAAGAAGTCCGTCGTGTTCTACTGGACCTACCGCCTGGCACTGTGGGTATCGGTCATCTGGTCCGCCCTGACTGTCATTTCCGCGCAGGGTTGGGGCACTGCCGCCTTGGATCCCATCTTGTCGCTGGCGCCGGGCCAAGCGGTGGATCTTGGCTGGATCGTGCCGACTGTCATCGCGGCAGTTATTGGCCTGATTGTCGATATCTCCACCAGGGCCGGCGAGAAGCACTCTAACTCTGTGACCGCGGCGGCCGATGCCGATGCCGTCGTTGACTCGCCGCTCGATGCAGCGGCATCGCCAAGGAGCTAAGTTCTCTCCTTCCACTCCCCGCCGTGGGCCCGCATTCCTCGGGTTCCGCGGCGGGTTTCTGTCTGCGGTTCAACTCAGCTTGGGTCGCCGGGATGCGCATGGTCGCGTGAAAAAGGACGGAATAGCCCCGCCCCGCGTACCGTTGCACTATAGGTACTATCCCCGCGAGAAAAAGGATTATTTTCCATGACTGATCACGCGCCACTTTCCGTATTGGACTTTTGCACCATCTATGACGGTGAAACCCCTGCCCAATCCATTAACCGGTCAGTGGAATTGGCCCAAGAAGCCGAAAAACTGGGGTATTCCCGCATGTGGTACACCGAGCACCACAACATGAAGTCCATTATGTCCTCCGCGCCCGCCGTCCTCATCGCACATATCGGCGCTAAGACGGAGCGCATCCGGTTGGGCTCTGGCGGCGTGATGCTGCCCAACCACTCGCCGTACGTCATCGCCGAGCAATTCGGCACCCTAGAGGAGATGTACCCGGAGCGCATCGACTTGGGCGTCGGCCGCGCCCCCGGCACGGACATGAATACCTTGGGCCGTGCGCTGCGCCGCGATGGTCAATCCGCCGAGCGTTTTCCAGAAGACGTCAAAGAGCTCAACGCTTATCTGGAGGGCAAGGCCTATATTCCTGGGGTCAGCGCGGTTCCCGGTGCCAATACGAACGTTCCTATCTATATTCTGGGCTCGTCCATGTTCGGCGCTTCGCTCGCGGCAAAGCTCGGCCTGCCCTACGCCTTTGCCTCCCACTTCGCCCCGCAGCACCTCGAGGAAGCAACGACCTACTACCGGGAGAACTTCCAGCCTTCCGAGCGGTTTAGCAAGCCCTACGTCATCGCCGGTGTCAACGTCACCGCCGCCGATACTATGCAAGAGGCAGAAGCTGAGTACGAGCGCGTGTGCTTTAACCGCGTGAAGTCTTTCGCCGGCCGCGGCAAGTACTTGACCGACCAGCAGGTAGAGCAGATCATCGAGTCCTACCAAGGCCAGCAAATCCTGGACATGCTGCGCTACTCCGCGGTTGGCACCACCAAGGAAGTCACCGAATACCTGGAGAAGTTCCAAGAGCACGCCAAGGCCGATGAGCTCATGATTTCCCTGCAGTCCAGCTCGCACGAGAACGTCATCAAGAACATGCACGTATTGGCCGAGGGCTGGCAGCTCGATCCCGCCAACGTGGCGGGCACCCCGCGCTAAACCCCGCCTCGCTGCGCTACACAGCGTCGCGTTGGGCTGCCCTCGGTCTCAACGCTGGCCGCGCGGTGCCACCGAATCCGCCGCACAACAACCCGCTGGGATTGCCCTAATTAATGGCAATATATGCCTCCCCCCGAATGGTTTTAGGGAGTTTATGTGTTGCATAACGCACACGTTATTCTTCATCCATGAAAGTATTACGTGCGCGCTCAGCGCTTGGCTGTCTCGCGATGGTGACAGCGCTGGGTACAGTAACAGCTTGTTCAGCGGGCCATACGGCGGTGGTAGATACCTCCGGAAACGACGCCGCCCTAACGGTGGCATCTAGTTCGGGGGCCACCTCGCTCGATTTCACCACTACCAGTGGGGCCGCCGCTCCCTCGGTGCTTATGGATAACGTCTATGAGACCTTGGTACGCATCGATGAAGATGGCTCCATCACCCCAGGCTTAGCCAAGGACTGGGACATCAGTGAAGATTCGAAGACCTATACTTTCCACCTGCGCGATGACGTAACTTTTTCCAACGGCGATCCCTTCACCGCGCAGACCGCCGCCTTTTCCATTAATTACGTAAAAAATGACTGGGCCAACGGCATTTCCTCCGCGATGGACCCGGTCGATAGCGCCACCGCGGTAGATGACCACACCCTCAAGGTGCGCCTGGCTAAGCCCTCCAACGGCTGGCTGTGGTCCATGGGCACCACCATCGGTGCGATGATGTCACCTAAGGGTATGGACGACCTCGCAGCCCAACCTATCGGCACCGGCCCCTACGAGGTGGCCGGATTTTCCCCTTCAGAGTTCGTCTCCTTGCACAAGCGCGATGACTACTGGGGCACGCCGTCTGAACACGATGTCACGGTGCGCTACTTCCCCGATGCCATTTCCTCGGTCACCGCGCTGCGTTCTGGCGGTGTGGACGTCGTCTGGGGCGTGGGCAACCCGGAAATCCTCGATTCCCTGGATGATTCCATCGATACCAACGTAGGCACCACCAACGGTGAGGTCCTGCTATCGATGAATAATGACCGCGCCCCCTTCGACGATCCGCGGGTGCGCCAGGCCGTTTCTTACGCCGTCGACCGTCAAGCGGCCAATGACATCGTGTGGTCCGGCATGGCCACCGATACCGGCGGCGCGCCCATGGCGCCCACCGATCCTTGGTTCGAGGGCAAGAACTATTACGACTTCAACCCGGATAAGGCCCGCTCGCTGCTTGCCGATGCCGGCGCTGAGGGTACCCCACTCACCATCACCGTGCCCACGCTTTATTACGCGCAGGCCATCTCTGAGTTGCTGTACTCGCAGCTTTCCGATGTCGGCTTCGACGTCACCCTCGAAAGCGCCGAGTTCCCCGCCGTGTGGCTGGGCCAGGTCCACGGCGCTAAGGACTACCAGATGTCGATTATCTCCCACGTGGAGGCCCGCGATATCCCGGCGCTTTTTGGCAACCCGGATTATTACCTGAATTACGATTCCGCCCGCACGCGCGAGCTGCTCGAAAAGGCAGATACCGCGAAGCCTGAAGACTATCCCCGCCGCATGACGCAGGTCGTGGACCAAATCATGGCCGATGCCGGCGCGCTGACCGTGGTGAATATGCCGAATGTCGTTCTAACGCGCCACGGCATCGGCGGCTTGCACACCGATCAGGTCACCGACGCCATCGTGTTGCGCGATCTCACCGACGATAAGGAGGACCAATGAGTACCTCTCGGGCACAGGCCATAATCCGGCCGCTGCTACGCTTCGTTCTCACGCTTTTTATCGCCTCCCTCATCATCTTCGCGCTCATGCGCGCCGTGCCCGGCAACCCGGCGCGCGTCGCGTTGGGCGTTAATGCCACTGAGGACGCCATCGCCGAGCTCAGCGCGGAACTCGGCCTCGACCGGCCGCTCATCGCGCAATACGGCGAGTGGATGAAGGGCCTTGCCACCGGTGATTTTGGCAAGTCGCTGTCCTCGCAGCAGGACATCACCCCGCTCGTCCTTGACCGCCTGCAGGTCACGCTCATCCTCATCGGCCTGGCCATGGCCTTGGCGCTGGCCTGCGCGATTCCCATCGGCATGTGGCTGGCGCATAACCGCAATTCGCGGGTTGCCGGCCTGGTCTCCGCGGGAACGCAGTTGGGCATCGCCGTGCCAAGCTTCTTGGTCGGCATCATCTTGGTGGCCATCTTCGCGGTCCACCTGGGCTGGCTGCCGGCCAATGGTTGGGTGCCGCCCAACCGCGGCGTGGGCGATTTCCTGCGCCACCTCATCCTGCCGGTCATCGCGCTGGCCCTGGTCCAGGGCGCCATGCTTACGCGCTATATGCGCTCCTCGGTGCTCGACGTTATGGACCAGGACTATATCCGCACCGCCCGCGCCCTGGGCGATTCCCCGCGGGAGGCCCTGCACCGCCACGGGCTGCGCAATGCCGCCCTGCCGGTGCTGACGGTCTCTGGCCTGCAATTGACCTCGATGGTGGTAGGCGCCGTGGTCATTGAATCCGTCTTCGTCATCCCCGGCGTGGGCTCCATGCTGCTCGATGCGGTCTCCGTGCGCGATCTGACCACGGTGCAGACCCTCGTCATGCTGCTGGTCACCTTCGCGCTGGCAGTCAACATGCTTACCGATGTCGCCTACCGCCTCATCGACCCCCGAATCAAGGCAGGTGACGCGCGATGAAAATGCGTTTTTCTGGTTGGCTAGGCGCCGTACTCGTCGGCGCGGTCGTGGTAATCGCCCTCGTATCGCTGGTGTGGACGCCGTACGATCCCACCCTCGCCCAGCCGGGCAGCCGCTTGTCCGGCCCCACCGCGGATCACGTCCTGGGCACGGACCGTTTCGGGCGCGATACCGCCTCGCGCATCATGGCGGGCGCGAAAATCACGGTCTTCGTGGGGCTTATCGCCGTCGGCATCGCAGGGCTTATCGGCATCCCGCTGGGGATTCTCGCGGGCATGCGCCGCGGCACCTGGGTAGAAGCGGTGGTCATGCGCGGCGCGGACGTGGTGATCGCCTTCCCGGCGCTCTTGCTCGCCATCATCGCCGGCGCGGTCTGGGGCCCATCGACGTTGACTGCCATGATTGCCATCGGTATTTCCGGCATTCCGTCCTTTGCCCGCGTGGCGCGCTCTGGCACGCTGCAGGTGGTCACGCAGGACTATATCGCCTCCGCCCGCATCTCCGCCGTGTCGGGCTGGAAGGTTGCGGTGCGCCACGTGCTGCCGAATATCGCGGGCCTTATCATCGTCCAGGCTTCGGTGTATTTTGCCCTCGCCATCCTCGCGGAGGCGGGCCTGTCTTACCTCGGTTTGGGCACCCCTCCCCCGGCCGCCTCGTGGGGCCGCATGCTGCAGGATGCCCAGTCGCTGCTGAGCACCGATCCCCTCCAGGCCCTCTGGCCAGGCCTTGCCATCGCCGCCACGGTCTTGGGCTTTAACCTGCTTGGCGATGCCCTCCGTGACGCCCTCGACCCCCGCATGAAAGGAGCCACGCGATGAGCCTTTTAAGCGTGCGCGATCTCAGCCTCAGCGCCTCCGAATCCTCCCTCGTCGGCCCGCTTAGCTTCGATCTCGAGGCAGGCGAAAAGCTCGGCATCATCGGCGAATCCGGCTCCGGTAAATCACTGACCGCGCTGTCCATCATGGGCCTGCTGCCCACGGGCATTTCCGCCACCGGCGAGGTCACCGTAGCCGATCACCAGATCATCGGCGCGCGGGATTCCGCCATCCGCCCGCTGCGCGGCAAGACCATGGCCATGGTCTTTCAAGAGCCTATGAGCGCGCTGGATCCCTTGATGCGCATTAGCGCCCAGCTCACCCACGCCGGTGCGCGCGATATCGCCGCGGCCCTAGAAGAAGTCGACCTCGACGCCGATCTCGCCTCGCGTTTTCCCCACCAGCTCTCCGGCGGGCAGCGCCAGCGCGTGCTCTTAGCCATGGCCATGGCGGGCAGCCCCGACGTGCTCATCTGCGACGAACCCACCACCGCCCTCGATGCCACCACGCAAGACGGGGTCCTCCGCGTCATCGAGCGCGTGACCGAACAACGCGGCACCGCCCTGCTTTTTATCACCCACGATCTCAACGTCATCCAGCGCATGTGCCCGCGGGTGCTGGTCATGCGCGATGGCTACATCGTGGAGGAAGGCCGCACCGAGCGCGTGCTCACTCAGCCGCGCCACGCCTATACCCAAGAGCTGGTCTCGGCCTCGCAGCCGGCGGACTTCGCCCTCACCCCGGCGGGTGAGGGGAAGGATGTGGTGGTGCTGGAGGGCATCGGCAAGCAGCATGGCTCCCAAGCCGCACTGGCGGGGATCGATCTCCGCGTGCGCCGCGGCGAGCGGCTCGGTATCGTCGGCGGTTCCGGCTCCGGCAAAACCAGCCTGCTGAAGATTGTGGCGGAGCTGGATGCCCCGACCTCTGGAACCAGCACCGTGGACGGGCGCGTGCAGATGGTCTTCCAAGACCCGCAAGGTTCGCTGAACCCGCGGCTGAAGATATGGAAATCCATAGCGGAGGCCATGCCCGGGCACCTGTCTAAAACCGAGCAGCGCGAGCGCGCCGCCGCCGCGCTGGAAGAGGTGGGCATGTCCGGCAAGGCGCTCGACCGCTTCCCCCACGAATTTTCCGGCGGGCAGCGCCAACGCATCTCCATCGCCCGCGCGCTGTGCGGCGAGCCGGATATCCTGCTTGCCGATGAAGCCGTCTCCGCCCTCGACATGTCCGTGCAGGCCCAGGTGCTGGAATTGCTCGCCCACCTCATCGAGGACCGCGGGCTGACCCTGCTGTTTGTCACCCACGATCTCTCCGTGGTGCGCGGGCTCTGCGATAGGGTCGCCGTGCTCAACCGCGGCGAGCTCGTCGAACACGGGCCCACCGAGCGCGTGTGGTCGAAGCCCCAAAGCGACTACACCCGCCGGCTCATCGCCGCCGCTGGGCAATAAACTCGCGCGGCGTAGGGTGGTTGCGGTAAACGTCTCTAGCGAAAGGAGTCCCGCAGGCTCGTGAGCACCGACCACCCTATCCCGCAACGCCCCAGCACCACCCAGTTGCTGACCGCCTTTAATACCGCCTCCGTGCGTTGGCCCGGTGCCCTACGCGCGGCCTTGGCGCTGCTGCTTCCCGGCGCCTTCGCCCTGCTCACCGGCCACGACTACGCCATCCTGCTGCTGGCCACCGGCGCCTTCGCCGTGATTTTCGGCGAGGGCCACCCCTTTCGCACCCGCCCCCGCGTCATCCTTACCGCCGGCCTGGCCCTGACCACCGTCGCGACCGTGGGCGTGCTGGTCGGCCACCTGATTTTCGTCCCCGGGCACGGGCACTGGTGGCTGCTGCTCGCCGGTCTCTATTCCCTCCTGCTCGCCGCGCTGTGCGGCTTTACCCAGAACGCGCTGCGCCTGCCACCGCCGGGCGCTTTCTTTCTCGTCTTGGTCGGCGGCGGCTCGGTGATGCTGGCGCGGACGGATACGAGCGTCGGCCAGCTATTCTTCTGGTCCCTGACCGGCGTGCTGGCCAGCCTGATTCTGGGTATGGCGCCCGCGCTCATTGATGTGCACGGCCCCGAGCGCCGCGCCGTCGCCGCCCTGGAAAAAGCCACCGCTGCGTTTGTCTCCGGCGAGGATGATTCCCTCGCGCGCCACCACCAGGCCCAAACGGCGCTCTCAACGGCCTGGCAAGCGCTTGCCGATGCCGGCATTATCCGCGGCGGCCGCATCATCAACTCCGCCGCCGCAGGCCTGGTGGATCGCACCTTGCAGGCCCAAAGGCGCATCGTCGCGCATAACCGCGCGCTGGACTTGGGTTCTTCCTCCGATCTGCTGACTGATTACGCCACCGATGTGGATCCGCACCGCACCGCCATCCCGCACACCCGCCCCACCGGCCGCTACCGCATCTACCGCGCCGCGGTGCGGGATTCGCATGCCATGGTGACCACACAAAAGATCGTGGTCTCCGCCGCTATTACCACGGTGGTCAGCCTGTCATTAGGTTTTGACCGCCCGGACTGGGGCGTGGTCTCCGCCTTCCTCATGCTGCAGTGGGGGCCAGACCACGTCGCCGGCACCGTCCGCGGCATCCACCGCATGCTCGGTTCCATCGTCGGCGTCATGCTGTTTTCTATCTTCCACTACTTCGGCGTGTCCGGGTGGAGCCTGCTGCTAGCCCTCGCCGCCTGCCAATTCTGCGCAGAAATTTTCGTGGCCAAGAACTACGCCATCTGCGTCATCTTCTCCACCCCGCTCGCGCTCCTGATGGGCAATTCCGCGCAGCGCCCCCTCTGGCCCACCATCCAGGCGCGCATCAGCGAGGTCCTCATCTCCATCATCGTGGCCACCATCGTGCTGTGGTTCTGGCAGCGCTCCGCGCCCGTCCGCAACCAGCACCGCCTGCAAACCCGCGCCATGGAATCCATGTCCACCCTGCTCGGGCTGCTGTTTATCAATACCCCCGAAGAGGTCCTCGCCAGCCGCCGCGACCTGCAATACGAGTTGTTATCCGAGCGCCGCGCCATCCAATCCCTCGCCGCCGATAACCCCGCCACCGCCCGCGAATTGTGGCAGCGGCACATCGCCATCCAGCACGCGGGGTATTTCTTGCTCGACTATTGCTCCACGCACCCGTTTAGGATGGCAAGCAGGGAGGAGCTAGATGGCATCGTCAAGCAGATTCACGCCGCGCATTCCCAAACGCGCTAGCTTGTGGAATGCGTCGCGGTACTGAACAATTGAAGCCACTACCCCTCGCCGAGCTAAGGACACCGTGACTTCTTCCTCCCGCGCCTACAAGCGCTCCCTCGAACCGCACGATAAGGGCAGCGCCGTCGGGCTCTACCCGCACAATATGCACCCCGGGCTGGTGCCCGGCATCAGCGTTGAGGACCAACGCAACCGCTTCGGCCTGGATAAATCGCTATTTTCCATCACCGCCGTACTCATCGTGGCCTTCATTATGTGGGGCATTACCATGCCCGATAACCTGGCCGCCGCCTCCTCCACTGCCTTTAACTGGGCCATTACCAATACCGGATGGCTGCTGAATATCACCATGCTGCTAGCCACCGTGGCTATGGCCTATATCGGGTTCTCTCGCCTCGGCCGCATCAAGCTCGGCACGGATACGGAAACGCCCGAATTCAGCTACTTCAGCTGGGTAGCGATGGTGTTTGGCGCCGGCATCGGCGTCGGCATCTTCTTCTACGGGCCCTCCGAGCCGCTATCGCACTACCTCAGCCCTCCCCCGCACACCGTGGATAACGGCAGCTCCGTCGAGGCACTGCACCAAGCCATGGCCCAATCGCACTTCCACTGGGGCATTTCCCCGTGGGCAGCCTATGCTTTGGTTGGCGCCGCGATTGCCTATTCCTCCTACCGGCGCGGGCGCGTTCCCCTCATCTCTTCCATCTTCCAGCCGCTGTTCGGCTCCCGCGCCACGGACGGCCCGCTGGGCAAGCTTATCGATGTCATGGCGCTTATCGCCACCCTCTTCGGCACCGCCGCTACCTTGGGGCTTTCCGCTATTCAAATCGGCCAGGGCGTCAGCATCATTCGCGGCGCAGACCCCATGACCAATTCCGCGCTCATCATCGTCATCGCCGTGTTGGGCTGCGCATTTATTATCTCCGCGGTCTCCGGAGTCGCGCGTGGCGTGCGCTACCTGTCCAATATCAATATCACCTTGACCTTGGGGCTTATTGCCTTCGTTTTCTTGGTCGGGCCCACCCTATTGCTGCTGAACCTGATTCCTTCGGGCATCGTGACCTATATCGATCAATTCCTGCCCATGATGGCCAAGGGTTTGTCCTGGGGCGATGAGACCATTGAATTCCAGTCTTACTGGACGGCGTTCTACTGGGCCTGGTGGATTGCGTGGACGCCGTTTGTGGGCATGTTCGTCGCCCGCATCTCCCGCGGCCGCACGATTCGCGAATTCGCCGCGGTGACCATCTTCGCCCCCACCGCCATCTTGGCGCTGGCCTTTACCATCTTTGGCGGTACCGCCATCACCTTTAACCAGGACGGCGTCGAGAGCTTCGACGGTGAATCCTCCAATGAGCAGGTGCTCTTTTCGATGTTCCAAGACCTCCCCCTTGGCAGCATCACCCCATTTATACTTTTGGTCATCCTCTCGGTATTCTTTGTCACCTCGGCCGACTCCGCCTCCGTGGTCATGGGCACCATGTCCTCCAAGGGTGACCCAACCCCGAATAAGCTCATCGTCATCTTTTGGGGCCTGTGCATGATGGGCATCGCCATCGTCATGCTGCTGACCGGCGGCGAAGACGTGCTCACTGGCCTACAAAACCTCACCATCCTGGCCGCCCTGCCCTTCTGCCTCGTGCTGCTGACCATGATGGTGGCATTCATCAAGGATCTGCGCTCTGATCCGATGTTCATCCGCCGCACCTATGCCCGTTCGGCGATGGACAATGCGGTCATGCGCGGCATCGCAGAGCATGGCGATGAATTCGAGTTCACCGTCCAGCACGCCGAGGACGGACGCGGGGCCGGGCATGACTTCGATTCCGCCGCGGACCGCTATACCGAGTGGTACCAACGCACCGACGAAGAAGGCCGAAACGTCGACTATGACTTCGAAACCGGTAAATGGTCCGATGGATACGACCCAGAGGATAAGGAGAAATAATGGGCCTTCCCAGCGATGTCGTCCTCAATGGCTACACCCTCATCGAGCAACACGAGATTGACCACGAATTCTTATTGCGCGGCTCGCCACTTAGCACGAACACTCCCCTGCTCTTCGCTGCCACCATCGCCGGCATCGCGCTCGTGGCCGCCAGCTTATTTCTCCGCGGGCGCGGGCGGGTCATCGCCGGTGTGCTGGGCGCGGTGCTCGCAGTCAGCAAGCTGTGGTGGATGCCCTTCGCCTTGGCACGGCACTTCGATGACGGCCAGGTCTTTGGCTATACGCTCAAGTACTTCCCGCAGTACTGGCCGGTAGCCTCCATCATTGTCGGCGCCATCGCGCTCATCGGCCTCGGCTCTGCCGTTATCCGCCGGCATTAACATTATTTCTGCACGCCGGCGGCCTCGCGCATGGCCTTAGTCTGCGCGGAAGGGTGCTCGTTTTCGGTGGCCAGGCGCTCGAAAGCCACGGCGGCGAGCGCCGCCGCTTGCATGCCGAGCACGGAGTCATCAAAACGCATCATCGGCGAGTGATTCCACTCGCGCTGGTTCTCGGGCGTCGAAGGATTGGCCGTGCCCATCCACATAAACGTGCCCGGCACTTGGGAAAGAACATAGCCGAAGTCCTCAGAGGCCATCATCGGGGCCTCGAAAGGCTGCATGTTTTCCGCGCCAAACATCTGCCCCCACAGCGTGGCAGCGAATTGATTCTCCCGCGGGTTCGTCTTGGTCGTGGGATACAGCACCTCGAAATCCACCTGCGCGGTGCACCGGTGCGAGGCAGCCACCGAGCTAGAGACCTCGGTGATCATTTGGCGGACGGTGTCGATCTTTTCGTCGCGAAGCACGCGCACCGTCGCCCCCAGCGCCGCGCGATCCGGAATGGCGTTATACGCACCATTGCCCGCCCATAGGTTGGTCACGGTGATCACGATGGGCTCCAGCGCGTCGAAGCGGCGCGTCAGCGCGGTCTGCAGTGCCATCTGGATTTCCGCCAGCGCCGCGACGGGGTCGATGGCATCGTGCGGGCGGGACCCGTGCCCGCCCTTGCCCAGCACCGTAATGGTCAGGTTGGACGAGCTCGCCATCATCGGCCCGGGAACATAGTGGAACGTGCCCCGGTCCTGCGGGCCCACGTGCAGGCCGTAGGCGGCGATTGGGCGTCGGCCAGCGGCATCGAGCACGCCTTCCTCAATCATCGGCTGCGCACCGCCCGGGCCTTCCTCGCCGGGCTGGAACATAAAGGTGACATCGCCATGCAGCTCCTCGCGGTGCTCACACAGCATGCGCGCGGCCCCAATCAGCCCCGCCGTATGCAGGTCGTGGCCGCAGGCGTGCATGTATTCATTAATCGACGCAAAGGGGCTGCCGGTCTGCTCATGCACCTCCAGCGCGTCCATGTCCGCGCGCAACAGCACCGAAACCGGCCGCTCGCCGCGCTTGCCGCCGCGCAGCACCGCCACCACGGAGCTGAGATCCTGCCCCACATGAATCTCCAGAGGCAGGCCCTCGAGTGCTTCAAGGACCTTTTTCTGGGTGCGCGGCAGGTGCAGCCCAATTTCCGGGTGGCGGTGCAAATCGCGGCGAATTTCTTGCAGGTCCTCCACCATGTTTTCGCCCATGTCCTGGAAAATCTCCGTCGCCGGTTGTTTGCCGATGCGCGCCCTTGTCACCGGCAGCGGCGGCAACTCCTGCGCTTGGCGCGGGACGGACTTACGGCCGGGGTGGTTGGGGCGGACAATTTTCGTGGGATCAGTCATGTGGGCTCCTTTACTCGCTGTCGTATTCGACAATACCGCAGGTTATCCACAGGGTGAATGGACGGCGAGGCGTCAGGTGTGACGCGTGGGGCGAGTTATCCACAGGCGGGGCGTCGCGGGCTTTCGTGCGGGTGGACGGTGGCTTAACCTCGCAGGCATGACCCGCTTGCAGGACTACGCCCGCCAATTAACCTCGCCGATGGAGCTTCTCGGCGAGGTCTTCGGCCTTGCCGAGGCGGACCTGCGGCGGCTTGGCATTTCCCGGCAGGAATCGCGCGAATTGCTGCTGCTTGCCGATGCCTACTTCGGCCCCACCTCCTTTACCCGCCGCCAGCGCACGTGCCGGGCGACGAAGCACTGCTTAACCACGCTCAAGTTGATTGAAAAATACGTCTCCCGCACTAAGACGAAGCGGGATGCGTGGGCGCTGCGGGCAGAGTTGTGTGGGGCTTCGGGGGACATCGACAAGCTGGCGCGCACCCGGCTCAAGGAAATGTATCCTCCCCGCCAGCCCCAGCGCGGGGTGCGCATGACCCGGCGCAAGGGCGGGCCCTCCACGCTGTCTATTACCGGCGATTCCGATTTCATCGCCGACCTGCTCTCCACCATTGGGGAGGATTCCCCGCTCGAGGCCGTCGACCGCATCTTCTTCCGCGGTGGTGCCACGCGCCCGGTGGCTAGCACCAATATCGTCATCCACCTCGATGAGCTGGATGAGATATTAAATGGTGGCGGCGAAGAGGTCACGCTGCAGATGACCAATGGTGCCGAAATTTCCGGGGCCAAGTTGGTGGAGAAAAAGCTTGCCGAGGTTGGACTTGTCACCCTCATCCATCCCTTCGAGGGCCCGGTCAACCTCTATAGGACCTCGCGGTTCGCCTCTGAAAAGCAGCGGCTGATGGCCGCTGCCGAAAACCCCTCCTGCCCGTGGGCGGAGTGCAATTATCCGGCCGATAAATGCCAAGTCCACCATCTCCAGGCGTGGAAGCACGGCGGCGAGACGAATATGGACAACCTGACCATTGCTTGCCCCTATCACAACGGCGTCAACGACGATGACCCGCACGCCCCGCCGGTGCGCGGCCGCCTGCATCGACACCGCGGCCGCATCGAATGGCTTCCGCCCTGGGCCTCGCCACCCAGCTAGGTGCCGCCTTTACTTGATTCGATTGAGCCGGGCCCGAGCAGTTCTGCGGTTCCTAAGTAAGTGGCACCTTTTCCTACCGTTGCTCTTCTCATTGCCGCCGATAGCAACCGCTGGTTTAGCGGTTGCCGGTTTGGCATGCCATAAGCCTTCTACCCTGTGGCCCGTATGCTGTGAGACCCGTGCGCCGTAAGGCTTGTGCACCGTGGGAACCGAATGCCAAGAGACTCGGCCACCATGGGATCTAGGGGCCCTGGGATCTTTGTGCCGGGAGAACGGTGCACCGGGAGACCCTGTGCCGACGGTGCGTTGTGGTGTGCCTCCATCGCTGGGTGCTAAGTCAGGGCCTTGGCGTGGTGGTAGATGTTCGCGAGCGACCAGTGGTTAGCTGGGTAGGAGGTTTTAGGCTTCGAGGAGGCTGCGGCCGAAATAATCGGATTCATTGGTGATGCCGGGAAGCGCATAGAAGTAGCCGCCGCCGTAGGGGCGGATATAATCAGCCAGCGGTTCGCCTTCGAGGCGTTTTTGCACCGTAATGAATTGTCGTTCCAGGTCCTGCTGGAAGGAGATGAAGACCAGCCCCACGTCGAGCGTGCCGTTATCGCGCACGCCGTTGTCGTAATTATAAGCGCGGCGCAGCATCAACTGGTCAGCGGTTTCTGGGGTGCGGGGGTTGGCTAGGCGGATGTGGGCATCGGTGGGAATGACATCACCGGTGGCATCATCGAGGTAATCTGGTTCGGCGTGCTCATCGCCGCCCGACAACGGGCCGCCAGTAGTGCGGTCGCGACCGAAGATTTGCTCCTGCTCGGCAATGGAAATGCGATCCCAAAACTCGGTGTACATCGCGATAAGCCGCACCGCCATATAGCTGCCGCCCGCGGCCCAGTCGGGCTCATCCGAACCTGCCCACACGAGCGAATCATAATCATCGGGCCCAGGATTGACGATGCCATCCTTAAACCCCAAATGATTGCGCTGCGTACCCGATGGCCGCGGGGAATTCATATAACCATTCTGCCGCCAACGCACTGCCACATCGCCGCGAGTATGGCGCAACATATCGCGCAGCGCATGCAGAACGGTATCGCGCTCATCGGCGCAAATCTGTAAGGCGAGGTCGCCGTGGCATTCTTCTTCTTGCAGGGTGTCATCGGCAAATGCTTCCATCGCGCTCAAGTGAACGGGCTTGTGGGCGGCGAGGCCGAAGCGGTCATCAAAAAGCGAATCGCCCACCGCGAGGGTGATAGATAAGTGATCTGCCGGAAGCTCGGGCCCCAGCTCGCCCGAATCCATCGCCGGGAAAGCAATGCCATCGGGCGCGGGCGTGCCACCAGCGGTTAAGATGCGCGCCCTTTCACTTAGCGTGCGCAGGATCTTGTCCAAGCGGGCTTTTGTCTTGACCTGCACGTCCAGCGCCACTATTTCCGAGTACTTCTGCGGAGAATTGATGATGCCTTGCTGGTGTTCGCCGTGGAAATCCAGCGCGCCCGGCCGATCCAGAGAGTCGGTGGATTCCAGCGGAAGCGAGGTGGGCTCGGCTCCTGCTCTCGGGGCTGCGCCGACGGCCGCGGAGGCGGCGAGGCCAGACAAAAAGGAGCGGCGGGAAAAGTTAAACGGGCACGGCACTAGTTCATCCTCCGGATAACGGTCATGGTGGCAACCGGGGCGAGCAGCTCATTCGCCTTGGCGACGCCCGCCTGCAAGCGCAAGCGGTCCTCCTGCGGCCAGTCCGCAAAAGCGACGCTAGACGCACCACCGTATTTATCGTCGAATTCCTCAGCAAGGGCGTCCAAGTCCGCGAGCTGATCGTAGATGGGAGCGGTGTCTAAACCGCGATCCTCGACCAAGGAGCGCACGGGATCCAACGTCACCCGCGTCGATGTAATAACCCCGCGCAGGGCGGCAGGCAGGGCATGGGCGCCGAAATCGCGCTCGCCGCGCAAATCAAAACGTTCGAACTCCTCCATCACCTCATGCGCGCGCAGCCCATAATCCGGGGCGGGGATGGCGAAATGGGCGGTATCGAGGGCGTGGGCGGTTTTATCGGTGGCATCGGCAAGCGCGGTGGCGGGCAGGGCG
Source organism: Corynebacterium sp. KPL1818 (assembly GCF_000478135.1). Classification (NCBI taxonomy): domain Bacteria; kingdom Bacillati; phylum Actinomycetota; class Actinomycetes; order Mycobacteriales; family Corynebacteriaceae; genus Corynebacterium; species Corynebacterium sp. KPL1818. Next base: position 163,369 of record NZ_KI515759.1, on the reverse strand, counting down.
GCATCGCTAGGCGGGCGATTGGACCACAGGATGCGCTCGATGTCTTCGTAACCCTCCAAATCCGGGCCCGGCCACTCCGCGCTGGAATCGTCGAAGGAACGGTAATACTCCAGGTAGTCGAGGTAGGCGGCTTTGGCGGCGGAGCGGGAGGAGGAGGTGGCATCGGCAAGCGCATGCGCGCGCTTTTGCAGCTCCGGCACGCGCTCTTTCTGGTTTTCTGCCTGCTTGATGGACACCGCGGCAACCTCGTGATCCGTAATGGGAACCATCTTGGGCGCGTTGCTCACCGTGGACCCCGTTACCGTGAAGGCGTCCGACTCCACGGCGGAGTCGTTGTGAAATACGCAGGTCAGGTGGTAGGTTCCGTCCTCCAGCTGCGGGTTCCACTCGCGGACAGCGGGGGTGCCGACGCGCTCGAGAACCTGGTAGGCATTGCCCTTTTCATCGGAAACGTAGACCGTGAGGGCAAGCCCGGTGGTGTTATTGATCTTCCATTTCGCCTCGCCCTGCACGTCCTCAGGCGCCGGGCAGGAATACACGTCGCGCACGGCGAGCTCGCGCGTGGGTTGCTCGTCGCTGTGCCCGGCGAGCCTCGCCTGGGCAGCCGTTTGCGGGATGGAAAGCCCAACGGCGAGCGCGAATGCGGTGGCGAAACGGGAAATCTTCATAAATTAGAATGGCAGGTTCTTCAAATCAAGGCCGGGGTGGCCGCTCATGAACCAGCCGATGATGCCGGCGGCGATGCCCAGTGCGGCGAGGATGCCGATGATGCCTGCCTTGGAGGAACCGGATGCGGCGTGGTTGGTGTCCGGCTGCTGGGCCTTATCCAGCGTGGTCACGGCAGGAACGCCCTGCTCGGTAACCTTGGTGTCATTCATGCCATCGACAACCGGCTTCAGGTTGGTGCCAGCGCGCGAGGTGTCATCCACGCGCTCGACGGAGTCATAATCCTCCGCCACCGTGCCATCGGTTTCGTTGAGGAAGAGCTTCGGGGCCTTCTCCGCGGCGGCGAAGTCGAACATGCCGGTGAGCTCACCCGCGCGATCATCGAAGGAATCGCCGCCCAAGCGGCCCAGGCCCCAGTTGTCCTGGATGAACTTGGTCACCGAGGTCTGCTCGGTATAGGTGGAATCGATGTGGTTGGTCTTGGCGTAGGGAGATACAACCAGCAGCGGCTGGCGGGTGCCGGGTCCGCACTGGCCGTTCTTATCGCCCTTGATGCCTACCTTTGCGGCAGCGGCGGTGCAGATTTCCTTATCCTGGTGCGGGTCGGCGGAACCATTAAGGATTTCCGGCGCCTTGTGGTCGTACCAGCCATCGGAATCGTCGTAAGCGATGACGACTGCGGTGGAATCCCACTCCGGGGAGTTCTGCAGCTCGTTGATGTAGTGGGTGATAAACGCCTGCTCATCCAGCGGGTTGGAGTAGCCGGCGTGGCCATCCTGATAGTTGGCGGCCTTGAGGAAGGACACGGAGGGCAGGTTGCCCTGCTCGATGGCGGTATCGAAGTCCGCGAGATCGTACTGGTGGTTTGCCTGGTCGGTCTTGCCAATCATGTCATCGCTGGACGGGGCCAGGTGGTGCGGGTTGGCGGTAGACGCGTAGTACTGGAACGGCTCGTGGTGAGGGTTGTAATCCGTCTGGTTCTGACCGGTCAGCGTGGTGTGCGAAGAACCGCAGCGGGCGCGGGAGTCCTTCGTCGCCTCATCGGTGGGGCGGAATCCGCCTTGGAACCAGCCCCAGGTGACGTCCTTATCGTTGAGCTGGTCACCGATGTTCTTGGAGTGCATCGCGGTGACTTGGTTGGTACCGGCGGAGGACTTATTGGAGCAGTCATCGAAAAGCGGGTCCGGGTCGCCCACCACGGTGGCGGTGCTGCCGTCCTCGGATACGCCGGCTAGGGCGTGGTTCTTGCCATCCTCGATTTTCTGCTGGTCGCCCGTGGCTGGGTCGTGCATGGTGGCATCCGCAACGGTGCCGGAAACCAGGTTCAGCGCTCCCGGGGTGGAGGGGCCGAAGATGGTGGAAAAGCTGTTGTCATTTAGCGCGAAGTTCTGCGCGTAGTTCCACATGCCGGTCACGGTATTGCCGTCGTAGTATCCCATGGTCATGCCGGGGGTGGCGTACGAGCCTTCGCCATACTTATCGATGTCCGTGGACACCGTCTCCGGGAACTTGTCCATCTTGCCGCCGTTGTAGGCTTCCTGCTCATCGGCGTAATGGTGGTTCTGGTCCGTGGTTACGGCGTGTTCGGGAGCGATGCGGAAGGGCTTGATGGAGTTGGGGTTCTTCTCCCCCAGCAGGTCAGTATTTTCGAGGTTTTCTGCCCGCGGGGTGTCGTCCTTGGCGGTGAATTTGGGGGCGGGCTTCTCGCTGCCCTGGAGTTTCTCGTCGTCGTTATTTGCGGCGTGTGGGTAGGTGCCAAAGTAGTGGTCGAAGGAAATGTTTTCGGAGTAAATGACCACGACGTGATCGATGGGGGTCTTGGTTTCGGCCTGCGCGATGCCGGGAACCAGAGAGGTTGTAGCAGCAGCTGCAGCGCACACTGCCACAGCGCGAGAGCGAAGCTTCATCTTATTTTCCGCCTTAAGTCGAGTGAAACAAAGAGGGAGAAAGTGGCTGTGGCTCGCCGAAGAGTCATCGGTCGCTTTCGAATCGAAATTAAACGCCGCCCACCTATAAACCGCAAATACTCAAAAAGGGCATTCCTAGTCTCAGGAATGCCCTATAGGTGCAGCTCAACGTCGCTTTTAGGCGGCGGCCACCGCGGAGATTGTTAACTGAAAGTTAAGGTACTATTACGCTGCGCTTTCCAGTGCTTAGTCGTCCCCGTCGGTCGACAGCGCCGCCACGAAGGCCTCCTGCGGCACCGACACGGAGCCCAAGGTCTTCATGCGCTTTTTACCCGCCTTCTGCTTTTCCAGCAGCTTGCGCTTACGCGAGATATCGCCGCCGTAGCACTTGGCCAGCACGTCCTTGCGCATGGCGCGGATGTTTTCGCGGGCGATAACCTTGGTACCAATGGCCGCCTGGACGGGGACCTCGAATTGCTGGCGTGGAATCAATTCCTTTAGCTTCTTGGTCATCTTATTGCCGTACCACTGGGCGGAATCGCGGTGGATAATGGCGGAGAAGGCATCGACCGGGTCACCGTTGAGGAGGATATCCACTTTGACTAGGTCCGATTGTTGCTCGCCGGCCTCCTCGTAGTTGAGCGAGGCGTAACCCTTGGTGCGGGATTTCAACATGTCGAAGAAGTCGAAGATGATCTCACCCAAGGGCATGGTGTAGCGCAGCTCCACGCGGTCTTCGGACAGGTAATCCATCCCACCCATCTGGCCGCGCTTGGATTGGCATAGCTCCATGGTCGGGCCGACGAACTGCTCGGGCACGATGACGGTCATGGAAACAATGGGCTCGTAGACCTCATTGAGCTTGCCTTCCGGCCAGTCCGAAGGGTTGTGAACCCAGCTTTCCTCGCCGTCTTCTGCCACCACGCGGTAGGTCACGGACGGGGCGGTAGAAATCAGGTCGAGGCCGAACTCGCGTTCCAGACGGTCGCGGGTGATCTCCATGTGCAGCAGGCCCAAGAAACCGCAGCGGAAGCCGAAGCCCAGGGCGACGGAGGTCTCGGGCTCGAACGTCAAGGAGGCATCGTTAAGCTGCAGCTTTTCCAGCGCATCGCGCAGGTCGGGAAAATCGGCCTGGGAGATGGGGAAAAGCCCGGAATAGACCATCGGCTCAGGGTCCTTATAGCCCTTGAGCGGGGTTTCGGCGCCGCCGTGGGACCAGGTGACGGTATCGCCCACCTTGGTCTCGCGCACGTCCTTCACGCCGGTAATGAGGTAGCCCACCTCGCCAGGGCCTAGGCCCTCGCACTTTTGCATCGTGGGCGAGACGATGCCGATTTCCAGCAGCTCGTGGTTGACGTTGGTGGACATCATCGTCACCTTCTGGCGCGGGGTGAGCTTGCCATCCACCATGCGGATATAGGTCACCACGCCGCGGTAAGTGTCATAGACGGAGTCAAAAATCATCGCGCGCGCGGGCGCATCGGGCTCGTACTCCGAGGACGGCGGCGGCACCAACTCGCAGACCTTATCGAGCAGCTCAACCACGCCTTCACCGGTCTTGCCCGATACCTTCAGCACTTCCTCGGGCTCGCAGCCGATGATATTGGCGATTTCCAGCGCGTACTTATCTGGGTCCGCCGCGGGAAGGTCGATCTTATTGAGCACCGGGATGATTTCCAGGTCATTTTCCATCGCCAAGTACAGGTTGGCGAGGGTTTGGGCTTCGATGCCTTGGGCGGCATCGACAAGCAGGATGGCGCCCTCACACGCCTCGAGCGCGCGGGAGACCTCATAGGTAAAGTCCACGTGGCCGGGGGTGTCGATCATCTGCATGACGATTTGCTCGCCTGCCGATGCCCCCGATTGCGGCACCCACGGCAGGCGCACGTTCTGCGCCTTAATAGTAATGCCGCGTTCACGCTCGATATCCATATTATCGAGGAACTGGTCACGCATATCGCGCTCCGCAACCACCTTAGATAGCTGCAGGATGCGGTCTGCCAGCGTCGACTTTCCGTGGTCGATGTGAGCAATAATGCAGAAGTTACGGATCCGGGAGGGATCCGTAAACGTCGTGGCCGCAAAGTTTTCAGACATACGTCTACAATAGTCGACATGAATTCCGGCATGCTCACCCGTCTGCGCGAGGCGCTCGGAATCAGCGAGCGCGAGCCCGTGGACTCCGGCCTCAACCGCATCAACTCCCAGTTAGGGCTGGACAGGTCCACCCAGAGCCACGAGCCGCGCAAGGCCGCCTCCATCCAGGTCGAGGCCACCGCGGCGCACCCCCGTTCCATCTTCTTCTCCCCCGATATGGATGGCCAGGCCGATTCCGGCGAGGTGGTGTGGGTGTGGACGCCTTCGGAAGGCAAGCAGTCCCCTCCCCGCGAGCGCGCCATCTTGGTGGTCGGGCGCACCCGCACCACCGTGACGGGCCTGCTCATTTCCGCCAATCCGGAGCATGCGCTTGACGATGCCTGGCTCGAAATCGGTTGCGGCGAATGGGACGCCTCTGGGCGCAATTGCTGGGTGCGCTTGGACCGTTTATTGGAGGTTTCCGAGGAGCAGGTGCGCCGCCAGGGCATCCTTTTTCCAGAACGCAGGTTCGAACGGATTGCCAACCGCTTGCGCTCGCGCTATCACTGGGCGTAGTTCAGCGGCGCGGCGCCCGCAGACTTGGCTGGTGCGCGGTTGCGCTGCTACTATGTGCAAGTTACTTACTTTCCGGGCGCGTTGGTCGGGGCGGGCAGGACCTTGGGTTCGCTCTTCGAATACCAGCGCCGAGCGCTCTCCTCGTTCTTAGCGAGGGGCTTCGCGGGACACGTCCGGCGGGTTTGTTTCTGAATCAATCATCTTCGATTATCAAGAGGTATTTTCATGGCTAATATCAAGTCCAAGCAGAAGCGCGTTCTGACCAACGAGAAGTCTCGTCAGCGCAACAAGAGCGTGCGTTCTGCGGTTCGCACCGAGATCCGCAAGTTCCGTGCGGCCGTAGAGGCTGGCGACAAGGCTGCAGCAGAAAAGCAGCTGCGCGTTGCTTCCCGTGCACTGGATAAGTCCGTTTCCAAGGGCGTCTTCCACCGCAACGCTGCTGCTAACAAGAAGTCCGGTTTGGCCACCGCCTTCAACAAGATGGACTAGTAACTAGCCTTCTTGTCTCCCCCCGAGCAAAGCGCTGCCTGTGTGCAGCGGCTTGTTCGGGGGATTTTTATTGCGCCGGTTTTGTTGCGTCGGATGGACCTAGGCTAGGTCATCGTCGAAGTAAGCCTCGAAGATCTTGCCCGCATCCGCGTAGGCCACCGACAAGGATGTACGGCCATGGGTTTCCACGAAAGTCTGGATGGCGGTTTGAAACTGCGTGTGGATGATATTGACCGTCGGAATGAGCCTAGGATCCGAGGCCTTCCACCCTTCGCGCGCTTGCAATGCCCGGCGGATGTGCATCATGACGCGTTCGTTTCGCCGCCAATACATGGACAATAACTTCCCGTCTTGGGAAAGCGCCTGGGCGGTCAATTGGGAAATCTCCGGAAAGTGATCGTTGCCCACGGCGTGATCAAATTCCGCATTCGCCATGATCGCAGAATCCTCCCGCAGGCTACCCGTGGGCAGGCCAGCGGCGAAGTTCTGCAATTGCTGGTCGAACTTTTCCGAAACCTCCGGGCCCAGAACCGCCGATTCCTTATCCTTGACGTAGTTAAAAAGGGTGCGCCGCGATATCCCTACGTCTTGTGCAAGCGTTTCCATGGTGAACCCGTCATACCCGTGGTCAATGACGAGCCGCAGTGCTGCGACGCGGATTTCTGAAATGCGCGGCATACTCTCTCCCCTCTTTCCCACGACCCCGTGGGAAACCCAACTATTCAATCCCCTTAAACATGAGATTTTTCTTCACCTTATAGTCTTTCTCCCCGCCAAGAAAAACCGACCCTTGCTAGGCTTCCCTAACCACCACAAAGCGCTGAGGTTCCCGCATGTCAACGCGGAATTCTCGGCCCGTAGACAGTCAACCGCAGGGATATTTTGCGCCGAAGCGCCGGCACATGTGAGCACGCAGGACGCGCGGCACAGGAAGGCAGGGGCGCTGGGCTTCTCCCGCGAGCGGGTGCTAGCGCCGGAAGCAGGGCCCAGGCAGCTCTCCCCATGCAGGCCGATACCCTTCAGCACGCCGAAGTACACCTTTATGGGCTAATATGTTCGAAAGGGTGATGGTGTTCGTGTCTGCGGGGGCGGCTAAGATAAGTCACCAATGAACAACGTCAAGCCTCTGGTGAAATGGGCCGGCGGGAAACGCCAGCTCTTGCCGCATATTCACGCCGCCCTGCCCGCTGGGACGCCGCGGCGTTATTATGAACCCTTCATCGGCGGCGGCGCGGTTTTATTTTCGCTCACCCCGGCCTCAGCGCGGGTCAATGACCTCAACTCGGAGCTGATTAATTTATATGAGGTAGTGCGCGAGGGCGTCGACGAGCTCATCAGCCTGGTTTCGACCTATCCGAATGACGCGGACTTTTTCTACCAGCTGCGCGCGGTGGACCGGGATACGGAACGGTTCGCGGCGCTTTCTGCCACCGAGCGCGCCGCGCGGACGCTGTATCTGAATAAGACCTGCTATAACGGCCTGTACCGGGTAAATTCCGCGGGGCAATTCAATGCGCCTTTTGGCCGTTATAAGAACCCTACAATTTGTGATGCGGATACGCTGCGCGGGGTCCATCAGTATTTTCGGGACAATGACATTACCTTCACGCAAGGCGATTTCGCCGCGGCGGTGGCAGGTGCTGGTGAGGGAGACTTTGTCTATTTCGATCCGCCTTATGACCCAGTCAACGTCACCAGCTCCTTTACCGGTTATCAAAAGGGCGGTTTTGACCGCGAAGAGCAAGAGCGCCTCAAGGCGGTATGCGATGATCTCGATGCCCGCGGCGTGAAATTCCTCCTGTCCAATTCCGCCACGGAGTTCATCCGCGACCTCTACGCGGATTTTTCCATCGATACCGTTTCGGCCACCCGCGCCATCAATTCCGTGGGATCGCGCCGCGGCAAGGTAGATGAAGTGCTCGTGCGCAACTACGAGGTGGGCCATGAGTAAAGCACCGAGCACCCAGGAGCAGCGGGAGCTTCGCGCACTGTTCGATGTCCCAGAGGGCGAAAAGCTTGGCCTCGATGATTGGGGATGGCTGCGCATCATGGCCGCAGGGTGTGGCGAGCAGCTGGAAGAAAAAGGATACTTCTACCTCACGGCCAAGGAGCTAAAAGAGCTTTCCGGCCGGGAACCGCGGCTGATGGCCAAGCACGATTTTTCTACCTCGCGCCCGTGGATTTTCAAGGAATTGGGGCTTGGGATCCTCCCGGTCAGCCGCAGCGAATACTTCGTTGGGCCGTTGGACCTGTACGAACGGTTCCCGGAGCCCACCCACGCCGGGGCGGGTTCTGTGCGCACATTAGACATGCCCGCGGGCCTTGACACCCTCGATATCGAAAGCGTGAACTCGGAATCGATGGCGTTAAATGTGGCATCGGCAAGCGGCATGCTCGAGCACTTCTTGGAATGCGAACCATTGCAGGCCACCGTCGCCGGGCGCATGTCGTCGCTGGACATGGCGATTCCGGTGCCAGAGCTGGGGCTGGAAGTTAAGGTCGACCGCGCGCAGATGGAAATCGACGGCGGCTTCGAATCGCTCGAGCATTTGGTGCTGGTGGAGGCGAAAAATCACATCTCCGAAGATTTCAATATCCGGCAATTGTATTTTCCGTACCGGCGCTTCCAGCAGTGGCTATCTAAAGCCGTGGTGCCCGTGTTTTTGGTCTACTCGAATGGGATTTTCCACCTGTATCGGTACGATTTCAGTGATCCCGCGGATTTTCGCAGCATCGCGCTGGTAGATCACGCCCGCTACGCGCTTAGCGCTTCGCACCTCAGCGTGGAGGATGCGCTGGGCATCATTGGCTCCGTCGATGCCGAGCCGGAGCCGGCGGGGATTCCCTTCCCGCAGGCCAATAGTTTTGAGCGCGTGGTCAACCTGGTGGAGCTCATCGCGCAGCAGCCGATGAGCAAGGAGGAAATTGCGGAGCAGTACGACTTCCATCTGCGCCAGGCAGACTATTACGCCAATGCGGCCTGCTACCTCGGGTTGCTGGCGCTTGCCGATGGTCACTATCAGCTCACCCCTCGCGGCGAAAAGGCCATCGCACAGCCGCGACGCGATGGGCGCAACGCTGCCCTGCTGCGCGCGTTGGCGGCGCGGCAAGTATTCCGGCAGGCGCTGGAAATGAGCCTGCAGCGCGGGACGGTGGCCGAGACGCACGAAATTGCGGCGGCGATAGAAGGGCTCGGCCTGGGCGCTGCCACGGCGAGGCGGCGGGCCTCGACGGTGGCGCGATGGATACAGTGGGCACTGGATGTGGTGGCAGAGGGCGATCCGGAAACCCTGCCGGGGCTTTAAGCCACGAGTTGCTGGACGCCGGCGACCACGAGCGCGAGGCCGGCAACGATGAAGAACAGGCCCGATCCGATATCGATCCACGGGCCCGCGGCGATGAGCTTGCGGCGCACCGCATTCGTGGAAATCACCGTGGCCACCACCAGGAAGAAGGCGAAAGCCGATAATGCCAACGCCAGGGTCAGCGCGATGGCCAGCCACAACGGTGGAGATGCCGGCAGCTGCGGGGCAATCATAGCGGCGAGGAAAAGCACGATCTTCGGGTTAGACAGGTTCGTTGCCAGCCCCATTTTGAACGAGTGGCGCAGCCGGCCTAGCTTGGCCTCGGCGTCCTCCAGATCAACGGGTGGGTTGGTGCGCTGTTCGAGGCCACTGCGCAGCGCCCGCCACCCCATGAAAACGAGGAAGCTGCCGCCGATGGCCTGGACCGCGCCTAAGATTCCGGGGAAGGCGGTCAGGAGGGCGGCTGCGCCAAAGACCGTAGCACCGCACCAAAACAACACGCCGATTTGAATGCCCGCGGCCGCAGCGATGGCATGGCGGCGCGACTTGGTGGCGTAGCGAGTGACCAGAATGATATCTGGGCCTGGGGAGGCTACGCCCACCAGGTTCATCAGAAGGATAGTGAAAAAAGAAGTCCAGCTCACTGCGCGGACTCGCCTTCCAAGCGCCCGAGGAGATCCTCGCGGCCAAACATGCGGGCTGAATCGATGGCGGTTGGTTGCCCGGCGGTAGCGGAGGCGCCGGCGTTTAGGAGGGCATCAATAATCGCGTCTTCTTTTTTGAAGATCGCACCTGCCAGGGGCGATTGGCCGCGATCATTGAGCAAGTTTACGTCGGCACCGGCCTCTGCTAGCGCGGCAACGAGATCTGCGTGGCCGTGGTAGGCGGCAAGCATGAGAAAAGACTGGCCGTCTTGGTTGACCAGATTGATATTGACGCCTTGATTAATATAGTCCAGCAGATCCGGGTTTCCCTCCCGCGCCATGTCAAAGAGCCGACCGGCGAATTCTTGCACTTGTTCCTCAGACATGGACTCTAGCTTAACGTGCCAATTCCGCGACTCGTTTTACGGCCGCCTCAACGGCGAATTCGGGCTCACCACCTTGGCCTTTAACGGCGGCGTCCAGTTCGGAGACGAGGATGACGGCGGCGGTGATGGCATCAGCTGTCCAGCGCCTAGCCACCGGCTGGGTCATTTTCACCACATACGGGGCAAGCCCTGTTTGGCTGGAAAGTGTGTACTGGTCCCCGCGGGCGGAATACAGGCGCGCGACGGCCCCGACCTTATTGGCCAAAGCCGCAGCGATGGCCACGGGGCTGGCTCCGAGCTGGAGGGCGCGTCGGCAGGTGGAAACGGCAGCCTCGACGCGGCCGGCGACGGCGGCATCGGCAATGTCCCAGTTGGCTACCTCGGCCACGCCGACATAATAATTGCGCACCGCTTCCTGCGTGACATTGCCACCCGTATCGGCCACGAGCTGGGAAATGGCGGAGGCAAGTTCGCGGAGGTCGGAGCCGACGCCGTCGAGAACAGCGTGCACGACGTCCGGAGTGGGGCGAACACCGTGGGAAGCAAACTCGCGGGTGGCCCATTGGCCCAACTCATTGGGGTAGAGCGAAAAGACCTCGTGCACCTCCGCAATCTTGCGGAGTTTCGCCACCAGCTCCGGCGCCTTCTTCTTTTTCTTCAGAGTCTTTGCGGCCACGGAATAGACCACCACCATGGTCATGCCCGGCGCGGGATTGGCGCAGGCGCGCAAGATGATATCGACCACCTCTTTCCCGGCGCGTTCACAGTCCGTGATGACGATGACGCGGTTATCGCCAAACAGCGACGGGCTGGTGGCCTCTAAGATTTCGCCCTCGGATACCTCGGAAGCCTTGAGAGTCATCAATTCGGGGCGATTGCCTTCGCCTTCGGTCGCGGCCTTGTGGATAGTGTGGCGGGCGCGTTCGGTGAGGAATTCATCGTCGCCGAGAATGAGGTGTACGGGAGGCATGCCCATCATTTTAGCGCTAGGCGGCAAACACACCCAGACAAGCGATAACCCCCGCCAAGGTCAGCCATGGCCGGTGATAGAGCAGCCCGGCGATGACCCATCCATATGCGAGAAGCGTAAATAGCGGGTGGGCGGTGATGGTGACCACGGGCAGGCTGGCCACGCCGTGGGCGATGGTATTGATCCACCACGCTGCGGGTTCGATGAGTTTTAATAATCCCGCGGCGATAATGCTCAAGGGGCCTAGCTGCGCGGCGATGGCCGCGAGCAGCCCTACCACGGTAATGGGTGCGGTGGCGGGCGCTACTAGGACATTGGCGAGGACCGAGACGACGGATACCTCGCCGGACATGAGGGCGATAAGCGGCAGAGTGAGGATATCGGCGGCAATCGCCACCGCGATAGCGCGCAGAAAGATGGCGGGCCAGCCGGTGACCGCTAGATGGGAATAAATAAGCGGGCTTAGCATGACGATGCCGAAGGTCGCCGCGCACGATAGCGCGAAGCCAAAATGCACCGCGAGGTCCGAATCCACGAAAAGGAGGGTGAGGATGCCGAGGCTGAGCGCGTGGATGGGTTCCATGGTGGAAGAGTGCAGCACCGCGAGCAGGCCTACTACCCCGGCGACGGCTGCGCGCTGCACCGACGGTTCAAGTCCCACCAAGATGACATAGGTGGCTAGCGCGGCCAAGGACACCGCCACCCTAGTGCGCGGTCCGGCGGCACACGCGGCGCAAACGATGGCGGCGAAGGAACAGACGATGGCCACATTGGCACCAGACACTGCGCTGAGGTGCGATAGCCCGGTATCGATGTAGAGTTCGCGCTCGGCGGGGCTTTGCAGGGAGGTATCGCCAAGCACCATGCCTGGGATGAGCCCCTGGCTACTCGGGCCTACCGCCTCTAGTACGACCGCGCGGAAGTTATCAGCCACCTGGGCGGCCCAGCCGGCCAAGCCCGAAGGGGGCGCGTCGATACGCAGATGGGAGGCGTTGGCTATCACGGTTCCCACTCCGGGTTGGTCGGACTCGGAAAGCTGTACCGCGGCCGTGACCTGCGTTCCTGCGGGTGCGCTAAGCGGCTCGGGGCTAAAGACCGGAAGCTGCGCGGGGTAGCCTGGGACATCGAGCCGGATGAACCAACCGCCGGTGCTCGTTTGGGTCGGCGCGGTGACCACGCGGCCGGTAATCTCGCGGCCGAAATCGAAGGCGGCCGCTCGCGCCTGCCGCACGGCGGCTACGAAGGCGGCGGCGCTGGCGAGCACGCCGCAAAAAATAGCTTGGCCCCAGTGCCGAGCGAGCAGGCATATTCCTACGACACTGCCGATGCACGCCACGGCCCACCCCTGCCCGAAAACCAGCACCGCGATGACCGCCACCCATGCGGTCAGGGCGCCGGGCAGCAGACGGAGTTCTTTCATCGCGGCGTGGCCTCTTCTGCCTACAGCTGCACGTCATCTTTGAGCTTGGCAAACTTGGCAGGCCCAATCCCGCTGACCTCGAGGAGTTCCTCGACGTCCTTAAATCCCCCGCGCTCTTCGCGGAAGGAGACGATGGCTTCCGCGGTGACCTCCCCTACCCCGCTGAGATCCGTGAGTTCGGCGGCCGTGGCGGAATTCAGGCTGACTTTATCGCCGCCGGAGGGTGCTGCGCTGGGGGCATCGGCAAGCGCGGGGTCGGGCGGGGCGCCTTGGGGCAGGACGTGGAGCTGCTGGCCATCGGCAAGCCGCTGCGCTTGGTTGAGCGTCATGGTCTCCGCCTCCGGCAGGGGTGTGGCTGCGGCGAGGGCATCGGCGACGCGGGCGCCGGGCTCGAGGGTCTTCAGGCCGGGCGCTGCGACCTCGCCGACGACGGATACGACGATTTCGCTAGCCTCCGCGCTGGGCTCGGCGGTGGTACTGCCCATCGCTGCGGGCTCGGGCATGCCGGACTCATCCGAATTACGGGAGCTCAGGCCCAGCCAAATAATGACGCCCACCACCACCATGATGGCTACCGCGCACGCCTGCCAGCGGCTGATGCGCACGCGCGGGCGCGGGTAATCGACGCGGAGGAGTTCTTCCTCGCCGGTGGGTTGGGTAAATTCGCGGAGTCGTTCGCTGATTTTGGGAGACGCCATAGCTCACAGGCTAGGAAGCCCCCGCGTGCGGTGCGGGGATGTGGGCGGAGGTGCTGTGGATAAGTCGTTGCGGGACGCAACCAAACGGGCTGAGGCGGGGCGGTTATCCACAATCAGGGGCCCACAGGCCGGCCAGCTTCGCGCGTGCGTGCGAGGGCCTAGGAGCTAAATACGGCAGATACCCCAATGGCGGAGGGGCCGGCGTGCACAGCGAGCACCTCAGTTAGGGGCGTGGTGATAAAGGACGTGCCTTCTGGCAGGGCATCGCGCAAGAGGCCCTGCAGCTTGTCCGCCGCCTCGCCAGCCTGGTTGTACTGAATGGCGATGAAGGCGGGCTCCCCGGTAGCGCGGGCGGCGATGATCTCTACCACCTTGGTGAAAGCCTTGGTTTGCGTGCGGGTTTTTCCCACCAGCTCCAGCTTGCCGTCCACGATGGACATAATCGGCTTGGTGGCTAAAAGCGCGGTGGACAGCATGGCGGTGGCCGCGGACATGCGGCCCGAGCGACGCATGTCCTCCGTGGAATGCAGGTACACCCAGGTAGCCGCGCGCTCGATGCTATCTAGCGCCGCCGCGTGGCATTCTTCCAGCGCTGCGCCGTGTGCCGCCTTGGTGGCAGCCGCCATCGCCGCCGCACCCATGACCATGCCGGCCGAGCCGGAATCGATAACGCGCACCGTATCAGGAAAAACCCCTGCCGCAGCCACCGCCGCCGACCACGTAGATGAAAGCTCCTTGGACAGGTGGATGGCGATCACGCCATCATCCTGTGCCTTTTCCATTTCCCGGCCGTAGGCCGCGGCCAATTCGAGGGAGGACAGACCCGAGGTGGTGCGCAGTTTTCCGCCCTTGTCCTCGCTATCCATCACGTGCAGGTCAATGACGGTGATATCGAGTTCTGCAGCAATCTCTGGGGGCAGGCTGGCCGCGGAGTCAGTAATGACGCGAACGGTCACTAGGTATCTGCCCCTCCATCACCGGTGACCTCGCCCCCCATATTCCACCCGTCGAAGTACCACTGCGCGCTCGCCACCGTCTCTGGCGTGAATTCCAGGGAGGTCACGGGGGTTTCCGGGTTGAAATCCGGGCGGGCGGTCAGCTGCGACCAGTGGGTATTTTTCAGGCCGGATAAAATGCCGTACTGGCCGTGATCCAAGCCCAACAGGTGGCACGTGAGCGCGGAGATTGCACCACCGTGGGCGACGATGAGCACGGCGCCGTCATCCCAGCCGGAAAATTCCTGCATGAGCTCGTCGATGACCGGACGAGCCCGCCGCGCCACATCTACGCGGGACTCGCCCTCCGGCGGGGCCCAAGTGGGATCGTGGCGCCAGATGGCGCGGGCGCCGGGAAATTCCGCATCCACTTCGGCCGAGCTCTTGCCCTGCCACTGCCCCAGATTGGTCTCGCGCAGGCGAGGGTCCGTAGAAAAGTCTAAGCCGAGCGATTCTGCCACCACCCGCGCGGTTTCTCGCGCGCGCTGCAAATCGGAGGCGACGATTTTTACCACGCCCTGATCCCGGAGCAGGCGCGCGGCGGCGCGGGCCTGTTCATAGCCGACATCGGAAAGCTCAGTATCCAAGTGGCCCTGCATGCGGCCGGAGGCATTGTAGGTGGTTTGTCCGTGGCGGATCAGAATCAGGCGGCGGCTCATGGTGGGGTTAAAGCTCCTCGTCCTCGCCAGGGGCCTTTTGCGCCAATGGCAGCTCATCAATGGAATCCACGGTGCGCGGATTGACGCCATTGGTCCAATCGCCGGGGCGCTCGGGAGGCTCAATGCCCTCGATCTCCACCAAGGGGCAATCGTGGTAGAGGCGGTCGAGCCCATAGTGCTCGCGCTGGTCCGTGCGCTGCACGTGGATGACGATATTGCCATAATCCAGAAGCACCCAGCGGTTTTCGCGGTTGCCCTCGCGGCGCTGCGGCTCGAAGCCCTGGGCCGTCATCTGGTCCTCCACCTCATCCACGATGGAGCCGACCTGGCGCTCATTATCGGCAGAAGCCAGCACGAAAACCTCGGTGATGGCAAGGACATCGGAGACATCAATTGCCGCGATATTGCTTGCTAGCTTGTCCTGTGCGGCGTGCGCCGCGGTTGCCGCCATGCGGCGGGCGAGATCAGAAATAGACAATGTATAAAAATTCCCTTTTCGCGTCTGGTGAGGAAGTGTCTTTTAGCTGTCTATTCTTGCACGTTCGGCGCGATTGTGCCCAAACTTGAACTATAAAGGTTTATCCGGCTGCGCAGAGTACAGGTTATTTTTGGTGATGTATTGCACCACCCCATCCGGAACCAGGTACCACACCGGGCGGTTTTGGGCGGCGCGCTCGCGGCAATCCGTAGAAGAAATGGCCATAGCAGGGATATCGATGAGGTTGATATCTTCCCGCGAGCCGGCCGGCAGCATATCCGTGCTCAGCTCGTAGCCCGGGCGTGTAACGCCCACGAAGTGCGCCATGTCCAGCATCTCTTCCCAGTTATGCCAGCTCATGATGGATTGTAGGGAATCCGCACCGGTGATGAAGTAGAACTCGGCGCCCGGGAAAAGCTCGCGCAGATCGCGCAGGGTATCGATGGTATAGGTAGGGCCCTTGCGGTCGATGTCCACGCGGGAGACGGTAAAGCGCGGGTTGGAGGCCGTTGCCACCATGGTCATCAAATACCGGTGCTCCGCGGCGGTGACCTCGCGGGAGGATTTCTGCCACGGCTGGCCGGTGGGAACGAAGACTACGGTATCGAGGGCAAAGCGGTGCGCCGCCTCGCTAGCGGCGACCAGGTGGCCATTGTGGATTGGATCAAAGGTGCCGCCCATGATCCCAATGCGCTGGGAATTGGTCATGGCTGGAGAGTATAGCCGCTACCCTGCTAGGGAGTTAAGCCAGCCAGCCACGGTATCGGCCACGCGGGCATTGTCCTGTTCCACTGCCGCATCGCCCTTGCTATCGCGGAAATACGAAGCGTGGTGGGCGGCCTTGGTGGCCAAGGCATCTTTGGCATTGCGCAGGCTGAGATCGCAGACGAAGTCGCCGGCAAGGCAATAATCGATGCGACGATCGGCCGGCAGTGCGGCACTATGAGGAATGAGATATCGCGGAATCGGCCCGGCCATGCCGCCGGGACGCCGCAAGGGATTGCCCAGGTAGATCGCCCCGGCGAGCTTGTCCTGGGAGGCGAGGTAACGCTCCGCGCTGGTGGCGATAATCGCTCCCTGCGAATACCCGGCGGTGATATAGCGCGGGCTGCAGCCCGTTTCCTGTTCGTACTGCTCCACCACGCGCGGCGCGTTACTCATGCCGCTGCGCAGGCTCTGCACAAAGCCGACGGTGACCTGATAGACCAGCTCATGCAAGGGGTGTTCCAGCAGCACCCCACCAAGGCGGCGCATCAGCTGCAGCGGGCGGAGGTTTTCACCCTCTTGGGCCAGCGGTGGCAGGTTCATCGAGGCGGGATAAGCATCCGCATCCAGCGCCAGCACGTAGGCATTATCCATGGTGCCGGGGTGGCGTTGTTCTACCAAGTGGAAGAGCGCGGCAAGGTTGGGGCCTTCATAGCCATTGGATTCCGCGCCCTGTTCCGAGTAGCGCTGCGGGCCGAAGTACTCGCCGTGCTCTTCGTTTTGGTCCGAGCCGCGCGCGGCAAGGAAGACGTAATCGGGGCAGGTTTCGGCCTGTGGGTGGGGCTGCCCCGCCGCCGCGACAGGGGCGAGCATAGACGCGCCAAGCGCCGCCGTGGCGGCGATAGTTACGAAACCAGCGGCGGCGCGAGAGCGAGAGAAAAGACGCATATTCTTATGGGCGCACGTGACCGGTGCCTTGGAGGACCCACTTGGAAGAGGTCAGCTCCGGCAGGGCCATTGGGCCGCGGGCATGCAGCTTCTGGGTGGAAATGCCGATCTCTGCACCCATGCCGTAAACCTCGCCATCGGTAAACGCGGTGGAGGCGTTCAGCATGACAGCCGCGGCATCGACCTCGTTGCCGAACTTGACCAAGACGTCGGCATCCTGGGCCGCAATGCCCTCGGTGTGGCCAGTGGTAAATTCCGCGATGTGCGCGATGGCACCGTCGACGCCGTCGACTACCTTGGCGCAGATATCCATGGACAGCGACTCTTCACGCCAGTCCTCCTCGGTGGCCTGGACGACGTCCTTGGCGCCGAAGCCCTCGAGCTCGTCCACGTCGCCGTGGACGGTGACGTCTGCGTCTTGGAGGGCGCGGACGATGCGCAGCTTGGTGGCATCATCAAGCGCGGCATCGATAAGCACGCACTCCGTAGAGTTGCAGACCGAGGTGCGGCGGGTCTTGCCGTTGATGACCATGTCGATGGCCTTATCCATGTCGGCCGAAGCGTCGATGTAGAAGTGGCAGTTGCCGGTACCGGTCTCAATAGCCGGAACGGTAGCACCGGTAACCACGGCCTCGATGAGCTTGGCGCCGCCGCGGGGGATAACCAGATCCACCAGGCCACGGGCGGTAATCAAGTCCTGGACGGAATCGTGGGTCTCGCACGGCAGGAGCTGGACTACCTCGCGCGGCAAGTCGAACTCCGCGAGGGTATCCTGCAGGAGCTCCACCAGCTTGGTATTGGAGTTGCGCGCGGACTTGGAACCGCGCAGCAGCGGCACATTGCCGGACTTCAGCGCCAGGCCAAAGGCATCGACGGTGACGTTCGGGCGGGCCTCGTAGACCATGCCCATCACGCCGAGCGGGACGCGCACCTGCTTCATCTGGATGCCGTTATCCATGGTGCGGCCCTGCAGGATCTCGCCTACCGGGTCCTGCAGGCCAGCGACCTGGCGCAGGCCATCGGCAATGCCCTCAACGCGGGCGGCGTCCAAGGTCAGGCGGTCAATCAGGGAATCGGACATGCCGCGCTCGCGGCCGGCCTCAATATCCTGCTGGTTAGCAGCAAGGATGTCATCGGTGTGGGCAATGAGATTTTCGGCTGCGCGCTGCAAGATTTCATTCTTGCGCGGCGTGGACAGCTGCGCCACGACGGGCGCAACGTCCTTTGCAGCACGGGCTTTGGACAGAACTTCTTCGCGTTCAGTGTTGCTCATGTCATACCAGAGTAACGTACCCGCCCGAGTTTTTCAGCCGCCCGCCGTATACCTCACGCTTTGCCTAAATTAGGCAGGCCACGCAGAGAAAACCACCCCCTCTACCCGCACCCGAGAGTGCGGTAAAGCTCACAACTGCAAATCCAATTGTTCAATTCCTTGAAATAGTTACTTGGGTATGTTTATTCTTTGCTTGATAGGTTTCACTGCACAAAAGGAGCACTCATGAAAAAGAACGTGGCCAAGCTGGGCCTGATGCTGACCCTGAGCGGGGTCGCCCTCGCCGCCTGCAGCACGAACGACGGCGGCAACGGTTCCGACGCGGGCTCCGGTTCGGGCGACGATCAGACCATCAAGGCCGTTGCCACCACCACGCAGATCTGCGATTACCTCACCCAGATTGCCCAGGGTGGCATGACGCTCCACAAGGTGGATTCCAGCGGCAAGGAAACCACCGAGGGCGATGGCGATACCACCCTCGATCTCACCTGCCTGTTGGCGCCGAATGCCAGCGCGCACGAGCACGAGATGACCCCGCAGCAGATGAGTGCCATGGCGGATGCGGACTTCCTCTTTAAAAACGGCGTCGATCTCGAGCACTTCCTCGATAACGCCGTGGAGTCTTCCGGCTTTGACGGCGAGACCATCGTCACCGCCGGCGATGACAGCTCCAAGCACAAGGTAGACCTGCGCGAGTGGCCGTTCCCCGGCGAGGACGGCGAGGAACCAGAATTCACCCACGACCCGCACGTATGGACCTCCCCCAAGAACGCCAAGATCCAGGTAGAAAACATCGTGGATGCCTTGGCCGATAAGGAGCCATCCGTGAAGGAGGTCGGCGAAAAGTACACCAAGCAGCTCGACGAGCTGGATAAGTGGGTCACCGAGTCCCTGGAGACCGTCCCTGAGCAGGATCGCGTGCTGTTTACCTCGCACGACGCCTTTGGCTACTTCTCCAACGACTATGACGTGAAGTTCATCGGCTCCGCACTCACGGACTTCAATAACCAGCAGGACGCCACCTCCTCGCACATCGAGGATGCCGCCAAGGAGGTCCGCGATTCCGGCGCCAAGGCCATCTTCGCGGAAAACTCCAATAACTCTAAGTCCATCGAGGCCATCGCCCGCGCCGCAGGCGTCAAGGCCATTATGGATGATGACGCCCTGTACGGCGACTCCTTGGGCGTGCCGAATAGCGACGGCGCCACCTACATCGGCTCCATCATCCACAACGTCACCACCCTGGTAGAAGCCTGGGACGGTGAAGCAGCCGATCTGCCAGAAGGCCTGGATAACGCACGATGAGTACACCGCTTTTAGAGCTTTCCCATGCCTCCTGCGGCTATGGCACCACCACCATCGTGGACGATGTCTCCTTGACCATCCACGAAGGTGAGGCCATCGCGCTGCTGGGGGCTAATGGTGCTGGTAAATCCACTCTCTTAAAGGCCATCGCCGGCCTTGCTACGCTGCGCGGCGAGCATCAGCGCACGGCGACGCTGGGCTATGTTCCCCAGCACCACACCTGCGATCCCACCTTTCCCGTCACCGCCGGCCGGGTCGTGGAAATGGGCCTGCTCAATAAGGCCTCGTGGTGGGAGCGCATGGGCAGCATGCGCCGCCTGCGCCCGCAGATTACACAGGCGCTCGAGCTCGTCGGCATGGCGGATAAGGCGAAGACCCGCTGGGATAAGCTCTCGGGCGGGCAGCGCCAACGCATTTTTATCGCCCGCGCGCTGGCCGCCCACCCGGACCTGGTGCTCATGGACGAGCCCTTCAATGGCCTGGACCAAGATAGCAGGCAGGTGCTTTTAGGGATCATCGCCAAGCTCAAGGAAAGCGGGGTTGCCCTGCTCATTTCCACCCACGATCCCATTTTGGCGCAGCGCGCCTGCGATGCCGGAATGCTCATCGTGGACGGCCACAGCGAAGTCCTTGATACCGAGGATGCAGTCGAGCGCTACCTGGAGGCCACGTCGGTATTGCAGGGGGACATGTGACGCTTCTGCTTACTGCTCCCTATATGCAGCGCGCCGCCCTGTTCTTGTTGTGCGTGGCCTTGACCGGCGCAGTGGTCAGCGTGATGGTTAACCTGCGCCGCATGGAATTTAGCGTCGAGGCGCTGGTCCACTCGGTATTCCCGGGCATCGTCATCGGCCTGGCCGTGGCGGGCTTTCCCGGCATCTTGCCCGGTGCCGCCGTCGCCGCGGGTGTCGCCGTGCTCATTTTGGCGCGCCTGAATTCCGGCAGCGATGGCCACGATCATGAATCCGGTACCGCGGTGGTACTGACCTTGATGTATGGCATCGGCGTGGTCATCAGCCTCGCCGTGGGGGATCGCTCCGGCCAGCTGGAGGCCCTTATGTTTGGCCGCTTGCTCGATATCACCACTGACCGCATGATCCCCTCGATCATCTTGTGCGTGGTTGCCGCCCTGCTCATTCTGGCCACCTGGCGCTCGCAAGTAGCCGTCGCCTTTGACCGCGAATCCGCGCGCGCCACCGGCATCCGCGTGGGGCTAATCGATGTCACTGCCAACGTAGCGGTGGGCCTTATCGTCGTCGCCGCGAGCTCCGCCATCGGCGTATTGCTCGTTTTGGGTTTCGTGGTGGTCCCGGGCCTGGTCGGGCGCGTCCTGGCTAGCACCCCACTGCAGATGCTCCTGTGGGCGCTGGTGGGCGCGGTAGTCGCCGTATGCGTGGGCCTGTGGCTCATGCTTTCGGTGACCTCCCACCAGATTTCCCCGCAAGCCATCGTCGCGCTGTCGCTGTCCCTGACCGTTCCGCTCGCACTTTTAGGCAGGCGCATATGGGTGTCTTAACTTTGCCATTCTTCGAAGCCATCGCGGTAGGCTGCCTCTCCGGGCTGGTAGGTACGCTCATGGTGTTGGGCAATCGCGTCTTTTTTGCTGAGAGCCTCTCCCACGGCACCTTTCCCGGCGCGGTCCTCGGCGTCGTCGTGGCCAATGCGCTGGGTGCCAACTTGAGCGATGGGCTCATGCTCGGCTCCGTGGCGGTCTGCATTCCGCTGGCGATTTTCATGCATTACCTGGGCAAGGTGCACGGCGTCTCCTCCACCGCTGCGGCGGGCACCACGCTCACTCTGGGGTTTGCGATGGGTATCTTGTTGCTGCGCTGGTTCCAGCCGCTGCCGCTGCACGTCGATAGCTTCCTGGTGGGCTCGCTTACCACGGTCAACCACCGCGATGTCGCCGTCGCAGCCGGCCTGGTCATTATCTGCCTACTGGCGGTACTAGCCTGCCGGCGCCGCCTCTTCCAGGCGTATTTCGACCCCACCACGTCCCCGCATAGCGGGCTTTACGATGCCCTGACGCTCGGCCTTATCTGCTTGACGATGGCCGCCGTCATCCCCGCCGTCGGCACCATCTTGTCCATCGCCTTGCTCGTGGCTCCAGCCGCGGGCCTGCGCCCGTGGGTATCGCGCCCGGAGGCGCTGCTTATCGGGGCGGGCATCATCGGCATCACCATCGCGGTGGCCGGGCTTTTTATCGCTGCGCACTTGAGCCTTTCGGCCGGCGGCACCATCGCCATTGTGGCCGGCGTGTTCTACCTCGCCAGCATGACGGCCTATAAGGCGATTTCCTAGCGCGCGGCGCGGGATGGCGCCGCGCGTTATTTAGTCGAGGCCAGGCGGACTGTGATCTCGCGGGCGGCCACCTCCGCCAGCGACATCTCGCCGCCTTCGGTCTGCACCGTCAATAACCCGGCCACGCTATCGCTTACGCGCAGCTCGTTGCCCAGCTCCACCCCAAAGCGGTCAAGGTAGCGCAGCAAGCCTGGATCCTCATCGCAGACGCGCTCTACGGTCACGGGCGCATCAAGCGGGGCGCTGGCGAGCGTGAGCGTGCCAAGATCCTCGATCCCGCCGCCAATATCGGGAATGGGATCGCCGTGCGGATCGCGGTCGGGGGATCCCAGCAGCGCATCGATGCGGCCGATAAAGCGATCGGAGCAGGCGTGCTCGAGGCGGTCAGCGTCCTCGTGCACCTCGTCCCAGGAATAGTCCAGGGTCTCTACCAAAAAGGTTTCTAATAGGCGGTGGCGGCGCACCATCTGCATCGCCAGTTCACGGCCTGCAGGGCTCAATGAGACGCCCTGATAGCGCTCGTGCTCCACCAGTCCTTGGGCGGCGAGCCTCTTAATCGCCTCGGAGGCGGTGGGCACCTTTTGTTCCAGGCGCGCCGCCACATCCTTCAGCGCTACCGGGGCGCCACCGGAGTGCTCCGATAAATCCCACAGAACCTTAAGATAATCCTGGCTGCGGGTAGGCAGTTCTTCTAGGTGCATATCCACCATCTTCATAATCGTGCTTGCGTCGTCCTTGGATAAGTGTTAGTTTAGCAGTAGTTCAACGAGTTGAACTTTTATTTTCACTTGCCACGGGCAGTGGGCGGTACGTCCTTTCTTCGGTACACACACGACGCACCCAGCCATCGCTGTCCGTGGCTTTTGATCTTTCTAGTATCCCGCCTCCGGGTCCACCTGGGTGGGCATGGGCTCGCCCTTCTCCCACGCGGCGGCATTGGCATTGAAAATATCGCCCATGTGATACTGCGCCACGTGCTTTGTCGCCCCGATGTGCGGGGTCATGGTGCAATTGGGCAGGGAGAGCAGCGGGTGGTCATCGGGAAGCGGCTCTGGGTCCACGACTTCCAAGCCCGCACCTGCAATCTCGCCCTCGCGCAGGGCATCCACCAAGTCATCCGTGACCACGGTGCTGCCGCGGCCGACGTTGATAAACAGCGCGGACGGCTTCATGGCGCGGAACTTTCCGGCATCGATTAGCCCCTCCGTTTCCGCCGTTGCGGGCAGGATGCAGAAAATGACATCGGCCTCGCCCCACACGTGCGCTGCATCAGCCATGGCCACCACCTCATCGGCGCCCTCCACTGGGCGGCCGGAGCGATTCACGGCGGTAATGTGCACCCCAAAGGGCTTAAGCAAGGCAATAAGCTGCTTGCCGATGCCCCCAGCGCCCAAAATCGCCACCTTCTTCGGCCCCTGCTGGTCATAAATCCACTCCTGCGCCTCATCCAGCTCCTTGGCCACCGACCACGTGCCGGCCTGTGTAAAGGCCTTGTGCTGGTGTGCCTGGGAGAGCAGCAGGCCCAGTGCGCATTCGGCCACAGGCTTGGCAAAGGCGCCGGCGGAATTGCACCACGGCAATCCCTCGGGGGTAATCAATCCGGCATCGATAAGTTGGTTGACGCCAGTAAAACAATGCTGCACCCAGCCGATATTGTCCGGCATCTCTGGGATGCGGCGCGGGCTGGGTGTGGTATTGACATAGACCTCTGCGTCTGCGAGGTTCTCTACGCGCTCGTGGCCGGCAGCGTTCAAGTCATCGACCGTCGGCTGCCAGGTTTCTGGTCCCATAAAATACTTCATGGGAACCAGCGTACGGCACGCGGCTAGATGCGCGAGGCGAAGTTAGACAGGTAATCCGCGTGCACGACCGAGCGGCGCTTATCTTCTGGCAGCTCGCTCATCTGCATGCCTTTGATCGCATTCAATTCCTCGGAATCGAAGCGGACCTCGCCGCGGCCAATAACCTCGCCCTTCGGGCCCAAGATATCGATGATTTCGCCCTTGTTAAATTCACCACGGACATCCGTAATACCCACGGCGAGCAAGGAGGTACCGCCCTTGGTCACGGCTTCCTTGGCGCCCTCATCCAGGCGGACGGCTCCGCCGGTATCGGCGCAGTAGAGCGCCCAGAACTTCCAGGCCGAAAGCTGGCGTTCCTCGCGGGTGTGGAAGACGGTGCCCACGGAGGCATCGGAAAGCGCGGGCCCAATATTATCGGTAGAGGTCAACAGCACTGGAATGCCGCCGCGGGTGGCCAGGCGGGCGGCGGAGACCTTCGTGGCCATGCCGCCGGTGCCGACCTTGCCGCCATCGCCGGCAACAACGCCCTTGAGATCCTTACCGGTGCGCACCTCATCGATGAACTTCGCATCCGGCTCGGCCGGGTTCTTGTCATAGAGGCCATCGACGTCAGAGAAGAGGAAGAGCGCGTCCGCGCCCACCAAGTTGGCGACCAAGGCCGACAGGCGGTCGTTATCGCCAAAGTGCATCTCCGAGGTAGCCACGGCGTCGTTTTCGTTCACGATGGGGATGGTGCGCAGCTGGCGCAGGCGATCAATGGTGCGCTGCGCGTTGCGGGCGCGGTCGCGATGACCGGCATCGGACGCCGTAAGCAGCACCTGACCGATGGTGCGCTGGTAGCGCGCGAAGGAACGGCCCCACTCATAGGCAAGGTGCACCTGGCCCACAGACGCCGAGGCCTGCTTCGTAGCCAAGTCGGTGGGGCGCTGGTGCAGGCCGAGCGGACCCATGCCGGCGGCAACCGCACCGGAGGAAACGATGATGACATCGGAGCGCCCCATGCGCGCGTGGACGGCATCCACGATGTGATCGATCTTTTCCTGCGAGACGCGGAAGTTATCATCCGTCAGCGACGAGGAACCAATCTTGACAACGACGCGCTTGGCCTCAGCGATGGAGTTGCGCAATTCGGATTCAAACCCGGAGGCTATCGGGTTTTCATCAAGGGCTTCAGGGAACGGGGTATCAGCGGTAGGGCCATCAAAAGGCTCTACGGGGAGCGGAAGAATGGGCTCTTTCTGTTGATCAGAAGACATAACTCAATAGTGTACAAAGCTTCCAGCACGAGTCCCCTTCATTGGGGCGTATTTCCCCCATGTGCGCAGCACATTATGCCCGGGGTGGGGGCACTCGCCCCAGCGGAGGAGGCCCCACTTCCCCACTCGCGCGGTGGCTAACCCTGCCAGCGGTCGCGGTTGGCGCCCTCGCGGGTGATCTCTTCCTCGTCGCCGTAGTCGAATTCATCGACCAAGCCACGCCGGGCCTGGGAGGCGCGCTTGCGCTCTGCCGCGGAGACGCGGTTGGTGCCCTTCAGGCGGGCATCCTCGCCGCGGCTGGCCATAGTGGGATCGCCACCGGTCATCGGCTCCCACTCGAAGGTAATCCCGCCGATGGTCACGGGGCAGCCTTCCACCGCGCCCTGCTTGTGCAGCTCGTCTTCCACGCCGGCCTTGGCCAGGCGGTCTGCCAAGTAGCCCACGGCTTCATCGTTTTCAAAGTCGGTCTGGGTAATCCAGCGCTCGATCTTTTCGCCTTCCACGATGAATCCGCCCTGCACCTCTGGATCCGGTCGCACGCTAAAGTCCGCGAAGCTGCCGGTGTTTTTCTTATGCGCCTGGGCCTTGGGGTGGATAACAGTATGGGAAGCATCCCGCTTCGGCTTGGGCTGTGCCTTGTGGTGCTCGGTGACCATCTCCATGAGCTTGAATTTCAGCGGGTCCAAGCCCTTGCGCGCCGCCGCAGAGATAATAAATACCGGCCAGCCAAACTTTTCCTTCAGGTCATCCTTGACGAACTCCGCCAGTTCTTCCGCCTCCGGGACATCCGCCTTATTCAGGATGATGACGCGCGGGCGCTCGCGCAGGTCGCCCAAGCCGGTATCGCTTTCTAGCGCCTCCTGGTACTTGGCCAGCTCATTTTCCAACGCCTCAATATCGGATTCCGGATCGCGGCCCGGCTCGATGGACGCGGTATCAACGACGTGGGCCAGCACGGCCGTGCGCTCGATGTGGCGCAGGAAGTCCAGCCCCAAGCCCTTGCCATCGGCGGCGCCAGGGATAAGGCCGGGAACATCAGCGATGGTAAAGGAGCTATCGCCCATATCCACCACGCCCAAGTTAGGCTGCAAGGTGGTAAACGGGTAGTCCCCGATCTTCGGCTTGGCTGCAGAGAGCACCGAAATCAACGAGGACTTGCCCGCCGAAGGAAAGCCCACGAGCCCCACATCCGCCATGGATTTAAGCTCGAGCACCAGATCGTGGGCCTGACCCGGCTCGCCCTGCAGCGCAAAGCCCGGCGCCTTGCGGTTCTTGGACGCCAGCGCCGCGTTGCCCAGGCCACCGAAACCGCCCTCAGCCGCGACGAAGCGCGTGCCCGGCACGGTAAGATCCGCTAGGGTCTCGCCCTTTTCCGTGCGCACGACCGTACCCGCGGGAACCTCCAAAATCAGGTCCTCACCGCGCGCGCCATTGCGCATATCGCCGGCGCCGTTGCCGCCACGCTCGGCCTTAATATGCGGCCGGTAGTGGAAATCCATCAAGGTATGGATCTGCTCCGAGACCTCCAAGATGATGTCGCCACCGTGGCCGCCATTGCCGCCATCCGGTCCACCCAGAGGCTTGAATTTCTCACGGTGGACAGACACGCAGCCATGCCCACCGTCGCCAGCCTGCAAGTGCAAGACGACGCGGTCAATAAAACGTGCCATGAACAGCCTCTCTTCGCTATCAATTAGATACTAAAGTCTATCAGCTCCACCCCACTATCCACGATGCGCGGAATTTTAGAGTTCGCCTTCGGCAGATGCTTGTTGAGCTTCCTGCTGCTTTTTCTTCTTGCGCCGCCGGTAGTTCTTCCACAGGATGATCAGCAAGGTGAGCAAGATGATCGCGATGACCAGAATCATCCACCACGACCAGCCGAATCCAGCGGTATCAGGTTCTGGGTTCCCTGGCTCCAGCGGTACGCGTTCCGCGTGAACAAGCAACCTATCGGTATTAAGGCCATAGGGAGTACACGTAATCAGGGTGAGCTTATCGTGGCCGGGCTCATACGTCACCGCGTCATAAGCTTCAGGCTTGACCACTTCCCTGCCGGTCATTTTGTACCGGAGGCGCTCCCCCATAACCTCGATGAAAATCTCATCGCCTTCTTGCAAACGCGGAAGCTCATCAAACATCGCCGCATTGACCATGCCCGTGTGGGCAGAGATCACCGCATTCGTTCCATCACCGCCAACCGGAAGCGTGGAGCCATACATGTGGCCGGCGCCATCGTAAAGCACCTTCGGCGCAGTGGTGTGGAAGACGGGCAAATCCACATTGATGCGCGGAATGCGAATGCGGGCAATCATGTCGGTAGGACCGTCCACATTCAATTGGGACATATAGTCTTCCATGCCTGGATCGCTATCCACCGGCGGACGAGCGTGCGGGCCTTCAGCCAGCAGACGCTCGTTATATTCGCGTGCGCGGGCAAGTTGGCGGTCTTTTTCCTCTTGACTTAGATCTTCGACCTTGCCGCTATAAGCTTCGGTCTGCCGCATCAGCTTATTGTGGTTGGCCAAAGTAGACACTACCGGATACAGCAGCAAGAGTGCGCCGAGAATGAGCGCAATAATGGACACCACGTTGCTCTTCTTTTTCTTCTTATTCTCAGCGGGCAACGGCTTTTCAACGGTCGTGGTCACGAGTTGCCTCCCTCTGGTCCAACGTGCTGATTCGAATCATCGTCATCTTTTCGCCGCCGCGCAAGCACGATGAGGCCTCCAATAATGAGCACTACTCCTAGTGCAACGATGCCAATCACTGAGGCACCGGTAGAAGCCAAACTACCTAGAATTTTGCCATGCTTGCCATCTTCTTGGGAAGCAGCTGGATCGCCTTCCGCGGCAGATAAGGCTCCCTGGTGCCCATCTTCCGATGGAGGAGGCGGGAAACCATTCGCTTCAGGTTCACCGGATCCAGCATCCGACGAGGAACCTGGGGCCGAAGAAGGAAGCGACTGCCCACCAGATGGGACCGCAGGCGTCGTCGAATCCGTACCTTTCATGCACTCCGAATATGCCACTACGGGCAGACTCGCGGCATCGGATACCTCAACCGGGCGCCGTTCCGCGTCCATGCCGTCCGTAAGAATCGTTGTAGTGGAGCTAAGCTCGCTCGCTGCAGAAGCCTCCGCACGAACGGCAACGCTTGCTTTCACCACAGTAGAAGGATCTAGGCTACGAAGATCTGCCAATTGTTGTAGCGCGGAATCCTTAAAAACCAGCTTCACCGTATTCCCGGTGTTTTCTACGCGGTACTGATCCGCAGATAACTCGAGCTGCTTGCCGGCGCCCACGATTCGCACCGAGTCCACCGCAAGACTTTCTGCTTTATGGCCTACCGACACTGTGGTAGTCACTTCATAGCGCTTAATATCTCCTTCAGCGCTGACATTCGGCGCGGACCCAGAAATCTCGTAGACAATCCGGCCGCCAGCTGCGACCGCAAAACGACCTCCGGCGACGCTACACGATGTCCGCGGTTGTATTTCTGCGTTAAGAACTTGCGCCTTGAGTTCAATATTATGCGCCTTGCCGTCACCGGATACCGCGATGACGAATGGCGCATACGATACCCGGGAGTCTTTAGTGCCCTGGTTATCCGCCACGTTGAGGAGATACACCCCAGGTTCTACGCCCTTGAAAGTCGCTTCCCCCTCAGAGGTGGTTTTCTTCGCCATCGAGATAAAACGATCCGGATTATCGCGCAATAACTGCGGCACGTTGAGCTGCGGCAAGTCATTAATGCGTACATCTTTAATCAATAGCAGCTCAAGTTCACGGTCCCCAATATCCTGGAACCATTCTTCACCCACGGATTCCTTGAGATCGATATGAAGGTCACTGCTCCGCGATGCCGCATGTGCGACCGCCGAAATGCCGGATCCTCCCGGCATTTCCGGTACCGGCTGCGGCTGAAACGAGAGGCCACTAATAAGCCCCATCGTTATCACCGCGGCACCAATCTGCCGCACTCGCCGCACGCGCAATTCAACAACCTTCCACTACGCAGAGTCCACTGCTAAGTGGGAGAACGAAGTTCTACGTTTCGCCTCCCACCATTCGCCCAATCCGCGCGCCCCTGCCCTTGCAGGCGAGGCATGCAGGTATGAGCTACTAGCCTGTCTTAGGCGTTACGGCGCTTCAGCTGGTAGTAGGCACCGCCGATGAACAAGAGCGCGCCGAGACCCAGAATGATCAGCATCGTCCGCATACCAGTAGCGGGCAGCTTGCCCCAAATATTGTCCTTCACGTCATCAATAGTCGCGGTATAAATCACGCGAGTATTTTCACCCTCGCCACGCGTTTGGTCAGTTTCGGAAAGGTGGTGCGGATCTGGGTTGATGAGATAGCCCTGAGGAGCTTTCGTCTCAACGGCACAATAGTCCTTATTCCGATCGAATTGCAGGAAGTAACCATCGGCCTTTGCTGCCTCGCCCTGTACTGGGTCAGCCGCTGTCAGCGTTGCAGAAGCTACAGCCGTACCTTCTGCGTTGGCACCCTTAATAGGAGCAGCTTGGTCAGATACCTTCCACTTGTCACCGTCAGCGGTGCACTCAAAAACCTGGAATTCTGCGCCAGCACCGGTGGCTTCATCCTCAGTAGACTGACCGTTCAACGTCTTCATAATCGACACGTCGTTGTAGTGCGTCGTCGTCGCGCCTTCATTGTTGCCTGAGTTGTCCCCGCCAGGCGTGGTGGGGATGCCGGGATCTTGATCGTTGCCGTTCAAGTCCAAGTGAGCGAGGTTTTCAATTTTACCGTTGGCGGGGATGCTCTGGACCGTGGCGTTGAACTTTACCTGCACAGAGAGGTCAGGTTTGTTGGCTCGGGCATCGGCAAGCTTTTTCCGCCCGTCCTCGGTGAAGTTCACCGAGAGGTTTTTATTACCGTCTCCGGTAATTGCGACCGTATAGTCACCTTGATCTCCGCGGGTAAGGTTTTCGACTCCCTCAGCGCTCACGGTTACGCCCTCTGCACCGTTCGCGAAAGCAAGGTGCTCATTGAGATTATCCGTAATCTCGAAATGCGGGATATTGCGGTTGCCTTGGCGGTCAACATCACCCGCAGGTACCGGAGCTTCAATCGTATAAGAAATGTTATCGCCAACATTAGCGTTTCCATTTTCGGCGCTCTTCTTTGGCTGAATCAGCTGGTTCTTCGGGGAAACTTTAGGGTCATAGTTCACCGCACCGTCATCACCGATTAAAGGAACGGTGACCAAGAACGGAGCGCCGATTGTGTAGTTAGTGTTGGTTTCGCTAGGAAGCTCAGTCACTTTGTACATGCCGACGGCCAAGCCCGTAAACTCAGCCTGACCGGATCCATCAGTAGTTTTTTCCTGCGCCGTAAATCCCGAGTCAAGTGGTGCGTTCTCAGCTCCGGCTTCAACCAATTTTTTCGCCTCAGACCAGCCGGCGGCGGTATCCAGCTTATTGGTCATCTGGACCTTTTCGACCTTGAACTTCATCCCCTTAAGAGCGGTGTCCGCGCCTGGATTGCCATCTCCAACGGGATCGCCCGAGTGCTTATCAATGGTGATAGAACCCGTTTTGCTTGCATCAATAGAAGCGCGGGCATTTTCGCCCTGTGCCAGCACCGATGCACCATCACCGGGAGCAGCGAATGCAACTGGGGTGGCTGCGGCCAATCCTGCCGCAAGAGCGACCGCTAAGGTCTTAGAGGCAATATGAGACATTAGTAAGGGGTCCTCTCATAGAGAATTACTGAGCCGAAGTTCAAGGGAGCCGGTCAGCGCGAAAATGAAACCAGTGTAAAAGTATATGCCGGTGACAGCTCACTACACAATTGGAGAAGCAAACTTTTCACCTGCTAAAAGATAGTTATTGAATAAGGAATATATACAAAGGTTAGCGGTCAAGGTGAATGCTTCACTTTGACCGCTATGCCTTAATTAGCAAGGACCCACCACCCTGCTGGGTGCCAAAGATTAGTCCTGCTAGGACTCTTCTGGGGAATCGTCCTCATCGTCAGATTGACGCAGGTAACGCCACAGTCCAAATCCAAGAAGCGCAAGCCCCAGGATGAGGATCCATACGAGGGTCTGCATACCCGTTTCGGGCAGTAGGCCTGCGATAAGCCCAGATGGGCGCAGTGCCCCTTGCGTATCGGAACCAGAAGCAGAATGAACGCCGTCTTGTCCTTGTACCTGCGCAGTCACAGTCACGGTGGAGTCTCCCGTATCTGGGTACCGATAAGTTTCATCATCACCCACCGGTATCTGTGCCTCGAAACTGCAACTAAATTCGTCACCCACCTTGAGTGCTTCCGGCGGGGAGCAAATCTCCTGCGGGATAACGCCGTCTTGCGGAACCTCCACGGACTTGCCGTCCTTTAGAAGGTGCAATCCCGCCAAGGATTGGTCTTTGACCTGCAGACCTTCCAGATCGAATACACCATCATTGGTGACCTTATAAGTCATGGGCATGGTCTTCGCATCTGCCGGAAGCAGCGTGGTATCGAATACATCACCCGTGAGCTTGCCCAAGGGCGTACCCTCAATAGACTTTTCCACATTCAATCCGGCAAATTCATTCTTTGCCACTACTGACCACCGCTCACCGGAACGGCTCGTGTCAGCGCCGTCTTGGACCGGCTGGACGTTAAAGGCAATCGACCTCATTGCTTCGCCGTTGTTCGGCTCAGCGGCATCGGCAGGCGCTCCGCCTGGGAGAGAACCGCCCGAGGCGCTTGGCAACGCAGTGATTCGATCGCCCGTATCACCAAGACTGAAAATGGAATCGTTGCCTTCTATCCCATCATCGATCTCGCTGATCTGACAATCAGAATCCACTGGAACGTTCTTAATGGTGTGCTCACCACCCGACTTCAACGTAAATTCCCCATTGGACGCGTCTGGGTCATTGGGATCGCTACAAGAATGGCGGAATGTAAACTCTGCGTCTTGTGCAGGGCCACCAATGGCGTTCTTAGTGAATTGGACATCGTAATGCGCGCGCGGATGGTAAATATCTGCACCGATTACCATGGGTTCACTGGTGGATGAACGCTCTGCCGCGGTTTTAAACGTGTACTCACGTTTCTTATCGTCTTTTTTGACGTCCTTAGCAGCAATATTCGACAACGAGCTATATGGAATTTCTCGTTGGTCAGCGGCCCATCGAGCGTATTGGGTCAATGGCGTGCGGCTGCCCGCCGTGGCTTCCAGCTGGCCGCGTTCCGCAAATGCATCGCCACCTAGTTGCAGTGTGCAGTCCACGCCAACAGGAAGTTGCAGGGGACGACCGCCCGTAGGAGCCTCATATGTTCGAGGCAACTCCGTCGCACTGGTATCGGCTAATGGGAAATTCTCAGTGATTGTCGTTGCCGCCGGATCCTTGCAAACCACAGTTGCGGTATATCCCGAAGGATTAGCTCCCTCAAGATATCCAGAGTTCCGGACAATCAGATTCACAGGTGCAGTGCGCCGCTCCACCCTATTGATGAAGTGAAGATCCGTTGCTTTATCCGCACCAGGATTAGGGGCATTCTTTTCGATGTCCTTTTCTTCCGGGGTGATCTCCAATTCCACCGGAGTATTGGAGGCATCTTGCTCCGTTACTCGGCACGTTGCCCCTGCGGGAACTAGGGCCTCGTCAGAGTTGAAGGAAAGGACGCTATTTTCCCCTTGCGTACCAGCATCGTGGAATTGCTTCTTGGTGATAGAAGACGGGATTACAGATGCAGATTTAGGCCGCAGGTGTTGCGAAAGGAATGAAAGATCACCGATTGTACTGGTCCTATAGCCCACAGCCTCGCACTGCATAGTGAAGTTCATTTCATAGTTGTTTGGAATTTCCTTCAGGTTGCCCTCGCGGCCTACGAGATCCTTGCTGAGCTTCACCTTGGCGGTCTCGTACTCGTAGTGATTTACAAGGCGGACTTGGTTTTCGTCTTCTTCACCCGAGATGTTGAAAGACGGCGAGGTCGACTTTTCATCTTTCAGTTCCTTGTCTTCAACCGCATTTCCGGCTTGTTGCTGGGTAGTCCATTCCACATGGGATGGCCGGACAAACGCTTTATTATCGTGTTCCCCGTCGTTGATGTCCAAGTCCAGTTGACCGAATCGATCACCGGTTATACGGCAATCGGCGCCCACAGGAACCTCGGTGAACGCGGTATCTCCCTCACCCTTAACTGTTACCGTTTGGCTAAACAGGGGGTCACCACCGCCGGCAGCACCGGCTTCTTGGCACACCAAATTGTAGTTGTGCTCATTAAAGATATCTGCAACATTCTTACCGGCAGCCGAATACTGATCGCGGATGCTCTGGTTTGGCAACCACGCTTTGGTATTCAACTTAAGGTCCGAAGTTTGACGCTTATAGGTATTGATAAAAGTGACCTTTACGTCGTCCGAATTGTTAAACGCGTATTCCCTAGAACCGTCCGCACTAATATCCCCATTGAGAATAATGCTCTGCTCTAGGGAGACACCAACCTCCGGATCGATTTTCGGCTCGGAGATTGTGCAGTGCGAACCCACGTTAATATTTGCTGATTCGCTCTTGCCTACCTTGATTGTCGAGGTCACGTGCACGCCAGGCGTACCATCCGGGTTGGTGCATCTTAGCTCGACAGGAAAATCCTGCGCCACCTTAGCGTCACGACTAGCTTGCGAGATCAGGTTATTGGGATCATCAAAATTAACTTCTTTAGCATTCGAAACCGTAGCTTGCAAGAAATGATAATCGTGGTGAATTTTAAAGGTGGACTTTTCACCGATGGTGAACTTTTCCCCATTGCCTATTTCTTTAGGCTCGCCTTCATCGGCGGCGTAACGATAGTCCGAATCGATACCGATGGGATAGGTTTCCCCAGTATCGGACGTACGCTCCGCAGAGTCTTTTTCTTCAACTAATTCGCATCCCGTTCCCAAAGGAACGTCATTTGCCGCAATGTTTGCGCTCTTTCCTGGGGCTAAATCAAGCTTAGCGGAGTAGCCGTTATCGCAACGCAGATCGTAATTCCACGATGTTGGGGCCAATGACTCACGCCCGGTAGAACGCAGGGAAATATTTAGGCCTTGGCCGGCAGGTGTGAATTTGTTAGTTGCAGTCGCAGTATTGTCTTCAGCATCAACGGAAACCTTTACTGGATCGGTATCGGTCTCGAAGTTGATGCCACCGCTGATATTGGGCGTCTCTTCGACAAAGCTACACTCGTTGCCATAGGGCACGCCCAGCTTGCCATTCTTATCATTCAGCCGCGGATCGTCCGAGACCAACGTTGCCTCCCCGTTAGCAGGTACAGTGACTTTACCTTCGAGGTTGACGGTCCGGATTTGCGCATCATCGCCGTTGCCTTCATAGAAGTTCCGCGGTCCGCAGCGATATGTAAAGGTATAGGAATCTGGAAGGTCCGCGTTGTTTACCGTGGATTCAACGTTTTTACGCAGGGTCACCGCCCCGAGCTTTGAGTCGAATTTATTCGTCACGGTGACCACGTTCCGGCTATCGCCTGATACTTGGCGCATAGTCACAATGGCAGCATTTTGTGCTTCCGCGTTGCTCAGCTTTTTTACAATACCGCTGGCATCTGTAGCGCTGATCATTGCGCCTTTGAAGTCGGCCGTTGTAGTTCCAGTTGGCTCATCTTCCCAGACGTAGCAATCGGCGTTTGCCCTGATTCCATCGATGGATACTTCATCGCCGTTGTGAAGGAGATTAACTTTTCCTTCCTTAACCGTCTTTCCACCTACCTCACAGCGGTAATTAACCTGGAAATCAAGGGCTTTCACGTCTTCATTGCCAGCCGCTAATCCGGAAACCTGCTTTTGGATGACCAAAGGGAAGGTTTTGTACCCGAACTCCGTCTCTTCGCGGAGCTCCTTCGTTTTTCCCTTCGCCTCTAACCAGAAGTGATAGTAGTTGTTTTCATCCGTCTCAATGGGTTGCCCATTCAAAGTGGCACTTTGTTTATCAACGGAGATCGTCTGGTCCTGCTCCTCAGAAAACTCAGGCGAGAATTCTAGAATGCACTCCCTTCCGACAGGCAGGTCCGAGATGACCGCGGAGTTTTCCGGCTTAGCCTTGCTGAGATCCAGCGTTCCATTCCGCTGACCCATATTCGTGCCTTCACAACGCACGCTATATTTAAAGGCACCGCCAACCTCGCCATCATTTACTGGCTCACCGGTGATACGCTTACTGAGCTTTAGTGAAGCTTTTTGATAATCGTAGGTGTTTACTGCGTCAGCCTTCCCGGAGGCAGGCCGGCTGGGATTATTCCTATCCGGCTTAAGCTCCACCTTGACCGCAGAATTCGGATCACCCGTAGCTTTTTGACCATTCCATGCGAGGCTAAAGTCCGTTCCCGGAGGGGCCTCTTCGCCCTCGGCAAATTTTTCGCTCACGGTACAGGACGCACCCTCCGGCAAGGACCTAACTACTTCAGAGGTTCCGCTCTCTAATTCAACGTCATCTTCCAGCTTCACTTCCGGATAGGCGTTTTCAAACCCGGACGGAGCTTTACACGAGTAGTGCAAGGTAAACTTACGGGACTGAATATCGCTAAAGTTTGCCGCGGAACCATTTACCTTTTTGCTTAGGGTTAACGCAGCTGGCGAAAACTTGGGCTGCCAGGAAACCGAGCAATTGGGTACACGATTGTCGTTTGCTGGCAGTAGTAATGTCGATTGCCCGGATGCGGTGTCTTTATTTAAGTCATAACCACTCGGCACATTTCCGGCCTTGATATCAAAGGTTTGGACACCGCCATCAGAATTGCTCAACGTACAACGCCAGACGGGATAATAACGGTCGAACGCCTTGTCCGTCGGATTAAGTTGGGAACGGAATCCTATCCGGCCCGTGGCGTTCCCATGAGTGTCAAGCCGACGCATCACCGTACCGGATCCACCTGCGTTGACCGGGATATCAGTTTCACCGGTGTTATCGCTAAGAAAAGCATGGTAGTCGGCATTCCGGGATACCTGAGTCGCCGCTTCTTCGTAAGAAGAATCGATCTTTGCTAGATCTTGTTTCGCGTTAAAACTAAGCCGATTGAGGGACACCCCGATAGCGACAGCCTGCTTACCCGGCGTGCGAGAACCCATGCTGATTTGCATAGTCTTTGGATTATCTACCCCGACCACCCAAGACGAGTGCGCACCACCGACTCTGGAGTGACACACGAATCCTCTTTGACGATCATCATCAGCGATGGGTCGCCACTGCCCCGGCGTCGGCTCTTTGCCCACGCCGAATTGTCTTTCACAGGCCTTATGCTCATTATTCCGGCGTAGCTCCACCGGTTCAGTGACTTTACTGCCGGCACCACCGTCCACACTGATCATCTCACCAATGCCAGGTCCACCCGTAGATTCAGCATCCGCGACGGCAAAGCGGTAGTTGGACAACGATTCTTTGACACCAGCGCGCTCGACCTTAATATTGCTCAATGTAAAACGGGTAAACGGGTCCTTTCCCCCCTCCATCTGCAGCACATCTTGGGTGATATTCCCAGTTGCTTTCTGGAAAAAGCCAGGTTTCCCGAAAATAGCTTCGGACCACGTCGGGTTAGGCTGCGACGTAATTGATGTATTTGGATCTTTCGACGAAATCGACAAGTCAAACGTAATGGTGTAGTCCCCAACATGTTGGGTGACGCGCCCCGGCCTCGTCATATCACTGACATCAAGCCAGCAAATCTGATTCGCCCATTGTTCAACATCGCCTGTGCCTGTACGAAAGGAACAATCACCAAAGTTGGTGCCATCCGAGCTATTCCTATTAGAGTCTTCGGCTGCCGCTGCGTGCGGTGTTGTCAGTTGGGGTATTACCAAAAAAGAAGCCCCAATGACAATACTAAGTACGAATGCCACAATGCGTACGAGTACTGAAGATAGGGACCGAAGCAGAGACGAGGCAGAATGAGCCATCGACGTGTCCTTCCGATTACGGTTCCGCCCACCACAGTGCACAATCCACTACGGTTCGGCGCAATTCTTTAGGCATGGCACTCGGAATAACGTGTCGATTCCAGCCGCTAAACATGCCTCGGGTGGGCCATAGCTCAAGGCAACCACCAACATGTACATCATAGCCCAGAGCTTCCCATATCGTTATATTGAAGTGCCTCAGGTTTTGTTCCGTTTGAGTAGTTGGGAAAGTCTGGGGCGCTTCAAGCTTGAGTTATGAACAACATTACACGACCGATTAACCATTATCCTCTTTTGGTGACTGCACAAAATTACTACTAATGGCAGCCAAACCGATAACCGCTACTAAGAATAGGATGAGACCAAGAGGAAGAGAGGGAAAGTGAATTACCAATCTATGTGCAATTTGAGAATCCATATACGTACTTAGGAACCCGGCTACTCCCAGCGAAAGCAACACCGCGAAGGCAGACGGCACGCAATTGGCCAGTTTTCTAGTGCGATACGCTTCAGTGACTGGTACTCCCTGTTCCCAAATTGTTCGCGCATCCCGAATAAGCCTCCCCTGCTGAGCTAACGCCAACCCGAAAATAAGGACTGCCACACCAACAATCACGTAGGCAAATAGTGGTATAAACTCGCTAGTGCCCGTACCGTTCGGGCCATAAAGTAACTGCTCAGGAAGTTTTTCTGCCCACTGATTGGCACTCGCAATTGATATATTCTCAGTAACTCCGAGGTCAGGAGGGTTCGAAAATACTGCAACTGAATACGTATCTTCCTCATCGCTTTGCCAAGCAGGTTCTGACTGAGAATTGAAGGTTTGATCCCATGGTCGCATCCAAGTCTGGTCAAATGGGGAACGAGGCTCTTGACCTACTACGCCCTTGTCTTTTAACAAAGAATCAATGGTTCCATCTCGATCCTCCACTAGGGTGTAAACGGCCCCTTCTTCCAGGCTGGAAGGTTCAAGCTGTCCCGAGTCTTCAATAGCCGGCGCCCACCTTAGCACGCCTAAACAATCCTGCGAATAATCTCGACAAGCTTTTCTTACCTCCGCAACGCCATCTGTTCCTTCACCGACCGGAGCTGCCACAAATACATCTTCAACATTATCGGCTAATGCCTGTCGGGCGGAGAAAAGGGCCGAGTCGTTAGAAACAAATAATATGACTGGAAGTAAGACAAAAATGCAAACCATCCGCAAAACTGTGGCGGGAATGAAGGAACGCAAAAGTCGAATAGCTAGCACGAATGAGGTCCAACCACGTCGGCGTAACAAAAAACGCTCAATCACGTAAAGAATAAGCGCATAAATAAATACCGAAGCAGCGCTAACCAAAAAAGGCGTGGCATAAATG
Source organism: Corynebacterium sp. KPL1818 (assembly GCF_000478135.1). Lineage (NCBI taxonomy): Bacteria > Bacillati > Actinomycetota > Actinomycetes > Mycobacteriales > Corynebacteriaceae > Corynebacterium > Corynebacterium sp. KPL1818. The sequence continues at coordinate 125,239 of NZ_KI515759.1, read as the reverse complement.
AACAACAACGGCCAGCGGCTTCCTGGAGGAGCCTGCGGTATCAAAAGAAAAATGGCGACTCCCAGCACACAAGCAACAATCCCTAACGGATAATGAAACAACTCTGAAGCTTGCGGACTACTGGGCTCTGCATCTACGCCAACAGGTTTCTCCCTTAGCTCAGCTAGAGAACTCGTTTCTTGCCGTAGGGGAAAAATACTAAGCAGGGTCGTAACCAAGCACGTAAGGAAAGCCACGAGGAATGGGGACGGGAAACCAGAAGGCGAAGTAATTCTAACCCCAGAATATATAAACGAAAAAAGCGGCTGAATAACCATTGGTACAAGAAAAGCATTGACCAAGGAAAAGCACGCGATCACTACTACAGCTTCACACACCAACCCATAGCGAATCTTTGACAATGGGAATCCAAACAAACGAAGGGCTCTATAATGTGCTCTTCTCCCCATTATGACGTGCCTAATACAATACTTAAGAGCCAAGCTGAAAGGTACTAGAGAAACGACAGCAGAATACATCAGCCCCATCGATAACGACTCAGTGACTTCCTTCGCCCCTACAGTCGAGATCAATATGCCGATGAAAAAAGTAAGGACAAAACAAGTTGAAAGAAATGGGACACTTTCAACGATTGTGTCCCTCCGAATCTTCGATGCCAACGAGCGATAATTCACAGAGGGCCCCCAATTGCAAGACTGTGATCAGCAAACTCCGCGACGCGTTCATCGTGGGAAACTATCAAAGCAATTGCTTGGCAGGATTGGGCATATTGCGAAAGGTAATTCAGGACAATATATGCATTTTCCTCGTCGAGTGCACTGGTAGGTTCGTCTGCAAGAATAAGTCGCGGCTGTTTACAAAGCGCTGTTGCAACAGCTGCACGCTGGCGCTGGCCTCCGGAAAGTTCACCGGGAAGACAATCAGATAGCTCAATAATCCCGAAATTCGTGAGCAGAGAACTGCTGTCTGTCGAAAGTGATGAGTCACTAGAAAGGCTGCACGCAAAAGCTAGATTCTCGCCTACAGTTAGACAAGGGATCAACCCTGAATCTTGGAACACCACGCCCATAGATTGAGCCCTCAGCATATCACGCTGACGTCTCGAAATTGACCAAAGACTTTTTCCGCATAATTTTACCTCTCCTGATGAAGGTGGTTGAAGTCCGGCGATTGTCTTTAGGAGGGTGGTTTTACCTGCCCCCGATTTGCCTCGAACCCAATGGACACTTCCTTCCGAAAAGCGTTTGTCTATGCAAGCAAGTATCTTGCCTCGTTTCGACGATATTTCTAAGTTACATAGCTCAAGCATTCTTTCCTCCTAGTTCAGGAAAAGGGATCCAATCCCCTGGTCGACAAGCTTTCTTGGTAAGTGCGTAAAGCACTCCAGCCGTGCCAAAGGCGAAGTCAAGAGTAAACCTTTCATTGCGGTCTCCAAGGCAATAGACTGCCCCATCCATCTCCATGCATTGCTTTTTCAAAAGTATTTCTTGACTTCGAACCATTTGTCCTCCGACTTGAGAGCCAAAAACCTCATTAGCTCGCTTCAACGCCCAATAACAGCCTGCACGACCGTAAAACAATCCCGCTGTAGCGAAGTACTTTGACGAACACGCTTCTATTAAGCCTAAAAGTTGCTCGTCGGTGGCAATGATTCTATGCTTTTTCGCAAACTCAGTTATTGCCCACAAGACACCAGCGCTTCCTTCTGCTAGGTACGGGAGCAGCCTATCCCCATCATCGATCATCAAGCTTCCATTTTTGGACTTCTTACAACCAAGAAGGTCCTCGGTACACATAGTTTCAGCGACATCTAAAACACTCTCGGCCCTCGAGCTTTGTTCGAATTCCCACCACTGGAGGAGTGCCATAGCAGCTCCACTCCAGCCGCTTAAAAGGCCACCGGAGGCTTCGATCTTTCTATCCCCAAAGGAGCTAAGGAGCAGATCAGACAAATTCAGTCCAAGCTCTTCAAGCAAAAGGCTTGTCTCATTTCGGAGTAATGATCCGGAACCTCTAACGCGAGAAAGTATAACTAGATCTCGAATCATTTTTTCAAGCGTGAATTCATGCTCAATCTTCGAACTGTATTCTCGCTCCAAGGATTGAACATACTCATTTATCGAGTCTGGTGTAGGTTTTAGCACCATACGGAGCTCAGTCAAATGTACAGCATTCCTGTTATAAAGATCAGAATCTATTTCCGCTTTCCTCAATAATTCACTCTTAAATCTGTAGTCTTCGTACTGGTTTTGACTTTGCGTGTACACTAAATCCCGCAGCCCTTCGGGAGAAAATATCGTACCGCTACCTAAGCTACCGGCTCCAACTGGTATAGTCTCGCTGACTTGCAAATGCTCTTCGAACCTGCCCCACGACTCGACAATGCCACCTGCAAGATCAAACTCATTGACTCGACCAAAAGCGTACCGCGGTACAGGGAGCTCGATAAACTCCTCCAACCATTCACGAGCCGCTTTACCGTAGAAATCTTGAATCTCATCTAGAATCACGCTCCGCTCTTCTAATGAGAAGTCCACCTGGGACGCAGACGGGTAAAAAAGTGACAGCGCGATTTTTCCCAGCCCGTAAAGGTCGTTCTCCTCGAGACGAAAATCTTTTTCTTGATTTGAACACCGGATCCTCGGATCCGCCATAGAAAATCCCGGTGTCCAGTATTTGGGGACCCCTGTTCCTGTAGGGGCCGCCGCCTCCCAATCTACAATCATGACCTCTCCGTTTAGAGAAACCAAAATGTTGTCAGGTGAAATGTCACCGTGACACCAGCCGATATCATGCACCCTAGTAAGTACGGCTCTAGCCTTTTCCATGCAAGATTTCGCCCAAAAGACGTATGAATCCGTTTTTTCCTCGGTCCCCAAGACGAGCGGACAAGTTTCCGTGACATACGCCCTAAGTGATTTCCCGTTGAAATAATCGGTAATCAAAAAGCTAGACTTCTCACCATTTATCATTTCACACTTACTTGGAACTCCGTCTAATCCCTTTAGTTCCTCCAGCACTTTACTTTCCTGCTTCAGGCTGGAGACTCCGTCCGAACTCCTTGTAGTGAAACCCGAAAGCACTCTAACTTCCTTTACAAAGACCTCACGACCTTGATAGTAGGCTTTCATCGAGAGACCTCTACTGCTGTAGCGAAGAACCTGGTCTACCTCGAAGGGGACTCTGACTGCGTTTCTATCACGCTTAGCTAAGGCAGCATTGATAGATCCACTCCGAGGTGCCCATCGGGGAATCTCTAAACACCCAGATCGACTCGGCCAAAAAACCTCTCCCGAGGGGGACTCAAGTGCTTCAAGCCAACGTTGTTTTTCTTCGCACCACTTCTCCATCAGTAAGAATGATCCATACCTAAAATGTACTGGGGAGTTGCCTATCTGGGCATCGGATAATATTTCGGGTGCACGAAAACCCTGGAGTGCATGATAAAGTTCGGAGACCAGTGCATCAAACTTCTCAAGCGTCACCGGATATGCCGTCAAAAGTTTGCCAAATTCGTCTACCGACGCTGTCTTCAAGAGCTTTTTAAAATAAACTGATGGATCGGCCGCGACCTTAAAGTAAACTCCTGCGTCTACAAGAATTGGAATCGCCGTGCCAAGAATTTCTTCAGCTTGTGAAGGAATCGCACTCAGGTGGATTTTCCATCCACATTGAGGAAGGTCGTTCGGCTTGGGGCCGACGAAGCGCCATGGAGAAGCAATATCACGACTTAAAAAGCTCCAGCGTTCAGAAATTTTCCACCTTTCACTTTCTCTTTTAGGCTCGTCATATACCAAAGGGTGTGAACTCACAGCAAATGTTTTGAGCTTCAATTTCCATCCTTCATTGCTATTATTTTTGTGTTTCTTATCTGACATGGAATGTGGTGACTAGCGTGTACGACAATCCTGGAGCGTTGTGAATTTAATAGCTTTGCTAAACGTACACAGTTGTGTTCATCAAGTCCTGAGAATGGCTCATCCAAAAGCAGTATAGGTTTAGTGGACGCTAAAAGCCTTCCTAGGGCCAGCCGACGCTTTTGTCCTCCAGAAAGTTCCCCTACCGTAAGAGCCGTCGAACTTCCAGCTAAAGTATCTGATATGTCGGAAAGGAAGTCGTCTAAACCCGTATCTAAACCTAGAATATCCGCCAGAATTCCTGATACTTCTTCAGTTTCAAGGCCCGGTTCTTGAGGACAATAGCCAATTAAATCTCGGTACCTATTGCTTGGTTTTTCAACCTGCTGCCCATTCCAAATTTCAACAAATCCGTATTCAGGAGCTTTTAAGCCAGCTAATACGCGCAAGAGTGTCGTTTTTCCGCAGCCGGACGCTCCGGAAATCATTACAAGATCTGACCGTTTAAAACTATCTGAATAACTACCCTCTGCCTGAAACTCGTCGCACGTAATTCCCGCAAAATTCAAGCACAATGAGCTTTCGATAATTGGTAAATCAGCAGTCTCCGATATTAAAGACTCTTTTCTCTTTAAAGTTGGAATTCTTTTTTTTCGCAGCTTCCGACTTTTTAAAGCTTTCCAAGCTTTCAGTCACAGCTTGAACCGGGGAAACTACCATCCCAGCAACTGTAAAAACGGTAATCACTTCACCGACAGACAAATTTCCTCTAGGAACGAGAAAAATCATTGCTAAGGCGACACACACTGTAGGAACCAAAGCAAAAATAAGAGAGGGAACCGTCAAATAAATGAACTTGGTAAGTACCACTCCGCGCAAAGCTGAAGTCATTTTACTTACCGTATCATCGATTTCAAGTTTTCCCTCACCAAAAGCGTCAAAAACTCTAATTTCTTCATAACTCCTCACAAAGGAAGCCGTTTCGTCTACAAGCTGAGCATTCATATCGAGCGCTTTTGCATTTGAGTACTCCAGTTTCCGCAGACCTTCTTTTGTCAGGAGGATTCCGACTATCAATGAGATCGCAATAAAGAGCAGAAAAGCTTTATTAACCCGAAGAACTAAAATCACAGCTACGACTACACTTGTAAGCGAAGAAGAAATCGAGCAGACGATACTCACAACTCCGGAAACATATTCTCTGGAATCAGTAAGAATATTTGAGGCTAGATTGTCGTTATAGGCTGGAATCCCCTTTTCCTTCACCTCAATCCTTGACCGCTCCAATAGGGCGGTCCTGACTGCTCCTATCCCGTTAACTTCAGCAATTCCTTTGAGGAACTCGGCTCCTTTGCTTACCAAAGCCCAAAAAATAGTTACGCTTACTAGAACCACCCACGCTGGGAACCTTAGAATTGTTCGACCATCAACCAACTGTCCAAGCAACCATGGTTGCACCATCCACAACGCGGAGGTAACAGCCGAAGCGATTGCGGCCACCCAAAGGGAACGCACCGGAAACATTCTCTCACTCATAAAATGCAGTGAGGGCTCTCTTCAGAGCCCTCACTCCAAACAAATTTTAGTTACCACACCAAGCAATGCTTGCTCGGCTTTCCCGTGCAGCTGCGCAGTCAGTCACGCTCACATGGCTATCTGCACGATTAACCTGATCGCCGAGCCCCTTAGCGGCTTCACGAATTTCATAAATACTGGTCATTAATATTCGCCTCCTTACCTTCTCGGGAATCCAAGTTATCAAGACCTCATGATAAATGTTAGAAAAATATAGCTTTCTTATACTTTTGTATAGTATCCCCATCAGAATGATTGATTTGAAGTAAGTTATAGATCAAAATAATGATAACGGTGTTTACTACCCAATCAACCCGATGAAAATGGAGATACTGGAGTGCCTTTGGTTCTAGGTCCAGGTGACTTTAGTGTTGTCCACTGATGCCCTGCCTGTGGGTGGAGAGAAAGGATGAATGGTGAAGAAGTTCGGTACACACACTCCCGAACAGTTTGTTCGCAAGCTCGATGCGGCTCAAGAATTCAGAGAATCAGCATCGAACATGGCTCAGATCTGGATCGAGCTCGGTATCAGTGAATCCATCCTGAATCGGTGGCAGTCAACCTACGCGGCGATGACCAAGAGCGAAGCCAAAGAACTCCAACGACTGTGCGAGGAAAACACGCGCCTCAAACGCCTGCTTGGTCATGCAGAGCTCTACAAAGAGGCATTGAGAGAATTATCGGAGGGAAACTTCTAAGCCCAGCTCGCAGCCATGATGCCGTCTGGTACCTGGTCGAGCTGGGCTACTCTCAGAGATACGCTTGTCAGATCTTCGGACTCTCTCGCAACACTTATCAGCGTGTTAGGAACTGGGCCAGTGAGCCTGATAAATACGCGCAACTGCGCGAGTGGATGCATAAATTCGCGCGTGATCACCGCCGGTGGGGCCACCGGCGCGCCAGGATAAGCGCCTTCGCTGAGGGCTATGGGATGTGCCGAGAAACCTTCCGTCGCCTCTGGCGTGAAGAAGGCCTCCGCGTACTACCGCGCAGGAAACGAAAATGCGCCACTGGCCACGGCCTGCGAGATGCTCCTGCCGGGCAATACCCGCGCGGTGTGTGGCTTGGGATTTCCAGTTTGATTCGACTTGGCTTGCTAAGACGATCGAGATCTGCAGCATCATCGATGAATACACTCGCGAACACGTCGCTTTCGCGGTCAACAAGAAAATCGATGCGAGATCCGTAATCGAACTCCTCGCCCCCGCAAGCCTTGACCATGGCGGGCGTCCGCCGATGCTCCGGATGGACAACGACCCTGAATTCATCGAACATGCGCTGCAAGATTCGGCGGCCGAGGATAAAACAATCCAAGCGTTCTTCCCGCCAGATCAGCCGTGGCATAACGGGCAGGTCGAGTTTTTCCACAACTGGATGCGAGACGAACTGTTAGTAGACAACAACATCGAGAATCTCGAGCACTTCCGCTTGCTCGTGGCCCAGTGGTCACGGCGCTACAATAACTTCCATCCGCATTCTTCACTGGGCTACCTCAGTCCACGAAAGTATTCACAACAATGGAGATAAGAAAACACGGTCAACACTTAAACAGACTGGGCCTAATTGTTAGGCAACTTCAATGCTATACCTGCTTTACCGCTTAAACTTACGGAGGCCTTAAATGAGGGTATTGATTCTAAGCGACGCCGATACCAACGCACCTGACGACCTAGTTCCTCCGTTTTCTTTAATTCAGAGTATTCTAAAGGATGTTTCAGTCTCAAGAGGTGGAACGCATGCCATTGAACTTTTAAAGCACCAGCATTTCGACATCGTTTTTATCGACGCAACAACATCATTACAAAACTGTTTACCTGTACTAGGTTTCATTCAAAATAACAGTGCATCGGTACGCACCTATTCCATCGCATTAACGATCTCAGAATCAGATAACATATTTTTAACGTTACTGGCCGCCGGCGTGTCAGCGATTATCCGCCCTCCAAAAACGATTTCAGAGGTTCAAAAGGCGGTAGAAGTTGTTCGAAGGGGCGGATGCTACTTATCCAATCAGGACACTGCTCGACTAGTCAAACTTACTCTTCACAATTATTCGGATTTTACCCACAACAGGCGTAGCGCTCTTTCCAAAACCGATCGTAAGATCCTCCACCTCGTGCGCCAAGGGAAAACTACTTTTCAAATCTCAGAATTGTTAGATTTTTCCGAGATCTCTATAAAAAAGCATATTTCTAATCTCTTTAAACAATACGAAGCCGTCTCCAGAGCTGAGTTAATATATAAGAGTTTTTATGATGTCGATTTGTAATCTATTTATACTAAAACTCCGAGGTGAGGTATGCCAGGTTTGTTGTGTTTGAGTAGATGGGAAAATCTGGAATATGCCAAGAAAATTTGACCGGGATGCAAAGGACCGTGTGGTTCGCCTTGTTGAGGACCGCATCTTGGCGGAAAACATGTCCATGCAGCAAGCGTGCAAGATCGTGCGTGGCATGCTGCCCGGCAATGGGCGCAGGCAGCCCGCCGTGCTGGGAGCTTCCCAGAACCAAGGCCTGAAGATGTGGCCGCCGAACATGCGAGGATACGCCGTGAAAATCACCAGCTACGCGATACTAATGAGCTGTTGAAGGCTGCCTCAGCTTTTTCGCGTCGGAACTCGACCCAAAACGTTAAGAAATGAAGCGTCCTGGGTTTAGTTCCTACCTCAGCTAAGGAAGGATTGAACTATGCCTAGAAAGTATTCCGTCGAGTTCAAGGAGAAGGCGGTCCATCAGATCATCGAAATGGTCCGCCTGGAGTCTTGCTCACTGCAACGCGCCTACACAGAGGTCGGTGAGCTGCTTGGAGTATCTCACCACACGTTGCGGGCTTGGTACCGTGACAGCGCTTCAGTACGTGATGACTCTAACGCTTCAGGCGACGAAACAATGGAAGAAGAGCTTGGGGCGTCTGCGCCGCGAAAGCCGCGAACTGAAACGAGCAAACGGGATTCTTAAGACTGCTTCGGCTTTTTCGCAGCGGAACTCGACCGACCCTAAGACCAAATGATCTCCTACATCGACACGTATAAAGATCAGTTTGGGGCCCGGGTCCATCTGCAGAGTCCTAAAACAAGCAGATCGTGGATTCATTACTTCACGCGGCTACCGCAAAGCCACCACACGTGTTCCCAGCGCAAGAGCCTTAAGCGATAGCCTTATCATCCCAGAGATACAGCGTGTGCATGCGCAGAATTTGTCGGTCTACGGCATCCGCAAAATGTGGCACGCGATGAACCGCGAAGGCTTTCATATCGGCCGCGACAAGACCGCACGACTGATGAAACTCGCAGGTGTTTCCGGCCGCAGACGTGGACGAACCCCTATGACAACGATTAGCCCGAAGACACCGGATCATCGCCCAGACCTTGTACAGCGAGACTTCCATGCGCAGGCGCCAGGCAGGTTGTGGGTTGCCGACATTACCTACGTTCGCACCCTGTCAGGATTCCCCTATACCGCGTTTGTCGTAGATGTCTTCAGCCGAAAAATTGTTGGTGTTGCTACACGCTCGACGATGCGTACCGATGCGCTGCCCATGGAGGCATTGGAACATGCGTTAACGACTGCAGGGCGAATTCATGTAAACCAGTTAATTCACCATAGCGATCGGGGCAGCCAGTACGTGTCGTGGAAGTATTCCACCGCGCTAGCTGAGTCAGGAATCCGCCCGAGTGTGGGAACAGTCGGCGATTCTTACGACAATGCGCTAGCCGAAACAGTCAACGGTCTCTACAAGGCTGAACTGATTCATGCCCAAGGCCCGTGGACGTCGGTCGGAGAAGTCGAACTGGCCACCTTGCGGTGGGTGCATTGGTGGAACACCAAGCGGCTTCATGAAGCTTTGGACTACGCCACCCCACAGGAAGTAGAAACCGAGTACTATCTCACCCAGCCCATCAACACAGGGCCGTAAAAGAAGCGGAACCAAACCCAGGACACTTCAGTCCAAGGCTCGCGGGTTAAGTGCTCGTCGCCTTCGTGATACTGTTCTGGTTGAACGCATTAGTGCTGTTCATCGGGATAATTACGGTGTCTACGGTGTGCGGAAAATGTGGCATGCACTTCGCCGTGACGGAATCGATATCGGTCGCGAACAAACCGCCCGACTGATGCGCCTAGCTGGCGTTTCTGGCAAAGGCAAAGGCGGATCACCGATTACAACCCGAAAAGCTCACGTGCCTGATTTGCGCCCGGACTTGGTTGAGCGTGAATTCAAAGCCCGGGGCCCGAACAAGCTGTGGGTGGCCGACATTACCTATGTACGGACACGAAAAGGATTCGTCTACACCGCGTTTGTCACCGACGTCTACTCCCGGCGGATCGTCGGATGGGCGCTGTCAGATTCGATGCGGACCGAAGCTTTGCCGCTGCAAGCTCTTAACCAGGCGATCGTATGTGCTGAGGAAACAACAGGTCTCATTCACCATTCGGATCACGGATCGCAGTACGTCAGCGTTGTCTACAACGAGCGACTTACCCAGCACGGCATTACAGCTTCCACCGGAAGTGTTGGTGACTCCTATGACAATGCTCTGGCTGAAAACGTTAACGGCTCCTACAAGAACGAACTTATCCATACTCGCAGGTGGAATGATGTTGTCGAGGTAGAAATTGCGACGTTCGAGTGGGTGTCATGGTGGAACGAGGTAAGGCTCCACCAAAGCCTGGGATACCGAACCCCAGCCGAGGTGGAAACCGAATTTTGGAAGAAGACCCCGCAACAGGCAATAATGGAAAACAAGGCAAATGCCTAGGAACAAAACCCGGGGCACTTCAGGTTCCGCAGTGATTTATAGGCTTGGCGAACGCGTAAATGGGTCCACTCCCACGTGCGGTTGGACCTGCGGCGATGTGTAGGTGCCAGGGTTTTCTCGCAAAGGAAGTGCTTATAGACCTGGCCAAAGTCATGCAGGTTCTTCGTCCATTCCCGTGCTTGGTCTAGAGTGCTGATTTTGGTTAATTGCAGCGCTAGGCCATAGATGGCTTTGCCGGCATCGGTACGTGGCCGGCTGGTGGTGTATCGGCGGATTACGCGTTGGGCATGGACTAGTCAGCGCTGGATTGGTGTGTGTAGCCAGCATGGTGCGATGGCTGATTGGGCGCCGAGTCCGCCATCAAGTACGACGCATAAAGGTAGCGCTATGTTTTTAAGTAATTGAATATAGGCGTCGGTGGATTCCCTTTTAGCCCAGTGCCAGGAGGTGACGTGGTCATGGCTTGCTGCGACAAGCAGACAGCCTGCCGCGGTGTAGGTGCCGTCGATGAAGATTTGGTCGTAGATTCGGTGAGGATCCGGGGTATTAGGAATATCGATAAGCCATAAGGGCTCACACCGGCGGTTGAGAGTCCACCGGCTTATTCCTTGCTGCTGAGCGAGCTGCGTCAAAGACGTTGTAGATACCGCGTAGCGGTAGAAGGCGCGGAAGTCTCGGGCCTGGGTGTGGTCAGTTCGTTGGCGCGTTAAGGAGCTTCCGCAGTTGGGGTCTTTGCATCGCCATCTGGTTTTCCCTTTGGATGTTGTGCCATTTTTCTTCATCTGCCCTGCACAAATAGGGCATCGTGGTCGGTTAGTAGTCACCGGAAAATTCAACCAGCTCACCACATACCACATGCAGGTGCCATTCCGGCGGATTGAACAAAAGCAGGGCCGAATAAGCCCCAACAGCTTATTCAGCCCCTATTTAAACAAGCTAACCAGCGTTTACTCTGAGACCGAGACACGCTTCCTGCTTGAGTTCAGAGGGTCGTTGCAACACTTTCCCTTAGGAGGGTGTTGTTGTGCCTGGAGTTGTGGGCCCGTTTCATTCGTTGTCTGAGTCGGATCGTCGTGGCTTGGTGGCCATGGTTGGCAGTGGGCGTAGCGTTCGCTCGGCTGCTGGTGAGCTTGGCTGTCATTACGTGCATGCTTTGAATTTTTGCCATGCTCACGGAGTGCCAGTCATACATAAAGCCAAACGAGTTGATCGCCGCGGTAGCCAGGCTTTACAGCTTGTAGAACTAGTTCAAGGCGGACTCTCAGTACACCAAGCCGCCAAAACGTGTGGAATGCATCCCACCGCTGCGTATGCCGTTGCTACAGAAGCTGGGTGCCATATCCGGCTAACGAGGTATGCCCGGAAAGTCCGCCAAACACAGTTAAGGGTGGAATACTTACGCCTTCGGTTGGCGAGCTTGCCTGTTGGTGATGCTGGGGCTGGGATAGGAATTGATCGTCGATTGTCTTTAGACTTCGAAAAAGGACTCATCAAATCCGGAGGGCCACGTAAAGAGTTCATACCTGTCGGCGAGGATGCCACCACGTATAAAAGACTCATGAAAGCGCTGCGCCAACGCCATGACGTCATCGAATCTGGACGGCTTTGTGCCCCTGCCTTGCCTGGCGGTGTGGATCCGTATAAACGCATCAGTGATCGCTATATTTGCTTTGAAGAACGCGTAATTATCGCCGACCTTCTTCGTGAGCATGTGCCGCTGCGGGAAATCGGGCGCCGTTTAGGGCGAAGTGCCTCGTCAATTCAGCGTGAAGTACGCAGAAACCACAGCGCTGAAGGCCCGTATCGTGCAGAAACCGCCCAGTTAAAGGCTTGTGCGCGGAGATTGCGACCGAAAATACCGAAACTGCTGGCCAACAAAAGGTTATGGGACTATGTATGCGCACAATTGCGGGCACAATGGTCACCGGAGGAGATTTCCAATCGCCTGCCCATCGACTACCCCACGGATAAGGACATGCGCATTAGTCACGAAACGATTTATGACGCCTTTTATCTACAGTCCAAAGGACGACTCAAAGACCTTGGCCTGGACTTGCCTACCGGCAGAAAGAAACGCAAGAAACGCCACACACGCACCACCACACCGGCCCAGCAACGCTTCGTTGACGACATGATCCTCATCGACGACCGGCCAGAAGAGGTTACTGAACGTATTTTGCCAGGCCACTGGGAAGGCGACCTCATCCTTGGTAAAAATAACCAATCCGCGGTGATCACGTTAGTAGAACGCGTCAGCCGATTTGTTGTCCTTGGCCACCTGCCAGGCAGGCACACCAGCAAAGAAGTATTCACAGCCCTGCACAAGGCTGTCGCTGGAATCGATAAAGCACTCTGGTCATCAATTACCTGGGACCAAGGAAGTGAAATGGCTGGCCATAAAGCCTTTACCATGGCCACTGACATTCCCATCTACTTCTGCCATCCAGGATCACCGTGGGAGAGAGGCAGCAACGAAAACACCAACGGCAGGCTCAGGAGAAACCTTCCCAAAAACAGCGACCTGTCCATCTACAGCGCCGAGGACCTGGAGATGATCGCCAACATTCACAACCACAAACCACGCAAAGCACTCAACTGGCGCACCCCAGCCGAAGTAATGACCAACGCCCTGACACAAACCGGTAGTATCACACCAAAGTAACCATCATCGTTGCAACGACCCCTAGAATCCAAGCTGCTACTTAACCCGCAAAAATCCCGAGTCCTGCGGGGCTTGATTTCCCATGGACTCGGGATTTAAGTGATACAGGTTAAGCAGTAGCTTCTGCAGCAACCTCTTCAGCCGGGATGATGTTGACCATCCGGCGACCGCGCTTGATGCCAAACTTTACGGAGCCAGCAGCAAGTGCGAACAAGGTGTCGTCGCCGCCGCGACCAACGTTCTCACCTGGGTGGAACTTGGTGCCGCGCTGACGCACGATGATCTCGCCGGCGTTAACCTGCTGACCACCGAAGCGCTTGACGCCGAGGCGCTTGGACTCGGAATCGCGACCGTTGCTGGAGCTGGAAGCACCCTTCTTGTGTGCCATGTCGTTTCCCTCCTTCGGGGATGATTTGCAGCCCGGTTAAGGCTTACTTGATACCGGTGATCTTCAAGGTGGTCAGAGGCTGGCGGTGGCCCAGACGCCTCTTGTAACCAGTTTTGTTCTTGTACTTCAGGATATCAATCTTTGGACCTTTACCCTGTTCAACGATTTCCGCAGCGACGGAAACCTTCTCCAAGTCGGAAGCCTTGGACTTCACAGCGGCGCCATCGACGAGCAGAACCGGGGTGAGAGCCACGGCAGAGCCTGGCTCACCCTCGATCTTCTCGACCTTGACGAGGTCACCTTCAGCAACCTTGTACTGCTTGCCGCCGGTCTTGACGATCGCGTACATAGAGGGTTACCCCTTATCTAAACTCGCTCGGACACGGCACCCAGGCCGTCATCCGAATGGACACTTACATATTGCGTTCAGACCTCGCGCGAACATGTCCGCAATCACCGAGCGGCAATTGTGGGCTGATCCAGCGCCGAGAGTTCTAAACAGCGACTGTCAAAGACTACCCCGCCGCGGGTACAAAATACAAACCACGCACTTCGTACCCGCGTGGCGGTGCGCTAGGACGTAGCCCGCCGTGCTACGCGGCGCCGCCGCCGGCCCGCATCCTTAGCGCCAGTCTGCGGGGTCTCCGGCGTGTTAGTGGACGCCTTTTCCCCAGCACGTTCCTGCTGCGTGGCCGCTGCCGGCGCCCCGGTCTTTTTCACCGCGCGCTTCTTTCCGCGGCGAATAACCTTGGTCTCGGCCTGCGGGGCGCTAGCCTTCTGGGTATCCTTCTCCCCTTGAACAGGTGTAGCCGTAGGCGCACCCGCGTTGTGCGAGGTGGCCTTATCCCTCGGGTTAGTGCGCACCACGCGGCGCTTGCCGCGACGGCCTCCCTGCGCCGGGGAGTTCTTTTTCCCGCCACTGATATTCTCGTGGCGTTGCTCCGCCGTCCGAGAGGTGTCCCCGCGCTGGTTATCCTGCTTTACATCTTGCGCGTTAGCCCGGTGCGAGGCCTGCACATTTGCACGGCGGGAGTTCGGCTGGGTGCGCACGCTGCGGCGCCGACCACGCCCGCGTGCCTTGGCACGGGACTGCTGCTGCTCGCCTTCCTGCTGGGCCGCATCGCCACGCCGTGCCTCATCCGAAGAACCCTCGGATTCCGCCTGTTGCGGCTGGGCAAAATCCTCTGGGCGCGGGCGATTATCGGAACGCGAATTCCCGCGTGTGCGGCGCTTGCGGCGCGGAGAGGCCTCAAACTCGGCTACTGCCTCCTCGTAGGTCTTCTCCGGCGCATCGGCAACTTCTGCCTTCTTTTCCTCAGCCTTTCCTTCAGCGGCCTGCTGGCGCTTGTTCGGCTGCTCCTGCGCGCGACGAGACGCGGGCGAGGTCCGCGTTGCCCGGCGCGGCTTCTTACCCCGCTGGGTGCGCTTCTTCTCCTTCGCCGGTGATTCTTGGCCATCGGGCACATAGGAATTAAATTCCTGTACCTCATCGCTTTCGGCGGCGTTGTCCGCCGCGGCATAGGCGATGGCCTCGATTTCAGAGACCTCAGACTTCTTCTGCACCCGGCGGCGCTTCTTCTGCTTGCCCTCGCCGCGGCCTCGGTCGTCACGGCGTCCGCGGGCGTTATCGGCGCGCTTCTTAGGTTCCATTGGCTCGGAGTCGCCGGTCTCATCGTCTACGACGACATTTGCCACCAGCTCCTCCAGGGACGGTGACTGCTCATCCTCGTTGCCGTAGAGCGGTGCGTCCGTCTTCTGGTATTTCTGCGGCTGGGACGTGGCATTCCTGCGGCCCTTGCGTCCCTTCTGCCCCTTCTTCTCCGCGCGCTCGTCCTCGTCGTCGTGCTCGTGCATGGCCACGGCAGCCGGGTGCTGCTGGGGATCGTGCTCAGGCTTCTTGTGAGCCTTAGAGGAACCGTGCGAGTGGTGGCCGGAGTGGTTGTCTTCTGCTTCATCAACCGGGTACTCGTGGATGATGATGCCGCGGCCATGGCAGTGCTCGCATTCGGTGGAAAAGGTCTCTACCAGGCCGGTGCCTAAACGCTTGCGCGTCATTTGCACCAAGCCCAGGGAAGTAACCTCGGATACCTGGTGGCGCGTGCGGTCGCGTCCCAAGGCCTCCTTCAGGCGGCGCAACACCAAGTCCTGGTTTTCCGGCAGCACCATGTCAATAAAGTCCACCACAATCATGCCGCCCAAATCGCGCAGGCGCATTTGGCGCACGATTTCCTCGGCCGCCTCCAGGTTATTGCGGGTCACGGTCTCTTCCAGGTTGCCGCCGGAACCGGTGAACTTGCCGGTGTTGACGTCAATCACGGTCATGGCCTCGGTGCGGTCAATAACCAAGGTGCCGCCAGATGGCAGCCACACCTTGTGCGAGAGTGCCTTATGCAGCTGCTCATCAATGCGGTAGGCGGCAAAGGCGTCCTGGCCGCCGTGGTCCTTCGGCTTATAGCGCACCACGCGGTCCGCAAGATCTGGGGCCATGGATTCCACGTAGGCATTGACCGTATTAAAGGACCGCTTCCCATCCACGATCAGGCGGTGGAAGTCTTCGTTGAAGAGATCGCGGACGACCTTGATGAGCATATTCGGCTCTTCATAAAGCGTGACTGGCTTAGCACCCTTGGAGGATTTTTCCTTCTTGGCCTGGGCGGAAATATCTTCCCACCGGTTATGCAGGCGCTGCACATCGGTTGCGATGGCCTCTTCGGGAACGTTTTCGGCAGCGGTGCGGATGATGGCGCCGCCATCGCCTGGCACCACGCGGCCCAAGATGTCTTTCAGGCGCTTGCGCTCCGGTGCCGGCAGCTTGCGTGAGATTCCGGCGCTGCGCCCGCCTGGAACGTAGACGAGGTAGCGCCCGGCCAAGGAAATCCGGGTGGTCAGTCGCGCACCCTTGTGGCCAATCGGATCCTTTGCCACCTGCACCAAAATCTGGTCGCCGGATTTCAGGGTATTTTCTACCTTCCGGGAGCGCCCGTGCAATTTGGTCTTGCGCCAGTCAATCTCGCCGGCGTAGAGCACGCCATTGCGGCCCTGGCCGATGTCCACGAACGCCGCCTCCATGGACGGCAAGACGTTTTGCACGCGGCCCAAGTAAATATTGCCGATGAGGGAAGCTTGGGCCTCGGTGGTAACGAAGTGCTCGACCAAGAGGTCATCTTCAAGCACGCCCACCTGCGTGACGATGCCCGCGCCGTCCTCGCGCTGCTTATCGCGCACCACCATGGTGCGTTCCACGGCCTCGCGCCGCGCCAAAAATTCCGCCTGGGACACGATGTGCTGGCGCTCGCGGCCCTTCTCGCGCAATTCTGCGCGGCGGCGCTTCTGCGCCTCGATGCGGGTGGAGCCGCGGATGGCCTTGGGCTCATCGATAAGCTCAGGCTCCTTGTCCGCCGCATCCTTCTTGGAATTCTCGTTCCCGCCGCGCCCGCGGGAGGTACCGCGGCGACCGCGTCGGCGCTTGTCGGAACCCCCGCGCGCCGCCTTATTGCCTGCCTCGGCCTCGTCGGCCTCGGCATCTTCGGCAGGATCCGCCGCATCTGCGGCTTCAGCGATAGCTGCCATGTCCGCAGCCTCGTCCTCACCAAGCTCCTCGGTTTCCTGCTGCTGCGGCGGCATAAACAGCGGCGCGAAGTCATACGCGGCGGAATCGTCGTCGGTCTCCGCGCGCGGGACTATGCGCGGTGCATAGTAATCATCGTCGAAGTCTTCGCCGGCCTCTGCCAACACCTCATGCAGCTTCGCTGGATCCACGGTCCCGGTCGCTTCGCTCGCACCAGCAGCATCAGCGTCGGCAGGGGCATCATCTTCAGCGCGCGCGGGCGCGTTCGCCGGCTCAGGATCCGGCAGACGGTCCGGCGCCTGCTTTACATCCGGCAATGCACTTTTTACCAGCGATGCATCGACTTTTTCCTCAATCTGGGAGATTTCATTATCCACGTTCTTGCGCACGCGGTAGCGCAGATTCTTTTCCTCTTCCGCATCGGCTGCGGTGGTTTCAGCCGGGGCGCTATCTGCCTCCGCGGCATCGGCCCGCGCCGGTTTTTCCTTTGCCGCGGGCGCGGCCTTCTTCGTGGCCTTGCGGGTGCGACGAGCACGCTTGGTGGTCTTGGCCTTGCCCTCGGGCTTTGCTTCTGCTGGGTTCTCGTCCGCGATTGCAGGCTGCTCCGCATCCGAGCCCCCTTCATGGCGGGCTAGAGCAGCAAAAAGGTCGCCTGCTTCCGCGCGGGTAATGGAGCTCTGCGCGGTCTTGTTCAGGCCCATGTCCTTAAGCTGGGCCACCAGCTGGCGCGAGGATAGGCCGAGCTTTTTGGCCAAGGCATACACGCGGGTTTTATCTTTGAGCTCGCTCGGGTCTATGCGCTGGGCCAAAGCCGCGGCTGCCTGGAGGTTTTCAGTTGTTTCTTGAGAGTTCTGTGCCGCCATTAGTTGGGCTTACTCCTGTACTTCGATTGTATGGTGCGTCGGCCACTCGGGCGCAGGCACAGCCCCAAAAAGGACCGCGCCGCTGCCGCACGAATAGCCACGATAAACGCACTGCGTTAAAGCTTGTAGGATTATGAAATTATGCGCACGCTGCGCGTGAGTTCCATTGTGTCACAGAATCTTGGCGGGGCGAGCAGGCTGTGGGCGATGATACGTTTGAACTTATGGCAGAACTGGCACCACGTCCCGCCCGAACATTATCGCAGTACCGGAAACGCAATGAAATTACGCCGAAAGAGGCGTGCTTATGCGGCGTTCCGGCCGGCTTTGCCCTCGGTTTTGCTCAAACGGGGGCCAGCTACATGCTGATAGGCGCCGCCGTTTTTGCGGTCTTTGCGGTCATCGGACTAGTGCCCCTCATCCGCCACTATCCCCGCTCCACTGGGGCTAGCCAGGATGTCTACCTCGAGGGCGATTACCCCGCCATTGCTTATTGGGCGCCAGTAATTCCAATTGCTCTACCGCTGGCCATGGCCCCGCTATCCGCGGCTGGCTGGTTGCCGGACATTTCCCTGGCCCCACCCGTGGAAGGTATCTTAACCGGCGCGGTGTCGGCGTTCGCATTTCCACTGGGTTTGTGGGCCATGGATTCCCAGTCCTTCCGCATTGGCCGCCGCCGCATGCAGCGCATCGTGGCTGAAGATCCCTTAGAAGGGGTCACAGATCATGCCATGCAGCTTGCCGATGCCCACCTCGATATCCTCACCGCCCTCGTCACCGCCGGGGCCGTCCAGGGCAATACGACCACCACCAATGCCTTGTCCCGCCTGATGCAGGTGGAGCTAGATCCCCTGTCCGATGCGCTCCAGGAACTAAAAAAGCATGGGCTAGTAAAGGTAGAAAATATTGGGCTGCGATCAAAAGTAGAAAGCTGGCGCATCAGCCTCACCCCTACTGGCGTGCGCTGCCTCTATCAAATTGGCAAACGCTAACTTGGCAAACTTTGGTCTCCAGGAAACAACTTTGGGCCAATCCAGAGCATGACGTATACCAGGCCAACCAAAACCGGAATTTCCACGAGGGGTCCGATAGTACCGGCTAACGCTTGAGCAGAGGTGGCACCAAAGGTACCGATGGACACCGCGATGGCTAACTCAAAATTATTTCCCGCTGCGGTAAAGGCCACTGAGGCAGACTGTGCATAATTCATTCCGGCAGCTTTAGCTACGCCCAAAGCCAGAAAGAACATCCCGACAAAGTACAGCATCAGAGGCACCGCTACCCTAACCACCGCTATCGGCTGCTCCACGAGCTGTTCTCCCTGCAGGGAGAACAGTAAGACGATTGTGTACAGCAAACCGATCATTGCTAAAGGAGACACAGCGGGAAGGTAACGGTTTTCAAACCACTCACGGCCCTTAGTTTTCTCGGCCCATACTCGGGAGATAACCCCGAGCAAAAGCGGAATTCCTAAGAATACGAGCACCGAAGTAACAATGGACCAGAAAGAAAATTCGACAGAGGTGGTATCAAGGCCCAGCCATCCCGGCAGTATCTGCAGGTAGAACCACCCCAGGACACCGAACATCGCAACTTGGAAAACGGAGTTGATTGCTACTAATACTGCCGTGGCTTCTCGGTCACCGCAGGATAGGTCTGACCACACCAAGACCATGGCGATGCAGCGGGCGAGGCCGACAATAATAAGACCCGTGCGCAACTCGGGTTGATCCGCCAAGAATAGCCAGGCCAGTGCGAACATGAATGCTGGCCCCACAAGCCAATTCAAGACGATCGACACGGTCATCAGCCGTCTGTCAGTGGCAATCTCCCGGGTCTTTTCATAGCGCACTTTAGCAAGCGGTGGATACATCATCACCAGCAGCCCTAAAGCGATTGGAAGGGAAATACCTCCAATTTCCAAAGCTGAGAGCGCTCTTCCAATTCCCGGAAGAAAATGACCTATAAGCAGGCCAAGAACCATAGCTATGATGATCCACACGGGAAGAAAGCGATCGAGAAAAGCCAAACGCGGCTGCTGTGATGTAGCCATAACCGTCTCCTCTATTGACCCAAGTAGCACTGTATTCTGCACTACTGTAACCGTTCATATCGATGCTCGTCAATATGAATAGATGAGGCAAACGCCCATATACTAAAGGCATGGTTTCTTCGCACGGCACGACCAAAAATCCCCACATCAACGAATGTTGTTCACTCAGCAACGGCCCCCTAGACCAGGCCGATTCCGTGCATCTTGCCCAGCAATTCAAGGTACTTGCAGATCCCGCCCGACTTCGTCTTTTATCCATCTTGTGCGATGAAGGCTGCGGCCCGATGAGCGTTTCCGAACTGACCACATTATCCGGTCTCAGCCAGCCGACGGTGTCTCACCATCTTGCAAAATTGCGGGATGCTGGCCTCTTAGCCAAACGGCAAACTGGCCGCACCGTCACCCATGAAGTGCAAAAACAAGCTTTCACCGCACTGTGCAAGTTACTCTCCTTCGATTAAAGAGCCACTAACTATAAAACTTTGAGCTAATATGCCCGCAATTCTGTGAGCCAATCAACGTTTTTAGACCCTTAATAAATCCCTTTATAAAGGAAAAGGCCCGAGCTTAACGCTCGGGCTTCCTTGAAATCTAGCTAGCTTCAGTACTTAGAGATTCGGGAACCAAATTCCAATCTCGCGCTCTGCGGACTCTGGGGAGTCGGAGCCGTGCACGATGTTCTCGCCCACGCTGAGTGCGAAGTCACCGCGGATGGAACCCGGTGCGGCCTTGGAGACTGGGTCGGTGCCACCGGCCAGCTGGCGCCATGCCTCGATGGCGCGCTCGCCTTCAACAACGCCGGCAATCAGCGGTGCGGAGGTGATGAAGTCCACCAGCTCGCCGAAGAATGGCTTGTCCTTGTGCTCTTCGTAGTGCTTTTCTGCGGTCTCGCGGTCAGCCACGCGCAGGTCCAACTCGGCCAGCTTGAGGCCCTTGCGCTCGATGCGGGCGATGATCTCGCCCACGTGGCCGTTCTTTACGCCGTCCGGCTTAATGAGGATCAATGTACGTTCAGTCATGCCCCATACTGTACCGAATACCCACAACTCGTCCACGACCGAGGGCTATAAGTGGGGGCAGCGTAGTGGTCGGCATTTAATAAGCATTAAGTAAGCTGCTGGACTATCTCCGTCGCGCCCTCGTGGGAGGTACCCCGAAACCACAGGCGCACTTGGTTGACGGCCGTGCCGAACTGGCCGTTGCCCAGCAAACGTTTAATCTCTGCGCGCTGCTCTTTATCCAAATCATCAATGGTGGCTTCTTCTGCCCGCTGAAAATTAGCGCGCAGGGCAAGGGCCAAAAATACGGCGGCAATGATGAGTGCTACCAGCGGCAGCCACGGCGCGCCCGTGGCCGCGCGGGCAGCGACCGCGGCAATGCAGGCAAGGGCGGCGAGGACGAGATAGACGGTGCGCATGGCCACTACTTCTGGTTGAGGTGCTGGGTAGTTAAGTAACCGCGCTTCATGCGGGCAATTAAGTTACTGCGCAAATACGCCGCAAGCAGCCACTCCATGCCAAAGATGATGAAGATCGCGGCGATGGACCAGTGCGCCATAAAACCCAGGATAAGGCCCAATAGCTGCGCCCACACAATGACGGTCAGCGCCCACTTCTTATTCATAAACGCGATCATGCCCACGTGGAAAATCAGGGCTCCTATGACCAGGCCGTAGTTAAACGGCGTCCACAGCGTGCCGTCATACAGCTTGTATAACAGCGGCAGGGCCAAGACGAGGGTGATCGACTCCATGATGAGCGAGCTGGCGATGACCATGCCGTTAAAGCTCTTGAGCGGATCCTTGACGGGGTCCTGCCCCAAGCCCAATGGGCCGATTTCATTCTCCGCGATGTCGTCGCCACGGCGCGGCGGACGAGGCGGACGAGGCGGACGATCCGGGCGGGACCTAGGATTGGGGCTGGTCATGCGGGCTCCTTTCCAAACATCGCGCGGGCTTCACCGGCGGTGACCACCGAACCGGTAATCACAATACCGGAGCCGGATTGCACCTCGGATTCCTCGGCCAGCTCCACGGCTTGCGCGTAGGCACCGGGCAGATCATCGGCCACATAGACGCGCTCTTCGCCATAAATATCGCGGGCCACTTCCGCCAGCTCATAGGCATCGATCGCGCGCGGCGAGGAGTTTTGGGTGATGACCACCTCGCTCAAGTACGGCTCCAGCGCAGTGAGGATGCCCTGGGCGTCCTTATCGCCAAAGATGGAGACCACACCGATAAGCCGGGCGAAATCGAAGTCGCGGTCGAGCGCAGCGCCGAGCGCCTTGGCGCCGTGGGGATTGTGGGCTGCATCGATAAACGTCGTGGGTGAGGTGCGTACGCGCTCGAGGCGGCCAGGCGAAATCGTCTTGGCAAAACCCGTGCGCACCGAGGCAATATCCAGAGGATGCCCGGAAGAGGCGCCGAAGAAGGCTTCCACCGCTGCAAGGGCAACGGCCGCGTTCTTGGCCTGGTGCTCGCCGTGCAGCGGTAAGAAAATATCCTCATACATGCCGCCGAGGCCCTGAATATTGACCTGCTGGCCACCGACCGCGATGCGGGA
This sequence comes from Corynebacterium sp. KPL1818, assembly GCF_000478135.1. Lineage (NCBI taxonomy): Bacteria > Bacillati > Actinomycetota > Actinomycetes > Mycobacteriales > Corynebacteriaceae > Corynebacterium > Corynebacterium sp. KPL1818. Next base: position 102,956 of record NZ_KI515759.1, on the reverse strand, counting down.
TTCTAAGGCCGCGAACTCCGCGCCGGAGCGCGCCACTCCGGCATCCATATCCACAGCGCGCTGCAGGATGACCTGCATGGACTCGGGGTCTTGCTCGGCGATGATGGCGATGTTTTCGTTCGGAGTCAGCGGGTCTTCGGCATCGGCGCGGCGCTTGATGATGCCCGCTTTCTCCCCCGCGATCTCCCGAATATCGCTGCCCAGGTAATCCGTGTGGTCAAGGCCCACCGGGGTAATCACGGAGACGTCTGCATTGACCACGTTCGTGGCATCCCACAGCCCGCCGAGGCCGACCTCGACGACGGCGACGTCAACGGGGGCATCGGCAAACGCTGCATAGGACAGGCCCACCAGGACCTCGAATTTGGACATGGGGACCTCGGAGCGCGCATCTACCATCTCCACATACGGCTTGATTTCATGCCAGAGGCGCACGTAGTCGCGCGGGTGGATGGGCCGGCCATCGATGCCGATGCGCTCGGTGACCCGCTGCAGGTGCGGGCTGGTGACTAGGCCCACGCGGCGGTGGAAGGAACGCAGCAGCGAATCGACCATGCGCGCGGTAGAAGACTTGCCGTTGGTGCCCGCTATGTGGATGACATCAAAGGATTGCTCGGGATGTCCCAGCAAATCCATGAGCATCTCGATGCGCTCCAGGGTGGGCTCAATCTTGGTCTCCGGCCAGCGCTGATTGAGCTCGTCTTCCACCTCACCGAGCGCCTGCAGCTCCTCCGGGGATACCTCTTGGGGCGCGGCGTCATTATATTCTTCGTCCTCGCCCATGCCCAGGTTGAGGGTCAGCCCCGATTCCGTGATCTCCACCGGGGTGCCATCGGTGCCTTCTTTGAGGGCATCGACGATTTCAAAATCGTCCTCTCCCCCGGTGGCCTCGCCATTGCCGTTGGCGTCGTGATTGAAGCGCTGATCTGTCACTACTTAAGGCCCTCCAAACGGCTGGTAATGCGCTCAACTTCCTCGCGCGCGATGTCTTGGCGCGCCCGAATCTTATTGACCACGTCTTCCGGCGCCTTGGCCAGGAAGTTCTCATTGCCCAGCTTTTTGCCTGTCTGTTCCAGTTCCTTATTGGCCTTGGCCAGATCCTTTTCCAGGCGCTTGCGCTCGGCTTCAACGTCGACCGCACCGTGGGTATCCAGCGTGACCTCCACGGTGGCCTGGGACAGGCGCACCTCGATGGAGGCCGAGGGGTTAAAGTCCTTGCCCGGCGCGGTGGTATTGGCCAGGTTGCGCACCAATTCCTCCTGGCCCTGCAGGTCTGCCGCGGCGAAGTCGAGACGTCCCGGCACCTTTTGCGAAGGCTTGACGCCCTGATCGGAGCGGAAGCGGCGCAGCTCGGTGATGAGCTTATCGGCATCGTCGATGCGGCGGGCGGCCACCGCATCCTTGGTGGCGCCACCGTTGGTATCGGCCACCGTGGGCCATGGGGCGATGACGATGGATTCCCCGCCTGTCAATGCCTTCCACAGCACCTCGGTCACATACGGCATGGTGGGGTGCAAAAGGCGCAGCACGACGTCGATGACGCGGCCCAAAACGATCTGGGTATTGCGGCCTTCTACCGTTTCGCCATCGCGCGGGATCTGCGTCTTGGCAATCTCCAGGTACCAGTCACAGAGCTCATCCCAGGTGAAGTGGTAAAGCAGCTCGTTGGCCTTGGCAAATTGATAATCGTCCAAGTAGGCATCGACCTGGGTGCGCACCTCTTCGGCGCGGTCGAGGATCCAGCGGTCGGCATCGGAAAGCTCCGTGCGTTTTGGCAGCGGTGCCACGCCGGCGCCGTTCATCAGCGCGAACTTGGTGGCATTAAAGAGCTTGGTAGCGAAATTGCGCGATGCCGCGGCGGCGTCAGAGCCCAGCGGCAAATCCACGCCCGGGTTAGCGCCGCGGGCCAGGGTAAAGCGCAGCGCATCGGCGCCGTAATCGCGCACCCAGTCCATCGGGTCAATGCCATTGCCCAGGGACTTGGACATCTTGCGGCCCTGCTCATCGCGCACAAGGCCGTGCAGGTAGAGGTCCTTGAAAGGAATCTGCGGGCGGCCATCGGTGCCCTTACCCAAAAGCTCTGGGGTCTTGGTGCCGGCAAAGGTGCCGAACATCATCATGCGCGCGACCCAGAAGAACAAGATGTCATAGGCCGTGACCAGCACGTTGGTGGGATAGAACTTCTCCAGATCCGGGGTCTTATCGGGCCAGCCCAGGGTGGAAAATGGCCACAGCGCCGAAGAGAACCAGGTATCGAGGACATCCGGATCCTGCTCGTAGCCTGCCGGCGGCTCCTCATCGGGGCCGACGCACACGATGTCACGCTCGATCTCACCGGACTCGTTCGTGCGCTCCGGGCCGTACCAAATGGGGATGCGGTGGCCCCACCACAGCTGGCGGGAGATGCACCAATCGTGCATGTCATCGACCCATTCAAAATAGCGCGGCTCCAGCGACTGCGGGTGCAAGACGGTATCGCCCTCGCGCACGGCATCGCCAGAGGCCTTCGCCATCTGCGCTACATCGACGAACCACTGCAGCGACAGGCGCGGCTCGATGGGCTCGCCGGAACGCTCCGAGTGGCCCACGGAGTGGACATAAGGGCGGATTTCTTTGACGATGCGCCCCTGCTCCCGCAGCGCCTCGCGGATTTCCACGCGCGCTTCTTCGCGCGTCATGCCATCAAAACGGGTGCCAGTATGCGCGATGTGGCCGGTGGTATCCATGACCGTCGGCATATCCAAGTTATGGCGGGTACCCATGGCGTAGTCATTGGGATCGTGGGCCGGGGTGATCTTTACTGCACCGGTACCAAACTCCATGTCCACATAATCATCGGCGATGATCTTCAGCTTCAGGTCATCGCGGAAGGGGTGATCCAATTCTTGGCCCACGAGGTGGGCGTAGCGCTCATCGTCGGGGTGGACGGCAATGGCGACATCGCCAAGCATGGTTTCCACACGCGTGGTGGCAACAATGAGGTGCGGCTCATCGTCATTGAGCGAGCCATAACGGATGGAGACCAGCTCGCCCTCGACGTCCTTGTAGACGACCTCGATATCAGAAACGGCGGTCTCTAGCACCGGTGACCAGTTGACCAGGCGGTTGGCCCGGTAAATCATGCCCTCATCGTAGAGGTTCTTAAAGATGGTCTGTACCGCACGCGACAGGCCCTCATCCAGGGTAAAGCGCTCGCGGGTCCAGTCCACGGAGTCACCGATGGCGCGCATCTGGTTCTGGATGGTGCCACCGAATTCTTCCTTCCATTCCCAGACCTTGTTGATGAATTCCTCGCGCTCATAGTCCCAGCGCTTTTTGCCCTCGGTCTCCTTGAGCTTGGCCTCTACCTTGGTCTGGGTGGCAATGCCTGCGTGGTCAGCGCCCGGCAGCCACAGGGTGGCATAGCCCTGCATGCGCTTACGGCGAATGATGGAGTCGATCAGAGTGTGGTCCAAGGCGTGGCCCATGTGCAGCTGGCCGGTGACGTTCGGCGGCGGCAGCACGATGGAATAGGGCTCCGCCTCCGAGGATGCATCCGGGGTGAAGTAACCGGCGCTTACCCAGCCTTCGTAGAGGTCTTTTTCTACTGCCTGCGGCTCCCAGGACTTGGGAAGCTGGTCCGCGCGGTTGGTGCCAACGAGTTGCTCTTTATTCTGATCAGTCACTTGGCCAACTCTACCCTGTGCGTCAACTGGCACCACCGGCCTGTCTAGAGTAAGGGCATGTCTCACAACCCTGGCCACCGCGCCCGCCTCCGCACCCGTTACTTCACCCAAGCCAAAGACAACTCTCAGGCCTTCGCGTGCCTGACGAGCTACGACTGCTTGACCGCCGAAATCTTCGATGAAGCCGGGGTCGATCTCCTGCTCGTCGGCGATTCCCTGGCCAACGTGGTGCTGGGCCGCGAAACCACGCTCTCGCTCACCCTCGATGAGATGATCCCGCTGGCCCGCGCGGTGGTTGCTTCGACCTCCCGCGCCTTCGTGGTGGTGGACCTTCCCTTCGGCTCCTATGAGGACGGCCCCTCCCAGGCGCTGGAGACCGCGGTGCGCGTCATGAAGGAAACCGGCGCGCAGGCCGTGAAGCTGGAGGGCGGTGCGGAGCGCGCTCCCATTGTTGCCGCGCTTGTCGCCGCCGGCATCCCGGTCTGCGCCCACATTGGCTTTACACCCCAGCAGGTCCACGCCTTGGGCGGCTTCGTGGTCCAAGGCCGGGGTGCCGGTGCGGAGAAGCTTCACGACGACGCCCGCGCCCTCGCCGAGGCCGGCGCCTTCGCGGTGGTGCTGGAGATGGTCCCGGCAGCCCTTGCTGAGCAGGTGACCAAGGAGCTGCCCATCCCCACCATCGGCATCGGCGCCGGCGCGCAGACCGACGGTCAGATTCTGGTGTGGACCGATGCCTTCGGCCTGGGAGGTCCCAAGGCGCCGCGTTTTGTGCGCCGCTACGCGAATCTGCGCGGCGCGCTGCTGGAAGGAGCGAAGGACTATGTCGCAGATGTGGGTGAACGTTCCTTCCCCAACGCCGAGGAGTCTTTCGAGGACTAAGGTCTTAAGCCATGCAGATCCTCACAACTAAATCCGAACTCCGTGCCTTCCGCGCGGCAGCGTCCGGTTCCGTGGGTTTGGTGCCCACGATGGGCGCGCTTCACGACGGCCACGCTTCCCTCATTCGCCGCGCCCGCGAAGACAACGACACCGTGGTGTGCTCGGTCTTTGTCAATCCCCTCCAGTTCACGGACCTGGGCGACTGCGAAGACTACCGCGCCTACCCGCGCACCCTCGACGCGGATGCCGCACTGCTGGACTCGTTGGGAGTCGATGCGGTCTTCGCCCCCAGCGTGGAGGAAATGTACCCGGGTGGCACCCCGCGGGTGTGGGTGCGCACGGGTGAGATGGGCTCGGTCTTGGAAGGTGCCTCGCGCCCCGGCCACTTTGACGGCGTGGCCACCGTGGTGAGCAAGCTGTTTCACCTTGTCACACCAGACCGCGCTTATTTTGGGCAAAAGGATGCGCAGCAAGTAGCGATCATCCGCCGCCTGGTGGCGGACCTCGACCTGCCGCTGGACATCATCAGCGTGCCCATCGTGCGCGCAACGGACGGCGTGGCCGAGTCCAGCCGCAATGCGCGCCTCAGTGCCGCCGAGCGTGAGCAGGCGGTCGCCTTATCCCAGGCACTCTTCGCGCTGCAGGATGGCGCCTCACGTGAAGAAGCTGAGGCCCAGCTCGCTTCCTCCCCCGGCGTGACGGTGGATTACCTCACCGTGGTGGACCCGGCCACGCTCGAGCCCGTAGATGCACAACACCGGCCCGCCTTGGCGCTGGTAGCAGCGCATGTGGGGCCGGTGCGGCTCATCGATAACTTGGTGCTGGAGGCTTAACCTTTCAGCAGGTGGGCTACGGCCTCGCGCTCCTCACGCAGCTCCTGCACGGAGGCCTCGATGCGCTCCTTCTGGAAATCGCTGAGCTCCAGGCCTTGGACGATTTCCCACTTGCCGTCGCGGCAGATGGTGGGAAAGCCGCAGATGAGGCCCTCATCGACACCGTAGGAGCCATCCGAAGGCACGGCGGCGGTGCGCCAATCCTCGGTGCCGTGGACCCAATCGTGCATGTGGTCCACTGCCGCAGATGCCGCCGACGCTGCAGACGAGCTGCCGCGCACCTCGATGATCTCCGCGCCGCGCTTGGCCACCTTGGGGATCATCTCCTCGCGGTACCACTGCTCATCTACCTCCGCGTTGGAGAACGCGATATCCGGGAACTGGGTGGCGGAGTGGTTGCCCCAGACCGCAATCTTGGAAAAGTCCTTGGTGGCCTTGCCCGTCTTGGCCGCCAGCTGGCCCAAGGTGCGGTTATGGTCCAGGCGCATGAGCGCGTTGAACTGGGAGTTATCCAAATCCGGCGCGCTATGCGCGGCAATCAGCGCGTTAGTATTGGCGGGATTGCCCACCACCAGCACGCGAACATCGCGCGCCGCGTAGTCATTGATGGCCTTGCCCTGCTCAGTAAAGATGGCGCCGTTGGCCTCGAGCAGGTCCGCGCGCTCCATGCCCTTGCTGCGCGGGCGGGAGCCGACGAGGAATGCGGCGGAGGCATCCTCGAAGGCGACCTTGAGGTCATCAGTCACCGTAATCGAATTCACCAGCGGCAGGGCGGAATCGCGCAGCTCCATGGCCACGCCCTCGGCCTTTTCTACTACCGCGGGGATTTCCAAGAGGGCAAGGTCTACCGGGGTGTCCTTGCCAAATACGTCGCCTGCGGCAATCCGCCACAGCAGGGAGTAGGCGATATTTCCGGCGGCGCCGGTAACGGTTACTTTTACTGGCTGGGTCATGCTCATTCCTCCTCATATGTCGTGGAGTTGTAAGCGTCCCTCATGCACGCCACCCTCCACGGGATGTATCCACCCCCGAGCTTAGCGCTATACGGAGGTAGCGTGTTGTGAAATAAATCCCCCTCTTTCGGAGGGAAAACGCCGCCAAATTTCCGGATATTACCCCCGTTTACCTCCAAATTAACGCCCCCAATGGGCACATACCTCCCGCGGGGTGGGGCTAATCGGGCATGATGGAAGCGGCACAGACCCCACTGGGGAGCGCGCTTGCAGGGATGCATTCACTGCCTGTGGGCGGCTGCACGGTGGCCAACCACTGCCGCATCAAACCAGCATGAGGCCGGCCGTGCAGTTCCCGAGACACTACCCACCATCGCCACATCGGCGCCGCGAAGCAGAGATAGGACACATGCTATGAGCACTGAGCACACCGAACCGCTGCACGCTGCGGAGCAGGCGGAGGACTCCGACACTCACGCTGCGGATTCCATCAGCACCGATGCCGTGGTGGATATCGCCATTTCCCAGTTTTCCGCGTGGGGTTTTTCTGAAACCAAGCTGGATACCATCGCCGCGGAATCCGGCATGTCCAAGCGCATGATTCACTACCACTTTGGCGATAAGCAGGGCCTGTATTTAAGCGCTCTAAGCACCGCCGCCGAGCGCCTCCGCCCTGACGAAGAAGACCTGGAACTCGATTCCGCGGTCCCAGTCGAGGGCGTGCGCAAGCTGGTGGACTGGATCTTTTGGCAGTACGTCAACCACCCCGAGGCCATCCGCATGATGACCTGGGAAACCGCCCAGTCCATCGTGGGCTCTTCCACCAATCCCGTGACGGATTTTAGCGGCGTCGCCCTTCACCTCGATCGCCTGCTCATGCTGGGCCAGGACGCCGGCGCCTTCCGCCCGGGCATTTCCACCAACGATATTTTCACCATCATCGCCTCGCTCACCTCGTACCGCGTGACCAACCGGGCGATGATGGACAACCTGTTGGGCGTGGATATGTCCAGCCAGGCAAATACCGACGGCATGCACCGGCTTACCGTCGATGCCGTGCTGGCATTCCTCACCGCCAATATCCCCGATTCCGGCCACGAGTCTTATTTGGTGCCTTCTGATGCCGACGAGGGCGATGAAGCCTCCCCGCAAGATATCTACGGCGAGGCATAAAAGTAGGGGCACCGGCTGCTTGCCGGTGCCCCCTTCTCACTAAGCCGATTCCTTCGCCTCATCCTTGTAGGTGAATTCGGGCTCTGCGCCCTGGGTGACGCAGTCTGCGGTGATGTGCACGGCGGAAATATCTTCTCTGTCTGGCAGCTCAAACATCACTGGAACAAGCAGCTCTTCCAGGATCGCGCGCAGGCCGCGCGCGCCGGTTTTGCGCTCGAGGGCGAGCTCAGCGATAGCATCCAGCGCCCCGTCATCCATGTGCAGCTCGCAGTCATCCATCTCAAATAGGCGGCTGTACTGCTTGAGCAGCGAGTTCTTGGGCTCAGTGAGCACCTTGACCAGGGCCTCGCGGTCCAAGTTATCCACCGTCGCCACCACGGGCAGGCGGCCGATAAATTCTGGGATCAAGCCGAACTTCACGAGGTCTTCCGGGCGCACCTGGGAAAACAGGTCCACCTTTTCCCGCTCGTCTTCGGTGCCCAGCTTCGCGCCAAAGCCAACGCCCTTCTTGCCCACGCGATCCGCGATCACCTGGTCGAGGCCTGCAAACGCGCCGGCGACGATGAAGAGGATATTGGAGGTATCTAGCTGGATAAATTCCTGGTTGGGGTGCTTGCGCCCGCCCTGCGGCGGGATGGCGGCCACGGTTCCCTCCAGGATCTTCAGCAGCGCCTGCTGCACGCCCTCGCCGGAGACATCGCGGGTAATGGAGGGGTTTTCGGATTTGCGGGAAATCTTATCCACCTCGTCGACGTAGATGATGCCGCGCTGGGCACGCTCCACGTCAAAGTCCGCTGCCTGCAGCAACTTCAAGAGGATGTTTTCTACGTCCTCGCCCACATAACCGGCCTCCGTCAGGCTGGTGGCATCCGCGATGGCGAAAGGCACATCCAGCAGGCGCGCCAAGGTCTGCGCTAGGTAGGTCTTACCAGAACCGGTGGGCCCCAGCATCAAAATATTGGACTTGGAGATCTCTACCTCTTCGCCCTCGGCCTTCTTCCGGCGCGCATCCAACGCGGCGGATTCTTCGGCCTTAATGCGCTTGTAGTGGTTATACACCGCTACCGACAGCACGCGCTTGGCCTTGTCCTGGCCAATGACGTACTTATCCAAAAAGGAAGAAATCTGCGAAGGCTTGGGCAGGCGCACCTCCGCCTCGGAAGACTCCTCGGCCTGCTCGTGGCCGAGCTCTTCTTCAATAATCTCATTGCAGAGCTCGATGCACTCATCGCAGATGTAGACCCCGCCACCGGCGATGAGCTTTTTCACCTGCTTTTGGCTCTTTCCGCAGAAGGAACACTTCAGGAGATCAGCGCTTTCTTGCATACGTGCCATTCAGTACTTTCACACTCGCTCTTGTTTACCGCTTTTAAAGGTGGGTAGGAAGGCTCGCTCACTTCCGTCCCCGCGGTTGGTTGTTCAAAAATCTACCTTAGTAAATCAACCCGACACGGCTCCTATTCATTCCCTCCGCGTGGCGAAATTCGCAGATCTTTATCCGCCCACACCACTAAACTTGAGATTGGATCCTCTACTTCCTCCACCACCGCCGAAGGAGCCATTTCATGTTTGACCTCACCAACCGTACCGCGATTGTCACGGGCGGGGCTGCGGGCATCGGCAAGGGCATCGTTGCCTCCCTGCGCGAAGCCGGCGCCAGCGTCGTCATTGCCGATATTGATACCGATAAGGCCGAAGCCACCGCCGCGGAGCTCGGTGCGACCGCCTACCCCGTCGATGTCACCGATAGGGCCTCCATTAAAGAACTGTTTGCCAAGGTCCACGCCGCGCACGGGGCAATCGACATCGTCTGTTCCAATGCCGGGGTCTTTCCCAACTGCCCGCTGGAAGAGATGACCGATAAACAGTGGGAGACCATGTTTGACATCAATACCCACGGCACGTTCAAGGTCGTGCAAGAAGCCCTGCCGTATATGAAGGAGCGCGGCTACGGGCGCATCGTCATCACTACCTCCATTACTGGCTCGCACACCGGCTTTCCCGGCTGGGCACATTACGGCGCCTCCAAGGCGGCCCAACAGGGCTTTATCCGCTCCGCAGCCCTAGAAATCGCCCGCGATGGCATCACCATCAATGGCGTTTTGCCCGGAAATATCCTTACCGAGGGCCTCGAAGCGCAGGGCCAGGACTACCTCGATGAAATGACGCGCTCCATCCCGCTGCACCGGCTTGGCAGCCCCCGCGATATTGGCAATGCCGCGGCCTTCCTCGCCTCCACCGAGGCCGGATATATCACCGGCCAAACGCTCATTATTGATGGCGGCCAGCTCCTGCCCGAAACCCCGGAGGCCATCCTGCCGCCGCGCTAGCGCTTGCCGATGCCCAGCCCTATAACGCAGATAACCCCGCCGACACCGAGGATGGTGCCTGGCGGGGTTATCTAGTGCGGCTTTTATTGCAGCCAGCCGAATTCGAGCAAGAATGCCTCGACATCGAGCATTTCCAACTCATCTGGCGCGTGGCCGGCAACGAATGCGAAGGACTCAGCGACGTCCTTGGTCGTCGCGGGGGTCAGCCCCGCGTCAACGAGATTTTCCGCTACGCGGGCAGAAACCGGCGTCTGCGACACCGTATCCAAACCCGTACCCGTGGTGGAGTCCTTGAACATATCGCTAATGCCACCAAAGAAGGTCCGCATCGTGTTCATCTCTCTCACCTCTCAATGTTGCACTGTTGATAGGGTTGAATATACTTGGTACTTACCCACTAAGCAACCCCTAAGCCACTTAAAGTTAACCTTTTGTTAACTTTAAGTGGCTGTGAGGCGTATTACATGGTCACGGGCTCGTTCCCTCGGCCCGCGGGTGACTCTTAAAGGTCGCCGAACGGGGCGAAGCCGAAGTAATGGTTCAGGGTATCGCGCGCAATCCACGCGATTGCCACCACAATGATGGCACCTAGTACGGCATAAACGGTCCAACCCAGCACCTTCATTTGCCGGCTCGCGGGAGTATCTCCTACCACCACGCCGTTATCATCCCGAATGGGATCGCCCGTCATGGAACGCATGCCCAGGGCGAAGAGCAAGGGAATGCCGGCGCCGAAGACGAGGGCCAATCCAGCGACGCGAAGAATAGATTCGAAGATTTCTGCAGCAGTCATGTTCTAGCGCTCCTCGTTCGGAGTAGATGAGGTGGGGTTCGTGCTCCCGTCGACGGCCGCTACCGGGGTCATGCCCCCTGCGGCTGCGACGGACTCTTTCGCGCCAACGCGTGGCTCCAAGGAGGAATCCACGGACTCAGCGTTGTCATCCCAGTCATTATTGACGTTGGAGGCATCGACCGGGTTCATGCGGGAGCGGATGACGATGAGCGCGGTCATGGCCAGGAGCAGGACGAAGTCCACGATGGCACCGGTAGCTACCGTCGTGACAGAGGAAACGCCGTGCGCCAGCCACCACGATGCGAAGCCAACGAAAGCAGCACAGGGCAGTGTAATGAGCCAAGCAGCCACCATGCGCATCGCCACGCCCCAGCGAACTTCCGCGCCGCGGCGGCCCAAACCGGTACCAAGGATGGAACCGGTGGATACGTGGGTCGTAGAAAGCGCCATGCCGCCGGTGGCGGAAGTCAAGATGATGGCCGCAGACGTTGCCTCGGCTGCCATACCTTGCGGGGATTCGATCTCCACGAGCCCCTTGCCCAAGGTGCGGATAACGCGCCAGCCGCCGGACAGCGTACCGGCCGCAATGGCAATCGCACAGGCAACAATGACCCAGGTGGGAATGCGGGCATCGGCAACCGCATGGCCCGAGGCCACGAGGGCGAGGAAGATAACGCCCATGGTCTTCTGGGCGTCGCCGGCACCGTGTGCCAGCGATACCAAGCAGGCGGTCACAATCTGGCCGTGGCGGAAGTGCTCGTTCTTTTCCTTATTAGGAATGGTGTTGGTTACCCAATACACGAGGAAGGTGGCGCAGGCAGATACCAAGGCAGCGATAATCGGGGAGGCCACCGCCGGGATGATGATCTTGGCCATGATGGAGGTCCACTCCACTCCCCCAGTGCCCATGGCGGCGAAACCGGCGCCGATAAGGCCACCGAAAAGGGCATGGGAAGAGCTGGACGGCAGTCCGAGCAACCAGGTGAACAGGTTCCAGAGAATACCGCCGATAAGGCCGGTAAAGACCACCATCAGCAGAGCCTGACCATCGGAATCAGCGGCTGCACCCGACAGGTCATAAGAATCGAGGTTGACAATACCCTTGGCCACCGTTGCCGCGACATTCACGGACAGGAATGCGCCGACGAGGTTGAGCGCGGCAGAAATCGCCACCGCGGTAAATGGCTTCAGCGCGCCGGTGGCAATGGAGGTTGCCATCGCATTGGCAGTGTCGTGAAAACCATTGGTGAAGTCGAAGGCTAGGGCGGTAACCACCACAATGCCCAAGATAATCAAAGTCGCTGTCACAGCATTGGCCCCTTGTAAGCAATCAACAAATGACGAGAAAGTGCATTTGCGACGCCGTTATTCGTCGCGCACCAAGAGCAGCGTACCCCGCAATAATAAGGCGAGCCAATAGCGTTTCTAAGAAGTAAACTGCACTTTGCCTAGTGTTAACCTTCCGCGCGCGGCTTGGTACCAGTCCTATACCGAAAATCCGCGTTCTACCAGTATTTTTTCAAAATTCTAATCTATTTTCAGCCTTTAATACCGTGGTATAAAACACTAAGAGAGGTGCGCCGGCTGAACGCCAACGCACCTCTCAAAATATAGGGTGTTTACTTCCCGTTTTAACGGAAGGTAGCGAACTTCTTGACCACCCAGCGGCTCAGCACGAGCAGGACGATGCCCAGCGCGATGGAAGCGACACCCAGGGAAATGAAGAAGGTGTTTTCCGCAGCCGCATCCTCTGGGTTGTAGAAGCTAGCCAGCGAGCCGGCAAGCGCGGTACCCATGGCCACGGCCATCATCCACACGGCCATCATGCGCGATGGGAATGCCTCTGGAGCCACCTTGGTGGCCAGGGAGTTGCCCACCGGGGACAGCATGAGCTCACCCATGGTGAACAGGAAGAGGATCCAGATAATGACATACATTGGCGTGGAGTTTGCGCCCGAACCGGAGAACGGCAGGAAGAAGAAGAGCGAGACACCGATGATGATATTGGCCACGCCGAACTTCACCGGAGTGGACCACTGACGGTCACCGAGCTTCGTCCACATCGCTGCGAAGATTGCGGAGAAGATAACGATGAAGATCGGGTTAATGGACTGCACCAGTGACGGCGGGATCTCGAGGCCGAAGATGTGGCGATCCAAGCGCACATCGGCGTAAATGGTCATCACGGTAAATTGCTGCTGGAAGATACCGAAGAACAGCACACCTGAGATGAACATCGGAATAAAGCCCAAGAGGCGGTTCTTTTCTTTCCGGGTCACCAAATCAGAGGTGTACATCTGAATCCAGAAGTACACGGCGGCGATAAGGGCAACGGCGGTAACGATATTGGACAGCCACTCCACCTTGATGATTCCAGTACCCAGGCCAATGACCATGACGAGGATGACGACGACGATCGCACCAAGGCCCATCATGCGCTGCTTGGAGTCCGCCGGGTTCGGGATTTCGTGGCCGGCATCCTTAATGGTGGTCTTACGCATGATGGTGTACTGGATAAGGCCCAAGGCCATACCGACGGCAGCGATACCGAAGCCCCAGTGGAAGCCCTTCCAGCCCCACATTGCGGTGGTAAGAAGCGGACCAAAAAGGGCACCGATATTAACACCCATGTAGAAGATGGAGAAGCCGCCGTCACGGCGAGGATCGTCGCGGCTATACAGCGAGCCCAGCACCACCGACGCGGTGGTCTTCACGCCACCGGAACCAACGGCGATGAGGATCAGTCCGATGGCAAGACCCGTCACGGCGGGGATGAAAGCCAAGACGAGGTGTCCGGCCATCACCATGATCGCGGAGTAGAACAGGGTGCGCTCCGCACCGAGGATGCGGTCTGCTACCAAGGATGCCAACAGGCAGGCCATGTACACCAAGCCGCCGTACGCGCCGACGATCGATGTTGCATCGCCGCGGTCGAGGCCGAGGCCGCCATCGGTCGTGGCGTAGTACATGTACAGCAGCACGATGGACTGCATGCCGTAGAAGCTGAATCGCTCCCACATCTCCACGCCGAACAGGTTAGCCAGCCCCCACGGGTGACCGAAGAATGTGCGCTCCCCGCTCGAAGCAGCGGGTGCGGAGGTCTGCTCCTCCGCCTCTGGATCCTTATTTGTCATAGCATAATACGACCACTCAGAGGTCTAATTCACAAATCGGGCATTATACGTGAAACATCGCACTGAAAAATCTGCCTAACGACCTGCAGATATTTCTCTGAAAGATTCACCCCATTTGGGGTAGCCGCTCGCGTACTACCACTCCCCTGCTACGCCCCTCATAGGCATATATCGAGCGCACTCATATGCACATAATAAAACCCTGCGAGGGCTCCTCTCGAAGCGGCCTCGCAGGGTGTTAGCTGATGGAGTTAGCCCACCAGCACCGTATTAAGAATTGAACTTGCGGTACTCAAAGACGGTATCGATGATTCCGTATTCCACGGCGTCTTCCGCGGTGAGGATCTTATCGCGGTCGGTGTCGATGCGGATTTGCTCGGCAGTACGGCCGGTGTGCTCCGCCAGGGTATTTTCCATCAAGGTGCGCATACGCTCGATCTCTGCGGCCTGGATCTCCAAGTCCGAGACCTGGCCCTGGGTGCCCTGGGTTGCAGGCTGGTGGATCAATACGCGGGAGTTCGGCAACGCCGCGCGCTTGCCCGGAGCACCAGCGGCCAAAAGCACTGCGGCAGCGGACGCCGCCTGGCCCAGGCACACGGTCTGCACATCGGGGCGCACATAGCGCATGGTGTCATAAATTGCCATCAGGGCAGTAAAGGAGCCACCGGGCGAGTTGATATACATGGTGATGTCACGGTCCGGATCCTGGCTTTCAAGAACCAGCAGCTGGGCCATGATGTCATTGGCAGAGGTGTCATCGACCTGGGTGCCCAAGAAGATGATGCGCTCTTCAAAGAGCTTAGAGTACGGGTTGGTTTCCTTCGTCCCCTGAGCGGACTGCTCAATAAAAGAAGGCAGTACGTAACGGGAACTTGGCATCTGCGACTTATTCATAGTGATTTTCTCCTTATTCCCTAGTTGCTCAGTGGGCCGTTCACGGACTCGATAACGTGGTCAACAATGCCGTATTCCTTGGCTTGCTGCGCCGTCATCCAGCGGTCGCGGTCAGAGTCCTTGGTGATCTGCTCGAAGGTTTGGCCGGTGTGCTCTGCAATGAGCTCGGCCATCTCGCGCTTCGTCTGGGCGAATTGCTCCGCCTGGATGGCGATGTCTGCAGCGGTACCGCCCACACCAGCGGAAGGCTGGTGCATCATGATGCGAGCGTGCGGCAGCGCATAGCGCTTGCCCTTCGTACCGCCAGAGAGCAGGAACTGGCCCATGGAAGCGGCCAAGCCCATGCCGTAGGTGGAGATATCGCACGGCGAGTACTTCATCGTGTCATAAATGGCCATACCCGCGGTCACGGAGCCACCCGGGGAGTTGATGTAGAGCGAAATATCGCGCGTGGGATCCTCTGCGGAAAGCAGCAGGATCTGTGCGCACAGCTTATTGGCAATTTCATCGTCTACCTGGGTGCCCAAAAAGATAATGCGCTCGTGCAACAGGCGCTCATAGACGCTGTCACCCAAGTTCAGGCCGGAGCCTGCTGGGGTGGTCATCTGAAGCTGGTCAGATTTCTTAGACATTCGAAAAGTCTCCTTGAGGACGGTTAATCTCTAATGCCACCACACTACTTAATGTGGCGATAATTGTGGGGTCTGTTCGCTATCAGCGTTTGCACCGATCTTTGTCTGCTTTTTCGACCCGGCGATGAGAAAAGCCCAGCCAGACTTCCTCGCTGGTGCGAGGGGCCAAGCTGGGCTTTTAAGGAGAAGATTTACTCCGCGTCGGTAGCTTCGTTCTCGTCTTCTTCTACTTCACCGAAGTACTGCTCAACGTCAACGTCGTTGCCTTCTTCGTCCTTTACGGTGGTACGGCAAATGGCGGCAGCCAGTGCCTTGCCGCGGCGTACGTCAGAGAACAGGTTGGCAATCTGGCCGTTGGACTGCAGCTGCTGGATGAACTGGTTCGGGTCCATGCCGTAGGACTGCGCGGTGAACAGGATGTGGTCCGAGAGCTCCTGCTGGGAAACTTCCGGCTCTTCCTTTTCTGCCACGGCATCCAAGAAGATCTGCGTGCGCACGGACTCTTCGGCCTGCTCGCGGGTCTGCTGATCAAACTCTTCGCGGGAGGTGCCCTGAGCCTCGAGCAACTGTGCCAGCGCCTTCTCATCGTGTGCCAGCTGACCCAGGATCTGGTGCAGCTGGGCGTGAGCCTGCTCGTCGACGACGGACTGGGGCAGTTCAAAGTCGACATCGGCAAGCGCAGCCTTCAGAACCTCATCGCGGATCTGGCCGGCCTGCTCAGCCTTCTTGGACTCCTCGACCTCGGTCTTGGTGGCTTCGCGCAGCTCCTCGATGGTGTCGTACTCGGAGGCCATCTGGGCAAACTCATCATCCATGTCCGGCAGCTTGCGCTCCTTGGTCTGCTGCACGTGGACCTTAAAGGTAGCCTCTTCGTCCTTGTGCTCGCCAGACTGGATGGTGGAGGTGAACTCGTTATCCTCGCCGGTCTTCATGCCGCGCAGTGCGGTGTCCAGACCCTTGATGAGGTTGTCATCACCAATGGAGTAAGACAGGCCCTCGGTGGAAGCCTCCTCGATCTTCTCGCCGTCCACCTCTGCGGTGATGTCAATGATGGCGTAGTCACCGGTCTTCATCTTGCGCTTGGTGTCCTTCAGTTCACCGAAGCGTTCTGCAAGATCCTCGAGGGCCTTGTCCACGTCTTCTTCGCCGGCCTTGATGGCTGGGACGGTGACGGAGATTTCGGAGAAGTTCGGAACCTCGAACTCAGGGCGAACGTCAACTTCGGCGGTGAACTCGACGAAGTCCTTGTCCTCGATCTTGGAAATGTCTACGTCCGGCTGGCCGATGACCTTCAGGTCCTCGGACTGAACGGCCTGCTCGTAGCGGGAAGGCAGCATGTCATTGACTACCTGCTCCAGAATCGGGCCGCGGCCGAAGCGAGCGTCGATCAGCTGGCGCGGGGCCTTGCCCTTACGGAAACCTGGAATAGAAACCTGCTGCGCGATTGCCGCGTAAGCTTGATCGATTTCCTGGTCTAGCTCCGCAAACGGAACGTTGACGGTGAGCTTAACGCGGGTATCGCTCAGCTTGTCTACGGTGGTCTTCACGAGTGGATCTCCCTGGCTTCATTGTTTTTCTACGTACATAAAAATTAAAGGGGGTCTGAAAAACCTTATTAGGGCATTTTCAGACCCCCATACGTCGGGGCGACAGGATTTGAACCTGCGACCCCCTGCTCCCAAAGCAGGTGCGCTACCAAACTGCGCCACGCCCCGTATGTAGGCCACCAAGTTGCCTTGGCTGCGTTGCATACCTGAGACAGTTTAGCGTGTTGGATTTAAATCTCCTAAATCAACCCCCTGTTAAGGGCGTAGACGCAGGTTAGCGGCATAATTTCCGGCCGCTTGACTTAGAAATCAAAATCAAACATGCCGTCAAAGAATCCGCCGCCATCACCATCAGATAATCCGTCGAAGAAGCCGCCACCGTCACCGGCGTCTCCCCCTCCGGCATCGCCGCCCACATCGCCGGCGTCCCCGGCGTCTCCGGCATCTCCGCCGCCGTCGGCTCCGTCCATTCCTTCGCCACCCTCGGCGCCGCCCCAGTCGCCGTTTTCTGCGGCGGCTGCGGAATAGCCCACGCCGGACATGCCGGCAAACATGGCGTTAAACATCATGGAATAACCCATCATCCACACGCCCGTTTGCAGGGCATCTGCCCACCACGGGCGGGAGTACCAACCGGCCGGAACGGGGCGGCCGGCTACGGTTCCGCCTGGGTAATAGTTCGGGGTTTCCTCAGAGGCGTATGGGGACGCAGTCAGCTGCTCGCCATTCGCATCCACCGTGCGCTTCTCGGTGACCTTGCCCGCGGCGCGCTGGCCTTCCAGCGGCGGCAATTCCGGCCCCGGATTCATATCCATAATCTCGCGGGCAGCATTGACGTAATGCATGCCCTCAAGCGCCGATTCGCGGGCCAAGTTGGCCTGCTTGACCGTAGTGGCCCGCGAAATAGCGGAGTTGGCCGCGGTAAAGCGCTCCGATGCGTCTGCCATCGCCTGCTGCGAGGCGGTATCCGTACCGGAAATCTGCATAACCTGGCCGCCCAGGCGCTCAATCCACCGACGCGCATCCGCCTGGGCATCCGCTAACTGCTGCGCCTCTCGCTCCTCCCGGCTCTTTTTTGAGCTGCGCGAGGATAGGTACCACGCGCCGCCACCGAGTACGACTACAAGAAGTAGGAGTTCCACAACAATCATCGCTTTCTTTACTGGAATTGGTCCTACCTATTTTAACGGCCTACCCACTGCGCGTGTTCCCTATTTTCGTTTTGGGGCGCTCATGCGCTAAAGTAGCCGACAGCGTTCAAGGTAACGCTGCGGGAATGTCGTATAGTGGCTAATACCTCAGCCTTCCAAGCTGAAGACGCGGGTTCGATTCCCGTCATTCCCTCCATGTTTGTACTGCAATAATTGACTATCATAGCTGGTTATTGGCAGTAAGTGGAACCATTGGTAGAACCATCTTGGTTGGCATGTTTAAACCCTCACGGATTGTATAGTCTGTGGGGGTTTGAATAGTTTTAGCTTTGGTTAGAGTTTCTTCCAGAGTGCGGCCACGGCGGGCGCCCCGCATCCGGCTTGTGTGGTGCGGGGTTGGGCTGTTTTTGGGAAATATTCTTAAAATGTTCGTTCTTCCAGTTTTCCAATAACGCATTAATGTGTTATACTAGTAAATGTAAGGCTTCAAGGCACTTACAAAACTGAAGAGGTGATGGAGATCGCGGCGCTAATTATTTCACTGTGTAGCCTAGCTATTCAGATAAAACAGCACCGCAACGACCACCCGCCAAAATCGGGTAGGCATCGCAAATAGCCTCTAGGGGCGCTG
Organism: Corynebacterium sp. KPL1818; assembly: GCF_000478135.1. Classification (NCBI taxonomy): domain Bacteria; kingdom Bacillati; phylum Actinomycetota; class Actinomycetes; order Mycobacteriales; family Corynebacteriaceae; genus Corynebacterium; species Corynebacterium sp. KPL1818. The sequence continues at coordinate 84,341 of NZ_KI515759.1, read as the reverse complement.
GATACTAGCACTATCCAGCCCCCTAGGGGTACACCTCCCAATATACCGAAAGGACACATTACAGTGACATTGAAACAAGCCTCCGCCGTCTCAGGCATCGTAGTCGCCGCCGCGTACTCGATAATTGCCGATTCGCCCATCTGGCTTATTGTCATAGCCTTAGCGGCACTATCCGGCTACAACCTAGCTACAGCCACTACCCAAGGGAGGAAAAACCGTGCAGCCTAAAATCATCGATGTTGATACCGGCGATGAATTGTGGACTGGCTCGGATTGCGCCGCCCATATCGGCGTGAGCTACGCGACCTGGCGCAATTACTCAGCTAATCACCGCACCCCTGAGCATGTGGCCACGATTTTGGGCCGCACGCGACTGTGGCTTGCTGAGGATATTAAGCGCTGGCATGCGGCCCGGCCGGGGTCACCGGCGCAGCTCCGCCGTTAGGCTTCGCCGGTTTCTTAGCTTAAACGAGGCCCCTGCTTGCCGATGCCCCTTCCACCCCACTGCCCATCTCCCGCCAAGCGCGGCTATAAATACATCACATTGGGGCGGTGGCCAGAAAAGCGTAATCTGGTGTCCATGACCGTACCTAATATTACTTTGAACGATGGCAATACAATCCCCCAGCTGGGCTTTGGCGTCTTCCAGATGGACCCGGAAAAGACCGAGGAATACGTAGCCGAAGCGCTGCGCGTGGGCTACCGCCACATCGATACCGCAGCCATCTACGGCAATGAAGAAGGCGTGGGCAAGGCCATCGCCAACTCCGGCATCCCGCGCGAGGAGCTTTTCATTACCACCAAGCTGTGGAATGACCGCCACACCGATGCCGCTGCGGCGCTAGATGAATCCCTACAGAAGCTGGGCCTTGACTACGTAGACCTGTACCTCATCCACTGGCCTACCCCGGCCAAGGGCACGTACGTGGAGGCTTGGAAGCAACTCATTGAGCTGCGCAAAGAGGGCAAGGCGAAGTCCATTGGCGTATCCAACTTTGAGCCGGAGCACTTAGATCAGCTTGAGGCACACACGGACGTCGTCCCCGCAATTAACCAGGTGGAGCTGCACCCTTACCTCCAGCGCTGGCGCGAACTGGACGCTGGCCGCGCCCACGGCATCTCCATCGAGGCATGGGGCCCGCTGGGCCAGGGCAAGAGCGATATCTTGGAGGCACCAGAGGTTACTGAAGCCGCCGAGGCGCACGGTGTTTCTCCAGCCCAGGCCATTATTCGCTGGCACCTGCAAAATGGGGTCATCCTCTTCCCTAAGTCTTCGACGCCATCGCGCATTGCAGAAAACTTCGATGTCTTCGGCTTCGAGCTCACGGATGCGGAAATGGCTGCCATTACCTCTTTGGAGGAAGGCGAAGACGGCCGCGGTGGGCATCACCCCAATGACATGAACGACGCCTAATGCGTTTGGTGTAACCACCACATAGAAACGCCGCGTGGCCCAAAGGCCCGCGGCGTTCATTTATGTCTATTCAAGGAACCTGGCGGTTTTAGCGCGGGTCCTTAGGCAGCTCGGGTGGGATATTGGTGCGCTCGTATTCTGCGAGGATATCGATGCGACGCTGGTGGCGCTCGGCGCGGGACCATTCTTGATCCAAGAAGGCATCCACGATTTCTAGGGCCTCTTCTTGCGAGTGCATGCGCCCGCCGATGCCGATGAGCTGCGCATTATTGTGCTCGCGGGCCAGGCGCGCGGTTTCTGGCGACCATGCCAGCGCGCAACGTGCGCCCTTGACCTTATTGGCGGCAATCTGCTCGCCATTTCCGGATCCGCCCAGCACGATTCCCAGGGAACCTGGATCGTTGACGGTGCACAGGGCCGCTTCAATGCAGAATGCGGGGTAGTCATCCTCGGCGTCATAGGTATGAGCGCCGCAGTCGATAACATCATGGCCTTGTTTGGTGAGGTGTTCAGAAATCAGGTTTTTAGTCTCAAAACCTGCGTGGTCAGCTCCAAGATATACGCGCATAACCCCTACAGTACCGGCACCGCCGCCTTCTAGGCACCACTTTGCACATCCTATTTCGCTCATAGCCCAGCACTGTTAAGCTAAAGCGCAGACTACGTGCTGCAACGAAAGGCGATAAAAATGAGCCCTCGCGTCCTTGCACTCTACGGCAGCATCCTTGCTATCGCGGTGCTATTATTTGCGGCGAATATTTTCTTAACCAATAAGAACTACCTCGTGCCGCTTATTCATACCGTACTGTTCACTGTCGCCCACCTCGTTCTTGGGCTGTGGTGGCTGAATCAGCGGGTTCTAAAGAAAAATCGCCTCGGCGGTTTGGCCGCGGTGATTGGACTCTTATCCCTGCTCACCGCGGCCTCATGGGCTACGTGGGTGGCCGCCGCTTGGTCAGAATTCCAGGCTCAAACGGCTCTGCCCATCATCAATATCGCCGGGGTGCCAGCATTTTTACTCACGCCGGTAATCGCTGGCTGCTGCCTGGCCGCCGCGGTATGCCGCACGCACGACCAGCAGCGCTCATAACTAGTCCTCTTCTACCTGCGGCATCTCCGTGCGGGAGCGCTTGAGCTCGAAGAAGTAAGGGAACTGGGCTAGGCGCACGGAGGCATCGAAAAGCTCGCCGGCTTCCTCACCCTTGGGAACGCGGGTAATAACCGGGCCAAAGAAGGCGGTATCGCCCAGCTTAATAACCGGGGTGCCTACCTCATCGCCCACGGAAGAAATGCCGTTGTGGTGGTACTCGCGCAGCTTCTCGTCGTACTCCTCGGTGTGGGCCACCTCCGCAAAGTCTGCGGGGAGGCCAACCTGCTCTAATGCCTGGGCGATGATCTCGTCATAGCCGCCATCGCCCTTCTTGCCGCCGTTGCCCTTGGCGTGGATCAAGGTGCCCATGGCGGTATAAAGCTCATCTACCTTCTCTGGCTGCTCGGTCTTGACCTTGGCGAATACGCGGGCAGGGCCCCAGTTGGCCTCCATCATTTCCATGTATTCGGGATCAAGATCGCGGCCATCATTAAGCACCGACAGGGACATCGGCTCGAACTCCACCGTAATATCGCGGACCTTTTCTACCTCTTTGATCCAGCGGGACGTTGCCCATGCGAACGGGCAGGAAGCGTCGAACCAAAACTTAACTGGGGTAGTCATTATTCCTCCTTGAAATAAGTGCAGTTTGCCCCACCACTGTAAACGCGCTGCTAACCTTGATGCATCACTATTTTCGTTAGCAAAGGAGAATCTAGGCAATGACCTCTGTAAACCTCACGTGGGAGGAAGCAAAAAATCGCTCCCAGATGCTCAACGTTGACCATTACGATGTCACTTTAGACCTTAAGCATTCCGATACCCACTTCCTGTCCACCACTACGGTGCGTTTTAGCACCCAGGAGGCCGGTTCTACCTTCATCGATCTGCGCGCGGACAAGCTGCACGAGGTACGCCTGAACGGAAACCCGCTGCCCACGCAGTCCTATGACCCCACCTACGGCATTCCACTCTCCGGGCTGCAGGTAGCGGACTACACGCTCGAGGTCACCGCTGAGATCCCCTTCTCCCGCACCGGCGAGGGCCTGCACCGCTTCGTGGACCCTGCCGATAACGAGGTCTACCTCTACACCCAGTTTGAAACCGCCGATGCCAAGCGCGTGTTTGCCTGCTTCGACCAGCCGGATCTGAAGGCCACCTACTCCCTGCACTTTAAGGCCCCAGAGGAGTGGACCATTATCACCAATGGCCCGGTCACCCGCGAGGGCGATACCTCCCATTCTAAGATCGACTACCCGCTGTCGACCTACCTGGTCGCCCTGTGCGCAGGCCCCTACCACGAGGTCACCGATACCTGGCGCGGCGAGCTGACCGAGCACCCCGAGGGCAAGCCGGCGCAACAGCTCGAGGTCCCGCTCGGTATCTATTGCCGCGCCTCGCTGGCAGATTCCCTCGATGCCGAGCGCCTTTTTACTGAGACCAAGCAGGGCTTCGACTTCTACCACCGCAACTTCGGCTTCCCCTACCCCTTTGGCAAGTACGACCAGATTTTCGTCCCCGAGTTCAACGCCGGTGCGATGGAAAACGCCGGTTGCGTAACCCTCCGCGATGAATACGTCTTTACCTCGCAGGCCACGCACTACAAGTACGAGCGCCGCGCCGATACCGTCCTGCACGAGCTTGCCCACATGTGGTTCGGTGACCTCGTGACCATGCAGTGGTGGAATGACTTGTGGCTCAACGAGTCCTTTGCCACCTGGTCCGCAGCAATCTCGCAGGCGGAAGAAACCGAATACGATACCGCCTGGGTCACCTTCGCCAACGTGGAAAAGTCCTGGGCCTACCAGCAGGATCAGCTACCTACCACCCACCCCATTTCCACCGATGCCAGCGATATCGAAACCGTGGAGCAAAACTTCGACGGTATTACCTACGCCAAGGGCGCCTCGGTGCTCAAGCAGCTGCAGGCCTACGTTGGCCGCGAGAACTTCCTCGCTGGCGTGCGCCGCCACTTCGCCGCCCACGCGTGGGGCAATGCCACCTTCGATGATCTTCTCCGCCACCTCGAAGAGGCATCCGGGCGCGATCTCTCCTTCTGGGCGCAGCAATGGCTGAAGACCACCGGCATCAACACCCTGGCGGTTGCCACGGCGGCCGACGATGACGGCACCATCACCCAGGCGCACCTTACCCAACGCGGCGATACCCTGCGCACCCACCGCGTGGCGGTCGGCCTTTACAGTACGCAGGACGGCAAGGTCGTGCGCACCGAGCGCCTTGAGATGGACGTGGAGGGCAAATCCACCGAGATCCTAGAGCTGGTCGGCCGCGACCTCAATGACATCGACTTCATCCTGCCCAACGATGACGATCTGACCTACTGCCTCATCGATTTGGACGCAGGTTCCCTGCAATTCCTGCTGGATAATATCGAGAAATTCGACGACCCCATGGCGCGCACCCTCTGCTGGTCCACCGCCTGGGAGATGACCCGCGCCGGCACCATGCGCGCCCGCGACTTCATCCGCTTGGTGGCCCGCGGCATGAAGGCGGAGACCGAGCTAGCCGTCCTCGAGCGCATCGTCTCGCAGGCTTCTACCGCGCTGAAGAACTACGCCGATCCGGCGTGGGCGAAAGACAGCACGGTTTTGGCGCAGGCGCTTGTCGATGGCGCCCGGAGCACCGATGCGCAGCGTTCCATCATCTGCACGCAGGCCCTGTCTCGGATTCGGCTGCACGAGCCGGCCCGGGACTACCTGCACGATCTCCTCGCGGATTCTGATGATGCCGGACTGCGCTGGTCCGCCGTCGCAGCGCTTGCTGCCGCGGGCGCGCTTGCCGATGCCGAGGCCGCCATCGCCGCCCAGCTCAAGCGCGATAATTCCGCTACCGGCTACTACTCTTCCCTGCGCGCCCGCGCCGCGATTGCTACTGCGGACAATAAGCGCGCGGTATGGGAAGAAATCGTCGCCGGGGATCTCACCAACCGCGAGCTCACCTCCAAGCTGGAGGGCTTAAATTACCCGCACTCCGATGATCTCTTGCCCACCGCGGAATTCTTCGAGGTGGCCGAAAAGATCTGGGATTCCCAGTCCTCCGAGGTGGGCCTGACCACCGTCACCGGGCTATTCCCGTCCTGGGATATCACCCAAGACGGCCTCGATCGCGCCGATGCCTTCCTGCAGAAGGATCTGGCAGGCGGCCTGCGCCGCGCGATCACCGAGCAGCGCGACCGCGTAGCCCGCGCCCTGCGCAACCGAGAGGTCGACGCCAACTAAGTGCCTAGTTCTTGCGGAGATTCAGTTCGATGCGCGGGCGCACCTGGATCTCCGTGAGCTGGGTAGTAGGCCCTGCCTCCACAACGGTGCGGATGGCGCGCGCCACCTCAACGGGCGCAATAACCTCGTTCGGGTTATAGTCCTGCAGGCCCTCCAGCATCGGGGTATCGGTGGGGCCTGGCGCCACGGTGGAGACGCGGATACCGGGCTCGGAGATACGCAGGGCATCGGCAAGCGCATACAGCGCGTGCTTCGTTGCTGCATAGACCACGTTATCGCCGTAACTTTTGCGCCCCGCCCCAGAGTTGATGAAGACGACGGTGCCCTCTGCCTTGCGCAGCTGCGGCAAGAGCGCGCGGGTGACCTCTGCTGGCGCGTGGACGTTTAAGTCCATGTGGGCGCGCCAATCTTTCGGGGTGGCCTCTTCCACCGAGAACTTCGTGGCGCGCGCCGCGCCGTGCACGAGGACATCGACCCGCTCTAGCTCGGGCAGCTGCATGCCCTCGTCCAAGCCGGCGACCAAGTCGCTGGCAACCGGCGTGATATTCGCGGCCTCTGGCAGCTCTTCGGCGCTGCGACCCAGCGCATACACGTGGTGATCGCGGGCGAGATCCTTGATAATCTCGCGCCCCATGCCACCGGTGGCACCGGTAACGACGGCGATTTTCTCTGGCACATTCGTGGTATCAGTCATGCCACCCCATCATAGGGAAAATGGGTGCTAGCGGTGCGCGGCGTCCGTCCCCGTTCCGCGATGTGGAACGATAGGGGTTATGGCTACTCCTGCAATCGCGATCGTCGGCATGGGCCCGCGCGGCATTTCCATCTTGGAACGCCTCACCGCCCGCATGGATGATTCCAGCTCCCCCGTTACCATTCACCTCATCGATGAGGCCCAGCACGGCGCCGGCCGGGTCTGGGAAACCGACCAAACCAAAACCCTGTGCATGAATACGCGCGCGGGGGCTGTCACGCTTTTTACCGAGCCCGGCGCGACGGTGGATGCCCCGGTGCTCGAGGGACCGACGCAATACGAGTGGATCCAGCTGCTGCGCGGCGAGGGCGATAAGGTAGCTCCTGCCAAGCGCAATCTTTTTGCCCAGCATCCTCCTGCCGCACACATTGCCACCGATTACCGCGCAGAGCTGGCCGCCACCCGCCCAGAGTCCAACCCTACGCGGGCGTTATACGGCGAGTACCTGCGCTGGGTCTATGATGTGGTGCTGGCTCGCCTGCCGGAGAGCATTTCTACGGTCAGCCATCACCACCGCGTGGAGACCATTACCGCGGACGGCGCGGCCGATATCCTGCACTTGGACGACGGCTCGCAGGTGCGCGCCGATGCCACGGTCCTAGCCTATGGCTGGATGGCGCCGCGCTTTAATGATGAGGAGCAGCGCTTGGCGGAATCCGGGCTGCGCTGGATCGCACCGGGTAACCCCGTGGAACAAGACTACGAAGCCATTCCCGCCAGCGAAGACGTGCTGGTGCGCGGGCTTGGCATGGGCTTTTATGACATCATGGCGCTAACCACCATCGAGCGCGGTGGCAAGTTCGTCGAGGATGCCACCACCCGCTCCGGCCTGCGCTACGAGGCGAGCGGGAAGGAACCACATTTCATCGTCTCATCCGGCCGCGGTTATCCCTTCCATCCCAAGTCCGAGTACAACGAGCTGCCGCCCACGATGCCGCGGCGGCGGTTGCATGAGGTCATCGACAAGCTCCAGGGCACTGAGGACATCGACTTTGACACCCAGGTTTGGCCCGCCATCGCCCGCGATAGCTACGAGGCGTATATCACCACGCTGGAACGGGTGAATCCGGCGGCGCTGCTCCGCCCGCGCGAAGAGATCCTCGCGGTCATCGATTCCACCGCGCCGGATGATCTCGGCACCGCCCTCGCTCCCTTGGTCACCCTGCCGTGGGATATGACCGAGCTGATGTACCAGGTCGCCGGTTTTACCGGCGATATTTCGGCGTTGACCGCCCACATTGCGGATAGCCTGGCGAGCGATATTCAGGAGGCTGCCGCCGGCCACGATTCGCCCATGAAGGCCGCGCTGTGGTCGCTGTCCCAGTCGCGCAAGCCCGCCTCCATCCTCGGCGCGGAAGGCCGCTATACCCGCGAGTCCCGCACGGGCCGCTACGCGCAGTTCATGTCCTTTGGGCAGATGGTGGGCTCGGGACCTCCGCTTTTCCGCGTGCGCCAATTGCTCGCGCTTGTCGATGCCCACCTAGTCCACTTCCTCGGCGATCACCCCACCCTCGCGATCGAGTCAGACCATTACACCCTGACTTCTGGCCCGCGCTCGGCATCGGCGCCCACGCTTGTCGATGCCTTTATGCACAAGCCCGATATCCGCGTCGCCGGCGACCCGCTCACCCGCGGATTGGTCGAAGGTGGCCGGGTGCGCCCGTTTGCCGATCACAGGCAGGACACCGGCTCCCCCGAAACCGATGGTGCCACGCGGCGCACCGTCCATCCGGACGGCAGCCTGGATCAGCGCCTGCATATCGTCGGCATTCCTACCTATGCGCAGTGGCCGGATACGACGATTTCCCCCATGCCGGGCACGGATCCGCTCATGCTGCAGGAAACTGATAAGACCGCCGGCTCCCTGCTCAAGGTTGCCGGCGGCCACTAAGTACGCGTTTTAGAGCGCGTTTTAAAGGGCGTCGAGCGCCTGCTGTAGATCCGCCAGCAGGTCATCGATGTCCTCGATGCCGATGGAGATGCGCACCATGTCCTCCGGCGGCACCAATTCGGAGCCTTCGGCCGATACGTGGGTCATGTTCTGCGGGTGCTCGATGAGCGATTCCACCCCACCCAGCGATTCTGCCAGGCAGATAAGGCGCGTATTCAAACAAATCTGCTTGGCGTGCTCTGGGTCGTGGAAGCGCACAGACATCATGCCGCCGAACCCACGCATCTGCTGCGCCGCCAGCTCGTGACCTGGGTGCTCTGCCAATCCCGGGTAGCGCACCTGTTTGACCTCTGGGCGGGCCTGTAAAAATTCGGCCACCTTTTGCGCATTGGCGCAGTGGCGGTCCATACGCACGCCGAGGGTTTTAATGCCACGCGCAGTCAGGTAGGCATCGAAGGGAGAGGCGACCGCGCCCACGTTGCCCTGGAAGTACAGCAGCTGCTCATCCACCTCGGGGTCATTGGTAACTACGGCGCCACCGAGGACATCGGAATGCCCGCCCAAGTACTTCGTGGTGGAGTGCAGGACGTGGTCTGCGCCGAGCGCGAGCGGGTTCTGGAGGTACGGCGTGGCGAAGGTATTATCCACCAACACCTGCGCATTGCCCTTAACCTTGGCCACCGCCGCAATATCGGTGATATTCAGCGCCGGGTTGGTCGGGGTTTCTAGCCAGATGAGCTTGGTATTGTCCTTTACCGCGGCGGCGACGGCATCGACATCGCAGGTATTGATAATGGACATCTCCACACCCCATTCCGTGAAATCATTAAGCAGGCGGTAGGAACCGCCGTAGGAGTCATTGCCCAAAATGACGTGGTCGCCGGGGCGCACCAAAATGCGCACCATCGTATCGGCGGCGGCCATACCGGTGGCAAAGACACGGGCGTAATCCGCGCCCTCCAGCGCGGCCAAGGTCTTTTCAAGCGAGCGAACCGTCGGGTTGGCCACGCGCCCGTATTCAAAGCCGCCGCGCAGTTGCGCGAGGCCATCCTGGGCGAACGTAGTCGAGGCGTAGATCGGCACGTTGATGGATCCCATGTGCGGATCCGGGTGATATCCAGCGTGAATGGAACGGGATGAAAATCCTTTTGCCAAGTTATGCGCGCTGTGTTCAGTCATGCCTCCCAATCGTAGACTAAGCGGTTCATCCACACCGGCCATTCGGCAATTTATATTCTGCCCTCTCCACGCATTGCCGATTCGGCGCCGTCAGTGAGATTTCAGGATTCTCCTCTAGAATGGGTGCGGTTAGTTTGTGTCCACGATCAAGAAAGAATGATGAGTACGAACCTATTTACCATGGCTCAGGGCGCTGCAGAGAAAAAAGACGATGCAGTAGAGTCCGTATCCAGCTTCTGGAACGACGAGAACGTTCAACTTTGGCTTATCGAGCGGCCCATCCGCATCGGCCTCATTATCATTTTGGCCTTCATTGCGCACTGGGCGCTGCGCCACCTCATCAACCGGCTGGCGAAAAACAGCATTAAGGCCTCCACCCTCAAAAAGCCCAGCCGCACCCGCAGCAGGTCTGGGGAGGACGGCCAACCGGATGACACCCTGCGAGAAACCAGAGAGGCGCGCCGCGCCTCGCGCATCAAGACCCTCGCCGGCGTGGGGCGATCGGCGGTTGCCATCGTGGTCTGGGTTTCGGCTGGCATTGCCATCCTGGATGAATTGGAAGTCAACGTTGCCCCGCTGATCGCTTCTGCCGGTGTTATCGGTGTTGCCCTCGGCTTCGGTGCACAAGAACTGGTCCGAGACTTCCTCTCCGGTATCTTCATGCTCATTGAGGATCAATACGGCATTGGCGATGTCATTGACCTGGGCAACGGCGTCTTTGGCGACGTCGAGTCCATTTCCCTGCGCATTACCACCGTCCGCGATATCGACGGTGCCCTGTGGTACGTCCGCAACGGCGAAATCCTGCAGGTGGCTAACCACTCCGATGAGTACTCCGTTGCCCGCATCCAAATCCCCGTCGGGCTATCCAACGACCCAGAGGTTGCCGGGGAGGTCATCGACAAGGCCGTCAAGGATGCCGTCAAGGACGAAAAGATCCGCAAGATGGTGCTCAGCACCCCGCGCATCGACGGCATGTCCAAGTTCGAGCCGGACTACGTCTCCTTCCGCGTGTCCACCAAGACGCTGCCGGGCCGCCAGTGGGATGTCCAGCGCTTTGTCCAGTCCCGCGTCCTCAACGTCATGCACGCAGAGGGCATCAGCACCCCTTACCCACACGGCATCGGCATTGCCAATCCGCATAAGGGAGACGATGCCTAAATGAATTCCGTTTATGAAGCCATCGGTGGGACCCCTACCTTTGAGCGTCTCGTGCATGGCTTTTATGACCAGGTCAAAGAAGATGACGTGATTGGCCCCATGTACCCGGATCAGGATTGGGAAGGCGCGGAACAGCGCCTTACCTGGTTCCTGATTCAGTACTGGGGCGGTCCCCAACACTTCTCCGAAAACCGCGGCCACCCGCGCCTGCGCATGCGGCATGCAACCTTTCCCATTGATATGGAAGCTCACGACCGCTGGCTCGAGCTGATGGGAAAATCCCTCGATAGTATCGAGGAAGACACCATCCCGCCGGCGTATCGCACCATGATTTGGGACCACATGCAGCGCGTCGCCGCCATGCTCATCAATAGAGCGCCTTAAGTTTCACCTGCTTGTAGCGCTGCCTGTGCAAGGCGTTACAGGCTGTACAAAGAGGCCCGCGCACTTCTACATTAGGTAAGTGCGCGAGCCTCTTTTACTGTGCGCTAGCGCCAAGTTAGCGCTGCCGGATGCTTAGTCTTTCCAGTCGAAAGCCTGGCGTACCGGCTCAGATATCAGCTTGCCGCCGCGGGTCATCACGCCGGAGCGCAAGCCTGGGAAGCGCTCGATCGCGGCATCCAGGTTGTCGTTGGCCACCGCGCGGATATACGGCAGCGTCGCCGAGGCCAAGGCGCGGGCCGAGGTATTGGCCACCGCACCGGGCATATTGGCCACGCAGTAGAAGAGGGTGTCGTGCACCTTGAAGGTCGGCTCGTCGTGGGAGGTCTTGCGCGAGTTCTCGAAGCAGCCGCCTTGGTCGATGGCGACATCGACAAGCACCGCGCCCTCCTTCATCTTCTTCACGGTTTCCTCGCGCACCAGCTTCGGTGCCGCAGCGCCTGGAATCAGGACGGCGCCAATGACGAGATCGGCCTCCTCCAGCTCCTTATCCAGCGTGGATGGGTCAGAAATCAGGGTCCGCACGCCGCCGGCGTACTGGTCATCAAAGCGCTGCAAAACGTGTGGATCCACGTCCAAGACCGTAACCTCCGCGCGCAGGCCGTGCGCCATAGCCACGGCGGACGCGCCTACCTGGCCGCCGCCGATGACCACCACGCGCGCAGGCTGGGTGCCCGGGATGCCAGAAACCAGGAGGCCGCGGCCGCCCTGAGTGGACAGCAGGTGGTGCGAGCCCTCGATGACAGCCAAGCGCCCGGCGACCTGGGACATGGGGGTCAAAAGCGGCAGAGTGCCGCGGCGGTCCGTCACGGTTTCATAGGCAATGGAGGTTGTCTTCGCTTCCGTCAGCGCCTCCGTCAACGGGCGATCCGCCGCCAAGTGGAGGTAGGTAAAGACGGTGAGATCAGAGCGCAGGTACTGGTACTCGGACTCGAGCGGCTCCTTTACCTTCAGCAGAAGCTCGGCCTTGGCCCACGTCTCGTCCGCAGAATCAACGATGGTAGCGCCAGCCTCTACGTATTCCTCATCGGGAAAGGACGCGCCTACGCCCGCGCCCGATTCGATGAATAGCTCGTGCCCATCAGTAACCAAGGTCCGCACCTCGGTTGGGGTGAGGGCGACGCGGCTTTCATTATTCATGATTTCTTTGGGTACAGAAATGCGCACGGAGGTTCTCCTTCATGTGTTGGTTACAGAGGCGAAAATTTACTTCTCGCTGTCAGGTTAACGCAGAATACGAAGGAGGATATTAGTTTGTGCGTATTTCACGAACGGGGGTGACTACAATAATCACGATTTCCTCGATACTGCAGTGTATAGGGTTAGAAATGCATACCCAGAAAATATCCACCACCCCCGACTATTGGGTTATAGATATTGTTCGCTGTCCGTTTTGGGCGGCGAAATACCAGATTCGGGGAGTTTTACAGCACGGATAACCGCGTGGAACGGTAGATGCTGCCAAACGGTGCATCAAGGCGCACCCACCGGCCAAGACTCGACACTCGCAGGTGCCGCGGAATATCCATGGAGGCAGAGAACCCCGGAATTAGCCCCAAGTTGGTGCAGGCAAAGATCATCCGCATCGGGATTTCCACCGTCTGCCCATTGCCCTCAACCGTGACCACGGTCTGATTAAGCAGGCTGGGTGGCGGGCCCATGGGGCCAGAAAACTCCCGGGTCAGCTTCTGGCCTTGGTCCGAAAGCTCGCGCACCACCGTCACGGGCAGGGTATCCACCACGCTAAAGCCGGTGGCCGGCGGCAATGCGCCCGGCCAAGATGCATCGCGGGACGGGCCGAGTTCCATAACGCCGGTGCCATCGTGTTCCGCGAGCTGTTGCTCCAGCGTCGACGCGGACACCACTGCCCCATCGCGGGAAACTTTCCCCTGCACCCGCCGGGAGGCTACGACCTCGAAGGGGGTGGTGACGAAGGCGTCGACGACGTCATCGGCAAGCTGGCGCAGGCGCACCGACGCAGTCGCGTCTACCCCAACTGCGCGCGCAAGAAGGGCCCGCAAGCCAGGTCCTCCGCTGCGAACTTCAAGCGACTCGGTGACCATGGCTTGCGGGCCCTACCTTTCTATGTGTGCACAGTGCGCCGTTTAGGAGGCGCTCATCTGCAGAATATCCTTTTCCTCATCCGTCAGCGGGCGCGGGGTGTGCTTCTTCTTGTCAATGACTACCTGCACACAATTCACCGTGGCCGCTACCTCCCCTGCAGCGGTCTTGACCTGCTGGGAAGTGGTAAAGGACGACGAGCCGATGTGGGAAACGGTGGTTTCCACGATGACGTGGGCATTGCCCTCAAAGGGAATGGGGCGCATATAGTCCACGTCGAGATGGCGCACCAAGGCCATGAAATCGATGCCCTTGGCATAGATATTCTCCTTGGCAAAAGCCAAGCGTGCCTCCTGGGCAACCTCGATATAGTTGGCGTTCATCATGTGGCCGTACATATCGAAATCGCCCCAACGGGTGGGCACTTGGTGGGTATGTGCGTTATCGGTCGCCATCATTCTCCTCAGGATTATCGGGTGAGCTTGCGGTGAGTGACGCGAGAAGGACGGGCGGCGTCTTCTCCCAGACGCTCCACCTTGTTCTTCTCATAGTCACCAAAGTTACCCTCAAACCAGAACCATTGCCCCTCGGCAACGTTGCCTTCCCACGCCAGAATGTGGGTACAGGTACGGTCCAAGAACCAGCGGTCGTGGGAAATAACAACGGCGCAGCCAGGGAATTTCTCCAAGGCGTTTTCTAGCGAACCCAGGGTTTCGACGTCCAAGTCGTTGGTTGGCTCATCAAGAAGGATAAGGTTGCCGCCCTCTTTCAAGGTCAGTGCCAAGTTCAAGCGGTTGCGCTCACCACCGGAGAGCACCTTCGACGGCTTTTGCTGATCTGGGCCCTTGAAGCCGAACGCGGACAGGTATGCGCGCGATGGCATCTCATTTTGGCCAACGTGAATATAATCCAGTCCGCCGGAGACGACCTCCCACACCGTAGCCTCCGGGTCGATATTCTCGCGGTTCTGGTCCACGTAGGACAGCTTGACGGTCTCGCCGACCTCAACCGAGCCATCATCCGGCTCTTCCAAGCCGACGATGGTCTTAAACAGCGTCGTCTTACCCACACCGTTCGGGCCGATGACACCGACGATGCCGTTGCGCGGCAGGGTGAAGGACAAGTCCTTAATCAGGGTGCGATCATCGAAGCCCTTGACTAGGTTCTTAGCCTCGACGACCTTATTGCCCAAGCGCGGCGGCGTAGGAATCTGGATTTCCTCGAAGTCCAGCTTCTTGTACTTCTCCGCCTCTGCAGCCATCTCTTCGTAGCGCTCCAAACGCGCCTTGTTTTTGGCCTGGCGAGCCTTGGCACCGGAGCGTACCCACTCCAGCTCGTCCTTCAAGCGCTTGCGCAGCTTGGCATCCTTCTTTCCTGCAACCTGGAGGCGCTCTTGCTTCTTATCCAGGTAGGTGGAGTAGTTGCCCTCGTACGGGTACAGCTTGCCGCGGTCCACCTCACAGATCCAGCCGGCCACGTGATCCAAGAAGTAACGGTCGTGGGTGACGGCCAGGACAGCACCTGGGTAATCCGCCAAGTGCTTTTCCAGCCACTCCACGGACTCGGCGTCCAAGTGGTTAGTGGGCTCGTCCAGAAGCAACAGGTCTGGCTCCGTCAACAGGAGCTTAGCCAGGGCCACGCGGCGGCGCTCACCACCGGAGAGGTTGGTCACCGGGGCATCGGAAGGCGGGCAGCGCAATGCTTCCATTGCCTGCTCGATCTTGGAATCAACCTCCCATGCATCGGCGGCATCCAAGTCCTCTTGCAGCTTGCCCATTTCCGCCATGAGCTCATCGCTGTAATTGGTCGCCATTTCTTCGGCGATTTCCTCGAAGCGCTGCTTCTTTTCAAAGATATCGCCGAGGCCCTCCTCGACGTTGCCGCGCACGGTCTTTTCTTCATTCAGCGGCGGCTCCTGCTGCAGGATGCCCACGGTAGCGCCCGGATCGAGGAATGCCTCACCGTTGGAAGGCTGATCCAAGCCGGCCATGATCTTCAGAATGGAGGACTTACCGGCACCGTTGGGGCCGACCACACCAATCTTGGCGCCCGGGTAGAACGCCATCGTGACATCATCAAGGATGACCTTATCGCCAATTGCCTTGCGCACGTTTTTCATCGTGTAGATGAATTCGCCCACTTTTTACCCCTTTGCAAAAATTTGGGAGACGTATTTATCTACACAAACACTACATCAGAATGCGCGCCTAGGCGCCTCGGGTCGGGCGAACCCGAGGCGAATGGCTGGCGCTATGCATGCACGGTTTCGGCGGCCTCCTCCTCTTGCGTTGCTACTTCCTCGCCGTCCTGGGCTGCCGCACTATTTCCCGCTTGGATGCGGTCTGCAGCGGTATCGGCGACGGTATCGCCCGGCGCGGAGTTATCCACGTCGGGCACAACTTCGTTTTCGCCAAGCTCTGGGATGGCGATGTTTTCCTGGTTGTATTGCGGCGCCAAGCGCTTTGCGCCGATGACGTGGCGGTTTAGGTCCAGGCCCACATACTGCGCCTTGATAAAGGTGCGGTAGTGGTCCTTGCCCTCATCATCGCGCCACTGGTCGGAGACGATCGAACCGCAGACGAGCAGCGGCATGCCCTTGGCCAGGGATTTTTTGACGTTGATGGCAAATTGGTTCCACATTTCCACGTCAATAAAGAGGTGGTCTACATCGCGCCACTGCTGCTGGCCGCGTTGGTTATCGGCGTCGGTACCGGTATCGGCGGGGCGATCAGGCACGCGCCGCGAGGATGCGATACGCAGCTTGGTTTTATATGCGCCGGTCGAGGTCTTGGTCAAGATCGGATCTTGGGTAAGGCGGCCGGTTAACATCACTGGGTATTGAGACATGGTGCTGAGATTCCTTTACTAGGTTGTGAGTTCGCGAGTGGTATGTCCCTCGCTCGCTTTCACATCCTGCTGCCGCGACGCAACCAGCACCATGCCGTACCACCCAGCGCTGTGGATAACTTGTTGTCCCCTTCAACAAAGTGGTGCCAGGATGGTCACTTTCGGGTGGGTTATCCACAGGTGGGCAATAAATTAGTGCCCGCGGAACCCGCTTTCATCGCCGTGGCTCATATCCTCCAGCATCGCGTTATAGCGGGCGAGTTCAGCGTCATCGTCCGCCTCCGCCTGCACATCGTGGCGCCGTGCGGTCGCGCGGTCATCGCGCAGCCAATCCAAAAAGAGCTTGCCAAAGACAATGACCAAGGGGAATTGGCCAAAGCCCCAGGCAATGCCCCCGCCCACGCGCTGGTCCTGCAGCAAGTCTTGATCCCAGGGCAGCTCGAGGTACTGGTAAAAGTCGAGGCCAAGCACCGTCTGCAGCTGCATCAGGTACACGCCAGCGAAGAGGTGGAAGGGCATCGACAAGAAAAGCATGCCAAGCCGGAAAGGCGTGGAATGGCGCTTGGGCAAGGGATCTGGGCCGATGACCTCCCAGAAGTAGAAGTAGCCGGAAATGAGGAACACGTAGTTCATGATGAGGTGGCCGGCGTGCTCCGAAATGGCGAATTCGTACAGGCTCGGGAAAAGATAGAGCACGTAGAGGAAAAAGAGGTACTGCGCCAAGTTCACGAAGGGATTGGTAATGACCCGCACGAACTTAGATTGGGTCAGCGCCAAGGCATAATCGTGCGGGCTGGGCTGGCCCTTCGGTCCCGGCTCGTAGGCCTCCATGATCAAGGTGACGGGCGCTCCTAGGACCATGAGCAGCGGAATGGTCATGGACAAAATCATGTGCACCAGCATGTGGATGGAATACATTGCTGGCATGTACAGGCCGAGGCCGGTGGACATGACGAGCGTAAGGCCCAGCGAGCCGACCATAAACCACGCGGTGCGCCCCTTCTCCCAGCTCAACCCGCGCTTATGCACGCGGTAAACGCAATAGCCGTATGCCGCGGCCAAGAGCAGGCCAATCGTGCCAAACATGATGTCAAAGCGGAACATCGTCCAGATATTGAATACCGTGGGCGCCTCATGCAGGTTATAGCCCATAAGGATCTGCATGGAGCTCAAGTTCGGATCCCGCGGTGGCGGCGGCACGGTGCGCCCCAAGGTGATGGCTACGCCAATCGTGCCCGCCATGACCGCGAGCTCCACGATGGCGATGCGAATAAAGAGCCGCGGGTTTTTATCCAGCTGCGGAATGGTGAGCTCGCGGTGGATAAGACCCATAATGCCCAGCAGGATGGTGAGGACGAACTTGGTAATCAAGATGATGCCGTAGGGCGATTGCGGCAGGTCCGAAATATCCATCCGGATAAGCGTATTGACCAGGCCAGACACGGCCAGCACAACAATGGCCATGAATGCGATGGCGGAATAGCGCTTGACAGCGAAGGCGAGGTTCGGGCCCAGGCGCCGTCCGTGCGCGATAAGCGCCATGAGGCCTCCCACCCACAGCATCACAAATACCAGGTGCCACAGCAGCGAGTTCGTGCCGTAGTCGTGGTCACCGCCGGTTGCGGAGTGGCCCTCAAGTCCGATGGGAACCACCTGCAGGATGGATAGCAAAAGCAGGACCGGCTGCATGGCCCAGGTGCGGCTGAAGCTGCCAATAATTCCCACGGTAAGGGCGATAAGCACCGCGATTCCCCACACGATGGTGGAGGAAATCTCCGTAAAGGCCATTTTCAAAATGGTCAGGTTGAAGACCTTAAAAAACGGCGTGCCGGTCAGGTCCGACATGATCATCGGGATTTCTACCAGCCCCACGGCCGCAACACCGAAGGCCGACCACGTGCCGGTGCGGGCGGCAATATGGCCGTCCACCGATAAAGGCGCCTCGATGAGGGAATCGTTCTCCCCGCGCGGGGCGATGAGAAACGACGAGGCCAAAAAGGACCCCACGGATAGCGCCATCAGCAGCCACGCCAGACCGCGGAAAAGCGGCAGGCCGAAGGTGGTAATCCGCCCTGGGTCCGGAATGCCCAAGGCGGCCAAGGAATCCGCCAATAAGAATAGGGAAATGAACCCGGCGACCAAGCCAGCAAAAAGCATTGCTGCAATAAAAATTCCCCAGGAAGGGCGGGGTTTTTGCGTTCCAGACGGCGTGCTTTTGACCAGCTTATTGACCATAGCTCGCATTCTATAGGGCCACCCTAATCCAAAGCGAACGCATATTTTGCCCCTGGATGTGCCATGATAGAGCCTATGGACACCCGTCAACTTCTTTATTTCCGTGCCGTTGTAGACAATGGGTCCTTCACCCATGCCGCCGCAGCCCTTGAAATGACCCAGCCTTCCCTGAGCCTTTCCATCCGCAAATTGGAAAAGGAGCTCAATACCCAGCTGCTCTCCCGCGGACGCTCCGGCGTAACCACCACGGAGGCGGGTGATTATGTCTATGACACCGCTCTCAAGGTCGATGCCCTGCTTGCCGATGCCCAGCGCCACATCAGCGAAATCACGGGCGATAACGCCAATACCGTCTCCCTGACGTCGTGCCCCATCTTAAACTGGGAATTTACCCCTTCCATCCTCTCCGAACTCACCGAAATCCACCCCTCAGCCCGCATCAGCCTGGATGATTCCACCGCCGCCACTGCTATCAAGCGGCTCTTGGAAGGCCAGGTGGACCTCGCGCTCTTGCCGACGTCCGACCCCAAAGCCTTCATCCGCCGCTACTCTCCCGAGCTCACCATCCACGACGTCGCCGAATTCGACTACTCCCTCGCGGTGCCAGAGGCCATGGCAGACCTTCCTTCCCCTGTCTCCTTGCAGGACTTGCGCGAGGAAACCTGGCTGGTGCCTCCCCACTGCCGCGAGCTTCCAGGCATGGCGGAGCTTTACGATGACCTGTGGGAGAACCACCCCTCCTACAAGCCGGATCACATTCAAGACGTCGCATCGCTGCATGCCGCCATCCCGATGATTTCCAGTGGCTTTGGCATCAGCTTCATGCCCCGGTGCGCCCCCGCGCTGCATCCGCAGGGCATCGCTAAACTAACGGTCAAAGAGGATCTTCCGCGCTTCCATGCCATCTTGGCCTATCGCTCCGACCGCGAACTTACCCCGGCCGCCCAAGAATTGGTCGACATTTTGCGCTCGCACGATTCCGCCCGCCCCCTGGCTTAGGAATCGCCGTGGCTGTGGGCTAATATGAGTGTGCTGTCCAGCCCCCATAGCTCAGCGGATTAGAGCAGTGGGTTTCTACCCCATGTGTCGCGGGTTCGAGTCCTGCTGGGGGCACCGTCTGAAGTCTCGAGGCATAGCTTTTTAAAGCTACGATGCCTCGAGACTTTTTCGCAGCGTGCCAGCTTTTTGTCTACGCTGGGTTCTTTAGAACCTAGCCACCCTTCGAAAGGCTCGACATGTCACTTCCGGCACCATCTCGTACCTCCTTTGCCCTGGTTACGGGCGCTAGTCAAGGCATCGGCAAGGCGATGGCCCACGATTTCGCGGCGATGGGCTATAACGTCATCCTCGTTGCCCGGCGCGGCGAAATCCTGAAAGACATAGCCGCAGAACTTGAGCGCCGCCACCACATTGAGGCCAGTGCCCTGCCCGCGGATTTGGCCACCGATGAAGGGGTCGAGGTAGTCATTGACGCCATCTCCTCCAAGGAAGTCTCCATCCTGGTCAATTCCGCCGGCATCGCCAGCTTCGGGCCCTTCATGGACCAGGACTGGGGCTACGAGTCCTCCCAATTCGCCTTAAATGGCACCGCCGTGCACCGCCTGACCCGCGCCGCGCTGGAACATATGCTCCCGCGGCGTGCGGGTGCCATCTGCAATGTGGGCTCAACGGCCGGCAATATCCCCATCCCCAATAATGCGACCTACGTCTTTACCAAGGCCGGGGTGAATGCGTTTACGGAGGCGCTGCACTATGAGCTCAAGGGCTCTGGCATCAGCTGTACCCTGCTAGCTCCTGGGCCGGTGCGCGAGGCGACCATCGCCGAAGAGGACCAGACCATCGTGGATAAGGTCGTGCCCGATGCGCTGTGGACCACGTATGAGTCCTGCTCCAAAGAGACCATCGCGGCCATGCAAAAAGGCCAGCGACGCGTGGTCCCTGGCCCCTTGTCAAAGGCGATGAACGTGGTCAGCAAGGTGCTACCGACCCCAGTCATCGCGCCGCTCATTGGGCGGTTTTATTCCCAGATGGGCTAGCTTTCCGCATTCTCGCCGGCGGCTTGCTTGCTGGCGGCTTGTGCCGCCGCGCGGGCGTTTTTGCGGTCCACCCAGAAATCGGCGTTCTTGATGCCCACCGCTTCTGGGTCGAATTCCGGATCCTTGCCCGCCTTCTTTTGCTTCTCGTAGTCCTTCAGGACCTTGAGCGCCGGCACCTGCAGGAAGAGGATGGCGATGATATTTAGCCATGCGGTGGTGCCCACGCCGATATCGCCCAGCGCCCAGGCCGAGCCCGGAGTCGTGGTAGCGCCCACGATGACCGAGACGATAATCAGGATGCGCAGCGCCCACACCAGGCCGCGGCGAATCGGGCGAGACTTGACCCAACGGTTGAAGTAGGTCAAGTTAACCTCGGACATGTAGTAGTACGCCAGCACGGTGGTAAAGGCGAAGAAAGCAATGGACACGGCGATAAACGTCGGGCCCCAGCCGGCAAAGACGCTATCGAGGCCGGATTGGACGAAGCCGGGGCCTACCGCGACGTCATCGGGAAGCGAGCCTTGGTAGACAACCTCGCCGTCCTCGGATTCGCCGCGGAAGACGGTGTACATATCCGTGGAGATGATCATGAACGCCGTTGCGGAGCACACGAAGAGGGTGTCGATGTACACGGCGAAGGACTGCACGAAGCCCTGCTTAGCCGGGTGGGAGACCTCCGCGGCGGCAGCGGACTGCGGGCCGGTACCCTGGCCAGCCTCGTTGGAGTAAATACCGCGCTTGACGCCCCACATGATGGCCACACCCAGCATGCCGGAGAACCCGGCCTCGAGGTTGAAGGCAGACTTAAAGATAAGGCCAAAGACCTCTGGGATCTGCGAGTAGTTGATGAGCATCACGACGATGGAGATGCCGATGTAGATCACGGCCATAAACGGCACGACCAGGGTGGCGAAGTTAGCGATGCGCTTGACACCACCGATAATGATGATGGCCAAAATGCCGGCCAGGACCACCGCGGCCCAGGTGGAGTTAATACCCCACGCGGTATCGGCCGCTGCGGCCACAGCATTGGCCTGAATGCCCGGCAGGAAGTAGCTGGTGGCCAAAATCATGGCGATGGCAAAGAGGATGCCATAGACCATCATGAACGGCGCGGCCTTGGTGTGCTTATACGCTTTTTCGATGTAGTAAGCTGGGCCACCGCGGTACTCGCCGGTGTCCTGGTCCTTTTCTTTATAAATCTGCGCCAGGGTGCACTCAATGAAAGAGGTAGACGAGCCCAAAAGCGCCACCGCCCACATCCAGAACACCGCACCCGGGCCACCGAAAGCGATGGCCGTGGACACGCCGGCGATATTACCCACGCCCACACGGCCAGATAGCGAGACCATCAGCGATTGGAACGAAGAAACACCGTCATCGGATTTTTCGCCCTTAGAAATTTGCCGCAGCATATCCGGCAGGCAGCGGACCTGCAGGCCCCGCGTTACCACGGTGAAATAAACACCCGCACCCAAGCACAAAAACACGAGGGCGGGCGACCAAATTATGGAATTGAGGGCATCGAGAAAGTTTGCCATCGAGAAACTCCTTAGTCATTCGCACCTCCCTTGTGAAGCACGATATAGAAAGTATGCCGTAAATCACTTCCCAGTGTCGGTAAAACGATAGGTAAATTTTTCTTTTTGCTTTGCGGGGTGCGGATCGGGGCGCGCGGAGGGCCCTGCTGGCCGGGGTTAGAATGGAACGCATGTCTTCTCCCGAAATCGCCGCAAAATATGATCGCCTCGTGTGGATCGACCTGGAAATGACGGGCCTCGACCCAGAGCGCCACGTCATCGTCGAGGTGGCCGCCGTCATCACGGACGGCAACCTCAATATCGTTGGCAAGGGCATCGATCTCGTCGTCCACGCCACCGAAGAGGAACTATCCCAGATGGATTCCTTCGTCACCGAGATGCACGCGAACTCCGGCCTCGACAAGGAAATCCGCCAGTCCACCACCACCATCCGCGAGGCCGAGGACGCGGTCCTGGCGCTCATCAACGAGCACTGCGAGCACCCCGCTCCCCTGGCCGGCAATTCCATCGCCACCGATCGCACCTTCATCCGCGCCTACATGCCGCGGCTGGATGAGGCGCTGCACTACCGCATGATCGACGTCTCCACCATCAAGGAGCTCGCCCGGCGCTGGCACCCGCGGGCCTACTACAACCAGCCCGATAAGGGCATGGCCCACCGCGCACTGCAGGACATCATCGAGTCCATCCGCGAGCTCGATTTCTATCGCCGCAGCGTCTTTCGCACCGATGAGGGCCCAACTTCTACCGAAGCCGAGGACCTCAAGGCCGAAACCACCGCCGATTACCAGGCGTTTTTGTAATTTACGCGGCGTGAGTTAACCTATATCTCGTTGCTTTCGCGCAACAATGGTGGTTGTAGTTCAGCTGGTAGAGCACCAGGTTGTGATCCTGGTTGTCGCGGGTTCGAGTCCCGTCAGCCACCCCAAACTCCCGAGCCCCGCGCTCGGGATTTTTTATATCTCCACCACCATTTCCTCCGAGCGGGACCTCCCGGCAAGATCCGGCATGTCTCCGGTAATCAGGAACTCATCGACGCCCAGTTGCTTGCCGATGCCCCTTAGTTCCTCCCCAACTTCCCCCACCTTCCCCCAAATATCGTGACTCAGAGACTCGTCGATGCGGCGCTGCTGTTGGCTCGTCAAGCCCTCTAGATCCAATTCGCGGGCCGGGCGCAGCGGCGCGAATTCCCCGGTGGACTGGGCCATGACCTTTGCATAGGACTCCGGCAGCAAAAGGTCGCGCGCTTGGTCCGCGGTATCGGCGACGGCGATATTGAGGGAGGAAATGATAGGTGGGGCATCGGCAAGCGCATGCTCGCGGTAGAGCCGTGCCGCCTTTTCCTGCATCTCAACAGGCCCACCCAGGATGACGCCCAATCCCAGCCGCGCCGCCACCGCAACTGACCGGAATCCGGCGAGGATATAGAGGGGCGTGCGCGAGTACTCGGGCCTCACCGTGACCGCCTCCTCGCCGCGCAGGTACCCCAATAGGGCCTCCACCTCGTTCTCGAACTGCTGCTTGAGCTCCAGCGGATCGCCCTGACGCAGGGCCTTGCGCACCGGCGCCGTAAAGCCCACCGAGGAGCCCAGTCCGATATCGATCCTGCCCGGATACAACGCCTCCAGAAGGTTGATTTGTTCCGCGACAAGAAACGGCGGGTGGTTGAGCAGCATGATGCCTGCGGTCCCCACGCGAATGCGCTGCGTGCGCGCCGCTACGTGCGCGGCCAACATGCCCGGCTGGCCCGCTGGGATGCCCGGCACGCCGTGGTGCTCGGCCAGGAAAAACCTGCGAAACCCCAGCCGCTCCACATGCTGCGCATGCTCGGCTATCCCATCGAGCGTGCCCGCCGCCCCGCGGTCCAAAATAGAAAAGCGCATGGCCACCACTGTAGCCATGCGCCTAAAGGTTGTGCGGATTATTGATTAGCGTCCGCGTTGCCCTTGGACCATTCCTCCCAGGACATGTTCCAGTCGCCCAAGCCATCCATGGGATTGAGCGTCTCGCCGTAAGTATTGAATACTCGGACGATATCGCCGCGCTTGACGGTGTTCTGGAACCACTGCGCAGCCTCTGGCGTGACGTTGATGCAGCCGTGGGAGGTATTGGAGTTACCCTGCGCCCACACGGACCACGGCGCAGAGTGCACGTAGATGCCGGAATAAGACATCTGGGTAGCCCAGTCCACCTCGGTGCTGTACCCGCCCGCATCGTGCGGCAACCCGAAGGTCTCAGAATCCATCAAGAGCGACTGGTGTTGATCGCCAATGACATAGCGCCCGTTCGGGGTGTCGTATTGGTAATCGCGGCCCAGCGATACCGGAATGGTGCGCAGGAGCTCCTTATTCTTGTAGACCTTCATGGTCTTGGTGGCGTTATCCACCAGCGCGACGGTGCGATCCCCGATGGTGAAATCCGTCCCAGTATTTTCCCCGCCGTAGATTCCGCCACCGAGATCCTTGCCGTACTGATCGACCTTGACCTCAACCTTGGTGCCAGGCTCCCAATACTCCTTGGGGCGCCAGCGCACCTCCTGGTTATTCACCCAGTAGAACGCGCCTTCCACCTCTGGGTTGGTCTTGACCGTAATCGTGTCCTCTGCCGCCTTGCGGTCGGTGATATAGGTACCGAAATTGACGCCGATGACCTGGCCCACGCCCACCTCGGAGCCTGGGATAGGCGTCATCGCCACCTTGGCGACGCCCGCGGCCTGCGAGGTGGAAAAGCTCAGGTTCTTCTTATTGCCGTCCTTGTCGGAGGCGACGATGGAATAGGTGTGGTTATAGCCAAGATCCTCGGCCGTAGTCCACTTCTTACCGTCCTCAGAGAGCTTTTCTTCTACTTCCACGCCCAGCTCATTGGTCATGGTCACACTCTTGAGCTCGGTGGTAGATTCCACGGTGACAGGCTTGGATGGATCGACGTCTTCTGCCCCATCCTTCACGGAAGCCGAAAGCTTCGACTTTTCTTTCTGCTCAGATTTCTCTGCTGAGCTCGAGGTAGTTTCCTGCTCCTCCGGGCGGTTTTCGGCGGCGGAATCAACGGAGCACGAGGCTACTACCAGGGAAATGCACGCAATGCTCGCAGCAGCAATGCGGCGGGAATTAGAGAGGGAGTTAATCACTAAGTAGACCTTAGAAACACAGTAGTTCTTTCAAGACCAATCCAGATTATCGCCTTGCCACCCCAAATACCAGAAACAAGCGCACCATTGTCCAAACTGTTATACTGCCCCGAAAACACGCTATGAACAGGCGATTTTACAGTTTTTCAACCGGGGTGCTAAAGTTTCTACTCGTTGCACAGAGAGCCGCACGGCAGGACGTCAACACTGCGCCATTAGCTCAATTGGCAGAGCAACTGACTCTTAATCAGTGGGTTCGGGGTTCGATTCCCTGATGGCGCACAACAGCGAAATCGCGAGGTATATGCCTCGCGATTTTTTCGCTTTCAAAGCTAGCAAAAAGGCCGAGCATCTCGCTCGGCCTTTGCTTGTTTTACTGCTTATTCACGCGCTGGGGCGCGACGACGGGAACACCGCGGTGCTCCACGATGTCTGCCTCTACCCCATAGACGCTTTCTACCAGCTCGCACGTGAGCACGTCTCCAGGCGCGCCCTGGGCGCGAATATGGCCCGATTTCAGCACCACCAGCTGGTCACACATGCGCGCGGCCAGGTTGATGTCGTGAATGGCCACCAGCCCCAGGCTGCCTTCCCGCCTAGCCTTCTCGCGCACCTCCTCGAGGACGAAGAACTGGCGATGCAGGTCGAGCGCGGACGTCGGCTCGTCCAAGAGCATCAGGCCCGGGTTGCCCACCAGCATCTGCGCCACGGCCACGAGCTGGCGCTGGCCGCCAGATAGCTCGTTGAGGTAGCGCGAGGCAATGGCATCCAGCCCCATCGCGTGCAGCACCTCGGCGCTGCGGGTGATGGGATCCTCGCATGCTTCCCGACGCGCCGCGATAAGCACCGTCTCAAACGCCCGCAGCGCCGCGGTGCTGGGCAGGTCCTGCGGGACGTAGCCGATGAGTTGGCGGCGGCGCTTGCCCCGCGGGCTTTCGCCATCCACCAGAAAATCCACCTCGCCCTTGTACCCGCGGTGCACGCCGGCAAGGGACTTGATCAGCGTGGTCTTGCCGGACGCGTTGGGACCTAAGAGGCCAACCAACTGGCCGCCTTCCAGCGTATCCACGTCGACCGCTTCGAGCACGGTGTGCTTGCCGTAGGCCGCGCTTATACCGCGCAGGGTAAGTTCTACGTCCACAGCGCCCTCCTTCGAGTCATCACGATGGCGATAAAGAACGGCACGCCCAAAAGCGAGGTCACAATGCCGATCGGGATGGCCAGACCAGGCTTAATCATCAGGCTCGCCGCGTGAGCCGCGCACATCACGGCCGCACCTGCGGCCATGGAGGCGGGCACGAAATAGCGCTGGTCCTCGCCCACCAGCATGCGGGCGATGTGCGGACCTACCAGACCGATGAAGCCGATGATGCCGGCGAAGGCCACCGTCGTTGCCGCCACGAGGGAGACCACGATGAGCACCACCACGCGCAGCCGGGCGGTATTAATGCCCATGGCGGCGGCGCGGGCATCGCCAAGCCGCAAGGCCGTAAGCCGCCACGACAGCGCCCACAAAATGGGCAGGGCAACCAGCAGGACGCCCGCGAGCACGCCGTTGGCGACCCAGTTGGCGCGCGTGAGCGAACCCATGGACCAAAAGACGATCTGCTGCAGCGCCTCGGCCGAAGACTGGTATTGGATAAGCGCGAGCATGGCCTGGAAGAAGAAGACCAAACCAATGCCGAGCAGCACCATCGTCTCCGCCTTCGCGCCGCGTATAATGGCCGCCACGACGATGATCGCCGTCGCCACCGCCGCCGACAGCCACGCCACCAACGCCAGGTTGAACTGCGGCTGGGTCAGCAGCTGCCACTTCAGCACGATGGAACTTGCGCCACCGAAAGCCGCTGCGGCGGAAATGCCGAGCGTAAACGGCTCCGCCAGCGGGTTATTCAAGATGGTCTGCATCTCCGCGCCGGCCAGCGAGAGGCTGACGCCGATGAGCAGGGCCATGACGGCCATCGGCAAGCGCAGCTTCCACAGCACCGTATGCGTCTGGTCATCCAGGCTCGAGGGATTCACGATGCCCCTGATGACCTCGCCGGGGCTGATGTCGATGGCGCCGACGAAGTTGCTGACCACAAACGCCACCGCCGCGATGAGGCACAGGCCCGCGACGATGCTAATGCGCTGCCAGGTGAGCTTTTTGTGTTGCTGCGTAAGGGCAGCTACCTCCGCGCTTACCATTAATTCGTGCTAAAGAAGGTTCCCTCGCCAGCAACCGGCGAGTACTTTTCTTGCGCTTGCATCCACTCCTTGTCGACGTCCATATCCTCATACGCCTCCGGGTTGATCCACTTCGCAATCTGCAGCAGCGCTAGGTAGTTGAACGGCGAGTTGTAGAACTGGTGCCACATGCCATGCAGCTTGTGCTCCTTGACCGCACGCAGGTTCTCGAATCCTGGCTGGTTGCTCGGCAGCTTGGCGATGCTCGCCTCTGCCTCATCTTCGCCGATGCCATAGCCCACCGCGGCGTAGCCGACGGGGTTGCCCTCATCGTCCTTCTTCTCGGACCAGTCGCCGCCGGTCGCAATCACCATGTCTGGGTCCGCCTCGAGGACCTTTTCTGGGGTCACGGCACCGACCTCGCCCGGGATGATGCCATCGGCAACGTTTTCACCGCCGGCCTCGTTGACCAGCTGCGCGATATTGGAGTTATTCCACGAGCCACAGCAGTCCATGACTCCGGCCGCGCGCCAGACGAAGGTCTTGGGCTTGTCCTTTACCTTGTCCGCGCGCTCCTTGACCAGGTCCACGGTCTTTTGCCACTCTTTGTTGAATTCCTCGGCGCGCTCTTCTTTGCCGAAGATCTCGCCGAAGATTTCCATGGACTTGGTGGTGTTTTCCAGCGGCTTGGCGCGGAAATCGGTCACGGCGTACTTAAGGCCCGCCTGGTCCATCTTTTCGGTCAGGCCCGCCTCTTGCGAGGCGTCATACTGGTCCTTGGACAGCACGATGAGGTCCGGGTCCAGGCTCACCAGGTTTTCCACGGTGACATCGCCCTTGGAGATAGCACCAACTTCCGGCAGTTCAGTGACCTTGGGCAGCTTTTCTTCCAAGACGTTGTAGTAGTCCGGCACGTTTTTCTTCAGATCGGATCCGATGCCCACGACTTTATCCAGCGGGTCTTCAGTGTTGAGAATGCCGGTGGCGAAGATGGAGCGGCCCTCGCCCAATAGCACGCGCTCGGGGGCCTTGTCGAGTTCTACGTCGCGGCCCGCGAGGTCGGTGAAGGACAGGGCGGCATCGTCGCTGCCGCTGCTGTTGTTGGTGTTGTTGGTTTCTTCGGCGGCGCTGCAGCCTGCCAGTGCGGTGGCGGAGGCCGCTACCACGGCCAATACCTTGGGGAATCTATATGCCCTTTTGAGTCCTTGGTCGATCGGAATCCTCGATACGAGGATAAGGGCGAACTTATCCTAACCTAACCAAGTAAGGTGGCTCAAACCTAAACGGCTTCCTCGCTGAGGGCATAATCTTCCGGCTCGCCCTTGGGCACCTCGGTGCCGTCCGCCATGGTGCGATCTTCCAATTCGCCATCCGGATCCACGATGGCGATATCGAAGCCGGCCTCGCGGATGCGCCGGAGGCCTTCCTTCAGCATGCGCCGGCCCATCCGGTTGGATCCGGTGATATGGGATAGTTCCAGTACCACCGTGCCCTCGCCGAATTCGCATTCGGTGAGCTGATGCAAGATGGTCTCCGCCGCGTTGAAGTTGATAAGGCCCTGCAGGAAGATCACCGTGAGGTCGTCCTCGGTTTCCATCCTGCGCACCGGGTGCACGCCGTAGCGCTCATCCGTGGACATCAAGTGCAGCCCCATATCCTTCGAAAGCAAGGTCAAGGCATCCACTCCGCGGACGGAATTGCCCTCCTTATTAAGCCGCGGCGAGAAGGTCGCGACCCCCAATTGGCCGGGCAGGGTGCCCAGCAGGCCACCCGAAACGCCGGACTTCGCTGGGATTCCGACCTCGGCCATCCATCGCCCAGCGCCGTCGTACATGCCCGCAGAGCTCATGACAGAAAGCGTCAGGCAGCAGACATCGGCATCCAGGATCTTCTCCCCCGTCACCGGCTGCGTGCCACCATTGGCCAGGGTGGCAGACATCACGGCGAGGTCGCGCACCGTGACCTTAATCGAGCACTGCTCCACATAGGTCGACACAGCATCGTGGGCCTCGTCCTGGATGATGTCGTAATTGCGCAGCATGTGCGCCAAAGACAGGTTCCTATCGGAGACCTGCAGCTCGGAATCGCGCACCTTTTCATCAATCTTCAACTCGCGGCCCGCCAGCCGCGAAAAGTAGCTGCGCAACTGTTCTACGCGCTCGGCCGGATCCGAATCCACGCCGTTAATCAGCTGCGTTACCGCAATCGCGCCCGCATTGATCATCGGGTTCACCGGCCGGTGGTCATAGCGGTTCAGCGAAAGTTCGTTGAAGGCCTCGCCAGATGGCTCCATACCAACGATCTCACGCACCGCATCCAAGCCGAGCTCCTGCAGCGCTAGAGCATACGCAAAGGGCTTCGACACGGACTGCAAGGTAAATTCCACCTCTGCATCGCCGGCTGAATACACGTGCCCCGTCGTGGTGCAGATGGCCACGCCGAGGTAGTCCGGTTCCGCCTTGGCGAGCTCGGGAATATAGTCCGCCACCGCGCCGCTGCGGTTTCCTCGCACCTGGGTCAAAATTTCCTGCAAATAAAAAGGAATTGGAGTTTTCATCGCGACCTAGCATACGAAAAAAGCCCCCACGGCGCGCGTGGGGGTAAGGCAGGGAAAATTAGTGGCGCTCAGACAGCAAGCGCTGCAATTCCTTCAGGTCGCTCTTGCGGCGGCGCGAGCGGAACACGGAATAGGCGATCAGCCCAGCAACGGCCGCGCCGACGCCACCGAGCACCAACTGCACGTTGCGGTCCTGCAACTTTTCGGTGGCGGCGTTCTTGGCGTCATCGACGAGGTTTTGCGGCTTGCTGCGATCCGCAATTTCATCCAGGGTGCTAGCCAGCTGACGCCGGGTGCGTTCGATATCGCGTTGAATATCTTCAATATTGCGTGCCACGGAATTCTCCTCTTAGCTTAAGTTTCGCTCTTAACGAGCTTATCTTACCGTGCAGGGCCTCCCCCGCGCAGGCCGGGGAGCACGTAAAGTGGGGTCCATGACTGAAACTCGTTTGAACGTAGGAGATACTGCCCCCGCTTTTGCGCTTGCCGATGCCACCGGCAACACCATTTCCCTTTCCGATTACGCAGGCCAGCGCGTGTTGGTGTACTTCTACCCGCGCGCCAATACGCCGGGCTGCACCAAGGAAGCCTGCGATTTTCGCGATTCCTTAGCAGAGCTCAATGACCTCAATATCGCGGTGGTAGGCATCTCCCCCGATAAGCCCGAGGCGCTGGCGAAGTTCCGCGATGACCACGATCTCAACTTCCCGCTGCTTTCTGATCCGGATAAGTCCGTCATGACCGCGTATGGCGCCTTCGGGGAGAAGAAGAACTACGGCAAGGTGGTCCAGGGCGTTATCCGTTCCACTTTCCTCGTGGAGCCGGATGGCACCATCGGCCAGACCCACTACAATGTGAAGGCCACTGGACACGTCGCGCGCGTGATGAAGGGCCTCGAGTAAGCCGGTGGAGGAGATCCTCGTCCCGCGGCGTCGGCCAGCGCAGGCGCGCAGCCGGGAGCGCTTTTCTCGCATTGTGCAGGCGGCGCGCGCCGTGCTTGTCGATGTCGGCTTCGAATCCTTCACCTTCGATGAAGTCGCCCACCGCGCCGAGGTTCCCATCGGCACGCTGTATCAGTTCTTTGCCAATAAATACGTGCTCATCTGCGAGCTCGACCGGCAAGATACTGCCACCAGCCTAGCCGAAATCGAGCGCTTTTCGCGCCTCGTTCCAGCCCCGCAGTGGCCGGATGTCTTGGATGAATTCATCGACCACCTCGCGCGGATGTGGCGCGAGGACCCTTCCCGGCGCGCTGTTTGGCACGCCATCCAATCCACCCCGGCGACGCGGGCCACGGCCGCCGATACCGAGCTGCAGCTCTTGGAGCCGCTCGCCGAGATCCTTCGCCCGCTGGCCACCGAGCACAGCGATGCGCAACGCATTGAGCTGGCGCGCTTCCTTATCCACACCGTAGTTTCGCTGCTCAATTACGCCATTTCGGGCGATCCAGACAAGTTTGATTCCGTGGTCATGGAGCTAAAGCGCATGCTGATTTCGTATCTCTTCGCGGTTGCCGCGGGATAAGTTTGTAGACGTTTATACAAGTTATCCACAGGCCGGCGCTGGGCGCGATTGGCGCCGCGGTAGCGCGCGCCTAGATTTGCAGGCATGAACGCACTGCAGGCCTATGCCACCCAGATTTCCTCGGCGATGGATATCCTCGCCGAGGCCCACGGCATGCCTGAAAGCGACCTCGTTGAGCTCGGCCTACCGGATGTCGAGGCCCGCGAGCTGCTTGCCCTAGCGGAGGTTTATTTCGGCACCACTTCCTTTAGCCGCAAGCAGCGCCTTGCCGCCGCGGGCGCGCGCCACCACGATTTGGTGACGCTGAAACTCATCGAGAAGTACGCCACCCGCGCGGCCACCAAGCGCGCCGCGTGGAACCTGCGCGTAGAGCTGTGCCGGCAACACGGACCAGCCTCCGAGATTGCCCGGCTTGCTAAAAAGCGCCTGCGCGAATGGCGCCCGCGCCGCCGGCCACCGCGCGAGGGCATACAACTCCTGCGCCGCCCGGAAGGCCCGTGGACGATGCGCATTACCGCGCCCTCGTCCTTCCTCGCGGATCTCGATTCCGCCCTCGACCCCGAAAACCCGCTCGCATCCTTCCGCGAACTCATCCGCGGCGAGGGCGCTGCCACGGTGCAGACCACGACGAACGTGATTATCCCGCTCAACGCGCTGGATCAAATACTGGAAGGCGATGGCGACGAGGTCACGCTTCGGCTCACCAACGGCTCGACCATTACCGGCGCGCAGCTCGTCGAACGCACCTTCAGCGAGCACGGGCTAGCCACGCTAATCCACCCGGTGAAGGGCCCGGTCAACCTATATCGGACCTCGCGCTTTGCCTCGGAAAAGCAGCGGCTGATGGCCGCCGCCGAAAACCCCACCTGCCCGTGGCCGCCGTGCAATCACCCGGCGGATAAGTCTCAGATCCACCACCTGCAGGCCTGGAAGCACGGCGGGATGACCAACGCAGACAACCTCACGGTGTGCTGCCCGTACCACAACGGGGTGAACCAAGACGATCCCAATGCCCCTCCCCTGCGCGGCCGCCTTGCCCGGGTAAACGGCAAGGTCCGCTGGGTCCGCTAGCGCTGCCTCACCGAGGTAGCGCTACTCGGCGTGCGCAAGCAACTGCGCGCACACATCACCGGGAAAGAGCTCTCTGGCCATCCGGGCGAAGTCTTCCCGGCCCAGCGCTCCGGCCCCCTCTGGCACTCTGCCCCACAACCGGCAGCCCGTGACCGCCGGCAGCTCGTCCACGTTCAGCCGCGTCGCCAGATCCGGCCTCGCGGGCAAACTGCCGCCGATAAGCCCCATCACGTTAATCCCGCGCCGCTGCGCCTCGCGGACGGTGAGCTCGGCGGCGTTGAGGCTGCCGAGGCCGAGGGAGGTGACGATGAGGAGGTTGGTAGCGACATCGGCAAGCGTGTAGTCGTCTGCCAAACGCACCAGCAGACCGCCGGCGCCTTCCACCAGCACCACACGGCCTGGTGCGTCCAACCCTGCGATCCAGTCCCGGAGTTCCTCTTTGCTCGGCGGCGTCATGCCCGCCCGGCGCGCCGAGAGGTTCGGTGCTAGCGGTTCGGGAAAGCGCGCCATCTCCGTGACCTCGACCCCGGCCAGGTCCCGCACCGTCGCCGCGTCGCCGCTCTTGTCCGGCTCGCCGGTCTGCAGGGGCTTGGCATAGACAACCTCGCGCCCGCTCTGGGCAAAGGCACTGGCGAGCGCCGCCGTGGCCACCGTTTTTCCCACGTCGGTATTGGTGCCAGTGACAAAGATAATCATCGCCTTCCTCCTGCTACTGCAGCGCGCACCCCGCGGCAAATCTGCGCGACCTCGTCCTCGGTGCTAATAAACGGTGGCATGGTGTAGATGAGGCGGCCGAACGGGCGCAGCCACACACCCTGGTCCACCGCCGCATCCGTGGCGCCTGCCATATCGACGTCGCTCTCCATCTCCACCACGCCGATAGCGCCCAGCACCCGCACGTCCGCCACGCCCGGCTCGTCCTCTAGCCCGGAAAGCCCGGCGCGCAGCTGCTTCTCGATGCCCGCAACCTGCCCCCGCCATCTGCCCTCTAGGATCATGGAGGTCGCCTCGGCAGATACCGCGCAGGCCAGCGGGTTAGCCATAAAGGTCGGTCCGTGCATAAGCGCGCGGGGGTGCATACCCTCGGCTACCCGGGCGGTGGCAAGCGTGGCGGCCATCGTCATGAAACCACCGGTCATCGCCTTGCCCACGCACATAATATCCGGCACGACTCCCGCAGCCTGAGTGGTAAAGAGATCTCCAGTACGCCCGAAGCCGGTGGCGATTTCATCTGCAATCAGCACGATCCCGTGGCGGTCGCACATATCGCGCGCCCCGCGAACCAATTCGTGGTCGTGGAAACGCATGCCGCCGGCGCCTTGGACGACGGGCTCAATAATCAGGGCCGCAACCTCGTCGGTAATGCAGCCTTCCAGCTCGCGCAAATAGGCTGCGCGGTCCTGCTCGCTTGCCCCACGCGTGGGCGGTGCAGGGGCAAATATCTGCTGAGCTAAGGTCCCGGTCCACATTGAGTGCATGCCGCCATCAGGATCACACACGCTCATCGCGGCGAAGGTATCCCCGTGGTATCCGGACCGCCAGGTCAGCATCTTTGTGCGCTCTGCGTGGCCGATCCCCTGCTGGTATTGCAGGGCCATCTTGATTGCTACCTCCACCGAAACCGATCCCGAGTCCGCATAAAAGACCTGCGCGAAGTCGTGGCGCGTGAGCTCCATGAGATTGACCGTCAGCCGCGCCGCCGGCTCGTGCGTGAGCCCGCCGAACATCACGTGGCTCATGCGGTCGATTTGTTCCTTGGCGGCAGCGGTGAGCCGCGGGTGACTGTGCCCATGGGCGGCGGCCCACCAGGAGGACATGGCGTCGATGAGCTGGGTGCCATCGGCAAGCGTGAGGTGGACTCCCGCGGCCGACTCCACGACGCGCGTGGGCGCGCCGGGCTCGGCGTAGGGGTGCCAGATGTGGTGGGCATCGATTGTCGCTATGTCGTTAGTAGAAATATCCACCAAATTAGATCTAGCACACACTTTCAGCCGCTATAGTGCTTTTCATGAAAGTTCTTGAACGGCGTTCAATTCGCCGCGTACCCGTGGTTTTGCCGGCGGTTGCGGGCATCGAGATGTGGGAGCGCTTCAGCTTTTATGGCATGCAAGCCATCCTCGCGTACTAACCTCCGGCGGGCTCGGTATGGAGCAAACGCAGGCCACCGCGCTCGTCGGCGCGTACGGCAGCCTGCTCTATCTTTTCACGTTTGTGGCTGGCTGGGTCAGCGACCGGCTCTTGGGCGCCGAGCGCACCCTGCTTACCGGCGCCGGGCTGTTGGTGTGCGGGCACTTTGCCCTCTCGCTCGTCCCCGGCACGGCGGGGCTCATCATCGGGCTTTTGCCGCTCGCTCTCGGCTCGGGGCTGCTCAAGACCGCCGCGATTACGATTCTGGGCGCCGCTTTTCCCGCCGAGGCCGGCGCGCGCGACGGGGCCTTCCAGATTTTCTACCTCGGCATCAATGTCGGCGCGCTCTTTGGCCCCATGCTCAATGGGTGGCTGGCGGAGGAATACGGCTACCACGCCGGATTCTTCGCCGCAGCGGTGCTCATGTGCTGCGGCTGCGCCACCTACGGCGCACTGCGGAAAAAGATAAACGTTCCGTCGCGCCCACCACACCCCACCCAGGCCCCGGGTAAGGCGGGGCTGATCGCGCTGGCGGCGCTCCTGGCCGGCGTGCTGCTCATTATCACCGTTTCTCCGGCAGCGCTGACCGTGCTGCTTCTTATCGCCACGGTGGCGTCCGCGGCCGGGCTTTTTGCCAGCATGCTGCGATACCCGCAGGTCACCGCGGATGAGCGGCGCCGCATCCTGGATTTCATTCCGCTCTTCGCCTGCTCGACAGCCTACTGGACCCTGCAACCACAAATCTACGGCGTGCTTGCGGTCTATTCGGATCAGCGCCTCAACCGAACCATCGGCGGGGTCGAGATCCCACCGGCTTGGACGCAATCACTCAACCCGCTATTTATCCTGCTGCTCTCGCTGCCGTTGGCGGCGGGCATGACGCGCTGGGCCAACTCGCGGCGCGCGCTCATGGGCTGCGGCATCATCTTCGCCGGTGCAGGCATGTTCCTCCTGCTGCCCTTTGTCGGCGGCGGGGAAAATTCCACGCCGTTCCTCGTGCTAGCGGGCACCATCTTTTTGATGTCTCTCGGCGAGCTCTTCATCGGCCCAGTGGGCATGGCCGCATCCGCCGCCCACGCGCCGCGGGCCTATGCCACCCGCTTTTCCGCGCTGTACTTCCTCACCATGGCCATCGGCACCTCGCTGGCCGGTTCGATGTCGCAGCTATACGATCCCACCTCGGCATCCGCCGAAACGACCTACCTTCTCATCATGGGCGGCGTCCCCGTCATCCTGGGGCTGGTGCTCCTCCTGCGGCGCAGGTAGGCTCCTATCGCCCGGCGGACTCGTCGAGCGCGCGGTCGGCCATCAGCACGTCGCGCATGCCGCTGAATAGGTCGCCCATGCCCTGCGGATTGGACGGCATGTAGAGCACGGAGGCTTGGCCGTTATTCGAGACATCGACCATCGCATCGAGGTACTGCGATACCAGCATGAGGACCTCGGGGGATTCCTGGACCCCGGCATCGCGCAGTAGCTCGTATTGCTGGGCGATGCCCTCTACAATCTCCTTGCGCTGCTCGGCAACGCCCCTACCCTGCAGCTTCTTTGCCTCCGCGGCACCCTCGGCTTCTTTGACCACGCGAATCTTTTCCGCCTCCGCCTGGGCGATGGCCGCCTCACGCTCGCGCTGCGCCGCGTTAATGGAGTTCATGGATTCACGCACGCGGGAATCCGGGCGGATATCGGTTACCAGCGTATTGACGAAGTTCCAGCCGTATTCGGCCATATTATCCCGCAGCGAGGCCGCCACGTTCTGCGCGATGGTGTCCTTGGAGGAAAAGGACTCATCCAAGCCCATATTCGCCACCGACGAGCGCACATTATCTTGCACATAGGCCACGATCTGCTGCTCGTGGTTGGACAGCATATAAAAGGCCTCGCGCTCGCGGCCCTCTACGACCTCGTACTGCACCGCGACCGGAATTTGGACGAAGACATTATCCTTCGTCTTGGTTTCTACCATCACGTCCAGCTGGCGTACCTGCAGCGAAATCTTATCGCGCACGCGGTCGATCCAGGGCATCTTGAAGTGCAAGCCCGCGTGGGCGACCGTCTGGAATTTACCCAACCGTTCCAAGATGGCCGCCTCGCGGGTACGCACGATGTAGTACCCATCGAATACGGTGCCGAGAATCAGCAAGATGATGACGCCGATGATGATTAAGCTCAACATTTCCTCTCCCTAACTACGTGTGTGAAATTAATTTTCGCACAGGCAGAAAGGGAGCGCTAGTGGTCATCGATAAGTGCAAAGAGCTTGCCCATCACCTCCGCGCCGTTCTCGCCGATGCCATTGTGCTGGTACTCATTCGTCACCCACGGCCGCAGATCACCCAAGTGCGCGGCGGTGGCCAAGGATTCTTCCAGGGGAACGAAGATATCGTCGAGGTAGATGGCGGCGGCGGTGGTGGGGGCATCGGCAAGCGCATAAGGCGCAGTAAATTCCCGCTCCGCCAAGCCGTGCGCGCCCTCCTTGAATGCTTGCAGCGCCGGGTCCTCGTCGAACTGCCACGGGAAAATATGCTCGCCGGTCAGCCAGGTACCGGACTCGGCAAACTCCGGGAACTCCTCCCGCACGCGGTGTGCCGACCACTGCGTCGCCGCCTGCCCGCCGCTGCCGGCATAAATGGACTCGTGGATCGCCGCATAAAGCGGGGCCTCCGCAAAGCTCACGCGCTCGCCGATACCCCACAGGAAATCATCCCGCAGCACCTTCTCTCCCCGCACGGTGCGGAAGGGCTCTTCCAGGAGGTAGGCCAGGCCGTCGAAGCCGGTGCCCCGCCCCAAATCGGTGCCGATGGTGCGAAAGCGCAGCGAGGACAGCCGCTCGCCGGTGTGCAGGCGCTCGTCGGAATTATCGAGGTGGTCGATGATTTCCTCGATGCGGCGCTGCACCCAGGGGAATTCGCGGTAGAAGCGCTCCTGGCGGGCCTTGAGCTTGCTAAAAGTCGCGCGGTAGAGGTGATCTGCGCCCTGCAGCGTGGGGATACCGCCGGTGAAAAACGCGTGCTTAACCGACTCTGGTGCTTGGGACAGGTACGCGGTGATGCAAAAGCCGCCGAAGGACTGGCCGAACAGGGACCAAGTCTCCAGCCCCAGGTGCTCGCGCAGGTGCTCGGCATCGCGCACGATATTGTCTTGGCGCAGCAAGGCCAGGTGTTCGGCGCTGCGCTCTTCTGCGGGGCTCAGCCTATCGATGCGGTGCGAACGCCCCGTGCCGCGCTGGTCGAGGAGGATGACGCGGTAGCGCTCGAGCGCCTTGCCGATAAGCCCCGTCGGCTTGACCGGCCGCGGCGCCGGAAATCCCGGGCCTCCCTGCAGGTACAGCAGCGCCGGCAGGTCCTCGCCTCCTGGCGGGATGATTTCACGGGCATAGAGATCAAAAGTCCCGCGCGGATTGTCATAATCCCACGGGACTTCCAGGGTGTGTTCAATAATATCGTGGCCGAAGCGGCGGTAGTGAGTCATGCCCACCCAGGTTAGTAGACCTCCAGGCCCTTTGCGCGGAAAACGTCGCGGACTTTTTCCACGTCCTCCGGTTTCGGCGGCTTGGTATCTGCCAAGTGGTAGGTCATATCGAGCCCCTCCCACTTGTCCTTGCCCATATTGTGGAAGGGCAAGACCTCGACGCGCTCCACATTGGACTTCCACCGCGCCACGATGGAGGCGACGTTTTCGACGTTCTCGGCCGAATCCGTCAGGCCCGGCACGACGACGAAGCGAATCCACACCGGCTTGCCTATCGCGTTGAGGCGGTCACCAAAATCGAGCGTGGGCTGCAGCTGGCGCCTCGTTACGCGCTGATAGGTTTCCTCATCGCCCGACTTCACGTCCAGCAGCACCAGGTCGATATTGTCTAGATCCTCATCGCGCAGGCGCGAGCCCAAGAACCCAGAGGTATCGATAGTGGTGTGGATGCCAGCGTCGTGGACTTCCTTGAGGACGCGGCGGGTAAAGGCAATCTGGAAGAGGGGCTCACCACCGGAGATGGTTAGGCCGCCACCGGAAGCTTGGAAGATGGGCTTATAGCGCTTGATGCGTTTGACCACATCGTCTACCCGCTCCAAGGTGCCGGTCTTCATCTCCATGGTGTCCGGGTTATGGCAATACTGGCAGCGCAGGGGGCAGCCGGACATGAACATGGTCATGCGGGTGCCCGGGCCGTCGACGGCGGTTACCAGCTCCCAAGAGTGCACGAGGGCGATATCGCCGGTGCGGCGCGCCTCCATGAGCTCGGGGCGGGTAATCTCATCGAGTTCGTGGTCGGTTCCCAGGCCCGCGGCAACACCGCGAACGCGCTCGCCGGATTCCGGCGACAGGGTGACCACACCAGTAATGCCATCAGCCATGATTATGAACCCTGGTGGAAGGTGCGGGAAATGACGTCAAGCTGCTGCTCCTTGGTGAGCTTGACGAAGTTGACCGCGTAGCCAGAGACGCGAACGGTGAGGTTCGGGTACTTCTCTGGGTGCTCGACGGCATCTTCCAGCGTGGACTTGTCCAGCACGTTGATGTTGGCGTGGTACAGGCCAGAGTTCATCTTGTGCTCGTCGCGGCTGGCCTTCATGTCTGAAAGGCGTTCTGCATAGGTTGGGGTTGCCATGATGGTTCTCCTTGTCGTGATTCTTATTGTTCCATGATGAAGCCGGCATCCAGCACGCCCACCAGGTTGGTGATGCGCTCTTCTGGGGTGCGGCCCAATCCGGACGGGGTGATGGTATTGGTCAGAGAGATGCCGTCCAGGGCATCCTTGTAGTCCAGCTTGCCCACCGACAGCATGGAGGCGACCATGCCGTGGTTATCCGCGCCGTTTTCGGGGTTAGCACCCGGAGAGAAGGGGGTGCCAGCCTTGTGGCCCGACGGGAAGGAGCCTGTTGCCTTGCCGTAGACAACGTTGGAGGTAATGGTCAGCACGGACTGGGTGGGGATGGCGTTGCGGTACATCGGGATGGCCTTAATCTTTTCCATCACGGTGTGCACGATGGTGGCGGCGATATCATCGGCGCGGTCATCGTCGTTGCCGTAGAACGGGAATTCGCCTTCGGTGATGTAATCCGTAATCAGGCCGGTCTCATCCCGGACCGGGGTGACCTTGGCGTACTTGATGGCGGATAGCGAATCGGCGACGATGGAAAGTCCCGCGATGCCGCAGCCCATGGAGCGGATGATATTGGAATCATGCAGCGCCATTTCCACGGCCTCGTAGGCGTACTTATCGTGCGAGTAGTGGATGATGTTTAGCGCCTCGACGTAGGTGCCAACCACCCAGTCCAGCATCTCCTCGTACTTTTGCCAGACCTCGTCGAAGTCCAACGGGCCATCGCCTTGAATCGGCTCGTAGCCTTCGACGATTTGCTTGCCGGAGACCTCATCCCGGCCGCCGTTCATAGCATAGAGCAGGGCCTTGGCGGCATTGACGCGGGCGCCGAAGAACTGCATCTGCTTGCCCACTTCCATCGGGGACACGCAGCAGGCAATCGCGGCGTCATCGCCCCACTCGTCGCGAATCTGGCGATCAGACTCGTACTGGATGGAGGAGGTTTCAATGGAGATGTGCGCGCAGAATTCCTTGTAGCCTGCGGGCAGCTCCGGATCCCAGAAAATGGTGATATTCGGCTCCGGTGATGGCCCCAGGTTGATCAGGGTCTGCAGGAGGCGGAAGGAGGTCTTGGTGACCATGTGGCGGCCGTCGCTGCCGAAGCCGGCATCGGACCAGGTAGCCCAGTACGGGTCGCCAGAGAAAATCTGGTCATAGTCGATGGTGCGCAGGAAGCGGACGATGCGCAGCTTCAGCACGAGGGCATCGATGATTTCCTGTGCCTGCTCCTCGGTGATGATGCCAGCGGCCAAGTCGCGTTCGAAGTAGCAGTCGAAGAACGCGGACAGGCGGCCGATGGACATGGCGGCGCCGTCCTGGGATTTGATAGAAGCGAGGTAGCCAAAGTAGGTCCACTGCACGGCCTCGTGGGCGGTGCGCGCCGGCTCGGAGATATCGAAGCCGTAGGACTCGGCCATCGCCTTGAGCTTCTTCAGGGCCTTGATCTGCTCGGAGTGCTCCTCGCGGTAGCGGGCCCAGTGCTCGGAAAAGCCGGCATCGGCAATGGCATCGCGGGCTTCAATCTTTTCCTGGATGAGAAAGTCCACGCCGTACAGCGCCACGCGGCGGTAGTCGCCGATGATGCGGCCGCGGCCATAGGCATCGGGCAGGCCGGTGATGATGTGTGATGAACGGGCGGCGCGAATGCGCGGGGTGTAGATATCGAAGACCGCATCATTGTGGGTCTTGCGGTAGCGGGTGAAGATCTTCTCCACCTCGGGGTCTACCTCTTTGCCCGCCTCGCCGATGGCCTGCTTCACCATGCGCCAGCCACCGAACGGCATCATCGCGCGCTTAAGCGGCGTATCGGTTTGTAGGCCGACGATGACGTCATCGTCTTCTGAGATGTAGCCGGCCGGGAAGGCATCGATATCGGTCGGGGTGTGCGTATCGACATCGTAAATGCGCTTTTCGCGCTCAACCGACAGGTAGTCCTTTTCCAGGGTGTCCCACACGCGCAGCGTCTTATCGGTGGGGCCAGCGAGGAAGCTGGAATCGCCGTCATAAGGCGTGTAGTTGCGCTGGATGAAATCGCGGACGTTGATGCCCTCGGTCCAAGGGCCGGGCGCAAAACCTTCCCACCCTTGATACTGCTGGGGCTTAGTTGCGGTAGTCATAATTCCCTTCTTCTGGGTCAAATTTCCCGGGGCACATGCCGCCTTTTCTTCCCGCAGCATCAAGCCCCGTCACCTCTCCATTGTCGGCCCGATTCGCGAAATTAACAACCATAAACATCGCCGTGAGCACCAGTTATAAACCGGTCATCATACTTTGCTGGTAGCCCGATTTATATAAACCTCCCGTACGTTTTTGTTCGGGGGCAATCTAGCCCCGATCGTGGCTTTGCTCACGTACACTTTGGCGCCGACCTGCGTGTACCTCTACTGTTAAGGCGGTCAGCTTCGCTTCCGTAACAAGGAGGACTTCGTGGCGTCCCAGCCCAAGCACCCCGTAGACATCGTTCCCCCCGCGCCGAAACTCGCCGCCCTTGGGCTGCAGCACGTCCTCGCGTTTTATGCCGGGGCGGTCATCGTCCCGCTGCTCATCGCCAGCTCGTTGAACCTGGACGCGGAAACTACCATCCACCTCATTAATGCCGACCTTTTAACCTGCGGCATTGCGACGATCATTCAGTCGGTGGGCATCGGCAAGCATATTGGCGTGCGCCTGCCCATCGTGCAGGGCGTGACCACGACGGCGGTATCGCCCATCATCGCGATTGGCTTGGGCGCCACCGACGGCGAGGGCGGGGTAGCATCGCTGCCCACGATTTACGGCGCCATCATCGTCGCGGGCCTTTTTACCTTCTTCGCCGCGCCAGTCTTTGGCAAGGTGCTGCGCTTCTTCCCGCCGGTGGTTACCGGTTCGGTACTGCTGGTGATGGGCACCTCGCTGCTGGCGGTATCGGCCAATGACTTTGTCAATTATGCCGAGGGCGTGCCGGCCACGCGCGATTTGCTCTATGGCTTTGGCACGCTGGCGGTCATCATTATGGTGCAGCGTTTTTCCTCCGGCTTCGTGGGCACGTTGGCGGTGCTCATCGGCTTGGTCCTGGGCACGGGCGTGGCGCTCGCGCTTGGCGATGCCTCCTTTAGCGAAGTCTCCTCCTCCCCCGCCCTCGGCATTACGACGCCGTTTTATTTCGGCATGCCGCAATTTGACCTCGTGGCGATCTTCTCGCTGATTATCGTCATGATCATCACGATGGTGGAAACGACCGGCGATGTGTTTGCCACCGGTGAAATCGTCAAAAAGCGCATCCGCCGCGATGACGTGGTGCGCGCCATCCGCGCCGATGGTGTCTCCACCCTGGTAGGCGGCGTGATGAATTCCTTCCCTTATACCTGCTTCGCGCAGAACGTCGGCTTGGTGCGCCTGACCAATGTGAAATCTCGCTGGGTGGCCGTGGCCGCCGCGGGGTTCATGATCGTGCTGGGCCTGTTGCCGAAGGCCGGCGCGGTGGTTGCCGCGATTCCGTCGCCGGTGCTCGGCGGCGCATCGCTCGCGCTTTTTGCCAACGTGGCGTGGGTGGGCCTGCAGACCATTGCAAAGTCGGATCTCAGCGATGGCCGCAACTCCGTCATCGTCACCTCCGCGCTGGGCCTGGCCATGCTGGTGACCTTCAAGCCGGAGGTTGCCACTGCCTTCCCTGAGTGGGCGCAGACCTTCGTTTCTTCTGGCATGTCCATCGGCGCGATTACCGCCATCCTGCTCAACTTGTTGTTCTTCCACACCGGCAGCGCGAGCGCACAGGTCTCGCGCGCCGATGGCAAGGGCGTGAGCCTCAACGAGCTGAACGAGGCCTCGCGCGAGGAGTTTACCGCCGCGCTGCGCCCGCTCTTTAATAATGAGACCTGGCCGCTGGATCTGGCCTGGCAGTCCCGGCCGTTTAGCGATGTCAACGAGCTGCGCGCCGCCATCCAGGTTGCCGTGCTGACCGCGGATGCTGAACGCCGCGATGCGCTCATCCACGACTACCCCGCGATGGACGAGCTGCTTTTGGCCTCTGCCGATGAGGCGGCGAATATTTCCGCCGACCGCGGCTCGCTGGGGCTCAGTGATCTCGATGACGTGCAAACCGAACGAATTACCGAGCTATCTGCCGCCTACCGCGAGCGCTTTGGCATGCCCTTTGTCGCATACCTCGATACCAATGACACGGTGGAGCGTGTGATCGACGCAGGCGTGCGGCGCCTCGCCAATTCCGATGCGCAGGAATACCGCATTGCGTTAAGTGAAATCGTCGAGATCGCCAATGACCGCTTCGATATCCTGCTTGCCGATGCCAACCCCGTCCGCTCCTCCTGGGACCGCAAGTTCACCGAGGTGGACTAGCTAGCGAAAGGAAAAATCCACCTCGGCCTCTGGGTCTACGCCGGAGATAATTCCGGTGTAGAACTGCTTGGCTTGGGATTGGAGGACATCGCGATTATCCGCGATGTCCTTTTTCTTTTTGTCCTCGTTGAGGATTTTGGTGATAGTTTCCGCCGTATTGATATCCGGGGTAATCCAGCTCAGCGCGCCATTATCTTCCACCGCAGTTTCGAAGTTCGCATCCGAATGTCCGATGAAAATAAATTCCGGGATCTGCACGCGGAAGTGGTGCGGGGATTCTTCTTCCACCTGGACCTGCGATCCCTCGATGCCCAGCTTCGCGCGGTAGGAGTACTTGATGTACTGGGTGCGCCCGCTGCCTGGGACTCGCCAATTCCACAGCTTGCTAGTAGCGGATTCCTCCGAGAGCCCCTGCATCCCCAGCGAGACGAGCACCACCTGTTCCTCCCGTTCTACGGCCTTGATGACCTTGGTATTGCTCGATTCCGTCTCCACGTCCACTGGATCTTTTGCCTGCCAGACCACCACCGCGGTGGCAGCCACGGCGGCAATAAGGATGACGGCGATAAGGGTGGAAAGCAGCTTTTTCATGATGACCATCATAGGGCAGCTCTGAAGTGGGGGTACACGAAAGCGCCGCCGGCCACGAGGGCCGACGGCGCCGATTGTGCGCCCGGTGAGACTTGAACTCACACGTCATAAGACACTAGAACCTAAATCTAGCGCGTCTGCCAATTCCGCCACGGGCGCGAGCAACGTTGAATAGTGTACACGGCGGGCTGATAAACAAGAAACCAGGGGCATTCCGTATTGCGGCGGCGGATAGGTAGGCTGGGTGGGGTGAGTATGCACGAGGATCAGAAGAAACGGCGCGTGAAGGTGCGGTGGTGGCACATCGCCCTCGTCATATTTTTCGTGGTGCTTTTCCTCTTCCTCGCCTATTGGCAGTGGACGCGCTTCCGCTCCGGCTCGGGCACCTTTCAAAACTTGGGCTACGCCTTCCAGTGGCCGCTGTTTGCCGTGTTCGTGGTCTATGCCTATCGCACCACGCTGCGCTATGAAAATGAGCGCCTCGCTGCGGAAAACGAAGCCCGCGAGATGGATTCGCTGCAGGCCCAAGAAAACGCCGACGCAGAATCTAGTTCGTCCGATGGTTCTGAGGTGAGGGGCTCGGCGGAGAAAACCGCCATCGATGAGGATTTCTTGCCGCAGCGCCCGCAGCTGAATGTGGAAGAGTTTAATGCGTTGAATCAGCCTCGGCGCCGCCGCGGTTCCCCCGCAGAGGACCGCGACGAAGGCCCGACAGATAAAAGGAGAAAGTAAATAATGACAAACCAGGTACACCCAGACCGCAAGGCACGCATCCGCGGCCCGTTGAAGTTCTTTTCCATCGCCGCCACGGTGACCGGTATCTTCCTCATCATCTTGGTCATCCGCATGTTTTTCCAGTACGTCGTGGGCGCGGAGATTCCGGAGTGGGCAACCTATATCGCGATCGTGCACGGCATCGCGTACATG
The DNA here is from genome assembly GCF_000478135.1 of Corynebacterium sp. KPL1818. Taxonomy (NCBI): domain Bacteria; kingdom Bacillati; phylum Actinomycetota; class Actinomycetes; order Mycobacteriales; family Corynebacteriaceae; genus Corynebacterium; species Corynebacterium sp. KPL1818. The sequence continues at coordinate 39,427 of NZ_KI515759.1, read as the reverse complement.
ACCTACCTGCTCTCCATCTTGATCCTGGGCCCGCGCGCGCTGTGGCCAGCCAGCAAGCTGATTACCACCGCGCTCGCCGGCGTGGTGCCCTTCCTATCCTTCTGGATGGAGCACAAGCGCCGCAAGGAAATCGAGGAGCAATTCCAGCTCAACGCATAATTAGCCGGCCAGCTCCGCAATGAACGGGGCCAGCTGGGCTAGGGCGCGGCCGCGGTGCGAGACAGCATTCTTTTCCGCAGGCGACATTTCTGCCGCAGAACGCGACTCGCCTTCTGGTTGAAAGAGTGGGTCATAGCCAAAACCATTAGCGCCGCGCGGCTCGCGCAAAAGCTTGCCCTCCCAGCGGCCCTCAGCCACGCGCTCTGTGCCTTCGGGGGTCACGAGGGCGCACACGGAGACGAAGGCAGCGGCGCGCCGATCATCCGGCACATCCGCCATCTGCGCCAAGACCAGGTCATTATTGGCCTGGTCGTTGCCGTGTTCGCCGGACCAGCGGGCCGAGAGCACGCCGGGCATGCCGTTGAGTTCCTCGATGGCCAGCCCGGAATCATCCGCGATAGTCACCAGGCCCGTGGCGGCGGCCCCGGCGCGGGCCTTGATGAGCGCGTTATCGGCAAAGGTGCGGCCGTCTTCGACGGGCTCTGGGTAGGGTTCGACCTCGGAAAGCAGGCGTAGCTCCACGCCCTCGATGCCGGCCTCGGACAGGATGCGATCGAGCTCGGCCAGCTTCTTCGGATTGCCGGAGGCGACGAGGATTACCATCCCAGCGCCGCTTTCTGCGCCGCGATGAGCTCGCTGCAGCCCTTCTGGGCCACATCCAGCATGCCATTGAGCTGCTCGCGGCCGAAGAGGCCGTGCTCGCCGGTGCCCTGGATTTCTACAAAGTCGCCGGATTCTTGCATCACCACGTTAAGGTCTACCTCGGCGCGGGAATCTTCCTCATAGGGCAAGTCCAAGCAGATTTCGCCGTCGATGATGCCCACGGAGACCGCGGCGATGGGATCGAGCAGTGGCTCGCCGGGGACAACGCCCTCGGCCTTGAGGTGTGCGATGGCATCGGCAAGCGCGACGTAGGCGCCCGTGATGGAGGCGGTGCGGGTGCCGCCATCGGCCTGCAGGACGTCGCAATCGAGCTGGATGGTGTTCTCGCCCAGCTCCTCCAAGTCCACAGCGGCGCGCAGGGAGCGGCCGACCAGGCGGGAGATCTCGTGGGTGCGGCCCTTGACCTTGCCGCGCATGGACTCGCGCGGCATGCGGTCGTGGGTGGCGGATGGCAGCATGGCGTATTCGGCGGTCAGCCAGCCCTCGCCGGAATCGCGCTTGAAACGCGGCACCCCGAGTTCGACGGAGGCGGTGCACATCACGCGGGTATTGCCAAATTCCACCAAGACGGATCCAGCCGGGTTGGTGGTGAAATTGCGGGTAATGCGGACGCTGCGCATTTGGTCGAGCGCGCGCCCATCGGCACGAGTAAATTCAGTCATGCCCTCCAGCGTAACTTAGAACTGCATGCCCGCAGTACCCAGCACGATCTCGCCGTCGAATTCTTCCCGCGCCGCCGCCACGGTGGCCTCAGCATCGCCCCAGGGCTGGATGTGAATCAACACCAGCGTGCGAACGCCCGCTTCCCGCGCCGCGCGCCCCGCTTCCGCGCCCGACATGTGCATGCCGGGTGCCATGCCCTCGGAGGAAGCACCCCAGGTGGCCTCGCAGAGGAAGAGATCGGCGCCCCGGGCGGCATCGACAAGCGCGAGCGTATAGGACGTATCGCCGGAATAGGTAATGGTCTTGCCGGTCTTGGTGTGCTCGATGCGCAGCGCATAGGCCTCTACCGGGTGATTGACGGGGAAGGGGGTGATAAAGACGTCATCGACAAGCTGGCGCTCCCCCGCCATCCACGGGCTAAACGCCAAGGTATCGGACATATCGTCGATCCCATTTACCTCGTCGGAGGACAGTCGTCCCAGGTGCGTCGGCGTGGCGGACGGGCCGAAGCAGAAGTTGCGGGAGGCCGCCGGGGCGGTGGGATGGAAGCGGCGCCACACCATGAGGGAGGGAAAATCCGCGCAGTGATCCGCGTGCAGATGACTAAAGGCCACGTGGGCATCGCACGGATCCTGCAGTTGAGCTAGCTGGCCCAGCGTGCCCGAGCCCATATCCAGGATGATGGACGGTGCATTGTCGAAGGACACGACATAGCCGGAGGCAGGATTGTCTGCGGTGGGTACGCTACCGGAGCAGCCTAGGATGGTCAGCTTCATGGAACCAATAGTTCCATGAATCCGGACCAAATGCTGGTACCGCGCGCAAAAGGGGGAGGATTAGCCGATCTGCGGGCCCAAAAAGCGCGTGGCCAGCTGGGCAAAAACCTCAGGATCGCCGGTGGATTCGAAGGAATGGACCGGCTGGTTGCCCTCGGGGGCGAGCATGTCAGTTTCCGTGAGCAGGCGCATGACGTCCTTGGTGGTTTCCTCTGAGGAGGTCACCAGGGACACGTTTTCACCCATGGCAAGCTGGATGATGCCGGTAAGCAGCGGGTAGTGCGTGCATCCCAGCACCAAGGTATCCACGCCCTGGGCCTGCAGGGGCGCAAGGTAGCCCTCGGCGACGCCGAGGATCTGGCGGCCCGCGGTAATCCCGCGCTCAACAAAGGGCACGAAGTCCGGGCAGGCGGCGGCTACCGCCTCGACATTGGGGTTAACCGCGAAAAGGTCCTGGTACGCGCCGGATTTGATGGTGCCCTCAGTGCCGATGACGCCGATCTTGCCATTGCGCGTGGTGGACATGGCGCGGCGCACGGCCGGGTGGATGACCTCCAGGATGGGGATATCATAGCGCTCGCGGGCATCGTGCAGGAAGGCCGCGGTGGCGGTATTGCAGGCGATGACCAGCATCTTGCAGCCGCGTTCTACCAGCTCATCGGCGATATCCTGGGAAAAGGCCCGCACCTGCGAGATGGGCCGCGGGCCGTAGGGGCCGTGGGCGGTATCGCCCTTATAGATAACGGATTCTTGCGGCAGCTGCTCCATTACCGCGCGGGCCACGGTCAGCCCGCCGACGCCCGAGTCAAAGATGCCGATGGGAGACGACGCGTTGGGCATTATTTCCTCCCTGCCTTTGCGGGGTTATCGGAAGTGATGAACATGCCGGCCGCTACACCGCCCAGGGCGCCGAAGAGGTGGCCTTGCCAGCTAATGCCCTCGGCAACGGGCAGCACGCCCCAAATCAGCCCGGAATAGGAAAAGCCCAGGATGATGCCCAAGATGATCTGCAGCAGGGAGCGATTGAAGACGCCGCGCACCACGAGGTAGGCCAGCCAGCCATAGACTAGCCCGGACGCGCCGATGTGCGAGGTTCCGGCTCCGCCCAAAAACCACGTGCCAAAGCCCGCTACCACGGTGGTGATCAAGGTGACCTCCCACCACACCCGGCGTCCGGACAAGCCGATGAGGAAGCAAAACAGGGCACCCGGCAACGAGTTGGACATCAAGTGCTCCAGGCTGCCGTGCAAGAGCGGCGCCGTGATGATGCCCCACAGGCCATCCACGTCGAGCGGGCGGATGCCGTAGTTAGACAGCCCGCCGCCGAAGACAACGGCGTTGATCAGGTGGACCGACCACTCCACCGCAAGGAACCCCAGGGCCAAAGATAGGCCGGTGCTGATGCGGCCACGGCCGCGGTTGTTCGTGCTGGTCGGCGCCGGCTGATTACGTGAAGTTCCACCCATAGTCATAATGGGCAATATCTTAGCCGAGCAAGTCGCGATACGCGCGAAGCCCCAGGCCAGGGCGTGCGGCGGTGACCGCGGTGACGATGGCCTCCTCCACCACGTCGGCCGCCGCAGCGCACAGCTGGACCATGTCCACCTCGGCGGGTTCCTGCGCCGTCGACAAGGCGAAAATGGTATCTCCGTCCAGCGGCGAATGCGCGGGGCGAACGGCGCGCGCAATCCCGTCGTGGGCTGTCATGGCGAGGCGTTGGGCTTGGGCGGTGGTGACGGGGGCATCGGTAAGCACGGCGCCAATCGTCGTATTCAGCTTCGCCGCGGGGTGCGGCAGCTCGCGGTAGGCCTCCACGTTGACCGGCGTGCGGCCCGGCGCGCCGTAGAGGCGACCTGTGTGCGGGTCGATGACCTCGCCCACGGGATTGGCCACCATCGCGGCGCTGACCTCGTAATTTCCCACCTTGCGGGTGGCCAGGCCGAAGCCGCCGCGCAGCTTGCCCGCCGTGGCGCCGACGCCCGCGCCGACAGTGCCCACCGTCTCGTCGTGTCCGGCCATCGCCGCCCGCAGCGCCGCCGCGCCGTCTTCCGGCCCGGGGCGAGAGGGGCCCGCCAGCAGATCGAAAATCACCGCTGCCGGCACAATGGGCACGCGCGGGCCGGGCTTGTCCTCGCCAAAGACGGGGAAACCCACCCCGTGCGCTTCCAATTCGCGCATGACGCCATCCGCGGCGGCCAAGCCGAAGGCGGACCCGCCCGCGAGCACGATGGTGTGGACGCGCTCAACGGTATTGTGCGGTTGCAAGAGATCGGTCTCGCGCGTGCCGGGCCCGCCGCCGCGCACATCCACGCTGGCTAGCGCGCCCTTCGGGCCGCAGTAGAGCACGGTGGCACCAGTGTCCTCGCCGGAAAAATGGCCAATGCTAATGCCGTCAATCATTAATCCATCAACACTTCCAGCAGGGAATCCTGGCAATAGGCCAGCCATTCCACCAAGGTATCGCGGTCCGTCATGAGGTTTTCGTCGGTCGCGTCCCCGGCCGCGACGTATAAGCGCAGGTCATTGAGGCCGGCCACGAAGGCTTGGGCTTCCTGCTCCGAAATGGAGACCTCTACCCCGCCGGTGGGGCCGAGCGCATTGCCGATGACCTGCAGGTTCTGCAGCTTCGCCCGTGCGATGTCATTTTCGTGCAGCGAGCGCAAAAGGGATGCATCGCCGTCGTATTCCTCATCGCCGGGCTTTTGGAAGTCCGGGAACAGCCGCGCCAGGGAAGGATCTTCTGGAGCCTCGGTATGGCCGGTGGGCATGTCCAGCATTTCCGCGAGCTCGTCTTTCGGCGCGGACTGGGCGCGGCCGATGATCGCCTCAGAGACGGTGGCGGTGAGGTTGCCGATGACCTCGCGCTCCATGGGCTCGAATACCGCCGTGATTTTGGGCCCGCGCATCAGCGATTTCTTCTTTTTCCACGGTTGCATCTATCTACCCTGCCTGTTGCATCGTCGCCCACAGACCCGCGATCTGGAGCTTTTTCACGTCCGCCTCAACCTTGTCCTTTTCGCCGCTGGACACGGCGGCCTTGCCTTCCGTGTGGACCTGCATCATCAGCTCGTTGGCCCGCTTTTTGTCGTAGCCCAAAACGGTTTGGAATACGTAGGACACGTAGCTCATCAAATTGACGGGATCGTCCCAGACGATGCACATCCACGGCAGGTTCTCGCTCGCGGCCACATCAACTTCGATTCCTTCATCCAAGTCGGGCGTGGCCATGGGAGAGCTCATACGGACTTCGGGGTGTTGCGGCTTCATGCCTTATAGCCTAATCATTTTTCGCTGGCATTTTGGGCATTGGGTCTCCCCGCAGCTCACCAGGGTGGTGGCCCGGGTATGCTGAAAGCTTCTTAACCTGTGAGTAGTATCAGGCTCATGAATAACATAGCACGCTCTATCGATCGCTCCACCGCTTTGCTCACGGATAAATACGAGCTCACCATGCTGCAGGCTGCGCTTCGCGATGGCACCGCCCACCGCAACGTGACCTGCGAGGTCTTTTCCCGCCGCCTGCCCAATGAGCGTCGCTACGGCGTCGTCGCCGGCACCGACCGCGTGTTGCGCGCGGTAGAGGACTTCCGCTTCTCCCCCGAGCAGCTGGAACAGATGGATTTCCTGGATGAAGATACCCGACAATACCTGCGCGACTGGCGCTTTTCCGGGCAGATCGACGGCTACCGCGAGGGCGAGCTGTATTTTCCCAACTCACCCATCTTGACCGTGCGCGGCACCTTTGGCGAGTGCGTGGTGCTCGAAACCATCGTGCTTTCTATCCTCAACGCCGATTCCGCCGTCGCCTCTGCCGCATCCCGCATGGTCACCGCCGCCGATGGCCGCCCCATTTTGGAGATGGGCAGCCGCCGCACCCACGAGTACGCGGCCGTAACCGCCGCCCGCGCTGCCTACCTCGCCGGGTTTACCGCCACCTCCAATCTGGAGGCCGGCTTCCGCTACGGCATCCCGGTATCTGGCACCGCCGCCCACGCCTGGACCTTGGCGCACACGAACCCGGATGGCACGAGCAATGAGGAGGCGGCCTTCCGCGCGCAAATCGATACCCTGGGCATCGATACCACCCTGCTGGTGGATACCTATGACATCACCAAGGGCGTCGACACCGCCGTCAAGGTCGGTGGCCCGGAGCTTGGCGGGGTGCGCATCGATTCCGGTGACTTGGGCGCGGTGACCCGGCGCGTGCGCAAGCAGCTCGATGAGCTGGGCAATCACAATACCAATATCGTTGTTTCCTCCGATTTGGACGAGTTCGCCATTGCGGGTCTGCGCGGCGATCCCGTCGATGTCTACGGCGTGGGTACCTCCGTGGTCACCGGCTCTGGTGCCCCAACCGCGGGCATGGTCTACAAGGTCGTCGAGGTTGACGGCGTGCCGGTGGCCAAGCGCTCGTCGTCCAAGCAATCGGTGGGCGGGGCAAAGCGCGCGCTGCGCACCTACCGGTCTTCCGGCGTGGCGGTAGAAGAGGTCGTCTACCCCTTTGCCGCGGAGGCGCCGGATACGGGCCAGCTCACCACCCGCGAATTGACCATTCCCTTGATGCGCGATGGGCACATCGTAGAGGACCTGCCCGATCTTGAGGCCTCTCGCACCTACTTGGACGAGGCCCGCAAGACCCTGCCGTGGGAGGGCCTGGCGCTTTCGCGCGACGATGCCGCCGTGCCCACGCGAATGGTGGGCTTTAAGGACTAGGTCGCTAGACTGTGTGGGGTGAGTGACCCCGCAGATGAGCCCCTAAACCACGACACGGAAACGCTGCTAGGCGCGGCGGTGGATGCGCTCGGCGGCTCCCGCCGCGAGGGCCAGGTTCGCATGGCTAACGCGGTATCCAAGGCCTTAGAATCCGAGCGCCACCTCGCCGTTCAGGCGGGCACGGGTACGGGTAAATCCTTGGCCTACCTGGTTCCGGCCATCCGGCATGCGATGAACTCGGGTTCCACCGTCGTCGTCTCCACCGCCACGCTGGCGCTGCAGCGCCAGTTGGTGGAGCGCGACCTCCCGCGGCTGACGGAGGCGCTAGCCGATGTCATGGAGCGCACCCCCACCTTCGCCATCATGAAGGGCCGCAATAATTACGTATGCCTGAATAAGATCGCGGCCACCCCGGATGACCCGGAGGCTCTTATCGATGAGTCCGATATCTCCTACCGCGGCAAGGCCGTGCGCCGCATCCACGACTGGGCGCAGGAGACCGAGACCGGCGACAGGGACGATTTAGACTTCGGCGTGCCGGATTTGGTGTGGCGGGCGGTATCGGTGACCTCGAATGAGTGCTTGGGCGCCGGGCGCTGCCCGCACGGTGCGGATTGCTTCGCCGAAGAGGCCCGCAGGGCGGCTGCCGATGTCGATATCATCGTCACCAACCACGCCATGCTCGCCATCGACGCCATCTCTGAGGCCAATATTCTGCCCGAACACGATGTGGCGATCATCGACGAGGCCCACGAGCTCGATGGACGCATTACCTCCGTGTCCACCGCGGAGATTACCTCCCGCGCCATTAAGATGGCGGCGAACCGGGCTAAGTCATTGGGCAATGCCGGAAACCTGGCGGAGTTGGCGGATGAATTCGATGATCTGCTGCGCGTGCAGGAGCCCGGCCGGTGGACGGATTTAGATGAGACGTCGCAGGCACATTTGCGCGCGCTTGCCGACGAGTTCCTGCGCGTTAAATCCCTCATCTCCCGCGCCCCAGAAGGCGAGGCCAACGATGACCCCGAAAAGAACGCCGAGCGCCAAAACTTAAGCAATCACCTCACGGACTTGGCCGAGGCGATCGGGCGGATCCTGGAAGTCTTTGCCACCGATGACCCCGCTGCGCAAGACGATGTCGTGTGGCTGGAGGGCACCGATACCCTTGCCGTCGCGCCGCTGTCTATCGCGCATATGCTGCGCGAGAACCTATTTGGGGAGCAAACGGTCGTACTCACCTCGGCCACGCTGGCCCTGGGCGGGCGATTCGACGCCATGGCGGCACAATGGGGCCTGCCGTCCGGCACGTATGACACGCTCGATGCAGGAACGCCCTTTGACCCGGCGAAATCCGGCATCTTATATACCGCCAAACACCTTCCGGCGCCGGGGCGCGATGGCCTGTCCACCGAAACCTTGGAGGAAATATACGAGCTCATCATGGCCGCCGGCGGGCGCACGCTGGGGTTATTCTCCTCGCGTAGGGCGGCAGAAGAAGCCGCGGAGGCCTTGGCGCCGCGGTTGCCGTTTGACCTCTATGTGCAGGGCGAAGATGCCATCGGCACGCTGGTGGACAAGTTCTCCACGAAGGAAAACTCCTGCCTGTTTGGCACGTTAACCCTCTGGCAGGGCGTGGACGTGCCGGGGCCATCGTGCTCGCTGGTCCTCATTGACCGCATCCCCTTCCCGCGGCCCGATAACCCACTGCTGCAGGCCCGATCCCAGGCAGCCGATGCCGCCGGGCGCTCCGGGTTTATGGAGGTCTCCGCCAATCACGCGGCACTCCTCATGGCACAGGGATCCGGGCGACTTTTGCGCCACGTAACGGACCGCGGGGTCGTCGCCGTGCTGGATAACCGGCTGGAATACAAGCGCTATGGCGCATTCCTCAAGGCGTCCATGCCGCGGTTCTGGCAAACCACGAACCCGGAGACGGTGCGCGGGGCGCTTAAGCGATTGGTCGCCGCAGCGCACACACGGTAGCCGAGTCCGGGGCGATCTCGGTAAACCCAGCGTCGATGATGACCACCGCGTCCTCCTGCGCGCATGCGGTGCGAAATACCTCCGCGTCCACCTCGCGGACGGAAAGCGGGAAACCTTCTGCTGCCCAGGCGGCGGCTTCCTCTTGGCTCATGGCGGCGGCGAGCATCATCGAGCCATGGCCCACTTGGGCGGCGGCCTTGCCCGCGGTCATGGCGAGGCTGCGGTCGACGTAGATAATGGGGGCATCGGCAAGCGGAGTGCCTGGCTCATCCATCGCGAGATCAGTATGGCCGATCTGCAGCTTGCTAATGAGCGGATCCACCTCTCCCACCGCCGAGGGCGCAAAAGCACGCGCGCGGTCATCGACGGTCACGCCAGGCAGTAGCTGCACATCGCGCCACGCCTTATTGCGCGCGCGGCGGGCGATCTTGCGGATGCGGTGGCCGTACCACTGCGCGAGCGCCGCGGCGAAGGCACCGTCCTCACCGGCGCGGTCATCCAGACAGGTGGCCACCACGGCGCGAGCGGCCGCGGCGAGCACCTCGCTGCGCTCCGGCGGATCCTGCTTGGGCAGGTGGAGCGCGATCTGCATCGCTTGCACGGTGGACGGATCCGCGGGGTCCTCGTGAGAATCCCGGGCGGTACAGGCGGCAACGAGGCGTTGGTGCGCTATCTCGAACTTAGACATTGGCAATTCCCAACATCGGCAGGACGGCGTCGAGGCGGCGCGGTGTGATGCAGGCATCGGCGGCCTCGCGCAGCGCCGGCTTCGCATCAAAAGCGACGCCCAGCCCGGCGGCGGTGACCATGGCGATGTCATTGGCGCCATCGCCCACCGCGACTGTGGACTCCATCCCGATTCCGGAATCCACGGCGAATTCGCGAAGAAAGTCTTCCTTGGCCTGGCGGTCGACCACCTTCCCAATAACTTTGCCGGTCAGCTTCCCATCGCGGATTTCCAGAGTATTGGCCCGCACGTAGTCGAGCTGGAGGTCTGTGGCCAAGCCCTCGAGTACCTGAATGAAGCCACCCGAGACCACCGCGGTGCGGTGGCCCAAACGGTGGAGGGTACCTATCGCTTCCTTCGCACCGGGCGTGAGCTCGATATCGCGGGCGACCTCTTCGATGATGGAGGCATCTAGGCCCTCCAGCACCGCGACGCGCTCGCGCAGGGACTCCTCGAAGTCCAATTCACCGCGCATGGCGCGCTCGGTCACCGCGGCCACCTCTGCTTCCTTGCCCGCGTGGGCGGCGAGCATCTCGATAACCTCGCCTTCAATCAGCGTCGAATCGCAGTCGAAGCACACCAAGCGCTTGCCCCGATTGCCCAAGCTCTCGAGGGAGATATCAATGCCGCGGTCCTCGGCCACCTCCCATAGCGCCTGCCGCGACGAGTCTGCGTCTTCGAGCGCCACCGTAAGTTCCACCGCAGAAAGGGAATCCAATGCTATCCGGCGCATGCGAAACGTCTCCCCTTTCACGGTCTCCTGCACCGCGCTAATGTCCTCGGCGGTAATCTCCGCGCCGATGAGTGCGACGGCATAGCTTGGCGCAACGGACACCTCGTGCCCGAAGGGCGCCATGGCCTCCCGCACTCGTTCTTCTAGGGCAGCGTTACCGCACTGCGCGGTGAGGGCGAGGTGATTGGAGGGGGTGGCGAGGTGGACATCGGCAAGCGGGGCAGAGAAATCAGCCAATGCGGTAAAGAAAGCGGCGGCCGCCCCAGGCTCGTCCGGTCCGAAGCTAGTAATGGTCGTGGTTTCAGCTTGAGTATTCACACCGGCCATTATCCCACACACGCCAAAGCCGCCTTCCCTACCTCTGAGAGGCTGGCGAAGGCGGCTGTAGTCAGGAGTTAAAGTGCGGGCTTAGTGCTTGCCCACGTGAGCTTCCTCGCGCATGCGCTCAACCATGTGCGGGTAGTGCAGCTCGAATGCCGGACGCTCGGAGCGGATGCGTGGCAGGGAGGTGAAGTTGTGGCCCGGAGGCGGGCAGGAGGTTGCCCACTCCAGAGAGTTGCCGTAGCCCCATGGGTCATCCACGGTAACGACCTCACCGTAGCGCCAAGACTTGAAGACGTTCCAGACCAGCGGGATAACGGAAGCGCCGAGGACGAAGGAGAAGATGGTGGAAATCTGGTTGAAGACCGTGAAGCCATCAGACTCAAGGTAGTCGGCGTAGCGACGCGGCATACCCATGTTGCCGACCCAGTGCTGAATCAGGAAGGTACCGTGGAAGCCGATGAAGGTCAGCCAGAAGTGAATCTTGCCCAAGCGCTCGTCCAGCATGCGGCCGGTCATCTTCGGGAACCAGAAGTACAGGCCACCGAATGCGGAGAACACAACCGTACCGAACAGGGTGTAGTGGAAGTGCGCAATCAGGAAGTAGGACTCAGCCAAGTGGAAGTCCAGCGCCGGAGCGGCGAGCATAACACCGGTCATACCGCCGAAGAGGAAGGTAGCCATGAAGCCCATGGCCCAAATCATCGGGGTATCCCAGGTGATGTGGCCCTTCCACATGGTGCCAACCCAGTTGAAGAACTTCACACCGGTAGGCACCGCAATCAGGAACGTCATGAACGAGAAGAACGGCAGCAGGATGGCGCCGGTGACGAACAGGTGGTGTGCCCACACGGCCATGGACAGCGAGCCGATGGCCAGGATGGCGAAGACCAAGCCGATGTAGCCGAAGACCGGCTTGCGGGAGAAGACCGGGACGATCTCGGAGACAACGCCGAAGAACGGCAGCGCGAGGACGTAGACCTCAGGGTGGCCGAAGAACCAGAATAGGTGCTGCCACAGGATGGCACCGCCGTTAGCGGAATCGTAGATGTGGCCGCCTAGCTTGCGGTCATACAGCACGCCCAGAGCGGCTGCGGTCAGCAGCGGGAAGATCATCAGCACGATGGCGGAGGCGGTGAAGATACCCCAGCAGAAGACCGGCATGCGGAACATGGTCATGCCCGGTGCGCGCAGGGTCAGGATGGTGGTGATCATGTTGATGGCGGAGGCAATGGTACCGACACCGGTAGCACCCACACCGACGATCCACATATCGGCGCCGATACCGGGGGTATGGACGCCATCGGCAAGCGGCATGTACATGGTCCAGCCGAAGTCAGCCGCACCACCAGGGGTGATAAAGCCCAGCAGCATGACGACACCGCCGAGCAGGGTAACCCAGAAACCAAAGGCGTTCAGACGCGGGAAGGCCACGTCCGGCGCGCCGATCTGGAGAGGCAGGATGTAGTTACCAAAGCCCCAGACAACTGGCGTTGCAAAAAGCAGCAGCATCACGGTGCCGTGCATGGTGAACAGCTGGTTGAACTGCTCATTGGACAGGAACTGCAGACCCGGGGTGAAAAGCTCCGCACGGATCAGCAATGCCATGAAGCCACCGAGGAAGAAGAAGCTGAAGGCCATGATCAAGTACATGATGCCCAGCTGCTTATGGTCGGTGGTGGTTAAAAATACCCAAGCCTTTGAACCGGTCTTTTCCCTACCGGTTGGCTCTGGACGTGTGGGAGCGACGTAATCGTCGACCCGTGGCGCCACAGCGGTCATAGAATCCTCCTGAATAACAAAGTGTCAGCGGACTGGGTCCACCTACACCTAGGTTTACCTCGATTATATTAGGACATTTTCCCCTGTTCTTGCCAGCTTCCCTTAAAGGTCTGCCAGCTTGGGGGTATTCCCTCAATAACCACAACCGTCACATAGCCCCTGCACGTGGGGCGGGCATCATTTAAGGCCTACGTTCTCTCGCCCAGGTTGTGGTGTCGCATGTCACAGCGTGCGCCAGATACGCAGGTCAAAAACCGAAAAACGCACCCCCGCTCGTTATCAACCTTTCGGTTGAGGTTAAAGCGAGGGTGCGCGGGAAGGTTAGAAGTCCCAGTCGTCATCCGTGGTGTCCTCGGCCTTGCCGATGACATAGGACGAACCCGAACCGGAGAAGAAGTCATGGTTCTCATCGGCATTGGGCGAAAGAGAAGACAAGATGGCCGGCGAGACGCGGGTCTCATCCGCCGGGAAGAGGCCTTCAAAGCCCAAGTTATTCAGGGCCTTATTAGCGTTGTAGCGCAGGAAGCGCTTGACGTCTTCGGTCCAGCCCAGCTCGTCGTAGAGATCCTCGGTGTAGTCGATCTCGTTGTCATAGAGCTCGAAGGCCAGATCGAAGGTGTAGTCCTTCAATTCCTCTTGGCGCTTTTCATCCAGCTTCTTGTATTCCTGCTGGAATTTATAGCCAATGTAGTAGCCGTGCACGGCCTCATCGCGGATGATCAGCCGGATGATATCGGCGGTATTGGTCAGCTTTGCGCGGGAGGAGAAGTACATCGGCAGATAGAAGCCGGAGTAGAAAAGGAAGGACTCCAGCAGCGTGGAGGCCACCTTCTTCTTCAGCGGATCATCACCGTTGTAGTAAGACAAGATGATCTTTGCCTTCTTCTGCAGGTTCTCGTTCTCCTCGGACCAGCGGAAGGCGTCATTGATCATCGGGGTGGAGGCCAAGGTCATAAAGATATTGGAATAGGACTTGGCGTGCACCGATTCCATGAAGGCAATATTGGTATACACCGCCTCCTCGTGCAGGGTCTGCGAATCCGGCAGCAGGGAGATCGCGCCCACCGTGCCCTGGATGGTATCCAGCAGCGTCAGGCCGGTAAAGACCCGCATGGTGGTTTCTTTTTCTTTTTCCGTCAGCGTCTTCCAGCTGGGGAGATCATTAGAGACCGGAACCTTTTCCGGGAGCCAGAAATTACCGGTCAACCGCTCCCAGACCTCTAGGTCCTTGTCATCTGGGATATTATTCCAGTTGATGGCCTTCACTGGCTGGTCGTGACTAGAAAGGTAGTCATCGTACTCATGCGACACGCGACGTCACTCCAATACTCGAAACTGATTGATTTTTGATGTCTAGTTTACCCAATTCGGCGCGCACGAAGCCCGCCGCATAGGGCATGATTTTCGCCACCGCTTATACTGAATCAACGCTGTATAACCATGGAGGAAGAAATGACAGGCACCACTCCCCTCTTGGGACCCGTGGTGGATCAACTGGGCGCGGATATCGTCAGCGGCGACATGGCGGAAGGCACGCGGTTTCGCCTTGGGGACATCGAGAAGCGCTTTGGCATCTCCCGCACCGTGGCGCGCGAGGCCATGCGCACCCTCGAGCATCTAGGGATGGTTTCCTCTGGGCGCCGGGTGGGCCTCAAGGTGCTGCCGCGCGGTAGCTGGGCGGTCTATGATCCCGCCGTTATTTCGTGGCGGCTGGGCCACGATAGAACGCGCGTGGAACAGGTCGCGCGCCTCAACGAGCTGCGCCTTGGCATCGAACCGGTGGCGGCGCAGCTTGCCGCGCGCAATGCCAGCCCACAGCAGCGCCGCGAATTGCTGCGGCTAGCAGGAAGGCTCAGCGAGCTCGAGACCACCCCTTCCCCACGGGTGGGCGAAGAACTCGAAACCGACCTGCAATTCCATACCCTCATCCTGGAGGCCTCCGGCAACGAGATGATTGCCGCGCTGGCGCCGGCCTTGCTGGCCATCTTGAAGGGTAAGTCCGTCTTTGGTTCCCGCAAGCGGGATCCGATTCGCGGCACGACGCAGCTACATATGGATTTAGCGCGGGAGATTGATGCCGGCGAGGCCGAAGCCGCCGAGCGCACCTCCCGCGCTATCCTGGACCGCGCCCGCGCTTAGAGCATGCAGGAAACGCAGCCCTCGATCTCGGTGCCTTCCAGGGCCATCTGGCGCACGCGGATGTAGTACAAGGTCTTAATGCCCTTGCGCCAAGCGTAAATCTGCGCCTTATTCACATCGCGGGTGGTGGCGGTGTCCTTGAAGAACAGCGTCAGCGATAGCCCCTGGTCCACGTACTTGGTGGCCTCAGCGTAGGTATCAACGATCTTCTCGTAGCCAATCTCGTAGGAGTCCTTGAAGTACTCCAAGTTGTCGTTATCCATATGCGCTGCCGGGTAGTACACGCGGCCGATCTTGCCCTCCTTGCGGATTTCAATCTTGGAGGCGATCGGGTGGATGGACGAGGTGGAATTGTTGATATAGGAAATCGAGCCCGTCGGCGGCACCGCCTGCAGGTTGCGGTTGTAGAGGCCGTGCTTGGCGACGTCCTCCTTCAGCTCCGCCCAGTCCTCTGCGGTGGGGGTGTAGATCGAGGAGGCATCGAAAAGAGCCTTGACCTTCTCCGTGCGCGGCTGGAACTCCGCCGGATCGTAGGAGTCAAAGAACTCGCCGCTGGCGTAGTCGGATTCGGGGAACTCGGTGAAGGTCGTGCCGCGCTCGCGGGCGATCTTATTGGAGGCGCGCAGGGCGGCGTACATGATGGCCGCGAAGTAGGCGTTGGTGAAGTCCAAGCCCTCCTCGGAGCCGTACTCGATGTGCTCGCGACCCAAGTAACCGTGCAGGTTCATCTGGCCCAAGCCGATAGCGTGCGAGTCATCGTTGCCCTTGCGCACGGACGGAACGGAATCGATGGAGGTCTTATCCGCCACCGAGGTCAGCCCGCGAATCGCGGTCTCCACCGTTTGGGAGAAGTCCGGCGAGTCCATGGTCATGGCGATATTCAGCGAACCCAGGTTGCAGGAAATATCGTTGCCCACCTGGTCATAAGAAAGATCCGCATTGAGCTCGGAAGCGGAGTTGACCTGCAAGATCTCCGAGCACAGGTTGGACATATTAATCCGGGAGGTCTTGACCGGGTTGGCGCGGTTTACCGTATCTTCATACATGATGTACGGGTAGCCGGACTCGAACTGCAACTCCGCCACGGTTTGGAAGAAGTGGCGCGCGTTGATCTTCTTCTTCCGGATGCGCGGGTCCTCGACCATATCTTCGTAGTGCTCGGTAACGGAGATATCGCCGAAGGCCTTGCCGTAGACGCGCTCGACGTCGTACGGCGAGAACAGGTACATATCGTCGTTCTTCTTGGCCAGCTCGAAGGTGATATCCGGGATCACTACGCCCAAGGACAGCGTCTTGATGCGGATCTTTTCATCCGCGTTCTCGCGCTTGGTGTCGAGGAAGTTCATGATGTCCGGGTGGTGGGCGTTGAGGTACACCGCGCCCGCGCCCTGGCGCGCACCGAGCTGGTTAGCGTAGGAGAACGCATCCTCCAGCATCTTCATCACCGGAATGACGCCGGAAGACTGGTTCTCGATGTGCTTAATCGGCGCGCCGGATTCGCGGATATTGGACAGCAGCAGGGCCACGCCGCCGCCGCGCTTGGACAGCTGCAGCGCGGAGTTGATGGAACGGCCGATGGATTCCATATTGTCTTCGATGCGGAGCAGGAAGCAGGAAACCAATTCGCCACGCTGCTGCTTGCCGGCATTTAGGAAGGTCGGCGTGGCGGGCTGGAAGCGGCCAGTCATGATTTCATCGACGAGGCGCTCTGCCAGCTCACCATCGCCATCACCAAGGAAAAGCGCCGTCATAGAGACGCGGTCCTCAAAGCGCTCCAAGTACCGGCGGCCGTCGAAGGTTTTCAGCGTATAGCTGGTGTAGTACTTATAGGCGCCAAGGAAGGACTTGAAGCGGAACTTATAAGAGTAGGCGCGCTTGAATAGGGACTTGATGAACTCGAAGTCATAAGCCTCAATGACCGCTGGGTCATAGTACTTATTGCGCACCAGGTAATCGATCTTTTCTTCCAGGTCGTGGAAGTAGACCGTGTTCTGATTAACGTGCTGCAAGAAGAACTGATTGGCGGCCTCGCGGTCCTTATCAAATTGAATCTTGCCGTCTCCGTCGTAGAGATTCAGCATGGCGTTGAGCGCGTGGTAATCCAGCTGCTCTTCCTGCGATACTGGCTCTGCTACGGTCTTTCCCAATTGCGTACTCACAGCTGACGCGGCCTTTCTTAAAATCAGGATTCTATTAGGTGTGTCGCACCGCGGCTAGGCGGCCTCATCCAGTCCCAGCTGGGAAGCATTAGCCAGCAGGCCTTCGCGACAAATTTTTATATCTTCATCGTTGCCGAGCAATTCGAAACGATATACATAGGGCACCTTACATTTGGCGCTGATGACGTCACCAGCCTTGCCAAAATCGGCGCCGAAGTTGCTATTTCCTCCGGCGATAACCGCCCGAATAAAACTGCGGTTGTGCTCATTATTAAGGAATCTAATTACCTGCACCGGTACGGGCCGGGAGTTTTGGTGGCTAATGGAGGCTCCCCCGCCGTAGGTGGGGCACACCAAGACGAAAGGCTCGTTGACCACTAGCGGCTCATCGGTGCGGCGCAAAGGGATTCGCGCGCTAGGAAAACCTAGCTTCTGCACGAACCGGTGCGTATTTTCCGTAGTAGAGGAAAAATACACGACCAACATGACGGCACCTCCCTCCTCGGCTACTTACGCAGAGGCGGCTAGCGCGGCAAGGTTCTTGATGCGGTCAGGGCGGAAGCCGGACCAGTGCTCGCCGTTGGCTTCCACGACGGGTGCCTGGACGTAGCCCAGAGCCATAATGTAGTCACGGGCTTCATCGTCCACGGTGACATCTACCACGTTGTAATCCAGACCCGCGCGATCAAGGGCCTTCTTGGTGGCGTTGCACTGAACGCAAGCGGGCTTGGTGTAGACGGTGATAGACATAATAACTCCCTAAAATCCTTTTGCGAGATAGCTTTTGCTCGTAGAAAGCGGAGGTTCTGACCCCTTTTCGGGCCACTTCCTGCACCGCTCTGAGCGACACCAACGACACTATACTTTGGGGGAATTGACCGCAACTGACACAACATATAGTAGTTACACCCATGATATTCCCAGGAGGACCAGGGGCGAGACCCCACATGTTGACCACCCCGGCACCCAACCGTGAAACTACACGCCTGACATTCCTGCGGGTTTACCTTCTGTTCACCTAAACATGTGGCAAAGTTCACATTCCGGCGTCGAATCCCAGCAACGAAAAAATCCGCCCCGCTCCGAACGCTCGGAGGAGGCGGACTTCCTTAAGTTTCAATTAGCCCTGACGAGCCTTGAAACGGGGATCCTTCTTGTTGATCACGAAGACCTTACCGTGGCGGCGAATAACCTGGGCGCCCGGCTTCTTCTTCAGCGACCGAAGGGACTTACGGACCTTCATCGGGCGCTCCTTTCGTTATGCGCAATCTACATGCGGTTGAGTAAATAAAGCACGGACTGGGAATCCCCAGCCATGACACGAGGAATAATTTTACCTCACGCGGCCATTAAGACCAAAACACTAGGGCTTAATGGGGTGCGGATTCCCGCGAGTAGCGGGATTTCATCTCCTCGCCTACCTCATCCAGGCTACGTCCCATGGTCTCTGGTACCAAAATGCGGGTGTAGCCGATGGCGATGAGCCCCAGCACGCCAAAGACGCCAAAGGCCACTGGGCCGGTGAGCCACTCCACCAGCGGCAGGAAGTACTGGGCCACGGCCCAGTTGGTGGCCCACAGCGAGAGCCCGGCGATGCCCATGCCCAAGCCGCGCACCTGCAGGGGCACGAGCTCCGAGATGAGCAACCAGGTCGTCGGCGAGACCGCTGCTTGTTGGAAGGCAATGAACGAGGCCATAAATACCAGCGAGACCATCGCCATCGTGGTGGAATCGGCGGCGTGCGAGTACGCCACGGACAAAATAAATAGCGAAATCACATTGCCGGTCAGGCCGATAAGCAGCAAGCGCTTGCGGCCGATGCGGTCGACCACCTTGAGGCCCACCCAGCAGGCAATAACGGATACCACGCCAATGACAATCGAGGTATAGACCGAGTTGGTGGTAGAGATTCCCACCTGGCTCATCATGGTGGGCGCAAAGTAGACGATGGCATTAACGCCGGTGATCTGCTGGGTCAGGCCCATCAGCATGGCGAGCAATACCGTCACCTGCATCCAGCGATTGGCCTTCAGCGCCTTCCACTCGGAGCCGCTGGAGCGGCGCGCCGTTTCCTGGGAGGTAAGCTCCGCCAGATCCATCCCGGCGCGGCCTGCGACCTCGCGGGCCCGCGCCATTTTGTTATGCGTGGCGAGCCAGACTGGGGTCTCTGGCAAGAAGAGCATGCCGACGGCGAGGGCGGCACCCGGTACGGCTGCAAGCCCCAGCATCCATTCCCAGCTTTCCGTGGGCGCGAGGGCCGAATTTACAAGGTAGGCCAAGAGCTGGCCCACCACGATCAGCAAGGTATTCAGGGAGACCATGCGCCCGCGGACCTTGGCCGGCACCATCTCTGAGATATACATGGGCGAGACAATGGATACCGCACCGACGGCAAAGCCCAAGAAGGTACGGGCCGTGGCCAGCATGGTCACCGATCCAGCCAGCGCGCACCAGATAGAGCCCAAAACGAAAATGATG
The DNA here is from genome assembly GCF_000478135.1 of Corynebacterium sp. KPL1818. Classification (NCBI taxonomy): domain Bacteria; kingdom Bacillati; phylum Actinomycetota; class Actinomycetes; order Mycobacteriales; family Corynebacteriaceae; genus Corynebacterium; species Corynebacterium sp. KPL1818. Next base: position 20,131 of record NZ_KI515759.1, on the reverse strand, counting down.
CCGCCGGCAATCAGCGTAAAGCGGCGGCCAAAACGGTCCGCGATGCGGCCTGCGGTCAACGCGCCCACCGCGGCCCCCACCAGCAGCATGGAGGTCACCCAGCCCTCTTGGTGGGCGGTCATATTAAATTCCGGGGTGATATACAGCAAAGCACCGGACATCACGCCGGTGTCGTATCCAAATAATAAACCGCCAAGGGCGGCAATTCCTGCAACTACCTTGACATAACTTTCTTTATTCACAGCACGCAATTGTGTCAGGAGACTACGATGAACGTCATGTCACCCGATGCCGAAAACTTGCAACAATCCATCATAAAACAGCTGGATGTACGCCCCTTTATCGATCCAGAAGAGGAAATTGCCCGCCGCGTGGATTTCCTCGTGGAATACTTGGAAATGACCCATGCCAAAGGCTACGTGCTAGGCATTTCCGGCGGCCAGGATTCCACCTTGGCGGGAAAACTCACCCAGCTAGCAGTAGAGCGGGTAGAAGGCGCCGAATTCTGGGCCGTGCGCCTGCCCCACGGCACGCAGGCGGATGAGGATGATGCCCAAATCGCCCTCGACTTCATCCAGCCCGATCGCCGGCTCACCGTTGATATTCAACCGGCCACCGCGGCGCTAAGCCACGAGGTCGCCCGTGCGGTGGGCCAAGATTCCTTGAACGATTTCAACCGCGGCAATGCCAAGGCGCGCTTGCGCATGACCGCGCAATATGCCATCGCCGGCGAGGTGGGCGCGCTCGTTGTGGGCACGGATCACGCCGCCGAAAACGTCACCGCGTTCTACACCAAGTGGGGCGATGGCGCGGCAGACCTACTCCCCCTGGCCGGGCTGAATAAGCGCCAAGGCGCGGCATTGCTCAAGCACCTGGGCGCGCCAGAGTCCACCTGGTCCAAGGTCCCTACCGCGGATTTGGAAGACGATAAGCCGCAGCTTCCCGATGAAGAGGCGCTCGGCGTCACCTACGCCCACATCGATGACTACTTAGAGGGCAAGGCGGTTCCCGATGCCGCCCGCGAGCGCATCGAGACCCTGTGGCACCGCGGCATCCACAAGCGCCAGATGCCGCAAGGGCCAACCGCCTAGGCCAGCGCCTCCAGCGTGGCAAGAGCCGCGCGCTCCAGCGGCCGGTTATACGCCGAGCCGTGGGTCAGCGCGTGCACGGCCAGCGGGTGCAGTTGGTGCATGGGAATCCAGGTTTCAATATCTTTCGGCGCCCCATAGCCGCGGAAGATTTCTTCTATATAGGGCGCGCCGAATAGGGCCAGCATGCCCAAATCAGTGTGCGGGTGCCCGCCGTGGGCGGCGGGATCGATCATGATGCCACCCTGGGCATCGAAAAGCAGGTTGCCCGCCCACAGGTCACCGTGGATGCGCGCGGGCGCCACGTCCCAGCTACGGGCGGCAATGGCATCGCAGGCCCGCTTGACCAGGTCCCGCTGCGCGGTGCTGATTCCGGCCGGCTCCGCAAAGGGCAGCACGCGCTGCTGGGTATAAAATTCACCCCAGTCATCGGTGGGCGTGCACTCCTGTTCAATGGTGCCGATGAAGTTTTTGCCTTCCCATCCCTCCGGCGCGCTGCCAAAAGCCGCGGCCCCGGCGCGGTGCATGCGCGCGAGCTCCGCACCAAACTTCCGCGCGGCCTCTGGGGTGGGCGCTACCTCGTCAATGCGCTTGGTTACGATTTCCTTCCCGTCCGCGCGCACGACGGTGACTACCGCATCCGTGGCTTCCGCCAGCCACCGCAATCCGGCGGCTTCGGCGCCTGCTTGATCTTCATCGCGTACTCGCTTCGAGAAAGTCTGCATACCCGCCAGCATAACGATTTTCGCTACTCCATTTTTGCTTGTCCCAGAAAACCTTTAGGATCATCGTGGCCTTAATCATCCCCTATCAGTGTGGCTTCCGTCCCTGCGGAAGCCTTGAGGTACACCATGAAAAACTTCAGTAAACTTGCCGCGATTGCCGCTTGCACTGCCGCACTCGTGGGAGGTAGCACCGTCGCTACCGCGGCCGTGCCTGGCAATACGGTCCTGACTGGCGATAGCGTCGTCGCCAACCCTAATTTCCTTGATTACGCGCAAAACCGCGCCGGTATAAAAGCAAACACCAAGGTCGGTTGCATTACCGATAACTCCATCGCCAACGAAATGACGCGGGTATCCGGTGCGCATGTGGATCAATACCAGTGCGCCGGCGCATCCTTTGGCACCGGCGGCCAGCACATCGATGACACCCTGCGCACGGCCGCCCGCAACGGGGATCTCAACCCCGAGACTAGGAATGTTGTCATCCACGCCGGCGCAAATGACACTTACCCGCACAAGGACAATATCGCGGCTTCCGAGCACTTCCTGCGCACCGGCATGCGCAGCGCCATCGATGTCGCCCACCACTTTGCGCCGAATGCGAAGGTAACCATCGTGGGCTACCCGCGGGTATCCAATAACAACTCCGCGTGCCTGACCTCTGCCACCATCCCGATTCCGGCTAGCAGGGTTGCTTCTACCGAAGAGCGCCTGCAAAACACCCTGCGCGAGGTAGCTGAGCAGAACGGCGCTTCCTTCTTGGATGCCCACCCGATATCCACGGGCCACGATAACTGCTCTCCTGACCGCTGGTGGGTCAACCTAGTAGACCCGCTGCCACCGGCGCCAGGTAACCTGCCGCTGCACCTCAACGCCAACGGCACCCACGCGCTGGGCGAGCTCATCGGCCACTCGCTGAAGTAAGAAAAAGAGTCTCGAGAAGCTATCTAGCCTCTCGAGACTCTTAATTTGTGGAGCTAACGGGATTCGAACCCGTGACCCCCACACTGCCAGTGTGGTGCGCTACCAGCTGCGCCATAGCCCCATATACGAGGTGCAACCCTGTGGGCCGCAACTCGTATGAATATACATGGCAAGTATTTAACTCACCAAATCGCCTGCTACTTGGTGGCGATGTCTACCCAGTCATTCAAGGACTCGCCGGATTCACGGTCCGGAATATCCTTGCCATCCTGGACAATGCGCGGCGAGGAAACCGAGCCGGTTGCCTTATTCAGCTTATCGTAGTTGGCCTTGGCCACCTTATTGCCCTGCTTGATATCCACGTTCTTGATGGAATCAACCACGTCATCCTCGGCGCCGAGTTCCTTGGCTTGGTCAGCGATGTCCTCGATATCCCACTTAGTGGCGATGCTCTGCTGGTTCTTCATCATGTAGTCGCGCAAATTCCAGTAGGTCTTTACGTCGCCAGACTTAGCCAGCTCTGACATGGCTGCGACGGCCTTGGTGGAGTAACCGTCCTCGTTTTCGACATCCTCGCCGTCTAGGAAGTTCAGCGTGCGCACGTGGACAATCAGCTTGCCGTCCTCAATCGCCTGCTTCATGTCCTCATCGGTGTTTTCCGCCAGATCCGCGCAGTGGGGGCAGGAGAAGTCTTCGTACAGGTCTACCTCTGGAGTATCGTCATCGGCCGCATCGGACTTCAGGGTAATCGCGTTGTCCTTATAGTCCATGGACATGTTGACGTCTTGCACCTCGATTTCATTGGCCTGCTTACCATTCCACACGATGTAGCCAATGACCACAGCGATAATGACGAGGAGGACGCCGACGCCCCAGATGAAACCATTGCCAGACTTGGCATTCGGGTCACTTACTTTGCTCATTTAAACCTTGCCTGTTGATACTTTCGGACTCTTGCAACCTACTGTGCCCACCGCTACGGGTGGAGCGCAAATTTCGTGAACGGACGTTTGATGGTCCATGCGGTAAGGGCGAGGAAGGCGGCATCGCGAAGCAGCGTCAGCCCATAGTTCATGCCAGGCTCCGCAGTAGCGTCACCGGCGCCAAAGCACCCGCAATCGATATCCAGCCCACGCAGCCATGCCTGGAGGATGCCAACCATGAAAAGCACCATGATCACGGCCGCAACCTTGGAGGATTCACGGAGGAAAATCCCCAGCAGAAGCAGCATTCCGCCCACTAGCTCCAGCGGGCCAATGAGCTGGGCCAAATACCCAGACCATTCCGGCGTGAAAATCTCATAGGCCTTGATGGATTGCATGGTATCCAGCGGGTGCGCCATCTTTTCTACGCCAGCGATGATCCACACCGCGGCCATGCCAAAGCGGGCGATAAAGCTCACCAGATCAAACGTCTTATTCACGCCGATTAGTTTAGCGTTTAACCTCCCCTTTTCAGATACATTGCCCTGTGCTTTTCCTGAGACTTCGCCCACTATGATGTAGCCCATGCCGCACTCCCTCATCATCGGTTCCGGTGCCGCGCTCGGTGCCGGCGCCCGCTATCTCTTAACCATCGCTCTCGGCGACGGAATGCTCCCGCTCCTCATCCTTAATATCGTCGGCAGCGCGCTGATGGGATATACCCGCCCAGGGCCCTTCTGGGGCACCGGATTCTTGGGCGGTTTTACCAGTTTCGCCGGTTTTGCTTTCTTCACCGCGGACTCCCACTGGAGCATCGCCCTGGCCTATGTCGCGGCCACGCTCGTGGGCTGCACCGCCGCCTACCTCGCTGGGGATAAGCTGCGATGAACCTGCTCTTCGTCCTTATCGGCGGCTTTTTCGGCGGCGCGGCGCGCTACGGCTTTACCCGCCTGCTGCCCTCGCCGTATTGCACCTTCGCATCCAATATCCTGGGTTCCTTGGTCTTCGGCCTGGCGGTGGGCTTTGCGCAGCTTGCCGATGCCCCCTTCGCCCATCCCCTCTTCGCCCTCGGCCTCGCCGGTGGCCTATCCACCTGGTCCACCATGGCGAAAGAGCTAGGGGAAATGGTCAAGCAGCGGCACTGGTGGCCGCTGTGTAAGTACCTATTTTGGACCATCGGGATCGGCGTGGTCCTAGCCTGGCGCGGGGTGATGTGGGCCGAACTTATCTATCACGGAATCTAAGTACACAATTCCCAGCTCGCCCCAAGCTACAGTGACCCCTACGATTTCTCTGCGTGCACTTCTTCCTGTACTTGGATCCGGCGGCAAAGAAGTTCCAGCCCGAAGCGCACCCATGGTTCCTGTGCTACGACGACGAGCTGAAACTTCTTAATATCAGTCAAGGCCTAAATGCCTAAGCCTTAATCCGCAATCGCCTCCAGCGGCGGCGTCTTTGCCGCGCGTTGCGATGGCCATACTGCTGCGATGACGCCCACAACCGCGGATCCCAGCAGCATGATCACCAGCATGCCCCACGGAACCTCGGCATCCCCAAGGCCTTGGTCATTAAGAATCTCGATGAAGGACCAGCCCAAGCCGAGGCCGATGAGGATGCCCATGATCGCGCCAAAGAGCGAAATCTGCACCGACTCCAGCGTGATCATCCGGCGGATTTGGCGGCGCTGCGTACCCACCGCACGCAACATGCCAATCTCCTGGCGGCGCTCGATAACACCCAAGGTCAAGGTATTGACAATGCCCAGCACGGCAATGACCACGGCGAGTGCGAGAAGACCGTAGAGAATGGCCAGCATCTGGTCGATGAAGCCAGCGGCCTGACCCGCATATTCCTTACCGGTGTTGACCTGCACCACCACGAGATCCTTGACGGCATCCTCGAGGTTCTGGCGTAGCTCTTCCTTGTCGTAGCCTTCTTTACCTAATACGCCCACCATCTGCACAGAGAATTCTCCGTCAGCGGCGACTTCTTCTGCCACGTCCTGCGAAACCACCATATTTTGAATGGTCTCGATGGGCTCAAAGGTGCCGACCAGTTTGGCTTCCGCAGTCTTGCCCGGCTTGCTGCCGGTGACCTCGTAGGTCTCCCCTACCTTCCAGCCATTTTCTTTGGCGAAGTCTTCCGTGGCGGCAAAGCCGCCTTCAATATTGGCATCGCCTTCTACCATGTTCATCGCCAGCATCGAGGTGGGGTCAGCATCCACCGTCACGGTAAACAAACCGCCAGTGCCAAAGTCCAAGGAGGCCTGACCGTCCACGGCAACCGGTGCCGAGCCAACGGTAATGACCTTATCCACACCGTCTGCCTCTGCGGCACGCTCGCCGGTTTCCTTCGGCGTCGGGAAGCTTCCGGAGCTTGGACCGGACAAGATGTAGTCCGACGTAATAGTTTGGTCCACCGTATCCGAGATGGAGGCCTTCATTGTCTGGCCCAGCATGCCGATGCTCGTGACCAATGCCACGCCCAAGGTCAGGGCAAAGGCCGTGGCGGCAGTGCGGCGCGGGTTACGCCGCGAGTTGGTAGCGGCCAGTTTGCCGATGGACCCGAAAGGCGCCCCAATTGCCTTACCCAGCGTTGGCACCAGCGGCAAAGAGAGCGCCGGTCCTGCCAAGAAGAAGCCGATAATCACCCCGACGGCGCCGAGGCCGATAAGGATGGCGCGGACGTTGGTTTCGGCATCGCTAAGCACGCCCGCAAACGCCGCAATAATGCCGCCGATCATGAGGATCGCGCCGAAAATCGTGCGGACCTTCAGCGAAGAACCGGAGGCCGACTCCGTCGTGCGCATCGCTTCAACCGGCTCCACGGCACCCGCGCGCCGCGCCGGGGCCCATGCGGAGACCACAGTGACAATCGTGCCCAAAATGATCGGGACTACCACAGCGGAAACGCTCAGGCCCAGGCCACCGCCAATGTCCATACCGTTGGCGCCCATAACCGCCTTGATCACGGCGACCAATCCCACGCCGGCAACGACACCGACGATGGATCCCAGAACGCCCACGATGACGGATTCCACCACAACAGAATTGGTGATCTGGCGGCGCGACGCGCCCAAAGCACGCAAGAGCGCGAACTCCTTGATGCGCTGGGCCACGATCATGGAGAACGTATTGGCAATAATAAACGTGCCCACCAACAAGGCGATCAGACCAAAGGCAACGAGGAAGTAGTTCACGAACTTCAATGCCTCGGTCATTGCCTCACTGGTCTGCTCTGCAAGGCGCTCACCTGACTCGGCTTTGATGTCGAATTTGTCATTCAGGTCATCGACAAGCGCATTCGCATCCACACCATCGGCGGCAGAGACCTTCAGCTGGGAGGGATCACCAAAGCGTTCTAGGTAATCCGACTCGTCCATGCGCAGTTCGATGCTATCGCCCTGCTCCACCGGCGGCTCCACGATGCCCGTAACCTTAACCTCATCCTGGCTATCCGGATGAACCACCAAAAGCTTCTGACCAACGGAGATATCGTATTTCTCCGCTGCAGAAGAATTGATCGTTACCTCATCTTTGGCCTTTGGCTCATCGCCTTCCGTGAGTTCGCTCGCGCCACCGACGGTTTTATCCGCGGAATAGTACGGCACGAGGCTCGCAGTACCGCTTTGGGTTTGGAAGGCCTCCGAGTTTTCATCGGCTACAACCACAGTCTGCGAGTCAGCGACGTTGATGTTTTTAACGTCATCATCATCAAGCAGCTGCTTGCGCAGCCCTTCATCCAGCTTCTGGTCGCTGTCATCGTTCTCACTGACCACCGCGTCTACCCCGCGGAATTGGTTATCCACCGCAGAATCAAAAGTGGCCTTCAATGAGTTAGTGAACATGAAAGAGCCAGCAATAAAGGCGGTGCCCAAAACCACCGCCAGAATTGTCAGGCCAAGGCGCAATTTATGCGCCAAAATATTGCGCACGGATACCCTGCGCATTGCGTTTCCGCGTGCCATTTAACCCTCAATCTCTGCCATTACATTGTGAATGGCCTCCATCGTTGGATCCTGCAGTTCGTTAACGAGCTTGCCATCAGCAAGGAAAACAACGCGATCGGCGTACGATGCCGCCTTAGCATCGTGCGTCACAATGACCACAGTCTGGTTATCCTGGTCCACCGCAGTGCGCAGAATATCCAATACCTCGGCCGAAGAATTGGAGTCCAAGTTACCCGTAGGCTCATCGCCAAAAATAATCTCCGGCCGCGACACTAAGGCGCGAGCACAGGCCACACGCTGCTGCTGACCACCAGACAGCTCAGCCGGGCGGTGCTCCAAGCGCTCCGCCAGCCCCAGGCGACGCGTGACTTCTTCGAACCACTGCTTATCGACGTCCTTGCCCGCAATATCGGTCGGCAGCGTGATGTTTTCCGCAGCCGTCAAGGTGGGAACCAAGTTGAAGGATTGGAAGATGAATCCCAGGCGGTCTCGGCGCAGCGCCGTAATTTCCTTGTCATTGAGGTGGGACATATCGGTATCACCGATAAACGCCGAGCCAGAGGTAGCAGAGTCCAACCCTGCCATCGTGTGCATCAACGTGGACTTGCCCGAACCCGAAGGGCCCATAATGGCCGTGAATTGGTTCTTTCCAAACTCAATGGAAACGTGATCAAGGGCGATAACGGCCGTGTCATCGCTTCCGTATTGCTTAAACAATTCAACGGCGCGTGCCGCGGCATCAGTCATAAAGCGTGTTCTCCTTGTAAATGGGAAATTACCTTTCTACATAGTAACCCGCCTGGTCGCAGTGTCCCATCATCCCATGGGCTGATTCGGGGGCCAGTTCAATTTTTGGCGGGTGGGGCGTCCTTTTCGTTTGGAAGCCAAACCTGCAGTTCAGCGCCCGTTGACGGGTCGCTCTTCATTGCTGGTGGCTCGGGGGCGATCGGCACGGTCGCCATCCAACTTGCACGCCAACGCGGATGGCACGTTGCCGCATCCGCGTCGAAACCCAATCACGACTACATGCTTTCGCTCGGCGCGCACAAGGTAGTTGACTACGGCAACCCCCATTGGCGCGAGCAGATCCTGGAGTGGATGCCCAATGGCGTCGACGCTGTCTTGGCGGTGCAACCGGGCACCTCGGCGGAAAGTTTGCCCGTCGTGAAGGACGGTGGAACATTGGTGTCGATCTCCGGAGATGCACACATCTCCGAACGTGGCATACACATAACGGGGTCCCCTATCAAATGGACGTTCTCGATGATTTGGTGCAACTCATGGAGCAGATCGCCGCAGGGGAGATTCATTTGGAGCTTGAGCAGGTTTATCCGTTTGCAGATGCCCTGGCTGCCCTGGCGAAAGTACAGACCCGGAGGGCTCGAGGCAAACTCGTGCTCAGACGAGAGTAAAGCACATGGCCGAGGAACCATGCGGATTCAAGAAGGTGCTGCCTTGCCGAATTCTCAGCCGGTCCGGGTTATTTACAACTCTCTACCCCGTATTTAATTCATGGCTTGCGGGTAAGAGGCGGACGATGTTGAGCCGGAAGGGTTGGCATGTCAGACCGCCCAAGGCACGGGCACTGCTTGGGGCTCGGGACTACAGGGGGAGCATCTTGTACGGATGCTGATGACTTCTTCGAAGACGGGACTTGCTGCCACCGGCTACGGTTTGGCAGCGGCCACAGCGACCAGTTCGGCCGCGACTCCTGTCAATCGTCGAGGTCCTGACCAGACGGCCGTCAGGGGGCGGCTGATCCCTTGACCCTCAAAGGGAACGCGCAACAGGTCCCCGCTCTCGAGCTGGCTACGAAGGGCGAGTTCGCTCAGGACAGCAGGACCCGCCCCGGAAGCAACAGCAACGCGCACCGCGGCGTTGCTGGCAAGCACCTGCATCGGCTCGACAGTGACGGCCCCAGCCAACACCTCTTGCAGCGCCTCGCGGGTACCTGAGCCAGGCTCCCTGACAACCAAGGGGGTTTCCGCCAGCTCTTGCAAACCGATCCTGCTCGTACGGTTCGCCCATTCATGGTTGGGAGCGACAACTACCAGCAACTCATCCTCTTGGACGACCCGGGCATTCAACCGCATGGGAACGTTCGGGGTCTCAACGAAACCCAGTTGAAGAATGCCCCTTTGCACTTCTTGGAGAACCTGCGCCGAATTCAGCACCTGCACCTCGATGCGGACCGGCGGCAATCGACGTTTCAACTCTGTCAGCCAGACCGGTAGCAGGGTTTCTGCGATGGTCATGCTGGCCCCCACACGAAGTTCCAACGTTTCGTTGCTGCGGCTAGACCGTGACCAATCGTTGAAGCGTTGCCCGGCATCAAGTAGTTCACGGGCTTGAACAGCCAGCAACAACCCCAGTGCCGTCGGTTCCGAACCGCGGGGGCTGCGCTCAAGCAAAGCCGTTTTCATCCCCGTCTCCAGCTCCGCGATGGCTCGGCTTGCGTTGGGCTGCGCCATCCCCACTTTCCGTGCGCCTGCCCCCACGCTGCCTTCGTCCACCACGGCAACGAAGAGTTCCAGTACTTGAAGGTTCGGCCAAGCTTCGCTCATATCAAAAGCATATACCATGATGCGAAATTGCCGTCTAGCGGGCTGACGGAGATCAGTGAAGTATGGAAGTATGTCAACGCAAATACAACAGATAGATCCCATAACAGCCCGCCGCGGCTCCTACGCACTGAAAAAATATTCCCCCGGGTTGCTTTTGTGTGCGGTCGCTGTGGCAATCGCGATGACCGTTAACGTCTTCCTTCCCGGTGTCAGCCCACTGATCGTCGCGATCGTGCTCGGCATCGCCCTGACCAACGTGGTTCGCCTACCCGAGTCCACGGCACCGGGACTGACGCTGGCTTCCAAGAAGCTGCTCCGATTGGGAATCGTCTTCCTGGGCCTGCAACTGGTGCTCTCAGACATTGTCTCCCTCGGTGCGCCCATGCTCGTGGTCATCGTGTGCATCGTGGCCGGAGGCATTTTCGGAACCATCCTGATCGGGCGGCTGATGAAGATGCGTTCCGCCCAGGTTCTGCTCATAGCATGTGGTTTCTCTATTTGCGGCGCCGCCGCTGTGGCCGGAGTCGAAGGGGTCACCGACTCAGACGAAGAGGACGTGGTCACCGCCGTGGCCTTGGTGGTCATCTTCGGCACACTCATGATTCCGGCGATTCCCTTGCTCGGCCAGCTGCTGGGCATGGAGCCTGAACTCAACGGCATGTGGGCCGGTGGCTCCATCCACGAGATCGCTCAGGTTGTCGCCGCCGGAGGAATAATCGGCGGCGGGGCGCTGGCTGTCGCCGTCATCGTCAAACTCGCCCGCGTCCTGCTGCTCGCCCCGATCGTCGCGATTTTGAGCATTCGCCAACGCCGGTCAGGAAACGTCAAACCCGATGAAAAGCGTCCTGCGATCGTCCCACTGTTCATCATTGGCTTCCTGGTCATGATCGTGCTCCGTTCCACACTGGACCTGCCCGAGGGCCTCATCCACGCAGGAAGCCTCGCGCAAACGGCTTTGTTGTCCGCCGCAATGTTTGGACTGGGATGTGGGGTGAAGATCCGCAACCTCATCCGGGTCGGAGCCCGACCCTTCATCCTGGCCGCAGCCTCAACCATTCTCGTCACAGGCATCGCACTTGCAGGCATCGAACTCGTCCACCTCTGATAGGGAACCACATCCTGCAGTCTCCGCCCAAGCTGATACCTCGTCCGCCCACCACATGACCTTTTAGGAAGGAACCTGACTTGACATTTCTCACCGGTCCAGCTCCGATTATCGTCGGCGTCGACAGCTCCGATTCTTCAAGGTGGGGGCGCCCTTTCTCTTTATTCGGTGAACGTTGCCCAGGCGGAGAAAGTGCAGGTAAAACCACACGCTAGCGAGACCTGGGGGCGTGCCTTCGCCAGCCCTTGTAAAAGCCGCCCACGAGGGGAAATGTGCGTAAGGCTACCTGTAGGCGTGCCTGGAACCGGTTACGTCCACTAGTGTGGTGTAACGCTTGCTGATGGTGGGCCCCGGAAAGTAGTGGGCGGCCACCGCCAGTTAACCTTTCGACTCAACTACCACATCTCACCGAAAGGCCTATGACGATGACCGCTGCACCGCATTCTATCGACCCGACAGCCTATCTGGATGATCTGCTCGCCCAAGCATCTCCGGATTTGATGCGCCAGATGCTGCAAGGGTTTATCAACCAGATCCTCTCCGCCCAGGCTGACACCGTCTGCGGCGCCGAATACGGAGTTGTCTCCACCGAGCGGGTCAACCACCGCAACGGGTATCGCCACCGCGACCTTGACACCCGTGTCGGCACGATCGACGTGGCGGTGCCGAAACTGCGCCACGGTGCGTTCTTCCCAGACTGGCTGTTAGAGCGCCGTACGCGTACAGAACGGGCCTTATCGACTGTGATCGCCACGTGCTACCTCAAAGGGGTTTCCACCCGCAGGATGAATGATCTGGTGGCAACACTTGGGATTTCCAGCATGTCGAAATCGCAAGTCTCACGCATGTCAGAAGAACTTGACGACATGGTCGCAGACTTCAAAAATCGCCCACTAGACCCCGGCGGGTACGCCTTTGTGTCGTGCGACGCGCTCACGATCAAAGTCCGTGAAGGCGGCCGGGTGGTCAAATGTTCAGTGCTGCTTGCCACCGGAGTCAACGCCGACGGGTACCGCGAAATGCTCGGCATGCACGTCGCCACCGCGGAATCCAACGCGTCGTGGAAAGGCTTCTTCCAGGACTTAAAAGCCCGCGGACTTACCGGGGTATTCCTTATCACCAGTGATGCCCACGAAGGCATCCAGCACGCCATTTCCGAAGTGCTGCCCAATGCGTCGTGGCAGCGGTGCCGCACCCATTTCGCGAAGAACCTCTACGAAAAGGTCCCGAAAACACAATGGCCGATGGTCTCTGCGATGTTCCAGACGATCTTCCAGCAACCTGACGCCACATCCACCTGGGCACAAGCCCGCGAAGTCGTCGACCTGCTGGAGCCGAAATTCCCTCACGTCGCGGCGTATTTGGAGGAATCACTCGATGAAGTGCTGGCGTTTACCGCAGCTCCGAAACCAGTCTGGACGAAGGTGTGGTCAAACAACCCCACAGAACGGTTAAACCGAGAGATCCGCCGGCGCACCGACGTCGTCGGCATCTTCCCAAACCGTGAATCCATCATCCGGCTTGTCGGTGCGGTCCTAGCCGAGCAACACGACGATTGGATCCAACAAAAACGCTACATGTCACTGACCGCACTCGAACACACCAAACACCTCATGCACCACCCAGAAGAACATCGTGACGACCACCACCAGCTAACCGCCTAACCAAACCCCGAACTTCATATCGAGCCGAAAGCACAAACGGCTACACCACTACACGGGACTTGACTCTGGAACCGTAAATGTCCTGCCATGTGGCAAGCGCCGTGGGGCGTATATTCACCCGCCCCCATCGCCGCATCTATGCGTTCTTCAACGCCCGATACACAGTAGGGCGAGTGACCCCAAACTCCCGTGCTAGCTCTGCCTTTGGCTCCCCCGCCAGCACGCGCCTCTTAATCTCCGCTACCTGTTGTGGGCTAAGGGCGGGTTTGCGGCCTTTGTACTTTCCTGCCTTTTTCGCCAGCGCAATCCCCTCTGCTTGGCGTTCGCGGATAATGGCCCGCTCAAACTCCGCAAACGAACCTAAAATGCCTAGCATTAAATCCGCGCGTGGATCTGTGGTGTCTTTCGCATGAAGCGTCCTGGGTTTAGTTCCGCTTCTTTTACGGCCCTGTGTTGATGGGCTGGGTGAGATAGTACTCGGTTTCTACTTCCTGTGGGGTGGCGTAGTCCAAAGCTTCATGAAGCCGCTTGGTGTTCCACCAATGCACCCACCGCAAGGTGGCCAGTTCGACTTCTCCGACCGACGTCCACGGGCCTTGGGCATGAATCAGTTCAGCCTTGTAGAGACCGTTGACTGTTTCGGCTAGCGCATTGTCGTAAGAATCGCCGACTGTTCCCACACTCGGGCGGATTCCTGACTCAGCTAGCGCGGTGGAATACTTCCACGACACGTACTGGCTGCCCCGATCGCTATGGTGAATTAACTGGTTTCCATGAATTCGCCCTGCAGTCGTTAACGCATGCTCCAAAGCCTCCATCGGCAGCGCGTCGGTGCGCATTGTCGATCGTGTAGCGACACCAACAATTTTTCGGCTGAATACATCCACGACAAATGCGGTGTAGGCGAATCCTGACAGGGTGCGAACGTAGGTAATGTCGGCAACCCACAACCTGCCTGGCGCCTGCGCACGGAAGTCTCGCTGTACAAGGTCTGGGCGATGATCCGGTGCCTTCGGGCTAATCGTTGTCACAGGGGTTCGTCCACGTCTGCGGCCGGAAACACCTGCGAGTTTCATCAGACGTGCGGTCTTGTCGCGGCCGATATGAAAGCCTTCACGGTTCATGGCGTGCCACATTTTGCGGATGCCGTAGACCGAGAAGTTCTGCGCATGCACACGCTGTATTTCTGGGATGAGCAGGCTATCGCTTAAGGTTCTTGCACTGGGAACGCGTGTGGTGGCTTTGCGGTAGCCGCGTGAGGTGATGAATCCACGATCTGCTTGTTTAAGGACTCTGCAGATGGCCCCGGGCCCCAAACTGATCTTTATACGCGTCGATGTAGGAGATCATTTGGTCGTGGGTCGGTTGAGTTCCGCTGCGAGAAAAGCCGAAGCAGTCTTAAGAATCCCGTTTGCTCGTTTCAGCTCGCGGTTTTCGCGGCACAGACGCCCCAAGCTCTTCTTCCATCGTTTCGCCGCATGAAGCGTCAGAGTCATCACGTACTGAAGCGCTGTCACGGTACCAAGCCCGCAACGTAGGGTGAGATACCCCTAGCAGCTCACCGACCTCTGTGTAGGCACGTTGCAGTGCGCAGGACTCCAGGCGGACCATTTCGATGATCTGATGGACCGCCTTCTCCTTGAACTCGACGGAATACTTTCTAGGCATAGTTCAATCCTTCCTTAGCTGAGGTAGGAACTAAACCCAGGACGCTTCACCCGGGGTGTACTACACCCTCAAAAGTGTCGAATGTGTTTTCGTCTAACACGGCATCAGACTATCCACCACACCTGACAGTAGGGGGTAAAAACCACGACACGCGCCACGCATTCCCCCAGCTCGACAGAGTACAAGCCACACATATCAACGGGGGTAAAACACCAAGTAGTCCCCGAAACATCAACCACCCACAATTATTCGGGGTGATGGCCTTTCGGGGACTACCGTATAAACACTATTTTGTTGTTTTGTTGTTTGGTGTCGGCGGTGACTTACTCTCCCACAACCTCCCGGTTGCAGTACCATCAGCGCGTACAGGCTTAGCTTCCGGGTTCGGAATGGGACCGGGCGTTTCCCTGTAGCTATTAACCACCGACAAACCTATCAGAACACTACCCACTGTGTGTGGGTGTTGTGTCAGATACTGCATAGTGGACGCGACACACACGATAATGTGTATTTTTGTTTGTTTACTCGCTTTAACCAAGTCCACCCAACATATCCAAACACTGGGTTTGGGTTGTTGTGGTGTGTTTGTTTTGGTCAATTAGTACCAGTAGCCTTCACACCTTACAGTGCTTCCAAGTCTGGCCTATCTACCCCATAGTCTTTAGGGGACCTCAAAAGAAACCTCATCTTAAAACAGGCTTCCCGCTTAGATGCTTTCAGCGGTTATCCCTTCCGTACGTAGCCAACCAGCGATACCCCTGGCGGGATAACTGGCACACTAGAGGTACGTCCGTCCCGGTCCTCTCGTACTAGGGACAGCCTTCTTCAAGTTTCAACGCGCGCGGCGGATAGAGACCGAACTGTCTCACGACGTTCTGAACCCAGCTCGCGTGCCGCTTTAATGGGCGAACAGCCCAACCCTTGGGACCTACTCCAGCCCCAGGATGCGACGAGCCGACATCGAGGTGCCAAACCATCCCGTCGATATGGACTCTTGGGGAAGATCAGCCTGTTATCCCCGGGGTACCTTTTATCCGTTGAGCGACACCACATCCACAAGTAGGTGCCGGATCACTAGTCCCGACTTTCGTCCCTGCTCGACATGTCTGTCTCACAGTCAAGCTCCCTTGTGCACTTACACTCACCACCTGATTGCCAACCAGGCTGAGGGAACCTTTGGGCGCCTCCGTTACATTTTGGGAGGCAACCGCCCCAGTTAAACTACCCACCAGGCACTGTCCCCAACCCAGATCATGGGCCAAGGTTAGATGCTCAATCCGATCAGAGTGGTATTTCAACAACGACTCCACCACCACTAGCGTGATAGCCTCAACGTCTCCCACCTATCCTACACAAACCGAACCAAACACCAATACCAAGCTATAGTGAAGGTCCCGGGGTCTTTTCGTCCTGCCGCGCGTAACGAGCATCTTTACTCGTAATGCAATTTCACCGGGCCTGTGGTCGAGACAGCAGAGAAGTCGTTACGCCATTCGTGCAGGTCGGAACTTACCCGACAAGGAATTTCGCTACCTTAGGATGGTTATAGTTACCACCGCCGTTTACTGGGGCTTAAATTCTCAGCTTCGCAACCACAAAGGTTACTAACCGGTCCTCTTAACCTTCCAGCACCGGGCAGGCGTCAGTCCATATACATCAACTTAACGTCTTCGCATGGACCTGTGTTTTTGATAAACAGTCGCTTCCCTCTATTCTCTGCGACCCCACAACACTCCAACCGCACAGGTCTTCACGTCACAGGGCCCCCCTTCTCCCGAAGTTACGGGGGCATTTTGCCGAATTCCTTAACCACAGTTCACCCGAACGCCTTAGTATCTTCAACCTGACCACCTGTGTCGGTTTAGGGTACGGGCCATACACACACTCGCTAGAGGCTTTTCTCGACAGTACAGGATCACCACCATCAACCCTTTTAGGGTCTACGCATCACGCCTCAACCACAAAGTGCGGCGGATTTACCTACCACACGGCCTACACGCTTACACCACCAATCCAATAAGTGGCGCGGCTACCTCACTGCGTCACCCCATCACTTGAACCACACATCAGGCCCCACGACATCAACACCACCAACACTCAAAAAAGTGAACAGGTAGCGTATCCGCAGTGGTTAGTATCCGTGCTTTATCATGGGCGCACATGTACGGGTACCAGAATATCAACTGGTTATCCATCGACTACGCCTGTCGGCCTCGCCTTAGGTCCCGACTCACCCTGGGAAGACGAACTTGACCCAGGAACCCTTAGTCATCCGGCGGTAAGGATTCTCACCTTACAATTCGTTACTCATGCCTGCATTCTCACTCGCACACAGTCCACGCCTCCTCACGGTAACGCTTCCACCCATGCACGACGCTCCCCTACCCAAACAACGTATGTTGCTTGCCGCGGCTTCGGCGGTGTACTTGAGCCCCACTACATTGTCGGCGCAGAACCACTCGACCAGTGAGCTATTACGCACTCTTTCAAGGATGGCTGCTTCTAAGCCAACCTCCTGGCTGTCTTCGCGATCCCACATCCTTTTCCACTTAGTACACCCTTAGGGGCCTTAACCGGCGATCTGGGCTGTTTCCCTCTCGACTATGAAGCTTATCCCCCACAGTCTCACTGCCGCACAACACAATTGATGGCATTCGGAGTTTGGCTGACATTGCTAAGATTGTAGTCCCGCTCAACCAACCAGTCGCTCTACCTCCACCAAGCTAAATGCGACGCTGCACCTAAATGCATTTCGGGGAGAACCAGCTATCACGGAGTTTGATTGGCCTTTCACCCCTACCCACAGCTCATCCCCGCAGTTTTCAACCTACGTGGGTTCGCGCCTCCACAACCTCTTACAGCTGCTTCACACTGGCCATGGGTAGATCACCCCGCTTCGGGTCCAGGACATGCCACTTATCACCCCATTAGGATTCGGTTTCCCTACGGCTACCCCACACGGGTTAACCTCGCGACATGCCGCTGACTCGCAGGCTCATTCTTCAAAAGGCACGCCATCACACACAAACAGGTGCTCTGACGGATTGTAAGCACATGGTTTCAGGAACTATTTCACTCCCCTCCCGGGGTACTTTTCACCATTCCCTCACGGTACTATCCACTATCGGTCACACTGAGTATTTAGGCTTACCGGGTGGTCCCGGCAGATTCACAACAGATTCCACGAGCCCGTTGCTACTCGGGAACCCAACAACCCCCACATCATCATCTTCAGCTACAGGACTCTCACCTACTCCGGTAGATCATTCCAAACCACTTCACCTAACAACAATGCACAGGGCGTGCCACTGGTAGATGACACAAAGCTAGGCCCCACAACACCGCACACACAACCCCTACCAGGTATCACATGCACACGGTTTAGCCTCATCCACGTTCGTTCGCCACTACTAGCAGAATCATTATTATTTTCTCCTCCTACGGGTACTGAGATGTTTCACTTCCCCGCGTAACCCCCACAACAGCTATGAATTCACTGAAGGGTAACCCCACATAACCAGGGCCAGGTTTCCCCATTCGGACATCCTCGGATCAACGCTTTATTGACAACTCCCCGAGGCTTAACGCAGCCTTACACGTCCTTCATCGGCTCAGCATGCCAAGGCATCCACCATGTGCCCTAAATAACGAACACACCAACCACCACACACAAACCACACAACACAAAGGTCACACAATCCGTATGCAGTGGCAACAAGTGAACTTGACAAAATAAACAAAAAGAAAAATCACATCACACACAAGACACCACAAGCACAAAAACAAGTGGCATCATGTG
Organism: Corynebacterium sp. KPL1818; assembly: GCF_000478135.1. Taxonomy (NCBI): domain Bacteria; kingdom Bacillati; phylum Actinomycetota; class Actinomycetes; order Mycobacteriales; family Corynebacteriaceae; genus Corynebacterium; species Corynebacterium sp. KPL1818. The sequence goes on along the minus strand of NZ_KI515759.1, from coordinate 1,722 downwards.
AGATGCTCGCGTCCACTATACAGTTCTCACACAACACCCCAACCAGCAACAAACACCACCACAACAGACGACGCTCATCAACCAGTCAGGCACACACAAAAGGGGATAATGCCCCAGACACCCAACAATGCACCAACGTACAATCAACACTCATTTTCGTATACATGGACACTTTTACGCATGTCACAAAGCACTGTCTCAACACTTAGACCTGCTGATTAAGGTGTATGTCCTACCCGGAATTTCCAAACATCGGTGGCAGCAGAACACTCGCCTACTCAACCACCAACCCACCATCAAACAACAGTGGGCAACCCACAACTGTGGGTCATGGCTGCAACTGCAGCCAAAATAAAAGCTCCTTAGAAAGGAGGTGATCCACCCGCACCTTCCGGTACGGGTACCTTGTTACGACTTCGTCCCAATCGCCGATCCCACCTTCGACGGCTCCCTAACACGTTTAGGCCACCGGCTTCGGGTGTTACCAACTTTCATGACGTGACGGGCGGTGTGTACAAGGCCCGGGAACGTATTCACCGCAGCATTGCTGATCTGCGATTACTAGCGACTCCGACTTCATGGGGTCGAGTTGCAGACCCCAATCCGAACTAAGGCCGGCTTTCAGCGATTCGCTCCACCTCACAGTGTCGCAGCGCGTTGTACCGACCATTGTAGCATGTGTGAAGCCCTGGACATAAGGGGCATGATGATTTGACGTCATCCCCACCTTCCTCCGAGTTAACCCCGGCAGTCTCTCATGAGTCCCCAACCAAATGCTGGCAACATAAGACAAGGGTTGCGCTCGTTGCGGGACTTAACCCAACATCTCACGACACGAGCTGACGACAACCATGCACCACCTGTACACCAACCACAAAGGGAAACTACATCTCTGCAGCGATCTGATGTATGTCAAGCCCAGGTAAGGTTCTTCGCGTTGCATCGAATTAATCCACATGCTCCGCCGCTTGTGCGGGCCCCCGTCAATTCCTTTGAGTTTTAGCCTTGCGGCCGTACTCCCCAGGCGGGGCGCTTAATGCGTTAGCTACGGCACGAAAGTCGTAGAAAGACCCTCACACCTAGCGCCCACCGTTTACGGCATGGACTACCAGGGTATCTAATCCTGTTCGCTACCCATGCTTTCGCTCCTCAGCGTCAGTAACTGCCCAGTAACCTGCCTTCGCCATCGGTGTTCCTCCTGATATCTGCGCATTTCACCGCTACACCAGGAATTCCAGTTACCCCTACAGCACTCAAGTTATGCCCGTATCGCCTGCACGCCCGGAGTTAAGCCCCAGAATTTCACAGACGACGCGACAAACCACCTACGAGCCCTTTACGCCCAGTAATTCCGGACAACGCTCGCACCCTACGTATTACCGCGGCTGCTGGCACGTAGTTAGCCGGTGCTTCTTATCTAGGTACCGTCACAAAAAGCTTCGTCCCTAGCGAAAGGAGTTTACAACCCGAAGGCCTTCATCCCCCACGCGGCGTCGCTGCATCAGGCTTGCGCCCATTGTGCAATATTCCCCACTGCTGCCTCCCGTAGGAGTCTGGGCCGTATCTCAGTCCCAATGTGGCCGTACACCCTCTCAGGCCGGCTACCCGTCGCCGCCTTGGTAGGCCATTACCCCACCAACAAGCTGATAGGCCGCGAGCTCATCCTACACCGAAAAAACTTTCCAACCACCACACTAAAGATGGCTCCTATCCGGTATTAGA